>NZ_ALBQ01000012.1 GCF_000282895.1 Sphingomonas sp. ATCC 31555
CTTTTATGGCGTTTTTATCCCAGAAGATAGGTAAGTAGCTGATAAGAAAGGATTTTTTATCAGCAACCAACCACTCACCAGCGCGTTGCCGCCGCCGAATCGTCCGGAGAATCGTCGAATCAGCCCCCGAAATCCCCTCAAATCACATGGAATCGGAGCGAAGAGGGCGACGATCGCGCGTTTGGGTCGCCCCTTTCGCCCACTGAGTCACGCGGTCTGTATATATGCGCGCATTGCCTCTGCTTCGGATTCGATCCGGTCGATGCGGTACTTCACCAGATCGCCGATCGATATAAAGCCGATACAGGCGTCGCCATCCATCACGGGCAGATGGCGGATGCGGCGACGGGTCATCAGCGCAAGCGCGCCGAGTACACCTTCGTCGCGACCTACGGTGATTGCCGGCGCGGTCATCACGCGTGAAACGGGGAGTTCGAGGCCCAACGCGCCTTCCCGCTCTAGGCAGTGGATCACATCACGTTCGGAGAAGATCCCGACCACTTGTCCATTCTGCAATACGGGAACGGCGCCGATCTTGCGCGCCGCGAGCAGCCGGATCGCTTCCGCGACGGTGCTGGTAGAGGCGATGGACACGACGTCCCGCCCCTTGCCTTCGAGGATTGCCGCGATGCTCATCGCATTCTCTCCTATGGCGTCATTTTTTAGGCGTTGTTTATCCCACGATTCGTCCCAAGTTGCAAAACCATGGAGCAACCATCCGGACTCGACGATCCCGAGTATGCTGCCTTTGCGTGGCGGAGGTTTCGACGCGTGCTCGCCTGGATGGCCCTGGTCGCGCTCCTCGCCGCCGGAGCTGCGGAATATTGGCTCTATGCCAGCATGGGCGAACTGCGGATCGTGACCGCGATCGCGACCTTCTTTGGTGTCTTCCTGACGGTGATGATGGCTGCGGCGCTGATGGGGCTGATGTTTCTCAGCTCGGGCACCGGCCATGATGCGCAGGTCGAGGATCCGCTGAAGGACGAAGTGGATATCGACTGACGCACCGCACCGTGGCCGGACAACGAAAAAGGCCCGCCTCCTCCAGGGAAGCGGGCCTTTTCTGTAAAGTGAGCGATGGCCGGGTTCAGGCGGCGGGCGCTTCGACCTCGTCGGTCTTCGTCGTACGGCGGCGACGCGGCTTCTTCGGCGCCTCTTCCTCTGCCGATGCGGCCTCGGCGCCGATCGCCGGCGGCAGTACCGCGAGATCGATGCCCTGCGGCGCTTCGGCTTCGTTGGCGGGCTGTTCGCGCCGGGGACGACCGCGGCGGCGCGGCGCAGGTGCTTCGCCGGCCTCGTCCGCGACGAGCGGAAGCTGCGCGGGCGCCGGTGCGACAGACTCTACGACCGCCTCGGCGGGCTGCACATTGCCGTTGACGTTCCCATGCACCGCGCCGGTGCCGCGCCCGTTGCGCCGATCTTCGCGCGCTTCGCGAGGTTCGCGCGCTTCACGGCCTTCGCGGTGCTCGCGCGGCTCGCGTTCGAAACGCGGTTCGCGTTCGCGGCGTTGCTGCGGCTGGTGCTGGCGCGGAGCATCCTGCTCGTCCTCGCGGGCGGATTCACCTTCCAGCTCGAACTCTTCCTCGTCCCCGTCGAAACCTTCGCGCTGGCGGCGCTGCTGGTTCTGCTCTTCGAAGCGCGAGCGATTCTCGTTCAGCACGCGGAAATAATGGTCCGCGAACTGGAGATAATATTCTGCGTTGACCCGATCACCCTGCATCTGGGCATCGCGAGCGAGATTCTTGTACTTCTCGAGCAACTGTGCGGCATTGCCACGGGCACGGTTATCGATGCGACTGCCATTGCCCTGATTATTCGCGTTGCCGCCCTGGCGCTGTTGCTGCCCGCCCCGGCCGCGACGGCGGCCGGCCTGACGATTGTTCATCAAGGTCTCAGTGTCCTGTCTTTAACAAAGCCGTCCGTCGATTCATCGAGGTTCCGGATGCAGGGTTACATTTGCGGAGAGCCCCGGATCGCCCGACGCTTCCCGCCTGCCACGGCCGCCGGACTGCAGCGGCGCACATGACCATGGAGTCGGGCCTCAGCCCTTTATTTCAACAACTTGGTTGAAGGTGCCTCGCCCCGGCCTTCTTCTAGCCGCTGGCGTACCAATCTCCAAGCGGAAATATGGGACGAACGCGCGCGATTTCAAGTCAGCCGGACCACGCGCGGCCGTCCACCCATGTCTTTATAGACGCGCGGGGCCATGCCCTGTTCCTTTGCGAGCGAAGAAACGGCTGCAGCCTGGGTCCAGCCGATCTCGAGGATCGCGGCACCGCCGGGCGCGAGCAGGCCGGGCAGCGCCGGCACGATGCGGCGATAATCCTCGAGCCCGTCTGCACCGGCGAACAACGCTTCCGCCGGTTCATGGTCCAGCACCTGCGGCGGCAGCGGCTCGCCGGTGCCGATATAGGGGGGATTGGCGAGAATCAGGTCGAACGGCCCGGTGAGACCTGCCGTCCAGTCGCCCAGCTGGAACGCGGCGCGGTCTGCCATGCCCAACGCTTCGGCATTGCGCCGGGCGAATGCGAGCGCGACTTGCGACGCATCGACGCCAAGACCCTGCGCCTGCGGCCATTCGGCGAGCGCCGCCAGCAACAGCGTGCCGGGTCCGGTGCCGAGATCGAGGATGCGCTGCGGCGCGCGCGGAGAAAACCACTCCACCGCTGTCTCGATCAGCGTCTCGCTGTCCGGGCGCGGGATCAGCACACCGGGACCGACCGCGAGATCGATCGTCCAGAAGGCGCGGGTGCCGGTGATATAGGCAATCGGCTCGTGGCCCAGGCGGCGGGCGATAAAGGCGGCGAACGTCTCTGGCGCTGGATCGTCCAGGCGGCCGAGCAGCAGCAGGTCGCGCGTCGTGCCGAGCGCGTGCGCCATCAGCAGCTCGGCATCGAGCCGGGGGGTGTCGGAGACGGTTTCGAGTTGGCGGGCGGCGTCGGCTAGGACTGCCCTAATGGAACGCGTGCTCACGACGCGGCAGCCCCAAGATCCTCCCCGGAACGAAAAGGGGGACGATGTGCGCCAGCACCTGTTGGAGGAGGATCGCAGCGAGGGACTCCGGTGCGGAGCCCCCCTTCCACCGAGCTCCCCGTGCCCGGGAGGATCTCAGCCATCCAACTGGGCAAGCCGGTCGGCCTCGTCCTGCGAGACCAGCGCGCCGACCAGCTCGTCGAGCTCGCCTTCCAGGATCTCGGGCAGCCGGTGCAGCGTCAGGTTGATCCGGTGATCGGTCACCCGGCCCTGCGGGAAATTATACGTCCGGATCCGCTCCGAACGATCGCCCGAACCCACCATCGAGCGCCGCGCGCCGACGCGCTCGGCCGCCAGCCGCTCGCGCTCGGCCTCGTACAGGCGGGTGCGGAGCACCTTCATCGCCTTGGCCTTGTTCTTGTGCTGCGAGCGCTCATCCTGCTGGATCACGACGATGCCGGTGGGCAAGTGCGTGATCCGCACCGCGCTGTCGGTGGTGTTGACCCCCTGGCCGCCGGGGCCGGAGGCGCGGTAGATGTCGATGCGCAGATCCTTGTCGTCGATCTGCACGTCGGCCTCTTCCGCCTCGGGCAGCACCGCGACGGTGGCGGCGGAGGTGTGGATGCGCCCGCCTGCCTCGGTGGCGGGGACGCGCTGGACCCGGTGAACGCCGCTCTCGAACTTGAGCTTGGCGAACACGCCGGTGCCGGTGATGCCGACCACGACTTCTTTGTAGCCGCCCGCTTCGGACGTGCTGGCCGAGATCAGCTCGGTCCGCCAGCCGAGCCGATCGGCATAGCGCTGGTACATGCGGAGCAAGTCGCCCGCGAACAGCGCGGCCTCGTCGCCGCCCACGCCGGCACGGATTTCGAGCAGCGCGGGGCGCTCGTCGGCCGCATCCTTGGGGAGCAGCGCCAGCGCGAGCTTGCGTTCGGCCTCGGCAAGTGTGCCTTCGTTGGCGCGGAGTTCCTCCACCGCCATCGCGCGCAGCTCGTCATCGGCGTCCTGCGTCATCTGCTGGAGCGACTGGCCCTCGGCGCGCAACTGCCGGACCTTGCCCGCCGCCACGGCTACCGGCTCGATCTCGGCATATTCCTTCGAGACCTGGACGAAGCGGTCGCCGCCGAGTTCGCCCGACGCCATCAGCGCCTGCAACTCGTCGCGCCGCGCCTCGATCGCCGCGATGCGGTCCGGCGGGATGCGGGTCATTCGGTCGGGCCGCCCCAGGCAATGCTGCCGAGCACGGCTTCGATCGCAGCGGCGTCGCCGACATTGACCTTGAGCCGCTTCGACGTGGCACCGTCCGCGACGCCCAGCGAGAGCAGCGCGTCGGGGTTGCTCTTCACCGCCTTGTCGAACCGCTTGCGCGGCGAACCGGTGGCGAGCAACTCGGCCGCCAGCCCGGCGCGGCGCAGCGCGGCGACAGCGCGCACGCCGTCCGCCTGCACGCGATCGTCCTCGACCACGACATAGACCTGGATCGCCGCCGCCTTGGGCTCCTCGATCAGCATTGCCAGCCGCTCGACGCCGGCCGCCCAGCCCACGCCCGCCGTCTCGGGGCCGCCGAGCGAGCCGATCAGCCCGTCATAGCGGCCGCCGGCCAGCACCGTGCCCTGCGCGCCCAGCCGATCGGTGACGAACTCGAACGCGGTGTGGCGGTAGTAGTCGAGCCCACGCACCAGCCGCGCGTTGCGCGTCCAGGCGACGCCGGCCGCATCCAGCCCGTCGGTCACCGCCTTGAAGAAGGCGGCGGCTTCGTCGGTCAGATAGGCATCGATGTCCGGCGCGCTGTCGGCGATCGGGCGGTCGCGCGGGTCCTTCGAATCGAGGATGCGCAGCGGGTTCTTTTCCAGCCGCGCCAGGCTGTCCTCGGAGAGGTCGCCCTTGTGCGCCTCGAAATGCGCGACCAGCGCGGTGCGCCAGGCGTCGCGGGTCGCGGCATCGCCCAGCGTGTTGAGCTGCAGCGTCACGCCCTCGGCGATGCCGAGCTCCTTGAGCAGCTGGTCGGCCAGCACCAGCAGCTCGACATCGGCGGCGGGTTCGGGCGCGCCGAGGATTTCGGCGTCGATCTGGTGGAACTGGCGATAGCGGCCCTTTTGCGGGCGCTCGTAGCGGAACACCGGGCCCGAGGTCGCGAGCTTCAGCGGCGCGAACTGCTGCCACCCCTCGCTGATATAGGCCCGCGCGATGCCGGCGGTGAATTCGGGGCGCAGCGTGATCGAATCGCCGCCGCGATCCTCGAAGGTGTACATCTCCTTGGAGACGACGTCCGAGGTCTCGCCCATCGAGCGGGCGAACACGCCCGTCGCCTCGAAGATCGGGATCTCGAGCCGCTGGAAGCAATAGAGCTTGCGCACCTGGTCGAACTTCTCGAGCACCGCGGCGAAACGCCGCTGGTCTTCGCCGAAAATGTCCTGGGTGCCCCGGATGCGCTGGGGGGTCTGGATACGTGCCATTTGGGCGCGGCTATTAGGCCGGTTTGGGGCGGGGGGCAATGTGCCCGATGGGAAGGCACGCGGTGCCCCCTCCCCCTAGCCCCTCCCGCAAGCGGGAGGGGGAACAAGGATCAGAGCGCCGCGACGAAAGCTCGCGCGTTGGCACCGACCTGACCCGCGCTCAGCCCGACCTTGTACAGCGCCGAGCCGAGGCCGAAGCCGGCGGCACCCGCCGCCGTCCAGGGCCCCATATTGTCGGGCGCGATGCCGCCGACCGGCAGGACGCGCGCGTCCTTGGGCAGCACCGCGCGCATCGCCTTCAGCACCGTGGGGCTCGCCGCCTCGGCCGGGAACAGCTTGAGCGCGGTTGCGCCTGCATCCAATGCGGCGAAGGCCTCGCTGGGCGTCGCGATACCCGGCAGCGAGACGAGATCCGCCGCCGCGCTGGCACGGATCACCTCGAGATTGGCATTGGGCGAGATGATCATCGTGCCGCCGGCATCGGCCACTGCCTGCACCTGCTCGACCTTGAGCACCGTGCCCGCGCCGATTACCGCCCTACCGGCAAAGCGCTTGGCGAGACGCGCGACGCTTTCCAGTGGATCGGGCGAGTTCATCGGCACCTCGATCAGGGTAAAGCCCGCCGCGACCAACTCGTCGCCAATGTCCTCCACTTCGTCGGGAGTCACCCCGCGCAGGATCGCGATCAGCGGACAGCGGGCGAAGGCGGCGTCGAATTCGGCGATGTGGCTCATGCAATATGCTCCGCAATGGCAAGGATTCCGGCGAGGAACGCGTCATGGCTGCTGGCGATCACCGGCTGCCGGCCGTGCGCGGCAATCGCCGCGGCATAGAGGCCGCCCAGCATCGGGTCGGCAAGGATATGGACCGTGTCGTGCCCGGCATGCGCGAGCCTGGCGGCAACGTCGCTGCCGATCAGCAGACCACTGGCGAAGGCGGCGGCATCTTCATCGTCGCGGACACCCAGCATCTTGGCCGCGCGGATGCCGAACAGCGATGCCGCAAGGTCGCGCTTGCGCCCCTCCTCCACGCCTGCATGAAAAGCGGGGCCGACATGGACCTCGCCGCCCAGCTGCGCGGCGAGCAGGCCGTGCTTGCGTAGCGTGGCGAACAGCTCGCCGGTCATCGCGGTGGTAAAATCGGCGATGCGGCCATCCACCATCTCGACCCATTTGCAATGCGTGCCCGGCTGGACGAGCAAGGCGTCGGCAGGCGCCAGCCCTGCGCGCACCGCGCCCAGCAGCTGCACCTCCTCGCCGCGCATCACATCGGGCCGGCCGGTGACCATCGTCGAAACACCCGGCACGATCGCGCTACGCTCCTCCACCCACAGCAGACCCGCCGCCAGTTCGGCGATGCCGGCCGGTGCTGCGACATAGGGCGCCGTCGCCCAGCCGATATTGGCGCCCACCATGCCCGCCATCAGCAGCGGCAAGTCGCCGTGCCGCGCACGAATCCCCGCCGCTTCCGCCGCGAAGTCGCTGACAGCGGTAACGCCCTTGTCATCGCGTTCGGTATGCGTGACGCTGCCGCCTTCGATCCGGAAGACGCGGCGATTGGTCGTGCCCCAGTCGACCGCAAGAAAGGGGCCCGAAAAACGCTGTACCATGCCGGCTACCTTTTCAGCGGCTAACGTTGCTGTTCACGCGCGTTTTGGCGCACGTAGCGCGTGGTTCATTTATCCGATTTATCGGGGTTGTCCAGAAGCGCGGCTGGAGTAGTCTGCCGCTACGTCGGTTGCGCACGATGCGCCATGCGAAAGAACAGGAAGCAGCAACGAGCATGTCCACGTCCTTTTCGTCTCCACGCGAAGATATCCGTTCCGGGCTAGGCCGCAACCTCACCTATGGCCTGCTCGATTCGCTGGGCCGGGCGATCGTCACCGGCCGCTATGAGCGGGAGCCCTTCCCCACCGAGGCGGAGCTGGCCAAGCAGCACGGCGTCAGCCGATCGGTCACGCGCGAAGCGGTGAAGATGCTCACCGCCAAGGGCCTGCTCAGCGCGCGCCCTCGCCAGGGCACGGTGGTGCAGCCGGCCTCTTCATGGAACCTGTTCGACACCGATGTGCTGCGCTGGCTGCTCGAACGACAATTCTCGGTCGAGCTGCTGCGCCAGTTCAGCCAGTTGCGCATCGCGATCGAACCCGAAGCAGCGGCACTGGCGGCGCAATTCGGCACCGAGGCGGATTTGCGGCAGATCTCGGCCGGCCTCGCCCGCATGGAGGCGGCCGAGCGCGGGCTGGACGACACGCTCGATGCCGACATCGCCTTCCATGTCGCGGTGCTGCGCGCTTCGGGCAATCCCTTCTATGCGCAGTTTCGCGAAATGGTGGCGACGGCGCTGCGCACGTCGATTCGCTTCACCAATCGGATCAAGGGCCGCACCGCCAGCGTGAGCGATCACGCCGCGGTGCGCGATGCGATCGCCGCAAAGGATCCGGCGCGCGCGCGCACCGCGATGCGCACGCTGATCGGCGACGTGGTCGAGCTGATCGACACGGTGGAGGCGGCCGAAGCCGCCGCCTAAGGGATCAGCCGGTCGGCGCGCAGCCGCTCGAACAACGCGAAGAAGGCGTCGTCGGTCGGCTGATAGGCGGTGAAGCCCATCCGGCGACTCTTCGACATGTCGGTGACGACTTCGATCGGCCGGCCCAGATCGGCATCGGTGTGCCAGGGCGACGCGAGGCGCGCGAGGTTCGGCTCGGCCAATCCCTCCCGCTCGGCGATGGCGCGCCACAGCTCCGCATCGCCCGCCATCTGCTGTTCGAGCGGCTGCACCGTCCCGTCGAACGGCGCCGGCTCCAGACCGAACCATTCGGCGATGCACCCCCACATCCATTGCCAGCGAAAGACGTCGCCATTGACGACGTTGAACGCCTCGTTCGCCGCCGCGGGCGTCTCTGCCGCCCAGACCAGGTGCCGGGCGAGCTGGCCTGCATCGGTCATGTCGGTGAGCCCGCTCCACTGCGCCGCCGAGCCCGGGAAGCGGAACGGACGGCCGGTCTCGCGGCACAAGGTCGCATATACCGCGAGCGTGGTGCCCATGTTCATCGCATTGCCGACCGCCTTGCCGATCACCGTGTGCGGGCGGTGCACGCTCCAGGTGAAGCCGTCGCGCTCGGCGGCGGCGAAGACCTCGTCTTCCTGGGCATAATAGAAATTGTCGACGTCGAGCCGGCCCTGCTCCTCGCGGAACGGCGTCTGCGGCAGGCTGCCCTTCCCGTACGCCTCGAACGGCCCGAGATAATGTTTGAGCCCGGTGACCAGCGCGACGTGGCGCGGGCCCTTGGGCTTGGGCAGCCCATCGAGCAGGTTGCGCACCATCGCCGAATTGACCCGGATATTCTCCGCCTCGCTGTCCTGCCGCAGCCAGGTGGTGATGAACACCGCGTCCGGGTTCACATCCTGCAGCGCCTGCGCGGTCGCCGCTGCATCGGTGAGGTCCGCGACGACCGGCGCTACGCTCGTCTGTTCCACCGGCCGGCGCGCCAGCCCGTGCACCGTCCAGCCCTGCGCGACCAGCAGGTCCGCCGTGGCGCTGCCGACGATGCCGCTTGCGCCTACCACCAAAGCCGTCTTGGCCATTTCTGCCTCCATAAAGCGTTGGAGGCCGAGCTAGGCAGCCGCGCGCACGGCTTCTAGACGGCACCAAATCGGAACCTAGGCACCAGAAGGTACCCACATATGCGGCCAGGCACGGCGGATTCGGAGTGGCGGGAGGATTGCGCACCGCGGCGCGTGCTGGCGCTGTTCGCCACCAAATGGACTAGCATGGTGCTGCACACGCTCCACGCCCGGCACGGCGGGGCCGCGCGGAGCGGCGTGCTGCTGCGCAGCCTGCCCGGCATCTCCAAGAAGATGCTGACCCAGACGCTGCGCGAGATGGAGGAAGTGGGGCTGGTCGACCGGATCGTGCAGCACGCGGTGCCGCCGGCAGTGGAATACCGGCTGACACCGCTGGGCGACCGGTTCGTCGAGCCGGTCGAACTTCTCTATGCCTGGGGGCGCGACAATGCGGATGCGCTCGACCAGCTCGGCAGCCGGCCCACCGCTCGTCGCGCCTGATCCCCTTTTAGTGGCTGTCGCGCGGCAGACCCTTGGTCTGGGCGATGCGCTGATACTTCACCGCATTCTCGAACACCGCGCCGCCGTCGAACTGGCCGACCAGCCCGCGATGGATCTCCTGCCACGGCGTCTGCGATTCCGGCACATAGTCGATGCCCAGGCCCGCGCGGCGCTGTGCCAATTCCTCGTCGCTGACCAGCATGTTCGCCGAGCGCGTGTTGAGATCGATGCGGATGCGGTCGCCGGTGCGGACCAGCGCGAGCCCGCCGCCGACTGCCGCCTCGGGCGCCGCATTGAGGATCGAGGGGCTCCCGCTGGTGCCCGACTGGCGGCCGTCGCCCAGGCAGGGCAGTGCATGCACGCCCGCCTGGATCAGCGCCACCGGCGGGCGCATGTTCACCACCTCGGCGCCGCCCGGATAACCGACCGGCCCGGCCCCGCGCATGATCAGGATGCTGTTCTCGTCGATGCCGAGCGCGGGATCGTCGATGCGGTGGTGGTAATCCTCGGGCCCGTCGAACACGAAGGCGGTGCCTTCGAACGCGCCGGGATCGTCCGGGTTGGACAGGTAGCGCGCGCGGAATTCATCGGAGATCACACTCAGCTTCATCACCGCATTGTCGAAAAGATTACCCGACAGGACAGTAAGCCCCGCCGCCGCCCGCAGCGGCGTGGCGAGCGGGCGGATCACGTCGTCGTCCTCGATCTCGGCGGTGCCGATATTCTCGCCGATGGTGCGGCCGTTGACGGTAAGCGCATCGTTGTGGAGCAGCCCGGCACGGTACAGTTCGCCCATCACCGCGGGCACGCCGCCGGCGCGGTAGAAATCCTCGCCGAGATATTTTCCCGCCGGCTGGAGGTTCACCAGCAGCGGCACGTCGGCGCCGTAGGATTCCCAGTCTTCCAAGGTCAGCTCGACGCCGATGTGGCGGGCGATCGCGTTGAGGTGAATGGGCGCGTTGGTCGAGCCGCCGATCGCGGAGTTGACGCGGATCGCGTTGAGGAAGGCCTCGCGGGTCAGCACGTCGCTGGGCTTGCGATCGGCCAGCGTCATTTCGACGATCTGGAGGCCGGTGCGATAGGCGCATTCGGCACGGTCGCGGTACGGCGCGGGGATCGCCGCCGAGCCGGGCAGCGACATGCCGAGTGCCTCGGCCATCGAGTTCATCGTCGTGGCGGTACCCATGGTGTTGCACCAGCCGGTCGACGGCGCCGACGAGGCGACGAGCTGGATGAAGCCCTTGTAGTCGATCTCGCCCGCCGCGAGCATCTCGCGCGCCTTCCACACGATCGTGCCCGATCCGGTGCGCTCGCCCTTGAACCAGCCGTTGAGCATCGGGCCGACCGACAGCGCGATCGCGGGGATGTTCACGGTCGCCGCGGCCATCAGGCAGGCTGGGGTCGTCTTGTCGCAGCCGATCGTCAGCACCACGCCGTCGATCGGGTAGCCGTACAGCGTCTCGACCAGGCTGAGATAGGCGAGGTTGCGGTCGAGCCCCGCGGTCGGGCGCTTGCCGGTTTCCTGGATCGGATGCGTGGGGAATTCGATGGCGATGCCGCCAGCGTCGCGAATCCCCTCGCGCACCCGCTTGGCGAGTTCGAGATGGTGGCGATTGCAGGGCGAGAGGTCGCTGCCCGTCTGGGCGATGCCGATGATCGGCTTGCCCGATTGCAGCTCCTCCAGGCTCAGCCCGAAGTTGAGGTAACGCTCGACATAGAGCGCGGTCATGTCGGGGTTATCGGGATTGTCGAACCACGCCCGGGAGCGCAGCGGCGCACGATGAGTTCCAGCTTCTTCGGTCATGATTCCTCCGCTACGGGTATAGTGGGCGGCGTAGCGTGACTTGATAACCGCCACTCGTGCCCATAGGAAGCATATATATCTTATAAAAGGATGGCGTGAAAATGTCGGAGCGGATTCGTCTTGGCCTCGTCGGGATCGGCAAGATTGCCCGCGATCAGCATCTACCGGCACTGGCGGGAGACGATCGCTTCGAACTCGTCGCTACCGCCAGCCGCAATGCGTCTGTCGACGGTGTTGCAGCGCACAAGGACATGGAATCGCTGATCGCCGGCGGGCATGCTCTCACCGCCGTCTCGCTCTGCACCCCACCCGAAGGCCGCTACGACCAGGCTCGCATCGCCATCGAGGCTGGACTGAACGTGATGCTGGAGAAGCCGCCAGCCGCGACGCTCACCGAAATCTTCGATCTTAAAGAGCGCGCCCACGCCAAGGGTGTCACGCTGTTCACCACCTGGCATTCGCGCGAGGCGGCTGGCGTCGAGCCCGCCAAGGACTGGCTCGCCGGCAAGCACATCTCGGCGGCCCGCATCACCTGGCGCGAAGATATCCGCCGCTGGCATCCCGGGCAGGAGTGGATCCTGGCCGCCGGCGGCTTCGGCGTGTTCGATCCGGGCATCAACGCACTGTCGATCGCGACCAAGATCCTGCCGGACGCGCTGCTACTCGACCAGGCATGGATGGAAGTGCCCGAAGGCCGCGCGTCGCCACTTCGCGCAAAGCTGCACATGCGCAGCGGCGGTGCCCCCGTGACCGCCGATTTCGACTTCCTCCAGACCGGGCCGCAGACTTGGGACATAGAAGTGGACACCGATGCCGGCACGCTACGCCTCGGCATGGGCGGCAGCATCCTCCAGCTGCCCGGCGAAGAAGAGCAGAAGGCGCCGGATCGCGAATATGCTCGTCTATATGCGCGCTTCGCGGAGCTGGTCGCGGCAGGGACAAGCGACGTCGATGTGCGTCCGCTCCAGCTGGTGGCAGATGCCTTTCTGGTCGGCGAACGCGCAATCGGCGAGACATTCGCCTTCTGAATTCCGCCGGTGTCCGCGTCCTTCCGCCAAGGTTGGAGGACGCGGGTGCCGGCGCCAACCTCCGCTTATGATCAACCCGCACTAAGGCGCTACGTCTTTCGACATATTTTGCGACAACTCTTTTGTGGCACTGCGGAAACGTGCCATCTAATGGCGAGTTTGGCAGTGACCGGTGGTCCGGCATTCCTCGGGCCGCCCCTAAGCGGGTTCTGAAATTTGAACGCACCGACCAGCTATCGCCGTTCGGGCCTGATCGTCCTTGCGTCGGCCCTTCTCCTCGCCTCGTGCGGCGCGGGAAACAGCGCAGGGCAGCAGGGAGGCCGCAGGGGCCCGTCCGGTCCGCCGCAGGTGGGCTATGTCGTGGTGCAGCCGACCAGCGTGCCGATGACGGTCGAGCTTGCCGGCCGCGTTACCCCCTATCAAATGTCGCAGGTTCGACCGCAGGTTGCCGGCATTGTCCAACGCCGCTTCTTCCAGGAAGGCGCGATCGTCCGGAAGGGCGAGACGCTGTACCAGATCGATCCCAGCCTCTACCGCGCCAGCGTCGCCCAAGCCGCGGCCAATCTGCAGAACGCCCAGGCCACGCTGGAGGCTGCGCGTGTGCGCGCCGATCGATACAAGCCGCTCGCGCAGATGGAGGCGGTGAGCCAGCAGGATTATACCGACGCGGTGGCCACGGCGCGCCAGGCCAGCGCGCAGGTGGCGCAGAACCGCGCCGCGCTGCAGACCGCGCAGATCAACCTGCGGTTCACTCGCGTGCCCGCCCCGATCACCGGCCGCATCGGCCGTTCTCTGTTCACCGAAGGGGCGCTGGTCACCGCCAACCAGGCCGATCCGCTGGCGGTGATCGAGCGGCTCGACCCTATCTTCGTCGACATCCAGCAATCGAGCGCCGACATGCTCGCGCTGCGCCGGGCGCTGGCGCGGGACGGGATCAGCCCTGCCACCGCCACCGTGCGCCTGAAGCTGGAGGACGGCAGCGATTACGGCGCCACCGGCACCGTCGAGTTCACCGAGGTGATCGTCAACCAGAATACCGGCACCGTCACCCTGCGCGCCCGCTTCCCCAATCCGCAGAACATTCTGCTGCCGGGCATGTTCGTGCGCGCGATGTTCGCCCAGGCGATCGATACCCAGGCGTATCTGGTGCCGCAGGCGGGCGTGTCGCGTGATGCCAAGGGTAATGCCACCGTCTATGTCGTCGGGCCGGGCAACAAGGCGGTGGCAAGAACCGTCGTTGCGGAACGCACGATCGGGCAGAATTGGGTGGTAACTCAAGGCTTGGCGCGCGGAGATAAGGTAATCGTGCAGGGCACCGCCAACCTTCGGCCGGACATCGACATCAAGCCGGTACCGGCGAACGCGCCGCAGAAGATCGAACCGGCCAAGGGCGGCAGCCAGGCCAAGGCGGGCTAAGCCCCATGTCGCGCATCTTTATCGATCGGCCGATCTTCGCCTGGGTGCTTGCCATCATCGTCATGCTGATGGGCCTGGCGGCGATCTTCTCGCTACCCATCGCGCAATATCCGGACATCGCGCCGCCCCAGGTCAACATCCGCGCCACCTATCCCGGTGCCTCGGCGGAGACGGTGCAGAACAGCGTCACGCAGGTGATCGAGCAGCAGCTGAGCGGCATCGACGGGCTGCTCTATTTCAGCAGCTCGTCCACTTCGCGCGGCCAGGTCACGATCTCGGCGACCTTCGAGAAGGGTACGAACCCGGACATTGCCCAGGTGCAGGTGCAGAACAAGGTGCAGCAGGCGCTGTCCCGCCTGCCAAGCCAGGTGCAGCAGCAGGGCCTGACCGTCACCAAGTCCAATCCCGACTTCCTGATGATCGTCGGCGTCTATGACGAAACCGACAAGCGCACCAATCTCGACGTGTCGGACTGGCTGGCCTCGAACCTGCAGGATCCGCTGTCGCGCATCGAAGGCGTGGGCGACACCAACGTGTTCGGCGCGCCCTATGCGATGCGCATCTGGCTCAACCCCGCGCGGCTTTCCAGCTACGGGCTGATTCCGAACGACATCATCACCGCGATCCAGGCGCAGAATACCGAGATCGCCGCCGGCGAGCTGGGCGGCCAGCCGATGCCGCAGGAGCAGATGCTCAACGCCACCGTCACCTCGCAGTCGCGGCTGCAGACGCCGGAGCAATTCGCCAACATCATCGTCAAGACCGACGCCACCGGCGCGGCGGTGAAGCTGCGCGACGTCGCGCGCGTCGAGCTCGGCTCGGACAACTACAACTCCTCCAGCCGGATCAACGGCCATCCCGGCGCCGGCCTCGCCATCTCGCTGTCGCCCGGCGCGGACGCGCTGAAGACCGCCGATCTGGTGAAGGCACAGGTGGAAGCCGCCGCGAAGACGTTCCCCGCCGGCTTCAAATTCGCCTATGCCAACGACACCACCGGCTTCATCAAACTCTCGATCGAAGAGGTGGTGAAGACGCTGATCGAGGCGATCGTCCTCGTCGTCATCGTGATGTTCGTGTTCCTGCAGAGCTGGCGCGCCACGCTGATCCCGGCGATCGCGGTGCCGGTGGTGCTGCTCGGCACGTTCGGCGTGTTCTACGCGCTCGGCTTCTCGATCAACACGCTGACCCTGTTCGGTCTCGTCCTCGCCATCGGCCTGCTCGTCGACGATGCCATCGTCGTCGTCGAGAATGTCGAGCGGCTGATGGAAGAGAATCCGGAGATGACGCCGCGCGAGGCGACGATCCGCTCTATGGACGAAATCCAGGTGGCGCTGGTCGCGATCGCGCTCGTCCTCTCCGCGGTGTTCCTGCCGATGGCGTTTTTCGGCGGCTCGACCGGCGTGATCTATCGCCAGTTCTCGGTCACGATCGTCTCGGCGATGGTACTATCGGTGCTCGTCGCGCTGGTGCTGAGCCCGGCGCTGACCGCCACGCTGCTCAAGCAGAAAAACCAGGAAAAGGACCTGGAAGAAACCTGGATGGCGCGCCGCTTCCCCTGGATCGGCCGCGGCCTGAGCACCGCCAAGACCAAGTTCAACAACGGCTTCGATCGCGGCGTCGATCGCTACACCCGCGCGGTGCAGGCGGTGGTCGATCGCAAATGGATCTTCCTGCTGATCTACCTCGCGGTCTGTGCGCTGCTGGTGCTGATGTTCGTGCGCCTGCCCACCGGCTTCCTGCCGACCGAGGACCAGGGCGCGGCGTCGGTGCAGTTTCGTCTGCCGGCTGGCGCCACCATGTCGCGTACCAAGGAAATTCAGCTGGCGGTGGAAAAATACTTCCTGACGCAGGAAGCAAAGAACGTCGCGGTCATGTTCTCCGTCTCGGGCGGCGGCGGCGGGGGTGTGAACGGGCAGAATACCGGGCAGGGCTTCATCAACCTCACCAACTGGTCCAACCGCGAGGGCAAGGAAAACAGCGCCGACGGCATCGTCGCCCGGGCGGCCAGCGCCTTCCGCAACTTCCGCGACGCGCAGGTCTTCGCGCTGGTCCCGCCGGCGATCCGCGGCCTGGGCCAGTCGACCGGCTTCACCATGGAGCTGCTCAATTCGAGCGGAATGCCGCGCGAGCAGTTCCTCGCCGCGCGCGACAAGCTGCTCGCCATGGCCAATGCCGATCCGACGCTCGCGCAGGTACGGCTGAGCGACCTGCCAGACGTCGCCACGCTGAAGGTCGATCTGGACCAGCAGAAGCTGGCGACGCTGGGACTGTCGCAGGCCGACGTCAATTCGACGCTGTCGACCGCTTGGGGTGGCCGCTACGTCAACGATTTCATCGATCGCGGCCGGGTGAAGCGCGTCTATGTGCAGGGCGACGCGCCTTATCGCTCCGAACCGAGCGATCTCGCGCAATGGTTCGTGCGGGGCAGCGATGGCCAGATGGCCCCCTTCTCCTCCTTCGCCTCCACCAGCTGGGCGACGGCGCCCACGTCCATGGCGCGGTTCAACGGCGTGCAGTCGTTCGAGCTGAACGGCCAGGCGGCGCCGGGCAAGAGCTCGGGTGACGCGATGCAGCGTATTGCCGAGCTGGCCGCCCAGATACCGGGCACTAGCATCGCCTGGGCCGGGCTATCCTATCAGGAGCGCCTGTCTTCCGGCCAAGCGCCGTTGCTGTACAGCGTGTCGCTGCTGGTCGTGTTTCTATGCCTTGCCGCGCTGTACGAAAGCTGGTCGGTGCCGATCGCGGTGCTGCTCGTCATCCCGCTCGGCCTGGTGGGCGCGATCTTCGCGGTGACGCTGCGTGGGCTGCAAAACGACGTCTATCTGCAAATCGGCCTGCTGACGACGATGGGTCTCGCCGCCAAGAACGCGATCCTGATGATCGAATTCGCCGAGCAGGCGGAGAAGCAGGGCAAGCGCGTGATCGAGGCGGCACTGGACGCGGCACGCATCCGTCTCCGCCCGATCCTGATGACCAGCCTTGCCTTCATCTTCGGCGTGCTGCCGCTGGCGATCTCCACCGGCGCAGGCGCCAACAGCCGCATCGCGATCGGCACCTCGGTGATCGGCGGCATGCTGACGGCGACGATCCTCGCCATCTTCTACATCCCGCTGTTCTTCGTGCTCGTCCGCCGCGGCGTGCGCGATGGCCTGACCGCGCTGCGCAGCCGCCGCGGCCGCACTGCTCCGGAGGCCCAGGCATGAAGCGCGCGCTGATCCTGCTCGCCACCACGGCGCTCGCCGGCTGCTCGATGGCGCCGAAGGATGTCCGCCCCGAAGCGCCCATCCCCGTCAGCTGGCCGGTGGGCGATGCCTATCTGCGGCAGAGCGAGGCGGCGCTGCCGACGGTGAACTGGCGCGACGTGTTCCGCGACGCGCGGCTGCAGACGCTAATCGAACAGGCACTCGCCAATAATCGCGACCTCAGGGTAGCGGCGGCGAACATCGCGGCGGCACGCGCGCAATATCGCATCCAGCGCGGCGCGCAGTTCCCGCAGGTCGACGCCAGCCTGGGCATCACCGAACGTCGCGGCAATGCGAACAATGTGGGCAACAACACGGGCACGGGCGGCAATGTCGGCAATGTCGGCGGCGGGCTGCGTACCAACTATTCCACCCAGGCCGGGATCACCGGCTTCGAGCTCGACCTATTCGGCCGCCTCGCTTCGCTGACGCGGGTGGAGCAGAACAATTATTTCGCGACCGAAGCCGGTGCGCGCGCGACGCGGCTGACGCTGGTGGGCGATATCGCCACCGCCTGGCTCAACTATGCTTCGGACGCCAGCCTGCTGGCGGTGGCGCAGCAGACCGCCGCGAGCGCCGAAGACAGCGTGCGCCTGACCCGCGCCCGGCTGCAGGGCGGAATCGCTCCCCGCACCGATCTGCGCCAGGCCGAACAGACGCTCGCCACCGCGCAGAATGATGTGGCCCGGCAAACGGCGGCGCTGGCGCAGGACGTCAATGCGCTGCGGCTGCTCGCCGGCTCGGAGATCGATCCGGCGTTGCTCCCCGCCTCGATCGAACAGGCCGCTCCCAGCATCGCGGCGATCCCGGCCGGCCTCGATTCGAGTATCCTGCTGCGCCGGCCGGATGTGGTGCAGGCCGAATATCAGCTGCGTGCCGCCAATGCGCAGATCGGCGCGGCGCGGGCGGCGCTGTTCCCGCGCATCAGCCTTACCACCGTGCTCGGTTTCGCAAGCACCGCGCTGTCCAGCCTGTTCGATGGCGACGCGTTCACCTGGCAGGCGGGCGGAACCGGCAGCTATTCGATCTTCCGCGGCGGCGCGGCGCGCGCCACGGTGCAGTTGAGCGAGGCGCAGCAACAAGCGGCGGTCGCCAGCTACGAACGCGCGATCCAGACCGCCTTTCGCGACGTGGCCAACGCGCTGGCCACGCGCGGCACCATCGATGCCCAGCTGCGCGCGACCCAGCTTCAGGCCGATGCCGCGGCCGACACCTATCGGCTGGCTACGGCGCGCTATCGCGGCGGGATCGACACCTTCCTGCAAAGCCTGGATGCGCAGCGTTCGCTCTATACGGCGCAGCGGCAGCTGGTAACGGTGCGGCTGACGGCAGCGACGAACCTCGTCGATCTCTATCGATCGCTGGGCGGCGATTCGCAGCTCGACGCGACGGCGCAGGGGCCGCAACCAGCGGCGACCGGCGGAACTGCCCGCAGCACAGGCAGTTGACCGCACGCCCCTGCTTGTGGCAGGCGCATTCCGGTTGGGCGGGTATAGCACAATGGTAGTGCAGCAGCCTTCCAAGCTGAATACGCGGGTTCGATTCCCGCTACCCGCTCCAATTTCCGATCTCACGACATCCCACAGAGCTTTGTAAACCGCGGAAATCTGCGGTATTTTCGGGTCGTCCGGCTCGTGATCGCTCGTCCCGTCCCATGAAAGCGCACGCGCAAGTGGGGCCTGTTTTCGAAGATTTCGGGCCTAAATTTGGCACGAGGCCCCACGGCTGTGGCCCCTCGCGACGAAAGGCCCGAACCATGGCTCTGAGCGATATCGCAATTCGTAAGGCCAAGACCCTCGACAGGGCGTACAAGCTCTATGACGGGCTCGGCCTTTTTTTGGTCGTATCGCCATCTGGCTCCCGCCTCTGGCGCATGAAATACAAACGCCACGGCATCGAAAAGAAGCTCAGTTTCGGCTCGTACCCGGAGGTAAGCCTGCGCGACGCGCGTGATCTTCGCGATGAGGCGCGCGATCTCCTTGCCGAGGGAAAGTACCCCGCCTTGGAGCGGCAGCGGGAGAAAGCCCGGAACGAAACGCTAGAGCGGATTTCGACCGCACTGAATCGGTGAGGGATTCCC
>NZ_ALBQ01000013.1 GCF_000282895.1 Sphingomonas sp. ATCC 31555
GGCGGGGGCGGCGCTCCGGGGCCGGCCGCAAGCGGCGGTGGCACGCCCGCTCCACCCGGCGGCGGCGGTGGCGCCATGCCCGGCCCGCGCATCGGCGGACCGCCCACGGCGGTGACGCTGCCCTGCCCGTCCACCAGATAGGAAGCGCGCAGCTGGCCGTCGATATAGCGGCCCTGCACCAACAGCATGCTGCCGGCCTGCACGCCCGCTGCCTCCGGCCCAGCATCGATCAGCGCCTTGCCCGATGCATCCTGCACCACGAACCTGTCGCCATAGGCTTCGGCCACGCGGCCCTTCACCGTCACCACGCCGCTGGTCTGCGCCAGCCTGGCGATCGGCGTCGGCTGGGTCGGCGCCATTTCGATGGCCGGCCGGGTAAGCGATACGGCGCCGGCGCCCCCCGCCGCGCCCAGCGCGAGAAGGAACGCCGCTGCCAGTGGCGTGCGCAGGCGGGGCGGTAACGTGGGTTTCTTGCCTTCGGTCATGTCGATCAGCTCCTTTGTGTGTTCGATGCGAATCGAATAGCGGAGCGGTGCCGACCCGCGCTGAACCCCGCGGTTCAGACTCGGTTTAGGCGGCGGGACTAAGGGACGTGGATGCGTATCCTGCTGGTGGAAGACGATGCAGATCTGGGCGCCGCGATCGCGCGGGCGCTGCGGGCCGAGCATTGCGCGGTCGACGTGGCGACCAACGGTATCGATGCCGAGCATCTGGGCGATACCGAGGCCTATGACGCGGCAGTGCTCGACCTAGGCCTACCCCACAAGAGCGGGGCGGAGGTGCTCGCCGCTTGGCGCGCGCGCGGGCACATGCTGCCCGTGCTGGTGCTCACCGCGCGCGAGGCCTGGGCAGACAAGGTTTCCGCGTTCAAGGCCGGCGCCGACGATTATCTGACCAAGCCGTTCCGCGTCGAGGAACTGATGATGCGGCTGCGTGCGCTGGTGCGTCGGGCCGCCGGCCATGCCCGCACGCGCATCACCTGCGGCTCGCTCGCGTTCGAAAGCCAGACCGGCCAGTTCGAGCTGGACGGCCTGCCGCTGAAGCTCACCGCGTTCGAATGGCGCGTGCTTTCCCATCTGGTTTTGCGGCGCGACGTGGTGGTCGAGCGGATGGACCTGCTGGAGCACGTCTATGAAGGCGATGCCGATGTCGATTCGAACAGCCTGGAAGTGATCATCGGCCGGCTGCGCCGCAAGATCGGCGCGGAGCGAATCGAAACCGTGCGCGGCCGCGGCTATCGGCTCACCTGCGGCGATGCGGCGGCGTGAAACGCTGGTCGCTCCGCGCGCGGATGATCCTGCTGTCGACGGTAGCGACGCTGCTGGCGCTGGGGCTGGCGGGGTGGACGATGGCGGGCGTGCTGGAGCGCGTGGTGGTGCAGGGTGTCGATCGCCGGCTCGACGCGCAGCTCGCCGTGCTGGCAAGCGCGGTCGGCGAGGATGGAGCGGTCGACCGCAAAGGGCTGGAGGCGCGGCGCAGCGTCCTTGATGCGGGGCCGGGCTGGCGCTGGCGGATCGCCGGCCCGGGCGGCACGATCGGCTCGGCTGATTTCCCCGCGCTGCAGCCGGCCCCGTTGCCGCCGCCACCGCCGGGGCATGCCCAGCCCTCAGCCGAAGGCGGTCCGCCGGCGGCACTGGAGGGCGACGATCGCGCAGGCCGGGTGCATGCCCGCCAGGCGATCGTCGAAACACGCGCCGGCGCGGTGACTCTCACCGCCGTCGCGCCCGGCGCAGTAATCGCGCGGCCGATCCGCGCCGCACTGGTGCCGCTGTTGGGCTTGATCGTCGCCTTGGGCGCGATCTTCGCGCTCGCCGCCTGGGTGCAGCTGCGGGTGGCGCTGCGACCGCTGGCAGCGCTGGGCGCGCAGGTGGCGGCGATCCGCACGGGCGCCTGCACACAGGTGGAGGAAGACCAGCCGGCGGAACTCCGCCCACTCGCCAGCGAACTCAACGCGCTGGCCGCGGCCAATGCGGCGACGCTGGCCACAGCGCGGCAATCCGCCGCCAACCTGGCTCATGCGCTGAAGACACCGGTCGCCACCCTGTCACTGTTGCTCGCGTCCGACGACCCTGCCGCCGCGCAGCTGCGCCGCATCGAAGGCGTGATCCGCCACCATCTCGCCCGTGCCCGGGCCAATGCGGTGCATGCGCGGGCGAACACCGCGTTGGCGCCGGTGGCGGAGGACCTGCTGGCGGTGATCGGCACGCTCCACCCCGCCCTTGCGGTGACGCGTGCAATCGATCCGGCCCTGCGCGTGGCGATCGACGCGCAGGATCTAGCCGAGATCCTGGGCAACCTGCTCGATAATGCCGCACGCCATGCCCGCAGCCGGATCGCCATCGCCGCCACGCCGGCCGAGCGCGGCATGATCCGCGTGACAATCGACGATGACGGGCCCGGCATCGCCCCCCAGTGTCGCGCGCTGGCGATGCAACCTGGTGTCAGGCTCGACGAGGGCCCAGCGGGCGACGGCTTCGGCCTGACGATCGTGCGCGAACTGGTCGCGCTCTATGGGGGGGCGCTGGCGCTGGAGGAAGGGCCACTGGGTGGCCTGCGCGTTGCAATCACCTGCCCTGCCCGCGCCGCCGCATAGTTCCAAGACGCGTCTCTGCACCCTCCCCCAAATGCGCAAATCGTAACGATTCTTTGCTAGGCAGCGATGCCGCCCGGCGATGACGGGTAGCCACGGACTAGTCGAGCAATAGCTATACCCCATAAAAATTCACAAGGCAGGCGCCACCTTAGTCCGCTCCGTTACTACAAAGGAGTAAACCGGCCAGGCATTCGCCTGCCCGCGCAGATCCTTAGCATTATGTAAACGGATACGGGGCTTCCATGACTGTCAGCGTCGAAGTTGCACCGTCGATTACTGTCCGGAGCGCGGCGGTTTTCCGTCAGCACTTGCTGGAAGCACTTGAGGCGGGCGATCAGATCGAACTCGATGTGACCGATGTGAGCGATGTCGACCTCAGCTTCGTTCAGATGCTGCACGCGGCACGCGAACAGGCCCGCCGTTCGGGCAAGACGGTGCGGCTGCGCGCGCCCGCCGGCGACGCCATCGTCGCGCTGCTTGATCGCGCCGGCTTCCTCGCCGCCCCCACTCCCGACGATCTCGACTTCTGGTTTCACGGAGAATGCCCGCAATGACTGCCTCGATCCTCACCGTCGATGATTCGCCCAGCCTGCGCATGGCGATCAAGATCGCGCTGACCGGGGCGGGCTATGCCGTGACCGAGGCGGGCGACGGCGTCGAAGGCCTGAACAAGGCCAAGAGCAGCCGCTTCGATCTGATCATCACCGATCTCAACATGCCGAACATGGACGGGCTGACGATGATCCGCGAGCTGCGCAAGGATCCCGCCCAGTGCGGCACGCCGATCCTGTTCCTCACCACCGAGAGCGACGATTCGATCAAGGCACAGGCCAAGGCGGCCGGCGCCACCGGCTGGCTGGTGAAGCCGTTCGTGCCCGAACAGCTGATCAAGGTGTCACGCAAGGTTCTTGGCCGGTGAACGGCGACCCCATCGCCGCCTTCCGCGTCGAAGCGGGCGACCTGCTCGACCAGATCGAACAGGGCCTGCTCGATCTGAGCCACCGGCTCGACGATCGCGATCAGGTGGACGCGGTTTTCCGGGGTCTGCACACGCTGAAGGGCTCGGGCGCAATGTTCGGCTTCGACGCGCTGGCCAGCTTTACCCATCACTGCGAAACCGCGTTCGATCGCGTGCGCAAGGGGCTGGCGCCTGCGACCCAGGGTCTGGTGGCGGTGATCCTTTCCGCCAAGGACCATATGCGCGCGCTGGTCGATGGCGACGGCATCGGGCTGGAAGCCGCCGGCGCCACGATCCTGGCCGCATTGCAGCGCGAGGTGGACGCCGCCTCGGGGGCGCCCGTCGTGGCGGCGCCGACGGCCGAGGCCAAAGGCTGGCGGCTCTCTTTCCGCCTGCCGCCCGAATCAATGGCAAACGGCACCAACCCGCTGATGCTGCTCGACGAGCTACGCGAGCTGGGCGAATGCCGCATCGTCGCGCGCACCGATCGGATACCGCCGCTTGCCGAGCTTAACCCGGTCGAATGCCATATCGGCTGGGACGTGGAGCTGCACGGCGACATTTCGCGTGACGATATCGACGATGTTTTCATCTTCGTGATGGACGACATGGAACTCACGGTCGCGCCGCTCGGCACGCCCGACGCAGCGCCGCCGTCGGAGGCCGAGCCCATCGCCGTGACGACCGCACCGGCCGGCACTACTGCCGAAACTGAAGCCGTCGCTGCCGCCAACAACCCCAAGGCAGCCGCCAAGGCGGGCGAAAGCGTGCGCGTGCCCGCCGAACGGCTCGACGAGCTGATGGACCGGGTGGGCGAGCTGGTGATCGTCCACAGCCGCTTGTCGCAACTCGCCAATGGCAGCCATGCGGATCTGGTGCTGCGTTCGATCTCAGAGGAAATCGAACGTCTGGTCAGCGAACTGCGCGACACGATGATGGTGCTGCGCATGGTACCCGTCGCCAGCCTGTTCAGCCGCTTCCGCCGCCTGATCCACGATCTGGCGCGCGAAACCGGCAAAACGATCGAGCTTTCGACCGAAGGCGAGACGACCGAAGTCGACAAGACCGTGATCGAGCGGCTCGCCGACCCCATGGTCCACCTGATCCGCAATGCCTGCGATCACGGCCTCGAAACCGCCGAGGAGCGGATCGCCGTCGGCAAGCCCGCCACCGGCCATGTGCGTCTTTCCGCGCATCAGGCGGGCGGCGAGGTGCTGATCACCATCCGCGACGATGGCCGCGGCATCGACCGCGAGCGCGTCCGCGCCAAAGCCGAAGCTCAGGGGCTGATCCAGCCCGGCCAGCAGTTGAGCGATAGCGAATTGCTGCAGATGATCTTCCACCCCGGCTTCTCGACGGCGGCGGCGGTGACCAACCTGTCCGGCCGCGGCGTCGGCATGGACGTGGTGAAGCGCACCATCGAAAGCCTGCGTGGCGCGATCGACATCACCTCGGTGCCGGGCGAAGGCTCGACCGTGGTGCTGCGCATCCCGCTGACGCTGGCGATCATCGACGGCCTGCTCGTCCGCGTCGGCGAAGGGCGGTACGTGATCCCGCTCGCCGCGGTCGAGGAATGTCTGGAACTTAGCCTTGAGGAAGACCTGCGCTCGCGCGGGCGCAGCTTCATCACGCTGCGCGATCGACTGGTGCCGTTCATGCGCCTGCGCGAGATGTTCGAGACCGGCACCCGGCCCGATCCGCACCAGAAGATCGTCGTCATCGCCACCGGCGCCGAACGCGTTGGCCTGGTTGTCGATCAGATCATCGGCAGCCACCAGACCGTGATCAAATCGATGTCGCCGCTGCACCGCGGCGTCGCCACCTTCGCGGGCGCGACCATCCTCGGCGACGGTGGCGTCGCGCTGATCCTCGACGTCGTCCAGCTCGTCACGATGGGCCAACAGCAGGAGGAGCGGCTGCGTGCAGCCGGCTAACGCCATGGAAGCAGAAACCAACGCCACCGCCTGGGACGATGCAGGCAATCTCGAAGTACTCACCTTCGATCTGGGCGAGGAAACCTTCGCCGTCGAAGCGATGCTGGTGCGCGAGATTCTGGACTTGCTGCCCGAAACGCGGGTGCCGGGCGCCCCGGCGCTGGTACACAGCGTCGTCAACTTTCGCGGCAAGATCATCCCGATCGCCGATCTGCGGCTCGCCTTCGGCATGACGCAGGCGGGTGTGACGGTGGACAGCCGTATCGTCGTGATCGAAATCCCGCTCGCCGGCGAGCCGACCCAGATCGGCATCCGCACCGACAAGGTGCACGAAGTCACCACGCTTCAGCAATCCGCCAGCGAGCCGCCGCCGGCCGTCGGCATGCGCTGGCGCCGCGACTTCGTGCGCGAGCTGGTCCGCCGGCCGACCGGCGTCGTCGTGTTGCCCGATCTCGCGACGATCTTCGCCGCTCATGGTGGCGAGACACCGCGCGTGGCGGCGGCCGCGTGATCCCCCCTTCCCCTTCTTCCCCCATGCGGCCGACGCGATCGGCGCGCGAGGAGCTATAATCATGCGTGCCACCATCAAGATGAAGCTTGGCCTTACCTTCGGCATATTGATAGCCCTGCTGCTGGTGGTGGTCGGCGTGGCCAGTACGCGGCTGTCGCTGCTCAACCAGGCCACCGTCGCGGTGATCGAAGGCCCCGCGCGCCGGCTCGAGCTCGCCCAGAACATCGATTCCCGCCTCAGCTATGTCGTCCGCCAGGAAAAGAACATGGCGATGACTGAGGATCTGGAATCGACGCGCAAATTCGATGCCGACATGATGAAGGCGCGCGCCGAAGCGCAGGCGCTGATCGCCAAGGGCGTTTCCGGCGCAACCGAACAGGGCCGCCCGCTCTGGACGCAGATCGAAGGCAAGTTCAGCGATTTCGTGCCGATCAACGATCAGATCCGCACGCTGGCGCTGGCCAACAACAATGTCGAGGCATCGAAGCTGTCGATGACGCGCTCGCGCGAACAGGTGGTCGCGATCGGCGAACTGGTCGGGCAGCTGCTCGCCCTGTCGCGCCAGCAGATGGCGGACGCCCGGGCGGACGCCGAAAGCCTGTACGGCACCGCCGCGCTGACGCTGTACAGCATCGCCGCCGTCGCCCTGTTGATCGCGGTCGCCGGCGCCTTCTGGATCGCCCGCATTGTCTCGACCGGCCTGAACCGCGTCTCGGTAGCAGTCACCGCCGTTGCCGAAGGCGATTTGAACCAGCGGGTGCAGGTGAGCAGCAACGACGAGATCAAGGATCTGGTGGAGACCGTGAACGCGATGGTCGATCGCCTGCGCGGCGTGATCGGCGATGCGACAGCGGCGGCGGAGAATGTCTCTTCCGGCAGCCAGCAGCTTTCGTCGAGCTCGGAGCAGGTTTCGCAGGGCGCGACCGAACAGGCCGCGGCGGCGGAAGAAGCCTCCGCATCGATGGAGCAGATGGCCGCCAACATCAAGCAGAACTCCGATAACGCCGCCCAGACCGAGAAGATCGCCCGCCAGTCCGCCAAGGATGCCGAAGTCAGCGGCGTTGCGGTGAACAAGGCGGTGGGCGCGATGCAGACGATCGCGGAGAAGATCGGCATCGTCCAGGAAATCGCCCGCCAGACCGATCTGCTCGCGCTCAACGCGGCGGTGGAGGCGGCGCGCGCCGGCGAACATGGCCGCGGCTTTGCAGTGGTTGCTTCCGAAGTGCGCAAGCTTGCCGAGCGCAGCCAGGGTGCCGCCGCCGAGATCAGCTCGGTTTCGTCCGAGACGGTGAAGGCCGCCGCAGAAGCCGGCGACATGCTCAACCGCCTGGTGCCGGACATCCGCCGCACCGCCGAGCTGGTCTCCGAGATCAGCGCCGCCTGCCGCGAGCAGGACATCGGCGCCGCCCAGATCAACGAGGCCATCCAGCAGCTCGACCAGGTGACCCAGCAGAATGCCGGTGCGTCCGAGCAGATCAGCGCTACGTCCGAGGAACTCGCCGCCCAGGCCGAGGAACTGCAGAACAGCATCGCCTATTTCAAGGTCGAGCAGGCGCGGCGTCCCCAATCCGGCATCGCCCGCGCGGCGGCACCGCGCGCGTCCGCTGCCAAACCGGCGGCCAAGCCGGCCGCCCGATCGGCCGCCAAGCCGCGCGCCGGCAGCGTCGCGGATCAGCAGGCGCGGGTGCACGGCTTCGCCCTGGATCTCACCAGTGGCGGTCCCGACGAGCAGGACGACGCCTTCGGAGCAGCAGCAGCATGAGCAACGCCAGCGAAATCCAGGTCGTCACCTTCGGCCTGGGCGCGGAAATCTTCGCCGTGCCGGTGACGCTGGTGCGCGAGATCCTCGACTATCGCGAAACCTTCCGCATCCCCAACGGCCCGGACTATCTGCTTGGCCTGACCGACATGCGCGGTCAGGGCGTGACGACGATCGACTTCCGCATGCGGCTAGGCCTGCCGCCGGTTGCGCCGACGCCCAGCACGCGCATCCTGGTGGTCGACGTGCCGGTCGCCGATCGCGTGCTGATGCTGGGCCTGGTAGTCGATCGCGTGCTGGAAGTGTGCAGCGTGCGCACCGATCAGCTGGGCAGCGCGCCGGATATCGGGGTGCGCTGGCCGTCCGACTATATCGCCGGGGTGGTGAAGCGCGAGGAGGGCTTTGTCGTGCTGGTGGAAATGGGCCGCATCTTCTCCGCAGAGGAAGCAGGCGCGCTTCAGCATCCCAGCGCCGTAGCCGCGTGAGCGCGCCGCGCCCTTCCTGCCCCACGGAGTAGCCCTTGTCCGCCGTAGCGCTCGAACGCTCCCCACCGCCGCCACCCGGCCTCGACACCATGGCCAAGCGCAACTTCGCGCGGCTGGCGAGCTATATCTATGACTATTCGGGCATCAAGATGCCCGACAGCAAGAAGACGATGCTTGAGGGCCGGTTGCGACGCCGGCTGCGCGCCGTGGGGATGGAAACGCTCGACGCCTATTGCGACTTCCTGTTCGCCGGGGACAATCTGGCGCGGGAAAGCCTGCACCTGATCAATGCCGTCACCACCAACAAGACCGACTTTTTCCGCGAACCGGCGCATTTCGACTATCTGGTGCAGCATGCGCTGCCGCAGTTGGCGGCACGCGGCGTATCGAAGCTGCGCACCTGGAGCGCGGCCTGCTCGACAGGCCCCGAGCCCTATACGATCGCGATGGTGCTCGACGATTATGCCGAACGGCAGGGCGGCCCTGATTTCGGCATCCTCGCCACCGATCTCGATACCGAGGTGCTGCACACTGCGCGCATGGGCATCTATCCGGCCGAACTGATGGATCCGGTGCCGTCGGCGATGCGGCGCAAATATGTGATGGTGCCGAACGACACCAGCCGGCGCGACGTGCGAATGGTGCCGCGCCTGCGCAGCGCGATCGGCTTTGCGCGGCTGAACCTGATGGACGATCGCTACCCGGTCGGCCAGGCGATGCACCTGATCTTTTGCCGCAACGTGCTGATCTATTTCGACAAGGAAACTCAGCGCAAAGTTGTGTCGCAGCTGTTCGACTGCCTGGAGCCGGGCGGCTATCTGTTCCTCGGCCATTCGGAATCGATCACCGGGCTCGGCCTGCCGCTCGATCAGGTGGCAAACACCGTGTTCCAGCGGAGCCGGGGATGAAGGGCAGCAAGATCCGCGTGCTGATCGTCGACGATTCCGCCAGCGTGCGCCAGACCATGGCGGCGATCCTGGAAGAGGATCCCCAGATCGAGGTGATGGGCGCCGCCGCCGATCCGTTCAGCGCCGCGCGCCGCATTCAGGACGAGCTTCCCGATGTCATCACGCTCGACGTCGAGATGCCGCGGATGGACGGCATCACCTTCCTGCGCAAGCTGATGAGCCAATGCCCGCTGCCGGTGGTGATGTGCTCCTCGCTCACCGAACAAGGTTCGGAAACATTGCTGCAGGCGATGGAGGCCGGCGCGGTCGACGTGATCCTGAAGCCGCGTGTCGGCGTGGCCGATCACCTTACCGAACATCATCTGCAGATTCGCGACGTGGTCAAGGCCGCGGCGCGGGCGCGGGTGCGCGGACGGCCAGGCGGCTCCGCTCCCGCCGCCGCGCCGGCCAAGAAGCTGACCGCAGACGCGGTGCTGCCGCCGCCCAGCAGCAAGCCGATGAGCCGGACAACCGAAATGGTGGTGTGCATCGGCGCCTCCACCGGCGGCACCGAGGCATTGCGCGAAGTGCTGGAGGCGCTGCCGGCCAACGCGCCGGGCATTGTCATCGTCCAGCACATGCCGGAACACTTCACCCGCGCCTTCGCCAAGCGGCTCGACAGCCTGTGCCAGGTGACGGTGAAGGAGGCCGAGGACGGCGACACGGTGATGCGCGGCCATGTGCTGATCGCCCCAGGCGGCCTGCGCCACACCATGCTGGAGCGCCAGGGCGCGCGCTACTATGTTTCGGTGCGCGAGGGACCCTTGGTCTCGCGCCACCGTCCCTCCGTCGACGTGCTGTTTCGATCGGCGGCACGCGCGGCGGGATCGAACGCCGTCGGCATCATCATGACCGGCATGGGCGACGACGGCGCCCGCGGCCTGCTCGAAATGCAGCAGGGCGGCGCGCGTACCTTCGCCCAGGACGAAGCGACGTCCGTAGTGTTCGGCATGCCCAAAGAAGCCATTGCCCGCGGCGCAGCGGACCGCGTCATCCCGCTCAGTCACATCGCCCGCGAGTTGCTCGCGGCGACGGCGCGCTGAGCGGACGAGAAGGAGACGGCCCATGTACGCCGCTGGAACCCCCGAACCCTCCCCCGAATTTGAGATTTCGCTCGCCGCAATCGAAGCGACGGTATCTCACGTGGCCAGCGGACTGGATGCGCGTTTCGTCGCCGCCGGCGAGGCGCTGGCGCAGGCCTATGCGATCGTTGAGAAGCTGGTGACGGATCTGGAATCCATCACCAATGCGCTCGGCCGCGATGCCGCCGATGCCGCGGTCGAGAATATGCGCGCCACTGCGGATCGGCTGGAGCGGCTGCCCCAGGTACAGGCGGCGCGGCAGGAGGGGCTGGAGCGGATCGCCCATGGCGCGCGGCCGCTGCGCCACTATATCGCGCAGATCAAGCGGACGCTGGATTTCCTGCGCATTTGCGGGCTCAACATCCGCGTCGCCGCCGCCGGGCGCAACGGCTTCTCCGATTTCGCCGACACCATGTCGGTGCGGCTGGAAGTGGGCGAACAGGAAATCGGCGGCATCGGGGAGGAGATCGACCGGCTGACGGCCAGCATCCCCGCGCTGATCGACGTCGATCGCCAGCTCGCCCATGAATGTGCCAAGGTGATCCCGCATGTGCCGCGCAAGCTCGCCGCCGATGCCGCCGCGCTGCAGCGCCATCAGGCGGAGGACGCCGCCCGTGCGGCGCGCATTGCCGATGTCGCCCGCGATATCCGCGCCAAGGTGGCTACCGCGATCGGCGCGATGCAGATCGGCGACATCACCCGCCAGCGGCTGGAACATGTCGCAGCAGGGCTGCGCGCACTGATCGCGTTCCGCCAGCAGGTGCGTGATACCGAACAGCTCATGGCGCTGCAGGTAAACGGCCATATGATCGCGCTGCTCGCCGCCCAGGCCGCCGACACGATCGATGGCTTCCAGGTGGAGTCGCGACGTCTGGCGGAAAGCCTGCGCGGCATCGGCCCCAGCGCCAATGCGCTGCTGGAAATCCAGGCGGAAGGCGATCGCGCCGCCCCCACCGGCGGTGACAAGGGCGAGTTCCTCGCCGCGCTGGAAAGAAGCGTGGCCGAAGTGAGCAGCGTCACCGCGCGCCTGCGCGAAGCCGATATACGCGCACAGCAGCTGGGCGGCTCGACCTCGGACACGGCGGAGCGGCTGGCGGGGCGCCTGCGCAACGTGCACCGCGTCAACCACGATGTGCACCTGATGGCGTGGAACACCGATCTGCGCTGCCACCGGCTGGGCGACGAGGGCAAGGCGCTGGCGATGGTCGCCTCCGAGATTCGTGGCTTCGCCACTACGCTGGCGACGATCTCCGGCGCGATCCGCACCTCGGTGGAGGAACTGGTCGCCGCGGTTACCGCGCTGCGCGACCCCGATGCCGAGCAGGGCGGCGATCCCGCCGAAGCGCTGACCACATCGCTCGCCTGCATCCATGATGGCGCCAAGCGGATGCGCAACGGCATGGCGGGCCTCAGCGCCGACGCCGCCGCCGTCACCCGCATCCTCGAAACCACCACCAGCCAGGTGGATTGCGAAGCCGAGTTCGGCGAGGCGCTGCGCAACGTGATGGCGCAGCTTTCGCTGCTCGCCGCCCCTTGCAACGCACCCGAAGCGGACGCGGAGGCGGTGCTGCGCGACATGCTGGGCCAGATGGCACGCAGCTATACCATGGCGAGCGAGCGCGAGGTGCATCGCCGCTTCGCGCTGCCCGGCACCGCCGCAGAATCGCACGCGCCGCCCCCTGCCGACGAGGATGAGGACGACGACGGCCTGTTCTGACCAAGCTGTCGTCGCGCAGGTGGAACGATCTTGTCGCTGACGCGATTCCAGGCGGCATGTCGACTCCACCTCTCGTCCGCGGCGGCGCCGCGTTTGCCCTGGGGCTGGCGCTGGCGAGCGTTGCCGCCTGTTCCCAAAACGAGGGTGGCGCCCCTCCCCGCGCGCGCGACCCGATCGTCGTCGATCCTGAAACCTCCACGCTCACCGTCCCGGTGGAGGCAGATCTCGCCAACCTCGCCGCCGCACTCGATCGCGCCGTGCCGCGCCGACTGTGGGAAATCGACGCCCCCGATCAGCCCTGTGTCGCCGCGAAACGCGTCGACCTGGGTATCGCGACGGTGAAGACGCCGAAGATCAAGTGCCGCATCGTCGGCGAAGTCACGCGCGGACCGATGCGGATCGGCGGTGAAGGACAGACGATCCGGCTCGCCATGCCGCTGCGCGCGGTGGTGCGTGCTGAGGATATCGGCGGCATCCTCAAGCGCGAAACCGCCACTGCGCAGGCCATGGCGCATGCGGTGGTCAACCTCAGTCTCGCCCCTGACTGGAGCCCGCAAGGGCGGATCGACATCCGTTATGACTGGCAGGACAGCCCCCATATCGATTTCCTCGGCCAGCGGATCGACTTCACCGAGCAGGCGGAGCGCAAGCTCGCCCCCGTCATCGCCCGACTGGAACGCGAACTGCCGCGTGAACTCGGCAAGCTGAAGGTCCGCGAGCAGGTGGGCCAGGCTTGGGCGGCCGGGTTCACCACCTTGTCGCTCAACCGCCGCAATCCGCCGGTATGGATGCGCGTGACGCCCAAGCAGATCCACTATGGCGGCTATGAACTGGAAGGCAATCGCCTGCGCTTGCGCTTGGGCCTTACCGCGCGGACCGAAACCTTCGTCGGGGAACGCCCCGCCGACCCCAAGCCGACGCCGCTCCCCCCGATGCAGAAGCTACAGGGCGAAGCGGGCAAGCTCGCCTTCTTCCTGCCGGTGATCGCCAGCTATTCGGAGCTGGAGCCGGTGCTGATGAAGGCGCTGGTGAAGCGTTCGGCCCGCCCCTTCGAGGTGCCGGGCGTGGGGCCGGTCAACGCCCGGTTTGAACGCGCGACCATCTATGGCACCAAGGGCGGCCGCGTCGCGGTGGGCCTGTTGTTTACCGCCGAGGATCCGGCCGGACGGATCGGGCGCACCCGCGGCACCGTTTGGCTGACGGCGACTCCGGCCAACACCGCCAATTCGCGCAAAGTGGAATTCCACGATCTCGCCGTCAGCGGCACCACTGACATGACCGGCGGCGACCTGATCCTGCAGCTGATCAACGCACCGGGTGTGGCGGCGTTTGTCGCGGGTGCGCTCACCCAGAATTTCGAAAAGGATTTCGCCGAACTGCTGGGCAAGGTGGATCGCGCGATCGCGGCCAAGCGCGAAGGCCCGCTGCGGATCCGAGTGACGCTGGGCACCACGCGCACCGGGCAGCTCCGCGCCTTCGGCCAGGGGCTCTATCTGCCGGTCTGGGCCGAAGGTACGGCAGCGATTTCGGTGGAGCGGTAAGGCGACGTCGCTCCGCCCTCCTCTCCCGCCGGGAGGGGGGAGGACAGGATTAAGCCCGCTGCCAGCCGCCGCCGAGCGCGCGGAACAGGTCGACTTGCACTTCGGCGATCGCCGCATCGGCCGTGGCCAGCGCCGCCTGGGCATCGGCAAAGGTGCGTTCGGCATCGAGCAGGTCGAGCGAGTTGATGTCACCCTCGGTCTGCCGCGCCCGCGCGATCCGCACCCCTGCCTCGGCCTCGCGGTGCGCCGCTTGCAGCGCGGTGCGGCGTTCCAGCGCATGGGCGTAGCGGGACAACGCCGTCTCCGTTTCCTGCAACGCGGTCAGCACCGTGCCGTCGAAGCTGGCGAGCGCGGCCTTGGCATCGGCGCGGGCACCCGCAATGCGGGCGCGCGCCGGTGCCGGATTCACCGCCCAGTTGATCAGTCCGCCCAGCATCCAGCGGAGCGGCCCGGCGCCGAACACGTCGCCAATATCGGTGCCGGTCGAGCCGCCGGATGCGCCCAGCGAGATGCGCGGATACAAGTCTGCTGTCGCCACCCCAATCCGCGCCGTCGACGCGGCGAGCCGCCGCTCGGCCGCACGCACATCGGGTCGCCGGGCGAGCAGCGCGGCGCCGTCGCCCACCGGGATCGGCTGGTCGAGGCGCAGCGTCGTGCGGCGCGCCCGCGCCTCTTCTGGCAATTCGGCGGGGGTCTTGCCGATCAGCGTGGCAAGCCGGAACAGCGCCGCGTCACGCTGCGCGGCGAGCGCCGGCACATCCGCCTGGCGCTGGTTGCGCAGCGCGGCGATGCGCGCAACGTCGAGCCGAGTCGCCAGCCCGACGGCACGGCGGCGCTGGGTGAGGTCGATCGACTGATCGAGCAGCGCCACGATCCGCTCGGCCACCGCCAGCCGCTCGGCCGAGGATACCGCATCGGCATAGGCGCGCGCAGTATCCGCGGCGACGATCACGCGCACCGCGTCCGCATCGCCCTCAGCCGCCGCCACGTCGCCGCGCGCCGCTTCGACGCCGCGGCTCAGCCGGCCGAACAGATCGGCTTCATAGGAGACGCTGAGGCCGGCATCGACCTGCCACATCTCGCTGGCGATGCCCGCCGGCCGCTGGATCTGCGGCAGGCGGGCGTAATTGGCGCCGGCCTGCGCCTGGGCCTGCGGCAGCCGTGCGGCATCGGCGCCGCGCAGGTTGGCGCGGGCGCGCTCGATCCGGGCGACCGCGACGCGCAGATCGGTGTTCGCCGCCAGCGCCTCGGTCACCAGTCGGTCGAGCACCGGGTCGTTATAGAGCCGCCACCAATCGCCCTTCACCGGCGCGATCGTTACCGCCGGGCTGGTGGAAAGGAACGCGCCTGCGGCACTTTGCGGCCGCGCGGGAGCGGTATAGTCGGGACCGGCGGCGCAGGCGGAAAGCGCCAGCGCCGAAACTGCGGCCATCATCGAAGCCATGCGTTGCATGCGAAATCTCCTGTGCTTTGGGAAGGCTCCCCTCCCTCTCCCCGTCACACCCGCGAAGGCTGGGAGGACGGCGGGGGGACAGGCGGCTTTCACCCTGTTCTTACTCGGCCGGCTGAAGCTGCGGATGCGCATCCCCTGCCCCGCGCCGCCGGGCGAGCCGCGCGCCAAGCGCGCGGCACACCACGTAGAAGGTCGGCGTGAACAGCAGGCCGAAGCCGGTGACGCCCATCATCCCGAAGAACACGGCCGTGCCCAGTGCCTGGCGGAGCTCCGCACCCGCCCCGCTCGCGATCAGCAGCGGCACCGCGCCGAGGATGAAGGCGAAGCTGGTCATCAGGATCGGCCGCAACCGGTCCTGCGCCGCGCGCACCGCGGCTTCCACCGGCGAGAGGCCGTCGCGGACTTCCGCCTGGTGGGCGAACTCGACCACGAGGATCGCGTTCTTGGCGGCGAGCGCGATCAGCACGACCAGCCCGATCTGCGTCAGCACATTGTTGTCCATGCCGCGCAGGTTCACGCCCGCCATGGCCGCCAAAAGGCACATCGGCACGATCAGGATGATCGCCAGCGGCAGCGTCAGGCTCTCATATTGCGCTGCCAGCACCAGGAAGACGAACAGCACCGCCAGCGCAAACACCAGGCCTGCCGTACTCCCCGCCATCTTCTGCTGATAGGCGATGCCGGTCCACTCGCCTGCATAGCCGGCGGGCAGCTCTGCGGCGAGCTTCTCCATCGCGTCGAGCGAGGCGCCCGAGCTGTAGCCGGGGGCAGTATCGCCATCGACTTCCACCGCCGGGAACAGATTGTAGCGCGTGACGCGGTACGGCCCGGTCTTGTTCTCGAAGGTCGCGACCGATCCGATCGGCACCATCGCGCCGCTGTCCGATCGCGTCTTCAGATTGGCGATGTCCGCCTCGGTCGCCCGGAAGGGCGCGTCGGCCTGCGCCGTCACGCGATAGGTGCGCCCGAGCATGTTGAAGTCGTTGACGAAAGCCGAACCCAGATAGACGCTCAACGCTTCGAACACCCGTTCCGGCGGCACACCCAGCATCTCGGCCTTGCGGCGATCGATATCGGCGAACACGCGCGGGGTGGCGGTGTTGAAGAAGGTATAGACCTGAGTGAGGCCCGGCGTCTGGTTCGCCTGGCCGATCAGGCCGAGGGCGGTCTGGCCCAGTGCGCCATAGCCATGCTCGGCACGGTCCTGCACCATCAGGCGATAGCCGCCGGCCGAACCGATTCCCTGGATGAGCGGCGGCGGCACCACCAGAAGCATTGCCTCGTTTATGTCGGCAGTGCGCTTGCGCGCCTCGGCCATGATGCCCTGAATGTTAACGCCGAGCTTCTGGCGCTCTTCGAAGCTCTGCAGCGGCACATAGGCGGCGGCGCTGTTCGGCGCGAGCGTCTGCGACGGGCCGTCAAAGCCCGCGAGCATCACCGATCCCTTAACGCCCGGGATCGGCAGGATGCGCGCAACGACCTTACGCATCACTTCATCGGTGCGCTCGAGCGACGAGCCCGGCGGCAGCTGGATGACGGTAAGGAAATAGCCCTGGTCCTGTGCCGGGATGAACCCAACCGGTGTCACCCAGAAAGTCGCTACGGTGGCTGCGATGAGACCCGCATAGACGATCATCATCCGAACCGGCCGCACCACCAGCTTGTGAGTAAGGCGGGCATAGCCGTTGCTCATCCGCTCGAACCCGCGGTTGAAGCCGTTGGCGGCTCGGCCGAACAGGCGCCCGATCCTGCCCTTCGCCTCGCCCTCATGCTGCGTGAGCAGCAGCGCGGCGAGCGCCGGCGAGAGCGTGAGCGACACGAGCAGCGAGATGGCGGTAGCGACCGAGATCGTAACCGCGAACTGCTTGTAGAAGGCGCCGGACAGACCGTTGAGGAACAGGGTCGGAAGGAACACCGCCAGCAGCACCAGCACGATCGCGACCAGCGCGCCCGACACTTCATCCATCGAGGTGCGCGCGGCCTGGAGCGGCGTCATGCCTTGGCTCAAGTTGCGCTCGACATTCTCAACCACGACGATCGCGTCGTCGACGACGATGCCGATGGCGAGCACCAGCCCGAACAGCGACAGGTTGTTGAGCGAATAGCCGAGCGGGAGGAGCACCGCCATGGTGCCGATCAGCGAGACCGGGATCGCCACCACCGGGATGATCGCCGCCCGCCACTTCTGAAGGAAAACGATCACGACCAGGACGACGAGAATCACCGCTTCGCCGAGGGTATGGTACACCGCGTCGATCGACTGGGCGATGAACTCGGTGGGGTTGTAGATCACGCGATATTCGAGGCCTTTGGGGAAGGTCTTCGAAATCGCCTCCATCTCCGCTTCGATGCGCTGCGCTGCGGCGAGCGCGTTCGAGCCTGGGCGCTGGAAGGCGGCCAGGATCACGGTTGGCTTGTTCGAGAGATACGTGTTGGAGGAATAGTCGGCGGCACCGAGCTCGACGCGCGCGACGTCGCTTACCCGCACCTGGCGGCCCTCGCCATCGGTGCGGATGACGACGCGGCCAAATTCGGCCGGAGTCTTCAGGCGGCCCTGCGTCTCGACGTTGAGCTGGAAGGCGTTGCCGCTCGGATTCGAGCCAGGCTGGCCCAGCGAGCCCGCCGCTACCTGGATGTTCTGCCCGCGCAGCGCCTGGACGATGTCGCCCGCGGTGAGGTTCAGCGCGGCGGCACGACCGGGATCGATCCACACCCGCATCGCATAGTCGCGCGCGCCGAACATGCGCACGTCGCCCACGCCCTCGAGCCGCGCAAGGCGGTCCTTCACCTGGGTGAGCGCATAGTTAGAAATGTAATCGCGGTCGATCGAGTTATCCGGCGATATCAGGTTGACGACCATCAGGAAGTCAGGGCTGGTCTTGCGCGTGACGACACCCAGGCGCTGCACTTCCTCGGGCAGGCGCGGGATTGCGACCGCGACGCGGTTCTGCACCAGCACCTGCGCGGCATCCAGGTTGGTGCCGGACTTGAAGGTGACGGTGATGGTCACATTGCCGTCGCCGGTCGATTGCGACGACTGGTAAAGCATGTCGTCCACGCCGTTGATTTCCTGCTCGATCGGCGCGGCGACGGTTTCCGCCACGGTTTCGGCCGAGGCGCCAGGATAGCTGGCCGTCACCGTAACGGTGGGCGGCACGATATCCGGATATTGCGAGACGGGCAGCGCGAAATAAGCGATGCCGCCCATGATCGTGATGAGGATCGCGATCACCGCCGCGAAGATCGGGCGGGTGATGAAGAAGCGTGAGAGGCGCATGGCCTTCTCCTTTTGCGAGCGGACGCGCGAACCCGCGCCCACGTGCGATCACGCGGGCGGGGCGCACGGAAAACTACCTGCCGCCGGGTTGTAGGGGTGGACCCCGGCGGCAGTTCGGTCAGCGGGCGAAGGTTGCCTGGCCCGTGACCGGAGCGGATACGATTGGCGCGTCAGGTGTGGCGGCGGGCGCGATGGTGCCGGCGCGCGGCTGCACCTTGCCGCCGGGCTGCGCCATCTGCGTGCCGGCGATCACCACCTTGTCCTGGCGAGCCAGTCCGGAGCGGACGATGCGCAGCCCGTCGACGACGGGGCCGAGCACCACCGGTTTGGGCACCACCGTGCCGTCAGCGTTGACGGTCAGTACCAGCTTTCGTGCCTGATCGGTCTGGATCGCGGCATCGGGCACGAGCAGCGCCTGCACCTTGCCGCCGGCGGCCAGGCGCATGTTGCCGAACATACCAGGCGTCAGGAACAGATCAGGGTTGGGAAGCACGGCACGGCCGCGGATCGTGCCGGAACGGGGGTCAAGCCCGTTGTCGGTAAAGTCGATATGCCCCTTCCAGCGATACGCGCCTTCATCCTGCAGCCGGATCTCGACCGGATTTGCCGCCGATCCTGCCGCGCGCTTGGCCTTCAGGAACAGCGCCTCGGAACCGTCAAAGGTGAAATAGATCGGATCGAGCGCATTGATCGTTGTGAGGAGCGTACCCCCCTGCCCTTCGCCGGCAGCGACCAGATTGCCCGGATCGATCCGGCGATCGGAGATGCGACCCGCAATCGGCGCACGCACCTGGGTAAATTCCACGTCGAGCGCGCGGGCTCGGACGCGTGCCTCCGCCGCGGCGACAGCTGCCGTGGAGGCGCGGACCCGCGCCTGCAGCCGCTCGACATCGCTCTTCGATACCGCTTCGACACTCACCAGGCGCTGGGCGCGGTCCAGGTCGGAGCGGGCAAGCGCCAGATCGCTCTGCGCGCTCGCAAGTCCCGCCCTGGCCTCGGCCAGCGCGGCGGTGAACGGACGCGGATCGATGGTAAAGAGGAGCTGGCCCTGCTTCACCACGGCGCCGTCCTTGAAATGAATCGCCGTGACGGCACCCGAGACACGCGGCCGCACTTCGACGCTGCGGCTCGCCTCGAAGCGGCCGACATATTCGTCCCATTCGTTCACTTCGCGCGCCAGCGGACTGGCGACGGTGACGACGGGTGCCGAGGGTGCGGCGATGGCGGGCGCCTGCCGTCCGCTCAGGGCGAAACCGGCCGCGACTGCGCCAACTGGTACGACGACCAGCGCCGCCTTCTGCCAGGTCCGCAGGCGTCTGGGTGCCCCACGCACCCCCGTTTCGCCCTCAATGGGCGTATGCATGTTCATGATGATTCCCCTGATTCAGGGCCGCGCGGCCGCGGCCGATGCTGGTGAGCAGCGTTTCCAGCTGGCCGGGCGTGTAGCCCGCCTCGTGGAAGCGCTGGATTTCGGACTGGGGCACGCGGAAGCCGCGGTGCCAGGCGATCACGGCGATGCGCCGCAGCGCCTCCAGCTTGGGATCGGCAAGCCGCGGATTGCCCCGATCGCCGCCGAACAGGATGCCGAGTGCGATCGAAAGGCGGCCCGGCGCCTCCAGTGACGACAGCCGGTCGCGCTGGGCGATGGCGACCACCTGCCATTCGAGCGCGCTCAGCCGGGTTTCCTCGCGCGGCATGAGCAGCTGGGGCAGCGCGGCGGCATTGCCGGCCATGTCGGTCAGATCGAGATATGCCATGATGCTTCTCCCTCGGTTGCGCCGGCCGCGAGCAAGGCTCCGCCCTTCCCGCCGACCCTAAGGGGCGCGGGTGCCGACATGGTGTTGCCTGGACGCGCAGGGGCGATCGCGGCGAAAGGATCGCCCCGTCCGGTTGCGCGAAAGTGCCGGAGCGCCCGGCCGAAAGCCGGCGCCGCCGTTACGTGCTAATGAAATATGGGAGCCTAGGGCTCACCCCGATTGATGCGTGCAAAGCTGGCGCATGACCGCTTCTCCGTCGCGAGCCCCGCGCCCCTATGGCTGCGACCCGACTTCTATACTCATTGGTATATAAATCGCGCTGCGCTGCGTCAACCGCCTTTTTATACCGGCCGGTATTTTTTGCAAAAGATTTTGTTTAGTCTTCGTTATTCTGCAGGTTCTCGGGTCGGCCACATTGTCAGGCTGGTCTGCACCAGGCGCTCCAGATCGGCGCAACTCGCGCCAGAACCGCCCTGAAGCGCGATGCCCTGCACCAGTGCGATCACATAAGAGGTCAGCCCCTCCGGATCGGCATGGGGCGGCAGATCGCCTTCCTGACGAGCCCGCTCGAATCGCGCGGTGATTGCTTGCTTGGCCGATTCGCCGCGTTTCAGCACTTCCTCGCGAATCGATTCGGCCTCGACCCCGCAGGCGACCGAATTGATCACTCCCATGCAGCCGCGGGGATCGCCGGGGTCGCGCTGACGTTCCAGCGCCCCGCGCAGCAATGCTTCCGCTACCCCGCGCGCCGTCGGCGCTTCAAGCGCACGGCCGATATAGCAGAGCTTTTCGCGCTCATAGAGATCCAGCGTTTTGCAGAACAAGGATTCCTTGTTTCCGAACGCGGCGTAGAGACTGGGGCGGGTGATGCCCATCGCCTCGGTGAGATCGGTCAGGGACGCACCTTCATACCCCTTGCTCCAGAATACGCGGAGCGCGGCTGTCAACGCCTGATCGACGTCGAACTCCCGGGGGCGGCCCTTGGACGCGGCACAGGTTGGAATTTTCATAACGACCGGTACATAAGCCTGTCGTGAGGGAATTGCCAGCCCTTGCGCAGCTGAAACTGGATCCATTCGCCGCGAACCGAGAAGCCGAACGGTGCGACGGCCGGGCTGCCCCGGCCGTGCCCGGCGCTCACCAGATTCGCACGCGTTCCGAGGGAGCCAGATATTGCTTCTGGTCCGGATCGATCTTCCACGCCGCATACCAGGCATCGACGTTGCGCAGCGGATTCACCGCCCGCACCTGCCCGGGCGAATGCGGATCGCTCACCAGCTGCTGGCGCAGCGCCTCGGTCCGGAACAACGTGCGCCATACCTGGCCCCAACCGAGGAAGAAGCGCTGGTCACCGGTGAAGCCGTCGATCACCCGCGCCTGCTTGCCGCCCAGCGAGGCGTGATAGGCATCGAGCGCGATCAGCACACCGCCGAGATCGCCGATATTCTCGCCCATTGATGCACGCCCGTTGATGTGCACGCCGGGCAATCCTTCAAACGTATAGGCTTCGTACTGTGCGCCGAGGCGCACCGCCTGTGCCTCGAACTTGGCAGCATCCTCGGCGGTCCACCAGTCGCGCAGCACGCCGTTTCCGTCGGACTTGCGGCCCTGATCGTCGAAGCCGTGGCTGATCTCGTGCCCGATCACCCCCCCGATGCCCCCATAGTTGATCGCATCATCGGCCTTGGGATCGAAGAACGGCGGCTGCAGGATCGCGGCGGGGAAAACGATCTCGTTCTTCACCGAGTTGTAATAGGCGTTGACCGTCTGCGGCGTCATGCCCCACTCGGCTTTGTCGACCGGCCCGCCCAGCCGATTGCGGCGATAGTCCCATTCGAACTTGCCCGCCCTTTCGGCATTGCCGACGACATCACCCGGCCGCACTTCCAGCGCGCTATAGTCACGCCACTTGCTGGGGTAGCCGACCTTGACGTTGAAGCCCTGCAGCTTGGCCAGCGCCTGCTCCTTGGTTGCCGGGCTCATCCAGGCAAGGTTGCGGATGCGGCCGGCCAACGCGACGCGCAGGTTTGCGACCAGCACATCCATCTTCGCCTTGCTCTCCGGCGGAAAGTAAAGCGCGACATAGTCGCGACCAATGCCTTCGCCGATCGCGCGTTCGGTGAACGCCACGCCCCGTTTCCAGCGCTCGCGCTGCTGCGGCTGACCATTCAGGAAACGCGAGCGGAAATCGAACTGCGCATCGGCGAACCGCTTCGACAGCAGCGGCGCCATATCGTCAGCGGTGCGGAAGGCCTCCCATGCCTTCAGCGTCTCCAGATCGGTATCGGCGAAAACCTGGGCGATCTTCGGCACTGCGCTGTTCTGCGCGACGATCACGCGGTCCGCCTTGTCGAGACCGGCGGCCTGCCAGAACGGATCCCAGGCGAAGCCGGGTGCTTGCGCTTTCAACTCGGCCAAGCTGACGGGGTTGTAGGTCTTGTCGCGATCGCGACTTTGGGCACGTGTCCAGTGCGCCTGCGCGATGCGGGTTTCCATTGCCACCAGCTTGGCCGCGGCTGCCTCCGCATCGGGCCAGCCGGCCATGCCGAGCAGCTGCGCGGCATATTGCTGGTAACGCTCCAGCTGCGGGCGATACCTGGCATCCAGATACAGCTCGCGGTCGCCGAGACCGAGGCCGGACTGGCGCAGGTACAGTGCGTAAACATCGGGCTGCTTGGCATCGTCGCTCACACCGGGCCCGAAGAAGCTGGCGCCGAACCCGCCCATCGTCGAGCCCATCAGCCGCGCGATGTCCGCCTTGCTGCCCGCCGCCTGGATCGGGCGGAGCCGTTCGAGTAGCGGCTGGGCATCCGCCTTCTCGATCGCCGCTTCGTCCATGAACCCGCCATAGAGCAAGGCAGCCTTGCGCCGGTCCGGATGGGCGGTGTCGTCGGCGCTGTAGCCCGAGATCAGGCTGCGCAGCCGCGCCTCCGAAAGGTCGCGCAGCACCGCAAAGGCGCCATAGGAGGAGCGATCGGCGGGAATCATCGTCTTGGCCGCCCAGCTGCCGTTGACGAAGCGGAACCAGTCGTCGCCCGGCTTCACGCTGCGGTCCATGCCGGCAATGTCGAAGCCCCAGCTGCCGTAGCTGGCGGCCTGCACGCTGACCGTGCTGGCCTGTTCCGGTCCGCGGCTGAATGCGGGGACGGCCGCCACTGCGGCGGCCAGCGTGGTGACGAGAAGGATGTGCTTAAGTTTCAAAGAGAGTCTCCGGATCAATCGGTTAGGCGGTAGACTACACGCCCCGCCGCGGCTGGCAATCGGCGCCATGGCCTATCGGCGGCAGCCTGCGACCAGGGTGGCGGCCGATGCCGCGCTGCTGACGGCGGTGACGACGGCTTCGGATCTCCCGTCGACGCGTCCCGTGAAAGTTGCGGCGCTGCTGCAACAGGCCAACATGGCCGCCAAGCGGGGCGATCTCGCCACGGCGCAGGCCATGTTCCAGAAGACCGGGCTCACCAGCCGCCAATGCGCCTTTTTGGGGCTAAAACCAGCAATGCGCAGTTCGGGCAATGTCAACGCCGCTTATCCCACAGAAGCGTTGGCGATGGGCTTCGAAGGCTGGCTGCGGTCCGAATTCGACGTCTCGACCGACGGCAAGACAATCAAACCGCACATCGTCGTCGCCTATCCCGCTTTCGTGTTCGACGATGCAGGGATGAAAATGAGCCACGGCTTCCGCTTCGCCGCCAGCTATCGCCCGGAGGACGGCGTGGCTTGTACAGCCAGCCAGCAGTCGGTGATCTTTCGATCGTCGCTATACGCGCGGTGATCCTTTTACCACAGCACGCCGCGTGAATCCGGCTTCAGCGGTTCGGGTGGAGCGTCGCCGATCGCCTGGAGCAGGTCGATCTCGATCGTCCGGCACATCGAACACAGCGGCAGGTCGTGCACGGCATTGGCGAAGGGATCGACCAGATCGTCGCCAATCGCCAGCACCGCGAGGAACATCAGCCCGGCCAACGTAGAACCCAGCGGCGTCGCAACGCCCAGCGTTTCGACTAGGCCGATCGGCAGCAAGACGCAGAACAGGTGCGTGAACACGGTCGGCACGAAACGATATTGCACTGGCAACGGCGTGTTCTTGAGCCGCTCCATGCCGCCTTGCGCATTGGCGATGTCGATCAGCACGCTTTCCATCGATGCCTGCTGGATGGTGTCGATCCAGCCATTGGACCGGGCAATCTCGATCCGGCGCCCGGTGCCGTCGACAATGCCGTTGGCGATATTGACCCGGGCTAGCGCGAAATCCGCCTCCCCGCGCGAGAGGAAGCGCAGCACCTCGTCGTCAGCAGGCTGGCGGCGCAGCTGACAGCGCAGCGCGTTCACATAGGCGATCTGGCGTAGCACGATAGTGCGCTTTAGGTCGCGCCCGCCGTCATCGGGCAGATAGTTGCGCGCCTGACGCGCCAGGTTACGGCTGGCGTTGATCATCAGCCCCCACAGGCTGCGCCCCTCCCACCAGCGCTGATAGGCGGAGTTGCTGCGAAAGCCGAGGAACAGCGCCAGCACCGATCCGAACAGCGTCAGTGGCAGCGACGGCGCGCGGAACGGCACGGTGAAATAGGTGACGGTGACGATCACGTCCCAGACGAACAGAAGCGCAAGCGGCTTCCAGATCTCGGTGATGACCTGCTTCAGGCGGGGTGCGGGTGTAACGATCATGGCAGGTCATTACGCGCCAGTCGCAGATCGGCTCCCCGTCAGGATCGATCGCCTGCCGCGTCCGCAACGCTGGACGCGGCATGCGACATCGCCGCCGCCGTGCCGCTGGCCGGGCGCAGATGGAACCATTCCGGCCGGTCGATCGCGATCAGAAAGGCCAGTGTTCCCAGGCCGAACAGCAGCAGCGCGACCGAGCTTCGCAGGCGCTCCAGAACGGTGCGATCATCGTCGTTTCCCATGGCGACCTCGTCTCCTCTTTGCGTCAGGAAGACTATAGGATCACCGTGCAAATCGCTGATTTACAGCAAGTAACGTTTCTTTGCGCGCTGCAGCATTCACGATGCGATGCACCATAAGTGCGATCAATGCCCGTCCTGGCCGACCCCAGCGATCAGAAAAGGCGAGTGAGCAGATAAAACAATGCGCCAACGGCAGCGGAAGCGGGGATGGTAATCACCCAGGCAGTAATCACATTGCCGGCCACGCCCCAGCGCACCGCCGATGCTCGCCGCGCGGTGCCCGCCCCGATCACCGCCCCCGTGATGGTGTGGGTGGTCGAAACCGGAATGCCCAGCCATGATGCCGTGAACAGCACGATTGATCCGGCCATCGACGCGCTGAACCCCTGGTGCTGCGACAGCTTGGTGATCCGCGACCCCATTGTCTCGATGATCTTCCAGCCGCCCGAGAGCGTGCCCAGCGCGATCGCGACGTAGCAGGAAATCGCCACCCAGTGCGGCACGACGAATTCCCCCCGCAGATAGCCGGTGGAATAGAGCAGCACCGTAATGATCCCCATCGTCTTCTGCGCATCGTTGAGGCCATGGCTCAACGAATAGGCGCCCGAGGAGACGAGGTGCAGCGCGCGAAAGCTACGTTCGGCGGTGCGCGACGTGGCGCGCATGAAGAGCCAGCTGGTCAGCAGCATCACTAGCATCGCCAGGATCATGCCGATGGTGGGGGAGAGCACGATCGCGATCAGCGTCTTGTTCAGCCCGGTCCATTTCACGCCGGTGAGGCCCGCATGGGCCACGCCCGACCCGATCATACCCCCAACCAGCGCATGGCTGGAGGACGAAGGAATGCCCTTCATCCAGGTAACGACGTTCCAGAACATCGCACCCACCAGCGCGCCGAACACCACCGCGGGCGTCACCAGATTCTTGTCGATCAGCCCCTGCCCGATGGTGTCGGCTACTTTGTGGAGGCTGGGGAAGGTTATCGTCAAGAAATAGGCTGCGAAGTTGAACACCGCGGCGAAGGCGACGGCGTGCACCGGCTTCAACAGCCGCGTGGCCACCACCGTGGCGATCGAGTTGGCGGCATCGTGCAGGCCGTTCAGGAAATCAAAGGCGAGCGCGACCAGGATGAGCGCGATCAGCAGCGGGAGAGCGAGTTCGTGCATGGTCGCCGCGGATCAGGCGTGGTCGATCACGATGCCGTCGATCTCGTTCGCGACATCCTCGAACGCGTCGACGATCCGCTCGAGATGCTTGTACACCTCGCGCTGGACGGAGAATTCGAGCGTCTTGGTCGGCCCCAGCTGCATGAAGGCGCGCTTCAGCCCGTCGCGGTGGATCTCGTCGGCATGGCTTTCGATTCGCACCAGCCGTTCGGTCAGCTCGTGCAGCCGCTTGCCGTTGCGGCCGACGTCGCGCAGCAGCGGCATCGCTTCGCCCACCAGCCGCGCGGCATCGACGATGATCGCCACCATGTCCTTCATTTCCTGCTCGAAGCTGGTGACTTCGTACAGGTCGATCGCCTGCACCGCCGCCTGCATTTCGTCGATCGCATCGTCCATCGATCCGATCAGCGAGGTGATCGCACCGCGATCGAACGGCGTCAGGAAGGTTTCGCGCACCGTGCGCAGCAGTTCGCGGATGATTTCATCGGCGTCGTGCTCGCGCTCGATCACCTCGCGGATATGGTCGCGGCTGCCGTCCTGCATCAGCCGGGCCAGCGCGTCGGCGCCGGCGGCCACCGTCAGCGCATGCGCTTCGAACAGTTCGAAGAAATTGCCCGTCTTCGGCAGAAGCCGCTGGAACCAAGCGAACATGGACCTCACTCTTGATGTGTCGGCAACGGCAGCGAGAATGCCGGTGCGTTGGGTTGCAGCCTTGAATTCGGATAGGCCGAAGGACCGGATCAGATCGCGCAGGTCCGGCTCGTCGACGGCCTGGGCGGCGTCGGTCAGGCTGAACCAGCGCCGCTCGCGCTGCGACTGCTCCTTCCACGCGGGAAGCTCGGTGCTGACGGAGAGCGGAAACACGTCGACGTCGATCATCAGCGCCGCGCCGTTGCGCCGCCGCTTGCGATAGCGATAGGAGCCCAGCGGTGTCGGGCAGACGAGCCCCTGCACGCCGGCTTCCTCCTTCGCCTCCAGCTCGGCGGCCTGATGCGCCGGCATGTTCTGCATCGGATTGCCCTTGGGAATCACCCAGCGCCCGCTGTCACGCGAGGTGACGAGCAGGATGCGCACGGGCGCATCGATCCCGGTGCCTTCGGTGCGGTACGGCAGGGCGGCAATCTGGCGAATGGAGCGGCTCCTGGGGCGGGGGTGCGGAAAGGGCAATGTTTCGCATCGGAACGGCAAAAACTTGCGCCCGGGCGGCGCGGGGCTAGTGTCAGAATTATGCCGTCAGTCAAGCGTCCGCCACGCGTTATAGCGCATGGCGGCAAGCACGAAAGCCCGATCATCCTGTCTTTCCCGTTCCCGTCGGCGCTCCTGCTGGCTCTGGTCACGCTTCTGTTCGCTGCGCCGGCGCGGGCGCAGCAGGAAGATCAGCAGCTGTGGCTGCAGCTCAACGCCACCACGCCGCTGAGCGAGGACGTGCGCTTCACCGTCGAGCAGATCGCCCGATTCGGCGATCGTCCGGGCGGCCTGTACCAGACCGAGTTCGGCGGGCTGCTCAGCGTGCGGCTCGTCGGGAATCTGGAGCTGGGCATGGGCTTCCGGCAGGTCGGCACCCATAACAACAATACCGCCGCCGACGAGGAACGCGTCCGCCAGCAGCTGACCGGATCGTTGGGGCGCTTCGCCTTCCGCCTGCGCGTGGACGAGCGCTTCGATCCGCGCGGGCCGGAAATCGGATTCCGCCTGCGCCCGCTGCTGCGTTACAACCACCCGGTCGGCGGGCGCGGCGTGGCGCTGTTCGCCAGCCATGAGAGCTTCTACCTGCCCAACAGCACGGAATGGGGCCAGCGGCGCGGCTATGAGCGGATGCGCAACATCGCCGGGCTGGCCGTGCCGATCGGCAAGATCGTGCGTGCCGAGATCGGCTATCTGAACCAGTTCCGCCTCGCCCGCGGCACGGCGCGCGCGCAGATGGACCATGCCCTTTCGATCCAGCTGACGCTCACCCGCATGCTGCGCCGACGCTGATCGCTCAGGCGGACAGCAGCCGTCGTTCGAGCAGCGCCTGGAAATCGCGGCGGCCATCGGCGATCAGCAGCACGAAGACATGGTCGACGATCACCCGGTAGAGCAGCCGATAGGGCGGCGCGACCAGCTGGCGAAAGTCGCGGATGCCGATCGCGTCCAATTCGGCCGGCACGCTGCCGCGATCGGGGAAGGATTCGAGGCTCTCCACCTTGGCCAGCATCGCCTCCAGAAACGCATCGGCCTGTTCGGGCGAGCGATGCGCGGCGATCCAGCCATGGATATCGGCCAGATCGGCTTCGGCGCCGGCGGTGAGGAATACCGTGTAGCCGCCGCTCATTCCGCGGTGGCGCCCTTGCCCTTCCCGGCGCGTAGCCGTGCGATGGCCTCGCGCGCCGGCGTGACCCGACCCGCTTCCACGTCGCGCGTGCCGAGCGCGAGCAGCTTGAGCAGCGCCAGCGTCTCCTGCGTCGCCTGATAGCTGGCGACATCCTGCAGCACCGCGCGCGCCTCGCCATTCTGGGTGATGACCAGCGGCGCGCCGCCCTCCGCCAGCCCGCGCAGTACGTCTGCGGCATGGGCCTTGAGATAGCTGACCGGCTTCACTTGCTCGCTGTAGCGCATGCGCTCTCCGCAGGACTGATAACGGACCGAATATAGTCCGCTGCTGTTCCGACGACAAGCCACGCCGGCTGTTGCAGCCGGAAGTAGCAAACCTTGCCGATTTGAAGCAAATGCGGCATATGCTGCGCAACACTCATTCAATCGCCGGGACGAAATCAGCTATGCATTCAGACATCGAGCGGATCGGCGAACTGGCGGACGCCGGCGAACGAATGATCGAACGGCTGCGTCGCAAGGCCTTCCTACCCGAAAGCCGCAAGGGCCTCCATGTCCGTTTCGGCATCGCCGAGGCGGCGCAGCTGCTCGGCTGCTCCACCAATCGCATCCGCATGGCGGAAGACGATGGCCGCCTGCCCCCGCCCCCGCCGAGCGAAAATGGCCGGCGGCCGGGCTATACGGTGGAGGAGCTGCTCAACATGCGCCGCGTGCTGGGCGCCTCCCCTGCCCGCGCCCCCCTCGACGTGCCGGCGATCATCGCGGTGCAGAACTTCAAGGGCGGCGTCGGCAAATCCACCGTCACCACCCATCTCGCCCATTATTTCGCGGTGCAGGGCTATCGCGTGCTCGTCGTCGATTGCGACAGCCAGGCGACGACGACGACGCTGTTCGGCTTCAATCCGCATTTCAACATCACCCGCGAAGAGACGCTATATCCCTATCTCTCGATCGATCCCACCCAGGCCGACCTGCTCTATGCAGTGAAGAAGACGCCCTGGCCGAATGTCGATCTGATCCCCTCCAACCTGGAACTGTTCGACGTCGAATATGAACTGGCCGCGGCCGGTGCCGATGGCGGATCGATCCTCGCCACGCGGTTTCGCAAGCTGAAGGCGGGCCTGAGCGACCTCGCGCGCGACTATGACGTGGTGATCCTCGATCCCCCGCCCGCGCTGGGCACGATCAGCCTGGCGGTGATGCAGGCGGCGAACGCATTGCTGGTGCCGCTGGCCGCGACGACGCCGGATTTCTGCTCCACCGTCCAGTTTCTGTCGATGATGGACCAGGTGCTGCACCAGCTCACCGAAGCCGGCATCGAGGTGCAATATGATTTCGTGCGGCTGATCTGTTCGAAGTTCGACGGCAACGATCCCAGCCACGCGATGGTGCGCCAGATCATGGAGCAGGCGTTTGGCCCCGCCCTGCTGCCGGTGCCGATCCTGGAATCGGCCGAGATCAGCCATGCGGCGATGCGGATGATGACGATCTACGAACTCGATCGCCCGATCGGCACGGCGCGCACGCACAAGCGCTGCAAGGCCAATCTGGACGAGGCATTGGGCCAGGTAGAGGCGCTGGTGCGCCGCAACTGGGGCCGCGTCGCGCCGGCCAGCGAAGAGGATGTCGTCAATGAAGCGGCTTGACATTTCCGCTTTCCTACAGGGCGATGTTCTGCTTACGTTCTGCGGGAGGGGGTGAGTCGTGGCACGGACGCAAAAGGATTATCTTGCCGATCTGCTGGCCGATGAAGTCGCGGCGGAAGCGCCCGTGCCGGCCGAGCCCGTGGTGGAGGCCAAGGCTGCGCCAACACCGGCACCCGCCGATCCCGCGCCGCGGCTGCAGCGATCGCGCGGCACCACGCTGCTGGGCCGCGAATCGGCATTGGCGCGCGTCGCTTCGGGCGAGGTGCGGCAGGTCACCCAGCTGCTGCTCGATCCCGCGCGGGTCCGCATCTGGCCGGGCAATGCCCGCGTCTATGCCGATCTGACGGAAGAGAATGTCCGCGAGCTGATCGATTCGATCGTCGCGGAGAACGGCCAGAAGGTGCCGGCGGTGGTCCGCCGCGTCGACGGCGACCCCGACCACGACTATGAAGTGATCGCCGGCACGCGGCGCCACTTCGCCATTTCCTGGCTGCGCGCGCACAGCTATCCGGACATGGTGTTCGTGGCGCAGGTCGCGCAGCTCGACGACGAGGCTGCCTTTCGCCTCGCCGACCTGGAGAACCGCGCCCGCAAGGACGTGTCCGATCTTGAGCGGGCGCGCAACTATGCCGACGCGCTCAAGGCGCATTACGGCAACCACCTGACGCGGATGGCCGAGCGGCTGAAGCTTTCCAAGGGCTGGCTGTCGAAGATGATCAAGGTCGCCGGCATTCCCGATGCGATCCTCGCCGCCTTTGCCTCGCCGGCCGACGTGCAGCTGAAGCCCGCCTATCCGCTGGCGCAGGCGCTGGACGACAAGACCGCGGCCCGGGCCATCCATGCCGAGGCCCGCACGCTCGCCCGCGAACAGGCGGAACGACGCGCGGCAGGGCTCGTGGCGATCGGCGCGGCCGACGTGATCCGCCGATTGATGGCCGCGCCCAGCGGGGCCGCGGCGCAGGGGCCGATCTGTTCGTTCGCGGTCAACGGCCGAGCGGCGCTCAGCGTGCTGTCCGCCAATCGCCAGGGCGTCACCATCCGCCTCCATGCGGGCTCCGGCGCCGATGCCGAACAGCTCGCCCAAGCCTTGCGCGACGCCCTCGAGCAACTCGAACGCGACGGCCGAGGCCTACAACGGTGACGGTGTTTCCCCGGGGAAACACCTCCAGATCCTCGCCGGCACGGGGCGGGGGACCGCGCGACAAGGCCGCGTGGTGGAAGAAGGCCGGGACACGGAACGCCTCCACCGTCCGCCCCCTTTACCCTTTCGCGGCTTTTCCACGCCCTCCCTTTCTACCTAGGGGAGGGGCAGCAGCGCATACGTGCCTCTCCCCTTGTGGGAGATCGATAGGGCCCGCTGCCGCAAGCATTGGGAAGGGTGCGCGGAACTCGGGAACCTCCCACCTCCTTCACGCAGCCGCCCCCGTTTCCCCGGGGAAACGCCCCTGCCCTCTCCTTGCCACCGAGACCGCATGACCCAGGCCGAACGCCCCGCCCCGCCCGACCAGTTCGACCTGTTCCTCCCCTATCTGGCGGACATGCCGCTGCGCGATCAGCGCGAGATGATGGAGCGGCCGTTCTTCAGCCTCGCCAAGTCCAAGCGGGTGAAGCCGATCGATTATAAGAGCCCCGACGGCAAGCTGTGGGTCCATGTCTCCGCCAACCCCGATTACGGCATGGCGACGATCTGGGATGCCGATATCCTGATCTATTGCGCGAGCGTGCTGGCCGACATGGCGCGGCGGGGGCGCAACGACATTCCGCGCAAGCTCCACCTGATGCCGTACGATCTGCTCCGCGCGATCGGGCGGCCGACCACCGGCCGGGCCTATGAGCTGCTCGGCCAGTCGCTCGATCGGCTGGTGGCGACGACGATCAAGACCAACATCCGCGCCGAGAACCGCCGCGAGGCGACGTTCAGCTGGCTCGACGGCTGGACCCAGTTGGTCGACGAGAAGACCGAGCGATCGCGCGGGATGACGATCGAGCTGTCCAGCTGGTTCTACGAAGGCGTGCTGATGACCGGCGGCGTGCTGTCGATCGACCGCGCCTATTTCGACCTCACCGGCGGGCGCGAGCGCTGGCTCTACAAGGTCGCGCGCAAGCATGCCGGCGGCGCGGGCGAGGCGGGGTTCGCCATTTCGATGCCGACGCTGTTCGAAAAGTCGGGCGCGGAGGGCCAGTATCGCCGCTTCAAGTTCGAGATCGCCAAGATCGCCGAACGCGACGAGCTGCCCGGCTATACGCTGTCGCTGGAAACCGCCGCGGGCAAGCGCGAGCCCAGCCTGCGGATGCGGCGCCGCGCGGAGGGCGAGCAGCGCGCCCCCCTGCCCCGCCCGGCCGCTCGCGCGACGCCCGCCGCCGCAGCGACCGCGCCCGAGGATGCTCCAGCGGAGGGCGCGACACTGTCTGCGGAAGCCCGTGCCCTGCTCCGCCGATCGCTCACCACGCTGGCCAACCGCGCGTCGAGCGGGATGGTGACCGACGCCACGCTGGCGCAGCTGCGTAGCGAATGTCCGGGCTGGGACTATCAGGAACTCCATCGCCAGTTCCGCGACTGGGTGGAGGGCGATCCCGCGAGGACACCCGCCAATTATCAGAACGCGTTCATCGGCTTCGTCCGCCAGTGGCACGCACGCAACAAGCACCAGTTGCGCTGAACCGAGACAGGTCTGCGCGCCCGGTGCGCCGGACAGACCCTCCGCCGCCGATCGATCGCTTGCGCCGTTCCCGAAGTGTCGGGCACCTGCTGCGTCACGCTGTCGAACCGCCGATGAAGGTGTCGCATTTGAACCTGTTCGGCACGATCCTGTCGCGAACTGATTCAAGCGAGGCGATCCGCCGTGCAATCCATGCCGGACATCTCCCGCTTGTACTGGCGTTTCGACACACCAGGAACGGTCTTCGCCCCTTCGGGAACGCCGCTTCGATCCTTCGGGAACGCCACCGCCGATCTTTCGGGAACGTGCACCCGACATTTCAGGAACACCCCAGCCCCCGCGAATCGTGGTTCTCTGCGGGCTCTCCGCACGCCGGCGCGCGCCTAACTCTCTAAAGATTTCTCTTGAACCCTCTTAACCCCTCGGCGAGATTTCATTTTCTGAAGAACAGAGAGAAGGGGAGGGGCTTGCGCGACCCGAGTACATCATCCCGCACGCTGCCGACGCTGCGGCCGCTGACCCGCCGCACGGCCCTGATCGGCGCTCTGCTCGGCTGCGCTTCCCCGGCACTCGCCCGCCGGCCGCGCCTCCTTCACCGCGATCGCTTCGTGAGCGGCATCGCGCAGTGGAAGATCGAGCTCGAGCGGGCCGGCCGCATTACCGCCGCCAACGGCGTGCTCGACATCGACGTACCTGCCGGCGCGACCGTCTGGTTCCGGCCGGTGCTCGAAGGCCCGGTCGCGATTGACTATACCGTGATCCCGGTCGCCGAGGGCGGCGCGAACGACGCGGTGAGCGACGTCAACTGTTTCTGGATGGCGCACGACCCTGCCGCGCCAGCCGGCGATGCCCTGGTAATCCCGCGCAGCGGCGCCTTTGCCGACTATGACCGGCTCGCGACCTATTACGCCGGGATCGGCGGCAATCGGAACAGCAGCTCGCGCTTCCGACGCTACGTCGCCAAGGCCGGCATACGGCCGCTGCTGCCGCAACACGACCTCTCCGCCCCGCGCGACCTTCTCGTGCCGAACCAGCCGCTGCGCATCCGCCTGATCGCCGATGGCCGGCATATCGCGCTCCATCGCGATGGTCGGGCGATGTTCACGCTCGACGATCCCGCCCCCTATCGCCGCGGCCATTTCGGCTTTCGCACCACGCAGAGCCATTTGCGCGTGCTGGACTTCAAGGTCTGGCGTCTATAGCCCAAAAATCACATTGTGGGATGTATGGCCACATATTAAGCTTCCTCAAAGAATCAGATTTTTGGGAGAGCGATCCGCCATGCACCGACACGACAGCACCCGGCGTGCGCTTCTCGGCACCGGCCTGGTGGGGATCGCCACCGTTGCAGCCCCGCTGCCCCGCGCCAGCGCCGCGCCGGCCCCGCCAGCCGCCGATGCCGCCTGGATCGATGGCGTACCGCCCGCCGGCCCCGGCGAGGGCCGGATGTGGGGCCAGGCATGGCCGCAGGGCCGCCTGAAGCGCACTACGCCGCTGCGCCTCGTCGACCAGGAGGGCCGCGCCGTCCCGGTCCAGAGCTGGACCACCGCCACCTGGCCCGACGGCTCGGTGAAATGGACCGCGCACGCCATTCCCGCCAGCCTGCCGCCGACCGGTGGCTACCGCCTCACCCCGGGCCGCCCGGCGACGCCCGCCGCGCCGCTTACCGTTCGCACCCTGCCGGATCGCATCGAGATCGCAAGCGGGGCACTGCGCTGGCAGATCGCCCGCAGCGGACCCGCTTTGCTCGAAGCGCAGGGGGCAGGGGGCGAGACGCTGATCGCTCCCGCCGCACTGATCGGCGAAGTTCGTCTGGGCGGCCCGGAAGCAGCCCGAGTGCCGCTGCAAGGCGTCATCGAGCGCGCCGAGGTTGAACAGGCAGGCCCCGTCCGCGCCGTCGTGCGCGTCGAGGGGCGCCATCGCGGCGGCGGCCGCACGATGCTGCCTTTCACTGTTCGGCTGGAGGCCTTTGCGGGATCGGCCGGGCTGCGGATCGTCCACAGCCTGGTCTATGATGTGGATCCCGACGACGCGTTCGTCTCCGGCCTGGGCATCACCGCGCGCGTGCCGATGCGGGGGGCGCTGCACGACCGACATGTCCGGCTCGCCACCGGGCCCGAGACGCTGTTCGCCGAAGCCGTGCGCCCGCTCACCGGCCTGCGCCGCGATCCGGGCCCCGCCTTTCGCGCCGCGCAGGTGGCGGGCCGCGCCGTGCCGCCGATCGACCAGATGCGCGCACCGGTGCCGGCGCTGCTCGAACGCATTCCCGCCTGGGATGCGTTCCGCCTGACCCAGCACTCCGCCAACGGCTTCACACTGGCCAAGCGGACCGGAGAGGGCGCGGCCTGGATCGAGGCAGGGGAGGGGCATCGTGCGCCTGGCCTGGCCTATATCGGCTCGCCGCAGGGAGGCGCCGCGATCGCCCCGCGCTGGTTCTGGCAACGGCACCCGACCGAGTTGGAAATCGCCGGTGCCGCCACCGATGCTGCCCAGCTCACCGCCTGGCTGTGGTCGCCCCGCGCGCCGGCGATGGACCTGCGCCCCTATCACGGCACGATGGGAATGGAAGGCTATGCCGCCCAGAACGAAGGACTGAATATAACCTATGAGGATTATGAGCCAGGCTGGGACACGCCAACGGGGATCGCCCGCACCAGCGAGCTGATGCTATGGGCGCTGCCCGCCACGCCGCCCTCCGCGCAGCTGGTGGCGATGGCGCAGGCGGCGGCCGAACCGCCCCGGCTGATGGCCGATCCCGCCCAGCTTCATGCCGCAGGCGTATTCGGCGACTGGGGCCTGCCCGATCGCTCCACCCCGATGCGCGCGGCGATCGAGGACCAGCTGGACCGGCTGGTCGATTTCTACGCCGGCGAAGTCGATCGCCGCAGCTGGTATGGCTTCTGGAATCATGGCGACGTGATGCACAGCTATGACGGCGATCGGCACCAGTGGCGCTATGATATCGGCGGCTTCGCCTGGGCGAACAGTGAGCTTTCGCCCGATCTGTGGCTGTGGACGGCGGCGCTGCGCAGCCGCAACGCCCAGGCCTTTCGCCTTGCCGAGGCGATGACCCGGCATACCGGCGAAGTCGATGTCTATCATCTCGGCCGCTTCGCCGGGCTCGGCACCCGCCACGGCGTGCAGCATTGGAGCGACAGTTCGAAGCAGCCGCGCGTCAGCAACGCCGCCTATCGCCGCATCTTCTACTATCTTACCGGCGACGAGCGCACCGGCGATCTGCTGCGCGCGCTGACCACCTCGCACGAGGCGCTGCGCCGCGTGGAGATCGGCCGCAAGGTGCCCGGCGCCAAGCGCGAGGCGCTGCCCGAAGGGGTGATCGAGATGACCTTCGGCACCACCTGGGCGGTGCTGGCCGGCGCCTGGCTGACCGAATGGGAGCGCACCGGCGACGGCAAATGGCGCGACCGGATCGTCGCGGGGATGGACAGCATCGGCCGGCTGCCGCGCGGCTGGCTGACTGGCAGCGCGCCCTATGATCTGGCGAGCGGTCGCTTCCTCGATCGTGGCCCGAAGATCCAGCTGTCGCACCTCAACGCCGTGTTCGGCGCAGTCGAGGTGAATGCCGAGCTGCTTCGCCTGCTCGACGTGCCGCGCTACCGGACAGCGTGGCTCGATTATTGCCGGTGGTATAATGCGCCTCGCCCGGAGTGGCTGGCGAAATGGGGCGAGCCGTTCGGCCCGCGCAACCTGCGCGAAGGGCATTCGCGGCTCACCGCCTATGCCGCGAACGCGACCGGCGACGCCGCACTGGCCGCGCGAGCGGCGGAAGAGTTTCTGTCCGGCGGGGCGGGGCTGGGCCTCGATCCCGCCGATCCGCGCCGGCCGCTGCCGGGGGGCGGGGTGGAATGGCCAGGCATTTCCACCAACGCCGCCTCTCAATGGGGACTGGCGGCGATCCAGAACCTCGCGCTGATCCCGGCGGCGCTCGACACGGCGACGGTGCCACCCCGCCGCGCGCGCGGCGGGGGAGGGGAGTAAGCGCCGCCTTTAGTGCGACGCTGCAGGCGCGGCGGACTCCCCTGCATTCTGGCGGCATCGTGCATCGAAACCGCGCGCGAGTTCGGCGAGGCTGACCGCCTGCAGCCGGGCGATGATTCGCGCTTCCGCATCGCGCAGAACCGCCTCGATCGCCTCGTTGACGACCTGCTCCACCGCGCAGCCGGCGTGGGGATGTTCGTTGCCGATCGCGAACAGGCGCGGGCCGCCCACGGCGCGGTGCACGTCCAGCAGCGATAGCGCTTCCAGATCGGCGGCGAGCACCCAGCCGCCGCCATGGCCCTTTTCCGATCGAACATAGCCCGCATCCCGCAAGCCGGCCATGGTGCGCCGGACGACCACGGGATTGGTGCCCAGCATTCGCGCGATCGCCTCGGACGTCATCGGTCCATCATGCCGCGCCATGTGGAGCAGCACGTGAAGCATCCGCGAGAGGCGACTATCCGTCCGCACGCCGCGGTTGTTCACGCATCGCCGACGATTGGCAAGCGTGCGACGTCACGATACATAAGAAGTTACGTGATTCGCAGGAGATGGTATGGCGGTGTTCGAAAATCCTCAGCATTGGGACGATGCGGCGCAGCCTTATGCGCAGACGGCCCATCCCTTTACCGCTCGCTATGCCGAAGACGCGCTGTCGCTCGTCCCGCTGACGCACGCCAGCAGCGTGCTCGATGTCGCCGCAGGCACCGGCGCCTTGGCGCTGCAGGCGGCCGGGACTGGCGCACGGGTGATGGCTACCGATTTCTCGCCCGGCATGATTGCGAGGCTCGCGGCTGCGGCGCCCGCCAATGTCGAGGCGCGCGTAATGGATGGCCAGGCGCTGGCGCTGGACGACGCTTCGTTCGATGCGGTCTTCTCGATCTTCGGCGTCATGATGTTTCCCGACTGGCGCAAGGGCTTGGCAGAAATGGCGCGAGTTACCCGCCCCGGCGGAACCGGCGTCGTCGCAACCTGGCAAGCGCGGGGCGCCGCGACCTTTCTGCTGCTGGGCCAAATTCGCAGGAAGCTGTTTCCGGGGCGCGGGGAGATGACCATGCCTGCCGGCGTCCAGGCGTTGAGCACGCCGCAAGACCTTGCCCGCGAGATGACCCATGCCGGATATCGGCAACCGCAGATACGGCTCGTCACCCATGATTTTCTGCTGGAGACCGCCGCGCTGGCCGAGCCGGACCGGCTGTTCGGCATGTCGCCGGACTGGACCAGCCTCGCCGAGGGTGAACAGGCAGCCGTCGTTGCCGAGGCGCGCGCGCTGGCGGCGGGGCGCGCCTTCTTGCCGATCCCGTCGACCGCGCTGATCGCAGTCGCCCAGCGCTGATGCGAGGAGACGGTGCGACCCGGCCGCCGGCCTCAGCGCGCCGCCTTGCCCCAGAGCTGGTCGTAGCGCCAGCCGGTCAGGTCCTCCACCACGGCCTTGGCTTGCGGCGAGGGCGGGGCGGTCTCGCCGCGCTTGAACCGGTCGATCTCCGCCATCAGCACATCGTGGTTGGCGGCGTTCAGCCGGAAGCGGGTGGATACCAGCATGCCGGCCAGCAATACGCCGACGGTGCCGATGCCGAGCACCAGCGCGATCGTCTGGATCGCCGCGTCGCTTTGCACCGCCGCGCCCTTGGCGAAGCCGCCGGCGCTCATGATCGCGCCGACGCCCGCGACCGCCGCCGCCTGGGTCAGCTTGCGCACGAAGGTCATCACCCCGGCGAACGCGCCTTCGCGCCTGCGGCCGGTCACGATCTCGTCGACATCGGCCATGTAGTTGTAGGTCGCCCAGGGGATATAGTTGAGCGCGCCGCGCCCCAGCCCGGCGAGGACGATCGGCAGCCACAGCCAGGCATTGCCCACGCGCACGCCGGTGCCCCACTGCACCAGCAGCACCAGCACGCCCGCCGCGAAGCTCAGCGCGGCGAGCTGATAGGCGCGGGCAGGGGAGCTGCGCAGCGCCAGGTTGATCGCCAGCATCACCGCGACGAACTGGACGATGTACATCGTGCCGAGCAGCGTCGATGCCGCGCCGATCGTGCCGGCCAGCGCGAACACGACGAAGAAGGTGAAGGCGGCGTTGAACACATCCTGGCTGATATAGCCGCCCAGATACATGCCCAGGTGCAGCCGGAAGGCGCGGATGCGGAAGGTGGAGAAGAGGTTGGCGTACAGCCCCCGAATTGCCGCGCCGACCGTCGGGCGGGGCGTGCCTTCGGGGCGCAGCGCCGCCACTTCCGCCGCCGGCCGTTCCCAGCTGAAACGATAGAGCAGCCCGGCGGTGACCATGAACAGGATCGAGAACAGGATGCCCATGTAGAGGAAGGTCTGCGGGCTGTCTTCGCCCAGCGCCTTGATCAGCATGCCCGGCAGGAAGCCGGCGAGGATCGCGCTGGCCTGGGCGAACAGGATGCGCACCCCGGCGAACTTGGCCTTGGTGCGATAGTCGCGCGCCATTTCCGCCGCGAGCGTCTCATACGGGATGATCTCCATCGCATAGACCAGCTCGAACAGCACATAGGTGACGAGATAATACCAGAAGCTCTGACCCGAGACCCACATGATCGCGAAGGAGGGGAGAAGCGGGATCGCCGCGAGGATGAAGAAGCGCCGCCGTCCGAATCGCCGGCCCAGCGGCGTTTCGCCCATATTGTCGGAGATGTGCCCGATCACCGGCGAGGCGACCGCATCGAGCACGCGGGCGACGGTGAAGATCAGCGCCGCCTGCCAGGCTTCCAGTCCGCAGAACTGGGTGTAGAAGATCAGCACCCAGCCGGAGATCACCGCCATCGATCCGGCGCCGAGCACGTCGTTGCCGCCATAGGCGAGATAGTTGAACCACCGGACGGGGCGGGGGGCGCTGGCCATGCTCTCTCCTGGACTCCGGCCTGACCCACCGGGCTGCCGGCTGCTTTACTCCATATTCTGAACTGCTATCATACTATGTGAAACAACATCAAGCGGCTTGGGAGAGCGGGCATGGCATGGTTCGGGCGCATCGCGCGAGGGATGGCGGCGTTTCTGGCGCTGCTGGCCCCGACACTGCCCGCGGCGGCGGCCGATCCCGCGGCGCAGTGGATCGACAAGACCACCGGGCACCGCGTGGTGCGCGTCAGCCGCGAGGCGGGCACCGTCAGCCTCTATTTTACCCAGAACGGCTTCCTTCCCCAGGGCGACAGGATGGCGGTAACCACGCCGCAGGGCATCGCATTGGTGGATCTGAAGACCTGGGAGGTCCGCCCGCTGGTCACTCGACCGGGCGCGGTGCTGCTGTTCACCGGCCGCAAGAGCCGCACCGTCTATTTCGCGTCGCGCGGGCGCGACGATGCCGGCGGCCCGTTCGACGTGTTCGCCGCCGATGCGGATAGCGGCGCGGTGCGGCGGGTGGCGACGGTGCCCGGCGGCTGGGTCGCCTCGATCAACGCCGACGAGACGCTGCTGCTCGGCCAGGTCGCGCGGCCCAGCGTGCCGCTCCGCCCCGACGGCACGCTCGCCCGTGCGGAGGGCGAAGTGAACACCCCCGGCATGAACGACTATCGCGCCACCGGGCCGGACGGGAAGCCGCTGCCCTATGCCGAGGCGAAGGAACTGCACCTAAATCGGCGGCTGGACGCCAAGGTGCCGATGGAGATCTTCACCATCGATCTGCGCACCGGCGCGCGGCGGGTGGTGACGGCCTCCACCGACTGGCTCAACCATGTCCAGTTCTCGCCCACCGATCCGCAGCAGATCCTGTATTGCCACGAAGGACCTTGGCACCGGGTGGACCGGCTCTGGGCGATCCGCGCGGACGGCACGGACAAGCGCCGGCTGCACACCCGCACGATGAACATGGAAATCGCCGGGCACGAATTCTTCTCGGCCGACGGCAAATGGGTCTGGTACGACCTGCAGACCCCGCGCGGCGAAGTATTCTGGCTCGCCGGCGTCGAACTCGCCACCGGCAAGCGGCGCTGGTACCCGGTCGAGCGCAACCTCTGGTCGGTGCACTATAACCAGTCGCCCGACGGCAACCGCTTTTCCGGCGACGGCGGCGATGCGGAAATGGTCGCCCATGCCCCCGACGGCAAATATCTGTACCTGTTCACCCCGCGCGCGCTGCCCGACGTGGCGGGGATCCATGCCGACAACGCCGCCACGCTGATCGCGCCCGGCACGCTGACGGCCGAGAAGCTGGTCGACATGCGCGGCCAGGACTATCGGCTGGAGCCGAACATGATCTTCACGCCGGACGGCAAGTGGATCCTGTTCCGCGGCAATTTCGAAGGCGCGCCGCATCTCTATGCGGTGGAAGTGGCGAAGGCGGCCGGCTGAGTCAGCCTAGCGCGCCTGTACCGCGTGACGCGCGTCGGCGAGGCTCACCGGCGCGCCTGGGCGCTCGCAGGCGGTTGCCGCAAGCGGCAGCAGCAATAGCGGGGCGAGCCACCGGCCCGATCGTACCAAGTGCGGCATCTGCGCCAACCTCCCTTCTTGCACCAGCGCACGACGATAGGCTGGCTCGGCTGAACGGCGGCTGGCGGCGACGTTCAGCCGCCAGCCAGCTTTGCCGTTTCCGCTTCTGCGAGTAACTTGCATTATTAGAAGCGGCTTGATAGCGACCCCGTAACCACCCGGCCGCCGACACAGATGCGGTCATCCAAAAAAGGGTCTCGTCCATGTCTCGCCGCGTCCGCGCGTCTCTTGCCGGTCTTCCGTTCCTTGCGCTTGCCCCCACGCTGCCGCAGCCGGCCCATGCACAGGCGCAGCCGGAGGAAGATGCGCCGTCGGACATCGTCGTCACCGCCGCGCGCACCGTGCTGCCCCCCAATGCGCTGCCGCTGACGATCGACGTGATCGACAAGACCGCGCTCGATCAGCAGATCGCGATCTCCGGCTCGGTCACCGATGCGGTATCGAACCTCACGCCCTCCTTCTCGCCGACCCGGCAGAAGCTGTCCGGGGCGGGGGAGACGCTGCGCGGCCGCTCGCCGCTGTATGCGATCAACGGCATCCCGCAATCGACGCCGCTGCGCGACGGCAGCCGCGACGGCTTTACCATCGACGGATTCTTCGTCGATCGGGTGGAGCTGATCTACGGATCGAACGCGCTGCAGGGCATCGGCGGCACCGGCGGCATCGTCAACCAGGTGACGCTCGGCGCGCCGAAGAAGGAAGGGCTGGGCGGCCGCGCCCTGCTCCAGGGCAGCGCCGACAGCGATTTCCGCGGCGACGGGCTGGGCGGCAAGGCGGCCGGCCTGCTGGAATACAAGGCCGGCGCGTTCGACGTGGCGGCGGGTGCCGCGTTCGAGAAGCGCGGCGTCTATTACGACGGCGATGGCCGCCGCGTCGGCCTGAACCTCACCCAGGGCGAGACCCAGGATTCGAACACGCTCTCGCTGTTCGCGCGGATCGGCTATCAGGCAAGCGCCACCGGCCGCTTCGATCTGATCGCCAGCCGCTTCAAGATGCAGAGCGACGGCGATTATGTCGCGGTGGCGGGCAACCGCCGCACCGGCCTGCCGACCAGCGCCACGCGGGGCACGCCGCCGGGCACCGCGGCGGCCAGCCGCACCGAAAGCGTCGCGCTTTCCTATACCGATACCGGGCTGTGGGGCGGCAATCTGGTCAGCCAGATCTTCTGGAACCGCACCCATGATACCTTCGGCGCCGAAGTCACGCCGATCGCCACCTTCCAGGATGCGGCGATCGCGCCGATCGGCACGCTGGTCGACCAGTCGGAAAACCGTTCGCGCAAGATCGGCGGCAAGATCAGCTATGAGCGCGCGATACCGGGCTTCGAGGCGCTGACCACCACGCTCGGCTTCGACGTGCTGACCGACCGCACCGAGCAGCGACTGATCCTCACCAACCGCACCTGGGTGCCACCCACCGACTTCCGCAGCCTCGCCCCCTTTGCCCAGGCCAATCTCGCGCTGTTCGAAAAGCGCGTGCGGCTGGCCGGCGGCGTGCGCTACGAGAATGTCCGCATTCGCATCGACGATTATCGCACGCTCGCCTCGACGACCACGCCGGCGGGCGGCGTGACGGTGAAGGGCGGATCGCCGACCTTCGAATCCGTGCTGTTCAACGGCGGCCTGGTGGTGGAGCCGGTGCCCGGCATCCGCGGCTATCTCAGCTATGCCGAAGGCTATACCGTGCCCGATATCGGCCGCATCACCCGCGCGGTGAACCGGCCCGGCGTCTCCATCGACACGTTTCTCGATATCGCACCGGTCATCTCCAACAACCGCGAAGTCGGGGTGGAAGTGAAGCGCGGCCCGCTCGACGGTTCGGTCGCCTATTTCTGGTCGTCGAGCGACAAGGGCCAGCTGCTGATCGCCAATCCGGGCGGCATTTTCGACGTGCAGCGGCTGCGCGTCGAAATTCAGGGGCTCGAAGCCAATCTCGGCGTGCGCTTGCCGATCCCCGGCACGCGGGTGAGCATCGGCTATGCCCATCTCGTCGGCAAGTACGACAGCGATGCGGTGCCTGACGGCAAGGTCGATACCGATCTGGACGGCACCAACATCTCGCCCGATCGTCTGAACCTGGCGGCGGACTATGTCCGGGGGCCGTTCAGCGCGCGGGTGCAGGGGCGGTTCTTCCTGGCCCGCGGCTTCTACGGCAAGGTGCGCGATCCGCGGAACGACTTTGGCGGCTACACGCTGGTCGATGCAACGATGCGCTACCAGACCCGGTTCGGCGGCCTGACGCTCAGCGCGTCGAACCTGCTCGACAAGCAGTATATCGACTATAACTCGGACACCCGGCTGCCCGCCGACAATCTCAGCTTCTTCGCCGGACGGGGACGCAGCTTCACGCTGGGCTGGGATTATCGCTTCTGATGCGACTGCTCGACCTCCTGCATCGCTGGGTCGGCGGCATCCTCGGGCTGGTATTGGCGGTGCTGGGCCTAAGCGGGGCGATCCTGGTCCATCGCGATGCATGGGTGTGGCTGCCCCACGCCGGCGATGCACGGATTGCCGATCCGGCGCGGTTGGCGGCGGCGACCGAGCGGGCGCTGGCCGCGGCGCCGGCGACGCGCTCGATCGTCTATCCCAGCGACAGCTTCGGCCTGCTGCAGCTGCGCGGCGCGCATGGGGCAGGGGCCTATGCCGACCAGACCGGCCATCTGGTGGCGCGATGGGACAGCCAATGGGCGCGGCCGGAACTGTGGCTGTTCGATCTGCACCATCACCTGTTCAGCGGCGATGCGGGCGAAACCGTGATCGGCATTGCGGGGCTGGCGGGCATCCTGTTCGTCGTCACCGGCACCATCCTGTGGTGGCGCACGCGGCGAACCTTTCAATTCCGGCTATGGCCGCGCCGAATGAGCCGCCCGATGATCGTGTGGCAGCACCGTGATCTGGGGATTGTGGTGGCGCCGCTGCTGCTGCTCGCCGCCGTCACTGGCACGATGATGGTGTTCCGGCCCTTTGCCGCGCTGATCATCGCGCCGTTCGGCGCGCCCACGGCCGCGCTCGCGGCCAGCAGCCCGCCCAAGGTGGAAAGCGGCCCGCTCGCTGCCCGTCCGGACTGGCGGCGGATTCTGGCCGGCGCCCAGGCGCGCTTCCCCGATGCGCAGCCCCGTATCCTCGCGCTGCCGGCCAGGCCGGGAGAGCCGATCCGGCTGCGGATGAAGCGCGCGGCCGAATGGCTGCCCAACGGCCGCACCCAGCTGGCGTTCGATGCCGCCGACGGCCGCCTGCTCGCCGCCGTCGATGCGTTGACGCTGCCGCGGGCCGCGCAGGTGTTCAACGGCGCCTATCCGCTACACGCGGCCAAGGTGGGCGGGCTCGCCTATCGCCTGGTGATGACGGCGGTGGGGCTCGCGCTGGCGATGCTCGGCAGCCTGGCGGTGTGGAGCTTCTGGTTCCGGCGGCCGAAGCGCAGAGTTTTTGCGCGAAACTAACCTAAATTGTTGAAACATGGGCGTCTTTACGCCTCTGTCGCGCTTGCTCCGAACCGGAGCGGCCCGGCTGGGATCGTGCATGGCTTCTACTGTTTTCGACGATCATCTCGCGGACCGCCGCTTTGCCCTTCTGGTGCAATCGGTGACGGATTACGCCATCTACATGCTGGATCCGGATGGCCGGATCGTCACCTGGAATCCGGGCGCCGAACGGTTCAAGGGCTATAGCGCCGACGAGATCGTCGGGGAGCATTTCGGCCGGTTCTTCACGCCGGAGGATCGCGCCGCGGGCCTGCCGGGCCGCGCGCTCGAAATCGCGCTGCGCGAAGGGCGGTTCGAAGCCGAAGGCTGGCGGGTGCGCAAGGATGGCTCGCGCTTCTGGGCCCATGCCGTGCTCGATCCGATCCGCGACGAGCAGGGCCGGCTGGTCGGCTTCGCCAAGATCACCCGCGACGTGACCGATCGGATGCGCGCGCAGGAGGAATTGCGCGCCACCCAGGCGGCGCTGCTCCAGTCGCAGAAGCTGCAGGCGCTGGGCGAACTGGCCGGCGGCATCGCGCACGACTTCAACAATCTGATGACGGTGATGCGCGGATCGGCCGATTTCCTGCTGCGCCAGCCCGATTTGCCGCCGGACAAGCGCAACCGCTATCTGCACGTGATGCTGGAAACCTCGGATCGGGCGAGCCGGCTTACCGCGCAACTGCTTGCCTTCGCGCGACGCCAGCCGCTCGAACCCGAAGTGCTCGATCTCAGCGTGCGGCTCGACGCGCTGGGCGAGATGCTGCAGCGAACGCTGGGCGACCAGTATCGGCTCGAACTGGATCTGGCGCACGCGCTGTGGCGCGTGGAAATCGATCCGACCGGGCTGGAGACGGCGTTGCTCAACGCGGTGCTCAACGCACGCGACGCGATGCCGAATGGCGGCACGCTGTGCCTGTCGACGCGCAACCTGCCGCTGTCGGGCGAGGACAGGGTGGAACTGGCGGTGCGCGATACCGGCGAGGGCATCGCTCCCGACAAGCTGGAACGGGTGTTCGAACCTTTCTTCACCACCAAGCCGACGGGCAAGGGCACGGGCCTGGGCCTGTCGCAGATCCATGGCTTCGCCGAACAATCGGGCGGATCGGTGCGCATCGAATCCGAGCTGGGGCGGGGCACCGTGGTACGCATCCTCTTGCCGCGCACGAGAAAGCCGATGGCGGCGCGCCCCGCCGGCGCGCTGGCGGAGCCGCTGCCGGCCGGCCTCAAGGTGCTGCTGGTCGAGGATGGCGAGCATGTCCGCTATTTCGCCCGCCAGCTGCTCGACGATCTGGGCTGCATGGTCGTCGAGGCGGCGAATGGCGAGGAGGCGCTGGCGGCGCTCGCCGGGTTCGATCCCGATCTGGTGTTTTCGGATATCGTGATGCCGGAAATGGGCGGGCTGGAGCTGGCCGCACGGCTGCGCGAGCGCCATCCCGATCTGCCGGTGCTGCTCGCCAGCGGCTATAGCAGCAAGCAGTTCCTGCCCGGCGACGAGCGCCGCGCACCGATGCTGCGCAAGCCCTATACGATCGAAACGCTCGCCGCCGGCATCAATGCGCTGCTGCGCGGCGAGCGGGTACGATAGCGACGGCCGGCGCGATCAGATCGCGCCGGTGCCGCCATTGGCGCCGAAGATGCTGCCGTCGGTGTAGCTCAGCTCGTTCGAGGCGAGCGCGACATAGAGCGGCGCCAGCTCGGCCGGCTGACCCGCGCGGCCCAGCGGCGTATCCTGGCCGAACAGCCCCAGCGTGCCGGGCAGCTGCCCGCCGGCGACCTGCAGCGGCGTCCAGATCGGCCCGGGCGCGACGGCGTTGACGCGGATGCCCTTCTTGGCGAGCTGCTTCGCCAGGCCCTTGGTGAAGATCGCGATGCCGCCCTTGGTGGTGGCATAGTCGAGCAGCTCCTTGCCCGGATCCACCGAATTGACCGACGCGGTGTTGATGATCGCCGATCCCGGCTTCATCAGCGGCACGGCCGTCTTGGTGATCCAGAACATCGCATAGAGGTTCGTCTTCAGCGTGCGATCGAACTGTTCGAAGCTGATATCGGCGATCGATTCCTTCGACTGCTGATAGGCGGCGTTGTTGACCAGGATGTCGAGCCCGCCCAGCTGGCGGTTCGCCCGCCCGACGAGATCGACGCAGAAGCCCTGGTCGGTCAGATCGCCGGGGATCAGCGCGATTTTGCGGCCTTCGGCGCGCAGCAGCTTCGCCACGTCCTGGGCATCGGGTTCCTCGCTGGGGAAATAGTTGATCGCCACATCGGCGCCTTCGCGGGCAAAGGCGATCACCGCCGCCCGGCCGATCCCGGAATCGCCGCCGGTGACAAGCGCCTTGCGCCCGGCGAGCCGGCCCGATCCGCGATAGCTGCGCTCCCCGCAATCGGGCACCGGCGTCATTTCGCGCTGGAGCGCCGGCCATTTCTGTCGCTGCTCGGGAAAGGGCTTGTCGGTATATTTGGTCTGCGGATCGGGGGCAGGGGCGGTGGTGCCTCCCTGCGCAAGGGCAGGGGCTGCGACGCTGGCCGCACCGGCGGCGGCAGCGCCCTTGAGGAGATCGCGGCGGTTCGGCTGGTCGATCATGGAAACATGCTCCGAAGTTGCCCGGCTCCAGCGCATGTCCCGAGTGAAAGTTCATTGTTGCTAGGTAGTTGGCAGGCTTTCTGTGATACCCGCCGTTCTCCGGTTCGGGTTCGCCCCCCTAAGCCTCGTTGACGGAAAGCGCATTGGCCCCGGCGGCGACCTCTACGCGCCCGGTCTCGATGGTGCGCGCGCTGATCGGCCATCTGGCGGCAAGCAGACGATCCCTGGCGATCCGCGCGACGCTCACGCTGTCCGACTGATTGCCGCCCAGGATGTGATACGCCGTCGCGTCCTCGCCCGCATAGAATCCGACATGGCCGTACACGCCATCCCGGCTGCCGCGCCAAAAGACCATGACGGCGCCAAGCCGGGGCTGCGAGGCGATGCCGAACCGCGCCCAGTTGCGGGCTCCCAGCGGGTTGATCGGGAGCGGTTCTCCGATCAGCGTCGATCCGATGCAATGCGCCACGAACAGCCCGCACCACGGGATGTCGTCGCCGCGATATGGTATCCCGCGTGCCGTGGCCCATTGGAGGATCTTCGCGTTGCTGGCGGGTCCGGGCACTTCGGCAGTGCCGAACTGGCGCCGGGCTTCCTCGAACCAGACAAGCGCGGGCGACAGACGCTGCTGCTCCTGGCCATCATTCGGGAAAAGCGCCGCGGCGGTTTTCGGACCCAGCACGCCATCGGCCTCCAGACCCTGTGACTGCTGGAAGGCCCGCAACGCCGCGATGCTCTTCCGGCCCCAGACACCGTCCACTTCGCCCGGGCTGAAGCCCCGTTCCGCCAATGCTTGTTGAATGGCTTTGATGCTCTTCTTCACGGCAGCGATCCTTCATGATGAAATGCAACAGGTAGAAGCAAAGCACAGACAGGATGGAGGCAAATACCGGTGCCCGATCGCGCTGGGGTGCACGATCGATAGCCACCGGCCATCGGTCGTGCGCGCGGGCGAAAAGCCACGCCGCCGGATCGATCAACGCACGACAACCAACGCTACAGACGGAAATGCTGGGCACTGAGTCGCATATGCGATGCGACGTCTATGCTAGAGTGTACCAGATCTTGCAGAATGCAAGTCCGTTATGCGGGCGTCACATTGGGAAGGGGCGAAAGCAATGGACGGCCTAGCTGACGGCCAGCTGCTCTCCATCCAGCCGCACGACGCGCGGGCGACCGGGTTCCAGCCGCACCCGCGCCGTTGCCTTGCCGCAGCGGAGCTGATGGATGCCGGGCGTGCCGGCGGCAAGCGTCGCCTCCGCCAGCCGCCCATCCGCCCAGCGGAGGTCCACCGTCACGTCGCCGCGCGCCCGTGCGCCCCGCACCGATCCCGCCGGCCAGGCGGCGGGGAGCGCGGGCAGCAGGTGGATCGTGCGGCGATAGCTTTGCAGCAGCATCTGGGTGATGCCGGCGGTGCCGCCGAAATTGCCGTCGATCTGGAACGGCGGATGCGCATCGAACATGTTCGGATAGGTGCGGCTGGGATCGAGCAGCATCTTCACCACCCGATGCGCCCGCTCGCCATCCTCCAGCCGCGCCCACAGGTTGATCCGCCAGCCGATGCCCCAGCCGGTGGCATCGTCGCCGCGGATTTCCAGCGACCGGCGGGCGGCCCCGGCCAGCGCCGGCGTGTCGTGCACGGTGATCTGCTCGCCGGGATAGAGCGCATAGAGATGGCTGACATGGCGGTGCTGCATCTCCGGCGCCTGCATGTCCCAATCCTCGCGCCATTCCTGCAACTGGCCGGCCTTGCCGATCTTGTCGCCCGGCAGCCGCGCGCGGGCGGCGAGCAGCGCCTGTCGGCGCGCGCCGTCGCGGCCGAGCAATGCGGCCGCCTCTGCCGTGCGGGCGAACAGATCGCGCAGCAACTGGCTGTCCATCGCGGCGCCGGCGGCCAGCGAGGCACCGGGATGATGCGCATTCTCCGGCGAGTTGGACGGGTTCATCACCAGCTCGCCGGTCTGCGGATGCGGCGCCAGCGCGTCGAGGTAGAAATCGCACGCGCCGCGCATCAGCGGATAGAGCGCGGCGAGGAAGTCGCGATCGCGGCTATAGTCCCAATGGTCCCACAGCGAGGCGAGCAGCCATGCGCCCGACATCGGCCACATGCCCCATAGCGATCCGTCGACCATCGCGGTGGCGCGGAAGATATCGGTGTTGTGATAGGCCATCCAGCCGCGCGCGCCCCAATCGTTGCGCGCGGTGCGCTGCCCGGTGATGCTGAGTTCCTGCACCATCCGCAGCAGCGGCTCGGTGAGCTCGCCCAGCCCGGTCATGTCGGCGGGCCAGTAGTTCATCTGCGCGTTGATGTTCAGCGTCCATTTGGAATCCCAGGACGGCCGCGTCCGTTCGTTCCAAATGCCCTGCAGATTGGCCGGCTGGGTACCGGGCCGCGAGGATGCGATCAGCAGATAGCGGCCATATTGGTGATAGAGCGCGGCCAGCGCCGGATCGTCGAGTTCCGCGGAACGGCGAATGCGCTCGTCGGTCGGCAGGTCGGCGGCGGCGGTGCGCCCCAGATCGATCGACATCCGACGGAACAGCCGCCGATGATCGGCCTGGTGATCGGCGAGCAGTCGCGGCCAGCCCTTGGCGGCGGCGGCATCGATCTGCCCGCGCACGATCGGGGACGGATCACCGGAGATATCGTCGAAGCGGCGGAAGCTGGTGGCCGTTGCGATCAGCAGCAGCACCTCGCTCGCCTGATCGATTGCGATGTCGCTCTTGCCGGCGGTGACGGTGCCGCCGGTGGCGATCACCCGCACCCGTGTTTCGAAGCGGATCCCGCCGGGTACGCCGCGCGCCGCCGGGCCGATGCCGCGCAGCACCAGCGTGTCATGGCCTTCGACGACGCTCTCGCTCTGTTGCGGACTTGCCAGCGCGATGGTGGCGGCGAGGGCACCGCCGCGACTGCCCCTGGCGGTCAGCCGGACCGCGATCACCTGATCGACCGCGGAGGCGATCGCCTCGCGGCGATGCGCGATCGATCCGGTGCGAAACTCGGTCGTGGCGACGGCGCCGTCGAGATCGAGGCTCCGCCGGTAGCCGCGAATACCCTCCGTGCCGGGAAACACCAGCAGCAGGTCGCCGATCGGCTGATACGGCATCTGGCCCGAAGGGCGGCCCAGCACCGCCGCGTCGGCCAGCGCTTGCGCTTCCTTCCACTTTTCCTCGAACACCAGCTGGCGGATGCGGGGCATCGCTGCGCCGGCTGCCGGATTGGTGGGATCATAGGGCGATCCGGCGAAGAAGCTGTCTTCGTTCAGCTGGATCCGCTCCATGCCGGTTCCGCCGAACAGCATCGCCCCCAGCCGGCCATTGCCGATCGGCAGCGCCTCCACCCATTCCTGCGCCGGCTGCCGGTACCACAGCAGCAGCGGATCGCCGGGCTGGTCCCGCGCCGGATCGGCCGCGTGCGCGGTTCCGCCGGCCAGCGAGAGTGCCGCCATTCCAGCCAGCGTTTCACGCCGCGTCGGCCCCTGAGCCATCAAACCTCTCCTGTCGTTGACGGCCCTGGATGCAAAACCGTCAGATATAGGTGCGCAGCAGTTCGCCGAGCGCGCAGATCGCCAGGCTCTGGCCATATGGCATCGAGGTGAGGCGAATGTCCTTATAGAACTGCAAGGTATCGCCCATTGCCGTGCCGAAGCTCACCTGCTGCAGTTCGCCGGTCTCGTCGATATTGTCGAGCACGCCGCGCACGGCCTTCAGGCCCACCGCTTCGTAGGACCGCGGCAGATAGCCCTTCCGCACCGCCTTCAGGATGCCATAGGCGAAGCCCGCCGTGGCCGAGGCCTCGAGATAGCTGGTCGGGTCCATCACCAGTGTGTGCCACAGGCCGCTTTCGTCCTGCGTCTGGCTAAGCGTCTTCACCTGCGCCGCCAGCGTGTCGATCAAGAAGGTGCGGAAGGCGTCGCCCTCAGGCAGATCGAGGATCTCGATGATCTCAGGGATAGCGATCGTCACCCAGCAATTGCCCCGCGCCCACAGGGCTTCGGCGAAATTGTGCCGGCCGTTGAAATCCCAGCCGTGGAACCAGAGGCCGGTCTTTGTGTCGAACAGATATTTGATGTGGACGAGGAACTGGCGCTTGGCCTCTTCCACATAATGCGGGCGACCCAGCAGCAGGCCGATCTTGGCGAGCGGCAGCACGCTCATCATAAGCGTGTCGTCCCACATCTCGCCCGGATTCTCGTCGTTATAGACGATGTGCTGGAAGCCGCCTTCTTCGGTCTTGGGCAGTCCGTCCGGTGCCATCAGCCATTCGGCCCAGGTATCGAGATAGGGCAGGTAGCTGGGATCGGGTTCGTGCTCATACAGCCAGGCGAGCGTGATGAACGGCGCCATGGTGTTGATGTTCTTGGTCGGCGTGCCCTCGGCGAAGCGATCGGCGAACCAGCCCTTGATGATGGCAAGTGCTTTCTGGTCGTTCGTCTGCTCGAAATAGCGCCACATGCCAAACAGGCCGACGCCGTGGGTCCATTCCCAGCCGGCCCAGCCCTTGGTGTCGATGATGCGACCGTCTTCCAGATGGAGCAGGAACTCGCCGGTCTCGTCCTTGATGTGGACGAGATTGTCCATCAGCAGATCGATCTTCTGCGTGACGAGGCTGCGGGGAATGTCGTGCGAGGCGGCCAAGGTTCGTGTCTCCGTGCGAAAAAGTGGTCAGAGGCCGTGGCGCCGCGCGAACCGCGCGAACAGGCCGGGCCAGGGATGCGGGGTGCCGTCGGGTTCGACGAGGGGCAGGTTGTGGCCGCCCTTCTCGAAGATCATCAGTTCGGATGGAATCTTCGCCGCCTGCAGCGCGGCGAACATCGTCAGGCTGTTGCCCGGCGCCACCGCCGGATCGTCCGCGGCATGGGCGACGAGGGTGGGAGGCATGTCGGCCGGCAGGTCCGTCTCGGCGGAGAAGCGGCGGAGCTGTTCGGCATCGGGGCTAGCGCCGAGCAGTTCGCGGCGGGACCCTGTATGGGTGTAAGGTCCCTGCAACGTGATCACCGGGAAGAACAAGCCGAGCGCCACCGGCCGCACGGGCAGGCCGTCCGCCGCATCCACGGGTGCGTAACTGGTCAGACTCGCGCGACTGCCGAGCCGCGCGGTCAGGTGCCCGCCGGCGGAAAAGCCGATTGCGCCCACCCGCGCCGGATCGATCCGCCAGCGTGCGGCATCGGCACGGATCAATCGCATCGCCCGCTGCGCATCCTGCAGCGCAGCATCGGGGCCGGCCGCCCAACCATCGTGCGGCAGGCGGTAGAGCAGCTCGAACACGGTGGTGCCGCGGGCGGCGAAGTGGCGGGCGATGCTCGAACCGTTCCGCCCCAGGGCAACGCGCGTGTAGCCGCCGCCGGGGATCATCAGCAGCGCCGATCCGTCCGGCCGTTCGGCGGGAACGACATTCAGCATCGGCGTCGCGACGTGCGGCCAGGCGATGTCGTCCGCATCGCCATTGGGCGAGCGCTTGACCCATTCGTCCTTCGTCGTGACGCCGTCCCCGCCTGGCGGACGACCCGGCCACAGCGGCAGCCGCTCGATCGGTGCCGCGCGTGCCGGAAGCGCGGCGGCGGCCGTCGCCGCGGCCGAGGCTGCGAGCAGGGTGCGGCGGGAGATCATTGCAGCTCCTCCGGCCGCTGGGGTGCGGCGACCATGGCGACCGGCAGGCCACCGCGAAGATTGCCAAGCGTCACCAGCTTCACGTCTTCCAGCGCATTGCCGGGCGCGCCGTCCGACGTGACGGCAAGGGCGATGCTGTTGGCCCCATGATGGTTCAATATGCCCTCCGGCACCGGGAAGACGCGCTGCGGGCCGACATGGGCGATGAACTGGCCCATGTTCCAGCCGTTGACGAAGATCAGCACGCGGTAGCGGCCGGTCGCGGAACGGGGCTTGCTGGTGTCGCCGAACGCGACGCCGATCGTCGCATCCTGCCCCTGTGGCACGTCGAGCGTGAAGCGGCTGCGATACCAGGTGGTGCCGGCGGTAGCGGATCCGCCTGCCTTCCATGCGCGATCGTCGAACAGGGGCAGGTGCCAGCCCATCCGCTCGCCATATTGGCCGCCATTATTGGCGACGCCGCGCACCGGATCGGGCAGGTCTTCGCCGCCCTTGCGGCCCTGGATCTTCCAGGCGACCGGCACGGCGAAGCTCGGGCCCCCGGCCGGCTCGACCGAGGCGAAGACGATGCCGCGCGCTTCCTTGTGGAAGTCGTCGGCGTCGAGATCCCAATTGTGGCCGTTGTTGCGGACCATCACCGAAAGCACATGGCTGCCGGGCGCGCGCGCGGCGTCCGGCAGCGCGAATTCGGCGACGCCGGTGGTGATCGGGCGGGGCAGGCCGCCGGGCAGTTCGTGCTCGCCGATCAGCCTGCCGTCGAGGAACAGCTGCAGCATTCCCGATCCGCCGGCGCCGTAATGGATGCGGATGCGCTCGGCTGCAGCGTTGCCCGCGAACCGGCCGCGATACCAGACATCGCCTTCGTGGAAGCCATAGGCGTCCATCAGCATATTGGGCGTGCCATCGGGCCGGGCGGTGATGCTGGCATAGGCGCGGTTGTCGATCGCCTGCCAGCCGCTGTCATCGAAGTCCGGCGCCGCTTCGGGCGTGCCAGACGCGGTGACCCAGGCGAGCGCCGGCAGCGTGATCGGCGCGGGGCCGGGCAGCGGCCGCGCCGCGACGAGACTGCCGGAGGCGGTACGGGTCGCCGCGACGGCGGCGCCGTTCCAGCGCAGGCTGCGCGTTGCGGCCGGGGCCCAGACTTCGAGCGGCGTGGGGCCGTCGGTATCGCCGGACAGCGCCACCACCGACCCCTGCGGCGTCGCGCGGCGCACCAGCGCGGGGCCGCGCACCAGCAGATCGCCCATCCGCCAGAAGCGGGCGCCCTCCGCCTCGTCGCCGATCAGCACCACGCAGTCGGGCCGTCCGCCGCCGCTGATCCGCAGCCTGGTGAGGCCGCGATGGGCATAGGCGAGCTTGAGGTCGCCGCGCGCCGCATCGAAGCTGGACGTCGCCGCGCCTTCCAGCACCTCCACCTTCGGCGCGGAGGCATAGCGCAGCATCGTCTCGCCGGCTTCGCCCGTGCGGCCATAGAGCAGCATCAGGTCGCGGCCGTCCTGGCGCAGCGCGGCCTGCAATTCGGAACTGGAATAGACGAGCCGCTGCCCGCCCAGCGTCACGCCGGCGACAAGCCATTTCGCGTCGAAGCCGTTCAGCGCCATGTTCCAGCTATATCTTCCGTCCGGAAGATCGGCGGTGATGGTGAAGCGGTCCTCGGTCTGGCCGTTGGAGGGCTTGTGGGTGACGAGCAGGAAGCGCGCGTCGCTTTCCGGGCGCTTGTTGTGATAGACCTGGATGCGCTCCGACGAGACCTGCACCGGCCCCGCCGGCACCATGCCGGCGAGATCGGGCACGCTCTGGATCAGCCCGGCGAGCTGCTTCAGCTCTTCCGCCTTGGGGCGCAGCGCCCGCGTTTCGGCGATCGCCGACCCGTAATCATAGCTGGTGAACACCACCGGCGCGGGCAGCCAGCCCCAGCTGGTGCCGCCGAACCCCATGTAGAAGCTCTGGATGGAAATGCCGTTGGCGAGGTTGGTGCCGTAGAAGACGCGCTGGAAGCGCTTGCCGCGCTGGATCGCGTTGCACTCATATCCGCCGTTCGAGCCCCAGTAATCGAACCAGCCGCCGCCGAATTCGGCCAGGAAGCCTGGCGTGTTGGGCGAGGCGGAGGCGCCGCCCCTGGCACCGCCGGGGCCATAAAACCCCCAATCCGGCGCGGCCGATCCGCGGGTCGGCTTGCCCGCCACGGTGCAGGTGCCGCCGGGATAGCCATCAAAGGCATAGAGATCGACCGGGCCTTCAACCGTCTTCTCGACATCGGCGCCCTTGGGCACCCAATAGCCGTTGCGGCCCTGGTCGTTGTGGAACAGCGGCACGGTGATGCCGTCCGCACGCGCCTTGGCGTAGAGATGATCCATGTAGCGGCGCTGCGACGGTGTGGTCAGCGCCAGCTCGTTCTCGATCTGGTGCAGGATCACCGAGCCCTTATGGCCCTTGCCGTCGCCGTTGATCTGGTGCCGCGCGATGATCGCATGAACCTGGGTGAGCCATTCGTCGGCCGCGGCCATATAATCGGGATCGTCGGTACGCGCGCGCGATCGCTGGTTCACCAGCCAGCCGGGAAAGCCGCCACGGGTCAGCTCCGCATTCACATAGGGGCCGGCGCGAGTGATGACGTAGAGCCCTTCCTCCTCCGCCATGGTCAGCAGCCGATCGATGTCGCGGATGCCGGAGAAGTCGTACACGCCCCGTTTCGGGCTGTGGAACCCCCAGTCGAAGTAGAAGGCGACGGTGTTGAAGCCGCTCGCCTTCATCTTCTGCAGCACGTCGCGCCACAGATCGGGCGAGGGCAGGCGGAAGGCGTGCATCTCGCTCGACCAGATGACGGTGCGCTTGCCATCGATCATCAGCGATCGCGCGTCGAACGAGACGCGGCCGAACGTCTGGACCGGGGCGGACAGGTTGGCGGTCGGCCGGGCTTCCTGGGCGGCGGCAGGCAGCGCGGCGAGCAGGGTGGTGGCGAGGAGCGCGGTGCGGATCATGGCAGGTAGAACACCGGGCGCAGCGGCCATTCCAGCGGCTTGTTGTCGTCGGCCACTTCCATCAGCGGCGCCATATGATCCCACCATTTGCGCATCACCGGATGCGCGGGCAGCTGGTCGTTGGTGGCATCGTCGGTCAGCTTCAGCACCGCGAACAGCGCGCCGGTCGCTTCGTCGAGGAAGATCGAATAGTCGCGGATGCCGGAGTCGTGCAGCAGCGCGGCAAGTTCGGGCCAAATCGCGTCGTGGCGCGCCTTATAGTCCTCCGCCATGCCCGGCTTGAGCTGCATTCGGAACGCATGTACCCGCATTTCCCCTCCGCGCCACTATGTGGAACTATTATGCAGGATATGGTAGCGCTGTGGCGCGGTCTCGTCAAACAGGATCCGCGTGTCGCCGGCATCCTCCACCAAAATCGGCGGGCGGGAATCCTCGTCGGCACGGCGGAGCGAAAGGCGCCTGGCGGAAAGTCCGCGGACATGCCGGGCCCATAATCCCCAGGCCGGGGTTGGGCCGAACATGCTCGGCTCCGGATAGGCATCGGCGAGTTCCGGCGGCGCCGATGGTGCCGGTCCCTCGAAGCAACCCGCAAAGCGCAGGTCGATGTCGGAAAGCCGCACCGCTTCGATCGGGTGGCCGGGCAGCCCGGCGAGCAGGGCGGCAAAGCGCGGGTCTATGCCGGTCGCGGTGAGGCCGTGCACATCGACGCCGCGAATAGCTCCGACCCCTGTTCCCTCCGGGCCTCGCAGCCGCGCACCCAGGCGGAGGAACAGCGGCGCGGTGGTCACGTCCTCCATCACGATATTCTCGGCGCGCACATCCTCGATGACCCCGCCGTCGACGCTTTCGATCGCCAGGCCCCGGCTGCGCAGGAAGCGGCAATTGCGAATGCGGATGCGGCGGAAATCGCCGTTGCTTTCGGTGCCCAGCTTGATGCGGCCGGTCACGCGGTCGCGATCGGGCGCGAACTGCTGGTTGCGGCCATGGCTGCCATCGAGCAACGTGCCGGGATCATAGCCGGAGACGGTGCAATCCTCGATCGTCACGTCCTCGCAGGCGGTGGGGCCCAGGGCGAGGCTCGTCTTGAGCACGATGGCGTCGTCGTTGGGCGTATTGACCCGGCACCCGGCGATAACGGCGCGGCGCACGCCGTCCAGGTCGATGCCGTCGCGGTTGCTGTCGATCACAAGGCCGGTGCAGCGCAGATCCTCCACCTCGCTGGCGAGGATCGCGAAATGCCCCGCGCGGAACAGTGTGACGTCCTCGATCGCGACGCGGCGGCAGCGGGCCAGCGCGATCGCCTTGTTGCCCTGGCCCCGCATTGCCGCCGTATCGCGCTCCAGCCTTGCGATGTCGGCGGGGGACATTGCCGCCATCGATAGCGGCCGCTCGCCGCGCTGCGCGCTCCACGGCGTCCCCGGCCCGTTGCGGGTGAGCCCTGCGCCGTCGATGCGGCCTTTGCCGAGGATGGCGATGTCTTCCGCATGCTCGGCCCAGATCAGGCTGTTGTGCCAGTGGCTATGGCCGAAATCCTGGTAGAGCTGTGCGCCACGATCCTCCGGCATGTCATAGCCACCGTCCGGCCCCGGGGTGGCGGCGAGCAGCGTGGCGCCCGCCTCGATCGCGAGCGTGACGCGGGAGGGCAGGCGCAGCGAGAAGCTGCGATAGATGCCCGGTGGCAGCAGCACGATGCCGCCGCCCGCGGCATGGGCGGCGTGCAGCGCGGCGGCGATGGCGGGACCGTCGAGTGCGACACCGTCGCCATGCGCGCCGTACTCGCGGACATCGAGGACAAGGCCGGTGCGCATCAACGCCTTCCCGGAACGGGGAGGGGAACCATGGGCACCACGGCGCAGGGGGGCTTCCACGCCCGCGTCCCTTGTGGAGATTCCCCTCCACCACGTCTTCGGCGCGGTTCCCCTCTCCGTTCCCGGGACGATCTAAGGGGCGACCCCATCAACTTCCGGCCGGGCGTTCGCTGCTGGCGGTCAGGCTCGGCGCGAGCACGAGGCTGTCGATCGCCGGGGGATGGGCGGGATCGAAGCTGCGAGCGTCGGGGAAGAGGTGTGCGCCAAGGTTAGGCACCGCTTCGGCAATTCCTGCCGCCACCGCACGGGCGAGCAGCCAGGCGCCGGCATTGTTATGGTGCGTCTTGTCGCGCCCGCCATCGTTGAACAGCTTTGCCGCTTCGGCCGGGCCATAGGCTTCGTACAACGCGATCGTTGCGGGCTGGAGATCGACGAGCGGCACCTTCGCTTCGGCCGCAACCTTGCGCATCGCCTCGGCATAGTCGGCCAGCGTATGGCGGATGCGCCCCTGGTCGAAATTGCGGCGCTCGGGCGACGTCACCAGCACCGGTTGCCCGCCGCGTCGCCGCACCTCGGCGATATAGGTCCGCAGCCAGGCGGGATAGGTGAGGACAGGGTCGACATAGGTTTGCGGCCACTCGGCCTTCTGGTCGTTATGGCCGAACTGGATCAGCACCCAGTCGCCCGGCTTCACCTGCGACAGCAGCTTGTCGAAGCGCAGTTCGGTGACGAACGACTTCAGCGTCTCGCCCGATTCGGCATGATTGGCGATCGCGACCTCCGGCCGAAACAGCGCGGGTAGCATCTGTCCCCAGCTTGCGGCGGGTTCGGCGCGCTGATCGGTCACGGTGGAGTCGCCGGCCAGAAACACCGTCGGGACCGTTGCCGGCTCGATGGTGACGCGCTGCACGCGCGGATCGCCCAGAAATTCCAGCGTCAGCTTGTCGTCCCAGGCATAGCTGCCCGCCTCCCGCGACTTGAGCCGCACCGCCGTGCCGCCGGGCGCGTTTGCCGGCGGGGCGGCCAGTGCTGCGGTGCGGACGTTGACGATGAAGCTGGCGGTGACGAACTGCCCGGGCGCGGTAGTGACATCGCGCAGCATCAGCCGGCGCGATTCCGCCTTGACGGTGGTGCGCGAGCCGGCGCTGGCATCGCCCAGCCGCACCGTCACACGGTAATTGCCTTCGGGCACCGCGACCGAAAAGAGCCGTTCGCGGTCGCGCCCGCCGGGCTCATAACCGTGGCTGCCGGGGCGATAGGCGGTGCCTTCCGCCACCGCCACGCTTTCGGGCCGCGGCGGCGCGCCGGGGGCGAGATCGAAGAGGAGCGGGCCGGTCACGGCCGCGAGCATCGCCAGCATCGCCATTGCGTCAACCCCGGCTTATTTGCGGCTGGAGAGATCGAAGGAAAGGTGCGGCGGCTGGTTATAGGCCGTGTTCTGCCACGCGATGCCCAGCCGGTAGACAGGATCGTGCATCAGCGTCGGCAGGCGGATCGCCGTCGGCAGCGGCGTCGTGTAGACGCGCAGTTCCTTGCCGTCGGCGCTGGGCAGAATCAGTTCCTCGCGCCAGTCGCCGAGGATGTCGGCGGAGAGCGCCGGATTGCGCTTGGTGCCGTTGTTGGATGTGGTGCCCGGGGGATCGAGCAGCAGTTTCTCGCTGCCCGCCGTCCAGTCCCACTTCGTGATCCGCGCGCCGTCCAACAGTTCGGACAGCGCATCGCCATCCCAATAAATGCGGAAATTGGCCGCCCGCGGATGGCCGCCCGGGATCACCTGGCCCCGCGCGTCGAACAGGTCGGGCGAGTTGCTTGCCCATGCCTCGGCGCCGGGATGGCGCGGATCGATGTCGGCGGCGAGCCCGCGGCCGGTATCCTTGTCGGCGGGGGTGGACCAGAGCAGTGCGCCGGTGCGCGCATCGAGCATCGCCGCACCGCGATTGCCGCTGCGGCGCATCTCCTCATGCACCCCGAACTTCTCGAGGCCGGGGCGGGCGGGATCGAGATCGCCGACATGCATCGCGTCGCCATGGCCGAGGCCCGAGGACCACAGCCCCTTGCCGTCGTCATCGACGGCCATCGACCCGTAGATCACCTCGTCGCGCCCGTCGCCATCGACATCGGCGACCGAAAGCTGGTGGTTGCCCATCGCGCCGAACGTGTCGTTGCCCGGCGCGGCGCTGTCGAACAGCCAGCGCTGGGTAAGCTTGCCGTCGCGCCAGTCCCAGGCGCCGATCGCCGAGCGCGCATAATAGCCGCGGCCGAACACCAGGCTGGGGCGCTTGCCGTCGAGATAGGCGACGCCGGCCAGATAGCGTTCGGAGCGATTGCCATAGCCATCGCCCCACAAGGCCTTCAGCTCGGCTTCGGTGTTCCCTCCGCGCGGCGGCGCATAGGGCGCGGTGGCGAGTGCGCGGCCGGTTCGCCCGTCGAACACGGTGAGATATTCCGGCCCATCAAGGATGCGACCCTTGAGGTTCGCGAGCTTGCGCCCGTCGCTGGTGAGGGTGGAGCCGGTGCGATCGCCCACTTCCACGGTCGCGTCGCCGTGGCGCCAGTCCTTCGAGGGGTCGCCAATCGGCTTGCCGGCCCCGTCGATCGTGCCGTCCGCCGTCTTCATCGCCACTTCGGCGCGGCCGTCGCCGTCCAGGTCGAACACCATGAACTGGGTATAGTGCGCGCCCGAGCGGATGTTGCGACCCAGATCGATCCGCCAGAGCTTCTTGCCCTCCAGCGTGTAGGCATCGATCAGCGTCTCGCCGGTATAGCCGGCAAAGGCATTGTCCTTGGCGACGCTGGGGTACCATTTCACGATCAGTTCGTAGCGCCCGTCCCCGTCGAGATCGCCGACCGACACGTCGTTGGCCGTGTAGCCGTAGCGTTCGCCTTCCGGTGTGGTGCGGTCCGCCGGCGGATCGAGCGGAATGGGGAGATAGCCCTGCGTCCACACACCCACCGCCGCGCCCGCGGCGCCGCCGTCCACCGCCAGCGCATAGCGTGCCGCAGGGGTGCCGTCCTTGTCGTGGAAGCTGGTCGGCTGGCCCGCGCCGATCCGGGCAATCGCCTTGCCGTCGCGGTACAGGGTAAAGCGGATCGTCTTGGCGTCGGTGCCGAGCAGCCGCCACGTCACCGCGACGCCGCTGTCCGCCGCCGGTACGGCGACCAGTGCCCGGTCGAGCCGTTCGACCTGCCGGCCGCCCGGCCTTTCAGGCGTCTGCGCCGCAAGCGGTGCCGCCAGCGCGGCGGCGATCAGGGCGAAACGCATGGGCGGCATCTCCTGGGAAACAAAAAAGGCGGGCCGCCGGGGTGAAACAGCGGCCCGAGGGGAGGTTGCTCAGAACTGGAAATTGACGCCGACGTTGAACGTGCGCCCGATGCGCGTCTGGAACAGCGTGTCACGCCGGACGCTGTCGATATAAAGGTTGTTGCGCGCATCGGTGAGGTTCTGCGCCTCGACGATCAGCTTGATCTGGTCGGTCACATTGTACGAGGCGGAGGCGTCGACGAAGGTGTTGGGCGAATTGCCTTGCAGATCGCTGCCCGGCGATGCGGGGATGCCGCGGATATAGCGATCGCGATAGGCCGCCGTCGCGCGGATGCTGAACTTCGAATCTTCGTAGAAGATCGTGCCCGAGGCGGTGTTCTTCGACAGCCCGACCAGATCCGCCGTGGTCGTCACGGTCGGAATGCCGTTGGCGCTCGCCAGGATGTAGCGGATCTTGGAGGTGACGCGGGTATAATTGCCCAGCACGCCGAGATTGCTGAGGAAGCCCGGCAGGAAGCGCAGCTGCAGCTGCGCGTTCACTTCCACGCCGTTCAGCTTGCCGCCCGGCGTGTTAAGCGGCTGCCCGATGGTGAATTCCTCGGTCGGCGCGGTGTTGGTGTTGTCGAGCAGCGCGGCGGGAAGGCCCAGCTGGTTGAACGGGATCTGGCTGGTGACGCGCTGGATGTAACTTTTGATATTCTTGTGGAAATAGGCGACCGAGAGGAGCGATCCGGGCTGGAAATACCATTCCAGCGCCGCGTCGAACGTGTCGGCGCGGATCGGATCGAGGAACGGGTTGTTGATGTTGCCGACGCGAGTCGTGGCCGTTACGCCGCTGGTCGGCGCCAGCTGGCCCAGTTCCGGCCGCGACATCACCTTGGCGGCGGCAAGGCGAACGAGCAGGTTCTGCGCCGGCTCGATCACGATATTGGCCGAGGGCAGCCAGTCGTCATAGCCGCGCAGCACCTGGCCATATTGCCCGCGCAGGTTGGTCGGCGTCTGCCCCGGTGCCGCCACGGCGATATAGCCGGCCGCGAGCATGTCCGTCCGCACATAGCGCACGCCGATATCACCGCGCACCTTCACCGGCAGCGCGAAGCCGGTGTCGAACACCGCCATCGCATAGGCGCTCTTCACTTCCTCGCGGATGCGCGAGGCGCCGGCGCCGCATTCGTTGCGGCAGAACTGGATCGCGTCATAGTTGAAGGTCTGCGACCATTTGTCGGGGTCGATTGCCGCCCAGCTCTTGGGGGCACCGCTGCCGAACAGCGTGTCCAGCCCGCTGATCTGCCGGGTCAGGCTCGCCAGGCTGGTGCCCGCCGGCAATGCCTGCACGATCGTCTGCGCCGCATAGGGCAGCGAAGTATAGGCGTTGAAGTCGCTGCTGCGAAACTGCACGCCGCCGCGCAGCTTGATCGCGTCGCTGAACGTATAGTCGCCGTTCACTTCGGCGGTCAGGTTATCGGTCTGGTTCTTGGAAGGCTTGCCCTGGAAGCTGAAGCCGCCCAGCACGGTGCCGTCCGGACGGTTTGGCGCGTAGGAGAAATTGGCCGGGTTCGACACGTCGAAGCCGAAGCCGAGCAGCGGCGTGCTGCGGCCATTGCGGAAATCGACCGAGAAGTTGGGCGTGTCGATCGCGTCCATGAACGTCTGGAAGCGCTGCGGATTCCACCAGACCGACTGGTTCTTGCCGAAGAACAGGTCGAGCTGGAACTTGTCGCTGAAGCGGTGGCGCAGATTGACGTTGGCCTGCTTGAAATCCGAGGTCCAGCGATCGACCAGCCCTTCGGAGCGGACGTCGACACCGTCGAACAGGCCGTAGATCAGCGCGCCGCTCGAACTGAACTGCGCTTCGCGCACCGACACCATCGGCTGGCCATTGTTGGTGATCGATCGCCCGAACGAAATGCCGGCGATGTAATTGTCGCGCCGCTCCACTTCGAACCGCGAATAGATCGCGTCGACGCTGATGTCGGTATTTTCGTCGGGGCGGAACTGGACGGAGAAGGTGCCGCCCATGCGCTCGGTATCCTGCTCCGAATTCACGTAGCGCGGCAGGCGGGGCAGGAAGGCGCCGCTACCCGGCACGTTGGGCAGGTCCGCGCGGCGCAGATTGGCGATGGTGTTGTACGCCGTCGTGGTGCTGGTGCGCGGATTGCCGGTGCTGCACTGCGTGGCGGTGGCGCCCTTCACGCCCACCGCCGGGCTCACCGGGGCATAGCCGATCGGGGTGCAGAAGGGTTGGACCGGTGCCGGCCCGCTGCCGTCAGGATCGACGCCGTTGGTGTTGGCGGAAAGAATGTCCACCGCCGAATAGCCGACTTCGCGCAGGTGCCGCTTCTGATAGGCGAAGCTGGCGAGCACGCCGAAGCGGCCATCATCGGATTTCTTGCCGATCAGGATCGAACCGCGCGGATCGACCTGATCGCTGATCTGGTTGTAGACGCCGCGCGCCGTGGCGGTGAGCGTGAAATCCTTCTTCAGGTCGAGCGGCTTGGGCGCGCTGAGATCGACGGTTGCGCCCAGCGAGCCTTCCTCGACATCGGCGGAGGTCGTCTTGCGGACCGCCAGCGCCGAGAAGATTTCGGTGGGGAACACGTTGAAGTCGAAGCTGCGGCCCGAATTGCCCGCGCCGTAAATGTCGGAGGAGCCGGTCTGCGAACTGCCCTCCATTCCGTTGATGCGGACGCGGGTGAAGGCGGCGCCCAGACCGCGGACCGAGATGTTGCGACCTTCGCCGCCATCGCCGCGGGACAGCGCGACACCGGGAATCCGCTGCATCGATTCGGCCAGGTTGCTGTCCGGGAACTTGCCGATGTCTTCGGCCACGATCGAGTCGATCGCCGCGGTTTCATTGCGCTTCTGGCTCAACGCGCTGTCGAGCGAGGCGCGGAAGCCGCGGACAACGATTTCCACTTCGTCCTGTGCCGGCGTGCTCGCGGGCGCGGTCTGTCCCTGCGCGAAGGCCGGCCCGGCCGAAGCGAGCGCGATGGCCACGGCGAACCCGGAGCTGCCGATGCGAATGGCGGTGCTGTGTCGTACGGAACGATGCGTCATCATCCCCTCCCTTGCTGTGCTGCCGCGTCCGGAATCGGCGCGGCTTGTCTCAATCTACGTCGAGCTGTCCCACAATGTATTACGTAGTTCCACCATTTCGCCAAGTGCTTTTTCGCTCGCGCCTTCTCGTTTGACGCAAAACAGCCCCGCCGCAGGGGTGCGACGGGGCTGTGTATCGGCGGAAAGGTGGTGTTCCGATCAGTGGCAGGCGGTGCTGCCAAGCGCGTTGGTGCGGGTCAGATCCGGTCGTTCGGGCAGCACCTTCTCGGCGATCGGCAGCTTCAGGTTCTTCAGTTCCTGGGCGACCAGATCGGCGATGGCACGGGCGCCGACTTCGCTGAAATGGGTGTCGTCGTCGACGCCCTTGGGGAAGCCCGGCGCCTTGTCCTCGGGCTTGAGGTGAAGGTACAGCGCGCGCGATCCTTCAGGCCCCAGGCGCTGGACCAGTTCGGCCGAGCGCGCCTCCAGGTCGAGCAACGGCGTGTTGGTGCTGGACACCAGCGCGCGCATCACCTCGCTATAGGCAGCGAAATCGGCCTTCACCCGCGTGCCGTCGAAGCTGCGGCGCACCGGCGGAGTGACGAGCACCGGCACCAGTCCGTGGCCGCGCGCCTCCCAGATCATCCGCAACAGGTTGTCGCGGTACAGCGTCGCTGCCGGCGCATAGCGTTCGGGCTTGGTGGTGCTCGAATCGTTGTGGCCGAACTGGATCAGCACCACGTCGCCCGGCTTGGCTTCGGCGATCAGCGAATCCCACCGCCCCTCGGCGATGAACGACTTGGTGCTGCGCCCGCCGATCGCGCGGTTCACCACCACCGTATCGGGCTGGAGGCCGCAGGGCAGCATCTGCCCCCAGCCGCTCTGCGGATAGCGATCGGCCTTATAGACTTGCGCGGTCGAATCGCTGGCGATGAACAATCGATCCTGGGCGCAGGCGGGCGCGGCGAAGGCCAGGGTCGCCGCAGCGGCGAGCAGCACCCGCCTCATTGCAGGTTCACGAACGCGCCGCCATCGACCAGCAGCGCGGCGCCGGTGACATAGGCTGCCATGTCGGAGGCGAGGAAGACGATCGGCCCTGCCAGATCCTCTGGCTGGCCCAGCCGCCCGAGCGGCACCCGGCCTTCCATGTATTTGCGCTTTTCCTCGTCGGCGAGATCGTCCTTGTTGATCTCGGTGAGGATGGTGCCCGGCAGCACCGAATTGCAGCGGATGCCGTGCCGGCCGAGCGCGATGGCGGCGGACTGCATCAGCGAATGCAGCCCCGCCTTGGTGGGGGTGTAGTGCGTTTGATACTCGCCGCCGACCAGCGCCGAAATCGAGGAAACAGCGACGATCGCGCCGCCATGGCCCTGCGCTACCATCTGGCGGGCTGCCGCCTGGCACATGAAATAGCCGCCGAGCAGGTTCACCTGCATGGTCCGCTGCACCGTTTCCACCGGCATGTCGAGGAACGCATGGAAGGGGCAGATGCCTGCGTTGGAGACCATCGCGTCGAGCTTGCCGAACGCCTCCACCGCGCGGGCAACGAAGTCTCCCGCCGTGGCGGGATCGGCGACATCGCCCTTCACCGCCAGCGCGCGCCGGCCCATCGCCTCGATCGCGGCGACCACGGCTGCGGCATCGTCATCGCGGCTGTGATAGTTGATCGCCACATCGGCGCCGGCTTCCGCCGCCCCGATCGCGGCGGCGCGGCCGATGCCGGTCGACCCGCCGGTCACGACGACGCTCTTCCCCTCCAACAGCTTCACATCACTCTCCTTGTCTAGCGTGGTTTTCGGGCACGCGGGCGCATCTCCGCGCTCCAGCCCAGATCGGTGCTGATCGCCTGCGCCGTGCCGCGCACCTGCGCGCTCAGCGTCGCCATGCGATCATCGTCCATATATTGCGCCGCGCTCGATACGCTGATCGCCGCAACGATGCGGCCGGAGACGTCGCGCACCGGCGCCGCCACGCAGCGGATCAGATCCTCATTCTCCTCCAAGTCGAAGGCATGACCGGCCTGGGCATAGGCGCGCATCCGATCGAACCACAGGCCCTGTTCGGTATGTTGTTGCCCGCGGCCGGCATCCGCGGCGTAGAGCCGTTGCCATTCGCCTTCCGCCGCGTCGATCAGCAGCGCCTTGCCCAGCCCGGTGGAGGTCAGCGGCTGGCGATCGCCGATCCGGCTGGAGATTTCCACGCGGCGGCGACCCGGGATCTTGTCGAGATAAAGGGCCAGGTCGCCGTCCATCCGGCCGAGATGCACCGTATCCTCGGTCTCCGCCGCCAGCGATTCCATGCGCGGCCGGGCAATCTGGACGATGTCCGCCTGGCTCTGCGCCAGAAAGCCGAGCTGGATCAGCTTCGGCCCCAGCTGATAGCCGTCGCGCGGCAGATAGCTCAGGAATCCGCGGTCGATCAGCGCGTTGGCCAGCCGGTGCGTCGTCGAGCGGGTCAGCCCCATCCGCTGCGACAGTTCGGCCAGCTTTACCGGGCCTTCGATCACCTTGTCGAGCATGTCCAGCCCGCGAACGAGCGTCTGGCTGCCCTGGATCTTGGCGCCCCCGGCGGATGCCGGGGCGCCATCCGCGCTTTCTGTATTTGACGTGGAGCGTTCCATCAATTAACATCCTATCCCATAAAGTGAGAAAGTAAAGCTTCAGGAGGATGCCGGGCAGCCGAGCAAGGCTGCGATCCACCCGCACATCTTGGTCGCTCGCGTACCATATACTGGCATCGCGCGCGCCAGAATTTCACATTGTCGGAAACCGTCCAGCCATCTGGGATGGACGTCAAAAGGGAAGCGTCGAGCCGTGGTAGCCGGACTCTCCAAGATCAAGCATGTACGCGCCTATACCGTTCGCGGCGGCGGCGCCGATTATCACGACCAGGGCGCAGGCCATTGGATCGACGATCACATCGCGACACCGATGGCGCGCTATCCCGAGTACCGCCAGTCGCGGCAGAGCTTCGGCATCAACGTGCTGGGCACGCTGATCGTCGAGATCGAGGCCGAGGACGGCACGATCGGCTTCGCCGTCACCACCGGGGGCGAGCCGGCCTGCTATATCGTGGAGAAGCACCTCGCCCGCTTCCTAGAGGGGCGTAGTCCCACCGAGTATGAGAAGATCTGGGACCAGATGTACTTCTCGACGCAATATTACGGGCGCAAGGGGCTGGTGGTGAACGCCATCTCCGGCGTCGATCTGGCGCTGTGGGACCTGCTGGGCAAGCTGCGCGGCGAGCCGGTCTACCACATGCTCGGCGGCGCGGTGCGCGACGAGCTGCAATTCTATGCCACCGGCGCGCGGCCGGACATCGCCAAGGAACTCGGCTTCATCGGCGGCAAGCTGCCGCTGCACCACGGCCCGGCCGAGGGCATCGAGGGGCTGAAGAAGAACATCGCCGAGCTGGCCGAGATGCGGTCGCGCGTCGGGCCCGATTTCTGGCTGATGTGGGATTGCTGGATGGCGCTCGACGTCGACTATGCCACCCGCCTCGCCATCGCCGCGCACGAGCATGGTCTGAAGTGGATCGAGGAGGCGATCAGCCCCGACGATTACTGGGGCTATGCCGAGCTCAAGCGCAACGTGCCCAAGGGCATGCTGGTCACCACCGGCGAGCATGAAGCGACCCGCTGGGGCTTCCGCATGCTGCTGGATATGGATTGCTGCGACATCCTCCAGCCGGACGTGGGCTGGTGCGGCGGCGTAACCGAATTGCTCAAGATCTCGGCGCTGGCCGATGCGCGCGGCAAGCTGGTCGTGCCGCATGGTTCGTCGGTCTACAGCTACCACTTCGTCATCACCCGCCACAACTCGCCCTTTGCCGAGTTCCTGATGATGCATCCCGGGCCCACCGAGGTGGTGCCGATGTTCCATCCGCAATTGCTGGGCGAGCCCGTGCCGCAGAACGGCCGGCTCCGCGCGAGCGCGCTCGACCAGCCCGGCTTCGGCGTCGAGCTCAATCGCGAGCTGTCGATGCATCGTCCCTATACGCACTGAGAGATTCCATGAACGCATATGCAGGACGTTTCGCCGGACGCTCGGCGGTGATCACGGGCGGTGCTTCCGGCCTGGGGCTGGCAGTCGCGCGGCGGCTGGTGGCGGAAGGCGGCAGGGTCGCGCTGTGGGATCTCAATCCCGATCAGCTGGCGTTGGCGGCCAACGCGCTGGGAGGCGCGCATACCGAGCAGCTCGACGTATCCGATGCCGCCGCGGTCGCGCGCGCGGCAGACGCATCGGCGGCGGCGCTGGGCACGATCGATATCCTGATCTGCTCCGCCGGCATTACGGGGGCGACCGTTCCCGTCCACGAATTCCCGCTCGATAGCTGGGCCCGCGTGATCGACATCAACCTGAACGGCCTGTTCTATTGTTGCCGGGCGGTGGTGCCGCACATGCTGGCGAACGGCTATGGCCGCATCGTCAACGTGGCGTCGGTGGCCGGCAAGGAAGGCAATCCCAATGCCTCGGCCTATTCGGCGTCCAAGGCCGGCGTGATCGGCTTCACCAAGTCGCTCGGCAAGGAACTCGCCGGCAAGGGCGTGATCGCCAACGCGCTGACCCCCGCGACGTTCGAAAGCCCGATCCTGTCGCAGCTGCCGCCCAGCCAGGTCGAGTATATGCGCTCGAAGATCCCGATGGGCCGACTGGGCGAGGCCGAGGAAAGCGCCGCGATGATCCTGTTCATGGCGAGCGAGGAATGCAGCTTCACCACCGCCTCGACCTTCGACACCTCGGGGGGGCGGACCACCTATTGAGGGTGATCCCGGAGAGAGGATAAGATGGCCCGCGACCTGCCGTTCGTCGATGCGCATGTGCATCTCTGGGATCTCGCGCATATTTCCTATCCCTGGCTGACCCCGCCCTTCGGCGAGGACGGTCCCAATGGCAGCGTCGCGCCGATCGCGCATACCTATCTGCTCGACGACTATCTGGCCGATGCGGGGGGCTGGGACGTGCGCGGTATCGTCCATGTCGATGCCGGTGCCGCGCCCGAGGCGGCGCTGGCCGAAACCGAATGGCTGCAGGCGATGGCCGATGCGCGCGGCATGCCCAACGCGATCATCGCCTTCGCCGCACTCGACGGTCCCGATGTCGATACGCTGCTCGCCGCCCATGCCCGGCACCCGGCGGTGCGCGGCATCCGCCACATCGTCAACTGGCATCCCGATCCGCGGCGCAGCTATACCGCGCGCGACGTGACGCAGGACGAAGCCTGGGCGCGGGGTTTCGCGCGGCTCGGCCGCTACGGGCTCAGCTTCGATCTTCAGGCCTATCCGGGCCAGTTCGAAGCGCTCGCCCGCCTGATCGCGCGGCACCCGGAGACGCAGGTGATCGTCAACCATACCGGCATGGCAGTGCCCGGCGAATGGGAAGGCTGGCGGGCGGGCATGCGGGCGCTGGCGGCGCTGCCCAATGTCGCGACCAAGCTTTCGGGCATGGGCTTCACCCATCGGCCGTGGCGGCTCGAGCAGATCCGCGAATACATTCTGGAAGCGATCGACCTGTTCGGCGCCGATCGCGCAATGTTCGCCAGCGATTTCCCGACGGACAAGTTGTTCGGCAGCTTCGCCGCGCATCTCGATGCCTATGCGGCAATCACCGCCGACTTTGGGCGGGAAGAGCGAATCGCGCTGTTCGCCGGCAACGCCAACCGCATCTATCGACTGGGCCTCCAGCTCTAGCTGCAGGCACATTGTCGGCGGCGTACGGCTTTGTCGGACAATTTGTCCGGCATTTCGCGCACCATCTTGCGCGGCGACGAAAAACTGATATCGTTCTAACAAGTGAATTAGAAGTTCACAATGTGGGACAAGAGCCAAAGAGCTCAATGCCCGGGAGCAAGGCGGAGCGGCGCGCCGGGGAGGCGCACTGCACGGGAACCGCCAGCGAGAGCTAGGAGAGGGAAGACATGTACAGGGGACTCCATTCGCACCGCCATATCGCCGCTACCGCATCCTGGGCGGTGCTGGGGCTGATGCTGGCGGGCGCCGGCACGGCGCACGCGCAGACGTCCGGCGGGCAAGCGCCGAGCGGCACGGAACTGACCACCGCGCAGGAAGAGGCAATCGTCGTCGTCGGCTCGCGCGCCAGCCAGCAATCGGCCAACGATCGCAAGAAGAACGCCCGAACCGCGACCGACTCGATCGTCGCCGACGATATCGGCTCCTTCCCCGATCGCAACGTCAACGAAGCGATTTCGCGCGTGCCCGGCGTCGCGCTCAGCCGCAACGAATTCGGCGAAGGCGATGGCATCGTGCTGCGCGGTAACGGGCCCGACCTGACGCGCGTCGAACTCGACGGTATCGGCGTGCAGAGCACCAACGGCCTCGCGATTGGCGGTTCGGGCGGTCGCGGTGCCGATCTTCGCGAACTGCCGGCGGAAATCGTAAAGTCCATCGACGTGGTGAAGGGCTCGACCGCCGACATGACCGAGGGTGGCCTGGGCGGCACCGTCCAGATCAAGACGCGTACCGGCCTGGATTTCAAGAAGCCCTATTTCTCGCTCCGCGCGGGCGCCGGCCAGAATTCGCTGGGCAAGGATTGGACGCCGGACTTCAACGGCGTATTCGCCAACAAGTTCTTCGACGATCGGCTGGGGGTGATCCTTACCGGTACGTACAGCAAGCTGCAGAACAACGGCCACATGTACGAGACGACGACGAGCGGCAACCGCGGCTATTCGCGTCTGTTCGATTTCGATCAATCGCCGGACAAGACGTTCGAATACAACGTCAACACGATCGGAACCGATGCCGCCGATATCCGCTTCGCCAATAGCCTGGAGACCCCGCGCAGCCTGGTCACCAAATCGGCGTCGGCCAAGACCAAGGCCGATTGCTTCACCTTGTTCCCGCATAACGGTACCGCAGCCGCGGCGGCCCGCGCCCAGCGTATCCTCGAACAGCAGACCTGCCTCAATCAGTGGAACGACTATACGCCGTCGCTGATCCGCAACTTCACCAGCACGCAGACCGATGAGCGCTATTCCTTCGACGGCCGCCTTGATTTCCGCATCACCGATCGTCTCACGGTGTTCGGCAAGGCGACCCTGGCCAACCGCAAGGTTCATGACCAGTTCCGCAGTCGTAACCCCGTCACGCTGTTCAACCAGAACGTGACCGGCACCTTTCTGGACTCGACCACGGGCTATCCGCGCGTTCGCAGCCTCAATCCGAACGCGGGCGCGGGCTATTATCTGTTCGATGGTTTGAACAATGTCGGCAACAACGCGACGATCGGCAACGTCCTGAACGTCGTCCCCAGCAGCATCGTGGTCGATTCCGAGCACAACGTCACCGCGATGACGCTCACCAACAATTCGGTGAACATCGATCAGATCGAAAATCGGATCGACACCAAGACCAGCTATTATCAGACCGGCTTCGAATGGCAGGGTGAGCGCATCTTGCTCGAAGGCATGGCGGGCATGACCAAGGCCACCACCAGCCGCGGCGACATGCGTACATCCCGCTCGTACATGTACGGTGATGCCCAATTGAAGCTGCAGTCGAACGGCCTCTGGGACATCCAGCTGCCGGCCAATTATGACGAGACCAACCCGGCCAATTTCGTGCAGCTTTCGGCGCCGCGCTGCATCGGCGCTGGCACAGCTCCCAGCTGTATCGGACAGGCTGCCGTAGCCGCGACCGAGTTCAACCCCGCGACTCCGGCCTATACGGTTGGTCAGCTGCCGCTCACGACGCCGACCTTCGCCGTGCAGTATACGCCGGCACTGGGCGAAGCGACCGAGAAGATCGCCAAGCTTGACTTGACCTATGACACGGACGGCATCCTGCCGTTCGTCAAGCGGGTGAAGGTGGGCGGCATGTTCCGCAACAACGAAATCCAGCGCTGGAACAATGGCGGTTACACGGTCAGCTCGCCGGTAGGCACCTTCGGCCAGCCGGGCTTCGTGCCGGGGGTGTATGTACCGACGGCGATCGTGCGCGGAAGCCTGCGCGCCTGCCAGCCGACTGCGACCTCCACCGTATCGTGCAACTATGGCTATGTGCCGAGCACCGATCCGCGTTCCGCGCGCTCGGGCACCGATACGCTGACGCCGCAGCAGCTGCAGGATCTGTTCGCCCGCACGCTGGAAGCACCCGACTCGGCTTATTTTGGCGATCTGCCCAATCGCGGCAATCTGCCGCCGTCCTGGCAGGGAATTCGCACCGACAAGCTGTTCGAAGCGCTGGGCGCCTCGCAATTCATGAACTTCGACTGCCTGCAGACCTGCGTCGGCAGCGACGGCAAGACCTATGCCCAGCCGGTCACGCGTGCGGACGAGACGATCTACAACGTGTATGGCATGTTCGATTTCGAACAGGATCTGCCATGGGGCCTTCGGGTCACCGGCAACACCGGTGTGCGCGGCGTGTTCATCCGGGTGAAGGGTACGGGGCTGCAAACGCTGAACTCGATCCGCGTGACGCCCGCGTTCGATGCGTCGAACCCCAATGCACCGGGCGGCTTCATCACCCAGACGTTCAGCCAGCTGGTGACCGTCGACCGCACGACCCGCGACTGGTTGCCGACGTTCAACCTCAATCTGTGGGGGTTCAACGACTCGCTCGTCTTCCGTGTCTATGGCGGCAAGACGCTGGCGCGACCGAACATGAACAATCTGGTCCCCGGCGGCACCTGCACCATCGACGAGCGGCTGACGCTGACCGAAGGCGAGGATGTCAACAATTGCACCGCCGGCCGCGTCGGCAATCCGGGCCTCAAGCCATTCACCGCGTGGAGCTACAATGCCAGCCTCGAATGGTATCCGAACCGCGACACGCTGATCTCGGCCACCTATGGCAAGCTGGACGTAAAGATCGGAAGTCCGATTGGGGTGACGCGAGTCGAGCGGCCGTTCGCCGGCAGCAGCGAAACCGATCCGGGCACGGGCCTGCCGCTCGCCGATGTGCAGTTCAACGTGCCCACCTGGGACAATGGCCCCGGCTACAAGCGCGACATCTGGGAATTCCAGGCGAAGACTGCGTTCACCTTCCTGCCCTGGTTCCTGAAATATACCGGCGCCGACGTGAACCTTTCGATCCTCGCCTCGGCCGCGACCTCGGGCCAGCAGGATCCGCTGACCGGCGACATCATGCTGCCGCCGAACGAGTCGCGGTACAACACCAATGCGTCGATCTGGTATGACGATGGCAAGCTGAACCTGCGTCTGGCGATGCAGAAGCGCAGCTCCAGCTTCAACTGCATCACGCCGTGCGGCGGCAACACCACCGACATCAACTATCCGGGTGAGCAGTGGACCAACGTTCGCTTGGTTGCGCCGGGCTATAATCCAGGCATCCCGCGCTTTTCGGACGAGACCACCTTCTTTGACGCCAAGGTTTCGTACAACATCAACAGCAACTTCCAGGTGTACATGGAAGGGCGGAACATGACGCGGGAATCGCAGACCTTCTCGGCCGGCGAATATGTCCGCTTCGCCGATGGTACGCCGCGCGTGATGCGTCTGATCTATGGTGGTCGCCGTATCATGGGCGGTGTGCGCCTCCGCTTCGGCGGCTGATGCCCGCCGCACGCACATCGTGATCGTTGCCGACGCCTCAGCGGTGCTGGGGCGTCGTGCTGTTTGCGGCGTGCGGCTCGGCTATGCCACGGACGTCGGGTGGCCGAGTGCGGCGCTGATCTCGGTCGCGGCGGCGTGGACCTGTGCCACCAGCCCGTCCAGCGCGGCATCCTCCACATATTGTGCCGGACTGACCACGCTGATCGCCGCGACGATGCGGCCCGCGGCATTGCGGATCGGCGCCGCCACCGCGCGCAGATCGTCGGGCGGGGGACTGCGATGCACCACCGCGCCGCGGGTGCGGGCGGCATCCAGATTAGCGCGGATCCCCGCTTCGCCCTGCGGCGCGGGCCAGCGCGCCAGCAGCGCCGTCAGCGCTTCCGGCGTCTCGTCCATCAGCAGCGCCTTGCCCAGGCTGGTTTCCGGCAGCGGCCTGCGCGTGCCCACCGGCGTGTTCACCACCACGCGCTGCGCCCCGCCCACGCGGTGGAGATGCACCGAATGATCGCCGTCGCGCTCGCCCAGAAAGGCGGGCATCTCCGTGGCATCGGCCAGCGCGCGCAGTCGATCGCGGGCGACCTCCACCACGCTCATCCGTTCCTGGGCATGGACGCCGAGCTGCATCAGCTTCGGCCCCAGGCGCAGCCCGTCGCGCCCGTCGGTGACGAAGCCGCGATCGACCAGCGCCAGCGCCAGCCGTCGCGCGGTGGACACGGTAAGCCCCGATTCCGCGGCGAGTTCGCGAATGGTGCGCGGCCGGCGCGCGAGCAGGTCCAGCAGGTCCAGTCCGCGTTCCAGCGTTTGCGTGCCGGCGCGTGGCGCAGCCTTCTCCTCGGTCATCCACTTCCCTCGTTCCCAGAACGGAATGGAGGTACGCACCCGCGCGGGCGCGGTAAAGTGGCTTGCTCAGCGGCGGCCGTGCAGCGCCGCGCGCGCTTCCTCGGTCACGGCATAGACGACCTGGCGTTGCGCGCCGCGATTATGGTGATCGACGCGGTACCCCTGGTAGCGCCGCCGGACGAGTCCCGCGCGCACCAGTTCGGACACGGCGCGGCTGACATTGGTTCGCCCCGAAAGCTGAATGCGGCGTTGCACTTCCGCCGCGATCGCCCGCTCGGCCGCGTCTTCGTCGGCGGGTAACTGCCCCTGGGCGGCGAGATCGGCGCGTGCCCGTTCCGCCAGGCCCAGCCGACGGGGATCGCGGCGAGCGACCGGAGTCAGCGCCTCGCTCAGCCAGTCGCGCACCGGCACGCGCCGGTCGCCTTCGCGGACGAAGGGGCCGGCCCAGCCGCTGCGGTCGCTTGCCTGTGCGATCAGGTTCAGCACCATGAAGCTGTAGCGCGGGCGCTCGCACAGCGCGGTCAGCCGGTCGAGCAGGGCGGGCAGGTCCAGCGCGCGCGCCGAGGGGGCGGGATCCGGTTCGGTGCGCGGCGCGGCGGCGAAGAGATCGGGCTGGAACATAGCGGGAATCAAAGCACATCGGGACTCCGCTGTGAATCCCTTGCCGCGGCTGGCCTGCACTTTGACCAACCGTGGCACTTTACCGGCCCGGGTAAAGTGCCACGAATGGCAGGCCCTGCGACGGCGCCGGCCAAGCCCTTTGGTCGCTCCTACACCGGAGCGGTGAGCGTGACCCGTCGCATCGGGAGTCCGGCGCCCCTATGGGCCCTGGATGTTATGCCGCCGATGAGGTGGCAGATGCCGTCCATAGCGCGCTGCGCTTCGGCAGCAGGAAATAGCTGAACGGCAGGATCGCCGCGCCCACTGCCGGCGCGTCGGCGGAAAGCTGGGCGCGGGTGATCGGCGCCAGCGACGGCGCGTGGCGCCCGCGTTCGGCGAGCAGCGCCGCCGTGCGCTCGGCCAGGCGATCGACATGGCGGGCCGGCAGCCGGCCACCGATCAGCACGGCTTCGGGGTTGATCAGGCAATTCACCGCGATCAGCGGCTCGACGAGCAGCTCGGCCGCCTGTTCGATCCAGGCATCGACCACGGTTTCGATCGCGGGGTCGCGCCCGTCCCCCTCCAGCATCGCCTGCAGGCTGTGGCCGGCGGCTTCCAGCGGCGCTGCCAGGCCGGAGAGCGAGACATGCGCCTGGATCTGGCGCACCACGCCGTCGGGATCGCGGCGGGTGAGGAAGCCGAGTTCGCCGCTCCGCCCGGTGGCGCCGCGAAAATAGTTGCTGTCGATCACCAGCCCGCCGCCCAGCGCGGAGGAAATCAGGATGTAGAAGAAGCTCGAACGGCGCAGCCCCTGGCCCAGCTGCAGTTCCCCCATTGCGGCGGCCGCGGCGTCGTTCTCCACGAACACGGGCACGTCGATCGGTTCGGCGAGCAGTTCGGCCAGATCGATCGTATTCCACCGGGCATAGGCATCTGGCTTGCCGGGCAGTTCGATGCGGCCCAGATCGTCCGGCGTGGCGACGCCCAGGCCCACGATCCGCGCCGGCTCGACCCCGGCGGCGGCCAGCATCGCGGGTGCCTGCTCGCGGTAAAAGGCGGCGACCTGATCGGGCAGTGCGAATTCGATCTCGCGGCTCGCCCGCGCCACTGTCTGCCCCAGGAAATCGACCAGGACGAGGGTGACATGATCGCGATCGATGTTCAGGCCCAGCGAATAGCAGGCGTCGCGATTGATGATCAGGTTGGTCGGTGGCTGTCCACGCCCGCCGAACCGCCGCCCGGCTTCCTGGATCAGGCCATCGGCAAGCAGCCGCCGCGTGATGTTGGCGATCGCCGCCGCGGTCAGCCCGGTGATCTGCGCGAGATCGACGCGGGTAAGCGAACCATTGACGCGGATCGCGTGGAGCGTCACCCGTTGGTTGTGATCCGCCGCGCGCACCAAGTTGGTACCCGAAAGGCCGATCGGAGGACTGCTGCTGTTCATGATGGTCGCGATATCAGTCGATTTGCTATCCCCGTGCAAGGGCGCGGCCGGCAATCTCGGTTGAATTCGGAAATTTGGTGAATAAACACCGGACGCGGCCTCGATCGAATGCAGCACCGTGCGCAGGCCGGCTCGATCCTGGCCGGCGGCAGAGGAACTGGGAGGGAATATCGATGCGCAGTTTCACTCGTGCGATGCTGGCCGGCGCTGCGTTGATCGCCTTTGCTGCGGCACAGGCGGCCGAGCCGGAGAATGCCGGCCCTTACAACGCGAGCTTCCTCGCAGGCGGGATCGGCATCGATCGGCCGCTGAACGGCGCCGACACGCTGGTCCGGGCGGGCGCGCCGCTGACCCTTTCGGCCTGGGTGAAGCCCGATCTCGCGCAGCAGGGCGTGGTGACGCTGATCGCGTTCGGCGATCCCGCGGGCGATTGCCGCTGCCTTGCCCTGCGCGGCGGCGCCTTGCACTTCTTCGGCAGCGGCAACGCTGTCAGCAGCACCGCCAAGCTTTCCCCCGGCCGCTGGAGCCATGTCGCCGCGGTGATCGAAGGCGGGCGGGTGCGCCTGTATGTGGACGGCAAGCCCGCCGGCGAAGGCGTGGTGAACGGCGCCGCCGTGGCGCCGCGCATCGCGCTGGCTCCGGTGGTGGCGGGGCAGGGCCATTTCGGCGGATCGCTGGTGCGTGCGCAGCTGCGCGGCGTGGCACTCGGCGCGGCCGAGGTGCAGGCCGAAGCGGCCGATGCGCCCGCGTTCGAGCTGGTGCAGATGTGGCAGGTCGGCGTCGGCTGGGATCTCCAGAAGACCGCCAATATCGGCATGACTCGCCAGCAGGATCCCTGGACGCTGCCGCAGAGCGATACCGCCTATTCCGCCCCGGTGCCCAAGCCGGTGCCGGTGCTGCCGCCGCTTGCGCCGCTCGGCCCGCTCCGGTGGCAGATCAACGGCTGGCAGCTCGCCGCCGCGCCGGGCGTGCCGCAGGACGGCGCCGCGCTGTCGCGCCCGGGCAAGCCGGAAGGCACCTGGCATGCCGCGACCGTGCCGGGCACGGTGCTGACCACGCTCGTCGATCGCGGCGTCTATCCCGATCCCTATTACGGGCTGAACAACCTCAAGATCCCCGAAAGCCTGGCGCGGCAGGATTATTGGTATCGCACCAGCTTCACCGTGCCGGCCGAAGCCGCCGGCAAGCGGCTGACCCTGGTGTTCGGCGGTATCAACTATGCCTCGGAAGTGTGGGTGAACGGGCGGATGCAGGGCGGCACGCGCGGCGCCTTCATCCGGGGCCAGTTCGAGATCGTGCCCACGGCCGGCGAGAATGTGATCGCGGTGCGCGTCTCGCCGCCGCCGCACCCGGGCATTCCGCACGAACAGTCGATCAGGGCCGGCGTCGGCGAGAATGGCGGGCAGCTGGCGATCGACGGCCCCACCTTCATCGCCACCGAAGGCTGGGACTGGATCCCCGGCATCCGCGATCGCAACACCGGCATCTGGCGCCCGGTGGAACTGGTCGCGACCGGCGACGTCAAGATCGGCGACCCGCAGGTCATCACCGATCTGCCGCTGCCGCGCACCGACAGCGCCGACATCTACATCACCGTGCCGTTCGTCAATCGCGGCAGCGCGGCCCAGCCGGTGACGATCCGCGCCGCCTTCGACGATGTGGTGGTGGAAAAGACCGTCACCGCCGCCCCCGGCGCGGGCGAAGTGCGGTTCACGCCGAGCGAGTTCCGCCAGCTCACCGTGCGCAATCCGGTGCTGTGGTGGCCGAACGGCTATGGCGATCCGGCGCTGCACGATCTGAAGATCGATCTCGCCGCCGCCGGCCAGCCGAGCGATGCCCGGTCGCTTCGCTTCGGCATCCGCGAGGTGAGCTACGATTTGTCGCTGTTCGATCATCTCGGCCAGCTGCGCCGCGTGAACGTGCAGACCACCGACGGCGCGCTCGCCGGCCAGCAGCTGATCGACGTGCGCCACGCCGCGCTGAAGCGCAGCCCCACCGGCTGGGCGGCCTCGCTCACCCCCATGGGCGAAACTTCGAAGGCGGTCACCGCCATTCCCGACGAGACCCTGCCCGAGCCGCACCTCGTGCTGCGCGTCAACGGCGTGAAGATCGCCGCGCGCGGCGGCAACTGGGGCATCGACGATGCGATGAAGCAGGTCAGCCGCGAACGGCTCGCCCCGTATTTCCGCCTCCAGCGCGAAGCGCACATGAACATCATCCGCAACTGGATGGGCAATAACGACGAAGAGGAATTCTTCGAGCTTGCCGACGAGAACGGCATGATGGTGCTCAACGATTTCTGGCAATCGACCCAGAATTTCCAGGTCGAGCCGGACGATGCCGCGCTGTTCCTGGCGAATGCCCGCGACGTGGTGGCGCGCTATCGCAACCACCCCTCGATCGTCGTCTGGTTCGGCCGCAACGAAGGGGTGCCGTATCCGACCCTGAACGAGGGCCTGGACAAGGCGATCCGCGAGCTAGACGGCACCCGCTGGTACACCGGCAGTTCGAACGAGGTGAACCTGCAAGGCTCCGGCCCCTATAATTATCGCGCGCCCGTGGGCTATTTCACCGATCTCGCCACCGGCTTCTCGGTGGAAACGGGCACGCCATCGCTGTCCACGCTCGAATCGGTGGCGGCCAGCGTGCCGGCCAAGGATCGCTGGCCGCTGTCCGATACCATGGCCTATCACGACTGGCATTTCGGCGGGAACGGCGACACCAAGAGCTTCATGGCCGCGCTCACCACGATGTTCGGCCAGCCGCTCAGCTTCGAGGATTTCGAGCGCAAGGCGCAGATGATGAACCTCGAAACGCACAAGGCGATGTTCGAGGGCTTTCTGGGCCATCTCTGGACCAAGAACAGCGGCCGCCTGCTGTGGATGAGCCACCCGGCCTGGCCGTCGAACATGTGGCAGATCTACAGCTGGGATTACGACACTCATGCGTCCTACTACGGCGCGAAGAACGCCGTGGAGCCGGTGCACATCCAGATCAACCGGCCGGACAACACGCTGGTGGTGCTCAACACCACGCGCGAGGACGTGCGCGGCCTTACCGCCAAGACGCGGGTGGTGAGCCTCGACAATGTCCAGCTGTTCGCCCGCACCGACAAGGTGGACGCGCGCGCCAATCGCGTGACCGCGCTCGATCCGGTGCCGCTCGACCGGCTCTATGCGGCGAGCCCCATGCTGCTGATCGAGCTGACGCTCAGCGATGCCAAGGGCAATATTGTCTCGCGCAACTTCTATTGGCGCGGCCGCGACGACAGCACCTATCGCGCGCTGGAAACGCTTGCGCCAGTGTCGCTCGAGGTCCAGGCGAGCACGCCCAAGCCGGAAGGCGAGGACAAGGTGATCGCCGTCACCGTCTCCAACAAGAGCACCATCCCGGTGCTCAACGCCAAGCTCACGCTGGTCGACGCCGAAGGCAAGCGCATCCTGCCGGCCTATTACAGCGACAATTATGTCTCGTTGCTGCCGGGCCAGCACCGCGTGCTCAGCGTGCGCTATCCGGCGAGCGTGACGGCAGCGGCGCATCTCAGCCTGCGCGGCTGGAATGTGAGCCCTGCGACGGTGTCGGCGACGGGGAAATAGGCTGCCGCGGCCATGAAGCCGCGCGCTGCAGACTAGGCGGTAGATGGATATAGAAGACTGGCAGCTGGCGCCCCACTAGCGGACATTGAAGCTCCCTGAGACACTGTGCGCATGCGAGCTATTGCCCTTACAATCATAGCCATATCGCTTCTGGGTTGTGACAAAACCAGAAGCCAAACCAGTAGCTCACCTTCCGAACAAGCATCGTATTTAGGTGCTTTCCCGCCGGATAACACCTCGAAGTTCCTCAATGGCGACTTGATAGAAGTTCCTAAATCAGGTGTGTTCTTCTGGAACACACAGCCGATAGATGCCAGTACGTTGGTAGCATACCTGTCTGAGAAGGCGAAGTTTTCCAACGGGGGCGGCCGGGTGGTAATTCAAACGGAACCGGGCACTCCAACCGAGCGGGTCGCGTGGGTGAGGGCTGAGGTGGTGAAAGCAGGCCTCTGCAGAAGGCGAGGTTGTGCGGAAGCACCGTGGAAGGCGATTCGCCCCGTTATAAACTGACGACCGAGATATCCGCTTCCCACCAACATCGGTCGCCGCCGAGAAGGTTCGCGCTAGAGGCGGCCGTTGGTCTGAGGCCAGCGGAATGACGGCTTTCGGCCCGACCGCTAGGCTAAATAACCAAGAGTAGTGGTTACCGGTCTTTGGTGACCGGCAGGAACAGGCTCCACGTTACGATCACAACCGCCAGCCAGACCATCGATGTGTAGAACAATTGATCGATGAGCTTGAAGGGGCCCCACGACCCGCCTCGCCAGAGCTCTCCATCCCGTACAGCTGGGACCACTACACCTGTCATGAACTCTTGTGACAGCCAGTGGCTCATGCAGAACGGAACAATCCAGCCTGCTGAAAACAACGCTAGGAGAGCACGTTTCAAAAGCCTCATTGCAATAATTTAGCAGCATGAAGGATTTCCGCAACTGGTAGGCGTTCAAGCTCAACCAGCCTGCCGGTGAGATCATCGCCCTCATGGCCCCCATTAGGTGGGCCCATAGTGGCGCCAGGACGGACAGGCCACTTTTTCCTCAGACGGTCCTGGACGGACGCTTACCGCCAAGCCGCGAAAGCGGCGCTCACATTCCTGTCGCATGTCCGCCGTCTGCAACGGGTGGGGCCAACCGCCCAGCTGCCACAGTGGTAGGGGACCTGCCGAGCGCATGGCATAGTACCAGTCTTCCAACTCACGATTGTCATCGACCTGCCCCGCGTCGTCCTCGGGCCCGAGGGGGGAGTAGGTCATGCGGCGGTCGAAGCTGACATACAGGGGCGCTGGCACCTCATCGGGTGGCAACGTAAGTCGTTCGGTTGATGAAACATGGATCACGCGACTGTTCGTAGAACTGTACTCGCCCCATTCGTTCTGCCCCACGAAAAACAGCAGCTTCCCAGAAGCGGGTAACCAGGCAAACTGATCGCGATTGTGCAGGTCCGCCAACTCTATTTGCGCGATGAAAGTAAGCTCGCGCCCTCTACACGTTGGCCATGGGAAGGGGGCGAATGGCGCCGGGTACCCGCCCACATGCGAGGCGGTAGGTTCGTCCGCACGACGTCCGAGGTATCCGAGTCGCCCGGTTTGCAGCTTCGCATGCTTCAAGCGAGTAACGGTCGCAGGAGATCGAGGGATCAGCCGACCATCCAAATCGATTTCGGATGCTAGGTACCGGCGTTGAAACTGGGGGTCGGCCGCAACTCCTGCGGCCATCTTCTCAACAAGGAGTCGAAGCCCCGGAACCTGATCGATCAGTCGCCGCATCACCACACCAGTTCCGCGCAAATTAGGCATGAACTTAGCAGCCTCTGTGTCAAGAAAGGGGTGCGTTTGCCAGATTCAGCGGCTGCTAACCGCGATCGTGACCTGGAAGCCGCCAGACAGCTATCCCCCCAACTCAGGGCATTCGCGGCGATCATCGCCCGCACCGTCCAACGCAGCAGTCACCGTCCTTGCGTCCGCAACGATGCTCTCCATATGTATCGAACCGCCGCTTTCAGTCGGCCGCTCTTTGATGCTGTTCGGTAACGCCCTTCTGCGCGCGTAGCACCCGCTTCGTGGGCTAGACCTGCGCGGCCCTGGCACGCGCTCGATGCTTCACGAGCCTAAACTTCCTAAACTTCAGGGTGCCCTCGGCGCCCTCGTGGCGAGATGCGCTCAAACGTGCGAACGCCTAAACTTCCTAAACTTCAGCCGATGGGCACCGCCCGGATCGGCCCCAGGCTCAAGCCGGTCGGATGCCCGGATCGGCGAACAGGTCGCGGGCGCGGTGCTCTTCCAGGATCAGCGCCTCGGGCTGCACCACCACGCTGCCGGGCGGCACATCGCGCAGCAGCCAGACATTGCCGCCGATCGTCGATCCCCGGCCGATGGTGACGCGGCCCAAGATCGTCGTGCCGGCATAGATGGTCACATCGTCCTCCACGATCGGGTGGCGGGCGAAGCGTTCGCGCGGGCCGACGGGCGCGAGGCCCAGCGGCGCGCGGGCGCCGAGCGTGACATGCTGGTACAGCCGCACGTTGCGGCCAATGATCGCGCTCTCGCCGATCACCACGCCGGTGCCGTGATCGATGAAGAAGCTCGGGCCGATCGTCGCACCGGGATGGATGTCGATGCCGGTGCGGGCATTGGCGAGTTCGGAAATCACGCGCGCTACGATCGGCGCGCCGAGCTGGAACAGCTGGTGGGCGATGCGGTGGTGGAGCACCGCCAGCGCGCCGGGATAGCTGATAAGAACTTCGTCCACCGTCCGCGCTGCCGGATCGCCGACGAACGCCGCTTCCACATCGCTGTCGGTCAGTGCGCGGATGTCCGGCAGCGTCGCGGCGAACAGGCGGACGATCAGGTCGGGCTGGTCGGTGTCGAAGGGCTCGGCGGACCAGCCGGACCAATAGGCGCATTCGCTCGCCACCTGTTCGCGCAGGATTGCCAGTGCCTGGCCGAGCGCGGCGGCGACGAAGGCGTCTTCCTGCGCCACCGCGCCGCGAAACCCGCCGAGCCGCACAGGGTAGAGCGCGGCGGCGAGCTGTTCCACCGCCAGCGCCAAGGCCTGCGGGCGGGGGAAATGGGCGGCGACGCTGCGGTGGGTCTGGCGGTCGCGCCAGCGGGCACGGGCCTGCGACAGCGCGGTGACGGTGGCGGCGATTTCGGCGGTCATGCCGGCTCCGCTCCGGCCGGGCTCCCGCTCTCGAAGCGTGCGCTGTCGAGGATGCCGGCGCGCTTGGCGACCAAGGTCGGCACCAGCGCCTGGCCGGCGACGTTGACCGCCGTCCGGCCCATGTCGAGGATCGGGTCGATCGCTAGCAGCAGCCCGGCGCCTTCCAGCGGCAGGCCAAGCGTAGAGAGGGTAAGGGTGAGCATCACCGTCGCGCCGGTCAGCCCGGCCGTCGCCGCCGATCCGATCACCGAGACGAAGGCGATCAGCCCATAGTCGAGCGGATGGAGGGTCACGCCGAAGAATTGCGCGACGAAGATCGCCGATACCGCTGGATAGATCGCGGCGCATCCGTCCATCTTCGTCGTCGCGCCCAGCGGCACGGCAAAGGCGGCGTAGGCGCGCGGTACGCCCAGCGCCCGTTCGGTCACGTCCTCGGTGACGGGCAGGGTGCCGATCGACGAGCGCGAGACGAAGCCGAGCTGGATCGCCGGCCAGGCGGCCGCGAAGAAGCGCAGCGGGTTCAGGCCATTCGCGGCGAGCAGCAGCGGGTAGACGAGGAACAGCACCAGCGCGAGGCCGAGATAAATGGCAGTAGCGAAAGCGCCCAGCGCCGACAGCGCATCCCAGCCATAGCGCGCGACGGCGTCGCCGATCAGCGCGGCGCTGCCGATTGGGGTCAGCGCGATCACCCAGCGCAGCAGCCGGCGGAAGATCGTCAGTGCAGACTGGTTGAACGCGAGGAACGGCTCGCCCGCGGCCCCCACGCGCACCGCCGCCGCGCCCACTGCGATCGCCAGCACGATGATCTGGAGCACGTTGAAGCTGAGCGCCGTGCTCGCCGTGCCATCGGCCAGCTTGGTCGCAGCGCTGAGGCCCAGGAAATTGGCCGGCACCAGGCCCTTGAGGAAGTCGAGCCAGGATCCGCTGGTCGACGGCGCATGCGCGGCGGCCGCCTCGACGCCGGCGTGCAGCCCCGGCTGGAGCAGCAGGCCCAGCGCGATCCCGATCGTAACCGCGATCAGCGCGGTGATCGCGAACCACAGCAGCGTCTGCACCACCAGCTTCGCGGCATTCTCCAGATCGCGCAGCGCCGCGATCGAGGCGACGATGGCGGTGAACACCAGCGGCGGCACCAGCGCCTTCAGCAGCTGGACGAAGATCTGGCCGGTGGTGTGCAGTGCCTCGCCCAGCCATGCGCCGCCGGCACCCCCGCGCACCAGCAGGCCGAGGGCCAGCCCGGCCACGAGGCCGAGCGCCACCTGCGTGCCGAACGAGAGGCGGGTGCCTGTGGAGCGCGGCTCCGGCGAAGTCGGGCGTTGCGAAATCATCCAGTAAAGATGGCGGCTTAATGCCCATCATCTAAATGGGATTTGATATCGTCCCCTAAAGATTTTGTGTGGGCGGCGCCTGCCCCGGCTTTGCGACGAACCGAAAAGTCCCGCGCAACCCCCTGCCAGTCCACGCATTATCAGGCACATGCCTGCCTATCGCTTTCGTTTGTGTACTCCCGATCATGTGTCGCATCTGTCCGAGCAGCGGGAGCTTCCCGATCTGCGCCAGGCAATGATCGCGGCGCATGGCGTCGCCCGGCGGGTGCTGCGCCGGCACCGGCTGTCGACGCCGCTGCACGGCACCCTCGACATCGAGGATGAAGCGCAGCAGCCGGTGGCGCGCATCCTGTTGACCGATCTGGCGCGGCAGATTTCCTGAGGCGGTGCCTCCAGCAAACGAGGAAGCGGAACATGGACGATGGTGGCCACGCAGTCTTGTACCGGATGGTGCTGCCCGATCACGTCTGCCCCTTCGGTGTCCGGGCGCGCGACCTGCTGCAGGAGCGCGGCTACACGATCGACGATCGGGTCCTGAGCTCGCGGGTGGAGGTGGACGATGCCAAGACCCGGTTCGGCGTCGCGACGACGCCGGTGGTGTTCATCGGCGACCGGCAGATCGGTGGAGCCGACGCGCTCGAACGCTATCTTGCGGATCGTTAAGCCCAGCCGCCGATCGGGTGCAGCAGCAGCGCCGCCCCGGCCAGATTGATCGCGACACCGATCGCAAGCCGGGCGGGCGGCAGGTGACGAAGCAGTGCGCTGGTCATGGCGTCTTCTCCTGTACGATCCTGCGGGTTGAACGCATCGGCAGGGCGGGGGGTCCATGGCTCCGCCCTTGAAGCGGTGGCGCGGCTGTGTTCAACCAGTGGCTCTCCCAGCAACGAGGCTCCCGTGATCGCGAAACCCACTCTCATGCCCTTGCTCGCCGCCCTTGCCGGCAGCATGGTGCTTGCCGCCGCCCCGGCCGCCGCCCAGCGTCTGTCCAAGGCGGAGACCGCGATGGTCCGCACCGTCGATGCCGACCAGGATCGTTCGATCGCGCTGCTCGAGGAACTGGTGAACCAGAATAGCGGCACGCTGAACCTCGCCGGAGTGGCGAAGGTGGGGCAGCGGATGCGCGCCGAGCTGGAAGCGCTGGGGTTCGCGGTCACCTGGAAGCCGATGGACGCAGTGCAGCGCGCCGGCCATCTGATCGCGGTGCACCGCGGGCGGCCCGGCACCAAGCGGCTGTTGCTGATCGGCCATCTCGACACGGTGTTCGAGCCCGACTCCCCGTTCCAGCGCTTCGTGCGCAAGGGCGACCTTGCCGAAGGGCCCGGCGTGGGCGACGACAAGGGGGGTATGGTCGTGATCGTCGCTGCCCTGCGCGCGATGCAGGCGGCGGGCACGCTGGCGCCTGCCAATATCGAGATCGTGCTGACCGGCGACGAGGAGAAATCGGGCAGCCCGCACAGCATCGCCCGCGCCGATCTGATCGCTGCCGGCAAGCGCGCCGATGTCGCGCTCGATTTCGAGGGGCTGGTGCGCGATGACGGGCGCGACATGGGATCGGTGGCGCGGCGATCGGCGATCGACTGGCGGATCACGGCGAGCGGCACCACCGGCCACAGCTCCGGCATCTTCGGCCCCGGCGTGGGCGATGGCGCGATTTACGAGCTGGTGCGGATCCTGGCCGCCTTCCGCACGGAACTGCCGGAGCCCAACCTCACCTTCAACACCGGTGTGATCGCCGGCGGTGCGCGCGCCAGCATCGACGCCACGGGCGCGGCCGCAGCGGCGGGCAAGCCCAACATCATTCCACCCGTCGCCATCGCGGTCGGCGATTTTCGCACGCTGAGCCCGGCCCAGACCGCGCGGGTGCGCGCGAAGATGGAGGCGATCGTCGCGGCGCACGCACCGGGTACCGACGCACGCATCGAATTCGGCGAAGGCTATCCGGCGATGGCACCGACCGAAGGCAATCGCGCGCTGCTCGCAGCGCTCAACGGCGTGAACCGCGATCTCGGGCTGGCAGAGATGCCGGCGCTCGATCCGCTGAAGCGGGGGGCAGGCGACATCTCGTTCGTCGCGGCCGATGTGGACAGCCTCGCCGGGCTCGGCCCCTACAGCACGGGCGACCATGCGCCGGGCGAGGCGGTGGACCTGCCCAGCATCGCCCGCCAGGCCAAGCGCGCCGCCATCCTGATGTCGCGCCTCAGCACCGAGCGCGCGCGGTGAGGCGGCTGCTGCTCGCGCTGGCGCTGCTGCTCCTGCTGCCCGGTTTGGCCCGCGCCGAACCGCAGTTCGAGGTGCTGGTGGTCGCAGCGCCGAGCACCTATCATTACGAATACATCCCGGTTGCGCGTGACAGTCTGGAGCAGCTGGCGCGGCTGCACGGTTTCGGGTTGACGTGGAGCAAGGATGGCGCGCCGCTGGACGGCGCGTTGGAACGCTACGCCACGATATTGTTTCTCAACACGCCCGCGGACAGCTTTACCCCCAGCCAGCGTGGCGGGCTCGAGCGCTATATGGCTGGCGGGGGCAACGCGGTCATCGTACACCGCGCCGCGATCGTACCGGCGGGGGTGTGGCCATGGTATGAGAAGCTGATCGGCCGCAGCTTCGTCAATCATCCAATGATCCAGACCGGCGTGGTGACGGTGCTCGACAAGGGCTTCCCCGCCGCCTTCGGCCTGCCCGATCGCTGGCTGTGGAGCGACGAATTCTACGTCACCGCCAATCCCTTCGACATCGCGATCCACCGCGTGCTGGGGGTGGATGAGACAAGCTATGATCCCACCCGCATCTGGCCGGGCCAGGTGGGTCACCGGATGGGCAAGGATCACCCCCTTGCCTGGTATCGCCGTCACGGCCGCAGCCGCGTGTTCGTGACGCTGCTGGGCCATGAGGCGGTGATGTACCGCGACGATCGCTACCTGCAACACCTGCTGGGCGGCATCTACTGGACGGCGACGGGGAAGGGCGAGCAGCGCTGATTTGCTCGAGCCTGCGCGAGGGAGCGAAATCGCCTGCCATGCGCTTTCGCCGCACCGAAGGTTGAACGAGCGAAACGAACGATGATGACGTCAAGGATTGCGCTGCTGGCGCTGTTGCCCATGGTAGTCGCCGGTGCGGAAGCGTCGGCGCAGAGCTATGCGCCGCAGACGCTGGGCGACTGGACGATCGCGGCGAGCAAGGACGGGCAGGGCTGCTTCCTCACCCGCAGCTATCCGGTCGACGGCAATACCAGCGTGCTGCTGGGGATGGACCGCGATGGCAGCAACCATCTGTCGGTATTGAACGACCATTGGTCGATCAAACAGCAGCAACGGGTGAAGCTCAACTTCCGGCTGACGCGCGGCGGCTACCCGAATCACGCGGCGGTAGGACTGGCCGCGGACGGCAAGCGCGGTTTCGTATCGGCATTCGAGGCAAAGTTCCCGGATCATTTTGCCACGTCCAAGGCGCTGCACATCGATCGCGGCGGCGTGAAGGTGGCGCAGCTGGACCTTACCGGCAGCGGCGCGGCGGTGGCGGAACTGCGCCGCTGCGTCGCTGCACAGACCGGGCCCGCACCGCGCGCCGCATCCTCGGGCGAAGGATCGTCCGACATCCCGCGCGATCCCTTCGCACCCGAAGCCAAGCCCAAGCGCCGGAAATAGCGGCGGCGCGATTCCACCAGCCGAGCCGATTTTGCGACGATCTGATCATATCCCAAACTGCATTGTATTTCAGATAGATGCGTCGCGCATTTCCCGAATTTCGGCCGGCCGGAGAAGAGGCACGGCCGATCGGAAGCGGGATTGTTGGAACCGGAAGGCTCGGCTTGGGTAGTTACCCTTGGTTAACGAGTGGAAGAAAAGCAATGTCGCATACCGTACGTAAGATTGCCCCCGTAGTTCTGGTGATGGTCGGTGCCGTCGGGCTTAGCGGCTGTGCCACCAAGTCCTTCGTCCGCGAACAGATCGCCCCCGTCAGCGCGCGCGTCGACACGCTCGAAACGCGCCTGCAGGAAACGGACAGCACCGCCAAGGCGGCGCTGGCCCAGGCGCAGTCGGCATCCGGCCAGGCCCAGGCCGCAGCCGGCCAGGCGCAGCAGAACGGCCAGCGGCTCGACCAGCTGACCGGCCGCGTCGACAGCGTCGAGCAGCAGCAGATGCAGATGCAGGCACAGCAGAAGCGCGGCAAGCGCGCGCGCAATTGATCGATCCCCGGCCTTCGGGCCGGTACGTCCTTTGACCTGAACAGGATGGCCGCCCATCAAGCGGCCATCCTTTTCCCGTATCGAGCCCCCATCGATGATCCCCACCGTTCTGGCCCTGGCAGGGCTTGTGCTTTCCGCACCGATCCCGTCGACCCCGGAAGCCGCCAAGCCGGCGGCCGCCAAGCTCCTTCTATCCGCCGAGGCGGAACGCGTTGCCGGCTGGGTTTCCACCAGCAAGGACAATCACGCGCTGCCCTATGCGATCGTCGACAAGAAGAACGCGGCGCTGTTCCTGTTCAACGCCAAGGGCAAGGCGATCGGCGCGGTGCCAGTGCTGATCGGGATCGCGCCCGGAGATGATGCCACCGCCGGCATCGGTTCCAAGAACCTCTCTGAAATCGGCCCTGCGGAGAAGACCACGCCGGCCGGCCGGTTCCTGGCCAAGTTCGGGCTTGCCGCCGGCAGCACCCGTGTCCTGTGGGTCGATTATTTCACCTCGGTTGCGTTGCACCCGATTCCGCCGGCATCGCCTAAGAAGGAACGCCGCCGCCAGCGGCTCCTATCGTCGCGCACCGATGACAATCGCATCACGTTCGGCTGCATCAACGTGCCCAGCGCCTTTTACAGCAAGACGGTGCAGCCGACGTTCCGGCGCAAGGGCGGCTATGTCTATGTCCTGCCGGACACCAAGCCGCTGGAAGAGGTGTTCCCCGGCCTGCATGCCAGCCCCGCGAACTAAGCGTTCGTTCGGGAATCTGGTCGGCCGGCGCGGCGGGCCCGCCGTCAAGGTCCCAACAGCCCGCCAGTCGACAACCTACCCGCGGAACAGCGACAGCGGCCCGCGCCCGGCGGTGCTCCAGGTCGACCAGTTCGGGAAGACATAGGGCAGATCGGCATCGGCAACGCCGTGCCAGCGCGCGATCGCGCCCAGATATTCCTCCTGTGCGATGCCTGGGATGAACCGGCCTTCACGGGTGATGTCGTCGGCGCCGCCCAGCACCGGATCGGGATAGCTGCCGAAGATCGTCTTCGGTGCCAGATCGCCGCCCATCACCAGATGGTTGTTGCCCCAGGCATGGTCGGTGCCGTTCTGGCCGTTGCCCAGATAGGTGCGGCCGAAATCGCTCATCGTGAAGCTGGTGACGTTCGCCGCCAGCCCCAGCGCGGCCATGGCGCGGTGGAACCCGGCCATTGCCATGGCGAGGTCGCCGAGAAGATTGGCGTGGCCGCCCAGCGCGGTCGCGCCGCCCTGCACCTGCCCCGAATGGGTATCATAGCCGCCCTGGCTGACCAGGAAGTTCTGGCGCGCATGGCCCAGTGTGCCGCGCGCGGCGATCATCCGCGCCACCACCATCAGCTGCCTGGCGACTTCGCTGGTCAGCGCGGCGCCGGTGGTCGGGTTGGTGAAATAGCTGTCCGTGCTGCTGGTGCCGGCGAGGATGCCATTTGCCGCCGCCGCCTGATCGTAGCTGCGCGTCAGATCCTGGGCGACGCCGTCCAGCATCGCATTGCCGTCGGCATTGCTGGCCAGCGCGGTGATCGCGGCATTCTTCATGCTCGATCCGGCGCTGTAGCCGGCGCGGCCGGGCAGGCCGCTGGAGGGCAGGATCAGCGGCGTCGTCTGCCGCCCGAGCACGCCGATCGCCGCGCCGGCCAGCGAAATGACCGGGGGCAGCGTGCCGCCCGACATCCGGTCGCCGATCCGGCCGAGGAACCCGTCGCGGCTGGGTTCGCGGGCGCGCAGGCCCTGCCAATGGTCCTGCTCGTCGGAATGGCTCATCAGATTGGCGGGGCGGAGATCCGCTCGCGACTGATAGCTGGCTTTGGTAAGCGGCGCGAACAGCGTGCCGGTGTTCAGCACCACCGCCAGCGATCCTTCGTCCCAGAGCGGCTGGAGCGCCGCCATCGCCGGATGCAGCGCCATCGCGCTGCCGCTGAGCGGCGTCAGCGCCGATCGCGCGATGCCGACGCTGCCGCGCGCCGCCAGATAGGCGCTGTGCCGCGCATCGGTGGGGATCACCATGTTCCAGCCATCGTTCCCGCCGAACAGGAAGATGCCGACCATGGCCCGATAACTGCCGCTGGGCGCGGCGACGGCGGCGGTGCGGCCGAACTGTCCGAGCGCGGCGAGCGCGCCGGTGCCGGCGGTGAGGCGAACGAAATCGCGACGGGAAAGCGACATGGCGGGGATCCTCAGCGATCGACCAGGAACATCGGGCTGGTGCCCGCGACATAGAGCAGCATCTGCGCGCGCTTGCGGGCCTGCAGCTTGGGATCGGCATTGGTGACTGCCATCGCCGCCGCCTTCAGCGCATCCCGCTGCGCCTTGCTGAGCCCGTTCGCGAACATCAGCAGATCGATTCGCGCGATCATGGCGTCGACGTCGTCGCCGAACGCTTCCCAATCGCCCCACAAGGGCGCGGAGCCGGAGGTGGAGGGCAGCGTGGTGACCGCAGCGAACTCGCCGCGTGTCGCATCGCCGGTCACCGTCCACTCATAGACGAGGTTGTGCAGGCGCATCACCGTGTTGCTGGTGAGCAGCTTCGAGGCGGGGCTGCGCAGGCTGGCATTGCCGGGCAGCGGGAAATCGACAGGGTAGAAATTGAACACCGACGGCGCCCGCATCACCGGCTGGGCGATGATCGCATCGCGCACCTGGAAGACATAGCCATCGGTGGTGAAGCCGATCACCCGCGCCAGGCTGGTCATCGCCAGCACCGGTTCCTTCAGCTTGCCGGCGACGTTGCCCTGGGGCGCCCGCGCCTCCGCATCGGTAAGGATCGCGCGGACCACGGCCTTCAGGTCACCGCGCACGCCGCTGCCATTGTTGGCGAAGGCCGCGGCCACCCGCCCGATATAGGCGGGGCTGGGATTGGGCGTGACGAGATGCGCGATCAGGTGGCGTGCGACCGAAGGCGCGGTGGAGGGGTGGTTGAACGCGGCATCGACCACTGCCGCAACGCTCGCCTGCTGGCTCGCGCCGGCGGGCACGGTGACGCCCAGGAACCGCTTTTCGGCGCTGTCGTAGCGCGTCGGAGACGGGATCATCGGCTGGGCATAGCTGATCGCCTGCCCGTCGCTGGTCGCCGCGCCGCCGACACGGGCATAGGTCCAGCCGGTCAGCGCGCGCGCGACCTCGCGGATATCGTCGGCGGTGTAGTTGGGGATGGTGCCGCCACTGGCGTCGCGCTCGGGCGTGCCGTCCATCGCCAGCCGTTCCGGCCCCATGGCGAAAAGCTGGAGCAATTCGCGGGCGTAATTCTCCGATGGCGTGCCCTTCCGGCTGTCCGCCATGTCGAGATAGTCGCCCATATAGCCGTTCATCGTGACGGCGAGCAGGATGTCGCGATAATTGCCGAACGCATTGGCGAGGAAGATCTGGTGCAGGGCGGCGATGCCGGCGGTCGAGCGCACTTCCGCTTCGGATGCGACGATTCGCTGGCCGAGCGCGAAGGCGACGCGCTGGCGCAGCTGGTCCGGCGCGCTGATCGCATCGGCATAGAAGCGCATGGCCACCGGCGTGCGGCTGAAGTTGCGCATCGAACAGGCCGAATCACCGGACGCGCAGCTATCGCGACGCACCTCGTTGGTGGCGAGGTCGGCATAGGTGCTGCCGGTGGCGGCGAATTGTTCGTCGAGCCAGCCGTTCACCCCCAGGCTGCGGATGCGTTCCACCAACGCCATGGTGGGGCCGAAGCTGGCCTGCTGGGCCAGCCGCACCGCATCGTCGCGGGCGGGGATCGCCGGGCTGGGTGCCGGGGTCGGCAGGGAGACCGGCGACGCGACGCCGCCGCCACTTCCACCGCCGCCGCCGCCATCGCAGCCCGCCAGCATGGCCAATGCCATCGCAGCACCCGCCGCGATGGCCCATTTCGATACGCAAGACACGGAGCAGGTTCCTTCGAACGCGCGGTGGCACGGAAGGAAGCTGTACGCCCGGTACGGTTAAGAACCGGGCGACGGACATGGTTAGCGACGGGTTAAACCTGGCGGCGCGACCCGGGATTATCCCGTAGTCGCCGGTGCTTATGCGGGATCAGCCCTGCGCCCAGCCATAATGGCTGGCGGCAATCGCCGCCTGGGTGCGGTTGCGCACGTTCAGCTTGCGCATCAGCGCGGTCATGTGAACCTTCACCGTCGCTTCGGCGATGCCGAGTTCGTGCGCGATCTGCTTGTTGAGCAGGCCCGAATGCACATGGCGGAGCACTTCCATCTGGGTGGGCGTGAGCCGCGGCGGAGTGGGGGCGGCGGGGACATCCTGCAAATCCATCGCGACGTGCATCGCTTCTCTCCCATGCTTCGATTGCCTTGCGGGGTCGAGCGTCGCCGAAGCGCGCGGGCCCGCGGAATCGTTAACGTTAACGTACCTCGATTGGTAGGACAGATTCAAGCGGAAATATCGCCGATGGTCGTAGAAACCGCGTTTGATCTGGCAAATCGGTGCGCAGCTGCCTAGAACCTGTCTAATAGGTTCGGCGAGGCCGAGCGTCAGCGGGAGGGGAGGGGATGCGGGTTCCAGAACGGGAGCGCAGCGGCCGATGAGCCAGCCCCGGCTTTCCGACCATGCCTATGCCGCGATCGTCGCGCTGATCGAATCGGAAGACCTGCAGATCGGCGATCGCCTGCCCGCCGAAGCGCGCCTGGCGGAAATGATCGGCGTGTCGCGCGTGATCGTGCGCGAGGCGCTGGTGCGGCTCGGCTCCGACGGGATCACCGAAGTGCGGCGCGGCGCGGGATCGTTCGTCAAGGGGCGCCCGTCGCAACGGCTGAAGGCGTTCATGCCGCTCGCCGAACTGCCGGCGACGTTGGGCAGCTACGAAGTGCGGTTCGTGCTGGAAACCGAGGCGGCGCGGCTGGCGGCGCAGCGCCGCACGCCGGAGCAGATGATCGAGGTGGAAGCGGCGCTCGGTCGGCTGCGCACGGCGCTGCTGTCCAGCGCGCCTGCCCATGTCGAGGATCGCGAGCTGCACCGCGCCATCGCTGATGCCACCGGCAATCTGGCGTTCCAGCAGGCGTTCGACGCGCTATGGCCGGATGTGGAGAAGGTGATGCAGGCCGGCGTGGACATTTCCCGATCGCGCCCGCCGGAAGTGATCGCGGTGATGTTGCGCGAGCATGAGGTGATCGTCGAATCGATCCGCGCCCAGGATGCGGAGCGCGCCGCGCTGGCGATGCGCTGGCATCTGGGGGAGGGACGGCGCAGGCTTATGCCCTGACGGCGCGGAGATGCGCAAGCACCGCGTCGCACAGCAGCGGCGCAGGAGCATCGGCAGCGAGCGTCAGCGCCGCTTCGGCGGCACCGGGCCGCTCCAGCGTGGCGAGCTGGCTATCGAGCAGGCCGGGCGGCATGAAATGGCCGGGGCGCGCCTGCATCCGCGCCAGCAGGGCTTCGCGCGCCGCGTCGAGCAGCACGAACTGCACCGGCCCGCCGATCCGCCGTCGCAGCCGCTCGCGATAGGCGATGCGCAGCGACGAACAGGCGCCGACCGCGATGCCATGCGCCGCGACCGTCTCTGCCATCGCGCTGCCCAGCCGATCGAGCCAGGGCCAGCGATCGGCATCGGTGAGCGGCTGTCCGCCGCGCATCTTGGCGACCGCGGCCTCCGAATGAAAGGCATCGCCCTCCAGGAAAGGGCAGCCCAGCGCGTCGGCGAGCAGCGCGCCGAGCGTCGATTTGCCGCAGCCGCTGACGCCCATCACGATCACCGCGCCTGCGCGTCTCTCCGGCATTGCCTGGTCTCCCGCTGCCATCCGGGCGGTTCTGGACAGGCGATGCGCGGCTGAAAACTACGACCATGGTCGCAGATGTTCGCGTGCCGCAGGCGGGTTAGCCCTTGGTATCAAAGACTAAGGAGGATCAGGGGATGGAATTGCGCTGCATCGCCGCCGGCTTGCTGATGGCCACCGCACTCTCGACGCCCGCAATGGCGCAGTCGATCTCGGTCTTCCCGACCGCACCGGACGAGCCGCGCGCGGTGACGGTGAAGGCAAAGGGGGACGGCAAGGCCGATGACAGCGCCGCGCTGCAAAAGGCGTTCGATGCGGCCCGCGACGATACGCGGCACGGCATCGTGTTCCTGCCTTCCGGCCGCTATCGCATCACCCGCACGCTGGTCGTGCCCGCCGGGGTGCGCGTTTATGGCGTCGGCCCCACCCGGCCGGTGATCCTGCTCGGCGCCAACACGCCGGGCTTCCAGCAGGGCGTATCGACGATGCTCGTCTTCGCCGGGGACGACCAATATGCCGTGGGCAAGGTGCCCGTGCCGGTGCCGACGGTGGTGCCGCGCGAGAAGGTGGTGCGCGACGCCAATTCGGGCACCTTCTATTCCTCGATGCGCAATGTCGACATCGAGATCGCGGGCGGCAATCCCGCCGCCGCGGGCGTGCGCTTCCGCATGGCGCAGCACGCGTTTCTGAGCGACATGGAATTCCGCCTCGGCTCCGCCTTTGCCGGGGTGTACCAGGCCGGCAACGTGATGGAACGCGTCGCCTTCAAGGGTGGCCGCTACGGCATCGTCACCGAGAAGACCTCGCCCGCCTGGCAGTTCACGCTGATCGATTCGACCTTCGACGGCCAGCGCGACGCCGCGATCCGCGAGCATGAGGTGGACCTGACGCTGGTCAATGTCGCGATCCGCGACACGCCGGTGGGGATCGAGATCGATCGCGGCTATTCGGACTCGCTCTGGGGCAAGGACGTGCGGTTCGAGCGCGTCTCCCGGGCCGGCGTGGTGATCTCCAGCGAGAATAACGTGTTCACCCAGGTCGGCTTCGACAATGCCGTGGCGATCGACAGCCCGGTGTTCGCGCGCTTCCGCGAAAGCGGCAAGACGGTGGCGGGCAAGGGCAGGGCATATCGCGTCGCGTCCTTCTCCTATGGCCTGGCGGTGCCGAAGCTGGGCGCGATGGGCGAATACAAGACGCAGGCGGACGTGCAGCCGCTGGCGGCGCTGCCCGCCCGACGCGATCCTGCCGTGCGGGCGCTCCCCGCGATGGCCGAATGGGTGAACGTCCGCACGCTGGGGGTGGTGGGCGACGGCAAGGCCGACGATACCGCCGCGCTCCAGAAGGCCATCGACGGCAATCGCGTGCTCTATTTCCCGATCGGCTTCTACAAGGTCACCGACCGGCTGAAGCTGCGGCCGGACAGCGTGCTGATCGGCCTGCACCCGGCGACGACGCAGCTCTACATCCCCGATGGCAATCCCGCCCATGCCGGGCTGGGCAGCGTGCTGCCGATCCTGGAGACGCCGCTGGGCGGCGACAACATCCTGGCCGGCCTCGGCCTGTTCACGGGGCGGGTGAACCCGCGCGCGGCGGCGGTGCTGTGGCGCTCCGGTGCCAACAGCCTGATGCAGGACGTGAAGATCATGGGCGGCGGCGGTACCCCCACCGCCGATGGCAAGCCGCTCGGCAGCCTGCAGGCGCGGAGCGGCGATCCGGTGGCGGACGGCCGCTGGGATGCGCAATATCCCAGCATCTGGGTGGATGGCGGCGGCGGCACCTTCACCGATGTGTGGAGCCCCAACACCTTTGCCCAGGCCGGCTTCACCATCACCAACACGCGCGTGCCCGGCCATGTCTATGAAATGTCGGTCGAGCACCATGTTCGCAACGAATTCGTGCTCGACAATGTCGAGAACTGGGAATTCCTGGCCCCGCAGACCGAGCAGGAAGTGGGCGACGGGCCTGACGCGGTTTCGCTGGAGATCCGCAATTCGCGCAACCTGCTGTTCGCCAATTATCACGGTTATCGGGTGACGCGCAGCTATCATCCGGCGTTCGCGGCGGTGCGGCTGTTCAATTCTTCCGACATCCGCTTCCGCAACGTCCATATCAACGCCGAAAGCGGCTATGCGGCGTGCGACGACGAGGGCTGCGGCACCTTCCTGCGCGCCAGCAAATATCCGTTCGAAAATGCGATCGAGGACGTGACCGGCAAGAAGCTGGTGCGCGAGCGCGAGTTCGCCCATCTCGATATCGGCGCCGTCGAGCGGCAGGTGGCGGAGAAGCCGGCGGGCGGCAAGGTGGAGAAGCTGGAGGACGGCTTCTATTCGATCTCCGGCGGCGCGGTGGACGCGCAGGGCCGGCTCTATTTCATCGATCGCCGCTTCCAGCGCATCCAGCGCTGGACGGAGGCGAAGGGGCTGGAGATCATCCGCGACCACGCGCTCGATCCGGTCAACCTCGCGGTCGATGCCTCGGGCAAGCTGCTGGTGCTCTCGTCGCTTGGGCCGAAGGGCGCGGTCTATGCGATCGATCCCGACGGGCCGCGCGACCAGCTGACCCGTATCGAGCCGACGGCCGTGCGCAGCGACGGGCAGGCGAAGACGCTGCTACCGGTCAACTGGTGGGCCAACGGCGAATTCCGCGATCAGCTCAACCACCAGACCTACCAGTTCACCACCATGGCCGAGCTGTTCGCCAAGGAAGCCGGCGAACCCAAGGCGCGCGAATATGTGTCGCCCGACGGCAGCATCGCGCTGCCCGCCTTCCGGGTATGGCAGCAGGGGCCGATCGACCATGTCGGCTGGCGCTGGTCGCACGCGCTCAACGCCAACGGGCTGGTCGGCGGCAAGCCGGGCGAGCGACTGTTCGTTACCAACGCGTCGGAGAACATGACCTATACGGGCACGGTCGGGCCTTCGGGAACGCTGATCGATCTGAAGCCCTTTGCCAATCGCGGCGGCGAAAGCGTCGCGGTGGCACCGGATGGTCGCGTCTATGTCGCGAACGGGCAGGTGTTCGTCTATGACGCAAGCGGCAAGCAGGTGGGGCGCATCGACGTGCCCGAACGGCCGACCCAGATCCTGTTCGGCGGGCCGGACAAGCGCACGCTGTTCATCCTGACGCACCACGCGTTATATTCTACCCGGCCGTGATCGTCCGTCTTCGGCGACAATGGGCCGGGTGATCGCAGATAACACCGTCGTCCCCGCGCAGGCGGGGATCCATCGGCGCTGATGGCGCGGCTCTTTCTCCGGCCGCGCAGGATGATGGATTCCCGCCTTCGCGGGAATGACGGCGGCTTTTGGGAAACGCGTTCGCGCTCGGGTGATCCGGGGTGCCGCTATTTTTTCGGCGTGACCCACACCGACACCGGCACCACCACCTTGCCCGGCGCGGGCTTGCCCACATCGACCCGATCGATGGCGACCAGTTCGCCGCTTTCGAGGGTGAAGGAGGCCCAGGGCTTGGGCATCCGGCCGAAGGTCATCTTCTGAATCGGTTGGCCGGTGGTGGAGTTCATCACGGTAGCAGTAACAGGCATTTGCGTGCCGATAGACAGGGCGGGGCGGCCCTGTCCAGCCGGGGCTTCGCGCCGCCTACCACCAATGTCGTACGTGTCGGCGGGGCAGCGCAGGTCTAGTCCTTTCTAAGCGCCGGGATAACGGCCGAAAGAAAGTGGAGGGGATGGATCGCATGAAGGGAATGTTCACACCAGATCGACTGCACCACGGCGCGAGCCTGTTCGCGCTCGCCGCGATGGCGAGCTTCGCCGGCGCCGCGCAGGCGCAGACGACCGCCGATGCGCCGCCGGCCCCGCAGACCACCGTTCCCGATCAGGCCGCCACCGCCGCCGCCGATCAGGAAGGCCAGATCATCGTCACCGGATCGCGCATCATCGCCAGCGGTTTCACCGCGCCGACGCCCACGACGGTGCTGGGCGAGGAACAGATCGCCGCCATCGCCCAGCCCAACCTGTTCAACACCATCGCCCAGCTGCCGTCGCTGCAAGGATCGACGGGGGCCGCGACGGGCACGTTCAGCACTTCGAGCGGGCAGCAGGGCCTCAGCTCCTTCTCGCTGCGCGGCCTGCAGCCGATCCGCACGCTGACGCTGCTCGACGGCCAGCGCGTCGCCGCCGCCAACGTGACCGGCGTGCCGGACGTGAGCCTGTTCCCGCAGCTGCTGGTCAAGCGCGTCGACGTGGTGAACGGCGGCGCGTCCGCCTCCTATGGTTCGGACGCTGTCGGCGGCGTGGTGAACTTCGTGACCGACACCCGCTTCACCGGCTTCAAGGCCAATGTGCAGGGCGGCATCACCACCTATGGCGACAACCGGCAGATCCTGGCGCAGGGCGCCTGGGGCAAGTCGCTGTTCGACGACAAGCTGCACCTGATCGTCAGCGGCGAATATGCGCATGACGGCGGCGTCGGCCCCGGCGACTTCGGCACCGATCTGGCCCGCGATCGCGACTGGTATCGCGCCACCACGCTGCTCAACACCGGACAGACCAACAACGGCTCGCCGCAGTTCGTGTACAGCGACTTCGCCCAGCCCTATCAATATGCGCGCTACGGCCTGATCAACAGCGGTCCTTTGCAGGGTATCGCGTTCGACGTGAACGGCACGCCGTACAACTTCAACTATGGCTCCAACGGCCAGCCGCTCGGCAATGGGCGGGTGAGCAACTGTTTCCCCGGCAACAGCTTCTGCGTGGGCGGCGATCTGACCGGGGCGCCGGGCTCGGGCGCGTCGCTCGTCTCGAAGCTGCAGCGCGTCGTCGGGTACACCCGCATCGCCTATGACATCGCGCCGGGGAACGAGATCTACGGCACGATCAACATCGGCCAGGTGAAAACCAACAACCAGCCGAGCCCGGGCTATAACCGCCCGAACTTGACGGTGCAGTGTACCAATCCCTTTCTTCCACAGCTGGTACGCGACCGCTGCGCCTCGGCAGGCATCACCAGCTTCAACTTCGGTTCTAGCAACGCATCCTTCCCCGATCCGCAGGTCTTTACCGATCGCCGTCAGTATCGCGGCGTGCTGGGCGCGAAGGGGCGGCTCGATGTTGTCGGCGGCGAGTGGAACTACGACGCCTATTACGAGCATGGCGTCACCATTTCCGACATCGACGTGAACGATATTGTCCTGCAGAATCGATATGTTGCGGCGACCAACGCGGTCGTGCTGAACGGCGCGATCGTCTGCGCGGACGCGGCCGCGCGGGCGGCGGGATGCCAGCCGATCAACATCTTCGGCGGGTTCACGCCATCGTCTGCCGCACTCGCCTATGTCACCCCCGCCAATGGCCCGTTCCAGCACACCAAGCTGACTCAGGACGTGGCGAGCGTGAACGTCTCCGGCAATCTGGTCGACCTCTGGGCTGGCCCGCTCACCCTGGCATTCGGCGGCGAATATCGTCGCGAATTCTACCGCGTGAACGCCGATCCCTATGGCGCCGGCGTGACCAGCGTCAGCCCGAACAGCGCCGCCTATCCGGCCGATCCGCTGCTCAACTCCACGCTGGGCAGCAACTGGGCGGCCGGCAACTACAAGAATGGCGGCGGCAAATATCACGTGTGGGAAGGCTTTGCCGAACTCAACCTGCCGCTGGTCGACAATGAAAGCATCGGCAAGGCGAACCTGAACGGCGCGGCGCGCGTGACCAACTATTCCACCTCCGGCACCGTTTGGGCGTGGAAGATCGGCGGCACCTGGGCGACGCCGATCGACGGCATCCGCCTGCGGGCCGTAACGTCGCGCGACGTGCGTGCTCCGAACCTGTCCGAACTGTTCGCCGCGCCGACGGTAACGACGCTGCCGAACTTCAACGATCCGTTCCGCAACGTGGCGGTGCAGGCGTTCCAGAACACGGTCGGCAACCCCGATCTGAAGCCGGAAATCGCCCGCAACACCGTCGCCGGCATCACGCTTGCCAATCCGAGCTGGCTGCCGGGGCTGAGCCTGTCGGTTGATTACTACACGATCAAGCTGAGCGGGGTCGTCTCCACCCTGTCGGCCGACCAGATCGTGCGCTTCTGCTTCGAAGGCAATCAGGCCTTCTGCGGTGGCTTCGTGCTGAACAGCCCGGTGCAGGGCGGCAATTTCATCAACGTCCAGCCGTTCAACCTGGCCAGCTGGAAAACCAGCGGTTTCGACATCGAGGCAAGCTATCGCTGGGCGCGTCCGCTGGGCCTGCCGGGCAATTTCACGGTGCGTGCGCTGGGCACGCATGTGCAGGAATTCCTTGTACGCGCCGGTATCGCGGGCGTGGATACGGTGGACAATGCCGGTTCCAACAGCGGCGCAACGCCAGACTGGAAGTGGTTGGCGATCCAGAGCTACGACACCGACCAGTTCAGCCTCTTGGTGCAGGAGCGCTGGTTCTCCGACGGCGTGTTCGGCAACCAATATGTCGTGTGCCAGTCGAACTGTCCGGCATCGACCGGTAACCACCCGACGATCAGCCGCAACTTCATGCCGGGCGCCTTCTATGTCGACGTCGGCGGATCGTACAAGGTGACGAGCGGCATCCAAGCCTATTTCAAGGTCGACAATCTGTTCAACGTCGATCCCGAGCCGAGCCCGCAGACGAACACCGGGCTCGATGTGAACCCGGCGCTCTATGACACGATCGGCCGCACCTATCGGATCGGCGTTCGCTTGAACTTCTGATCTTTCCCCCGCCCCCCTCAGGGTTCCTGGGTCCCGACCGCAAGGCCGGGACCCTTTCTTATGCTCATTCGGCGTCGGCGGCCTTGTTCACCTCGCCCTTGCCCATCGCCGAAACGAGCGCGCTGCCCGATCCGGTGAAATTGGCAGCGGGAAGCGTGGCGGTGCCGCTGCGGGTCTGCACCAGCACCTCCTCGACGGCGCCGTACGCATTCGAGCGGACCGACTGGACGGTGCCGATCGCCTTGCCGCGCGCATCCCTCACCGGCATGCCGGCGGAGACTAGGAAGGCGCCCGCCTGTGCCGCTCGCGCCGAGCCGGCGGCGGCCAGAGTCTGGGTGCGGCCGACCGCGCCGCTTGCGGCGGCCGATGCGGTGCCGGCTACCGTCGCCGGGCTAGGCAGCGCATCGCGGGCGCGGCCGACGGTGTTTCCGGCTGCCGTGCGAGCCTCGCCCGCGGCGTTGCGGCCGGTTTCGCGCAGGCCGCTCGCCGTATCGCGGGTGCGGCCCAGTGTGTCGCGCGCCGTGCCGCGCACCGCATCGGTGCCGATCAGCTGCGCGTCGGCGCTGCCATTGCCGCTCGCCGAGCCTGTAAGTGCGCCGTCCATCGTGCGGTCGCCGATGCGCGTGCTGTTCGCGACCGTGGCATCGAGTGCGCTTTCGTTCGATGCTTTCACGCGGCCTTTGCGCGTATCGACGCTGCGTTCGGTGCGGGTCGAGCCATCAACCGAGCCGCGAAGGCTGTCACCGGTGCGGGGCGAGCCGCGCATTGAGCCATCGAGCGTGCTGCCCAGATTGCCCATGCCCGAACCGCCCATGCTGCCCATGCCGCCGCCGAGCGCCCCGCCCAGCGAGCCGCCCAGGCCGCCGCTACCGCCGAGCAACTGCGCCGAAGCCGGCGAGGCTGCCAGCGCGAGAGCGAGGAGGGCTGAAGTGCCGAGAAACTTGATCATCGTCATTCTCCCAAGAAAGTGATTGTGCTGGGAGAACGGGCCCCGGATCGCGTTTAATCCCGGGCAGCGGGAAAAATTATGTCGCTGGGGTGCGGCATGGCTCGCACAGCACCCCGCGGCCGAAGCGAGGACCCGCTTTGCGCGCCTCGCCGTCGACACGTTTCAACGCGGCGGGCAGGGCGGCGGCATCCGGGGCGGGATAGAAGCGCGCGATCACCGCCGCCGCCAGCGGCGCGGCGAAGGAGGTGCCGCGCACCGGCATCGGCGCGCCATTCGTGCCCATTGCCAGCATGTCCGCCCCCGGCGCGGCATAATCGAGATGGCTCGCGCGGCCCGCCTCGATGAGCGGGCGGCCGCGTCCGTCGATGCCTGTCACCGCAATCACGCCAGGATAGGAAGCGGGATAGGCTGGCGGCGCGGCGGCGCCGTTATTCCCCACCGCCGCCACGATTGCCAGGCCGCGCGCACGGGCGGCGACTACGACACGCGCGAGCAGCGGGTTGGCCGGCCCGACTAGGCTGATCGTCACCACGCTCACTCGGTTCTGCACCATCCAAGCGATTGCCTTGGCGATGGCCGTTGCGTTGCCCCCGGCGGGATCGCTGCCATAGACATCGGCCGAGGCGATCCGGGCGCCGGGCAGTCCGCCGCGCACCGCGCCCGACCCCGCGATCAGCGAGGCGACGGCGGTGCCGTGGCTGCTGGCGCGCGGCGCGCCGGTGGCGAAACCCGCCCGCAGCACCGCGCCATCGACGCCGCCATCGATCACGCCCACCAGCGGGCCGTTGCCGGCAGCGACAGGCGCCGCGGCGCGCGCGCTGCCGCTGGGGGTGTGGAGTGGATCGGCGCTCACCTCGCCCGCGCCCAAACCGCGCAGCTGTCGGATCGCCTGTTTCAGCGACTGGCCGGGCGGCGTCGCGAGCCGGGCGAACCCCTGGCCGAGCAGATCGCCGCGCTCGATCAGGCGATAGCCGCGGGTTGCGGCAGCGGCGAGCAGCGCGTCGTTGGGATCGCTCACCACCACTTCGCCGGCGCGGGCGGGAAAGCCCTGCGGATCAAGCGCGATGCGATCGGGGTGGTCGCGCACCAGCTGCGCGGCGGCGGCCTGACGGAGCGACTCCAGCCGTTGCTCGACACGCGTCGTCAGCCGGTCGACGCCCTGGTCCAGCTGGCCGATCAGCGCGTCGGGCCGCAACGGGCCTTGCAGCCCGGGGAGCGGCAGCGGCGCCAGCTGAGCGCTGGCGGATCCGCCCCATGCGACCGCGACAAGGCCGGCCAGGAAAACAGCGTGCACATCCTACCGGAAAAATCCTACCATAAGGATGAAACGGGCAGGGACGTCCGTTTCATCCGGACACGCACGAAGGAGAGTGCCGGCTTGACAGGGTTCGAGGCCGATCTGCTCGCGTTGCTGCCGCGACTGCGGCGGTTTGCGCGTGCGCTCGCCTGCGATCCGGCCGATGCCGACGATCTGTGCCAGGTGGCGCTGGAAAAGGCACTGCTTGGCCGTGCATCGTGGCAGCCGGGCACCCGGATGGATAGTTGGATGTACCGCATCATGCGCAACGCCTGGATCGACACCACCCGCAGCCGCAGCCGCGCCGCGCAGACCTTCGTCGCCGAAGAAGCGGGCGCGATGGTGGGCGATGATGGCGGCACCGAGTCCCGAGCCCTGCGCCGCGACATCGCTGCCGCGATGCACGCTTTGCCCGACGAACAGCGCGAGGCGGTGGCGCTGGTGCTGGTGGAGGGGCTGGCCTATCGCGAAGCGGCGGAGGTGCTCGACATTCCGATGGGCACACTCACCTCGCGGCTGGTGCGCGGGCGGCAGGCGCTGATGGCAATGCTGGGAGAAGCCGCATGAGCAGCGATGGCGCAATCGGGCCCGAACTGCTGATCGCTTATGCCGATGGCGAACTGAATGCGGTGGAAGCCAAGCGCGTCGAACGGGCGGTTGCCGCCGATCCGGCGCTGTCGGCGCAACTTGACGAACATCGCGCACTTCGGGCTTCGATCGCCGGGCATTTCGCCCCCGTGGCGGACGAGCCGGTGCCCGAACGGCTGGCGGCGATGCTGACCGGCGTCGCGACGCTGCCGCCGCAGCGCCGGCGCCTGCCCGCCTGGACAGGCTGGGGCGGAGCGGTCGCCGCGTCGCTGTTCCTGGGCCTGATGCTCGGGCACAGCTGGGACGCGGGCATGGTGCGCAGCGCCGAGGGCCGGCTCTATGCCGCCGGGCCGCTTGCCCATGCGCTGGACGATCAGCTTGCCGCAACTGGCGGCGCGGTCCGCGTACCGGTGAGCTTCCGCGACGCCGGCGGCGCCTATTGTCGCGTGTTCACCGCCCCCGCTACCGATGGCATCGCCTGCCGCGACGGCGAGGGCTGGGCGTTGCGCCAGACGCGCGGCGCGCCCGACGGCGCTATGCCGAAGACCGATTATGTCCAGGCTGGCTCGGCCGATCCGGCGCTGATGGCGGCGGCGCAGGGCATGATGGCGGGCGAGCCGCTCGATGCGGCAGCCGAGGCGCGGGCGCGGGCGGCAGGCTGGCGCTAAGCATCCCGGGCGGGATCTTGCGCGCTTTCGGTGACGGGCACGATGTCGAAATCATAGCGTTCCCAGCCGCGCTGGCGGGCCGCCTCCTCGAGCGCAATGCGCTTTCCGGTGGCTTCCTTCAGCGACTTGGCATGGCCCCAGAAGATGTCGGTGCGGCCGCCGCCGAGATGCGCGACGATCCGCCAATAATGCGTGAAGGGTGCGGCGGTGGGGCCGATCGTCTTGACGGTGCCGTCGGCCAGAACGGCCGTGAGATAGCGTTTCCTGCGAGCCATGATGCCAGGATTGTAGCGCGTGTGGGCAGACAGGGCGCGCCCTTTCCGTCGCATCGCCGTTGACAGCGCGGGCGGGCAACGTCTTGAACCGGTGCCATGGCATCTCCCGCACTTTCCCGTCGCGCCCTGGTCGGTTCCGCTCTGGCGCTCGGCGCGCTTCCCACCCGGCTGTTCGCCGAAACCGGCGCCCGGCTGCTCGCGGGCACCTATACGCAGGAGGGCGGGCCGGGGCTGGTGCCGCTGACCGCTGGGGCGAGGGGCTGGACGGCAGGGCCCGCCGATGCCGCGATCCGCAACGCATCGTTCGGCGTGCGATCGACCGTGACTGGTCTGCGCTATCTGCTCGACGAGCAGCAGCAGGGCGGCCTGGGCATCTACGACGCCGGGCACAAGCGCATCGGCGGCGGATCGACGCTGGGTGCCGATCCCTGCCACGCCGCGCTCAGCCCGGATGGCGCAACGCTGGCGGTGGCCAATTATTCGAGCGGCAGCGTGGCGCTGTGGCGGCTCGACCGCCGCACCGGGCTGCCGACAGGCGCGCCGCACAGCATTGCGCACGAAGGCAGCGGCCCGAACCGCGGCCGCCAGGCGGCGCCGCACGCGCACTGGGTGGGCTTTGCCGGCAACGGCCTGCTCCATGCAGTAGACCTGGGCGCCGATGCGATATTCGCGCACAGGCTGGAAGCACGGGGCGTGGGCACCACGACGATCGCCTATCGCGCCGAGCCTGGATCGGGTCCACGCCATCTGGCCCGGCACCCGCGGATGCCGATCGCGTATCTCGTCGCCGAGCTGGCCAACACGGTGACGATCCTGCAGGCGCGGCCGGACGGCAGCTTCGCGGCGCGCGGGGTCGTTTCCACTTTGCCGGCGGGCTTCAACGGCGCGTCGGCGGCGGCGCATATCGCGCTCAACCGCGCCGGCACCCGGCTGTACGTTTCCAATCGTGGGCACGACAGCATCGCGGTGTTCGCGATCGCCAGCGATGGCGGGCTGACGCCGATCCAGCATGCCGGCTGCGGCGGCCACTGGCCGCGCCTGTTCCTGCTGCTGGAAGCGCGCGGCGAGCTGCTGGTGGCGAACCAGCGTTCGGGCAATGTCGCGCGTTTGCCGATGGAGCGCGCAGGCCGACTGGGCACCGCCAGCCACGGGCCTACGGTGCCGGGCGTGGCATTCCTCGCCAGCTGAGCGAACCGCACCGGCCGCCGGGGCAGGCGCGCAAGCCGCGGGGTATGCGTGATAAATTTGCCACGGTCGCCCGGAATCGGCGCGAGGTAGATCCTCTTCCTTTATCGCGGTGATTTATACGATAAATACGCTTCAACATTTGTTTCCGGAGAGGAATGATGAAGAAGTTGCTTGGGGCGAAAGCCGCAGTGAGCCTGTTGGCCATCGCCGTCGCTTCGCCCGCATTCGCGCAGGCGCAGGACGGCGCCCCCACCGAGGCACCCGCCGCCGATGCGCCGCAGGACAGCGCCGAAATCGTCGTGCTTGGCTATCGCGCCTCGCTACGCAGCGCGTTGCAATCGAAGCGTGATGCCGATCGCGTGCAGGAAACGCTCTCGGCGCAGGATCTGGGCAAGCTGCCCGAAGCGTCGATCGCCGAATCGCTGGCGCGACTGCCCGGCCTCGCGACCAATCGCGACCGCGGCAACGGCACGCAGATCTCGATCCGTGGCATGGGGCCCAACCTGGTTAACACGCTGCTCAACGGCCGCGAGGTCGTTTCGGCCGAGGCGAACCGCAACATCCGCTATGACGACTATCCGACCGAGCTGCTGAACGGCGCCTTCGTCTACAAATCGCCCACCGCATCGCAGGTGGAAGGCGCCATCGCCGGTCAGGTGAACCTGCAGACGGTGCGCCCGCTCGACTTCGGCCAGCGCAAGGTGGCGATCAACCTGCGCGCCAGCTACAACGATCTCGCGCCCGACATCGCGGATGCCAAGCCCTGGGGCTATATCGGCAGCATCAGCTATGTCGATCAGTTCTTCGATGATACGCTGGGCGTGGCGCTGGGCTATTCGGGTCGCCGCCAGGCGAACGCAACGGCGCGGACCAACATCTTCCGCTACACCAACGCCTTTGCCGACCTGAACGGTGACGGCAAGGGCGCCGCCGGCAACGCGACCGGGCAGGACAACATTCCCTATGGCTATGAAGCGCTGGTGCGCGGCGGCGACGATATCCGCCACGGTGCGCTGGCCGCGCTGCAGTGGAATCCGGGCCATGGCCTGTTCGAGCTGAACGGCGACTTCTTCTACAGCCATGTGAAGTTCACCGAGACGCAGCGCGGCCTGCGCGTGGAAGGCCTGCCGTTCGGCAACACCTTCTCGCGGCCCACCGTGGTCGACGGCAATGTCACCGGCATCACCGCGACCAACACCGGCGTGGATTTCGGCCTTGGCGTGCGCAACGTCAACGAAAGCTTCTTCTTCACCGACGATCTCTATGCCGGCGGCCTCAACGGCAAATGGTCGAAGGACGGGTGGACCGGCATCCTCGACGCCGGCTATTCGACGACACACCGCAGCCAGCAGTTCCTTACGCTGCGCACCGAATATTCGGCGACTGCCAACGGCTTCACCTTCCAAGATCGCTTCGGCTCCACCGGCACTTTCCTGAGCACGCCGGGGCAGGCGGCGAGCTTCAGCTTCAACCGCTCGCTCACCGATCCGAGCGTGAACCGCATCTCGGAATTCCAGATCCCGACCAATGGCGGCGGCGCGCCGCTGGTCAACGACCATCTCTGGACGCTGAAGGGCGAGATTCAGCGCGAATTCGACGGTGGCTTCCTGAAGCGCGTGACCGCAGGCGGCCGCTTCACCGATCGGGCGAAGGATTATACCCAGCGCACCCAGTTCGGCTTCATCGCCGAGGGCGACCGCGTCGCGATCCCGTCGGACCTGATCAACGGCACCGTTGCGTTCCCCAGCGGCTTCGGCGGCGTGCCGCAGACGCTGTCGATCAATATTCCGGCCGCGATCGACCGCTATTTCGGAACGCTCGATCCGCAGGAGAGCTTCTTCGACCAGTCCTCCAGCTGGCTGGTGAAGGAATCGACCGTTGCCGCCTATGCCCAGGCCGATCTGGACGGCACGCTGTTCGGCATCCCGATGACCGGCAATGCCGGCGTGCGCATGGTGCATACCGACACCAGCTCGCGCAGCACCCAGATCGACGGGCAGGGCGCGGTGGCCGTCGCCACCCCGGTGCGCTTCGACAATGCGTTCACCGACTGGCTGCCCAACCTGAACCTTAACTTCAAGCTGACCGACACGTTGCAGATGCGCTTCGGCGCGAGCAAGGCGATCGCGCGGGCGCCGCTGGACGACCTCAACGCCGGCGTCGGCGTGTTCACCAGCGGCGGCGCGCCTTCGGCCACCGGCGGCAACCCGCTGCTCGAGCCGTTCCGCGCCAAGCAGCTGGACCTTACCTTCGAATGGTATTTCGATCGCGACAGCGCGCTGACGATTTCGGGCTTCTACAAGGATCTCGACACGTTCATCGCCACCCAGACGACGACGCGCGATTTCACCGATGCCGGCGGCAACATCGTCCAAGGCACCTTCACCCAGCCGGTGAACGGGCGCGGTGGCACGATCAAGGGCGTGGAAGTGGCGTTTCAGAAGGCATTCACCTTCCTGCCCGCGCCGTTCGACGGCTTCGGCACCTACCTCAACTATTCGTTCACCGACAGCAACATCACCGTGCAGGAACGCGACAACGCGATCGGCGCGACGGCGCTGCCGGGCCTTTCGAAGCATGTCGGCAACGCCGCGCTCTACTATAGCAAATCCGGGTTCGAGGCGCGGATCGCCTATCGTTATCGCAGCAACTATGCGACCGAGCTGGGCGATACCGATCGGCTGCTCTACACCCGCGACGAAGGCGTGCTGGACTTCCAGACCTCGTACAAGTTCCAGAGCGGGCCGCTGAAGAATGTCGAGCTGCTGTTCCAAGCGAATAACCTGACCGACGAGCCGTTCGAGACCTATTACGGGGATACCCGCCTGCAGGGCCGTTTCGAGCGGTTCGGTCGGCGCTTCCTCGGCGGCGTGAGCTACAGCTTCTGATGCTGGCCCAGCTTCTCGCCGCCGCAGCCCTCGCCGCCGGTTCGCCGGCCGCGCAGGACGACACGCTCTATCTGGGCGCGGACCTCAGCTATGTGAACGAAATGGAGGATTGCGGCGCGATCTATCGCGACCGCGGCAAGCCGGTCGATCCGTTCGCGCTGCTCAAGGCCAAGGGCGGCAACATCGTCCGCGTCCGGCTGTGGAACAACCCCGACTGGACCCGTTACAGCGATTATAACGATGCGCTGAAGACGATCCGCCGCGCCCATGCGGCGGGCCTCAAGGTGCTGCTCGACTTCCATTATTCGGACGACTGGGCCGATGGCGACAAGCAGCGCGTGCCGGCCGCATGGGCCAAGCTGGACACCGATGCGCAGGTCAAGGCGGTGTACGACTATACACGCGAGATCCTGGGCAAGCTCGCCGCACAGGGCCTGATGCCGGACATGGTCCAGGTGGGCAACGAGACCAATCCGGAGCTGATGGGCGGCGTGGTCGGCCAGCCGATCCGCTGGGAACGCAACGCCCGGCTGTTCAACGCCGGCATCAAGGCGGTACGCGACGCCGGCAAGGCGAGCGGCACGCGCCCCAAGGTGATGCTGCACATCGCCCAGCCCGAAAATGTGATGCCCTGGTTCGATCAGGCGACGGTGGCGGGCGTACTCGACTATGACGTGATCGGCATCAGCTATTACCGCAAATGGTCGAAGCTCGACATTGCCGGGCTGGGCCAGGTGATCGCCGCCGCGAAGGCGCGCTACAAGGCCGAGGTGATCGTGGTGGAGACGGCCTATCCGTTCACCAACGACGGCGCGGACCAGGCGCCGAACCTGCTGGGGCCGGACACGCTGATCCCCGGCTATCCGGCGACGCCGGACGGGCAGCGCCGCTATCTGGTCGACCTGACCCAGCAGGTGGTGACGAGCGGCGGCATCGGCGTGGTCTATTGGGAGCCGGCCTGGGTCTCGACCCGGTGCAAGACGCGCTGGGGCACCGGATCCAACTGGGAAAACGCCGCCTGGTTCGACCTGGAGAAGCACGAGGCGCTGCCCGCTTTCGAGTTCCTCCGGCACCTGTACCGCCGGCCGGGTAAGTGACCGCGGGGGCGCGGCGGGAAGGCGCTCAGCAGCAGCGCCCCTTGCCGCGCCCATAGCGTTCGCGCTGGCGCGCGGCGAAGAAGGCGGCGCGCGACTGGGGCGTCTGTTCCGGGTGGTGCGCGGCCATGTGCGCCAGATAGTGCTCGTAAGAGGGCACGCCGACGATCAGGCCGAGCGCTTCACGTAGCCCGCGCCACACGCCGGCGGGAGACCGCGCCATCGATCAGGCCGCCGCGGTCAGGGGAAGTTCGTGCGCAGTCTGCCGCGGCGTACGGCGTGCGGCCAGGCACGCGCGGACGGCGAAGACGAGCGTGGCCAGCACCACTGCCAGGAACAGGCCGCATAACGCTGCGTCCACCAGATCGTTGAACAGAATGCGACGCATTTCCGCCACCGACTTGGCGGGGGCGAGCAACTCGCCGCGCGCCAGCGCCTCGCGCACGCGGGCGGCATGGGCGAGGAAGCTCACCCGCGGATCGGCGGCGAACAGCTTCAGGCCGGCTGCCGAAACGGTGCAGGCAAGCAGCCACGCGCTGGGCAGCAGTGTGACCCAGGCATAGCGATCGCGCTTCATCCGGAACAGCACGACGGTCGCCAGCATCAGCGCGATCGCCGCCAGCATCTGGTTGGCGATGCCGAACAGCGGCCATAGCGTGTTCACTCCGCCCAGCGGATCGGTGACGCCCTGGTAGAGGAAATAGCCCCAGGCGCCGACGCACAGCAGCGTGCCGACCAGCGCCGGCACCGCGCCGGTCGCGTTGCGAAAGCTGGGAACGGCGAGTCCGATCAGATCCTGCAACATGAAGCGCCCGGCACGAGTGCCGGCATCGACCGCGGTGAGGATGAACAGCGCCTCGAACAGAATCGCGAAATGGTACCAGAAAGCCATCATCGCACGGCCGCCGATCATGCGGCTGAAAATATCCGCCATGGCGACCGCCAGCGTGGGGGCGCCGCCTGCGCGGCTGATGATCGTCGTCTCGCCTACGTCGCGCGCGGTTTCGGCGATCGTCTCCGCGCGGATCGGGAAGCCCATCGCCGTCACCGCGGTGGCGGCGCTTTCGGCATCGGTGCCGACGATCGCGGCCGGGCTGTTCATGGTGAAATAGATGCCAGGATCGAGGATCGAGGCGGAGATCAGCGCCATCACCGCGACGAAGCTTTCCATCAGCATCGCGCCATAGCCGATGAAGCGGAGATCGCCTTCGGATGCCACCAGCTTGGGCGTGGTGCCGCTGGAGATCAGTGCATGGAAGCCGGAGACCGCTCCGCATGCGATGGTGATGAACAGGAAGGGAAACAGCGTGCCCGACCATACCGGGCCGCTGCCGTCGACGAATTGGGTGAGCGCCGGCATGCGGAGCGGTGGTGCTACCACGACGATGCCGATCGCCAGCGCGGCAATCGCGCCGATCTTGAGGAAGGTGGACAGATAGTCGCGCGGGGCGAGCAGCAGCCACACCGGCAGCAGCGCAGCGATGGCGCCATAGACGACGAGGATCGCGCACAGCTGGACCGGCGTGAAGCTGAACCAGGCGGCAAGCGCGGGCGTGTCGGCGACCTGCTGGCCATAGACGATCGCGGCGAGCAGCCCGACCAGCCCGATCAGCGAAGCCTCCCCGACGCGGCCGGGGCGCAGGAAGCGCATATAGACGCCCATCACCACTGCAAGTGGCATCGTCGCGGCGACGGTGAAGGTGCCCCAGGGGCTGTGCGCCAGCGCCCGCACCACGATCAGCGACAGCACCGCCAGGATGATGACCATGATCAGGAAGGTGCCGACCATCGCGATCGTGCCGGCCCAGGCGCCCAGTTCCATCCGCACCATCTCACCCAGCGAACGGCCGTCGCGGCGCACCGAGAGGAACAGGATCAGAAAATCCTGCACCGCGCCCGCCAGCACCACGCCGGCGAGGATCCAGAGCATGCCGGGCAGATAGCCCATCTGCGCGGCGAGCACCGGCCCGACCAGCGGACCGGCGCCGGCGATGGCGGCGAAATGGTGGCCGAACAGCACGTTACGGTTGGTCGGCACGAAATCGGTGCCGTCGGGCCGGCGCACCGCCGGAGTGGGCCTGGCGGGATCGACCTGCGCCACCCGGCCCGCCAAGAACCGGCTGTAAAAGCGATAGGCGATCAGATAGACCGACACGGAGGCGACCAGCACCCAAAGCGCATTGATCGCCTCACCGCGCGCACTGGCGATCACGGCGAGCGCCGCGGTGCCCGCCAGCGCGACGACGATCCAGAGCAGCCGTTTCCAAACCATGTGCATTGCGTGTCCCTGATCTGCGCGGTGCCGCGGCACCCGGTTGGCCCGAATTGCACTATCAGGGTCCTGGGGGCCGCGTCACCCTGCACGACCACCGATTCTTGCACGTTCCAGAGCGGGAACGGTGCCGCTAGCCGAGGACGAGGCGGTAGCCCACGCCGGGCTCGTTGACGATCCGCTGCGGGCGGCCCGGATCCTCTTCCAGCTTCTGGCGCAGGCCGCGCACGGCGATGCGGAGATAATCGAGCTGCTGGACGTGCGCCGGCCCCCATATCTCGCGGAGCAGCTGGCCATGGGCGATCACCCGATCGGGATGACCGGCGAGCAGCGCCAGCACGCCATATTCCTTCGGCGTGAGGTGCACCGGTTCGCCATCGCGGCGGACGCGGCGGTGGACGAGGTCGATTTCCACCGCGCCCGCGATCACCTGCTCGCGCTCGGCCACGCCGGCGAGCCGGTGGCGAAGCGCGGTCCGGAGGCGGGCGAGCAGTTCCTCGGTATCGAACGGCTTGGTGCAGTAATCGTCGGCACCGAGATCGAGCGCGGCGACCTTCTCGCTCGTCTCGGTTCGGGCGGAGACGACGATTACCGCCGCGCCGCCTGCCTTGGCCTGCTGGATCAGCTCGATCCCGTCGCGGTCGGGCAGGCCGAGGTCGAGCAGCACGGCGTCGGGCTTGTCGATGCCGAAGGCGGCAATGGCCTCGCGCGCCGTCGCCGCCTCGATCACCTGGTGTTCTGCGCGGGTAAGCGCCCCGCGCAGCAGCCGCCGGATATGGCTGTCGTCCTCGACGATCAGGACCTTGGTTGCGCGCGCCATGGCTCGACTTAGCGAGCGCCGCCCTGCCGGTCGAGGGCGAGATTGAGCGCGAGCACGTTGACCCGCGGCTCGCCGATGATGCCGAACAGGCGACCCTGCACGTTCGCCTCTACCAGCTGTGCCACGCGATCGGGCACGATGCCCCGCGCCGTGGCGACACGGGCGACCTGAAAGCGCGCGGCGGCCGGGCTGATCTCGGGATCGAGGCCCGAACCCGATGCCTGGAGCAGGTCGGCCGGGGCGTCGGCGCCCAGGCGCTTCTGGTCGGCGGTCACCCGGTCGACCAGCTTCTTCGAGGCCGGGCCCATATTGGAGCCGCTCGAGGCGAGCGAGTCATAGCCATTGCCGGCCGCCGAGGGACGGCCCTGGAAATAGCGGTCGCCGGTGAAGCTCTGCCCCAGCAGCATCGAGCCGCGCAGCTTGCCGGCATCGTCGCGCACCAGTGAGCCATTGGCCTGCGCCGGGAACAGCAGCTGCCCGGCGCCGGTCACCACCAGCGGATAGACGATCCCCAGCAGCGCCGCGAAAATCAGGGTGAACAGGAAGGTGGGACGGAGGCCGGAAACGAGATCGGAACGCATGGCGATATCCTCCTCAGAAGCGGGTGGAGACGCCCAGATAGACCTGGGCATCGGGGGTGGCCTGGTTCAGGCCGAAATTGGCGCCGAGATCGAGCTGCAGCGTCGGCCGCAGCAGATAGGTCGCGGCGATGTCGGCGGAGGTTTGCGTGACATAGGCCGCCGGATCGAAGTTCCGCGCGACCCAGAACTCGCCGATCAGCGTGAACTTGGAGGTGACCGCCTTGCCGAGATTGGCGGTACCGACCAGCTGCGCATGATGGCCATGCCCGTCGCTGTCGGCGAGCACGTCGCCTTCGGGGCCGAAGGTCAGCGTAAAGCCCTTGGGCAACGCGATGTTGACCGGCACGATCACGCCGCCCTCGGTCTGGCCGTTGCCGATGCCCGTCTTCGCCGTGGGGATCTTTACAAAGGGCAGCAGCGCGATCTGCACCTGCCCCGCCGGATCGGTAAGCCGTTGCTTCAGCCGCAGGGTCAGATCGCCGACACCGCGCAGCGTCTGGGTACCGGTCGGGGTGCGGGTGCGGATGGTCTCATAGGGGGCAATGCTCGCCTCGATGTCGGTCGAGCCGGTCAGGCCGTATTTCAGCGTCGGGTTGGTGTAGAGGATCGTGTCGACGCGGGTGTCGCTCGCATCGGTGCGGGTCCAGTTGCCGAGGTCGGTTTCCAGCTGCACCATGCCCTGCGGCACAGTGCAGGCGAAGTTCGACTTGGTCGGCCGGTCGGTGCACAGCGCTGGCGCTGCCGGTGCCGTAGTCGCCGGGGCGGCAGGCACGCTGTCCTGCGCAAAGGCCGGAGCGGCGACGACGGTGAGCGACGCGAACGAAAGAAGCGTACGGAACATTTGGGTTCAAATCCTCAGGCGAGGTGGAGGCCGGCAACGGCCAGATCAATTACTTTTATGCCGATGAAAGGAGCGACGAGGCCGCCCAGGCCGTAAATGGCGAGGTTGCGGGCGAGCAACTGCCCGGCGCCCATCGGCTTGTAGGTGACGCCCTTCAGCGCCAGCGGTACCAGGAACGGAATGATGATCGCGTTGAAGATCACCGCCGACAGGATCGCGCTGGTCGGGCTCGACAGGCCCATCACGTTGAGCACGCCGAGGCCCGGATAGAGCGCGACGAACATCGCCGGGATGATCGCGAAATATTTCGCGACGTCGTTGGCGATCGAGAAGGTGGTGAGCGCGCCGCGCGTCATCAGCAGCTGCTTGCCGAGGCCGACGATCTCGATGAGCTTGGTCGGATCGCTGTCGAGATCGACCATGTTGCCCGCCTCGCGCGCTGCCTGGGTGCCGGTGTTCATCGCCACGCCGACATCGGCCTGGGCGAGCGCGGGTGCGTCGTTGGTGCCGTCGCCGCACATTGCGACGAGCTTGCCGCCCTGCTGCTCCTGGCGGATCAGCGCGAGCTTGTCCTCGGGGGTGGCTTCCGCGAGGAAGTCGTCCACGCCCGCTTCGGCGGCGATGGCGGCGGCGGTCAGCGGGTTGTCGCCGGTGATCATCACCGTGCGGATGCCCATCCGGCGCAGCTCGGCGAACCGCTCGCGCACCCCTGCCTTGACCACGTCCTTCAGCGCCACCGCGCCGAGCAGGCGGCCGTTCCGGGTCACCGCCAGCGGCGTCATGCCGCCGCGCGCGATGCCGTCGGTGATGCGCTTGAGTTCGGCGGCACCGGCAGCGTCCGGATCCATCTTGAGGATCGAATCCACCGCGCCCTTCAGGATCACCGTGTCGCCCTGGCGCACGCCCGAGCTGCGGGTCTGCGCGGTGAAGGGGATCACTTCGGCATCGGCATCGAGCTTTGCGTCAAACGCGAACTTCTCGCGGCCCAGCGTCACGATCGAGCGGCCCTCGGGCGTCTCGTCGGCGAGGCTGGCAGTGAGCGCGGCCTCGGCCAGCGTGCGTTCTTCCACGCCGGTCAGCGGGTGGAAGGCGCTCGCCTGGCGGTCGCCGATGGTGATCGTCCCGGTCTTGTCGAGCAGCAGCACGTCGACATCGCCCGCCGCTTCCACCGCGCGGCCGGACTTGGCGAGCACGTTGAAGCGCACCAGCCGGTCCATGCCCGCAATGCCGATCGCGGAGAGCAGCGCGGCGATCGTGGTCGGGATCAGCGTGATCAGCAGCGCGGCCAGCACCGCCACCGGGATCGCGCCGCCGGCATAGGTCGCGAAGGCCGGGATCGTGCCTACTGCGATCAGGAAGATGATCGTCAGGCCGACGAGCAGGATGGTCAGCGCGATCTCGTTCGGGGTCTTCTGCCGCTCGGCGCCTTCGACCAGCGCGATCATCCGGTCGAGGAAGCCCTTGCCGGGATCCTGGGTGACGCGGAGGATGATCTTGTCCGAGATGACGCGCGTGCCCGCGGTGACGGCCGAGCGGTCGCCGCCCGCCTCGCGGATCACCGGCGCGCTTTCGCCGGTGATTGCGGCTTCGTTGACCGAGGCGACACCTTCGACAACTTCGCCGTCTGCCGGGATCAGGTCGCCGGTTTCGACCAGCACGAGATCGTCGCGCTGGAGGAGGTGCGCCTCTACCTTCTGCCAGGTCTCGCCGATGCCGGTGAGCTTCTTGGCCTCCAGTTCGGACTTGGTGGCGCGCAGCGACGCCGCCTGGGCGCGGCCCCGGCCCTCGGCCAGGGCTTCGGCAAAGGTGCCGAACAGCACGGTGAGCCACAGCCAGACGATCAGCTGGAGCTGGAACCCCAGCGGCAGCGGCTCGCCACCGAGCGCCAGCAGGACGGTGAGCAGCAGCGCCGCCACCGCGGTGGTGAACAGGATCGGGTTGCGGATCAGCGCGCGCGGATCGAGCTTGCGGAACGCGTCCCCGATGGCCGGGCCGATCAGCTCCGCCGCGAAGATGGACTTGGGTGCAGACATTGCTTGTCGTCCTCAGAAGAGCTGGCCGCGGAGCAGCATGACGTGATCGGCGATCGGCCCCAGCGCCAGGCTCGGCAGGAAGGTGAGCCCGCCCAGGATCAGGATGATACCGACGAGCAGCCCCACCCACAGCACGCCGGTGGTCGGGAAGGCGCCGACGCCACCGGCCACCTGCTTCTTGGCGGCGAGGCTGCCGGCGATCGCCAGCACCGGCACGATCACGAAGAAGCGGCCGAGCCACATCGCGAGCCCAAGCATGCCGTTGTAGAAGGGCGTGTTCGCCGAGAGACCCGCAAAGGCCGAGCCGTTGTTGCCGGTCGCGGAGGTGAAGGCGTAGAGGATCTCCGAGAAGCCGTGCGGACCGTTGTTGGCGATCCCCGCCAGGCCGGCCGGCAGCACCGAGGCGAGCGCAGCGCCGCCCAGGATGCACAGCGGCAGCACGGCGACGGCGAGCACCGCCAGCTTCACTTCGCGCGCCTCGATTTTCTTGCCGACATATTCGGGCGTGCGCCCCACCATCAGCCCGGCGACGAACACCGCGAGGAGCGCGAACAGCAGGAAGCCGTAAATGCCCGCGCCGACGCCGCCGACGACGATCTCGCCGAGCTGGATGTTGAACAGCGGGATCAGGCCGCCCAGCGCGGTGAAGCTGTCATGCATCGCATTGACCGCGCCGCACGAGGCTGCCGTCGTCACTACGGCGAACAGCGAACTGGCGACGATGCCGAAGCGGGTTTCCTTGCCCTCCATGTTCGCACCGGCGACACGGAGCGCGTGCAGCGCCGGGTTGCCGGCGGACTCCGCCGCATAGGTCACCGCCACGCCGCCGAGGAACAGCACCGCCATCGCGGCGAGGATCGCCCAGCCCTGGCGGGTGTCGCCCACCGCCTTGCCGAAGGTCCAGGTGAGGCCGACGCCGACGAGGAAGATCGACAGCATCTGTACCAGGTTGGTCAGCGCGCTCGGGTTCTCGAACGGGTGCGCCGAGTTGGCGTTGAAGAAGCCGCCCCCATTGGTGCCGAGCATCTTGATCGCTTCCTGGCTGGCGACGGGGCCGAGCACGATCGTCTGGCGTGCGCCTTCCAGCGTGGTCGCGTCGATACTGCTGGCCAGCGTCTGCGGCACGCCGCTCGCCACCAGGAACAGCGCATAGACGAGGCAGATCGGCAGCAGCAGGTACAGGACAATCCGGGTGAAATCGGCCCAGAAATTGCCGATGCCGCGCGCTTCCCGCCGCGCAAAGCCGCGGAACAGCGCGAAGGCGATGGCGATGCCGGTCGCAGCCGAAGTGAAGTTGTGGACCGCCAGCCCCAGCGCCTGCGACAGGTTGGAGAGCGTCGATTCGCCCGCATAGCCCTGCCAGTTGGTGTTGGTGGCGAAGCTGATCGCGGTGTTGAACGCGCCGTCCGCGCCCATGCCGGCCAGGCCGCGCGGATTCCACGGCAGCACCGCCTGCAGGCGCAGCACGGCGTAGGTGAGCAGCGCCAGCGCCAGGTTGAACAGGATAAGGTGCAATGCATAGGTGCGCCAGCCCTGCTCGGCATCGGGATCGATGCCGCCGATACGATAGATGCCGCGCTCGACGGGGGCGAGCACGCGGTGAAGCAGGGTGCGGCGGCCTTCGTAGAGCGCGAAGAGCCACAGGCCCATCGGCTTGGCGGCGGCCGCCAGAATGGCGACGAACAGGGCGATGAACGCCCAGCCTTGAAGTGTCATGCGGCCCTCCTCAGAATCGCTCGGGCCGCAGCAGCACCGCGACCAGATAGACGAGCAGCGCGAGCGCGGTCGCGCCGGCGAGCATCAGGTGCAGGCCCATGCGCTCAGGCCTTCACGCACAGCTGGACGAAGGCCAGCGTCAGCAGGAAAAGCCCGCCGAGCGCGGCGAGCCAGAGAATGTCGGACATGGGGTTGGCCCTTGCTTGTCGCCGCCGGGTGGCGGTGTGGCACGCGATCTAGGTCCGCCGGCCGTTAAGCTTCGACGGCGAATGCCGGGGCCCGGCATTAAGATTCCATATAGTCGGGCAGTGGGGCGTGGCGCCGGACGGGCGGGCGCACTACCAAGGGCGGCGATGAGCGACCGCCCAAATCCCGATGCGCTGCTGCGCGAAGCCCGGCGCGAGGCGCGCGGACGGCTGAAGATCTTCCTCGGCGCGGCGCCGGGCGTGGGCAAGACCTTCGAGATGCTGCGCGAAGGTGCCGAGCGGCAGCGCGCCGGCGTCGACGTGGCGATCGGCGTGGTCGAGACGCATGGTCGCGCAGATACCGAGGCGCTGGTCGCCCCCCTTGAAATCCTCCCGCGTAAGGCGGTCGAGCACCAGAGCCATCGACTGGAGGAAATGGATCTCGACGCGATCCTCGCCCGCCGCCCGGCGCTGGTGCTGGTCGACGAACTCGCCCACACCAACGCGCCCGGCTGCCGCCACCCGAAGCGCTGGCAGGACGTGGAGGAACTGCGCGACGCCGGCATCCATGTCTACACCACGCTCAACGTCCAGCATGTCGAAAGCCTCAACGACGTGGTGGCGAGCGTCACTCGGGTGCGGGTGCGCGAGACGGTGCCCGACGCGATCTTCGACGATGCCGAGATCGAGCTGGTCGACCTGCCGCCGGACGAGCTGATCGACCGGCTGAAGGAGGGCAAGGTCTATGTGCCCGCCGAAGCGAGCCGCGCGCTCGCGCATTTTTTCTCCAAGGCCAATCTCTCGGCACTCCGCGAAATGGCGCTCCGGCGGGCAGCGCTCAGCGTCGACCGGGCAATGCTCGATCATCTCGATGCGCTGGCGGTGCCCGGCACCTTCGCCGCCGGCGAACGCGTGCTGGTGGCGGTGAGCGAGCTGCCCGGCGGCGACGGGCTGGTGCGCGCGGGCAAGCGGCTTGCCGATGCGCTGAAGGCGCCGTGGCAGGTGGTGTTCGTCGAAACGCCGCGTGTCGAACGGCTGCGCGCCGGTGAACGCCACCGGGTGGCCGAGGCGCTGCAGCTGGCGAGCAGCCTGGGCGCCACCGTCGCGCGGGTGCCCGCCGCCACGGTGATCGAGGGGCTGCGCACCCAATTGGCCGGCATGCGCGCGACGCAACTGGTGATCGGCCGATCGCGCCGCAGCTGGTGGTTCGAGCTGCGCCACGGCTCCGTCGTCGAATCGATGCTGCGCGCCAGCGACGGCGTTGCGGTGCATGTGCTTCCCGCCGCCGGCGCTGCCGTGTCCGAACGGCGCGCGCTGCCGGTGCTGGGACGCTGGCACGAGCATGCGATGGGCGCGCTGGCGGTGGCACTCACCGTCCTTTTAGGCCGGGCGTCGCTGCCGCTGATCGGGGCGGGTGGCACCGACCTGCTGTTCCTGCTGCCGGTGATCCTGATCGCCTTTCGCTTCGGTTTCGGCGCCGGCGTGTCCACTGCGGCGATCGCAGGCCTGGCCTATAACTTCTTCTTCCTGCCGCCGCTCTACACCTTCACCATCGGCGACCCGCAGAGCGTACTGACCTTCTTCGTGCTGACCGGCATCGCGCTGTTCACCGCCAACCTGACCGGGCGGCTGCGGGCGCGCGCGACGCTCGGCACCCGCAGCGCGCAGGAAAATGCCGCCGTCGCCGCGTTCGGGCAGGCGCTCGCCCGCGCTTCGGATCCCGAGACCACCAGCCGCGTGGTGTGCGAGGAAATCGCGCCGCTACTCGGCGTCTCCGTCGTCCTCCTCGTCCGTCGCGACGGCGCACTGGAACGCATCGCGAGCGCCCCGGAAGACGCACCCCCGTTGGGCGCCGTAGACCTGGCGGCGGCCGAATGGGCCTGGAGCAGCGGCGAGGCGGGCGGCGTCGGCACCGGCACGCTGATCTCCGCCGACTGGCAGTTCCACCCGCTGCGCACCAGCATGGGCGTGCTCGCGGTGATCGGCCTCGCCGCGCCGGACGGCCGCGTGCCGATCACCGCCGATCGTGCGCTGCTGCTCTCTACGCTGCTCGGCCAGGCGGCGCTGGCGCACGAACGGCTGCGGCTGGAGCAGGACGTGCGCGAGGTCTCGGTGCTGCGCGAGCGCGACCGGCTGCGGGCGGCGCTGCTTTCCTCGATCGGCCATGACCTGCGCACGCCGCTGACCTCGGTGGCGGCGGCGGTGGATGCCATCGCCCAGGCCCATCCCGACGAAGCGGCAACCGGCATCGCCCGCGCCGAGGTCGCGCGGCTGCGGCGCTTTCTCGACAATCTGATCGACATGGTGCGGATCGATGCGGGCGCGGTGGCGCTGAGCCTCGAAGCGATCGACCTTACCGATGCCGCCGCCGCCGCCGTGCACGATCTGCGCGACATCCTGGGCGCGCGCGAGCTGGTGCTGCGCGTGCCGCCGGACCTGCCGCTGGTCCGCGCCGATCCGCGATTGCTCCACCACATCCTGCTCAACCTGCTCTCCAACGCCGCCGTCCATGGCGGCGAGGGCGCGATCGAGATCATCGGCACGCGCCGCGCCGACGGCATCCGCTTCGCCGTGCGCGATCACGGGCCGGGGCTGCGCCCGGGCGAGGAAGCAAGCATCTTCGAGACATTCGCCCGCGGCACCGGCAGCGACCGCGCTCGCGGCAGCGGCCTGGGCCTCGCCATCGCCAAGGGCTTCGCCGACGCGATGCAGGCGCCGATCCACGCCACCAATGCGGAGGGCGGCGGCGCCATGTTCGCCATCGACCTGGCGCCGTTGCGGACCGGCTGACCGGTGCCGACGGAGGTGAAGCGGGCATTGTGAGGCAATTATTGCCTGTTTTGCAGATACATACCAGTCTTCGTCATGACCTCTTCCTGCCGGCTTTCGTTCGACAGCGCTAGCTTGCCGGAGGCTGTTCGTTTCGAGACACTCGCAGCGCCTTGTCGGGTTTGAGCATGCAGGCGCCTCTATCCGAGAACTTCGGTCGCCTGCGTGCCTGCCTGTTTCGTCCGCGCTGGCGAGAGCAGCCTCGCGCGCAGCCATTGGTGCACGGGCCGCTCCACATACCAGTGAATGCCGATCGCCATCGCCACCGCGCTGCCGATGATGACCACGCCGGCGATCCAGCGCATCGGGCCCGTGTTGAGGTGCGCCGCCGACGCCAGTTTGAACAGTCCGGCCACGGCAAAAGGATGCAGGATGTAGAGCGCATAACTCGCCTCGCCCAGCAGCAGCGCCGCCGGCGCCCGCCAGGCAATCCCTCGGGCTTCGAGCGCAAGGACGCAGAAGATGATCCCGGCTGCCGGCAGACCCGAGCGAAACGCGCGATCGGGCCCATCGAGAAAGTGGAGACCCAGCAACGCCGCCGCGCCCACGATCAACAGACCGATCAACCAGATGCGGGGCAGGGTGGTTCGAACAATTTGGGGATGTAGCAGCGCCAGCACCATGCCGTAGCCGAATTCGAGGAGGATCGGTGCGGTATAGAAACCCGTGACCGCATCGGCAGGCGACGCTATTGCGCCGTAGGTGACGCACCCCAGGATCACCAGTAGCACGCAACCGAACTGCGCGGCGCGATCCCGAAGCAGCAGCGATGCCGCGAAGATCGCATAGAAGAACATCTCGTAGTTGAGCGTCCAGCCGGGGAACAGGACCGGGTAGACGCGACCGGGGCTCTTTTCATAGGCGATGAATGCCAGCGATTTCAGCAGCGCGATGGGGTCTGCGCTCGTCGAACGCATCAGCGCAGGCGCGGCGGCCGTCAGAAGAAAGGCGAAGATCGTAGCACCCCAATAGAGCGGCGCGATCCGCACGATCCGGTTTTTCGCGAACGCCAGTGCCGATACCGGTTTGTTCGTCGTGGTGTAAACCATGACAAAGCCACTGACGACGAAGAAAAGATCGACTCCCGTTGCGCCAGCTAGACCAATGCGCGCAAGCGTACCGCCATGGGCATCCGCCCAATGATCAAATACAATCAAAAGCGCGGCAATGCCGCGCACGACTTGCAGGTTTACTATCATAAACCCCCCGGTTTACCTCATTGTTCGTAGCACAGCTTCGCAGGGAGGCGATAGTGCGATGCAGCATGCCAATAAATTATGGTGCGCACGCTTTGCTCCGCCCGCACTGCCGGATCTAAAACTGGCCGAGGGCCATCATTGGAGCGGGCGCCTATCGCAGGCCGGCCACGACGGAATTGATATTCGCCCACGCTCTCCGCTGGACAAGCGGTTCGTCTGCAGACAATTTTACATAAGATATATTATCGGCAACAACTCTTGGTTCAGGGTGTAAGCGCAACGTACAAATGGCACAGCTCAGCAAAATAGAGATGGCACACGCGTGCGTCCGCTGAGCCGATCGTGTCCATGGACGCTCTCGAAAATGAGGGCGTGCAGCGATGGCGGTGATGGCAATGAGCGATGCCGAGATATCCCGGTTCGACACCTTGATGCGGCTCGACCGCGGCGAGCTTCGGCCCGCTGAGGCCATGCAGCTGCTGAGGCTGGAGCGCAGCCAGCTCTACCGGCTGCTCCGCCGACTACGGTCCGACGGCGTGGCTGGCTTGGTGTCCCGCAAGCGCGGTCGTCCCAGCAACCGGCGTTTCAGCGATACCTTCCGCGATAAGGTCCTCGGCATCGTTCGCGAGCACTATGCCGATTTCGGCCCGACGTTGGCGGCCGAGTATCTGGCCGAGCGCCACAGCATCACGCTCTCGCACGAGACGCTGCGGCAGCTGATGATCGGCGCCGGCCTCTGGAAGGCCAAGGCTGCTAAGCGCGCCAGGCTCCACCAGACCCGCAACCGGCGCGAGCGCCGCGGCGAGCTCATCCAGGTCGACGGCTCGGACCATGACTGGTTCGAGGGGCGCGGTCCGCGCTGCAGCCTGCTGGTCTATATCGACGACGCCACCAGCGAGTTGATGCACCTCGAGATGGCGGAAAGCGAGAGCGCCCTCTCCTACCTACAGGCGACACGCACCTACCTCGAGCGGCACGGCAAGCCGATCGCCTTCTATTCGGACAAGCACAGCGCCTTTCGGAACAACCGCGCGACGGCCGACAGCGACGGCATGTCGCACCTCGGCCGCGCGCTAGATAAGCTCGGCGTGGAGATCATCTGCGCCAACTCGCCCCAGGCCAAGGGGCGGGTTGAGCGGGCCAACAGCACGCTCCAGAACCGCCTCGTCAAAGCGATGCGACTTGAAGGCATCTCCTCCATCGAAGAGGCCAACACCTTCCTCCCCTCTTACCTCTTGCGCCACAATGCTCAGTTCGCCAGTCCACCTGCGGACCCTCGGAACGCCCATCGGCCCCTCGCTCCGCACGAGAATGTGGAAGCCGAGATGGTCTGGCGTGTCGAGCGCTCCGTCACCGGCGCTCTGGCGCTTCACTACAACAAGGCGATGTTCATCCTGGAGCCGACGCCGCTGGCGCGGACGCTCGCCCGCAAGCGCGTCCACGTTTGCGAATTCCCCGATGGGCGCATTGAGGTGCGGCACGGTGAAGTGGTCCTGCCCTACCGCGTCTACGACAAGATGCAGCGGGTCAACCAGGCCGAGATCGTCGAGAACAAGCGGCTTGGCGCGGCCCTTGCCATGGCGCAGGCCTTGCAAAGCGCCAACCCGCACCACCGGCAGCGGAACAACAATGCGCCAGCTCGCAGCTCACAGTCGGTGGGCGTTTTCGCTACGTCGCGGGTGGTTCTGGATGATGGTCGTGTGGGGAACGAGGCCCCAAAGCGACGGGGAAGACCGCCCCTCCCCCGCGTCAAGCGTCAGCTGGACACCGCCGCCGAGGAAATGCAGACTGTCCGCTGATGATGGAAAAGCTGCCGGTCCGCTCCCGCCCACTAGCGGACGCATATTTATCGGCGCATGCTGATTAGATGGCGAAGTCTGACATGCACCCTCACTGGTATCTACGGCTTCTGGCAATCTGGGTATTCACGGGACCAGTGCTTTTGGTGCTCGCAAACTTCCACAACCCCCAAGGCTTCAGAGTACTGCCGTCTTTCCCCCAGTGGCAGAGGGAGTTTTATCCAACTGAGTAGCCCCTAGTTTTCTAGACGCTTTCCACTTTCAAAATCTGCTGCCGTTCGAACTGGATGGGCGACAGCATCCCGTTCCTGACCTGCTTGCGCACCGGGTTGTAGAACATCTCGATGTAATCGAACACGTCCTGCCGGGCTTCCTGGCGGTTTTTGTACGTCCGGCGCCGGATGCGCTCCCGCTTGAGCGAGGCGAAGAAGCTCTCGGCGACGGCATTGTCATGGCAGTTGCCGCGACGGCTCATCGAGTGCGCAAGATTGTGCGCGCGTAGCAAGGCAGCCCAGTCCATGCTGGTGAACTGCGCGCCCTGGTCCGAATGGATCAGCACCCGGTGCCTCGGCTTGCGTCGCCACACCGCCATGTGCAGCGCCTGCAGCACCACATCGGTGGTCTGCCGGCTCTGCATCGACCAACCGACCACGCGGCGGGAATACAGGTCGATCACGACCGCCAGATAGGCGAAGCCTTCTAGGGTGCGAATGTAGGTGATGTCTGTCACCCAGGCCCGGTCTGGCGCAGCCACGTCGAACTGGCGGTCCAGCGTGTTGTCGACCGCCAGGGACGGCTTGCCGCCATGGCTGCCGGGTCTGCGCTTATAGCCGATCTGCGCCTTGATGCCCGCCAGTCTGGTCAATCTGGCAACCCGGTTCGGGCAGCAGGTCTCGCCATGATCCAACAGGTCGTCGTGCAGCTTGCGGTAGCCATAGACCTTGCCGCTGTCGTTCCATGCCTGCCGGAGCAACTCCGTCTGCCGAGTATCTTCCCGAGCCCGCTGACTCAGCGGGCTCTTTTGCCACAAAAGCCACTTGGCTGCACGGCGAGGCACCGGCACATCGCCCGCACGCCAAAACGATCGCGATGCTCGGCAATGAACGCGTATCTCACTTTGCATCCCGAGCGAAATACGCGGTGGCTTTTTTTAGGATGTCGCGCTCCTCGGTCACCCGGGCCAGTTCGCGCTTCAGCTGGCGGATCTCGGCATCCTTGCCGGCATCGCCTGACACCACCTTCGCCAGTTGCCGCTTCCAAGCATAAAGCGAGTGCTGGCTGACGCCGAGACGCTGCGAAACCTCCGCTACCGGATACCCGCGCTCGGTAATCTGAGCCACCGCATCACGCTTGAATTCATCGCTGAAATTGGGCTTCCCCATCATCGCCTCCTGGCCTCAAAATTAGGATCCAAGGCGTCCAGAAATCTAGGGGCTACTCACTGTGCGGCAGGACTATAAGTCCACAACTAATATAGCAATTTTATCAGCTTGTCTCGATTTCACATCTTCCTTGCACAAGGGGCCAAAATTAATTATGTCCATGTTGATCCGTTGTTAGACTAAGTCGTGCGCTTCTGTTCATGGAGGTCGGTTTGAAGAAAATGATCGCTGCGCTAGCAGTTTTGACCCTCATTGCTCCTGCAACGTCTTCAGCGCAGTCACTGATTAACAGCCCACTCTGGAAATCCTGCAAGGTACAAGAGCAGATTGCCTACGATTCGTGTATGAAGGATCGAGGATTCACGGCAAGAGATTCTGAGGTTTGTAGAGGGCTGGCAAGCGCAGAATTCTGGACCTGCCTAATTCCAATTTAAGAATCGGTTCTTGAAAAGCATCCTTCGAGATAATCTTGGGCGAGGCTCTCAGTCTGTAATTTTCAATAATTAATTGGATGTGATGTAGGCTCTATGGGCCATTTTCACCTAGCATGTATTGAACGATACTTTGCTTCTTCATGCTACCTGGTAGATCGCTGCGGCCTGCATACAAGCCCTTGAGATAACCAAGATCGAACTTCGTCAGAGTGCGCGGCGCATTTTTATCATCATCTGGCGTGAAGAGTGCTAAAATCGAAGCATCGCTTGCGCGACCGTGCAATCGCACTCCTCCCAAAGCCCTCATCGCGGCATAATCGGCCATCTGCTGCAAATCTCGGCCTGATGACGCGCTCCTGTCGATGAAGACAGTGGCGCTAATAACCTCAAGACGGATCGGGGACGAAAGCCTTGAGATGGCCGTTCCTCGCATCATCGGAGGTTGATCAGGTGAGTAATATGGCCGCTCACCATCGCGCCCCCGAAGCTCCACCTCACTCCAGGACCGCGCACTTCCAGGCTCCGCCACAATCCTGTCTATATCTCGCAGCGTCTGCCCCTTTAGTGCACCCGAATTCGCGCGCGCCAATTGGCGAACCGCCTCTCGACTGTCTTCAACGAACGCCACCAGGAGATTGGGCGAGCAACCCGCCTCACCAGTGCGCAGCCCCAGCGACGCTGCGATGTTGCTAATTCTATCAACAACAGTCTGGCCCGCTGCTTGAGGCTGGCCAAAAGTAGCGACACAAACTGAACCTGAGAACCGCGCCAACGGCCGATCGCCAAACTCTGGCTCCGTTACGCGCTCGATATATCGACGAGCTTTGTGTGCCTCGTCGCCCTTCTCAGATGTTACTAAGATATCTTGATCGCGGCGAAACGCTGCAGCTTGAACCAAGAATAACGCGAGCCCCACCAGCATTTTCGAGACCCCGTAACTCCGACAGCAATAAGCGGTGCTTATACTATGGTCGTCCCGCTTGCAATTAGGCCGTGTTGACAAAGTGGATTTCCAACCGGCCTGATCTCTGATTCAAGGCTGCTCTTTCTGGGGAGCGGCAATGGCGCGTGGCGATCTGACGGACGAAGAATGGGCGGTGCTCGAAGGTCTGCTGCCGTCGGAGCGCGGCCGAAAGGCGCGGCCCTCCCATGACAACCGGCGATTTCTGAACGGCATGCTGCATGTGCTGCGGGTCGGCTGTCCCTGGCGCGACATGCACGAGCGTTACGGCAAGTGGAACTCGGTCTATGTGCGGTTCCGGCGTTGGGCGGAACAGGGGGTCTGGGATGCGATGCTGGCAACGCTGGTCGAGTTCGGGCTGACCGACGACTGGCAGCACATGATCGACAGCACCACGGTTCGCGGCCATGTTTCGGCAGCGGGCGCTAAAGGGGGACTCATAAGGAGGCTTTTGGTCGATCACGCGGCGGCTTTACGTGCAAAGTCCACGCCCGCTGTGACAATCAAGGACGCCCTCTCGGCTTCCTCCTGACCAGCGGCGAAGCGTCGGATTACGCCGCTGTCGAGGACCTCATGGCGCTGCCGGTCAACAATCCCAACGCGCTGCTGGCCGACAAAGGCTATGACGGCGATGCGGTCCGGGAGAACCTGTTGATCCGCGGTATCCTGCCGATCATCCCGCCAAAGGCCAACCGGCGCGAACCCATCGCTTGCGACTTCCGTCGATACCGGGACCGGAACCGCATCGAGCGCATGTTCGGGCACCTCAAGCATCAACGCCGCATTGCGACCCGCTACGACAAAACTGCGCTGTCGTTCGCCAGCTTCCTCAATCTCGCCGCCATCCGCCGGTGGCTGCTCAACTTGTCAACAGGACCTAGGTATTCAGCCCCAGCATCTGGTTGATCGGATCGGAGATGAGCCGTTCTGGCTCTGACGTGCATAACTTGAAGATGTACTATAGGTTCGAGGCGGGCGAGCGTCGTGGGCCGGCGGGCAAATTTATCAGCGGCCATGAGGTGGCAAGATGCGTTCGGAGCTGGTCGAGGTATTCGTAGCTGACTCGTTTGACTGTGGCTCCTTGATGAAGCCGACCGGATAGCGCTTGAAGCGTTGCCGCTTCGGCTTGTCACCTTTACCATCCGACAGGCGGGGAAATCCCGTGCCGCTTTTAGTCATCGGTGCAGCGCCGAGCGGGTCAGGTTTGTGGTGACGGCTGCAACGCACGAAGACAGTAGTCCAGCGACGGCAAGGTGTTTTCGCGGCAGTCGACGAGGATTGCATCCCAGCCTCGCACCAGGTTGTGGAATGAGGAGGCCTTTGGTCTAACTTCAAGTCCTAGACAATCGTTCACTCATCCCACTTCGCCGTCTTCAGGCTGATGCCCCGCGCGCAACTCGGCATCGCCAGCGAAACCCGCGACGCTGTATTGCGGGTGGGACGGCGTGCATGGTCGTAGCGCACCCGCTGCGAACCTGTGCCATGCGCCTTGCTTCCATTCCAACGAGCGGATCGCACAGTCAAATTGCGTCATTCAACACCTAAACGAATCGTCTAGCGACACAGGATGCGCGCGATGGCATATGGGTTTCGGCGGCCTTCGGCGAGGAAACACGAACATGATGTCGGCAGCTGACCAGCTCTCGCGATCCACCGGAACCGCGTCTTCCTCGGCGATCTCGACCTCGCGGCAACTCGCCGCGAACGACGACTTCCAGGCGCGTCACCTGCCCCCGCGTGAGCTGCTTGCCTGGCAGCAGCCCGTGCCGCCGGTTCCGCTCGTCCGCAGTGAAGCCCCACAGGCCGCGGTCGAACGAACCGGCGGACCTTCCACCATCGACGTCGCGGCGATGGCGGCGGACGTCTACAACGACCTCCCCGCCCCGCCGGCCGACTACCGCGTCGCGAGCAGCGACGATCTGGCCCGGCTCGGCCTGCGCGCCGAGGACCTGACCTCGCCGCAGAGCAGCTTTCGCGCCCGCGTCTATGTCGCGGAGGGCGATGGCGGTCCCAATTATGTCGTGAGCTTCCGCGGTACTACGGACGGCAGCGACTGGAAGGCAAATGCCCAGCAGGGCGTCGGCCTGCCCTCGGACCAATATACCCGCGCGCTGCTGATCGCAAAGGCGCTTGGCCGACATCCGGACGTACAGGTGACGATCACCGGCCACTCGCTCGGCGGTGGCCTTGCCTCGGCGGCGGCACTCGCCAGCGGACGCGACGCGCAGACCTTCAACGCTGCCGGGCTCAGCGGTGCGACAATCCGCCAAGCCGGCACGATCAGGGGTGATGCGCCTGCGCCGAAGATTGCCGCCTTCTACGTCCGCGGAGAGGTCCTCTCGGCGATCCAGGATGGCGGCGATCGGGTTGCCGGTGCGATCCTGGGCGGCATTCCCGGCGCGATCTTCGCCGATGCGCCCGAAGCCTATGGCACACGCATCCCGCTCGACGCCAGGCAGCCCGCCGGACAGCATTGGTTTCAGGATACGCCGGTTGCCCGGCACGGGATGGACTGGGTGCAAAGCAGCCTGGACGCGCATTGACCCGGGGCTGCCCCACTCCCTACAGCATGGCCTTGTGAACCGCCGCATCCGCATCCGCATGCTCGCCGCGCTGGTGCTGGCGGCCGTCCCGATCGGAGGATGCATGGCCACCGCGCCTTCCTGCTACACCAAGCGCGCCGCGGTGGTACTGCCCGATCGCACTCGCGTCCTTGCGCATCTGAACAACGGCGCGGCCGGTCGCGCGCTGGCAGAGGCGATCCTCGACGGCCGCGTCCGGGATGCGGAGGCAATGCTTGCGCGCGATCCGCGCCTGATCGCTACCGCCGTGACAGACGATCCCAATGTTCCCCAGCCACCCGCCGGCCAATATGGCGACCTGCTGACCTTCGCGGTCTCCCGCTGCAATGCCGATGCGGTGACGATGCTGTTCGCCGCGGGCATGCCAAAGGACGGCGTGAAGCCCGGCGCGGCGCTATCGCTGGCCATTCTCGCGGACAGCCCGGCGATGGCAGAGCAACTTCTCTCTGCCGGCGCATCGCCCGATCCGCAGGCACGCGGCGGCGAGGACCCGATGCGCAGCGCGATTGCCTTCGGTCACATAGGCGGTGTGATGACCTTGCTTCGCCACGGTGCCGATCCCCGCTGGACCGACCGCTTTGGCATCGACCATGTCCGAATGGCGGTGGACGCCGAACAGGCGGAGATTGCCGAACTGCTGGTCCAGAAGGGCGGCACGCTGTGGAGCATTGCCGACGACGGCAGCATGGCGGCGCATGCGCTGCTCGATACGCCGGTCATCTTCACCAGCCCGGAAATGCTCGCCGCCCGCGACCGGCTGCGGGAACGCGCGCGCAATGCGAACATCGCCTGGCCGCCGCCCGATCGCGCGGAAGTGCGTCGGCAAGTGGCAGGCGGGGCGTGGCCGACGGCCGACATGGCAAAAGCCGGGATGACCGTGGCACCGGCAGTGCTTGCGCGGATACAGGCTGGAATCCGCTAGCACGCCGTACGGTTGGCGACACGCAGAAGGTGCTTGGCCGAACCCGCCTCCGCGGAGCACCGCCTAAGCGATTCGTGGAGCGCGCAGCGGGTGGCGAGCCGCTATCTATGCCGGCATGTTCCCTTGCACGGACAAGATTCGGCGATGACCCAGCCCATCGGAATAGGCGGCCCCCACCTGCATGCTATCGGTGCCATCGGCGCGGACGGCACTAAGCCCGAGCCGCTCGCCGCCCAGGCGATGAAGGTGCTGAGCAATCGCGTCGCCGACACCATGATCCGCGAATTGGGGCTGGTGCAAGGCGGGCAAGCGCCGCTGCGCGCCGGGGGAGCCTATGGCACAGAGGGCGTAGCACAGGACTTGGCATCAGCGTTGGCGGCCAGCCCGGCCGATGCAGGCCGCCTATCGCGAGCGCTGAACGAGTTCACCAGCGAAGTGGCGGTGCTGGTCGCGGCAAGGCCGACCAGCGAGGTGCTCGATCGGATCTCGAGCCTAGGGGACGCGCTGCCCGCTCTAACCGGCCATCCGACTAAAACCGAAACCGACCGAGCGCTGAAGACGATCTATTCCACCATCGCGCTACTTCGCGAGGATCCCAACAACCGGGTGCGCTGAGCGATGCGACCTCAGCGTCGCATGGCCGTCTGCACGACATTTCCCTGCACCCCAACCTTGCCGACGCGCACCTCGCGACGAAGAAGCCGCTCGTGCAGCTGCTCGCTCCACTGCGCCGCTACTGCGGGCGGCACCGCGGCGGAGGGTATCAGCAGCACGTTGACCTGCCCCGCCAGGTCATGGCCCAGCACCGCGCCTTCCACCTTGTAGCTGCCGAGCGGCAGCGACAGGTGCACTTCGGGCTGCGCGGTTTTGCTGACTTCGGCGATGGCGGCCGCGATCCGATCGAGCTGGGCATGCTGCGCGGGATCGACCGCACCCGCCGCAGCGGGCCGTGCCGCGATGGCCAGCGCAGCGAAGTCGCGGGCGGCGACCATCGCCGCCAGCCCATCGGCCTTGTCCAAGCCGGGATCCTTTACCGGCCGCTTCCCCGCGTGGCGGGAGAGCGCATCGGCGAACGCCTTGCGCTGCTTGGGCGCCGCCTCGGGCTCGCCCTTGGCGGGCGCGTCGCGGGGCGTGGGTGCGGACTTGCTCTGAACCGAGCCGCTGGTCGGAGCGCCGTTCATGCCCAGCCTCGCGACTGGATAAAAGCGGTGGCCTCGGAATCGACGCGATCCTCGGTCCGGCGTTGCTCGGCGCGGCGGAGGGTCTGGTGATGCGCGGCAACGCTTTCGCTGCGCACGCGGTGCTGGTCGAGCGCCCTGCCGGCGGCTCCCTGGGCATCGACTGCGAGTTCGTGGCGCGCACGCTGGTCGCTGGCGCGTGCCGCCGCGCCGATCTCTTCCGCGACGCGCTGGTCGAGCCAGAGCCGTGTCTGCGGGCAGGCCGGGCTCGCCTGGAAGAGCATGCGGGCGTCGCCGCACTCGCGTTCGGCCGCGGTGCGGGCGACTTCGGCAGCGGAGGCCGCCGCTTGCGCCTGCTGGGCCGCCTCCCGCGCCTCGATCAGCGCGCGCGTCAGGCGCTGCTCGCGCATCTGGGCGATGCGCGCCAGTACGGGCGCGCGATTGTCAGCGGGCATGATCCATCTCCTCGAAGGTGCGCAGCCGGGCGATGCTCTCGCCCAGCGAGGTGCGTTCGCTGCCCGACTGGCGCAGATAGGCGGCAATCGCCTGGCGCTCGGCCAGCGCGCGATCGGCCAGCGGATCGCGGCCGGGCTGATATTCGCCGATCTGGACGAGCAGCTCGATCTCGTCGAGCTTGGCCAGCATCGCCCGCAGTCCGTGCGCCGCGCGCTGCTGCGCCCCGCTTGCGAGCCGCGGGAACAGGCGTGAGAGGCTGCCCAGCACGTCGATCGCCGGATAATGGCCGCGCGAGGCGAGCTTGCGCGACAGGACGATGTGGCCATCCAACAGCGAGCGCACTTCCTCGCCGATTGGATCCCCGTCCTCGTCCTCCAGCAGCACGGTGTAGAGCGCGGTGATCGCGCCAGCCTCCGCGGTGCCGCTGCGCTCGAACAGCCGCGGCAGTTCGGCGAACACCGAGGGCGGGAAGCCGCGCCGCACCGCCGGCTCGCCCGCGGCCAGCCCGATCTCGCGGAGCGCACGGGCGAAGCGGGTGACGCTGTCCATCAGCAGCAGCACGTGCCGGCCCTCGTCGCGCAGCCCCTCCGCAATGGCGGTGGCGACATGCGCCGCGCGGACGCGCTCCATCGCCGGGCGATCGGAGGTCGCGACGATCACCACCGAGCGGGCGAGCCCCACGGCGCCCAACGTCTCCTCGATGAACTCGCGCACCTCGCGGCCGCGCTCGCCGATCAGCGCGATGACGATCGCATCGCACTGGGCATTGCGCGCCAGGTTCGCGAGCAGTGTCGACTTGCCGACGCCGGCGCTGGCGAAGATGCCGACCCGCTGGCCGATGCCGATCGGCATCACCCCGTCGATTGCGCGGATGCCGGTTTCCATCGCCGCGTCGATCGGGCGGCGGTCCATCGGGTTGGGCGCCTCGCCATGGATCGGGCGGTCGGTGCCGCGGCGGACGCTGCCAAGGCCGTCGAGCGGCTGGAGCCGGGCGTCGAGCACACGGCCCAGCATGTCGGCGCCATAGGGCACGCGATCCTCGCCGCTACGCAGGATCACGTCGCTGTGCATCGACAGGCCGCGCAGGTCGCCGAGAGGGGTCAGGATCGCGCCGCCATCGGCGAGGCCGATCACCTCGGCCCAGAGCGAGAAGCCCGTCTCCGCATCGACGATCTCGCAATTCTCGCCGATCCGCGCACGCACGCCGGTGACGCGCAGGGTGGTGCCGAGCGCGCCGACGATGCGGCCATGCTGCTCGAACATAGGCGCGGCATCGAGCGCGCGGAGCAGGGCCAGCGGATCGCTCATGCCACCCCCCAGCGCTTGGCGAGGGTCTCGAGCTGGACCGAAAGACTGGCGATTACCTGGCCCTGTTCGGTGCGGATCGCGCAGTCGTGCGCGCCTAGGCCGGGATCGGCCAGGATCGTCACTTCCGTCAGTGCCGCGAGCCGGGCCGCAACCTTCTCGGCCAGATCCGGCGCCACGGCCACGATCACTGCGCCTTGCGGGTGCAGGCGGTCGAGGGCGCGCGCGACCAGCGCCGGCACCAGCGTCGCATCGTCCAGCTCGCCCAGCACGGCATGCACCGCCGCCAGCGCTGCTTCAGCGATCTCGCTGCGCCTTGCCTGCTCCTGCGCCTCGATCGCGGCAGCGAACTGCGCGATCTCGCGGGCGAGCAGGTCGTCAATGTCTGTCCGGGCGCCGCTGAGCGCCGTGCTGTAGGCTTCCTCCCGCGCGATGTCCGCAGCCTGCACCGCTTTCGCCTGCGCCTCGCGCACCGCGCCGAGCAGCGCCACCGCGTCGCTGAAGGATTGGCGCTCGTCGCGCTTGATCACCGCCCGCTCGCTGAACAGCAGCGCTGCGTCGTCGGCATGGACGAGATGATAGGTCATGCGAGGCTCTCCGCGATGGCTTGGGCCCGGACCAACAGGTCCCGCGCGACGGCATCGTCGCGCGCGCCGGGGAATCGGTCTTGCAAGGCGACCGGCAAGGCAGCCTCCAGCAATTGCGTGCCGGCGGCGAGCATGCGCTCTGGCGGCGGCAGCTTCTCTGCCCCGACCATTTCCGGCACCTCGGCTTCGCAGACAGCGTCGAACAGCGGCTCGCCTACCGCCGCCGCAAGCGCCGCCAGCCGCGGCCCGGAGAGCTCGGCATCGATCGCCCTGCGGTGGCGCAACAGCCCCGCTGCCGCGGCGATTCGCGCGCGCTGCGCCTCGGGCGCATCGAGCCAGTCCGGCAGCTTGGCGAGATCGCCGAACCCCACCGCCGGCAGCCCGCTCGCCCGCCGGGCAAATCGCGCGCCGCGCCCCTGCCCGCAATGCCGGGCGAGCAACGCCAGCTTGGCGGTCCGTGCCTCCCGGTTCACCGCTGCACCGTATCCGGCAGGCTGGTCCGGGGTTTGCGCATCCGCCACAGCCCGCGTCCCGCAATCGCCAGCACGATCAGCGCGACCACGCCGATCGCCCCGCGCATCAGCGTCGAGACCGACACCATGCCTTCGCTCTCCGGCAGCACCGGCGCGGCCTGCGCCGGCACCATCACCACCGAGACACGATCATAGGTGAGCCCGTCGATGGAATTGGTGACCAGCGACTTGATCGCCCCCGTCTGGCTGCGCAGGTCGAAACCGGTGCGGTACTTCACGAACACCGATGCCGCCGAGGGCTTGGCCTCGCGCGACAGCGGATCGGCCTCGGGCATGGTAAGGTGGACACGCGCCTGCACCACGCCGTCGATGCCGCTGATCGTCCGGCTCAGCTCCTGCGAGAGGCCGTAGATCAGCCGCGCCCGCTCCTCGAGCGGGGTGGAGGTAAAGCCCTCCTTCTTGAACACCGAGCCGAGCGAGTCATAATTCTCGTGCGGCAGGCCGTGTGCGCGCAGCGTCTCCACCGCGCTGGCAAAGTCGGCCTGGTCGACGGCGATGCTCCACTGGTCCTTTTCCCCCGCCACCTTGGTCGCGGTGATGCCGGCCTGGTTGAGCACGGCGATCATCTCGTTGGCGGCCGGCTCAGTGAGCTTGCCATAGACTTCCTGCCGGCTGCAGCCGGCAAGCCCGAAGGCGGCGACCACCAGCAGCGGCGCGGCGATCCGCGCTTGCCAGCGGCGCGCGGGGGCAAGGCCGCTCATTGCTGCTTGAACAGCTGTTGCACGCCGTCCGAACTCCGGTTGGCGATGTTGGAGGTAAGCTGCGCCTGGAACATGAACTCGGAGCATTTCATGTTGAGCTGCACCATCTCGCCCGGGGTCAGCTGCCCGCCGCTGGCCTCGGCGGTCTCGGCATAGCGCGAGACGGCGCGGGCCTGGACGTTCACCTGGTCGAGCGCGTTGAACATGCCCTTCATCGCCGGCGGGATCGGACCGGCGGCGACGGTGCCCTGCACCCCGCCCATCTTCTCCAGCGCCGCCTGGAAGCGCGCGTCGAACTGCGGCGTGGTGGCACCGCCGCCCTGGCCGCCTGGGGCGAGCAGTTCGAAGGCGCGCGAGACGCCGTTCGTGCCCTGCCCCCCGGCCGGCGCGACCAGCGCGCCGATCGCATCGATGCTCATCGTCAGTTCTTCCGCGCCATGGTTTCGAGCGCCTTGGAGACGCTGTCGATCGAGCTGTGGGAACTGTTCGCCATGAAGCTCATCCGCATCGATTCGGTGGTCAGCTGGGTGATGTCGGAAGGCTTGTCGCCGCCCTGGCTCACCACGTCGGACTGGGCGGTGATCGCATCGGCCTGGGTGTCGAGCGCCTTGCCCCAGGCTTCGCCGAACGCCTCGAACCAGTTGCCCTTGCCGGCGCGGCTCTCGGTGGTGCCCATGTTGCCGAGCGAGGCGATCGTGCCGAGGACGGCGCTGTTGATCGGGTTGGTCATTGGGTGGTCACTCCGTCTGCGTCGCCGCCAGGGGTGGTGGAGGGTTCCGGGGACGGCGGCGTGCTGGGTCCCAGGACGAGTTCTTCGATCCGGCCGTCGCGCTCGAAGCTGGCGCGGCCGTTGCCGATGGCGACGATGCGGTGGCCGGTCGGCACCGTGGCGCCGGCGAACCAGCGGGTACCGTCGGCGGTGGTGAGGTAGCCGGGGTCGCCGTCTATGAAGGTCGCGAGGCCGTACGCCGAGCCCGAGAAGAAATATTGCAGGTCACGGTCGCCGCGCGCGCCGTCGGTGGCGAAGTCGACGCGGGTGATGCCGGGCACGTCCTCCTTGATCAGCCGCGCGAGATCGGCCTGGCGATCGGCGGGGAGGAATTCGGCCTTCACCATCAGCGCGTTGCCGCGGCGAGGAATCGCTTCGGCATCGACCCCTTGCGCGCGCAGCAGATCGGTGGCGGCAGCGGCGAGCCCGTCCATCGTCTCGACATCGAGCGTGGCCGGGCCGAGCTGCCCGGCAACGACCTGCCGCAGCCGGGCGAGCGCGGCGTCATCCTTGACGATCCCGCGGACGATCGTGCCGTTGCGGGTTTCCTCCACCTCGAGGTCGCGGAAGCCGGCGGCGGCGAGCATCGCCTGTTCGCCGGCGCTGTCGTGCAGCTCGCGCGTTACCCAGCGGACGGCGGGCGGCGCGAACAGCAGGAGCAGCAGCAAGGCCGCCACGGCCGCGGCATAGGCGGGCCAGTAGCGATCCAGCGCCAGCGCGCCGCGCATCGGGTAGAGCCGGGTCGCGACCCGCTCGGGGAGCGCGGCGCGCTGCGGCGACAATACGGGTGCATCGGCAGCGGCTGGCGCAACCATCGGCGCAAGCCGGATGGCGTCGTCCCAGCGCGGGTCCTCCGGCGCGCCGATCGCGACGGCCACCGCGCCGACCAGCATCGGCACGAAGGGCGGCAGCGATGCCTGCTCGCCCGCTCCGACCGGTCGGCCGAGAAGGGTCACCTGCCCCGCCGCCACGCGGACGCAGGCCATGCCGTCGGCAAGGTCGAGCTCGAGCGACACGCCGCGCGCGGAAGGGTCGCGCAGCACGATGTCGTGCTCGAACCCGTGCCCGACGCGGACGAACTTGCCCCGGTGCAGCCGATGCTCGGCGCCCGACAGGCGGCCGTTCAGCACCCGCAGCACCATGGTGCCGGGCTTTACCGGGGCGAAGGGCGCGTTCACCGGCGGGCCCTCCGGCTGCGCTTCTGGTGGCGGTCGCCCGCTGCCCGGATCTGCTCGATCGGGATCGGGTTGGTGGCCGAGCTCGGCTGCACCGCCGCCGCCTGCTGCTCGCGGCGCGAGACGACGCGCGGGGTGATCAGGAAGATGCGCTCGAAATGCTGGTCGCCCTTCTTGCGCTTGCGGAAGGCCTGGCCGAGGATCGGCACGTCGCCCGCCACCGGCACCTTCGACTTGTAGTCGTAGGAGGTCTCGACGGTCATGCCGCCGATCAGCAGGCTCTCGCCCTGCTTCACCACCGCGCTGGTGTTGATGCTGCTCTGCTTCACCGCCGGGATGCCGTCGACCACCAGGCCGGTGGGCGAGCCGTCGAGGATCTCGATCGCCATGCGGGTGCGCAGCTCGCCGCCGTCATAGAGGATCGACGGGTTGACCCGCATCACCATGCCCGCGGTCACCGGGAACAGGTCCACCTGCCGGTCTCCGGCGACGCGGACATAATATTGCACCTGATTGTTGAACACCGCGGGGATGTTATTGAGCGTGCTCAGCCGCGGCCGCGAGATCACCCGCAGCGCACCGGTCTTCTCCAGCGCGGTGATGCGCGCGGCGAACAGGTCCAGGCCGCCGGTGAGATACGCCGCGCCGACATTGCCGCTGGAGAAGTTGTTGGTCGGGTTGGTCGCGTTGCCGCCGAACAGCGCGCCCAGGCCGCCGGTCCTGAAGCCGAAGTCGAGCCCCAGTTCCTTGAGCTTGCTGGTATCGAGCTCGAGGATCGTCGCCTCGATCTCCACCCCGCGCGGCTCGACGTCGAGCGCGCGGACGATGTCTTCGTAGACGGTCATCGATTCGGGCCGGTCGCGGATCAGCACGGCGTTATTGCTGGGGTCGACCTCGACGCGCGGACCGTTGATGTCGCGCACCGCGGCTTCGCGGACCACCACGGTATCGAGGCCGGGCGTGCCCTGCTGGTCGAAGCTGCGCTGCGCCTCGTCCGGCGGCACGGCGTTGAGGCCGCGCCCACCGAGACGGGGCAGTGACTGGCGCTGGACGTCGAAATTGCCGCTGGTCGACACGGTCGAGCTCGGACGACCATCCCCCATCATCCCGCGCAGGATCGAACCCACGCCGGGGATGGTGATGGTGCGGTCGAAGCTCTTCTGGATCGTGTCGTCGGCGCGGGCGTAGCGGAGGTAGAAGATCCGCACCTCATAGGGCGAGCGCGTCGTGGCGCCGCTCAGCACCTTGGAGCGGAGCGGCGAACTGGTCACCGTCTCCAGTGCGGCGGGGCCGAGCAGCGGCGAAACGATCGGCGCGGTCGGGGACGTGGCGGAGGCCTGGATCACCGCCGGATTGCCTGCGGTACCCGCCAGCTGCGCCACGCGGTCGAGGAACGCGGGCACGCCGGTGGCGCTCACCGAATTGCTCGCGGCCGAGACGCGATTGGCGTCGTCGAGGATCCGCAGCTTCTGGGCGTCGCGTACCACTGCCTCGGGGTCGGCAGCGTTGAAGCTGCGCGAGGTTACCTCGGCCGCGGAGTACACCCGCACCACCGCGCCGTCATAATAGGCGACGAGGTTGAAGGCCTTGGCGAGCTGCGTCCACACCTGTCGCGGCGTGCCGACGAACACGCCGTTGACCTTGCCGGTCACCGCCGAGCTCACCTTCGCCTTGACCCCGGCCTGGCCGAACAGATCGACGACGGCGGCATCGACGCGCTGGTTGCGCGCGGTGAGCGTGATCCGCTTCTGTCCCATGGGCGGCGTCTCGGCGGGGGCGGCGACGGGCAGCAAAGCGGTACAGGCAAGCAGGGCAAGGAAGCGCTGGGCGCGGATCATAGGGAAACCTCGTCCGACATCTGGTTGGTCAGGCTCTCCGGGGCGGCGTTGATTTCGCCGACGATATCGAGCGGCACGGCCGGGTTGAGCTCGTTGAAGCTGATCACCGGCACCTCGAACAGGTCGCCCGCGATCAGCAGACGGAGCGGCCGGCGGAGATCCTGCGCGGTGAGGATTGCCCGCGCGCCGCTGCTGGCGACCTGGGTGGAGAGCAGCGCGATCAGCGCGCGCATCTGGTGCGGGTTGATCGCGAGGCGCATCTGGCCGTCCACGGGCGTGACGGTCTGGCGGATGGTCTCCTCCAGATCGGCGCCGACGATCAGCACGCGCAGGCGCCCGGCCTCGCACAGCGGCGCGATCAGGTGGCGGCGCATCGCCACGCGCACCCGTTCGGCCATCGGCACGGCTTCGCGCTCGTACTGGCCGACCTCGCCGATCGCCTCGATCGCGTCGCGGAAGTTGCGCAGTGGCACGCTCTCCTCGGCGAGCAAGCGCAGCACTTCGCCGATCCGGCCGGTGGGCACCGCGCGCACCGCTTCCTTGACGACTTCCGGGTGCGTTTCACCGAGCCGGTTGAGGTGATCGGTCACCTCTTGCAGCCCGAGGAACAAGCCGAGATTGCGTTCGAGCAGCTGCGCCACGCGCTCCGCCGCCACGTCAGGCAGCGCGCCCGCGTCGCTGGCGCCGTCGCCGAGCGGGGCGTCGTGCGCGCTGAGCAGCCATTCGCCGTCATTGAGGCGGGGATCGGGGACGACGCGCAGGTCGGGGATGGCGATGCCGGTCCGCGTCTGGAGCGCCGCGGCGCCCTCGCGCAGCCGGTCCGCCAGCGCGGCAAAGGCGGGGTGCTGGGGCGGCAGGCCGACGGCGAGCCGCAGCGGATCGACCACGGGCAGCGCCTGCGCAGCGATCAGCGTCTCGCCGGTCGCGACCGTCGTCTCGCCCGAGGCCAGCCCCAGCCGGGTGCGCAGCCAGACGCCCGAGGTCGGATGGAGGAACGCGCCGCCCAGCAGCAACGCGCTCGCCAGCGCGAAGAAGATCAGCGTCGGGAAGCCCGGCACCAGCCCCAGCAGCATCGCCAGCCCCCCGGCGATCATCAGCACATGCGGCTTGCCGGTGATCTGCCGCGCAATGGCGGGGCCGAGATCGCCGTCGCGCTCCTCGTCGGTGGTGCGCGTGACCAGAAGGCCCGCCGCCATCGCCGAGAACAGCGCCGGCACCTGCGCGACCAGCCCGTCGCCGATCGTCAGGATCGAGAAGGTCGTCGCCGCCTCGCCCGCCGACATGCCGTGGTAGAGCATGCCCACCGCCAGCCCACCGAGGAGGTTGACCAGCACGATGATCACCGAGGCGATCGCATCGCCCTTCACGAACTTCATCGCGCCGTCGAGGCTGCCGTGGAGCTTGCTCTCCATCTCCAGCGTCCGGCGCTTCTCGCGCGCCTCGTCCTTGGTGAGGATGCCCGAGCGCAGGTCGCTGTCGATCGACAGCTGCTTGCCCGGCATCGCATCGAGGCTGAACCGCGCGGCGACCTCGGCGACGCGCTCGGCGCCCTTCGAGATGACGATGAACTGGACGATGGTGATGATCAGGAACACCACCAGCCCCACCACCAGATTGCCGCCCGCGACCATCTGGCCGAACTGCTGGATGATCTCGCCGCCATCGACATGGGTGAGGATCATCCGCGTCGTCGAGATGCTGATCGCCAGCCGGAACAGCGTGGAGAGCAGGAGCACCGTCGGGAAGGTCGAGAAATCCAGCGGCTTGGCGACGTACATGCAGCTGAGCAGCAGCAGGATGCCCACCGTCATGTTGGTGGCGATGAACGCGTCGAGCGCCAGCGGCGGCATCGGCACGATCATCAGCAACACGACGGTGACGACGCTGCCGACCAGCAGCATGTCGGCCACGCGCAGGGGCATGCGGCGCAGGCCGCGCAGGATCAGGGCTGGGGCCATGCTCAGCGGCTCCGCGCGGCCTGTTCGGCGAGCAGCCGGCTGTACCGGCCCATCACGCCGGCCACATAAGACTGGGTCTCCCGGTAGGGCGGGATGCGGTTGCCGTAGCGCCGCACCGCGCCCTCGCCCGCGTTGTAGGCGGCGAGCGTCAGGTTGAAATCGTTGAACCGGCCGTGGAGCTGGCGCAGCAACCGCGCGCCGCCGTCGACATTGGCCTCGGCATTGGACGCCGACACGTTGAGCATCCGCGCCGTGCCCGGCATCAGCTGCATCAAGCCATGCGCGCCGACCGGGCTGCGCGCATCGGCACGGTAGCGCGATTCCTGGTCGATCACGGCATGGAGCAGCAGCGGATCCACCCGCCGGCGCGCCGCGACCCGCTGGATCATCGCGTCATAGCGCGTCGCATAGGATACCGGCCGCATCGCCAGGATCGCCGCGTCGGATGCCGCGGCCGGGGTCAGCGACGCCGGCTCCTGACGGAGCGGCGCGATTGCCGCGACCCGCAGCGTGGCTTCGGGCGCCGGCTCCGCCTCGCGGTGTTTCTTGCCCGAGACGAGTTGGAACGACGCAGCGCGATCGCCCGACGAACCCTCCTCGGCCTCCGGCGCGATCCGAACATTCTTCGGCATTTCGGCCGGGGTGCCCGGCGCAACGACGATGTTGCTGCACCCCTGGAGGGACTGAATCCCCGCCAGTGACGCCGCATCCGCCACCCGCAAGGTCGCGGTCAGCGCACAGGGCGGTGGCGGCGGGGTCTTGTCCCGCGACCATGCCGCTTCCGGAATAAAGATCGCCGCACCGCATAAGGCCAGCGAGGAAACGCTAAGAACTACTCTACACATTGCATCGCTCCCCAGCCGATGGCGGTCCTGGCCAACAGTTGTCTCAGCACGATGCCCCACAATTCCCGGCCTGCTCGTCCAGGAACACCTATAGGCTGTCGCGAATTTCTTACAATTTCAAGTCGCTAGCCAGAAATATTTCGCACTGTTACGGGACGACGAACCGGTTTCCTTGCAAGGTGAGCTGCGGAACCTTTCGATTTGTCTGATTTACTAACAAGGCTGTCAGCACTACTCATCGACGCGGCGCAACTACCTGCCGCGACTCGACTCATCGCACATTGTGATATATCAATAGCTTAGCGGTTTCGTTTGGCATCCGGCACCGATTTTGCCCGTTGCATCTGGGAACGGGTTACAGGATTTTAACGATGTTGCTGCCCCGCCCCACGGGCAGACAATGTGTCGACCTGCTCGACCTGTGCGGACACTTCGCGACTATGCGCGCACTGTCCCGCAGCAAGAGTTCAACTTCATGGGCCAAGGCAAGGACAGCGCCGACAAGAGCGAGCTCCCGACACCGAAGCGGCTAGAAGATGCGCGCAAGAAGGGTGACGTCGCCAAGTCCAAGGATTTGGCCACTGGACTTCTTACGCTTGCCTGGTTGCTGCTGTTCGTCGGGGTCTCGGGCTATGCCGCAAGCGAACTCGCGCGCCTCGCCACCGATGTGGTGGCACAGGCGGCGACCGGCTCGTTCGAGCAGACCGCCCCGGCGATCGGCTGGGACGCGGCCTGGACCTTGCTGCGCCTGACCTTCGCCACGCTGGTTCCCGCCGCGCTGATCGGAACCTTCGCCGAGTTCCTCCAGGTCGGTCCGATGATGACGACCGAGAAGATGAAATTCGGGCTGGAGAAGCTCAATCCGATCGAAGGCCTCAAGCGGATGTTCGGCAAGGACGGCCTGTTCGAACTTGCCAAGACGCTGGTGAAGGCAGGGCTCATCTGCGCGATCGGCTATCTCGTCTATCAGAGCGCGCTGTCCAGTTCGGGCCAGCTGATTCGACTCGCCGCAACCTCCCCCATCGACGAGTCGCGCGGGGGCGCTGCGCTGAGCACGATCGGGCTCACCTATTCGCTGACGCTGCAGATGCTGGCGATGGTCGTCGCGGTCTTCCTATTCGTCGCGGTCGCCGACCGGATCTATTCCAAGCACAGCTTCATCAAGAAGATGAAGATGAGCCGTCGCGACATCAAGCAGGAACACAAGGAAAGCGAAGGCGATCCGCAGGTCCGCGCGCTGCGCCGCGACATGCACCAGGAATGGGCCAATCAAAACAATCTCGGCGCCACGCGCGGTGCCGCCGCGCTGCTGGTGAACCCCACCCATATCGCGATCGCGCTCAACTATGACGAAGCGACGTGCCCGGTGCCGGTGATCGCCGCCAAGGGCATGGGCGAGCTCGCCGCCGCGATGCGCGCCGAGGCGGAGGAAGCCCGCGTGCCAATCGTCCGCAACGTCGCCGCCGCCCGCAGCCTGTGGGCACGCGGCGAGATCGGCGAGATCGTGCCTGAGGACATGTTCGATGCGATCGCCGCGGTGATCCTCTGGGCCGCCAAGGCCAGGAGCGGCGACGGCCCGATGCAGCACGACATGGATACCGCCGCCCCGCGCCTCGCCGCGCCCCAACGCTGACCAGACCGGAGAACCAACCGCACCATGGGAATCGGAGCCGTCCTATCCTCGATCCTCGCCATCGTCGTGGCGCTTGCCCTCGTCTTGGGCATGGCCTGGGGCGTGATCTGGCTGCTGAAGAAGCTGCAGGATCGCCAGCTCGGCGTCGCCGCCAATGGCGAGAGCGACACGCCGATCCGCTTCCTCCGCTCGATGCCGCTCGGCCAGCGCGAACGGGTGGTGCTGATCGAGGCGCGCGGCGAGACGATGCTGGTCGGCGTCACTGCCGGATCGGTGACACTGCTCGCCCGTTGGCCCGAGGGGCAGGCCCCGGCCAAGCCGCTGCCGGCGCAGGTGCGCTTCTGATGGCGACCATGCTCCGCCTCGATGCGCTCGACCTGCCCCGCGTCGATCCGGCGCGCGATGCGCTGGCCGGTGCCGTTGCGCGGCTGCTCGAGCATGCCGGGTTCGCCGTCGAGATCGTCGCAGCGCCCCCGCGCGGCAGCTGGTTCCGCTGCCCCGATGGCAGCCAGTTCCGCCCCGGCGGGGCGGTACTCCATCCCGAACGGATCGCCGAAGCCGCCGCCGCGCTGGACGATGCCGAGCCGCTGCTGCTCGCGCTCGAACAAGTGCTGGGACTCCAGCTCGAACCCGAGGATCTGGGCAGCGCGTCGGACGATGCAGCACTCCACTTCGCCCTCGGCCGTGAAGGGCTGGACGCCGCGCTGGTCCTCCCCTGCGACCATCCGCATGCGGCAAATTGGCTTGCCGAGGCGGACGCACTCACGCCGCTCGCCGCGCGCCTGCCGGTGCTCGCTCAGCTGCTGGTGCAAGGCCCCCGGCTCGGCATCGCCGAAGCGGGCGACCTTGCCCCCGGCGATCTGGTGCTGGTCGGCGCCCGCCCCCGCGCCACGCTCCAAGCCCCGCATTTCCGCCAGGCCGGTCAGCTCGACCTCGCCACCGGCAGTTTCACCCCGCACCCCGATGGAGCGCCCATGGAATCCAGCGATGCTGCCCCCTCCGCCCGCGATTTCGCCGTGCCCCTCACTCTGCGCCTGCCCGAGCAGCGGGTCAGCGCCGCGGCGCTTGCCGATCTGCGCCCGGGCGTGGCGCTGCCGCTCGGCCCCGCGTCCGAAGGCCTGGCGGTCGAGCTACTGGTCGCCGGCAGCCCGCTCGCCCGGGGCGAGCTGGTCCAGCTCGGCGACCGATTCGCGGTGCTGATCGAGTCTCGCGTCGATCTCGCCGAGGGCGTTGTCCAGCAGCAGGTGGAGGTGGAGGCGTGAACCTCGCCCAGTTCACTCCGGGCTCGGCGCTGATCACGGTTGTCCTGATCGCGCTAGCCCCGTTCTTCGCGGTGATGGTGACCAGCTTCACCAAGATTGCCGTGGTGCTCAGCCTGGTGCGCAATGCGCTGGGGCTGCAGCAGGTGCCGCCCAACCTCGTACTCAACGGCCTCGCGCTGATCCTCACCGTGTTCGTGATGTACCCGACGCTGGAAAAGATGCAGGTCGCAGCCGCCGTCCAGGGACCCGCCACCCCCACCATGCCCGGCGATCCCCCGGCACAGGCCGAGAACCCCATCGAGAGTACCGGCGACATCTTCGCCACTGCCGACCGCGCCAAGGAGCCGCTGCGGGAGTTCCTGGTCAAGCACAGCGATCCGCGCGAGCGTGCCTTCTTCCTGCGCACCCAGCAGCGGATCGGCGACCCGGCGAAGGTCAGCACCCTTCGCGACACCGATTTCGTGATCGTCATCCCGGCGTTCGTGGTGAAGGAGCTCAAGCTCGCCTTCCAGATCGGCTTCCTGATCTTCCTCCCCTTCCTCGTCATCGACATGGTGATTGCCAACATCCTGCTGGCGATGGGCATGATGATGCTCTCCCCGGTCACCATCTCGCTGCCGTTCAAGATCCTCCTGTTCGTGCTGGTCGACGGCTGGGTGAAGCTGAGCCACGGCCTGGTGCTCTCCTATGCCTGAGGAGGCGCGCGCATGAGCGACGATCTCGTCGCCGTCACCACCCAGGGGCTGTGGCTGGTGCTGCTGCTCTCGGCGCCGCCGATCATCGCGGCGTCGGTGGTGGGGCTGCTCGTCGCGATCGTGCAGGCGGCGACCCAGCTCCAGGAACAGACGCTGCAGTACACGCTGAAGTTCTTCGCGATCGTGATTAGCATCTTCGTCACGGCGAGCCTGATGGCGGGCACGCTGTACAGCTATGCGGACTCGATCTTCTCCGGCCTTGCGGCGGTGGGGCGATGATCGAGGCGGTGCCCCCCGGCGTCGGCGTGCCGCTGTTCGCGGCGATGCCCTGGCTCGACCAGCTGCTGGTGGTCGCGGTCGCCTCGGCGCGCTTCGCCTTCGCCTTCGTGTTCGTACCGGTCTTCTCGCGCGAGGTGATGCCGGGGACGGTGCGCAACAGCATCATCGTCACCTTCGGTCTGGTCGCGCTGCAGATGCAGCCGGACTTCCACCCGAACGACCTCTCGGCGATGGGCTGGCTCAAGATGCTGCTCAAGGAAGCCGCCGCCGGCGGCGCGATCGGCTTCTTCTTCGGCACGGTGCTCTGGGCGCTGGGCGCCGCGGGCGAGATCATCGACACCAAGGTGGGTGCTACGATCGGGCAGCTGGTCGATCCGCTGAGCGGCAATACCAGCTCGCTCACCGGCATCCTGCTCAGCCGCTTCGCCGAGGTGGTGTTCGTCACCGCCGGCGGCCTCACCCTGCTCGTCGGCACGGTGATGGGCAGCTACCTGATCTGGCCGCTCGGCCCCGGCGGGCTGCAGCTCGATGCGCGCGCGCTGATGTTCTTCGAGGGCGAGTTCGGGCGGCTGTTCGCCCTCGCCTTCCTGTTCGCGGCGCCGGTGCTGACCGTGCTCTACGTGATCGACCTGGCGATGGGGTTCCTCAACCGCTTCGCTCAGTCGTTCAACGTCTTCTCGATGGCGATGCCGATCAAGGCCGCCGCCGCCACCTTCGTCGTCATCCTCACGCTCCCGCTGCTCGCCCAGGCGATCCTCGCCGATCTGGGCACGCGCGAGGAGATTGCGGACGGCGTCCTCCAGCGAACGGCCAAGCCCCAATGACCAGCGCCACCGCCCTCCGCGCGCCCGCGCCGCCGCCAAGCGATGCCGAGCAGCTCGCCCAGCTGATCGCCGAGCTCCGCGCCGCCGAGGAACGTCGCGGCGCCGCCGCCCGCGAGATCCGCATCGGCGAGCTCACCGTCCCCGGCTGGCGCGTGCCGCTGCTCCATCTGGCGGGGCTGCAGACGCTGACCCGCAACGAAGCGGCGGTGCTGCGCTTCCTCGGCTGGGGCCGCGCGAACGGCGATATCGGCACGCTGCTCAACATGACCGAGAACACCGTGCGCACGCACATGAACAACGCGATCCGCAAGCTCGATCTCGACGGCGTTCGCGAACTCAACAGCCTGGCGGGACTGCTCTTCCTGCCGCTCGAATGACCCCGCCCCTCCACGATTCGTTGAGCCAGGCTAAACGAATCGTGGAGCGCGCTGGGGCCCGATCCGGGGCAGTTTGCCTTTGTACCGGCGACACGGTGTCGGCGGCTTGGCTCCCGAGCGGAGCGCGATATCTGGATGGAAAGGAACGATCCATGGGTCTCCTGAGCGGTCTTACGCGGTCTCTGGTCAATCCGATCAGCCTGGCTTCCCTCGCGATGGGCCCGGCGGGCTGGGCATCGCTCGCGGTCCGCACGCTGGGCGCGGCGATCGGCCAGCAGGTGCTCCAGCAGCTCGGCGAAAAGCTCGGCCTGCCGCAGGGCATGATCGATATCGCCAAGAGCACGTTCAGCGCCTCTGTCGGCGGCGCACCGGGCAGCATCGCCGACGCAGTGAGCACGATCGGCTATGGCATCCTCTCCCCCTCGGAGCAGGGCGCGATGACGCGCGAGATGAGCCAGCAGGCGGACAATATTGCCGAGAACCTCTTCGCCGCCTCGCGCGAGGGCAGCGACCGCGCGAAGACCGAAGGTTCGCGCGAGGGCCGCGCCGGCAGCGGCAACTGGCTGCGCGCGATCGCCGAGGTGATGGCACAGTCCATGGATGCCAAGATCGACGAGATGCAGTCGCTGGCCCAGACCTACGACTCGCAGTCGAAGAACAACAAGTCGACCAGGACCATGACCGACCTGCAGGTCGCCACCCAAGAGTTCAGCTACCTGATGCAGTCGACCACCAACATGATCAAGACGATCGGCGAAGGGCTGTCGACCATGGCTCGCAAGGGCTAAGAAACGCGGCGGTTCATCGCAAAGGGCCGGGCGAAGCATCGACTTCGCCCGGCTCGTTTTTTATTTCATCGGCGTCGGGAACGACCCGCCCGACCTGTTCAGGAGGTATCGATGGCGTCGCGGTTGCTCCTTTCCCTCGGCTTGGCATGCGTTGCGGTGCCTGGCATGGCGCAGGCCCAGATGATCAGCCCGATGCTGTACGAAGGGCCGCGGATCGCGCTGCAGGACCATGCCGATCGCTTCTCGCACGAAGGCGCCGCGCCGATGGCGCGCGCACGGCCCACCGCCAATCCGGCGATGCTGCACTACACGCCGTCCAAGGCTCGCCGCACGGCCAATCTCGCCCGCTTCGTCGACAAGACCCGGGCAGCCGATCCGCGCGGTGCCGACGACCTCCAAAAGCTCTTTGCCCAGGGTGACTTCATCGAGAAGATCCGGGCGCTCGTCGCACCGCAGGGCCTCCAGATCGACAATATCGCCGATGCCTATGCCCTTTGGTGGGTCACCGCCTGGCAGGCCTCCCGCGGGAGCAACGACACCCCCAGTCGCGCCACGCTTGCCGCGGTTCGTCGGCAGGCCGCTGGCGCCATCTCGGCCACGGGACAGATCGCCGGCGCGTCGGATGCCCAGAAGCAGGAACTCGCGGAGTCGCTGTGGGTGCAGAGCGCGCTGATCGATGGCGCGGTGGAACAGGCCAAGCAGAAACCGGAGCGCCTCCGCGCGGTTGGCGAGGCGGCGCGCAAGGGCGCCGAGCAAATGGGCCTCGATCTCGACCGGTTCGAACTGACGGCGGAAGGCTTCGTCCCGTTCAGGGTCGGCCGGAACGACGTGCCGGCCGACCCCTCCACGCCGGGGAACGCCGGCAGCTATGGTGTGCTGGCGCTCGCGGCAGGCGGAATGGGCGTCGGCGGATTCCTCCTGCTGCGCCAGCGCCGCGGGTGATAACCAGAGGATCGCTTTGCATGAGAGGCTTGGGCGCAGCGCTCATCCTGGTCACGGCGACGCATTGGGCAAATTCCGCCCAGGCACAGATTGACAGCCAGGGTTGGGTGATGATCACGTCCACGGTCACCCACTCCGATCCATTGAGCATGATGCTCGACGACCGCATGGCCCAGGATGCAGCACGCGCGCGTCCGGCGGGTAGACCGCGCGCTACGGAGCCCCCTTCCCCGCGCGGAACGCCCGCGGATGCCCGCGCACTGCGCTACCTTCCCTCCAAGGCGCGGCGCAGCGCCAACCTCGCTGCCTTCGTCCAGAAAACGCGGGCCGCGGACCCGGCGGGCGCCGCCGACCTGCAGCAGCTGTTCGCCCAGGGCGACTTCATCGAGCGGCTCGGCGCGCTCGTCGCACCGCACGGCCTGCATATCGACAATGTCGCTGACGCCTATGCAATGTGGTGGCTCACCGCATGGGAAGCGGTCCACGGCAACAACGACACGCCCGACCCGGCTACCCTGGCGGCCGTCCGCCGGCAAGCAGCGACCGCCGTCGCGGCCACCCCGGGAATCGCGGGCGCTTCGGACGCGAAGAAGCAGGAACTTGCCGAGGCGCTCTGGGTGCAGAGCGCGCTGATCGACGCAAGCATCGAACAGGCCAAGCGCGACCCGGCCCAGCTGCGTGCGGTAGGCAACGCCGTTCGCAAGGGCGCCCAGGCGATGGGGCTCGATCTCCATCGGCTCGACCTCGCGCCCGGTGGGTTCGTCCTGGCCCATGACAGCTAGGATCACCGCCTAATCGATCCGATTAGAGACGCTCCCGGACAGGGCCGGTACACCTGCCTGCGAAGTCTAAGGAGTATGACCGATGACCCAGCTGGCAAGCCTTCTCTCGTCCGGATCGCGAAACGGCATCACGTCCGATCCGCTTTCGGCTGCGGGCCTGCCGATCGATGGAACGGTCAGCGGCGGCTCGGCGCTCAATCGGTTGCTTTCCTCGCCCGACAGCCTCGCGCATCTTGGGCCGGGCGCGAACGTTCACGAGGTTCGCAAGGGAGAGACGCTGAGCGAGATCGCGGCAGCGAACGGCACCAGCTGGCAGCGCCTCGCAGAGATCAACGGCATCGCCAATCCGGCGCTAATCCAGATCGGCCAGCAGATCCGCCTGCCGAGCGCCGCGCCTACGGCCTACACCGTCAAGCCCGGGGACACGTTGAGTGGCATCGCGGCCGCCCATGGCACGACCGTCGCCGATGTCGCCGCGCGTAACGGCATTGCCCATCCCGACCGCATCCATCCAGGCCAGCACCTGGTGCTCGGCGCAGCGCCTGGCGGCACGCGTTCGCAACTGGGCAGGGTTCAGGGCGTCGCGCCGGCAGCGCCCCGCGCCACCCCCGCAGAAGGTGTCCCGACGCCAGGGGCGGCATCGGTCCAGGCAGCCGATCTGGCCGAGCGTCGCGCCGCCGGTCATGTCTCGATCGGTCGTTGCTATGCCTGGGTGAAAACCGCGCTCCAGCAATCCGGTGCGGTGCGCGACTATCTGCCCGGCGTTGCCGCCAAAGGCGCCGGCCCCGCGCTGGAGCAACGCGGCTTCGTCAACCTCCTCGACCGGGCGGGCGCGAACATTCGCTCGCCCTATGATGCCCCTACGGGCGCGGTGCTGGTCTATGGTGCCGCGCCCGGCGCCACCGACCGAAACGCCAAATACGGCCATATCGAGATTCGCACCGACAACGGGTTCGCGAGCGACTATGCCTCCGCCAATGCCCGCACCGGCGCCGCTGCCAATGGCCTGAGCGGCCGGGGCCGCACCCTGATCGGCGTCTATGTGAAGCCCGATGTTCAGGCCCGGGCGGCGACGCCCGCTTCCCCAGCGGCAACCGGCACGCACGCCCCACAGGGTGCCTATGCGCCCGAAAACCTCTCGCTCGGCGCCAACGATCGATATCGCGGCGCCATACTGGAAGCCTCGACCCGAACCGGCATGGCGCCGCAGACCGTCGCCGCGATCATCGATGCCGAGGCGGCGAAATCGCAGGGCGTGTGGCAGGCCAACTCCAGGGCCGGCACCTCGTCGGCGACGGGACTTACCCAGTTCCTGACCGGCACCTGGGTCGGCGAGGCGACCCGCCCCGGCAGCGTGCTCAACCAGGAAGCCAAGGCGCTCGGCCTGGTCGGCGCCGACAACCGCGTGGTTGATCGGGCGGGATTGCTTGCGGCGCGCAACGATCCGCGCCTGTCGATCCTCGCCGGCGCCGACTATGCCAGGCACAATGTCGCGGCACTGCGCGACAGCGGCCATGTGCCCGCCAACGCCTCGCCGGCCGCCATCGCCAAATACGCCTATATCGCGCACCACGAGGGCCTGGGCGGCGCGCGCGGGCTGATCGATGGCGAGATGGGATATCTGCGCGACGGCACCTTCGAAGCGAACGTGCCGAGCAAGCAGCGCGCCGCCTATCTCGACGCCGCCGGCGGCAACGAAGGCGCGGCCTATCGCGGCTGGATCTCCGACTATATCGACCGCAATATCGACGTCACCCGGTTCATGGGCAACCCACAGGGCGTCGACGTGCCCGCGGTCCGCTCTCTTTACCGCTGAAGACCAGCGGGGTAGAGCATGGGCATGCGGATCTCCAGAAACGCGAGCGTTCTGGCTCTGGCACTTGCTGCTTGCGGCGGCACCGCGCCGGAAGCGCCTGCGAACGCTTCCAACCAGAGAGCGGCCGCCCCGCCAGCCGCCGTCCCCGTCGCCGGTGGGGAGGCCGCCTATGCCGACTGCCAAACGCGCGCGAACGGCGACGCTTCCGCACTGGTCGCCTGTGCCGATAGCGCGATCGCTACCGCCGGGCGAGGCGTCGACAGCCCCGAAGCAGCTGCTGCCTTCCGCGCCGCTCTTCAGGAACTGGGGGATGCTGCTGCGGAGGGCGGCGGCACGGCGGCGCGGGTAACCTTCGCGCGGTCTGCGGTACATCTGGCCCGGCAACGCGCCGCCCTTCTTTCCGGTGCCTCGCCTGCACGCAGGCCATCGCCAGCGCCGGCTGTTACGAGTGAGACCTGGGCGAAGAGCCGGGCGCTCAGCTGCCGCGCGCACCCGGTGCCGCGCTGCACCGCCCGCTACGACGCGCTGCTCCCGCTCCTCACGCCCTCACCCGCAAAGGCCCCGGCCATGGCAAGCGCCGCCCCCATCACAGGCCTCCCCCTCCCCAGCTGCCAGGAAGTCCAGGCGAGCGGGAAGATCGGCGGTGCCCTGGCGGATGCGTTCTACGCCCGCTATCCGAAGGCACTGGCGGGAGAGGCCAGTGTCGAACAGCTGGCTCTCGATCCCGCGGCGCTCGACAATGTCGTCCGCTACCTCGTCTGCGTGGCCGGCGCGACGGACTATGACCCGGTGGTGGCGGAGAATGCGTTCGCGTTGTTCGCTAGTAGGCGCCACGGTGCCGCTGCCAGCCATGCACTTTCCGCACTAGCACGCAGTAGCGATCCTGCCGCCGGCGCAGCGCGGCGGTTCGATGCACAAATCAGTGGATATCTCCACCACCCGGGCTGACGATCTGCGCATCTCTGCTGCTTGTCGATGTACCGGTCTTCCTTCCTGAAAGAGTAGCGGGTTTGCGCGATCACGTCCGTCCCGTAAACCGCGCCGTTGCGCTGATCTTATTGGAGTGAAGGTCGATCAACACGCGATCGCCAGCCGAGTAACAACGAAGCTGAGAAAAGCATGTTTTGTCAGCGGTCTGAGTGCGTAGCGCGTTCGCCTCGGGAGTGCCGCGTTTCAATGACTTAGACTTCGAGAAGCGAACTCTCCAATCACATCTCAAATATGCAGTCGCGGAGGCCTGCAGCCGCAGATGCGCACCGCGCTTCGGATGCCGGGAGCTGGCGCCCAAGGGAATTCAAACTTGTTGGTCAGCTTCGGGCATTCGCCGCACGGACGCACAATTTTCTGCTAAGGTTACTGCAATCCGTAGCCGGAGGTTGCGGATCGTAATGAATTTTTCTGAGGCTCAATGTCGTTCGCTGCGCTGTCGGCTGAACGCATGGGAATGTCTCGTTCGCACCCCGAAGTCAGCCCTCCAACCGTGCCTTCGCTGTAGTCGCCGGCCATCATCGATGAGCACATCGCTTCAGGTGGCTCGCGACCAAGTCAAGTCGTTCTCCGGCTCGCGCGTTATTGGTCGCTCCTGCCAGCCGTCGGCCATGATTGTAGGCGTCGATGAAGAGACGGAGGTGCCGTTTCGTTACGGCACAATCGCGAAGTCGGTGCGTTCGCACGTAATGAATTGCCACTCCTACCGCACGGCCGAGCGAGGCACAGGCCAGCGCCTAGCCACGCCGCTGGCGGTCTGGATGTTTGTGGTGCTGCTGCTGTTCAGCGCGGTCGCGCCACTCGGCCCGCCCGAAACGCTTAGGCATGGTGCAGCGTTCAACCCAGCGACGACCAGCGTGGCGATCACCGCCAAACGCGGCGACAAGAGCCTCACGCTAGTTCAGCGGCCGCGGGCCGTGCCGCTCGATTCTGCTATCGACACCGGCGCCTTGTTGCCGCACACGCCTGCCTTCGCGGCAGCGCTCGCCGTTCTTGCTTTCCTATACCTGCGTGCGGCCACGCCGTTATTTTTTGTCGTGCGCCGTGGCGCGCCGCGGGCAAGGGCCCCGCCGCGCCCCCCTACCCCCAGTCCGGCGCTCCAGCGTCTTCGCGCCTAAACATCGTCTTCGCCACCGCTGCAGCGGCATAGGAGGACTCGATGCGAAAAAAACGAAATAGGCGGCCCCCCTGGTGGTTCGCTGTCGCCGTCTGGTCCGGCATTGCCGGTGCCGCGGCAATATTGGCTGCTGCCATCGACACGGCCTAGCCCCTGATCTGCATCGACACCGGCCGCTTTGGGCGTGGCCGGTGTCGAACCAGTATAGCCGTTCCAAGGATTAACGATGCCGCATCACGCACCCCTGATAGCCACCATCGTTGCAGGACTCGTCGTCGCTTTCATCTTCGGCGCGATCGCGCACCGGATCAAAGTATCGCCCATCGCGGGCTATCTGCTTGCCGGCGTGGCCGTCGGACCGTTCACGCCCGGCTTCGTTGCAAATTCGGAGCTGGCCAACGAACTGGCCGAGCTTGGGGTGATCTTGCTGATGTTCGGCGTGGGCCTGCATTTCTCGCTTCGCGACCTGCTGTCGGTTCGGCGCATCGCGGTGCCCGGGGCCGTGGTGCAGATCGCGGCCGCCACGGCCATGGGGATCGGGCTGGCCTATATCGCAGGCTGGGGGCTGCAGGCGGGCATCGTCTTCGGCCTCTCGCTGTCCGTGGCAAGCACCGTGGTGCTCCTCCGCGCGTTGCAGGGGCACGATATCGTTCAAACCGAACGCGGGCGCATCGCGGTCGGCTGGCTGATCGTCGAGGATCTGGCAATGGTGGTGGCGCTGGTGCTGCTGCCCGTGCTGGGCGAGGTGATGCGAGGCAGTGGCAGCGGATCGCTGCTGCAACCGCTGCTTTCCACCTTCCTCAAAGTTGCCGGGTTTTTCGCCCTGATGCTGGTGGTGGGCCGGCGGGTAATACCCTGGACGCTGCAATGGGTGGTCAGCGCCGGCTCCCAGGAGCTATTCCGACTTGCCGTGCTCGCGATCGCGCTGGGCGTGGCGTTCGGCGCGGCGCTGGCGTTCGATGTCTCGTTCGCGCTCGGGGCCTTCTTCGCTGGCATGATCCTGGGGGAAACCTCGCTCAGTCGGCGCGCGACCGAGGAGACGCTGCCGCTCCGCGACGCCTTTGCGGTGTTGTTCTTTGTGTCGGTGGGTATGCTGTTCAATCCGTCGGTGCTGGTCGAGCAGCCTTTGGTGCTGCTGGCTGCGGTCACGATCATCCTCGTCGGCAAATCGCTCGCGGCGTACGGGATCGTCCGGATGTTCGGCTATTCCAACCAGACGGGCGTCACCGTCGCGGTAAGCCTCGCCCAGATCGGCGAATTCTCGTTCATCCTCGCGAGCCTCGGCACCGACCTCGGGCTGATGCCGGCGGCGGCGCGCGACGTCATCCTCGCTGCGGCGATGTTCTCGATTTTCCTCAACCCCTTCCTCTTCAGCTGGATCTGCAGGCGCTACGATCAAGCGGAGCCAGCCAGGGGTCCAATCGCGACTGTCGACCTGCCGGCAGGCCATCTGATCCTGGTCGGCTATGGCCGCGTTGGGAAGATGATCGCGGGCGATCTTCAGCGGCATAGCAAGGCATTCGCGCTGATCGAGGATCAGGGCGACATGGCCGAACAGGCTCGCAGGGCGGGTATCGCCGTCGTCGAAGGCAATGCGCTGGACGCGCGGACACTGGTCGCGGCCGGGATTGGCCAGGCGAGCAGGCTGCTGATTGCAATCCCCGCCGGGTTCGAGGGGGGCGCCATCATCCAGCATGCCCGGCTGCTCGCCGCCAACGTGCCGGTGGTGGTGCGCGCCCACTCGACCGACGAGGTCGCCTATCTGGAGGGACTGGGCGCCGATGAGGTGGTGATGGGCGAACGCGAGATCGCCAACCGGATGATCGAACTCGCCCGCGGGATGCCGGCAGGATCGGCCTAGCCGACGATGCGCCCGATGACCGCGCAAGCGGTGGCCCGGCTCGGCAACCCCAGCAAACCAGGCCCGCCGCGCCTAGAGGCGAAAGCGATAGCCATAGCCTAGGCCAAGGGTGAACTGCATGCGGCGGCCGCGTTCGCGGATCAGGGGAGAGTCTCCGGCGGCGTCGCCCAGCCGGTCCAGACCGGTGAACAGCGTGACGGCGCTTCGCCGGTTGATCGGGCGCAGCACCGAACCGCCGATGCCATAGGACAGCACGCCGCCGGATGCCGCGTAGGTTCGCAATCCGGTGCGGCGCGACTGGGCGGTGTCGATGCCGAAATAGGTGTCAATGAACGCCTTGCTGGCGATCGTGGCGCGCGGGCCGATGCTGACGATCGCGCGGCCTGCGCGGGTGCGATAGGTGAGCGCGGTATCGGCGATCACGCCTTCGTGGCCGCCAAAGCCGCGGCGGAGCTCCACGCGCGCCCGCCAGGATCCGAACCGCTTCTCCACGAAACCGCCCAGCTCCGCCGCCGCGGCGATATTGCCCATGCCGCGCAGCGCATCGCTGCTGCCGGTGATCAGGAACGGCGAACCGCCGCGATCCTCGTCGCGGCCGAAGCGCATCTTGGCGAGCGGCCCCGCCTTCCACCCGTCCCGATTCACTGCGTTCCAGCCCAGGCCATCGGGGATCGAGGCGAAGATCGCGTCCTTGTAGTTGATCCGCAGATCCGGGAAGATCGAGAGCGCCATGTCGCGCGAACCCTGCCACATCGGCGTGAGGATAGGCGCGGCGCCGACGGTGACGCTCCAGCCTTGGGCAGCCGGATCGATCGGCCGTCCTGCGGGCGGCACCGGCCGCGCAGCTTCGGTCTGGGCAAGGCAGGGCTCGGCGGCCAACAGGCCAAGGATCGCCAAAGAAGCGCGCATCATCATTCCTCGTTCGAACCGCGAACCTTCGAGGCCCGCGCATGCGCGCTGAATAGCTACTCTGCCGATGCAGGTGAAGTGCGCCAGCGCCCTGTTGGTTAGAACGGATGCAACTATCTGAAGATACGTGAAAACACGCTATCGGCAGGCCCCCCGCAGGTCCCCTATTCATAAGTTCACAATGGATACGAACTAGACTTACGCGTTGTGGCAGGCCCGACAGGACGGGTGGCTGCGCAAGTTCTGGAGTGTGCGGCTTGGGTTCCTTTTCCACCGGGAGCGTATCGAAGGCGGTCTTGAATCCGCCAGTGGGTAGCGATCCCGCCGCGCGTCGATCTCGCTTCCGCGCCTCGATTGCCATCGAGGCCACCGTTTTTCTGCTGCTAATCCTCACCTTCGCGGCAGTGCTCGCCCGGGATTCGCTCACGCTGACCAAATTTGCGGTGCAGAACGCGAGCGGCAGCTTCGTTCCCTATAGCTACAGCGACGCGAACGAGGGAGGCAACTCCACCGTGCGCATCCGGCCCGGCCAATTGCTGGACTGGCAGTGTACGTTGGGGACGCGGCAATATTCCTATTGTGCCTACGGTCTTAAGTATAAAGGCGTTCGACCCGACGCGACGCTGGACCTCTCCCGCTTCGACAAGGTTCGCCTACGTTTCGCCTATCGCGGCGCGCCCCACCGGCTGAAACTCACGCTAAAGAACTTCGATCCTGCCTATGCCACGGCCGGCGTCGGCGAGACCACCATGCCAGTGAGCATGGAATTCAACGTCGTGCACGGCCTCAACATCGTAGAGCTCAACCTTTCGCAGTTCACCGTCGACCAGTGGTGGATCGACCGGCACAAGCTCCCCCCTTCCCTTCCCATTCCCGACATCCGCCATGTCGTCGGGCTGGACATCGTCTCGGGTGGTGGCATGCCGCCCGGCCGCTTCGCGGTGAAGATGGAAAGCTTCGTCCTGGAAGGCGTGATCGTCTCCGACACGCAATGGTATCTCATCCTGATCGGCATCTGGCTTGTCTTGGCGGGTAGCCTGCTGGTGCGGCGCTTCCTCGTCATCCGCCGCGGCTATGAGGAGGAGCAGCGCATCCAGGCGCGCGAAAGTCGCGAACTGGCCGAAGCCCGCGCCGCCGCAGAGGCCGCCAGCCAAGCCAAGTCGCAATTCCTCGCGAACATGAGTCACGAATTGCGCACGCCACTCAACGCGATCCTCGGCTACTCGCAGCTGCTGGCGCGCGAGGATCTGGGCCCGCGCCAGCGCTCGGCGGTCGACACGATCCACCAAAGCGGCGTGCATCTGCTGACGCTGATCACCGACATTCTCGATCTGTCGAAGATCGAGGCAGGCAAGCTCGATATCCTGCCCGCGCCGGTCGATCTGCGCGCGTCGATCCAGCACGTCGTGGCGATGATCCGCATCCGCGCGGAGGAAAAGGGCCTGCTCTTCCATGCCGACATCGATGAAGACGTGCCGGAACGGGTGATCGGCGACGACAAGCGCATCCGTCAAATCCTGCTCAATCTGCTCGGCAATGCGGTGAAGTTCACGGCCGAAGGCACCGTTGCGCTGCACGTCTCGGTCGCGGCGTGGAGGGGGGGTGGGGTTCGGGTGCGGGTGGACGTGTGCGATGATGGCCCGGGTATTGCCCCCGAACAGCGCGAGCGGATCTTCCTGCCGTTCGAGCAGGCGGGCGGCGCGGTGGAGCGCAGCGGCGGCACCGGACTGGGCCTGAGCATCACCCGCCAGATCGTCGAAGCCATGCACGGCGAGATCGGCGTGGAAAGCACGCCCGGCGCCGGCAGCCGCTTCCGGGTGGAGATCGAATGCGGCCTCGCCCCGTGCAACGCCGATCCCGCCGCCGCCAGCGCCCTGCCCGTGCCACCCGGCGCGCGCGCACTGGTCGTCGACGACGACCCCGGCAGCGCCGCGCTGCTAAGCACGGTACTAGAACAGCTCGGCTTCGCGGCGGACATCGCGACCGACGGCCTGGCCGCGATCGAGCAGGCCCGCGCCGCCCGGCCCGCGCTGATCCTGATGGACCTGAAGATGCCGGTGCTGGACGGATGCGCCGCCATCCGCAGGCTGAAGAGCGATCCCGTGCTGCGCGACGTGCCGGTGCTGGTGATTTCCGGCCATGGTGCCGCCGCGCGCGAATCCGAAGCGCTGTCGGCGGGCGCGGTGCAGGTGCTGCCCAAGCCGATCGATCTGGCGGCGCTGCGTACCGCGCTGGCCCGCCTGTTCACCGCCGCGCCCGCGCTGCCCGCAGCGCCCGAGGATGCCGACCTTCCCACCCCGCCCGAAGCGGTGCTGGCGCGGCTGCTCGACCATGCACGCGCCGGCAACATGCGCGCGATCCGCCGCGAGGCGGAGGCGATCGCCGCGCTTGACGAGACCTACACCCCCTTCGCCGAACGGCTCAGCACGCTGGCGGCCGCCTATCAGTCGCCCAAGGTGCTGCGCCTGATCGAGCAGAAGATGCGCAGGAGCCGCGCCGCATGACCGCCCCCGCGCCGCACGACGTGGAGACGATCCTGATCGTCGACGACAATCCGGTGAATGTCGGCGTGGTCGTCGACCATCTCGAGGATCACGGCTACCAGGTGCTCGTCGCGCTGGGCGGCAACGAAGCGCTCGAACGCGTCCGCTTCGCCCGGCCCGACCTGATCCTGCTCGACGTGATGATGCCCGATCTCGACGGGTTCGAAGTGTGCCGCCGCCTGCGCGCCGATCCCGGCCATCGCGACACGCCGGTGATCTTCATGACCGCGCTGACCGACGTGAAGGACAAGATCGTCGCGTTCGAAGCCGGCGGCGTCGACTATATCAGCAAGCCGTTCCAGGTGGAGGAGCTGCTCGCCCGGGTGCGGACGCACCTGGCGCTGCGCCGGGCGCAGAAGACACTGCAGGAACGCACCGCGGCGCTGGAAGCCGAAATCGCGGGGCGCCGCGCGGCCGAACATGCGCTGCGCGATTCCGAACAGCGGCACCGCCGCCTGTTCCAGGCCGCTGGCGACGGCATATTGGTGATCGACTGCGAAACCGAAAGCGTCGTCGACCTCAATGCGCAATGCGCCGCGATGCTGGGCGCCGAGGCCCAGGAACTGCACGGCGCCGCGCTCGCCTCGCTGCCCTTCTTCGCCGTGCCGGGCAGCAGCGCCGCCGCGCTCGCTGCGCTGCGTACCGAAGGCCATGTCAAATGGCCGGAATGGTCGTGGCGGCGCGACGACGGCACCACGCTGATCATGGAAGTGATCGGCAGCACCTACGAAGCCGGCGGACGCCTGCTCGCCCAATGTACCTTCCGCGATATCGCCGCGCGCAAGGAGGCGGAGGCGCGGGTGCGCTATCTGGCGATGCACGACGCGCTGACCGGCCTGCCCAATCGCACCATGCTGATGGACCGGCTGCACCATGCCATCGCCGCGGCCCGGCGCGAACGCCAGCAGGTGGCGCTGCTGCTGATGGACCTCGACCATTTCAAGCATGTCAACGACAGCCTCGGCCATTTCGTCGGCGACGAGCTGCTCGAACAGGTGGCGCAGCGGCTGCGCACCGTGCTGCGCGAAAGCGACACCGCGGCGCGGCTGGGCGGCGACGAATTCGTGATCGCCGCGAGCAACCTGAGCCCCGAGGCGGCCGAACAGCTCGCCGCGCGCGTGATCCAGATGCTGCAGGCGCCGTTTCAGGTGCAGGGGCGCGAATTGCACGCGGGCGCGACGATCGGCATCAGCCTGTATCCGGGCGACGGTGACAATCCGGCCGCGCTGCTGCAGGCGGCGGATACCGCGATGTACCAGGCCAAGCGGCGCGGACGCGGCAATTACCGCCTGTTCAGCCGCGACCTGAGCATCGCCGCCGAGCGATGGCACATTCTTTCGAACGACCTGCACGGCGCGAGCGCGCGCGGCGAGTTCGTGCTGCATTACCAGCCGCAGGTTTCGATCGAGACCGGCAAGGTGACCGGGCTGGAGACGCTGCTGCGCTGGGATCATCCGGCCCAGGGCCTGATCGCCCCGGCGCTGTTCATCCCGCTGCTGGAGGAGCATGGCCGCATGGTGGAGGTGGGCCGCTGGGTGCTGCGCACCGCCTGCGCGCAGAACGCGGCATGGCAGGCCGAGGGGCTGCCGCCGGTGCGGGTGGCGGTGAATCTTTCCGCCCAGCAATTCTATCGCGGCGACATCGTCCGCACCGTGCGCGAAGCGCTGGAAGAATCCGGCCTCGCCCCCAAATGGCTGGAACTGGAGCTGACCGAAAGCCTGACGCTGGACGATACCGAGGCGACGCTGCGGATCATGCGCGAGCTGAAGGGGCTGGGCGTGGCCCTTTCACTCGACGATTTCGGCACCGGTTGGTCCTCGCTCGGCTATCTGCGTCGCTTCCCGCTCGACAAGATCAAGATCGATCGTTCGTTCGTGCGCGACCTGGTGAGCGATGCGGGTACGGCGGCGATCGTCCACAGCATCCTCGATCTCGCCCGCCAGCTGGACCTGGACTGCGTGGCCGAAGGCGTGGAGACCACCGAGCAGCTTGACCATCTGCGTCGCGAGCGGTGTCCGGGCATGCAGGGCTTCCTGTTCAGCAAGGGCGTGCCGCTGGAAGCGGTGCGCGCGGTGCTGCTGGCATCGGGCGGGCCGCTGCAGGCCGTGACAACCGATCCGGCCCCGCCCGTAACCCGAAGCTGCGACCGCGCCGCCTAGCCGCGAGCCGACTACAGCGCGGCAAGCACTAGCGTCAGCAGGCCCAGGCCAGCCGAGAGCTGGAGACGGAGCGAAATCCAGCCCGGTGCCGTCGGCTGCCGGCGCGACAGGACCAGGTCCACCGCGGGCGACAGCAGGATGGCAAGGGCGAGCGCGAACAGCGCCGCCTGCATCGTCCAGCCGAGGCGCAGGAGCAGCATGAGTCCCCAGGCGATCAGCGAGGGGAACACGGCCACCGCGAACCGCCAGGCCGAGCTGTGCCCCAGCGCCACGCTTTGCCCCCACCAGAGCCCGCCGAGAAAGCTGTAGATCAGCGCCGCATAGCCGAAGCCGGCCTCGAGCAGCATCGCGCGGTGCATCGGCAACAGCACGATTCCGGCCGCGCAGGCGGCGAGCGGCAGCAGCCCGGCATAGCCGAGCGTCCGCGCCGCGCGCGGGATCGGAGGCGGCGTTTCCATAGGCCGGGCATCGCCTGCGCCGCGCCGCGCCTCAACCTGTCCGAAAAGACATGACGTCCGGCGAAGGACCGCGCCCCACATGCTGGGCATGACGCGGCTGATCCTCCTGCTCGGCGACCAGCTCAGCGCTGGCATCTCCTCGCTCGCCGAAGCCGATCCGGCCGAAGACGTGGTGCTGATGGCCGAAGTGGCGGAAGAGGCCGGCTATGTCCCGCATCACAAGAAGAAGCTCGCTTTCGTCTTCTCCGCGATGCGCCATTTCGCCGAGGCGCTGCGCGCCGAAGGCTGGCAGCTGCGCTACACCCGGCTCGACGATCCGGCGAACAGCGGCAGCCTGGCGGGCGAGATCGAACGCGCGCGCGATGCGATCGCGCCCGGCGAAATCCTGTGCACCGAACCCGGCGAATGGCGGCTGCGCGAGGCGCTGGCGGCGGTGCCGGGCATGCGCCTGCTGCCCGACACGCGCTTCCTGATCGATCCGGCGGGATTCCGCGCCTGGGCGCAGGGGCGTCGCGGCTTGCGGATGGAATATTTCTATCGCGACATGCGCCGCCGCACCGGGCTGTTGATGGACGGCAACGACCCCGCCGGCGGCGAATGGAACTATGATCAGGAAAATCGCGGCACGCTGCCCGCCGGCGTGGTGCCGCCGACGCTGCCCGCCTTCGAACCCGATGCGATCACCCGCGAGGTGCTGGCGCTGGTCGCGCGCCGCTTCCCCGACAATTTCGGGGCGCTCGAGCCTTTCGCGCTTGCCGTGACCCGCGCCGAGGCCGAGGCAGCGCGCGACCATTTCCTTACCCATGCCCTGCCCCGCTTCGGCGACTATCAGGATGCGATGCGGCAGGGCGCGCCGGTGCTGTTCCACGCCCATCTCGCGCTGTACCTGAACGCCGGTCTGCTCGATCCGCTCGATCTGTGCCGCCGGGCGGAAGCGGAATGGCGCGCCGGCCGAGTGCCGCTCAACGCCGCCGAGGGCTTCATCCGCCAGATCCTGGGCTGGCGCGAATATGTGCGCGGCATCTATTGGCTCCACATGCCGCGCTATGCCCATGCCAACGCGCTGGAGGCGCACCGGCCGCTGCCCGATTTCTACTGGACCGCCGAAACCGACATGGCCTGCATGCGCGACGCCGTCGAGCAGACCCGCACCCATGCCTATGCCCATCACATCCAGCGGCTGATGGTGACCGGCAATTTCGCGCTGCTCGCCGGCATCGACCCCTATCTGGTGCACATCTGGTACATGGCGGTCTATGCCGATGCCTATGAGTGGGTGGAAATGCCCAACACGATCGGCATGGCGCTGTTCGCCGATGGCGGGATCATGGGATCGAAGCCCTATGCGGCCAGCGGCGCCTATATCGATCGCATGTCCGATTACTGCGCGAACTGCCGCTATCAGGTGAAGCGCAAGGCCGGGCCGGATGCGTGCCCGTTCAACTATCTCTACTGGAACTTCATCGCCCGCCACCGCGAGCGCTTCGCGCGCAATCCGCGCATGGGGCCGATCGTGCGCAACTTTGATCGCATGGACGCCGCGCGCAAGGCGGAGATCGCCGAAGACGCCGGGCGCTTCCTCGACGCGCTGGTGCCGGCAGGCGCGCACTGGACCGGCTGAACCCCCGCGCGTGCCGCTGCCGCGATGGCGTTAATGGCGGCTGCGGTCCTAGGCGGCAAGATCCTCGAGCAGCGCCTGGGTCCGCTCGATGCGCCGATCGTCGGGGATCGGCTCGGCGAGCAGCAGCCGGTCGTTCTTCGCGACCAGCCCGTGGCGCCCCGGATCGCCCGCGAACGCGCCGAACGGGGTCAACGCGATCGCAGAAGGCCCGGCATCGACCCGGCAGATCCGCGCATGCCGCGCCGCCAGCCGCAGCCGCGCCTGGGCGAGCAGCGTCGCCGCCGCATCGGGCACGGGGCCGAAGCGATCGACCAGCTCCTCTTCGAACGCGTCGAGCATGCTCTCATCGGCGATACGGCCGAGCCGAACGTACAGCGTCAGCCGCACATCGGCTTCGGGGATCCACGCTTCGGGCAGCATGCCGCGCAGTCCCAGGTTGAGCTCGGGCGTCCAGTCGTCGACCGTTTCGCCCCGCGCGGTGCGCAGCGCGATGCCGAGCAGGTGCTGGTACAGGTCGACGCCGATCAGCTTCATATGGCCTGCCTGGGTGTCGCCGAGCAGGTCGCCGGCACCGCGCATGTCCAGGTCGTGCGCGCTGATCTCGAAACCCGCGCCCAGCCGGTCGAAGGTCGCCAGCGTCCGCAGCCGCTTCAAGGTGCGATCGCCGATCGCCTGCGCGTCGTCGGTCAGCAGCAGCACCTGGCCGCGGCGGTTGCCCCGCCCCACCCGCCCGCGCAGCTGGTGGAGCTGGGCGAGCCCGAACCGGTCGGCCCGCCAAACGATCATCGTGTTGGCGCGCGGCACGTCGAGCCCCGCCTCGATGATGTTGGTGGCGAGCAGGATGTCGCCCGCGCCGTCGGCGAAGCCGACCATCACCGCATCGATATCGGCCGCGGGCATCTTGCCATGCGCCTCGACGAGCGTGAGATCGGGTACGATCCGCTGCAGCCGGTCGCGCAGGCGGGCCATGTCCTCGATCCGCGGGACAACGACGAAGCTCTGCCCGCCCCGGCTCTTCTCGCGCAGCAAGGCCGTGCGGATGCGGGCATCGTCGAACTGGTCGAGGCTGGTGCGGATCGGCTGGCGCCGCGCGGGCGGCGTCGCGATCGTCGAGACCTGCTGCAGCCCGACCAGCGCCATCTGCAGCGTGCGCGGAATCGGCGTGGCGCTCAGGCTGAGCAGATGCATCTCGCCGCTGCCGCGCAGCTTCGCCTTGTCGGCGGCGCCGAAGCGCTGTTCCTCGTCGATCACGACCAGGCCGAGCTTCGCATAGCGCACGCCCTTGGCCATTACCGCGCCGGTGCCGATCACGATGTGGATCGAGCCGTCCGCCAGGCCGGCCTTCACCTCCCGCTTCTCCGCCGCGCTCGACAGGCGCGACAGGCCGGCGACGTTCAGCCCCGACGCCGCGAAGCGCCGCCGGAAGCTTTCAAGGTGCTGGCGCACCAGCACCGTGGTCGGCGCCGCCACCACCACCTGGCACCCGGCCAGCGCGGCCAGTGCCGCGGCGCGGAGCGCCACCTCGGTCTTGCCGTAGCCGACGTCGCCGACGATCAGCCGGTCCATCGGCTTGCCGCTGGCGAGATCGGCGCGAACGGCCGCGATCGCGCGCGCCTGATCGGCGGTCTCGTTGAACGCGAAGCCGCCGGCGAACCGCTCATAGGCGGCGGCGTCGGGGGCCAGCACCGGGGCGACCAGCTTCGCGCGCGCTTCGGCGAGGGCGGCAAGCCCCTGTGCGCTCTGCTCGATCGCCGCGCTGATCTCGGCGCGGCGCTTCTGCCAGGACGAGCCGTCGAGCTTGTCGAGCGTCACCGCATCGGCATCGGAGCCATAGCGCCACAGCCGGTCCGTCTCCTCGACGCCGACCAGCCGCCGCGCCCCGCCGGCATATTCGAGCGCGATCATCTCGCCCTCGCCGCCGCCACCGGCCGCGGGCGCGGGCTCCAGCCCGGCGACGACGCCGACGCCGTGATCCTCATGCACCACCACGTCGCCGATCCGGATCTCGCTGCCGCCGATCGACCAGGGGATCGGCGCAGCCGTGGTAGCGCTTTCGAGCATCGCGCGGCTGCCGAGAAGGTCCGCCGCGGCGATCAGCACCCGCGTGTCGCCGACGAAGCCGGCGTCCACCGGCGCGTGCAGCAAGCCCGCCGCACCGGGCGCCAGCGCCGCCGCTTCCGCCCAGTCGGCGAGCAGCGGCAGATCGATGCCGAGCCGCTTGGCGACCCGTGTGCGCAGGAAGCGCAGGTCGCGCTCGCTGCCCGCCAGCACCAGCGCCCGCTCCGCCAGCAGCGGCCGTGCGAAGCGCGCCATCGCGGCGAGCGGCGAGCGGGCCTCGGCAAAGCGAGGCACGGTCTCGAACGGAGCATCCAACGTTACCGTCCGCCAGCCCGGCAGGGCCTCGCGCCAGGCATCGTCGTCGATCGCGTCGAGCGTGGCGCCGGACCCGCGCAGCGCATCGCGCGCGAGCTGCACGAAGCGCCGGCGGCGCTTGTCGGCTTTGTCCGAAAAGGCGATGGTCGCGGGTGCGAGATGCGCGAGGATCGATACGCTGCGCTCGCCGGCGGGTTCGTTGGCGCGGCCGATTTCCAGCCCATCCAGATCGGCGACGCTGCGCTGGGTCGTCGGATCATAGGAGCGGATCGCGGCGATGGCGCCGTCCTGGATCTCGATCCGGGCGGGCAGCCCGGCATCGGCGGGGAAGATGTCGATCACGTCGCCGCGCACCGCCATCTCGCCGGGCTCGTCGACACGGTCATCGGCGAAATAGCCGATCTCCACCAGCATCTCGGCGAAGCTTTCGAGCGGAATCGGGTCGCCGACCGCGAGGCGCGGCAACGCCCGGTCGAAACTGTCGGGCATCGCATAGCGTCGCGCCGCCGCCTCGCCGCTCATCACGCAGGCAAGCCGCGGCCGATCGCGTTCCTGCTGTGCAAGCCGAAGCGCATGGAGCGCGGCGACGCGCGCGCCGACATTGGCGGGCGATGCCGGCGCGACATCGCCGGGCAGCGCGTCGCTCGACGGCACGAAAAACACCGGCGCTTCCGGCAGCATGGCGCGCAAGGCAGCGGCGAGCGCCTGCGCCTGCTGCTCGTCATCGGCCAGATAGACCAGGTCGTCGGTGCGCACCACGGTGGCGATCTGCGCGGCGATGCAGGCGAGCGGCGTCACGCGGCCGTCCTTGCAAGGTCCGGCGCGCGATCGGGCCAGTCCCCGCTTTCCAGCGCGGGCAGCTGCTCGAAGGCCGAGGCCGTCAGGCGGACGATCAGGCGATCGCACCCGAACTGGATCTGCCCACGCGGCACCGCGCGCAGCCGCTCGTCGATCCCGCCAAACCCGCCCGAGGCGATCACGACATAGCTGATCCGCCCATCGGCGCATTCGACCAGCGCCTCGACGGCAGTACCCAACGCGGCACCCTCGGCATCGACCACGGCCATGCCGGCGATGCCGGTGGCGGTGAACAGCGTCGGGGCGGAGGAGTGCCGGCTGGCGCGCTTCGCCGATTCGCCGCCATCCTCATAGGCCCGCTGCCGCCCCAGCCAGCGCCAGATGCCGACGCCGTTGACCAGCGTGAGGAAGATGTTGGTGGCGAGCAGGTTCGTCTGCCCGGACCCGAGCCCGACCAGCGACCAGCAGATCGACCCGACCGTGAAGACGATGAATCCCCAGCCGGTCACCCGGGCGCCCAGATTGGCGGCGGTCATCATCGCGGCGATCATCGTCGCGGCAGGCGCGACCCATCCGGCTACAGATTCCAGTGTCGTGTCCTCGGCAAGAGACCGGCACAACGCGCAAAGGGCAAAGAAGCACCGGGGGGCAGCACGTTTTTTCGCGGGATCGAAACCCTGGCAACCACTGCGTCGCCCAGCGGTTCAGTCCGCATGACACAGAAGCCCAACCGGAAAGCCCGCCCGCAGCACCCGCCATCGCCGCCGCGTCGAAAGGCCGCGCCGCGCCGGAGGCGGGGCTGGATTGCCGGCGCAGCGGGCATCGCCGCACTGGCGGGCAGCGCTTGGTACAACCAGGCGGCGAAGCGGCGCGCGGAAACGCAGAACCCGCCCGCGGGATCGTTCGTCGAGGTCGACGGCGTGCGCCTCCATTATGTCGAGCGCGGCAGCGGGCCGGCGGTAGTGCTGCTGCACGGCAACGGCGTGACCCTGCAGGATTATGAGGCGAGCGGCGTGCTGGGCCTTGCCGCGGAGCGCCATCGCGTCCTTGCCTTCGATCGCCCTGGGTTCGGCTATAGCGATCGCCCGCGCACGACGATCTGGACGCCCGCCGCCCAGGCCCGCCTGATCGCCGCGGCCTTGCGCAAGCTCGACGTCGGGCCCGCCGTGGTGGTGGGGCATAGCTGGGGAACGCTGGTCGCGCTCGCGATGGCGCTCGACACGCCCGAAGCGGTGCGCGGTCTCGTGCTCCTGTCGGGCTATTTCTACGGCACGGCACGCCCCGATGTCTGGCCGCTCTCGACGCCCGCCATCCCGCTGCTCGGCGACGTGATGGCGAACACCGTCTCGCCGCTGGCGGGGCGCCTGATCGGCCCCGCCGCCATCAAGGCGAGCTTCTCGCCGGCACCGGTGCCCGAGAAGTTCGCCGACTTCCCGCTCGCCCTCACCTTGCGCCCGTCGCAAGTCCGGGCAACCGCGGCAGACACCGCGTTGATGGTGCCCGCCGCGCTCGAACTCAGCAGCCGCTATGGCGAGCTTGCGGTTCCGACCATCGTGATGGCCGGCGAGGGCGACCTGATCGCGCATCTCAGCCCGCATGCCGAGCGCTTCGCCCGCGAGGGGCGGGAGGTGGAGCTCCGCAAGGTGCCGGGCCAGGGGCACCTTTTCCACTATGCGGTGCCGACGCAGGTGATCGAAGCGATCGACGACGTCCAGAAGCGCGCGACCAGCTGAGCCGGCGACGCGCGCGGCGGGCGGACCCGCCGCGGCGTCTCCCACCCGGCGCAGCGCTCAGCTGACCCGGAAACTGGTGCCGGTGCCGCTGCCGGCTGCCACGGCGCCGGCGCGGTGGCGCAGATACTGGCCCCGCCGCCCGGCGATGGCGAAGCGCACGGCGTTCTTGCCGACGCTCTGCCGCAGAAGCGGGGTTGCACCAGCGACAGGCCCGAGCGTTACGCTGCCATCGGGCGCGACGGTGAGCGCGCGATCGGGGGCGTCGATCGGCGCGAGCAGCACCGCCCCACCGGGGCGGGGCAGCGACCGGAACTGGCTGGCCGGAATGTCGCCGCTGCCCACCAGCACGCGATCGCCGTCGTGGCGCAGGAACCGGCCCTGCACGTCGGCCGGGCTGAATCGATCGGGCACGGGGCCGTTGCCGACCGGGATGCCGAAGTCCGGCGTCCCGTCTTCCCGGTAGTAGATTCGCTGCACGCGGGTGTGGCGATTGGGATCGAACAGCGGATCGCCCTTGATCGCTTCATAGTCGCGGCCGTGATAGACCAGCACGTCGCGGCCCGCCTCGTCGACGGTAAAGCTGTTGTGGCCGGGGCCATAGACGTTGGTGCGCGTCGACGTGGTGAACACCGGCTCGGGCGACTTGGTCCAGTTGGCGGGGTTCATGATGTCAGCATCGTCGGGGCAGGTGAGCATGCCCAGGCAATAGCGCGCATCGGTGGCGCTGGCCGAATAGGTGAGGAACAGCCGGCCGTTCCGCGCCAGCAGGGCCGGCGCCTCGGCCACCTTGAAGCCGCGGATCTCCCAATCGAGCGTGGGCACGGTCAACCGCGCGGGCTTGGCGGCGAGGGAAAGCGGCGTTTTCAACGGGGCCAGGTAGATGTTGGAATTGGTCTCGATCCCCGGCTCGCGCTCCGCCCAGCAGAAATAGCGCACGCCGCGATGGACGAAGACGGTGGAATCGAGATTGAAGCCGTCGAACGGCGTCTGGAACTTGCCAAGCACGCGCCAGCCGCCCTTCATCGGATCGGGGCCGTCGCAGACAACCGCATAGGTGCGGATGCGGAACACGTCCTCGCCGCCGCCGCTGGGGCCCGCGGCGAAATACATGATCCATTTGCCGTCGATCCAATGCAGCTCGGGCGCCCATAGGAAGCCCGACATCGGCCCGCTCGCTTCGTGGCGCCAGAGCACCCGTTCCGGCGCGGTGGCCAGCCCGGCGATCGTGCGCGCGCGACGCAGCACGAGGCGATCATATTCGGGCACCGAGCCGGTGAGATAATACCAGCCATCGGTGTGGCGGAACACCTGCGCATCGGCGCGATTGCGCACCAGCGGATTGACCGGTACGGGCGCGGCGGCACCGGCGGGAGCGACCGCCAGAGCGGTTTCGGCCTGCAGGGTCACCGCGGTGCCGGCGGCGCCCGCAAGGAACAGGCGGCGGTTGATGTCGATCATTCTCGCTCTCCTCAATAGTCTGCGACGGGCCAGCCATCGGCACCCCAGCGCACCGGGGCGATCCGCAGCGTCGGCGCGCCGTTCTTCTCGCGATCATAGGCGTGATAGACGACGTAATCGCGCCCGTCCTTGTCGTGGAGCCAGCCGGCATGGCCGGGGCCGCGAAACCGCTGCTGTTCCTGGAGATCGGCGCGCAGGAAGATCGTCCCGCCGCCTTCCATCAGCGCGCTGCCATCCTTGCCGAGATAGGGCCCGGTGATCTTCGCCGAGCGGCCGACGACCGTGTAATAGGTGCTGTTCACGCCCTTGCAGCAATAATCATAGGACACGAACAGATAATAGAATCCGCCATGCGGCACGATGAACGGCGCCTCCACCGGGGCTGGACCGCCGGCGGGCGCGGGACGCCGGGCGATGGCGTACGGCTTGGCCTTGGCGTCTGCCAGCTTGCCGGTCTTCGGATCGAGCGCAAAGAGCTTGATGCCGGTCCAAAAGCTGCCGAGCGCCAGCCAGTGCCGCCCTTCGGTGTCGATCACGAGGTTCGGATCGATTGCGTTGAAATCGTCCGACGGCATGGACTGCACCACCAGACCCTCGTCACGCCACTGGAAAGCGGGCGAACTGGGGTCGAGCGTGGCGTTGGTCGCCAGGCCGATCGCCGAGCGGTTCGAGCCGAAGGTGGAAACGGAGTAATAGAGCCGCCAGCGGCCGTTCACGAAATGAATGTCGGGTGCCCACAGCCCGCCCGTGCCCGGCACCGCCTGGGGTGCCCATGCCGGCAGACTGGTGAACACGGGGGCGCCCGCCGTCCAGTGCACCAGATCTTTCGACGACCTGGTTTCCACCAGCCGTTTGCCGTGGCCGGTGGAGAAGACGTAATAGGTATCGCCTTCGCGCGCGATCACCGGATCGTGCGTCGGCGCAAGATCGCCGGTGAGCCGCGCATTGAGCGTGGTGGCGGGCGCCGCCGCCACTTGCGCCTGCACGGGTGCCGCCAGCGTCAGGGTCGCGGCGGCTAACATCAGGGCCGAGTTTCGCATCATGGCTCTCCGGAACGGGTGGCGAGGGGAAAGCGGCGCCCGCGCTACGGGTGCCCAGGCGCCGCGCTTGGCCTTATTGCAGTTCGAGCACCACCACCGACTTGGCCGGCAGGGTGACGCGCAGCGTACCGCCCTGCACCTGGGCATCGCCAAACGGCGCCGGCTTCACCGTTTCCGGCGCGTCGAAGCTGTTGTGCGCGTTGATCGCCGGCGCGGTAAGCACCCGGCCCGACACGCCGGTGGCGGTGACCCCGTTCAGCGTCACCGTCACCGTATTCGCCCGGTTGGGATCGAGGTTGGAAAGGCCGATATGCACGCGACCGTCCTTGCCGCGCACCGCCGATCCGCTGACGCCCGGCATCACGAACGGCCCCTGGTGATACCAGGGCGCGTTGACCGTCATAGGCAGCAGCTTGGCGTCCTGCCACGGCTTGTACATCTCGAACACGTGATAGGTCGGCGTCAGCACCATCTTGCTGCCGTCGGTCAGGATCATCGCCTGGAGCACGTTCACCATCTGCGCGATGGCGCTCATGCGGACACGATCGGCATGCTTGGCGAAGATGTCGAGATGGATCGATGCGATCAGCGCGTCCCGCAGCGTGTTCTGCTGACGCAGGAAGCCGGGGTGGCTGCCGGGATCCTGCGCATACCAGGCGCCCCATTCATCGACCGCAAGGAACACGCGCTTCTGCGGATCATATTTGTCCATGATCGCACTGTGCTTGGTGATCAGCTCGTCCATGCGCCACGCGCCCGCCAGCGCGTCGGCCCAGCCGGTCTCGTCGAAATTGACGGGATCCGCCTTGGGGGGCCAGCCCCCCTGCGGCAGCGTGTAATAGTGCAGCGACAGCGCATCGAGCAGCGGCGCCGCCTCGCGCATCATCGTCTCGGTCCAGCGATAATCGTCGACATTGGCGCCGGCGGCGATCTTCAGGATCTTGGTGCCGGCGGGCGCCTTGACGAAGGTGGCGAAGCGGCGCGTCTCGTCGGCGGCGAATTCCGGCCGCATGTTGCCGCCGCATCCCCACAGCTCGTTGCCGATGCCGAAATAGGGTACTGCCCAGGGCGCCTTGTGGCCATTGCGGGCGCGTTCGTCGGCCAGCGAGCCGGCCGGCGCGGTCATATACTCGACCCATTCCGCCATTTCGCGTGCCGTGCCGTTGCCGACGTTGCCGGCGACATAGGCTTCGGCGTTCACCTGCCGCAGCAGCTCGAAGAATTCGTGCGTGCCGACTTCGTTCGGCTCGGTTACCCCGCCCCAGTGGGTGTTGATCTTCACCGGCCGCTGCTTCTGCGGGCCGATGCCCTCGCGCCAGTGATATTCGTCGGCGAAGCAGCCGCCCGGCCAGCGGATCACCGGCACGGCGAGGTTGCGCAGCGCCGCGACGACATCGTTGCGGAAGCCGTTGGTATTGGGGATCTTGGAGGTCTTGCCGACCCACAGCCCGCCATAGATGCCGTTGCCGAGATGCTCGGCAAACTGCGTGAAGATGCGCCGATCATAGGTGGGCGCCGCCGGATCGGCCTTTACTTCCGCCGTCGCGGTGCCTGCAGCAGGCGCAAGTGCGGTTTGGGCGGTGGCCGCCAGCGGCGTGCTCGACAAGAGCAGGGCAAGCGCCGATCGGCGTAGCGTGCGGAACATCGTACCTCTCCCAAAATCGCCGGTCTCGCCGGCACGCGATTCAATCATGAAAGGCGTCCACCGTCTCGCGGCGGCCGCGCAGAAAGGCATCGGCGACCAGCCGCAGCGGCGCAGTGTCCACGTCGCGCGCACGGCTTTGCACCAGCGCGGCGAAGCGCGCATAGAGCCCGGCATATTCGACATCGTCATGCGCCTGCACGCCCTCCGGCGTAGTCAGCACCGCGCCGCCTTTCTCGAGCGTCAGCGTGCCGCCATCGGTTTCGATGGCGATGTCCCAGCGCTGCGGGCCGGTCTGGCGCCAGTCCAGGTCCATGTGCACCGGGGTGCCGTCGCCGGTCTGGAAGCGCAGATCGGCCGCGATCGGCGCGGCGCGGTTGGCGGGCAGCGCAAGCGTCGCTTCCTGCAGAAAGAAGGGCGGCAGGAGGTGCGTGGCGATCGACAGCGCGTTGATGCCGGGATCGAACACGCCGAGACCGCCCGGTTGCCAGATCCAGTCCTGCCCCGGATGCCAGACGCGCACATCCTCGCGCCAAACAATCGAGGCGCGGGTGATCCTGCGCCCGTCAAGCCAGTGCAGCGCCGGCGCAACGCCGCCGGCGTAGCGCGAGTGCCAGCTGGCGAACAAGGTAACTCCGGCCGCTTCCGCCTGCTGGTCGAGCAACGCCACTTCTGCCAGCGTTGCCCCGGGGGGCTTTTCCAGAAACACGTGCTTGCCCGCCGCCATCGCCTCGACAACGAGCGCATAACGGACCTGCGGCGGCGTGCAGAGCGACACCGCGTCGATCGCGACATCCGCGGCGAGCAACGCTGCCAGCGTGCGGAAATGCGGCAGCCCGTCCACCGTCTCGTCGCGCGAGCTGACGGTGGCGGCCAGCTGGAACGCGGCGTTCGCGGCGATCGACGGCAGATGCTGGTCGTGTGCGATCTTGCCAAGGCCCACGATCGCGATCCGGATCGGCGCCGGCATCAGAGCGCCTTCACCACGACCCGCCGCTCCGCTTCGCGCGCGAGCGGGTTGCGCAGCGGCAGCGTGAACGGATGCGCTTCGATCTCGAACACGTCGCCTTCCTCCGTGCGGATGCCGTCGCTGAACGACAGCGTGGCGGTGCCGAAGAAATGCACATGGATGTCGCCGGGCCGCCGGAACTGTGCGTATTTGAAATGATGATGCTCGAGATTGGCGAGGCTGTGCGACATATGGTCCTCGCCCGAGAGGAACGGCTTTTCCCATAGCGTGGCGCCGTCCCGCACGATCCGGCTGACCCCGCGCACGTCGCTGGGCGGCGCGCCGACCAGCAGTTCCGGCCCGAGCGACGCCTGGCGCAGCTTCGAATGGGCCAGCCACAGATAGTTATGGCGTTCGGTGACATGGTCGCTGAACTCGTTGGCGAGGCACAGGCCCAGGCGGTGCGGCGTGCCATCGGGCCCGATCAGATAGATGCCGGCCAGTTCGGGTTCCTCGCCGCCATCCTGGGCGAAGGCAGGCATCGTCAACGGCGCGCCCGGACCGACGAGCTGCGAACCGTCGCCCTTGTAGAACCATTCGGGCTGCTGGCCGACGATGCCCGGGGCGGGTTTGCCGCCGTCAATCCCTTCCAGGAACATGCGCATGGAATCGGTGGGCTTTTCGGCCGCAGCCGCATCGCGATGCATCTTGTCGCGCCCCTCCGCCGAGCCGAGATGAGTGAGCCCGGTGCCCGCCATCACCAGATGCGCCGGATCGTCATGCCCGATCGGCGCAATAAACCGCCCGGCTACGAATTCGGCCTGCAGGTCAATCGCAGCACCTTCGCCCGCCGCTGCCACTTCCTGGGCGAGACCCTGCCCGGCGGCAATTGCGCGCATTGCCAGATCGCGCACGCTGGCCACCCCGGGAACGACGGCCGCGCGGCTTCCCTGGGCAGCAATCACGCGAACGATTCCGTCGGCATCCCGATGCTGCATTAGGCGTAAGCTCATCCTGTTTCCTCATGCTCGACGAACCCGCCAAGGGTCTCGCCCTGCCCGTTTACTCGGACATATTTGGCTTCGCACGAACAGGCAACTGCTTGTTCGTGCGCTTATCAATCGCTTTATGGTCTGACACAAAACGTCGACACTCGGACAAATAGCAGTCCTGCCGGCCGGCTATTGTGCGACGGGCCACCCGTCTGTCGTCCAGGACAGGCGCTGGATCTGTAGGGTCGGCAGCCCGTTCCGCTGCGTATCGTATGCATGGTACACGATGTAGTCGCCGTCGCTCTGCTGCAGGATCGATGCGCCGCCGCGGCCGACGAAACGCCCGCCCTCGCCCTGACCGTTGGTTAGCACGACCGAGCCGCCGCCCTGCAGCATCGCCCGACCCTCGCGGTCGGCATACGGCCCTTCCGGCGACGACGCCCGGCCGACCACCGTGTTGTAGGTGCTGGCGGCGCCCTGGCAGCAGGTGTCGAACGACACGAAGAGATAGTAGAAATTGCCGCGTCGGATGATATGCGGCGCCTCCACAGCGCCCGGAAAGGGCCGCTGCGCTAGCGCGCGTGGAGCGGCGTCGCCGGCCAGCCGCATGCCGGTGGCGGCATCGATCCGGATCAGTTTGATCCCCGTCCAGAAGCTGCCGAACACGAGCCAGGCGCGACCATCGGCATCGGTGAAGGCCATCGGATCGATCGCGTTGAAGTCATCGCTCGTCTGCGACTGGATCACCGGCCCCTGATCGACCCAGTTGGCGGCGGGAGCCACGGGATCGATCCTGGTCGCGGTCGCCAGGCCGATCGCCGACTGGTTCCTGCCGAAGGTAGAGATGGAGTAATAGAGGCGATACTGGTTGCCGACCTTCGAAATGTCGGGCGCCCACATGCCGGTAGAACCCGGGACTGCGGTGCGCGTCCAGGCCGGCAGCGCGGCATAGCTGCCGCCGTGCCAGGTCCAGTTGCGTAGATCGGTGGAGGTGCGCAGGGCCAGCAGCCCTTCTACATCGCCGGCATTGCCGGTGGTGAACAGATAATAGGTATCGCCGTCCTTCAGAATGCCCGGATCGTGCGCCGCGCTGATGTTGCCGCTGAGCACGATCGCTCCTGTGGGGCCGGGGGACGGCGTCGGCGACGGCGTGGGCGTGGGGCTGGGCGTTGGCGACGGGGTCGGGCTGGGCACCACGACCACCGACGAAGCGGGCGTGCCGCCGCCCCCGCCACAAGCGGAGGCGAGCAGCAGCAACGCAAGCGAAGAGATACGCTTCACGGGCAATTCCTTGCAGATGAAAAACGGGCGGACCGTTGGGTCCGCCCGCCTGAAGGTCAGTTGAAGCTGTAGCGTGCCCCGATCGCGAACGTGCGGGGGATCAGCACCGTGCCGAGGTTGAAGCGATCCTGGTCGCCCACCTCGCCGAAGCGATAATATTCCTGCTGCTTGGTGCGCGTCAGGTTCACCGCATCGAAGGTCAGGCCCAGGCGATCGGTGATCCGCGCGGTCAGCTGGAAGTCCAGCGTCGCTTCCGCCCGGCGCCACACACCCAACGGGTTGGCGAACAGCCGCGCCTCGTTCCGCACCTGCCATGCGTTGCGATACACATAGGAAAGGCGCGCGCCGATCGGCCCGTTATCATAAGCCAGCGTGGCGTTGTACGAGAGGTCCGACACGCCGAAGAAGCTCGACTGCTGCTCGCCGGTCTGCTGCCCGGCATTGTTGTAGATCGGCACATTCTGGCTCGAGTCCAGAAGCGTGAGGCTGCCCTGGAAGCCGAGGCCGTTCAGCACCGACGGGAAGTAGGTCGGGAAATAGGTCAGCCCGACTTCCAGCCCCTTCAGCACGCCGTTGGAGGCGTTGGCCGGCCGGCTGATCACGAAATTGTTGGTCGCGCCGGCGACGATGCCGTTGTTCGGAATGATTTCCAGCTGGCTGATCGGCACCACCAGCCCTTCGATGTCGCGGCGGAAGCCGGTGACGGTGAGCGCGCTGTTGCGGCCGAAATACCATTCCAGCGCAACGTCATAGTTCTTCGACGTGGTCGGCTGGAGGTTGGCGGTGCCCGCCGATCCGGTGCCGAAGCCGACGCCGGTCAGATCGCCGGTGAGCGAGAAATTGGGATTGATGCTGCCGAAGCCCGGCCGCCGCAGCGTTTCGCCATAGTTGAAGCGGGCACGCAGATTGGGCGTGATCTCGTAGCGCGCGGTGAAGCTGGGCAGGAACCGGTCCGAACCCGGCGACGCGCGCGACACGGCGTTGTTGCGGAAGCGATCGACGAACACCGCGTCGGTATCCACCGCCACGAAGCGCACGCCGCCCTGCAGGTTGAGCGGACGCCCGAAAATCATCAGCTGCCCATCCGCCTGAACATAGGCGGCGGTCGTCTTCTCATCGACGTCGAACACGCGGGTTAGCGTCAGCTGGTCGGAGGTCTTCAGGCCGTACAGGCGACGGATCTCGTCGGCATTGTCGTAGATGTAGTAGCCGTTGACGTTCACCCAGCTCGTCGGCACGTCGGCGCGCCCCTTGAAGAAGTCCGAATTGGTGAAGGTCGATCCGGCCGGGAGGCTGGCGAGCGGCCGTCGCAGGGCGGCGGCATCGGCGGTGCGGAGATCGCTCGAGGCGCGGCGGGCATCATAGCGGAACCCGGCCTTGATCTGGCGCAGGAAGCCCTCGTCCCAGCCATAATGGCCGTCGAGCATTGCGGTGAAGGCGCTGCCCTTGTCGCGATTCTCGTTGTCGTAGAGTTCGCCGACATTCCACACCCGGGCGTCGGTGAGCAGCGCGTCATTGTCGAAATGATAGGACGGAATGCCGCCGCCCGCGTTGAAATCGGTGGTGATGCGGCTGGCTACGCGATCGGTGCGCATGGCGAAGAACGCCGTCTTGTTCCTGCTGGTCTGATAGGCGAGGTCGGCGACGATGCCGCCGCGGCTGCCGAGATCCCATTTGCCGTTCAGGGCATAGACGAAGCTGTCGGTCTGGCTGCGGTTATAGTCGCCGCTGTTGAAGCCATAGACGTCGTTCGCGACGCGCGACTTCACGATGTTCGTGCCTTCGTACAGCGTCGGCGCCTGCGGATTGGCCCAGAAATCGACGAAGCTGAACTGCAGGCTGTTATAGGTCTCCCCACGGAAGCCCGCATAGAAGACTTCGGCGGTGTAGACCGAGCTGCTGTTGGGCGACCATTGCAGCGCGGCGTTGGCCGACGGGCGCTCGCGCTTGCCGTACAGGTCGGAGCTGAACACCGCGTCGCGCGCCAGCCAATAGGGCGTGGCGACGCCGTTGACGTTGATCGTCGCGCCGGGGGCGGTGGAAAGGCCGGTTTCGGTGCCGACTTCCCAGTTGCCCAGGCCCGGCGTGTTGATGAACTGCCCGGTCGTGGGGTTGCGCGGCGCCGGGAAGATCCGCTGGAAGCCGGTAAGCCCCGTGCCGGCGGGCGGGGTGAGCGTCGCGAACGGCACGAAGGCGCCCGCCGTGGTCGACATCGTCCGGAATTTCTGGCGGGTATAGCTGCCGTTCACGAGCAGGCCGACTTCGCCGATCCCGGTCTGCCAGCGATCGCTGAGCAGCAGCGCGACGTTCGGATTGAACTTGTCCGCTTCCTGATCATAGATGCCGCGCACCAGGCCCGACACGGCAAAGCCCTTGAAATCGAACGGACGGCGCGTGACCACATCGACCTGGCCGGCAAGCCCGGTCTCGATCTGGTCGGCGGCACGCGTCTTGTACACGTCGACGCGCTTGATCAGGTTCGCCGACACATCCTGCAGCGCAAAGGACTGGCCGGCGGCGGTGAAGATGTTGCGGCCGTTCAGCGTGGTCAGCGCGTCGGGCAGGCCGCGAATCTGGATGCCGCCCGCCTCTGCCTGGCCGCGATCGGTGACCTGGACGCCGGTGACGCGCTGCAGCGCCTCGATCACGTTGTTGTCGGGCAATTTGCCGACGTCCTCGGCCACGACCGAGTCGACGATCTGCACCGATTCGCGGCGGCGATTGATGGCACCGACGATCGACGCGCGGACGCCGGTGACGACGATCTCGTCGTTCACCTGGTCCTGCGCCGTTGCGTCGGCAACGCCGGATTCCTGCGGCGCGGCGACGGAAACGCTCGATTCCGCCTGCGCCTGAGCTTGGCCGCCGGCGACCATCGACGCTACGGAAACGGACGTCAGGAAAAGCAATTTCGATACCATCGGTATCCTCCCCATCGACTGTAGGTTCATCGCAAGGCGCTCTGTCGTCGCCGATTACTCAGACTTTTACTACCACCAAAGTCGTAGGGTGCAAGCCATCCCAGCTCAAAAGATGCACAGTGAGTGCAGCATTTGCCGCAAACTGTGGCATTCTCGGCACGGAATTGATCGCTGATCGCGCGTCCTGGACCCGCACTCCTGCGAGACAGCGCTGAAGCCGTCTGGTTGTGGTTGATTAATCAGAGTAATGAACGACAGATGGTTTTGCCGGTTATATCAAGTGGTAGCGATGCCGATCCATTCGCCACTGCGTCGACCCCGCGAAGCAGCGCTGTTCCGGTCAGGTCGGGGATGCGTCCGGACCAGCCCACTCCGGTATCCAGCGCGAGGCTCGCGCACCGGTGGGCGGAGACGGCGGCACGCCTCGTCGCGCGCTTGCGCACGCGCCAATGCGCATTCTGGCGCTATCCGCCCGCGCTTAGAGCCGGACGAACAGCGTGGCGCTGAGGATGTGGTTGACCCGGTCCTGCCCCCGGCGGGCGATGCGCTGGTTCAGATAGCCGGGCTCGAGCCGCGCGCGCGGCAGCACCGGGAAACCGGCGCCGACGAAGTTGCGCCACTGGTCGACGCCGTCGCGGATGCCCCAGCGTGTGGCGTTGAGGTTGAAGAAGCCTTCGCTGAACGCGACCAGCTGCACGCCACCGGCGCCTTTCACCGGCACCTGCAGCCGGACGAACTGGCGGAGGCGCCAGCTGGTGCCTCCGCGTCCTTCCACCATGCGCTGTTCCAGCCGCGTGCGGCTGATCACCAGCGGTGCCCCATTGGCGAGGCGTAACGGCGCGAACTGGATCTGCTGCCATGGGCGATGCTCGCGGCTGACCCCGCCATTCGCCGGATCGGTGCGGACATAGGCATAGCCAGCCACCGCGTGCGCATCGCGTCCGATCCGGGCGCCGATCGCCGGGCGCAGGATGAACTGACTGCCGCCGCCGACGTCGTCGGTGGCGCGCGCCTGACCTTCCAGCCAGAGGAACAGATCGCCGCGGACCGGGCCGGACGCGATCACGCCGGCCCATGCCTGCGCGTCTTCCTCGGCAAGCGCCGGTGTCGCCGCAAGCGACAGGGCCAGGCCGCCCAGCAGCGCAAGCCGGGCACGCATCATCAGAAAAATCATCACCGGATCGCTCCAAGGCTGTACAAGGCGAGGCCGGCGGCCGATGTCGCCAGAAGGGTGGTGATGACGCCGGCGCGCGTCATGAAAACCGCGTAGCCCGCACCCAGCGCCAGGACGAGCGCCGCCGGATCGATGCTGGTCAGCACGGGCGTATCGAAGCGCAGCGGACCCCAGGCGACGGAGGTCGTCACGCGGAACAGCGTATGCAGCCCGAACCAGACCGCGAGGTTCAGCACGACGCCCACAACGGCCGCGGTGATCGCCGACAGTGCGCCCGCGACGGCGGCATTGCCGCGCAGCCGCTCAATGAAGGGCGCGCCCAAGAAGATCCAGAGGAAGCAGGGCACGAACGTCACCCAGGTCGCGAGCAGGCCGCCCAACGTACCCGCCAGCAGCGGCGACAGTCCGCCGGGATCGCGGAAGGCCCCCAGAAAGCCGACGAACTGCAGCACCATGATCAGCGGCCCCGGCGTCGTCTCCGCCATGCCGAGCCCGTCCAGCATCTCCTTGGGGGTGAGCCAGCCATAGTCCTCCACCGCCTGCTGCGCGACATAGGCAAGCACGGCATAGGCACCACCGAAAGTGACCGTCGCCATGGTCGAGAAAAAGGTAGCGATGCGGCTGAACACGTCATCGGGGCCCAGCGCGAGCAGCAGCAGCGCGACCGGGACGAGCCAGAGCGCAAGCCATAGCAGCGCGGTCCGCAGCGTTTCGCGCCAGCTCGGCTTGGCGTGCGCCGGCAGTTCCTCGCCCAGCAGCGTTTCGGCATCGGCGACGGTCGCGCCCTTCGACGCGCCGTGGCCGCCGCCGCGGAACGCCGTGCCGCCCGCCCGCGCCGACCACCAGCCGATCAGCCCGGCGCCGAGCACGATCAGCGGAAACGGCACGCCGACGAAGAAGAGAAGCAGAAAGGCCGCCGCCGCCAACACGCGCGCGGGGGTCGTCTTCAGCGCGCGACCGCCGATACGCACCACCGCCTGGAGCACAACCGCCAGCACGGCGGCCTTGAGCCCGAAGAACAGCGCCGACACTGCGCCGACACGACCATAGAGTACATAGATCCAGCTCAACGCCATGATCGCGACCGCGCCCGGCAGCACGAACAGCCCCCCAGCGACGATGCCGCCGCGCGTGCGGTGCATCAGCCAGCCGATATAGGTGGCGAGCTGCTGCGCCTCCGGACCCGGCAGCAACATGCAATAATTGAGCGCATGCAGGAAACGCTGCTCGCCGATCCATCGCTTCTCTTCGACGAGAATGCGATGCATCACCGCGATCTGGCCCGCCGGACCGCCGAACGACAGCGCGGCGATGCGAAGCCATACCCAGAAAGCCTGGCGGAGCGAGACCGGCTGCGGCCGGCCCGCGCCCTGGGCACCGCCGGGCACCGCCATCATGCCGGCACCTTGCCGCGAGTGGGCAGATGGGAGGACCAGTCGTGCTTCTCCCCCTGTGCGTCGCGGCACCAGCGATACAGCGCGTCGTAGACTGCCGTCCCCGCTTCGAGCTGCGCGTGATCATCGCTGTGGAGGCGCGAGAGGCCGAGCGAGATGGCCAGCAATCCTGCCGCCTCGGGCACGATGTCCAGCCGATCGGTGTCGGCCCCGCGCACGATTTCCGCCAGCCGGGCCAGCGGCGCGTGCGTCGCCAGGCCGAACGCTTCCACCATAACATCGAAGGTGCAGCGCTCGCCGCGATGGCTACAGAAGACGCCCTCGCCCGTAATGTCGAACGGCTCTGCCCGCTGCTCGACCGCGACCGTCAGCACCGCCGCCGGCGCGACGAACAGGAAGCGCGCATCGGGATCGACAAAGCGTCGGATCAGCCACGGGCAGGCGATGCGATCGACCTTCGGCCGCGCGCGCGTGACCCACCAGCTGCGGCCGTCCGGATGGCGCGGCGGCAGATGGGCAAGCGAGACCGTCGGCAGCCCCGCCGCCGCCCATGCCTCGAATCCACCTTCCAGCACCTCCGCCGCCACGCCCTCACTGCGCAGTATCGCCGCGGCGGCGATAGCCGATCCGCCGCCTGCCGCATCGACGATCACCGCGGCCAGCCCTGCCGGATGGTTCCATTGTGCCGGGCTGGGGTGTGGCGGGAAAACCGATCCCGGAATGGCATGCGCAGGGGTTCCGCGCAGATCGATGATGCGCGGGGCACCGGGCGATCCGACCAGGCGAGCGAGTTTATCCGGCGTGATGGCGTTCGAAGCAGGCATGCCGCGTCCCTTGTGCGTGTTCTTGCTGGACGCGATTCTCTGGCTGACGCCTCGTGGGGAGATCGCCATCCCCATATCGCTAAACAGCCATGATCTCCGGAGCTTGTCAATCGTCGTTGCCGCCGGGATCATGGCCGACTGACGAAATCGATAAATCAAATCAAGTCGCGAAACTGCGGGAAATCCCCTGCATTTCAATATGATGCCTAACTATCATTTCTGCTTCCGCACCCCCAACAACATCGATCATCTGAGCGAGCAGCACGATCTGCCGGATCTTCGCCGGGCGCTGATTGCTGCGCACCAGGTGGGCCGCACGCTGCTGCACAACCAAGTGCGTCGCGCACCGATCGCACTACATGGCACCCTCGACATCGAAGACGAAGATCATCAGCCCGTGGCGCGGATTCTGCTCGCCGATCTCGTCCGGCAGATCTCCTGATGGCGCCGTGCGAGCTGCCCCGGCCCGTACCGGAACCCGCCCCTGTCGCCGCACCGGCAGACGTGCCTTACCCGGGCACGATCCGCCTCCGGGTCGACGCACGCGATGTCGAACGGCGAATCTTCCAGGTGCACGAGACGATTCCCGTTTCGGGGCCGGGAGAATGCACTCTGCTCTTCCCGCAATGGCTGCCCGGCTATCACGCGCCCCAGGCGCCGATCGAGCTGTTCGCCGGCCTCGCCATCGAGGGCGGCGGCAAGGATTTGCGCTGGCAGCGCCATCCGGTGAACGTCCACGCCTTTCGCGTCGACGTGCCGGAAGGCGTCGACGGGATCGAAATCCGGTTCCAGTTCCTCTCGCCCACCGATCCGGCGCAGGGCCGCGTGGTGGTGAGCCCCGACCTGCTGATGCTGCAATGGAACACCGTGGTGCTCTATCCGGCAGGCTATTTCGCCCGGCGGATCGAAGTGGCAGCCAGCCTGCGCCTGCCCGACGGCTGGCACCATGGCTGCGCGATCGAGGGCACCTGCCACGACGCCTGCGTACGCTTTCCACCGGTGCCACTGGACGTGCTGGTCGATTCGCCAGTGCTTGCCGGGCGCCATTTCCGCCGCGTTCCGCTGGACGACGGGGGCCAGGTGCATCTGGCTATGGCAGGCGAGAGCCGTGACCAGATTGCCGCAACGCCCGAACAGATCGCGCCACACCGCGCGCTGATACGCGAGGCGGACTTGCTGTTCGGGACGCGACCATTCGACCGGTATGAAGTGCTGTTCGCGCTGAGCGACACGATCGACAGCATCGGCGTGGAGCATCATCGCTCCTGCGAGGCGGCGACGCTGCCCGGTTATTTCACCGCGTGGGACGACAGCTTCTCGCGCCGCGACACAATTCCCCACGAATTCGTCCATAGCTGGAACGGCAAGCACCGGCGCGGCGCCGATTCCTGGACCCCGAGCTTTGATCGCCCGATCGGCAACAGCCTGATGTGGGTGTATGAGGGGCAGACCCAATATTGGGATCGCGTGCTTTGCGCGCGTTCGGGCCTGTGGGCACCGGAGCATGCGCTGGGCGCGCTCGCGCTGACGGCCGCCACCCATGCGGTCCGCGCCGGCAGCCGCTGGCGGCCGATGAGCGACACCACGCGCGATCCGATCATCGCAGCACGCGCGCCGCTGCCCTGGCCAAGCTGGCAGCGCAGCGAAGATTATTATTCGGAAGGCGCGCTCGTTTGGCTCGATGTGGACACGCGCATCCGCGAATGCAGCGGCGAGGCCCGCTCGCTGGACGATTTCGCGCGCACCTTCTTCGGAGGCGATGCTGAAGGCGACTGGGACACGCGGACCTATGTGTTCGAGGATGTCGTCGCCGCGCTGGAGCAGCTGGCGCCGTTCGACTGGCACAGCTTCTTCGTCCCCAAGGTGGACGGCAAGCACGAAGGCGCGCCGCTCGCCGGCATCGAGCGTGGTGGCTATCGGCTAGTCTATCGCACCGAACCCAGCGCCTATTGGGCGAACATGGAACGGATCGCGGGCAATTTGAACCTGTCCTTCTCGCTGGGGTTCACGGTGGGAGAGGACGGGGTGCTGCGCGAGGTCCTGTGGGAAGGCCCCGCCTTCGCCGCGGGGCTTACCGCCGGATCGGCGCTGGTCGAGGTAGCGGGCGAGCCTTTCTCGCCGGAAGTCCTGCGCCACGCGGTCGCGGCGGCGCGGGGGCCGCTGGAACTGCTGGTACGCACCGGCAAGCGAGAGCGGCGAGTCACGATCGCCGATTGCCCGGGCCACCGATACCCGCATCTGGCGCCGCTAGACCTGCCGGCGCGCAGACTGGACGCGATATTGCGGCCAAGGCGCGTAGGGTAAGCCGAGCGGTTCGTTGTCGACATGCGCATCCGTCCACGGCTAGCCCGTTCGCTTAGGCGGTAAAGAGCGTGACGGCCCCAGGCACGGCGAGAGCGAGATCGGTGGGTTCGAGCGTACCGTCGCTGCGCAGGCGGAAGCCCGTCACGGTGCCGCTTTCTTCATGAGCCACGAACATCCACCGCTCCGCCTCGCAAAGCAGGAAGAAGCGCGGCGACCTGCCTCCGCTCGGCAGATGCTGGCGCAGCGACAGTTGCGCGCCGTCGAACGCGAAGCTCGCCACGCTGTCATGGCCGCGGTTGGTGACATAGACGCGGTCGCCGGCCGCATTGAGGCCGATATGGCCGCCAAGGCTCTCGCCGGCATAGCTGCCGGGAAGCGTCGAGAGGCACTGTCGCGGCCGGAGCAGCGGACCGTCGACGTCGAACAACGTCAGCGTGCTCGCCAATTCACTAACCAGGAACGCGAACGCGCCGCTCGGGTGAAACACCAGGTGGCGCGGGCCGCTGCCCGGCGGTGCCGCGAAGGCGCACCGCGCCTCGCCGCCGCCCGCGGCGAGGCTGGTCGCGGTGATCTGATCGGTGCCGAGGTCAACATGGTGGAGCCAGTCCCGGGCGGGACCGAAGACGACGCAGTGCGCATGCGGCCCCTCTTGCCGGTCCGCATTCGGGCCGCTGCCGATGTTGATGCGAAGATCGGGCGCGCCGATGGGGAGGCCGGTGGCCGGGTCGAGCGCGAATAGAGCGGCGGTGCCGCTGCCATAGTTTGCCACCGCCAACCGGGTCTCCCCCGGATCGAGCGCGACATAGCATGGCTCAGTGCCGCCGGTCGCGAAGCGCGCGATCTGCTTCCAGCCGCGATCATGCCGGTAAACGCCGATGGCTCCGCCCTGCTCGTCCACCAGATATTGGTGCCCATGTCGGCTGGACCGGACACCGAAAGAGGCATTCTGCGCACCTTCGAACGGAGCGCCGACCTGCCACAGACCGGATCCGGCGCGCAGCAACGGGTACAGCCCGCAGCCACCCCTGGACGCATAGCTGCCCGCCCAAAGCGTTGCCGTGTAGCCGGCCGCACCGATCATTCGATGGTGATCGCCACGAACACGGCGCCCGTCTCGTGCTTTGCCCGGGCAGTGTCGAACGCTTCGTTGATCCGGTCGGGCGGAAAGCGGTGCGTGATCAGCTTCTTCACATCGAGCCGACCCTGGGCGACCAAATCGAGCACCATTCCCTGTTCACGGTAGATATCGTGCATCGCGAAACTGGCGCTGGGCAGGATCTGGATCTCGCTCATCTGGATGCGCTGCCATTCGAGCGGGATCGTCGTCTCGCCTTCGTCGAACCCGCCGACGATCACCACCTTGCCGCTCCGGCGCACCATCTTGGTCGCCTGGGGCAGCGTCTGACAATCGCCCATACCGGATCACCCGCCGCCAGTACCTCCACCGAGAGATCGGCGATGTCGAAGGTCGCGAGCGGCGCATCCCGAAACTGCGCCAGCGCGTCGCGCAATGCGACCAGGATAGGACTGACAGCCTCGGCCGGTGGTTGGATCGTCAGCGTCGCCAATTCGGAACCTCTTTCAGCCTGCTACGCCCGCCCGCATCTGCATGGGGCACCCAGCCCGCCGAACCGCGGTTCGGCCGCCAAGTTCCTGCTTTTCTGGCCGGAAATACCCAGGTTAAGAGGATTTCGGCTGCGGTACGAACCCATGTTACCCGCCGCTGCGACCCCTGCTTCCAGCCCAGAGCGCACCGGCAAGGCCGCCCGCCGCGATTCCGACAAGGACGAAGGGCAACACGCCGTAGAGCGAAGTCTCGACCCCAAAGAGGATGAACAAGACAAGGCCGAGAATGAACCCGCCAAGGGCGCCGACAATGAGCGCCGCTGCGCCCCTACCGCCCATCTTCTGCCGGTTCCGATCCATGACATTCCCCTGTGCGCGTATGTAGATGCGGATGGCGGGTCACACCGACAGCGCCGTGGCGCAGCCGGCGAGAAGCGGAGAGCGCGTGACGAGCAGCGCACCCGCGCGGTACAGGCGCTGCTCGGCTCCGGGATCCGCCAGCGATACCGCGATCATCCGGCCGCGCGGATCGAGCCAAGCAAGCCGCACGTCTGCCGCGATCGCGATGTTCAGCGCCGCGCCCGCCGACGTTCCAGGGCCGAAGAACACCAGGGCTGTGCGCGCATCGGGCGCGGGACGCGCCGCAAGGCCGCCACCCAGCAGCGCCAGCGCAGCGAGGAACAACGATGCCGCGCCCGCGCCGCGCGGAGACCGAGCGGGCGCGCGCAGCAGCCACCACCCGATTCCCAGCGGGACAAGGCCTAGCGCCGCCAGCCATGCAACGTCGTACACCAGCGGATCGGGCACGTTCACGCGGATCCGGTGGATGCCGAGGATCCAGTGGAAGAAGCCGACGTCCACGATGTTCCACAGCCCAAATCCGACAAGGCCGCCACCCGCCACGGCGCGCCATCCGCCCGCCTCCGGTGCGAGCCGATCCCGGCGGCGCCAGAACAGCCACAAGCCGGTGGCCGTGACCAGATACATCAGGACGTGGAACAGGCCGTCGGCCAGGACCTGTGTGCCGATGTCGTGAAATGGCGCGCCCGGCACCAGGCTGAGCAGATGATGCCATTGCAGCACCTGGTGCAGCAGAATGCCGTCGAAAAAGCCGCTAAGCCCGACACCCACGATCATCGCGGGCAGGACCATGCCGCCCGCACGTCGCTGCGAGGCAGCGGGCCTGCTCATCCGTGCATGCGGGCGGTATTCACGCCCACGCCGTGGCGATAGACCATCGTCCACCCCATCCAGCCGGTCACGTGGATCGCCACGAACACGATCGTGGACAGGATCAGGCCGCTGGTCGGCACCGGCTCGGCCGCGCCGTAGCGCAGCAGAAAATTGACGATCGAGAGCAGGAGGATGACCGTGTTGCCGATCATGTGAATATGCGCGGCGCGCAGGCTGCGAATCTCGCGGCTGCCGAAATAGTCGATGAAGCCGAACACGCCGGCCAGCGCGGCAAACACGATGCCGGCGCCCAGCGCATATAGCGCGACGGTCGCGAGCAGCGTTTCGCCCGTGAAGGTGTAGAGCGCGTCGCACACGAAGGTGATGACGAGCAGCGTAATCGGGAGCGCCACCGTCATCGGGTGGATCGGGCGTCCGGCGATCTTGGCGGTGCTTTGCGGGGTTCTACCTGTATTCACGTGGTCTCTCCTCCGGAATCGCTGAAGGGCGGAAGCTCCGAGGCTGGCCCGAAGAAGGCGCTATCCGCTTGGCAGCGCATGCGCGCACACCTTCCGAATGCGCTGGGATCGCATCCGTTGCGCCGTTCAACATGGATCAGCGAAATAGTGCGGAGGCAGCGGCACGCCCCCAGTCGCTTCGGATGCGTTCGTGGAGGCCAAACTCCTTCACCTGCCGTCACCGCAGCGAACGCATGGATGACCGAGGGGCCGCGGTACATCGATGCAGCGTGGCATAAACCAAGCTCAGGACATGGTGCCCGCGGCAATCGACCTCAGCCAGCGCTATGGCGAGCTCGACCTTCCCATCATCGTGATGGCGGGCGAGGGATATCTGGTCGCGCACCTGGCCCCGCATACCGAGCGCTTTGCGCGCGAGCTTCGCGAGGTGGAGCTCCGCAAGGTGCCGGCGCAGGGCCATCTGTTCCACTATGCGTGCCGACACAGGTAGTCGAGGCGATCGTGGAGGTCGACAAGCCCGCCGGCTAACGGTACGCCCGCGGCTTACCGGGGCCTCTCTTTCGCCGCACCGCTCTGGACTCTTGCGCAGACGGCGCGATCGAACGCGTTCGATGGCCGTGCGCGTTCGCAGATGCTGGCGGCCTGCTGCTCCGGGATCATGTCCAGCGGCTCGATGCTGCTGTCCCGGCGCGCAATCACGGCGTCGAGCCGGAAGAGATAGCCGTCCCATCCGCGCTTGTCGGAAAGGCCCGCCAGCGATGCCATCGCCTGGACGCGCAGCGCTTCGGCCTCGCGGAACGCGCCCATTTCGCGGGCTGCATTGGCGGCGCGGGCTTGCAGCAAGGCGCGGTCCTGCGGGGCGACCGCAGGGCCCAAGCGCTGCACCTCCCGCACCAGTAGCGCCTGATAGCGCCGCCGCCGGGCGTCCTCCGCCCGGCTCGGCGCCTTCTCCGCCGCATCCGGAGAAACCTGCCAGATTGCGGAGAGCAGCAGCCCGAGGCTTTCGCGCCTTGGCCGCCCGAGCTTCGTCGACAGCCAATAGGCGCGGTAATAGCTCGTCTCCGCACCGATCAACTGCCTGTACGCGGGCGTGGCGATCGCCTGCGCCAGCGCCGCCGTTTCCTGCGTCGAGAATTTCCCGAAAACGATGAGCTTGTTGCTCGGGCACTCCGGCAACGGAAAGGGGAAGGGCAGATAGCTATAGGGCTTTCCATCCGGCCGCTCGCCATAGGTGCTGTACATGGCGGGCTGCCAGGCGGAGAAGCGCTCGCCGCCCACCGGGCAGGTCATTTCCGCCGGGCCGCCGTGCAACGGTGGCAGCGCGGGGCGGGCGCTCTCAGGAGCAGGCTGCGAGGATTGCAGCAGCAACGCGAGCAAGAACAATCTTGGTCTCCCGATCGATAGCGCCCGCCGATCCTATGGGCCCCGCGCGGGCGCAGCAAGAACCGCACCCGAAGGCATGGCGTTACGCGAAGTCGCCCAGGTCTTCGGCGTCGTCCGGCAGATCGTGCCGCTCCGGTGGGTCGGACGGGGGGGCAAGCGGATCGGTGGACATGTCGCCGGGATCGGGTTCGTTGCCGGGAATGCGGGTCGGATTCATGCGCGTCTCCTTTGCGTTGCAACCCGAACGCACGAACCGGCGAAACGGCAAAGCGGAGCCCCCCCCGGCCGGCACCTCAGAATCGCAGGGTCAGCGTCCCGTTGGTCGGCACCGCCGCCCATTGCGCAGTCAGCGATTCGAGCGTGCGGCGGATCGCGTCGACATCCGCGCGGGTGATCGCGGCGACGCCATGCCCCCGCGCCTCGCACGCATGGGCATAGGTGGCGATCAGGTCGTCGGCGGGAACGCGCCCGCCCCACATCTCCGCCTGGAATGTCTCGACGAGGCGCTCGATCGCGGCTTCGCTGTCGCCGCCGTTCGTCCCGAAATCCGCCGCCTGCCCCGCCTGCACGAGCGAAAGGAAGCCGCGGTGCCCGAGCACGCTTTCGACGGCATAATGGATCATGTCGTGCGGGAGGATGCCCTGCTTCGGACAGGCGATCGTTTCCGGGGCCGCATCGCCCCGCCGAATGGAGAGTTCGTCGAACTTGCCCGCGCGCTTGGTGAAGGTCAGTTCCATGACGCGAGCGTATCATTGCCCCGGCCTGCACGACAACCTCTCGCGCTGGCCGCGGCACGCTGCGCGCGCTCGCGTCGGCGCGGGTCGCTTCAGTCGAAAGGAACGTGCAGGATGGTGGGCGTGCATCGCGGATCGTGCCATTGCGGGGGCGTCCGCTTCACGGTGCGGTCCGATCCGGTCGAACGGACGACCTGCGACTGTTCGCTGTGCGTCAAGCGCAACGCGGTGATGGTGAAGGTGCCCGAAGCCGCGCTCAGCATCGATGCGGGGGAGGATCTGCTGGCGACCTATCAGTGGAACAGCCGGCGCGCGCAGCATCATTTCTGCCGCCACTGCGGCATCTATGTCTTCCACCGCAAGCGCGCCGCGCCGGACCATTTCGGCGTAAACCTCTTCTGCCTCGACGAGTTCGACGGCGAAGCGCTGCCGCTGCGCGCGACCGAGGGTGTCGGGATGACGCTGGTCTGCGACGATCCGCGCGCCGAATGGCCGGGCCCGCGGGTGGCGGGCGACTGACGGCGTTAAGCGGATGTCCACTGACCTGTGGTACAGGTTGAGGCTGCCGACGAAACTATTGTCTGGTCGTAGGATCGGGCAAAACTGCTGCTGGATGAAAGCTTTGGCAGGGATACCCCGTACTTCCGCGCCGCAGGCGGCATCGCTATAGAGAAACAGCGCTCGAGACGGGCACCAGCTGCTGCGTCGTCCCGGTCTTCAAACCCCATGAAAGAAGCAATGTGACCAACGCGATCCTCGTCCTTCTGGTAGAAGACGAACCGATGCTGCTGATCAACGCGCAGGACGTGCTCGAGGATGGCGGCTTCGAGGTGATCGATGCGACCAACGGCGCGGACGCGCTGCGCATCCTGGACAGCGATATCGAACGCATTGTCGGGCTGGTGACCGATGTGCGGCTGGGCGCGGGCGCCAGCGGCTGGGACGTTGCGCGCCATGCCCGCGAATTGAAGCCTTCGCTGCCCGTCGTCTACATGACGGCGGAGAGCGGCGAGGACTGGGCGGCGCAGGGCGTGCCGAAGAGCGTGCTGGTGCAGAAGCCCTATGCGCCCGCGCAGCTGCTGACCGCGATCTCCACGCTGCTCAACGAGGCGGGCGGCAGCTTCTGAAACGGCTGGTCACGTAACCGGTTTGCCGCCTATCTGTCACGAAAGGGTATAAGACAGGTTATAGCGGCCACGCTATGGAGGGGAAGCAGAACGCGATCGGCCATGGCGTGCTGGGCACGAGCTGGGCGCGCCTGCGCGATCAGATCGCACGCATGACGCGGCGCGACGATGCCGAGGATCTGCTGCACGACGCCTGGCTGCGCCTGGCCGAACGCCAGACCGTCGCCGAAAATCCCGCAGCGCTGCTTGCCCGCGCGGCCGCCAATCGCGGGCTCGACGCCTATCGCCGCGAACGGCGCATCGGCATTCCCGCCTCGATCGAACGGGCCTGCGACCTGGTGGCGGATGGCACGCCACTGCAGGACGAAGCGCTGATCGCGCGCCACCGGCTGGAGCGGCTGCGCGGCGGCGTGGCGCAGCTCAGCCCCCGCACCCGCGAGATTTTCTTGATGCACCGGCTGGAGGGCCGTAAATATCGCGAAATCGCCGACGAACTCGGCATCAGCCAGAGCGCCGTCGAGAAGCACATCGCTCGCGCGATGCTGCAGCTGACGGACTGGATGGAGAATTGGTAAGGTGACGTTCCGCGGCAAGCCGGACGAGGTGAACCGGCAGGCGGCGGACTGGCTGGCGCGGCTGCATGCAGACGATCGCGCCCAGGAAGACGATGCGGCCTTTCGCGCGTGGCTGGGCGCCGATCCGGGCCATGGCGCCGCGTTCGAGCGCGCTTCCGCCGTGTGGGACTGGACCGGCGGCCTGAAGG
>NZ_ALBQ01000014.1 GCF_000282895.1 Sphingomonas sp. ATCC 31555
ACTCGACCCGGTTCTCGCTGGCCCATTTCAGGATTGCCCGACTGGTAAACGCGGCGCCCACGCACTCCGGGGCGACGGCGAGAGCGCACAATATGCTCTGGAGACATCGATGGACGTGACAGTCACCGTCTATGTCATCAAAGGGCGCAGCGTGGCGATGCAGCGGGTGGAATCCCCGATCCAGATCATGGTGATTGGCCAGGCTGGATCGCTCGACGAAGCGCTGAAGTCCGCTAGCACGGGCATGATCCAGTGGCTCCAGCAGGAGCACGGGTTGATGCTCTCGCAGGCGCCGCAGGTGCTGGGCGTGGCGATGCGTTTCAGCGTGCCCAACCTCGCCGGGCGCAGCGGCGGCGCAGCGGCCAAGATCGACAAGGCGCTGTTGCCTGCCAGACGACAAGCATTGCGGCAAAGCGTCTCCGTCCTTGTTCCCTCGCCGCTCCTGCCTTAAATCATGCTGGTAGTGTGTTTGCCGGTCGCACCAGAAATGACTGTTTGCACATACCGGTGCGGGAGGCGCCTTAGCGTTCCAACCTGCCCCTGTTTGCGCTTCGAACCCGATTTACGAAAAGGGACTGGGGCCTGATCGGTGGGGCCCAATTTCTGCTGCACTGCGGTAAAAACTTGATTGGCAACCAGTTTTGAAAGTCGTTCGATTCCCGCTACCCACCGATCATGACAGCCGCCGCCCCCCCGCTCGCACTGTACGTGCATTGGCCGTTCTGCGTGTCCAAATGCCCCTATTGCGACTTCAACAGCCATGTCCGCGAAACGGTGGACCAGGCGCGGTGGCGCGATGCGCTACTTACGGATCTCGCGCAGGAAGCCTCGCTGCTGCCGGGACGTCGCCTGGGATCGATCTTCTTCGGCGGCGGGACGCCCTCGCTGATGCCGCCCGACACAGTCGCCGCGGTGATCGACGCGGCGGCGGCGGCCTGGCCGTTTGAGGATGGCATCGAGATCACGCTGGAAGCCAACCCCTCCTCTGTCGAGGCCGCCCGGTTCGCCGACATCGCTGCCGCTGGCGTGAACCGAGTGTCGTTGGGGCTACAGGCGCTCGACGAGGAGGCGCTGCGTTTCCTTGGCCGTGCGCACGGGGTCGACGAAGGTTTGGCGGCACTGGAAACCGCGCAGCATGCTTTCGCCCGCGTCAGCTTCGACCTGATCTATGCCCGGCCCGGCCAGTCGCTGGCGGAATGGGAGGCGGAATTGCGGCGGGCGCTCGGCTTCGGAACCGAGCATCTGTCGCTCTATCAGCTCACCATCGAGCCGGGCACGCGCTTCGCCACTCTGGCTGCCAAGGGTCAGCTGACGATCCCGGACGGCGACACGGCCGCCGACCTGTTCGAAGCGACCCGCGCGATCACCGCCGCGGCGGGATTGCCCGCCTATGAAATATCGAACCATGCCAAGCCCGGCGCAGAAAGCCGGCACAACCTCACGTACTGGCGCTACGGCGATTATGCCGGGGTCGGCCCGGGCGCGCATGGCCGGCGCCAGGGCCTGGCGACCCTGCGCCACAAAAAGCCGGAAAACTGGCTGGCCGCGCTCGATCGCAACGGCCATGGCATCGAGCGCGAAGACGCGTTGGCGCTCGAGGAGCGCGGCGTCGAAGCGCTGCTGATGGGGCTCAGGCTGGGCGAAGGCGTCGATCTCGAACGAATTGCCCAGCTCGCCGGCGGTGTCGCGCCGGTAGACGCGGGGGCCATGGATCGGCTGGTCCGGCGGGGCCTGGCGGCGCGGCAGGGCGCACGGCTTCGGATCACCGAAGCGGGCATGCCCGTCCTCGAAGCCATCCTGCGCGAACTGGTGATCTAAGCGTCCGTCGGCACCGCATGACGGGCCGATACGAGCCCGCCCCGCTTCACTGCGCGCTCGCCGGTGCCGCCGATACGGTGACGATCGTGCCGTCGCGCACTTCCTGCACTTCCAACGCGCGGGCGGCGATGCCGTCGCGGCCGAAGCGGAACGCGCCATCGACCCCGCCGAAATCGCGATCGGAAAGCTGCGCCGCGGGAAAATCGGTGCCGTTCTTCCAGTCGCGCGCGATCCGCACCGTCAGCAACACCGCATCATAGCCGAGCGCTGAAAGGCGATAGGGCGCGGCGCCGAAGCGGCTCCGGTACTTGGTTGCATATTGCCGGTATACCCCGTCGGGCACGCTGGCGAACCAGGATCCGTTGAGCACCGGGCGACTCGCGATCGCCGAATCGGTGTTCCACAACTCTGTGCCGAGCACCCGCGCCGCCTTGCCGTTGGCGGAGCGCCGAAGCACCGGCACCGCAACCGTCGCTGTGCCCGCACTGCCCGCGATCAGAATCGCCTGATAGGGAACACCCGCAAGCTTGGCGATCGCCTGGTTCATCGAACCCGGCCGCGCATCGTAATTCTGCATTGCCAGCACCTTGCCCCCGGCACTTTCCACCGCGCGCAGAAACGCCGTCGAGGCGCGTTGACCATAGACGCCGGAGGGGATCAGCCCGGCAAAATTGGTGATGCCGTTGCCCTTGGCATAGTCGACGACGCGCTCGATCGATTGCGTGGGCGAATAGCCGAGCAGATAGACGCCGCCACCCGCCGCGCTCGAATCGTTCGAGAAGCTGAGCACCGGCACCCGCGCTCTGCGCGCCGCGGGGGCCACGGCTCGGGCATCCTCTGCGAGCAGGGGGCCGAGGATCAGCTTGTTGCCCTCGGCGATGGCGCGTTCGGCCGCCGCCTGGGCTCCGCCGGGTCCGGCGGTGTCGTAGCTGGTTATGCGGATCGCATCGGTGTTCGTATCGAGTATCGCCAGCTGCGTCGCGTTCTGCAGCGATCTGCCGAGGCCGGCATTGTTGCCGCTGAGCGGCACCAGCAGCGCCACGCGGTGGCGAGCGACATCCTGCGGCAGCCCAGGCGCGATCGGCGTCGGGCGTTCGGCCGGACGCTCCGCCGGTGCCGTCGTTACCGGCGGCGGACCGCCGCGCGGCGCCACGCACGCGCTGGCCAGCAGGGCAAGACCGGCAACGGCCCAACGAAAAGGAGCGAAGCGCCCCGGTTGCGATCTGCCGCTACCCTCTGCCATGACACTCCCCGATGGAAAACACGCTTGCGCCCGGCCTCTATATCGTCGCCACCCCGATCGGCAATCTCGGTGACCTGTCGCCGCGCGCCAGCATGATACTCTCACAAGCCGATGTGGTTGCAGTGGAAGACAGCCGTGTGACCGCCGGGTTGCTCCGCCACATCGGCGTGAAGCGGCCGATGCAACCCTATCACGATCATAATGCCGACGCGGTTCGCCCCGGCCTGATCGCGCGGATGGCGAGCGAGGCGGTGGCGCTGGTGTCCGATGCGGGCACGCCGCTGATCTCCGATCCGGGCTATAAGCTGGTGCGGGACGCGCGCGAGGCGGGCCACACCGTGGTGACCATCCCCGGCCCCTGCGCCGCGATCGCCGCCCTCACCCTAGCGGGGCTGCCCACCGATCGCTTCTTCTTCCTCGGCTTCCTGCCGAGCAAGGCGCATGCGCGGGCGGAAGCCATCGCGGAAGTGGCGGCGATCAAGGCGACACTGGTGCTGTACGAATCGGGCCCGCGCCTCTCCGCCTGCCTGGCCGCGCTTGCCGAGGGTTTGGGCGACCGCGACGCAGGGGTGGCGCGCGAGATCACCAAGAAGTTCGAGGAGTGCGTCACCGGCACGCTCACCACTCTCGCCGCCCGTTATGCCGAAGCGCCGCCCAGGGGCGAGATCGTCATCATCGTGGGCCCTCCGGGCGAGGCGCCGCCCGCCACCGAGGAGGATGCCGAAGCCGCGCTCGTAGAGGCGCTCACCCGCCTGCCCGCGTCCAAAGCGGCGGGGGAGGTCGCCAGGAAGCTGGGGCTCGATCGCAAAGCGCTTTATGCCCGCGCGATGGAATTGAAGGCGTGAGGGACCGCCGCGCCGCCGAGGTCCGCGGTCGCGAGGGCGAGCGCCGCGCCGCCTGGTGGCTGTGGCTGCGGGGCTGGCGCATCCTGGACCAGCGTGTGCGCACCCCCGCCGGCGAAGTCGACATCGTCGCGCGGCGCGGCAACCTTGTCGCCTTTGTAGAGGTGAAGACGCGCAAATCTGCCGCCGAACTCGATTACGCCATCGACGAACACCGCCTGTCGCGCGTCGCCGCCGCCGCCGAACTGCTGATGCCGCGCTATGCCGGGCCGGGCGACGATATTCGTGTCGACGTGATCCTCATTGCCCCGCGCACGCTGCCTCGCCATATCGAGAACGCCTGGATGGGGTGACTTATTCAGCTAAGTCACCTATAGCATCCCCTCAAGGAGGCCCAATGTCGCTCACCGTCGCCGTGCAGATGGACCCGCTCGATTCGATCAACATCGCCGGCGATTCGAGCTTCGCGCTGATGCTTGCCGGCCAGGCGCGCGGCCACCGGCTGTTCCATTACGCCCCGGAGGATCTGAACTACCGCGACGGCCGCGTCTGGACCAAGGCGCATCCGGTGACCGTGCGGCGCGTCGATGGCGACCATTTCCGCTTCGGCGATCCGGTGAAGCTCGATTTGGGCAACGAGGCTGATGTGGTGCTGATGCGCCAGGATCCGCCCTTCGACCTGGGCTACATCACCGCGACGCACCTGCTGGAGCGCATTTCGGACCGTACGCTGGTGGTGAACGATCCCGCGCACGTCCGCAACGCGCCGGAAAAGGTGTGGGTGCTCGATTTCGCGCAGTTCATGCCGCCGACGCTCGTCACCCGCTCGGTCGAAGAAGCGCGCGCATTCCTGGCCGAGCATGGCGAGATCGTCGTGAAGCCGCTGCACGGCAATGGCGGCAAGGCGATCTTCAAGATCGGCCGCGACGGCGCCAACCTCTCGTCGCTGATCGAGGTGTTCAATACGGCCTATCGCGAGCCGCACATGGTGCAGGCCTTCCTTCCCGACATCGTCAAGGGCGACAAGCGCATCGTGCTGGTTGACGGCGAGGTCGCCGGAGCGATCAACCGGCTGCCGGGCGAAGGCGAGATCCGCTCCAACCTGGCCGTCGGCGGATCGGCCGCGAAGACCGAGCTTACCGACCGGGAGAAGGAAATCTGCGCCGTGCTGGGGCCGGAACTGAAGCGCCGCGGGCTCCTTTTCGTCGGCATCGACGTTATCGGGGGGCAATGGCTGACCGAAATCAACGTCACTTCGCCCACGGGCATCGTCGCGATCGACCGGTTCAACGGCACCGACACGGCGGGTATGATCTGGGACGCGATCGAACATCGCGTCGCGGGGCGCGGCTGAGCGGCGCCTGACGCGATGGGAGCCATGCTCGCCTGGGGCTATTGGGGCATTTTCCTGCTGATGATGCTCGAAAACGTGATCCCGCCAGTGCCGTCCGAAGCAATCATGGGCATCGCCGGTATCGGTGCGGCACGTGGTAGGTTCGATCCGGCGTTGCTGGTGCTGGTCGGCACGCTCGGCACCGTCATCGGCAACCTGTTCTGGTGGGAGATCGGACGGCGGCTCGGCTATGAGCGGCTGCAGCCGTTCGTGGCGCGCTGGGGCCGCTGGCTCACCGTGGAATGGCACGATGTCGAGCGGTTCAAGGGCTATTTCGATCGCTGGGGCGGCCCGACCATCTTCGTATTCCGCTTCATGCCGTTCGGTCGCACGATCATCTCGCTACCGGCCGGGCTGATGCGCATGCCCTTTTGGCGGTTTTGCGCCTATACTGCGGCGGGCAGCGCGATCTGGAACGCGGCGCTGGTCGGCGTGGGCTACGGGCTCGGCCATGCGGTCGAGGAAATCGACCGGTTCGTCACCCCTGCGATCCTGATCTGCGTCGGCGCGATGCTTGTATTCTATGTCTGGCGGGTGCTTACCTGGAAGCCTCGGGAAACCGCCTGATCGTCATGCCCGCGGATGGGCAGCGCGATACACGTCGAGAATGTGCGCGGCGTCGACTTCGGTGTAGACCTGGGTCGAGCTGAGGCTGGCATGGCCGAGCAGTTCCTGCAGCGCGCGCAGATCGGCACCGCGCCCCAACAAGTGCGTGGCGAAGCTGTGGCGCAGGGCATGCGGCGTGGTACGGTCCGAAAGCCCCAGGCTGGTCCGCGCCGACCGAACCGCCTTGCGGATCGCGCCAGGCGGCAACTGCCCGCCCTTGGCGCCGCGGAACAGCGGCAAATCGCGCGCGGTGCCCCAGGGACAGACGGCGACATAGGCCTCGATCGCCGCGCGCACCTGCGGTAGCAGCGGCACGTCGCGGGTCTTGTCGCGCTTGCCGGTTACGCGCAGCGTCGTGCCCAGCGGCAGCACCGCGCCGGTGAGCGCCACCGCCTCGCCGATACGCAGGCCGGCGCCGTAGAGGAGCAGCAACACCGCCCAATCGCGCGCCGCGATCCACGGCTCGCTTGCTTCGTCCGATGCCCATTCGGCAAGCGCCACCGCTTCGTGCGGGGCGATCGGGCGCGGCAATCCCTTCTTGATCCGGGGGCCCCGCACCCTTGGCATCTGCACATCGTCGCCGCCGGCAAACTTCAGAAAGGCGCGCACCGCGGAAAGCTCCCGCGCGGCGGAAGTGTTGGAAAGGCCCTCCTCGCGCCGACGCGCCAGATAGGCGCGGAGATCGGCAGCGCCGACCTTGCCGAGCGCATCCGGTGCGATTGGGCCGCCCCAATGGTCCTGCAGGAAGGCCAGCAGCCGGATCGCAGTTGCTTCATAGGCGCGGATGGTGTGGATCGAACGCCGGCGGTCGCGGCCCAGATGCTCGGCGAAGCGGCGCGGGAGGGGGAGCTCGGTCATGGCAGCAACCCGTCCATGGAGAGCGCTCTGCCATCGCCACCTGCGCTCCCCTCCCGCAAACGGCAAAGGTTGCTGGAGGGGAAGGAGCCGACCCGTGGCATATCTGTCTCCACGTCAGTCCTCCCCGAACCCCTCCCGCGAGCGGGAGGGGAACATGAAACGCTGGTCAGGCGATCGTCTGGCCGGTCTTGGCCCAATCGGCCATGAACGCTTCGATGCCCTTGTCGGTCAGCGGGTGCTTGACGAGCTGCTTGATCACCGCCGGCGGCGCGGTCATCACATCGGCGCCGATCTTTGCGGCCTGCAGCACGTGGACCGGATGGCGCACGCTGGCGACGAGGATTTCGGTGGCGAAATCATAATTGTCGTAGATCAGGCGGATATCTTCGATCAGATCCATGCCGTCGAAGCCGATATCGTCATGCCGGCCGACAAAGGGCGAGATGAAGGTCGCGCCGGCCTTCGCGGCGAGCAGCGCCTGGTTGGCCGAGAAGCAGAGCGTGACGTTGACCATGGTGCCGTCGTCGCTCAGCGACTTGCACGCCTTGAGGCCGTCAATCGTCAGCGGCAGCTTTACCGCAACATTATCGGCGATCTTCCGCACGATCTCTGCCTCGCGCATCATGCCCGCATAGTCGAGCGCGACCACTTCGGCCGAAACCGGGCCTTCGACAATGCCGCAGATCTCCGCCACCACTTCCAGGAAGTTGCGGCCGGACTTGGCGATCAGCGACGGGTTGGTGGTGACGCCGTCAAGCAGACCGGCATCCGCCAGGTCGCGAATGTCATCGATGATGGCGGTGTCGGCAAAGAACTTCATGGGGTGGAACCTTCTGATGGCACGATCGCGCCCGCCTAGCCGACCCGGCCGCTGCGGGCAAACCCTCTCATGCGCTCGCCGCGAACCAGCATCAGCTTCACCCGTGCCGCCTGCAGTCTCCCGATTGAGACGCGGTAGATGCCCGGGGCGAGCCGATAATACACGATCTTTTCGATCTTCGCGCACGGGCGCGCTGGATCGCGCGACACCATGCGCAGGCGGCGCCCGGTGCTGCGGGTGACGTCGACCCATCCGGGCTGATCGGTGGCGATGCCAAAGATACCGGCCTTGCGGATGGTGACCCGCGTCTCTGCCGCGCCGTTGCGCGTAGGAAGCGTGAATGCATGGCGCGTGTCCAGCCCCTCGCCCTGACGCGCCCAGCCGGCCAGCGGCGGCGGCAGCGCCGCATCGGCCGCCGTGCATTGCGGCACCGTCATTGCCCAGCCAATCGCCATCCACCACATCGTGAAGCCTCCCCCTGATCCACCTTTGTTCTACTATCGTTCTTGTTGCGCAACAAGCTGCAAATAGCGGGCGACACGCCCCACGTGCTGCGATAGGGCGGCGGCGTGCATCGCGCCCTGCTGCCCTTCTTGTTGTTGCCCGGTGCCGCGCATGCGCAGCAGAGCGACGAGCAGCTTTGGCTGGCGACGACCGCAACGAACGAACCCATACTCCATGGCGAGCTATCGCTCGAGTCGATCGCCCGCTTTGGGGACAATGCGCAGGGCATCGCCAACGCCCAGATCGGCATCGCCTTTCGCCAGCAGGTGGCGCACGGGCTGCGACTGGGGCTGGGATACCGCCATGTGCAGGACTGGGATCGCAACGGAGCCCGGCCGAACGAAGAGCGGCTGCGCCAGTCGATTTCCTTCGATGCCGGATCCACGCTGCATGTGCGGGGGATGCTGGAGGAACGGTTTCAGCGCAGCGGCACCGAAGCGGCGATCCGCCTGCGCCCCTTTGCGCGACTGAGCACGGCGCTAGGCCGCCACGCCCGGCTGTTCCTGTGGCGCGAAGATTTCTTCAACCTCAACACCACCGGCTGGGGCCAGCGACGCGGCCATGAGCGAGCGCGGCATTCCGCCGGCGTTACCGTGCCGCTCGCCCGGCGGCTCAGCGCCGATATCGGGTATATGCACCAGCGCCGCTTCGCCCGGTTCGGCAATGCCGGGCTGACCGATCATGTCGGGGCGTTGCTGCTGACGCTGCGTTACTGAGCGGCGCCCGCGACGAGCATCAGCTTCGCCTTTGGCTGCGCCAGGCCGCTGGCGAATACACGATAGCTCCCGGGCGAAAGCCGGAAGCGCACGATCTTGCGGATCGTCGAGCAATCCGGCCCATAGCCATGCGCGACCGAAGGCAGCGCCTTGCCGCCGGACGCGCCGGGTAGCACATCGAGCCAGCCGGGCTGATCGAGCGCGATGCCATAGGTGCCGGCATTGGCGACGCGGAACTCAATCATCGCCGCCCGGCCCGGCTTCGCCCCGGCCGGCAAGCCCTTCAGCGTCGCGCCGTCGACGGTATCAAGCGATACCGCCTTGTCCGCCACCAGTTCGTCGCCCGGCATGCTCCAGCCCGCGAGCGCGGCGGGAAGGCTGGCATCGGTGGCCTTGCAGGCGGTCGTCGCCTGGGCAGGCGCGGCTTGCGGGACGGCAATGGGGGCGAGCAGCAAGGCCAGGATCAGCATGTTCCGTCTCCTCGAAGAACGAACCGGCGATACGGGATTCCCGTTCCGCCGAAAATGCCCATATGAGGGGCCGATCATGTCCCGCGCGCGCATTCTCGTCCTCCATCCGGCTCTGGGGCCGCTCGACTATCGTGTTCCGTCGAGCATGGAAGTCGCGCCGGGCAGCATCGTGATCGTGCCGATCGGCCCGCGCCAGTTCGCCGGTGTCGTGTGGGAGCCCGAACGGCTGCCGACCGAGGAGATCGGCGACAACCGGCTTCGTGCCATCCTCGCCGTCGCCGACGCGCCCCCGATCCCCGCCCCGGTGCGTCGACTGATCGAATGGACAGCGGACTATTATCTCGCCCCGCCCTCTTCGGTGCTGGCGATGACCCTGCGAACCTCGGCCGCGTTCGAGGCGGCGCCGACAATCACCGAATATCGCGCGACAGGCCAGGTTCCCGATCGCCTGACCCCGCAGCGCGCCCAGGCGCTGGAGCGGATCGGCGAGCGCCAGGGGCTGGTGCGCGAACTCGCCGCGATCGCCGAGGTGTCCGACGCGGTGATCCGCGGGCTGGTGAAGACCGGCGCGATCGAGGCGGTGACCGTCGACACCCAAGCGCCCTATCCGCTGCCCGACCCGGCTTTCGCCCCGCCGGAACTCAACCCGGCCCAGGCGGCGGTGGCAGGGGGCTTGCGCACCGCGGTTGAGACCGCCGCGTTCCAGCCCTTCCTCCTCGACGGCGTCACCGGATCGGGCAAGACCGAAGTCTATTTCGAGGCGGTCGCCGAGGCGATCGCGGCCGGCAAGCAGACGCTGGTGCTGCTCCCCGAAATCGCGCTGACCGAGCCGTTCCTCACACGCTTCGCCCGCCGCTTCGGCTGCGAGCCGGTCGCGTGGCATTCGGGCCTGCGCAGCTCCGAGCGCCGCCGCGCCTGGCGCGCGATCGCCGGGGGCGAGGCGCTGGTGACGGTAGGCGCGCGCTCGGCCCTGTTCCTGCCCTATCCCAAGCTCGGCCTGATCGTCGTCGACGAGGCGCACGAGACCAGCTTCAAGCAGGAAGAGGGCGTGCATTACCACGCCCGCGACGTGGCGGTGATGCGCGGCATGTTCGAGCGCTGCCCGGTCGTCCTCGCCTCCGCCACCCCGGCGATCGAGACGCGGCACCAGGTCGAGGTCGGCCGCTATGCCGAATTGAAGCTGCCCGGCCGCTACGGCGCCGCCGAGCTGCCCAGGATCGAGGCGATCGACCTGATCCGCGAGCCTCCGGAACGCGGCCGCTGGCTCGCCCCGCGGCTGGTCGCTGCGATCGAAGAGACGCTCAAGCGCGGCGAACAGTCGCTGCTGTTCCTCAACCGGCGCGGCTATGCGCCGCTGACGCTGTGCCGCCACTGCGGCCACCGCTTCCAGTGCCCGAACTGCACGGCATGGATGGTCGAGCACCGGCTGCTCCACCGCCTGTCCTGCCACCATTGCGGCCACACCATGCCGACGCCGAGCATGTGCCCCGAATGCAAGTCCGACGACACGCTGGTCGCCTGCGGCCCCGGCGTCGAGCGGATCGCCGACGAGGTCGCGGCGCTGTGGCCCGAGGCGCGCACCGCGATCGTCACCTCGGACACGCTCTGGTCCCCGGCCAAGGCGGCCGAGTTCGTGTCGCGGATGGAGCATGGCGCGATCGACATCGTCGTCGGCACCCAGCTGGTCACCAAGGGCTATCACTTCCCCAACCTCACGCTGGTCGGCGTGGTCGATGCCGATCTCGGGCTCGACGGCGGCGACCTGCGCGCGTCCGAGCGCACCTTCCAGCAGATCATGCAGGTCTCGGGCCGGGCCGGGCGCGGCGAGAAGCCGGGGACGGTGTTCATCCAGACGCATGCGCCCGAGGCTCGCGTGATGCAGGCGCTCGTTTCCGGCGATGCCGAAGCCTTTTACGCCGCCGAAACCGAATCGCGTCGCGAAGCGGATGCGCCGCCCTTTGGTCGATATGCCGCAATCATCGTCTCGTCCGAAGACAAGGCGGCGGCGGAGGAAACGGCGAGGATGATCGGCCGGGCCGCACCCGAACTGGCGGAGATGCACGTCTATGGCCCCGCGCCGGCACCGCTGGCGATGCTGCGCGGGCGGCACCGGTTCCGGCTGCTCGTCCACGCGCGGCGCAGCTTCGCCGTGCAGGAGGTGATCCGCGACTGGCTGGGCGGCCTTAGCTGGAGCCAGCGGGTGCGCGTGGCGGTAGACGTGGATCCCTATAGCTTCGTATGAGGGCTGGTCCTTATTTCGCGCTTTCCCAACGCGAAATCGGCAGATAGGCTGCAGCAAGGCTTGGCTGTGCCCAAGTTCCGGGGGACTCATGAGACGCTGGTTTGCGGTACTTTGCCTGTTTCTTTTTGAATTCGTCGCGACGCCGGCCCAGGCGGACTGGCGAATTGCCGAAACCACGCATTTCGTCGTCTATTCGAATCTGCCTGAGCCCAAGCTGAGACGCTACGCCGAACGGCTGGAGAAGTTCGACAAGGCGCTGCGCATCGCCCGCGGCGTGAAGGAAACGCCGCTCGGCAAAGCAGGGCGCGTCACCGTGTACATGCTGGATGATCGGAGCGACGTGAGCGACCTGATGGGCAATCGCTACATCGCGGGCGCCTATATGCCGCGCGCGGGCGCCTCGGTCGCGTTCGTGCCCGAGAGCTCCAGCGAAGAATCCGGAAATTCCCTCGCCCTCTCCGGCGAGATGGTGCTGTTCCACGAATACGCCCATCACTTCATGTTCACCACATGGCCGGACGCCGCCCTGCCTTCTTGGGTGGTAGAGGGATGGGCCGAATTCAACGCCACCGCCAAGTTCCAGAAGGACGGCGCGCTCCTGTTCGGCAGCGCGCCAAATTATCGCGCGCAGGGCCTGCTCACCGGCAATCCGTTGCCGATTGAACGGATTCTGGGCGGAGCGGCGGGCAAGCTGAGCGGCACCCAGCTGGAGGCGCTGTACGGTCGCGGCTGGGCGCTGGTGCATTATCTGACGTTCGAATCTTCGCGCAAAGGCCAGTTCGGCGCTTATCTCAATGCCATCACCCAGGACCGCAAGACGCCCGAACAGGCCGCAGCGGTGTTCGGCGACCTGCGCGCGCTGCACCGCGAGCTGCAGCATTTCATCAGCAAGCCGAGGATCAACGGCTATTCGATCCGGGCGGAGCTGCTCTCGATCCCGCCGGTGGCAATCCGCCCCTTGCGTGAGGGCGAAGCAGCGATCCTGCCTGTGCGCTTCCGATCCGAACGCGGCGTAGGGCCGAAGACGGCACCCGACGTCTACGCCGATGCCAAGAAGGTGGCGAGCCGCTATCCCGACGATCCCTGGGTGCAGCGCGTGCTGGCGGAAACGGCGTACGATGCAAAGGATTATCCCGGCGCGCTTGCTGCGGCGGACCGGGCGATCGCCGCCGACGGCACGCTGGTGGAAGCGCATTGCTATCGCGCGATGACGCTGATGGCGATGGCGGTCGAGGCGAAGGACGAGAAGAAGGAAAGTTGGACCGAGATCCGCCGCACCATCGCGCGGGCCAACCGGCTCGATACCGACGACCCTCGCCCGCTCGTTCTCTATTTTCGCAGCTACCTCGCACAGCGCGCGGTGCCGCCACAGGTGGCGCGCGACGGGCTGTACCGCGCCTATGAACTCGCGCCCCAGGATCGCGGGCTGCGGATGGAAGCCGCGACCATGCTGGTGGCCAGCGGCAAGCTGGCGGAGGCGCGCGAATTGCTGCTGGTGCTGACCTATGATCCGCATGCCTCCGGCATGGGCGAGGCGGCAGCGAAGCTGATCGACACGATCGACGCCCAGCTGAAAAGCGCGCCTGCAGACGCGCATGCGCCGGCCGCCACCGCGGTCGAGGATGCATCGCCGAAATAGCGATGCCGATCCGGCGCGCGCCCGCTTGAACCGCCGCCGCTTTTCGCCGAAAGCGCACGCCATGGGTTTGGGACGGCACTTTGCGCAGATGCGGCAGATGATCTTGCTGGTGGCGATGCTGTTCGCCGCAATCGCGCCGGCGCATGCCGATGACATCTCTGCGGCGGGGCGCGGCGTGGTGCGCATCGTCACGATCGCAGTCGCCGACGACGAAGTGGTCGGTTTCGGCCATGGCAGCGGCTTTGCAGTGGCGCCAAACCGGATCGTCACCAACGCCCATGTCGTCGAACTCGCCTCGCGCTATCCGGGCAATGTCGTGATCGGCGTGGTGCCCTCCGAGGGCAGCAAGTCGTTCCAGGGCAAGCTGATCGCGATCGACACGCAGCGCGACCTGGCGCTGATCGAATTCACCGGCGCGAAGCTGCCGCCGCTGGCGCTGTACAATGGCGCAGTCACCGATGGTGAGGCGCTGATCGCGCTCGGGTATCCAGGCAATGTCGACGTTGCCACAGCGCGGTCTGCGGCGGACTTCATCACCCCGCAATCGCCGGTGCGCTCGCAGGGCGGCTTTGCCGGCACGCGTACCCTGGAGGGCATTTCGGTGCTGCTCCACACCGCCAATATCGCACGGGGAAATTCGGGCGGGCCGCTGCTCGACGCCTGCGGCCGGGTGCTCGGCGTCAATTCGGCGATCACCAATGCCGAGGAGGGAGACGCCACCTTCGCCTTCGCCATTTCCGATGCCGAGCTCACCGCGTTCCTGCGCGACGCCAAGCAGCCGGTGGTAGTGGTGGAATCGCCGTGCATCAGCGTCGAACAGCGCATGGCGCTCGACCGAAGCGCAGAGGAAAAGGACCGGGCCGACGCCGCGGCGCGCATCGCCATGGCCGAATCCGCCGCGGCCCGCGCGCGCGAAGCCGCGATCGACAAGGCGCGTACGGCGAATGAATCTACGCGCGAAACCTATATGGCGGGCGCGGCGGTGCTGCTGGTCTTCGGCGCGCTGGCGCTGGGCGCAGCGGGCCTGCTCTTGTCGCGCGACCAGCAACGCCCCGGCATCTGGTCTGCCGTAGGCGGAGGCGTGCTGCTGCTGGGCGCGGTGGCGCTGTTCGTGATGCGCCCAAGCTTCGACGAAGCGAGCGTCGCTACGCCGGCTGACGGCAACAGCAGCGCGGAAGCGCGGGTGCCGCCGGGCGCGGCGAAGGGGCCGTTGCTGTGCACGATCGTGCCCGAACGCAGCCGCATCACTGTCTCCGCGACGCCCCCAGTGCGGATCAATGCCGGACCGGACGGATGCTTCGACGGCGGCACTCAATATGCTGAATCGGGCCGGCGCTGGCAGCGCGTGGTGGTGCCGGAAGACGAGCAGACCGTCTCGATCCGCGAATTCGACCCCGATACCGCAACCTATAGCGAAACCCGTTATCTGCTCTCCGCCGCCGACATGCAGCGCGTGCGCGAAGTGCGCCCGGCCGCGCCGGTCAACCAGTGCACGGCGGATCAGGCGAAGCGAGCGAGCCTGGCAAGCCTGCAGCAATCGATCCGCGCAGCGCTGCCCCAGGCTTATAACGAGAAGCTCGTCTATCGCTGCTCGGACGCACCGAACGAATAGGCGTCACTTGCGCTCGCGCACTCCTTCGCGAGCGCGCAGCACACGCTTGCGGTCGAGACCATAGGCATAGCCGCCCATGCTGCCGTCGCCACGTTGAGCGCGGTGACACGGGACGAGGATTGCGACCGGATTCGCGCCGCATGCCGTGCCCGCCGCGCGCACCGCCGCCGGCGCACCGGCCATCGCCGCGAGTTGCGCATAGCTGCGCGTCTCGCCCGGCGGTATCGCGCGCAGCGCCTGCCATACGGCTTCCTGAAACGCCGTGCCCTGGACGTCGAGCGGCAGGTTCGCATGGCGGCCGGGCCGCTCGACTGCGTCCACCACCTGCCCCGCGAGCGTCGCCAGCGGGTCGCCGCCCGGCACCACCTCTGCCGCCGGGAAGCGTCGGGCGAGCGCGGCTTCATCCTCGTCGAAGGCGACGCGGCACAATCCCTTTTCGGTTGCGGCGATCAGCAGCGGGCCCAGGCTCGTCGCCGCAATCGTCCAGCCGATCGTCACCCCCGCGCCGCCCGCCCGCCAGGCGCTGGGCGTCATGCCCAGCCGGGCATCGGCCTGTTCGTAAAACCGGCTGGGCGCGCCATATCCAGCTGCGTAGATCGCCTGCGTCACGCTCGCCTCCTCCTCCAGCGCCGCTGCCATCCGCCGCGCGCGTAGGCCCCGCGCATAGGCGGCGGGCGTCACCCCGGTGGCGCGCTTGAACAGCCGATTGAAGTGATGCGGCGCATAGCCCACCGCTGCCGCAAGCGCCTCCAGCCCGATTGGCTCCTCCGCCGCGGCAATCAGCGCGGCGGCACGGGCGACTGCCGCAGCATCGCGCGCGACTTCGTCAGGCCGGCAGCGCAGGCACGGGCGGAACCCCGCCGCCGCCGCTGCCGCGCCATCGGCATAGAAGCGGACATGCGCGCGCCGCGGCCGCCGCGCCGGGCAGCTCGGCTTGCAGTAGATCCGCGTGGTGATCACCGCGACCAAGAAGCGGCCATCCTGCGCACGGTCCCGCGCTTCGAACGCGGCCCAGCAGGCATCTTCGGACGGGAGAACATCGGTCATTCTGAGACCTTAGGCCGTTCGCCCCGCCGCCGCATCCCGTGGCTTGCGTCCAAAGCGGCTCAGCCCTGTTCGGGCGGTTCGCCGCGCAGCCGCGCCTCTAGTTCGGCCAGCACCACGTCCTGCCCGCGAAACGCGCGCTGCAGGTCGCGTCGGCCGAGCGGCATCAGGAATTCGCAGCCGTGCCGCGTGCCGTCGCGCCACACCACCCGCGCCTCACGCGCCCCAGCGCCGGACAGGCCGATCCAGATCAGCGTGCCCGGCGGCAGCGCAACGTCGGCGACGAACAGGAAGCCGGTGCGCGAGAAATTCTCCACCACGGCATCGAAAGGGCGGCCGTCCATCCCCCGCACGGTGGTTTCACGTTGGACGAGGAAGCGCACAGCACCCCGGGCGTCCATGCTTCCCCAGACTTCAAGCCTTGCGACCAGCACCAGCGTTCGTTCCCTTTGCGGAACGGCCAGCATCGCAAATCGGGGTTAACGCCGCCTCAATGGCGCGCCGCTCCTTGACGCAGGGCAGCATCACTGCCATATGCCGCGCTGCACCGAGGCTTCAAAGCAGCGTGATCGGCGGCGCGCCCTATCATGGGAAGGCTCCGCACGGCTCTGCCTCGATGATTTAACGGCTTCCCAAATCACGCGGGGCGTCACTTCGTTGACCCCGCCTTCGCGCGCCTTTCAGACGTGCGCGCGCCGGCCGCATCTATAAGGTTTTCCAATGCAATTCAAAGAACTCGGCCTTTCCGAGACCGTCCTGGCTGCGCTTGCCGCCAAGGGCTATACCGACGCGACTCCGATTCAGGCGCAGTCGATCCCCGCGCTCCTCGAAGGTCGCGACCTGCTGGGCATCGCGCAGACCGGCACCGGCAAGACCGCAGCGTTCATGCTCCCGTCGATCGACCGCCTGATCGCCAGCGGCAAGCGCGCCCAGCCTCGCGGCTGCCGGATGCTCGTCCTCGCGCCGACTCGTGAACTCGCCGCGCAGATCGCCGACAATGCCCGCCATTATGCCAGCGGCACCGGCCTGCGCATCGCCACCGTGTTCGGCGGCACCTCGGTCCACAAGAACAAGACCGATCTGGCGCGCGGCGTCGACATTCTGGTCGCCACCCCGGGCCGCCTCGTCGACCTGCTCGACCAGTGCTACATGATCCTGCTCGGCATCGAGATCCTGGTGCTCGACGAAGCCGACCAGATGCTCGACCTCGGCTTCATTCATGCCCTGCGCCGCATTGTGAAGGAGCTGCCGGCCAAGCGCCAGTCGCTGTTCTTCTCGGCGACCATGCCCAAGTCGATCCGCGAGCTGGCCAGCCAGTTCATCCACAATCCGGTGGAAGTGAAGGTGACTCCGGTCGCCACCACCGCGGAGCGCGTCGAGCAGTTCGTCACGTTCGTTAATCAGGCGGAGAAGCAGGCGCTGCTGACGATGCAGCTGCGCAATCCGGATATCGATCGCGCGCTGATCTTCACCCGCACCAAGCACGGTGCCGACCGCGTCGTGCGACTGCTCGCCGGCAACGGCATCGCCGCCAACGCGATCCACGGCAACAAGAGCCAGCCGCAGCGCGAACGGGCGCTGGGCGAATTCCGCTCGGGCAAGGTCAAGCTGATGGTGGCGACCGATATCGCCGCGCGCGGCATTGACGTGTCGGGGGTGAGCCATGTGTTCAACTTCGAGCTGCCGAATGTGCCGGAGCAATATGTCCATCGCATCGGCCGCACCGCGCGCGCCGGCGCTGACGGCATCGCGATCAGCTACTGCGCCGACGACGAGCGTCCATATCTGAAAGACATCGAGAAGCTGACCCGTCAGAAGCTGATCGTGCAGCCGCTGCCGGAAAACTTCATGGCCGAGGCGGACAAGATCAAGTCGACGCGTTCGCCGATGCCCGCAAGCCGTGACGAGCAGAACGGCCGCAACGGCCGCGCGATGCAGCATGCCTCGGGTCGTCGTGGCGACGGCCAGCCGGGCGGTCGCGGTCGTGGCGGTCCCCGCAGCGATGCGCCCCGTGGCGGCGAGCAGCGCCGGGCCGAAGGCGGTCCGCGCGGTGAGCAGCCCCGGCGCCAGGAAGGTGCGGGCCATGCCGGTGCCGGCGTCGGCGCAGGTCGCGGTCCGGGCGCGCCGAAGCGCAAGTTCCATGCCCGCCCGGCGGGCAGCGGCGGCAATCGTGGCCAGGGCGGCGGCCAGGGCGGCCGCGCACGCTGACGGTCCTGCCGCCGATCGGCGAGACATCGGCGGCGTAGCGACCGGTGCGCCACGTCCGCCGTTGGTTCGCCTACGGAATCGGTGGCTGGGCAGCGCATCAATGCTGCAGAATTTCGAAGGCGGACGGTGCCCCGTCCGCCTTTTTCTTGGGCGTTTCGTGGCGGCGTCGAGACCCGTCCGAAAATGGCTTATGACGTTTCGGGGACTCGGGTTGCATCCCCGCAATCGCGATGCTAGCAGCCCCGCAACCCATCGGGGGCGCAGTATGCGTCGCCCCCCTTTTGTGCATGGGGTCACTTCCGACCCTCCGAGAGGAAACGAATCGCGTGGAGAATTCCGGCGGTATTCAGGCAAGCCTAAGCGGACGCTACGCAACCGCGCTGTTCGAACTGGCACGTGACGCCAAGGCCATCGAGGCCGTCGAAGCCAGCCTCGCCAAGGTGCGCGCGGCGCTCGACGAATCGCCTGAGTTCAAGGCGCTGACCACTAGCCCGCTGATCGGCCGCAAGGATGCCGGCAAGGCGGTGGCCGCTGCGGCGGGCGCGATGGGCCTGGATGCGACGACGACCAAGTTCCTCGGCGTGCTCGCCGAGAACCGCCGTCTGGCACAGTTGCCCGCGGTCATCCGCACCTTCCGCGCGCTGGCCACCGGCTATCGCGGCGAGACGACGGCGGAAGTCACTTCGGCGCACCCGCTCGATGCCGAACAGATTGATGCGTTGAAGGCGCAGCTCCGCACCCGCATCGGCCGCGATGTTTCCGTCGACCTTTCGGTCGATCCCTCGCTGCTCGGCGGCCTGGTCGTGAAGATCGGCAGCCAGATGATCGATTCGTCGATCAAGACCCGACTGAACTCCCTCGCGCACGCGATGAAAGGCTGAAGGCTAAGAAGATGGATATCCGCGCCGCAGAAATCTCGAAGGTCATCAAGGACCAGATCGCCAATTTCGGCACCGAAGCGCAGGTTTCGGAAATCGGCCAGGTGCTGTCCGTCGGCGACGGCATCGCGCGCATCCACGGGCTGGACAATGTCCAGGCCGGTGAGATGGTCGAATTCGCCAATGGCGTGCAGGGCATGGCGCTCAACCTCGAGGCCGACAATGTCGGCGTCGTGATCTTCGGCTCGGACGCCGAGATCAAGGAAGGCGACACCGTCAAGCGCACCGGCACGATCGTGGACGTCCCCGTCGGCCGTGGCCTGCTCGGCCGCGTCGTCGACGGCCTGGGCAACCCGATCGATGGCAAGGGCCCGATCGAATATACCGAGCGTCGCCGCGTTGAAGTGAAGGCGCCGGGCATCATCCCGCGCAAGTCGGTGCACGAGCCGGTGCAGACCGGCCTCAAGGCCATCGACGCCCTGGTGCCGATCGGCCGTGGCCAGCGCGAGTTGATCATCGGCGACCGCCAGACCGGCAAGACCGCTGTCGCGATCGACACCTTCATCAACCAGAAGGGCCCGAACGCGTCGGACGACGAGAAGAAGAAGCTGTTCTGCATCTACGTCGCGATCGGCCAGAAGCGCTCGACCGTCGCGCAGATCGTCCGCCAGCTCGAAGAGAATGGCGCGATGGAGTACTCGATCGTCGTCGCCGCGACCGCTTCGGAGCCCGCTCCGCTGCAGTTCCTCGCGCCCTATACCGGCTGCGCGATGGGCGAATTCTTCCGCGACAACGGCATGCACGCCGTGATCGTGTATGACGATCTTTCGAAGCAGGCCGTCGCCTATCGCCAGATGTCGCTGCTGCTCCGCCGTCCGCCGGGCCGCGAAGCCTATCCGGGCGACGTGTTCTATCTCCACAGCCGCCTGCTCGAGCGCGCTGCGAAGATGAACGACGCCAATGGCAATGGTTCGCTGACCGCGCTGCCGATCATCGAAACCCAGGCAGGCGACGTATCGGCCTACATCCCGACCAACGTGATCTCGATCACCGACGGCCAGATCTTCCTCGAAACGAACCTGTTCTACCAGGGCATCCGTCCGGCCATCAACGTCGGTCTGTCGGTGTCGCGCGTGGGTTCGTCGGCGCAGACCAAGGCGATGAAGAAGGTGTCGGGCTCGATCAAGCTCGAGCTGGCCCAGTATCGCGAAATGGCCGCGTTCGCGCAGTTCGGTTCGGACCTCGACGCCTCGACCCAGAAGCTGCTGAATCGTGGCGCACGTTTGACCGAATTGCTCAAGCAGCCGCAGTTCAGCCCGCTGCCCTTCGAAGAGCAGACCATCTCGATCTTCGCCGGCACCAACGGCTACCTCGATCAGGTCGCTGTGAAGGACGTGGTTCGCTTCGAAGCCGCGATGCTCGCACATTTCCGTTCGCAGCACGCTGCGGTGCTGGACGAGATCCGCACCACCAAAGCGTTCGAGAATGACACGCGGGACAAGGTGAAGGCCGTGCTCGACGCCTTCACCAAGACCTTCGCCTAAAGGACCGCTGCCGGATGGCCAGCCTCAAGGAACTCAAGGGCCGGATCGCCTCGGTCAAGTCGACCCAGAAGATCACCAAGGCCAAGCAGATGGTCGCGGCGGCGAAACTGCGGAAGGCGCAAGCCGCCGCAGAAGCCGCGCGTCCCTATGCACAGCGCCTCGAGGGCGTGGTAGCCAGCCTGGCGAGCAAGGTCGGGGCCAGTGACAACGCCCCCCGCCTGCTGGCCAGCACCGGCGAGGCGGACACGCACCTGCTGCTCGTCGCCAATGGCGACAAGGGCCTGTCAGGTGCGTTCAACGCCAACATCGTCAAGGCCGCGGTGCTCAAGGCGCGCACGCTGATCGCCGAGGGCAAGACGGTGAAGTTCTACCTCGTCGGCCGCAAGGGCCGTGCAGTGATCGCCCGTACCTTCCCTGGCATGATCGTCGGCCAGTTCGACACCACCGGTGTTCGGACGCCCGGCTATGATGAAGCCCGCGCCATTGCCAAGGACGTGACCGACCGCTTCTTCGCGGGCGAGTTCGATGTGGCGACGCTGTTCTACTCGCACTTCCGCTCGGCGCTGGCGCAGCTCCCGACCGAGCAGCAGCTGATCCCGGTCTCGGTGCCGGAGACGACGGTGGCGAGCGCAGGGGCTTCGGTCGAGTATGAGCCCGATGAGGAAACGATCCTCGCCGATCTGCTGCCGCGCAACCTGACGGTGCAGATCTTCAAGGCGCTGCTGGAAAACCAGGCCAGCGAACAGGGCGCATCGATGACCGCGATGGATAACGCCACGCGCAACGCCGGCGACCTGATCAATCGTCTGACGATCGAATATAACCGGTCGCGTCAGGCTGCGATCACCACCGAGCTGGTGGAAATCATCTCGGGCGCCGAAGCGCTCTGATGCTCGCGCGGGTCGCCCTCCCGGTCGCGCTGGTCGGTCTGCTTGCCGCATGCAAGCCGGCTGCGCAGCCGCAACCGGCGGAAGCGACTCCCACACCGGCGGCAACCCCCACGGCCTCCCCGATTCCGGTGGTGTTCGAAAAGGGTTGGCCGGAATTCTGGCGCGATCCCGCCAATGCGATCGACGTGCTGAACCGTACCGGCGCGCGCATCGGCGACTATCGTGCGCGGCCAGGCGGGCGGGTCGCCGAATCGATGCCCACCGCGCTCGATCTGAAGCCTACCGATCACCCAAACGCGGTGACGATCATCGTGCGGGGCGACAAGGACCGCCTCGACACGCTCGACTATCGACTCGATCTGCGCCAGCCCGACCAAGGCGAAGCGGCGGCCAAGGCGCTTGGCGAGATGATCGTCAACGCGTTTCGGGTGCTGGGCCTGCCCGGCGCGCGCGACGTCGCCGAGGCGCTGGTCGCCGGCAAGGACCTGACCAAGACGGTCGACGGCGCCGCTATCCGGCTGCGCCGCACGCCCGCGCCCGATCTGGGTGCCGGGCTGAACCGCATCACCGTGACATTCTCTCGAACCGGGGCTAGTGCCCCGGCCAACAGCTAGAAGCCGCAAGGAAGCAGACGATGGCAACCGCCGCTGAACTCAATCGCCCCGCTACGGGCACCAACAATGTGGGCCGCATCAGCCAGGTGATCGGCGCGGTCGTCGACGTGACGTTCGACAACAACCTGCCGGCGATTCTTTCGGCGCTGGAGACCCAGAACAACGGCCAGCGCCTAGTTCTGGAAGTCGCACAGCACCTGGGCGAGAACACCGTCCGCACGATCGCGATGGACTCGACCGAGGGCCTGACCCGCGGCCAGACCGTCACCGACACCGGCAACCAGATCCAGGTTCCGGTGGGCCCGGCGACGCTCGGCCGCATTCTCAACGTCGTCGGCGAACCGATCGACGAGCGCGGCCCGGTCGGCACCGATCTGCGCGCGCCGATTCACGCCAAGGCGCCCGAGTTCATCGAGCAGTCGACCGACAGCGCGATTCTCGTCACCGGCATCAAGGTGATCGATCTGCTCGCGCCGTACGCGAAGGGCGGTAAGATCGGCCTGTTCGGCGGCGCCGGCGTGGGCAAGACCGTGCTCATCCAGGAGCTGATCAACAACATCGCAAAGGGCCATGGCGGCACCTCCGTGTTCGCGGGCGTGGGCGAGCGTACCCGTGAGGGCAACGATCTCTATCACGAGTTCCTCGACGCAGGCGTTATCGCCAAGGACGCCGAAGGTAACGCCATCACCGAAGGTTCGAAGGTCGCCCTGGTCTATGGCCAGATGAACGAGCCGCCGGGCGCCCGTGCGCGCGTCGCCCTTTCGGGCCTGACGATCGCCGAATATTTCCGCGACGTCGAAGGTCAGGACGTGCTGTTCTTCGTCGACAACATCTTCCGCTTCACCCAGGCGGGCGCGGAAGTGTCGGCACTGCTCGGCCGTATTCCGTCGGCCGTGGGTTATCAGCCGACCCTGTCGACCGACATGGGCGCGCTCCAGGAGCGGATCACCTCGACCAACAAGGGTTCGATCACCTCGGTGCAGGCCGTGTACGTGCCCGCCGACGATCTTACCGATCCGGCACCGGCAACCTCGTTCGCCCACTTGGACGCCACGACCGTGCTCAACCGCGCGATTTCGGAACTCGGCATCTACCCGGCCGTGGACCCGCTCGACTCGACCAGCCGCGTCCTCGAGCCGCGCATCGTCGGCCAGGAGCATTACGAAACGGCGCGTGCGGTGCAGGCGATCCTGCAGAAGTACAAGTCGCTGCAGGACATCATCGCGATCCTGGGCATGGACGAGCTTTCCGAAGAGGATAAGCTGACCGTCGCCCGCGCCCGCAAGATCCAGCGCTTCCTTTCGCAGCCGTTCCACGTCGCCGAAGTGTTCACCGGCATTCCGGGCGCCTTTGTGCAGCTGGAAGACACGGTGCGCTCGTTCAAGGCGGTGGTCGACGGTGAGTATGATCATCTGCCGGAAGCGGCCTTCTACATGGTCGGCGGCATCGACGACGCGATCGCCAAGGCCAAGAAGCTCGCCGACGAGGCGTAAGGACTATTACCCCCTCCTCTTTAGGGGAGGGGTTGAGGGTGGGGCGCGAGCGCAAGCGAGCGTCCCGTAACCCCACGAATACCGACGCAGGGGCGGTGCCCCCCACCGCAACCCTTCCCCTAAAGGGGAGGGGCTTAGGATAGAGAACATGCTGCACTTCGAACTCGTCACCCCGGAACGCCTCGTCCGCTCGGAAGAAGTCCATATGGTCGTCGTCCCCGGCAGCGAGGGTGACTTCGGCGTGCTCGAGGGCCATGCGCCGATCATGTCTACGATCCGCGACGGCAATATCGAAGTCTACAAGGCAGGCGCGACCACGCCTGAGCTGATCCGCGTTGAGGGCGGTTTCGCCGAGGTCAACGAGCGCGGCCTGACCGTGCTGGCCGAACGCGCGGAATAAGCGACACGCTCTTCAGGGGCGCCGCAGCCGATAGTCCCAGCGACTGGGCTTGCTGCCATCCAGCTTCATGATCTCGGCGTGCAGAATATCGCCTTCGCGCCAATAGTGGATTCGCTGCGGATAATCATGCGCGGGGTTTTCGAACGTCACCCCCTGAGGCGCGTGGCGTACCGCGCGGAACGTTCCCGCCGGGCCGCCGCCGGGCGATAGCACCTCCAGCGCCACGGCCTGTCCGTCGACGCTGATCGACAGGAACTCCACAAAGCCGCTCTTCCCGCCGCGCACGGTCTGCGCGGTGGCCAGCTTCACGCCGCCGCGGGTCGGCGCCCATTGTTCGCAGGTCTGGCTGCCGCCATCGCCCGCCGTGCACCAATAGCCGGTAAGCCACGCCAGCGGATCCGTCTCCTGCGCCTGCGCCGGTGCGGCGAGCAACAGTGCCAACGTCCAAACCCAGCGGTACGCCATCGCCACCGTCTCCCCTTTGCGCCCTACGGCAATTAGGCAAATCGCAAGTCCCACCATCTATAGGGTTCGGGCCTCAGGTGGGATGAAAAAGTGTCGATGAACGCGTTCGGACGTCGCGGTGGCATGGCAAGTGGCAGCGCCGGGCGTGCAGGCTTCGGTGTGGCCCGGCCGATGCAAGGCGGGGTGGTGTCGCGCGCTTCATCCACAGCATTCGGCAACAGCTTCGAGCCCGTGCCCTCGGCCAGCCCCGCACCGTCGACCGCCAGCACCGATGCGCTGCAACGCCTCGCCGATCGCCAGTCCGCCTCGGCGGAGGCCGGCAGTGCCCGCAATGAAGGGTTCGAAGCCTCGGTCCATCGAATCAAGGAGCAGGTGCTGCCCCGACTGCTGGAGCGGGTAGATGCCGAGGCTGCAGCGACGCTGACCAAGGACGAGCTCGCGGAGGAATTCCGCCCGATCATCGGCGAAGTGCTCGCCGAGCTGCGCCTGACGCTCAACCGTCGCGAGCAATTCGCGCTGGAAAAGGTGCTGATCGACGAGTTGCTGGGCCTCGGCCCGCTCGAGGAGCTCCTAGCCGATCCTGCGGTGAGCGACATCATGGTCAACGGTCCCGAACAGACCTATGTCGAACGGCGCGGCAAGCTGGAGCTCGCCAATGTCCAGTTCCGCGATGAGGAGCATCTGTTCCAGGTCGCGCAACGCATCTGCAATTCGGTCGGTCGCCGGGTGGACCAGACCACGCCGCTCGCCGATGCGCGGCTGAAGGACGGCAGCCGCGTCAACGTCATCGTGCCGCCGCTGAGCCTGCGCGGCACCGCCATCTCGATCCGCAAATTTTCCGCGAAGCCGATTACGCTCGACATGATGGCGCGCGGTGGATCGATGTCGGAAGAAATGGCCACCGTGCTGAAGGTGGCCGGTGCCAGCCGTTTCAACATCGTCATTTCCGGCGGCACCGGCTCGGGCAAGACGACGATGCTCAATGCCATTTCCAAGATGATCGATCCCGGCGAGCGTGTGCTGACGATCGAGGACGCAGCGGAGCTGAGACTGCAGCAGCCGCACTGGTTGCCGCTCGAAACCCGTCCGCCGAATCTGGAGGGCCAGGGCGAGATCACCATCCGCGATCTGGTGAAGAACGCACTGCGCATGCGCCCCGATCGCATCATCCTAGGCGAGATCCGCGGCGCCGAGTGCTTCGACCTGCTCTCCGCGATGAACACCGGTCACGACGGGTCGATGTGCACCCTCCACTCGAACAGCCCGCGCGAGGCGCTGGCCCGGATGGAGAACATGGTGATGATGTCAGACATCAAGGTGGCCAAGGAAGCGATCAGCCGCCAGATCGCCGATTCGGTCGACCTGATCGTTCAGGTGAAGCGCCTGCGCGACGGCAGCCGCCGGGTGACCAACATCACCGAGGTAATCGGCATGGAAGGCCCGGTGATCGTCACCCAGGAGCTGTTCCGGTTCGAATATCTGGACGAAGGCACCGATGGAAAGATCATTGGCGAATATCGCTCGATGGGGCTGCGCCCCTACACGCTCGACAAGGCACGCCAGTTCGGATTCGACCACGCGCTGCTGGAGGCGTGCCTCTGAACGTGGATCCCGCTCCGCGCCATCGCACGTTCTTACTGGCTGTTGAGCGCCACGCTGGCCAGCACCAGCGCCGCAAACAGGGCCGCCATTTGGATCGCCATCCACGGCATCAGCCCTACCCGCTCCAGATCACGTCGCCGGCGGCGGCGATGCTCGGCCACTCCGCTCACCAGCGCCACCACCACCGCCGCCCCCGCCGCGCCCCAAAATTGTAGTTGCATCGTCACCTTGTTGCTCCAAACTCCCCGGCAGCTACCAGGGAGCTTTATTCAATGCGCCACAGCCTTATCGGCATCGCTGCCGCGACGACCGCACTCGCCGTTGTCGGCGTCTCCGCCCAACAGCCCGCAGCAAAGAACCCGGCGATCGAGGCGGCCGTCGCCGCACCGAGCCGGAGCCCTGCCAATACCGCCCGCGACCCATATCGCCACCCGGCCGAAACGCTCGCCTTTTTCGGGGTGAAGCCGGGCGACACCGTGGTGGAAATCTGGCCTGGCGGCGGCTGGTACACCGAAATCCTCGCGCCGCTGACCCGCGGCAAGGGAACGCTGTATGCGGCGGTGCCGAACAACGGCACCCGGGGACTGGATGCGCTGAAGGCAAAGGACGCTGGCCTGTATGGTCCGATCCGCGTCGTAAGCTTCCCGTCGGCCGAAGGTCAGGCCAAGGTGCCCGACGGCACTGCCGACGTGGTGCTCACCTTCCGCAACGTTCATAACTGGCGGATGGGCTATCAGCGCGATCGCCAGGATTATTCGGCCGAAGCGTTCAAGCAGATGTATGCCATGCTGAAGAAGGGCGGCATCCTTGGCATCGAGGACCATCGTCTGCCCGAAAATGCCAGCAGCGAGCGCGAGACGAGCAGCGGCTATATCAAGGTGTCCACCGTCCGCCGCTTGGCGGAGGCTGCCGGCTTCGAGTTCGTGGGTGCGTCGGAAGTCAATGCCAACAAGGCCGATACCGCCGACTGGCCGGACGGCGTGTGGACGCTGCCGCCCACCTATGCCCTGAAGGACCAGGACCGGGCCAAATATGCGGCGATCGGCGAGAGCGACCGCATGACGCTGAAGTTCCGCAAACCCTGAGACCGCACGGCGCGCCCTCCTCGCTGCTGGTCGGCGAGGAGGGGAGAAGCGGTCTAGCGTTGGACTGATTGCAACGTGAGCTCGCCGAACGTCAGAAACACCCAGGTGGTGCCGATGCGCGCACGATAGGCACCCTGGGCATCGGCCAGATACAGGGCAACGGCGGTGAACTGCCATGCCTGTTGCTCGGTGCAGGCCACCTTCCGCGTCATGAACAGGGGCAGCGCGTGGCGCGTGGCGAACTGCCGCGCCAGCCGCGCATTGGTCCCTAACGCCGCCGGCACCGAGGGATGATCCCACCCCCAGAGGAACGTGCCGTCGAGCGTGTTGTAGGTGCCGATCACCTGGACGGGCGCGCTATAGGCACGGGCTCGGCCGATGAAGCGGATCACGCCCTGTTCGAGATCAACGTCCCACTCGGCGAATTCGCGCCCCACCTTTCGCTGGAAGACCGCCGTCTTCAGCGCGATCTCGGCCTCCGCTCTGGCGAACAGCTGCCCCTGCGGCTCGACCAGCCGCTGCTTCGGATCGCCCAAGGGGGCCAGCCCGAGCAGCAGCAGCGCCGCGAGCGCCCCGTTCATGTTACTTGCCGAGCTTCTCGATCTTTTCCTGCAGCTTGGCGAGCTCCGCCTTCAGCGTCGAAACGTCGTTGTCGCTAGACTCGCCAGCGCCAGGCTGGGCCGGTGCTGCCGGCGCCGGCGGGTGCATTGCGCCGCCGGGCTGGAAGGCGCTGGCGGCGGCTTCGAACATCGCCATGTTGCGCTTGGCGATTTCCGCGAAGGGCGAATTGGCGAACGCGCCCTCCACCGCCGACTTGAACTGTTCCTGGTTGCGGCGAAAGCTGTCCATCGATGCTTCAAGGTAGCCCGGCACCATCGCCTGCATCGAATCGCCGTACAGCGAGATCAGCTGGCGCAGGAAATTCACCGGCAGCATCGTCTGCCCGCGCGATTCCTCCTCCATGATGATCTGGGTGAGGACGTTGTGGGTGATGTCCTCCTCGGTCTTGGCGTCGACGACCTTGAAGTCGCGGCCTTCGCGCGTCATCGCAGCGAGATGCTCGAGCGTGATGTAGGACGAGGTCTCGGTATTATACAAACGGCGGTTCGCATATTTCTTAATGATGACCGGCCCGTTTCCAGGTGCAGCTTTCTTCATGGGAACCCCCGCGCGTGACAGATCAGTACCTAACTACAGTTTCTGTCGCGTCGCAACACGGACCGCGTCCTTTGCCGCTTTTTCTTGCATTGCTGCGCAGCGAAACGGCAACGTCCCCCGAAAGACGCGCGGCGGCGCTGGCCGGACTGACGGCTTATCAGCGGGCGCTGCGCCCTCTGCCGAGGCCCGAAAAGCCGGTGATCGCCAGCGCCGGCCGCGCCGTGCTGCGCGATTATGGCGGGCGGGGCCGGCCAGTGGTGTTCGTGCCGTCGCTGATCAACCCGCCATTGGTGCTAGATCTGGCACGCGGCAATTCGCTGCTGCGCTGGCTCTCGCGCCAGGGCGTGCGTCCGCTGCTGGTCGATTGGGGAACGCCGTCCCCGGCGGAACGCGACCTCGACGTGACCGGCCATGTCGAGCAGTTGCTGCTGCCGTTGCTGCGCCAGCTGCCGCAGCCGCCGGTGCTGGCGGGCTATTGCCTGGGCGGCACGATGGCGATCGCCGCAGCACAGAGGCTGGAGGCCGCCGGGTTGGTGACAATCGCCGCGCCCTGGCACTTTGCCGGCTATGGCGCGGGCCTGGAGAGCATGGCCGCCTTGTGGGCCCAGGCTCATCCGGCGTGCGAACGGCTGGGGCTGGTGCCGATGGAAGTGCTGCAGGCCGGATTTTGGCAGCTCGATCCCCGCCGCACGATCCTGAAGTACGAACGCTTCGGCCGGCTGCAGCCCGGCGATCCGGAAGCGCGGGCGTTTGTCGTGCTCGAGGATTGGGCCAATGGCGGCGCACCGCTTACCTTCGGCACCGGGCGGCAGCTGTTCGACGACTTCCTTTCGGCCGACTTGCCGGGCCGCGGGCGGTGGCAGGTGGCCGGGGCGCCGGTGCACCCCGAAGCGCTGAACCTGCCGGTGCTGTCGCTGATTTCGACCACCGATCGCATCGTGCCCGCGGCGAGCGCCGCGCGGATTGGCACGGTGCGGGAAATGGCGATGGGCCATGTCGGCATGATCGTCGGCGGCCGTGCCCGTCGCGCAGTCTGGGAGCCGCTTGCGGACTGGCTAACCGCCCTGCCCCGCACTAGATAGCGGGCAAACACACCCAGGAGACCAGCATGACCGACGTCGTGATCACCGCCGCCAAGCGTACCCCCGTGGGCAGCTTTCTCGGCGCCTTCGCCGCCACCCCCGCGCACGAGCTGGGGCGCATTGCGATCGAAGCAGCGCTTGCCGACGCCGGGGTGAAGGGCGACGAAGTCTCCGAAGTGATCCTCGGCCAGGTGCTCACCGCCGCGCAGGGCCAGAACCCCGCCCGCCAAGCATCGATGAACGCGGGCGTGCCCAAGGAAGTGCCGGCATGGAGCGTGCAGCAGGTCTGCGGCTCGGGCCTGCGCGCGGTGGCCCTGGGCTTCCAGGCGATCCGCAACGGCGATGCCGAGATCATCGTCGCGGGCGGTCAGGAATCGATGTCGATGAGCACGCACGCCCAGTCGCTCCGCCCGGGCACCAAGATGGGCGATCTCAGCCTGGTCGATACGATGATCAAGGACGGCCTGACCGACGTGTTCAACGGCTATCACATGGGCATCACTGCGGAAAATCTCGCCGAGCAGTATCAGGTGACCCGCGCCGACCAGGACGCGTTCGCAGTCCGCTCGCAGAATCTCGCGGAAAAGGCCCGCGCCGACGGCCGTTTCAAGGACGAGATCGCGCCTGTCACGATCAAGACCCGCAAGGGCGAGACCGTGGTCGCCGATGACGAATATATCCGCGCCGGCGCGACGGTGGAGAGCGTTTCCGGCCTGCGCCCGGCCTTCAAGAAGGACGGCACCGTCACCGCCGCTAATGCGTCGGGCCTGAACGACGGTGCGGCGGCACTCGTCCTGATGTCGCGCGAGGAAGCCGAAAAGCGCGGCGCCCCGATCCTGGCGACCATCAAGAGCTGGGCAAGCGCCGGTGTGGATCCGTCGATCATGGGCATCGGCCCGGTGCCAGCGAGCAAGAAGGCACTGGAAAAGGCTGGCTGGACGATCGCCGACCTCGACCTGATCGAAGCCAACGAAGCATTTGCGGCGCAGGCGCTTTCGGTCGGCAAGGAGCTCGGCTGGGATGCGGACAAGGTGAACGTGAACGGCGGCGCCATCGCTATCGGCCACCCGATCGGCGCATCGGGCGCCCGTATCCTCACCACCCTCGTCCACGAAATGCAGAAGCGCGACGCCAAGAAGGGACTGGCGACGCTGTGCATCGGCGGCGGCATGGGTATCGCGATGTGCATCGAGCGCGGCTAAGCGCATTTCACGATGGGTAAAATTTGCGGCCGCGGAGGAATCCGCGGCTGCTGTTTTTTCGCTCTTGTTACAAAACGGCGTCGTTCCTCCGTCGGGGGAAATATCATTGCGACACCTGTTGCATGGTTGCAACGACAGGGCACAAACATGAACCCAGGATTACCAAGCCCCTTGTAAGATTCGTGCGCTGGGGGATGAATTGTGTCCATCAGGCATCAAGCCTGGAGGGGCACTCCATGAAACTTTCCTATCTCCTCGGGGCAACCGCGCTTGCAAGCGTAGCAGCCCTTCTCCCGCAGGCGGCATTCGCCCAGTCGGAAGATGCAACCGCTAGCAGCCAGAAGCCGCAAGCCGAAGATGAGGCGATCCTCGTCACGGGATCGCGCATTCGGCAGCCAAACCTGGAATCGACCTCCCCGATCACCAGCATCTCGGGCGAAGAATTTTTTGAAACCGGCCAGATCTCCGTCGGCGACGTGCTGAATGACCTGCCGCAGCTTCGCAACACCTACAGCCAGCAGAACTCCACCCGCTTCCTTGGCACGCGCGGTCTGAACCTGCTCGATCTGCGCGGCCTGGGCTCGCAGCGTACGCTGGTGCTCGTCAATGGCCGCCGCCATGTCGCAGGCGACATCCTCGTCAACGGCGTTTCGCCGGACATCAACACGATCCCGACCGACCTTATCCAGTCGGTGGATATCCGTACCGGCGGCCGCTCTTCGGTCTATGGTTCGGACGCGATCGCCGGCGTCGTCAACTTCATCCTCAAGCAGGATTATGACGGCATTCAGCTGCGAGGTCAGGCTGGCGCGAACGTCGACTATCGCGACGCGGGCAACCAATATGTTTCGGCGCTCGTCGGCAAGAACTTCGCCGAAGGCCGCGGCAATGTCGCCCTCAACGTCGAATATGCCCATCAGTCGGCTTATTTCGGTTCGGGCCGCCCCAATCTGCGTCAGAACAACGGTTTCGTCATCACCGACACCGATCCGGCCGGCTCCACCAACGGCTCCGATGGCGTTCCCGATCGGACCTTCTATCGCGACATCCGTTCGTCGACCATTTCGACCGGCGGCCAGCTTGGCTTCGCCAGCCCGACCGGAGCCTGTGGCCGCGATAGCGCCAACGCTGCCTTCACCTGCGGCTTCCTGTTCCAGCCGGACGGTTCACTGATCTCGCAAACCGGGACTCGCGTCGGCATCGGGCCGAACGGCAGCTTCATCGGCGGCAACGGCTATTCGGGCCGCGAGGGCAGCCTGCTGACCCTGTCGCCGGATCTTGAGCGCGTGTCGGTCAACCTGATCGGCCATTTCGATGTCAGCCCGGCCTTTGTGCCGTTCGTAGAAGCAAAATATGTTCGCGCGCGCGCCTTCGGTTCGCAGAGCGGCCCGTTCTTCTCGCAGGGCACCACCCTCGGCGACGATCCGGCGAACAACCGCGAGCGCCCGCGCCTCGACAATCCCTATCTGAGCGCGCAGGCGCGGTCGGTGATCGAAGCGCAGATCCGCGCAGGCGGTGGTACTCCCACTAACGCCACTCGCTTCTCGCTCCGCAAGAACTGGGTCGAACTCGGCATCCGCGACGAGCGCATCACGCGTGAAACATATCGCGCCGTCGGCGGCGTTCGTGGCGACTTCAACGATGACTGGAACTACGAAGTTTCGGTCAACTATGGCGAGCACAAAGAAAAGAACCTGATCACCGGCAACATCAACATCCAGCGCTATCTGCTCGCGCTTGATACCGTTCGAGACTCGACGGGTCAGATCGTTTGCCGTTCGAAGATCGATCCGGCTGCGCGCATCCCCTATGTGGACGATGCCGCGATCCTCGCGCAGGATGTTGCCGCTTGCGTTCCGCTCAACCCGTTCGGTGACGGTTCTTCGTCGCAGGCGGCACGCAACTACCTGACCGTACCGTCGACGGCGCAGGGCAAGATCACTCAGTTCGTTGCCTCCGGCTTCGTTTCGGGCGATCTCAGCCAGCTGTTCGAACTGCCGGGCGGTCCGATCGGCTTCTCTGTCGGCGCGGAATATCGCCGCGAAACCAACTTCTACGACCTCGATGACCTGACGCAGGCCGGCTACGCGTTCTATAATGCGATCCCGGAATTCACCTCGCCGGCGTTCGAGGTGAAAGAAGCGTTCGGCGAACTCAGCATCCCGCTGCTCCGCGAGACGCCGTTCTTCCACGACCTGACCCTCAGCGGCGCAGGCCGTGTCGCAAACTACAAGGGCCGTACGGGAACGGTGTTCGCTTGGGATGCGGGCATCAACTGGGCGCCGATCCCCGACCTGAGGTTCCGCGGTAACTATTCGCGCTCGGTGCGCGCGCCGAACCTGTCGGAACTCTACTCGTCGCAGAGCCAGAACTTTGCGCCTGGCTTCGTCGACCCCTGCTCGGACCGCAACATCGCGACCGGTTCGTCGACGCGCGCGGCCAACTGCAACGCGGCGGGCCGCCCGGCGGGCTACGACTTTGTCTATGTGCAGTCGCTTGAGATCGTCAGCGGCGGCAATCCCGGCCTGCAGGAGGAAACCTCCACCAGCTACACGATCGGCGGCATCTTCGAGCCGCGCTTCCTGCCCGGCTTCTCGGTGTCGGTCGACTATTACGACATCAACGTTGAAAACGTGATCTCGTCGGTCGCTGCACAGACAATCGCCAACCAGTGCTACGATCAGGCCACTTTGAACAATCCGTTCTGCGGCCTGTTCCAGCGCGCCGGCGCGAATGGCGGTCCGCGGGGTGAGGTCCCCTTCCAGATCCTGGAAGGATCGCTCCTGCAATCGACGCTCAACTTCGCGCGCCTCAAGGCACGTGGCATCGACACCAACGTGAACTATCGTCACACCTTCGACTGGGGTACGGTGAACCTGATGGGGATCTATACCCGGACGCTGCAGCGCGACGACTTCACCAACCCGGCAGACCCGAATCGCATCAATCGCCTTCTGGGCGAGTTGAACGATCCGAAGAACGAGTTCCGGATCAACAGCAGCGTGAAGGTGGGCAAGGTTACGCTCGGCTACGAGCTGCGCTGGATCGACAAGATGTACCTGAACACCTATGAAGACTTCAACGGTCTCCAGGGTCGTCCGCCGGAGAATGCGGACTATGCGGCAGTTCAGTTCTATCCGAGCGTGTCCTATCACAATGCACGCGTCGATCTCGACGTGAACGACCGCTTCAACCTGTATGTTGGCGTGGACAATATCGGTAACCAGCAGCCTCCGTTCGGCCTGACCGGCGTGGGCGGCGGCTCGGGCATCTACGATGTCCGCGGTCGCTACGGGTATCTTGGTTTCGTCGCCAAGTTCTGATTCGTCTCGATTGGAGGGGAAGGGCCGGGGATTTCCCCGGCCCTTTTCTTTTGGTAGCTCGCGGGTATGGCATTTTCGAGCGAGGACGCAGCCCGCCTGATCGCGCAAGGCCGCCGCGATGCAGCGATCGCGACTGCGCGGGCCGCCGCGGATGGCAACGATCCAGCCGCATTGCTGCAGCTTGCAATCTGGCTCTTGGTGGGGCGCCATCTTCCCCGTGATCTAATTGCCGCGCGCCAGTTCCTGCGCCGCGCTTCCGAAGCGGGCAGCGTCGACGCAAGCCACATGGAGATTGCGCTTGCCGCCAATGGTTCAGGCGCAGCCCGCGATTGGCCCGGTGCCGTGGCGCTGCTGCGCGCCGTCGCCGCGACGGATCCGGTGGCGGCAGACCAGCTTCAGCTCGTTGAGCAGATGGCGCTCGGCCGGGAGGGCATGCCCCTTCGGATCCCAACGCCTGAGCGGTTGTGCGAATCTCCCGAAATCCTTCGCTACTCCGGCTTTATCTCGCCCGACGAATGCCGCCATCTCGCCCAGTCGGCGGAAGACCTGCTGGCACCGGCGCAAGTCATGGATCCTGCGACCAATCGCCTGATCGAGCACCCGATCCGGACGTCGGACTTCGCGGTGATTGGTCCGACGCGCGAGGACCTCGTCATCCAGGCAATCCTGCGGCGGATCGCAGTGGCCAGCGACACCGCCGTCGAGCAAGGCGAGCCGCTCAACATTTTGCGATATGCGGTGGGGCAGCAATATCGGCTGCATTCGGATGCACTGCCCAACGTGGTCAACCAGCGTACAAAAACGGCGATCCTGTACTTGAACGACAATTTCAAAGGCGGCGGCACGCTGTTTCCGGACGCCGAGGTGCAGGTGGCGCCGGTGGCCGGTGACCTGCTGCTGTTCACCAACACCCTGCCGAACGGCCGTCCTGATCCTGTCGCTCGCCACGCTGGCCTGCCCGTGGTCCAGGGAACGAAATGGATTGCCACCCGATGGATTCGGGCGAATCCTTTTGACGTATGGAACCCCAGCTAGTCGTTTTTTCCCCTGTGCCGCGAAGGCGCTCCTCCGCTACCCGCTGTTGCGCAGTGCCGTCGCGATGGCGTTGATCGACAGCAGGATGCCCTCGCCGATGCGGGGATCGTCCTCGCCGGCCCGGTGGCGCTTCATCAATTCGATCTGCAGCAGGTTCAGCGGCTCGATATAGGGCAGGCGGAGGCGGATCGAGGTTTCCAGCGGCGGATGCTTTTCCAGCAGCCGAGTCTGGCGCGTGACCTGCAAAAGGCCATCCTGCGTCTGCTGCCAGCCATCACGGATGCGGCCGAAGATGCCGTCGCGCAGTTCCGGATCCTCCACCAACGCGGCATAATGTTCGGCGATGCCCATGTCGGATTTGGCGAGCACCTGCTCCATATTGTCGAGCGTCGCGCGGAACAGCGGCCAGGCCGTGGCCATCTCGCGCAACAGCCCCTTGTCCTCGAACGCGTCCAGCGCCGCGCCGACGCCGTACCATCCCGGCAACATCACGCGCGCCTGCGCCCAGCTGAACACCCATGGAATCGCGCGCAGATCCTCGATCGCGTCGCTCTTCTTGCGGCTGGCCGGACGCGAGCCGATCTTGAGGCCGGCGATCTCGGCGATCGGCGTCATCTGGCGGAAGAAGGTGGTGAAGCCCGGCGTCTGATAGACCAGCCCGCGATAGGCGCGGAACGCGGTTTCCGACAGCTGGTCCATCGCCGCAGCGAAGCGATCGGCATCGGCGGGGACAAGCTGCTCCGGCTCCAGGCTGGCGAGCAGCGTTGCCGAGGCCATCGCCTCCAAATTGGTCATCGCGCTTTCCGGCGAGCCGTATTTCGCGGCGATCACCTCTCCCTGTTCGGTGATGCGGATGCGGCCCTGCACCGTACCCGGCGGCTGGGCGAGAATTGCCGAGAAGCTGGAACCGCCGCCCCGCCCCACCGCACCGCCGCGGCCGTGGAACAGCTGCATGGCAATCCCCGCATCCTCGAACACCGGCTTCAGGGCGGTCGAGCCGCGGCTCAGCTGCCAGGTAGAGGTGAGATAGCCGCCGTCTTTGTTCGAATCGGAGTATCCGATCATCACTTCCTGATGGCCGCGCGCTGCTGCGATGGCGGCGACTTCGGGCAGGCCGAGCCAGGCTGCCATGATCGGCGGGGCGGCTTCGAGATCGGCGATGGTCTCGAACAGCGGGATCGCCATGATGTGCGCCTGCGGCGTCTCGCCCGGCACGTACAGCCCCGCCTCTTTCAGCAGCACATGTACTTCAAGCAGGTCGGAAACCGACTGCGCCATGGAGACGATGTAATGGCGGATGCAGTCGCGGCCATAGCGCGCATGCGCCGCCGCCGCCTCGCGCACGATGGCGAGTTCGGACGCGGTCTCCTCCGAATAGGCCGCATAGGGGCTGGTCAGCGGCCGGGCGTTGGCCAGTTCGCGGCGCAGCAGGTCGATACGGGCCTGCTCGTCGAGCGCCGCATACTCGTCGCACACGCCGGCCGACTTCAGCAGTTCCGCCACCACCCGCTCGTGGATCGCGCTGTTCTGGCGCATGTCGAGCGTGGCGAGGTGGAAGCCGAAGGTCTCCACCGCGCGGATCAGCCGGCCCAGAGCACCCCCGGTCGCCAGCGGCCCGCCATTGGCGAGGCCCCGCGCGATCGCCACCAGATCCTCGCGGAACTCGGACGGGTGGGCATAGGGCGCGCCGGGCATCGGCGAGGGCCGGCCGGGGCGCTTGCCCACCAGCTTCTCGTGCGTCGCGGAGAGGCGGGCATAGATGCCGGTCAGCGCGCGGCGATAGGGTTCGTCGCTGCGGCTCTTGCCGGTGTCGCCGCTGGCCTCGGCCAGCTTCAGCACCGCGTCGGGCACCTGGACGTGCTCGGTCGAGATCGACAGTTCGGCGCCCAGCGCATGCACCGAGTCGAGATAATGGCCGAGCACCGTCTCGGCGGCACGGGCAAGCGCGAACCGCATCGAATCGGCCGTCACGAACGGATTTCCGTCCCGGTCGCCGCCGATCCAACTGCCCGGGCGCAGGAAGCTCGGCGCGCGATCGCCCAGTGCACGATCCCAGCGGGCATAGAGCGCGGGCAGCACCGGCAGGAACACGTCGCGGAAATAGGAAAGCGCGGTCTCGACCTCGTCGGGCACGCCCAGCTTTTCGCGGCGCAGCACGCGCGTCTGCCACAGCAGCGCGATCTGGCGCAGGATCGCTTCTTCCACCTGATCGCCATCGGGGGTCTCGGTCACCCCCTGGTCGCGCAGCCGCATCAGCTCAGCGACGCGATTCTTGTGATCGATCATCGATTTGCGCCGCACCTCGGTCGGGTGGGCGGTCAGCACGGGGCTGACCAGCGCCGCTTCGAGCAGCGCCATCACCGGCTCGCGGCCGATGCCGGCCTTGGCCAGCCGTTCCAGGGCCGCGGCAACGTCGGCATCCTTTTCGGTTGCCACGCCCTGGCGATCCTCGGCGAGGTTGGCGAGCATCGAGAACAGCATGAAGCCGCGCACGAAATCGAGCGTCTCGTCCAGCGTGAGCCGGTCCAGCCCGGAATCGATGGCCCCCGCTCCTGCCACGCCGCGGTGCCGATCTACCGACGTCGCACGGATATATTCGATCCGTTTGAACAGTTCCTCGCCGCCGTAGATCCGAATAACGTCGCCGAGCAGCCGCCCCAGAAAGCGGATATCGGGATTGTTGGTGATTGCGATACTGGCCATGGCTGCGATTGCTGCACTGCAAAGCGGGCATGGTCAACTTGTTCGCGCTACCAGACTTCCTAGCTTAGGCGGATGGATTTGGTTGCATTTGCTACCCACAGCGTGCGGCGCGCGATGATCGGCCAGGTACGGGCCGTGTTCAACGATGCCGCCCGCGGCGAAGCGCCGGTCGTTCGCCAGTCGGACGGGTTGTTCGGTCCCGATTCGGTCGTCTGGCGCGTGCATGGCGATGTGACGACGATGATGGTCGGCGGCGTTGCGGCGTTGCTGCTGCAGATGCTCCATCCCGCCGTACTGGCGGGCGTCTGGGATCATTCCAAGTTCCGCCACGACATGCTCGGCCGCTTGCGCCGTACCGCGCGCTTCATCGCGTTGACCAGCTATGGCGGGCGCGACGAAGCCGAAGCCGCGATCGCGCGCGTACGCGGCATTCACCACCATGTTCACGGTGTGCTGCCGGACGGCACTCCGTATCGCGCCGACGATCCCCGGCTGCTCGCATGGGTGCATGTGAGCGAAGCGGTGAGCTTTCTCGACGGCTGGATCCGCTATGCCGAACCGGGCATGTCGCGCGCCGACCAGGATCGCTATTTCGCCGAGTTCGCCCAGGTGGCCGAAGCGCTCGGCGCCGATCCGGTACCACACAGCCGGGCGGCGGCGACGGCGTTGATCGCAGAGATGCGCAGCGAGCTTCGCCATGACGAACGCACCCGCGAGGTCGCTCGGCTGTTGCTCGAACAGCCCGCACCCAATCTGGCGACCAAGCCGTTCCAGGCGATAACCTTCGCCGCCGCGATCGATCTGCTGCCCGATTGGGCGCGGCGGATGCACGGCCGTGCCAGCCCGCCGCTCGCTGCACCCGCATTGCGGCTGGGCACGCGCGGCGTGGCCGAAACGCTGCGCTGGGCGTTTCGCTGAGCGTTCAGCGCGCCGGCGCGGCGCGCGGCGCGGTCATGCTGATCAGCAGCAGCGTCAGCACGGCCGCGAACATCGGTGCCAACCACAGCGCGTTCCAGCCCCAGCGGAACTGGCATTCCGCGCCGATCACCACGCCGCTGACGAAGCCCAGCCACAGGGCCAGATAGGGCAGCCAGCCGAAGCGGTCGGCGTCGCCCATCAGTGCGGCGGCAAGCTTCTGCCCCATGCGAACCAGCGATCCGGTCATGTAGGTGAGCCCGATCGTCACTTCGCCGTCGCGCTGGAACAGGCCATTCTCCGCCCCCATCGCGGCGGCGAGCAGCAGCAGCACGATCGGGCCGGGCACTAGCGTCGCCGCAGCGGCCGCCAGCGCCAGCAGCAGCGTGACGAGCGCCATTACCACCGGCTGGTGGCGCCGCGGCCGGGCGCGCACGATCACGCTCGAAAGGATCACGCCGGCCACGAAGCTCATCACCAGCGCCAGCGCGACGGCGGCGTCCCGCGTGGAACCGCTGCCTACACCCACGCCGAGCCGGGTGGAGTTGCCGCTCATGAACGAAGCGAAGAATCCGCCCAGACTGGTGAACGCAAGCGCATCGACGAAGCCGGCGAGCGCCGCAAGCAGGATCGCGAGGGCGATCAGCGGTGACTCGGTACGTTGCATGTCTCCCCTTTGCCCCAAGCTGGGCTCGCTCGCCAAGAGCCGTGTTTGACTTAGGCCACCCTGCCACGGCAGATGGAGGCGATGAACGGTTCGGTCGCAGCCCAGATCGGGCCCATCCTCCCCTGGCTCGATCTGTTCGGCATCGCGGTGTTCGCCGCCACCGGCGCGCTGGCCGCCACCCGACGTGGCCAGACGATCGTCACCGCCACCTTCTTTGCCCTCATCACGGGGGTGGGCGGCGGCACGGTGCGCGATCTGCTGATCGGCGCGCCGGTCTTCTGGATCCACGACGCCAGCGTCGCCTCGCTGTGCCTGGGCATGTCGGCGATCGTTTGGATCACGCCGCAACGTTGGTGGAGCGACCGGAGCTTCGCCTGGCTCGATGCGCTAGGCCTCGCCGCCTACGCTGCGTTCGGCGCGGCCAAGTCGCTGGGCTTTGGCGTGCCGCCGGTGCCGGCGGCGGTGATGGGCGTCGTCACCGCCTGTGTCGGCGGCATCATCCGCGACGTGCTGGCGGGCGAGCCGTCGATCCTGATGCGGCCGGAGCTCTACGTCACCGCTGCCGCTTTGGCTTCCTCGGTCTATGTCATGCTCAGCCTGCTCGGCCTGCCGCCCTATGCGGCCGGCCTTGCCGCTGCCATCGCCGGCTTCGCGTTGCGGGCTGCGGCAATCGTGTGGAAGCTGGGTCTACCCGCGTATCGCGGCGGCATGTGAGGGCCGACGGGTTGGTTCAGGCGCGTACCAGTCCCACCTCGCTGAAGGGCCGCGGCTCCACCGGCGGGGCGGCGGGTGCGTTGAGCTCGCATTGCCAGATACCCACGTCGATCCACTGCCCCTGCTTGTAGCCGACTTCGCGGAACACGCCGGCACGGCGGAATCCCACTGCCTCGTGCAGGCTGATCGAGCGATCGTTCGGCAGCGCGATCATGCCGATGGCATGCACGAAGCGCTGGGCGCGCAACGTATCGATCAGCGCTTCGTAGAGCAGCCGGCCTGCCCCGCGGCGCTGCGCCGTCTCCGCCATGTAGACGGAGGTTTCGCAGACATAGCGATAAGCGGGCCGCTCGCGAAAGCGGGTGGCATAGGCATAGCCGATCACCGCGTCGCCGAAATCCTCGCTCTGGGTGGCAACCAGCCAGGGATACAGCCCGTCGCTCGATGCCATTCGCGTTGCCATCGTCGCCGCGTCGGGCGCCTCGGTTTCGAAGGAGACGGTTCCGTGCAGCACATGCGGCGCATAGATCGCCGCAATCGCCCCCGCATCCTCGGCCGTCGCCGGGCGAATGCGGATCACTTGGCCGTTCCTAACGCCAGCTGGAGCAGGGCGAGGTCGGCCGGCTGCGCGCTCGGCACGCCCAGCGCCATGCACTCCAGGCAACGCGCCTGCACCGAACCGCTCTGGGTCAGGCGCTTGGCATCGCCCAGTGCCTGCGCCAGCAGCATCCGCCGTTGCTCGGCGATGCGGGCATAGGCATCGCTGCCCCCCGGCGCTTCGGCCCAGTCGTCGTCGTCCTCGTCGTCATTGCCCAGCGATCCCAGCCCCGCCGCCAGCGCGGCGGCGAAGGCGTTGGGCTTCTTGGCGAGATAGACCGGCCGCACCTTGGCGGGATCCAGCCCGGCGCGCTTGGCCGCCTCGGCGATCGCGTCGTCCAGCCCGCCGAAGCGATCGACAAGGCCGATCTGGCGGGCGATGCCGCCGATCCACACGCGGCCCTGGCCGATTTCATCCACCCGCTGCGGCGTCAGCTTGCGGGCATTCGCCACCAGGCCGACAAAGCGGCCATAGCCTGCCTCGATCGCCGATTGCAGGATCGTGTCGACCGTGGCGTTGGTGCCGCCATAGATGCTCGGCTGGCCGGTCAGCGGCGTGCTTTGCACCCCGTCTGTCGTTACGCCGATCTTGGCCAGCGTGTTCTCGAAGGTCGGAATGATGCCGAAGATGCCGATCGATCCGGTGATCGTGTTAGGCTCGGCGAAGATCACGTCGCCGGCGGTCGACACCCAATAGCCGCCGCTGGCGGCGAGGCCGCCCATGGACACGACGATCGGCAGCTTCTGCGCCTTGGCCTGCAGAATGGCCTGGCGCATCTGTTCGGATGCCAGTGCCGATCCGCCCGGCGAATCGACGCGGACGACCAGCGCCTTGAGCTTGCCGTCCTTCAGCCCGTCCAGCACCAGCTTGGCGATCGTGTCGCCGCCCGCGCTTCCCGCGCCACCCTTGCCGTCGACGATCTCGCCCGCGACGGTGATCACCCCGATCGGATCGCCGCTGGTCGGCAGCGGGTTCGCCTGCAGCCAGTTGGCCAGCTTGATCGCGTTGAAATTGCCCGATCGCGCCCCGCTTGGCGCGCCGACCAGTTGCGCGACGTGCCGGCCGAAGGCGATGCGATCCCCCAGTTGGTCGACCAGCCCATAGGCACGGTTGGCCGCGGCGATATCGCCCTTGGCGGCGGTGATCGCGACATCGGGCTTCATCAGGAAGTCGGCGATTCGCGCTTTGGGTCGCGCCTTCTGAATGCCGTCCCGCCACTGGTCCAGCAGGCCGCCATAGAGCGCGGTGTTCGCCTCGCGCGCCTCGGGCGACATGTCGGCGCGGATATAGGGCTCCACCGCCGACTTGAACTTGCCGACCTTATAGACATGCACGTTGATGCCCAGCTTGTCCGTCAGGCCCTTGTAATAGAGCTGCTGGCCGCCGGGACCCATGAAGATCGATCCGCCCATCGGGTGGACCCAGATCTCGCTCGCATGCGCCGCGATCTGGTAGCCGCTGTCGGTATAGGCGGTAGCATAGGCCAGCACCGGCTTGCCGGCGGCGCGAACTCGGCCGACCGCGGCCGCGACTTCGCTCACCGTCGCGGGATAGCCGCCCATGAAGCTGTCGAGATCGAGCACTACTGCCTTTACGCGGGCGTCGCGCCGGCCCGCGTCCAGCGCGCGGATCACGTCGCGCGCGCTCACCTGGCCGGCGGCGCGCGAACCGGTGACTGCGGCGAAGGGATCGGCGTCGCTAGGCTGCTCGACCAACACGCCGTCGAACGACACGACCAAGGCGCCGTCGCGAATCGTCGCCGGCGTCGGACGGTGGGAAAGCGCTGCGAACAGCACGGAGAAGAACAGGAGCAGCAGAATAAGGACGAGCAGGTCCTTGATTCCGACGAGTATCTTCCAGGCGGTACGGACCAGCTTCACCGGCGGCTCCTCAAAGCGTATTGGCTTCATCTGCTACCGGATGCGCGCGGCGGAGGCAACGACCCGTATTATTCGCCCAACACGCCAAAAAAAGTTCCCTCGACACCCGTTGACGAAGCGAAACTGCCTCCACATATCTCCGCTGTTAGCACTCCGGGGGACCGAGTGCTAAACACCGAAATCCACCTGAAAGAGGATCAGGCAATGAACTTCCGTCCGTTGCACGACCGCGTGCTCGTCCGCCGCGTCGAAGCCGAGGAAAAGACCGCCGGCGGGATCATCATCCCGGACACCGCCAAGGAAAAGCCGCAGGAAGGCGAAGTCGTCGCCGTCGGCACCGGCACCAAGGCCGAAGATGGCAAGGTGACCCCGCTCGACGTAAAGTCGGGCGATCGCATCCTGTTCGGCAAGTGGTCCGGCACCGAAGTGAAGGTGAACGGCGAAGACCTGCTGATCATGAAGGAAAGCGACATCCTCGGCATCGTCGGCTGAGCACGTCGTACCTCCTCAACTTCCTAAACTTAGCGAAATTTGAAAGGGCAGTCCCATGGCAGCCAAGGACGTAAAGTTTTCGCGCGACGCTCGTGAGCGCATCCTGCGCGGCGTCGACATCCTCGCCGACGCGGTGAAGGTCACGCTGGGGCCGAAGGGCCGCAACGTCGTGATCGAGAAGAGCTTCGGCGCGCCCCGCATCACCAAGGACGGTGTGTCGGTCGCGAAGGAAATCGAGCTCAAGGACAAGTTCGAGAACATGGGCGCGCAGATGGTGCGCGAAGTGGCCTCGAAGACCAACGACATCGCCGGCGACGGCACGACCACCGCAACCGTTCTGGCGCAGGCGATCGTCCGCGAGGGCATGAAGTCGGTGGCCGCCGGCATGAACCCGATGGACCTGAAGCGTGGTATCGACCTCGCCGTCACCAAGGTCGTCGAGGACGTCAAGGCGCGCTCCAAGCCCGTCTCGGGCAGCCAGGAAGTCGCCCAGGTCGGCATCATTTCGGCGAACGGCGACCGTGAAGTCGGCGAGAAGATCGCCGAGGCGATGGAAAAGGTCGGCAAGGAAGGCGTGATCACCGTCGAAGAGGCGAAGGGTCTCGAATTCGAGCTCGACGTCGTCGAAGGCATGCAGTTCGACCGCGGCTATCTCTCGCCCTACTTCATCACCAACCCGGAGAAGATGGCGGTCGAGCTCGCGGATCCGTACATCCTGATCCACGAGAAGAAGCTGTCGAACCTGCAGTCGATGCTGCCGATCCTCGAAGCGGTCGTGCAGTCGGGTCGTCCGCTGCTGATCATCGCCGAGGACATCGAAGGCGAAGCGCTGGCGACCCTGGTCGTCAACAAGCTGCGCGGCGGCCTGAAGGTCGCAGCGGTCAAGGCACCGGGCTTCGGTGATCGTCGCAAGGCGATGCTGGAAGACATCGCCGTCCTCACCAAGGGTGAAGTGATCAGCGAAGACCTCGGCATCAAGCTCGAGACCGTCACGCTCGGCATGCTCGGCACCGCCAAGCGCGTCACCATCGACAAGGACAACACCACCATCGTCGATGGCGCCGGTGAAGCCGAGTCGATCAAGGCCCGCACCGAGCAGATCCGCCAGCAGATCGAAGTCACCACCAGCGATTACGACCGCGAGAAGCTCCAGGAGCGTCTCGCCAAGCTCGCCGGCGGCGTGGCCGTGATCAAGGTCGGCGGTGCGACCGAAGTCGAGGTGAAGGAGCGCAAGGACCGCGTCGACGACGCGCTGCACGCAACCCGCGCAGCCGTTGAAGAAGGCATCGTCCCCGGCGGCGGCACGGCCCTTCTCTATGCCACCAAGGCGCTCGAAGGCCTGACCGGTGCGAACGAGGACCAGACCCGCGGCATCGACATCGTCCGCAAGTCGCTGACCGCGCTGGTTCGCCAGATCGCCAGCAACGCCGGCCAGGACGGCGCCGTTGTCTCGGGCAAGCTGCTCGACCAGACCGACACCTCGTTCGGCTTCAACGCCGCGACCGACACCTACGAGAACCTCGTGGCTGCCGGCGTGATCGACCCGACCAAGGTGGTGCGCACCGCACTGCAGAACGCGGCTTCGGTCGCCGGCCTGCTGATCACCACCGAAGCCACCATTGCCGAGCTGCCGGAAGACAAGGCCGCAGCACCGGCGATGCCGGGCGGCATGGGCGGCATGGGCGGCATGGACTTCTAAGTTCGCGCTCGACGCAAAAAGAGGGGCCGGCGGAGCGATCCGCCGGCCCTTTTCTTTTGGCGCCACCCTCACTCTTCCGGCGCTTCGCGCCCCCCTCCCTCTCCCAATGGGAGAGGGAAGGGGACCGCCGCCGCAGGCGGTCGGAAGGGTGAGGGCGCGCGCAAGAGGCCCCTACCGCTCCTTCACCCCGGCCATCCAGCCTCGTACCGTATCGGCCGCCTCGCTGACCGCGTGGCTGCCCCGTCCGAACAGCCCGGCCAGCTCCTCTTCCACCCGGTGCAGCGTATCGCCGCCCTTTTCGGGCAGCGGCGGCAGGATGTGCGCGAAGTAAGTCTTGCCAAGCAGCCGGTGGAGCAGCCGCTCGCCGGGGAAGGGCGCGCCATTGTTGAGCGCCCGCGCGCCCCGCAGCAGGTTGCGGATGTCGTACTGCGTCGGGCTGATGTCGGGCACCTGCTTCAGCACGTTCAACAGCGCGTACACCCCGATCCGCGCCGTGCGGATCGAACTCTCCATCGTGAAGACGATGTCGTTCGCCGTCTCGACGAACTGGCCGACCAGCGCGAGGTTGGTGCAGCCTTGCGGCACCACCGCCGGCCGGTCGCCGGCCGCACGCGGCATGAATTCGGCGGTGATGTACGGCATCAGCGCAAGCCGTATCTTGGTCGCCTGCGTCACCGCCGCAACCTGATCCTCGGCAATGCCAAGATGGTGGCACAGCTCTTCGAGGATCTCGCGCCCGGTGCAATCGGGCATCGCTTTGGCGACCTTGTCGCCGGCCACGTCCATCCGCAGCGCATAGGCCCAGAGCACCAGCACGTCCTCGGGCTGGTCGGGGAAGTGCGGCTGGCGATTGCAGGTGACGCTGAGCAGCCACTTGGAGTCGGTGAAGGTGATGATCCCGCCGGTGACGGTGCGTCCCGAGTACGGATCGTTGACCGCCAGTGCCTTCAGCCGGTCGACCAGCGGCGAGGGCCTGCAGGTGAGCGTCGCCGATTCCCACATCGAGCGGGCAACATCGCCACAGAACTTGTTCGGCCTGCCGAACACCGGCGATTGCGCGGCGAGGTTGCGCCACAGCGTCCAATCGCTCTCGGCACCCGGATCATACGCTCCGCGTTCGAGCACCGGCGCCCGGTCCATGTCGCCATAGGCGGTGCCCTCGGTCATCGAGCCGGGCAGCACGAAGACGAGATCCTGTGCTGCCACCGGCAGCACTGTCGCGGTGCCCGCCACCACGGCCCGGATCCCGGTGACGGTACGCTGCTCGCCCGCCACGGCGAAGTCGAGGTCCGTGGCGCGCGTGTCGAACTGAAAGCATACGCCCTGCTCGCGCAGCATCTTGGTCAGCGGGCGGACGAAGGTGTCGAACTGGTCGTATTTCGGGAACACCACCACCGACATGTCGGCAAAACCGTCCACCGAATCGAGGAAGCGGTGGAGGTACAGCTTCATCTCCAGCAGGCTGTGCCAGGGCTGGAAGGCGAACATGGTGCGAAACAGCGCCCAGAAGTTGGTCTCGAAGAAGCCCCTGTTGAAATAGTCCTGAATCGTGGTGTCGTTCACCTCGTCCTTGCGCTTGAGCAGCAGCCGGACGATCTCCCACTGGTCCTTGCGCGACAGGCCGAAGGTGCGGAAATCCTGCACCACGCCTTGCTGGTGCATCAGTCGCGCCTTGGAATAATTGGGGTCGCGATCGTTCACCCAACGATATTCGTCGAGCACGCTATAGCCGGCGGGCAGCTCCAGCGCCGGCACGTCCTGGAACAGGTCCCACAGATTGTCGTAGTTCCAGTTCATCTCGCGGCCGCCGCGGATCAGATAGCCGCGCTCCGCATCGCCCGCGCCGTCGAGCGAGCCGCCCTCGATCTGCGCGGCATCGAGGATGGTGATGTTGGCGGGCGGCATATGGCCGTCGCGGATCAGGTAGAAGGCGGCGGCTAGTCCCGCGATCCCGCTGCCGACGATCCACGCCTTGCGGGCCTCCACCCTCGGCGTCGGCAGCGGCCGGTTGCGGGCATAGGGGCTCCAGAAGTCGGGCGGCGGCAGCGTGTTCTGGGGCTGCTGGCTCCAATAGCCGGCAGTGGTGTCCGGCGCATGCACGAAGCCTTCGGGTGCGGCATTTGCCGGCGCGCCGAGCCAGTCGGCGGTGGAACGGGACATGATGCGGTCCTCCTGAATCCAGCGGATGGTTGGCCGCCGGATTCAGGCAGATCAGCGCGAACGCGAATTCGTAATGTTGGCAGCTCGCAGGATCAGTCCTTGCGGTCCTCTTTCTTGTCGTCCTTGTCGACAGGCAGCGTCGGCACGGCGGCGCGGGCAGTGGCGGTGGGTGCCGCCGGCGGCCTGCAGCCCTTTGAGACGCCGAGGCCCTTGAGGTAGGCGCGGCGAATCGTTCCGCCATAGATCGCCGCGGTCACCCGCTTCTCCTGCTTGTCCGCGCCGGTAATCATCCGCACCAGCCCAAATCCGGGGATCAGCGTGCCCACGATCGCACGGCTGCCCGCCGCAGCGATCGCGCCGCCATTGCCCCCTTTGGCTTCCGGTGCGTCGGCGTCGCTGCCCAGCACGGCGTTCAGCTGCGTGATGCCGTTGCGGATCTGCGCGCAGCTCTTGGTCCCTTGCGATGCGTAAGGGGCAGAGGCGGCGAGCAGCAGCACGTCCGGGATTTTCTTCTCGTTGATCCGCAGGTCGCGCAGCGGCGCCTGCGCCCCGTCCCCCACGCTCTGTTTCTGCTGCGCCAGCACCGGCGTTGCAATCAGCATCGCGGCCAGCCCGGCCGCCCAAAGGGTCCGCATGTCGTATCTCCCAGAATCCTGCAAAGCTGCGCAGCAAAGGCACGGGCCCGCAACATTGTTCCCTCGCAACAATGTCCGGAATTGACTTTCGTGCGCCTGCCGCTAGGGCCGTCGACGGGCCACGCGGTCCCAACGCCGCGCGTGCTCTCTGCAAGGAGAGACTACATGACTGATTTAATTGCCGCCGACGCCACGCTTGCGTCTGCGAAGCCCGCCACCAAACCGGCGCGTCCCTATTTTTCCTCTGGTCCCTGTGCCAAGCCCCCAGGCTGGTCGCCCCAGAAGCTCGCCGTCGAGTCGCTCGGCCGCTCGCACCGCTCGAAGCTGGGCAAGACCCGCCTCCAATATTGCATCGACCTGATGCGCGAGTTGCTCCGCCTGCCGGACACGCACCGCATCGGCATCGTACCCGGATCGGATACCGGCGCCTTCGAAATGGCGATGTGGACGATGCTGGGCGCCCGCCCCGTCACCACGCTCGCCTGGGAAAGCTTCGGTGAAGGTTGGGTCACCGATGCGGTCAAGCAGCTCAAGCTCGACCCCACCGTGTTGCGCGCCGACTACGGGCAGCTGCCCGATCTGAGCGCGGTCGATTGGTCGAACGACGTGCTGTTCACCTGGAACGGTACCACCTCGGGCGTGCGCGTGCCGAATGGCGACTGGATCGCCGCCGATCGCGAGGGGCTGAGCTTCGCCGACGCGACCTCGGCGGTGTTCGCCTACGACCTGCCCTGGGACAAGATCGACGTTGCCACCTTCTCCTGGCAGAAGGTGCTGGGCGGCGAGGGCGCGCACGGTGTGCTGATCCTCGGCCCGCGCGCGGTCGAGCGCCTCGAAACCTACACCCCCGCCTGGCCGCTACCGAAGGTGTTCCGCCTCGTCTCCAAGGGCAAGCTCGCCGAGGGCGTGTTCAAGGGCGAGACGATCAACACGCCGTCGATGCTGGCGGTGGAAGACGCGATCTTCGCGCTCGAATGGGGCAAGGGCCTGGGCGGCGCCGACGGGCTGATCGCCCGCTCGGACGCCAATGCCGCGGCGCTCGACACGATCGTCGCCGAGCGCGACTGGCTCGGCCATCTCGCCGAGGATCCGGCGATCCGCTCGCGCACCAGCGTGTGCCTGACCGTCGAGGGTGCCGATGCCGACTTCATCAAGAAGTTCGCCGGCCTGCTTGAGAAGGAAGGCGCGGCCTATGACGTGGCCGGCTATCGCGATGCGCCGGCAGGCCTGCGCATCTGGTGCGGCGCCACCGTCGACACCGCCGATATCGAGGCGCTCGGCCCCTGGCTCGACTGGGCCTACGCCACCGCCAAGGCGGGCTGATTGCGGTGCTCCTGCGAAAGCAGGAGCCCAGGGTTACACGCTATTTTCTTGCAAGTTCCGGGCGCCTGCTGTCGCAGGCGCACCGCTGTGCACAGGAGCATTCCATGCCCAAGGTACTGATTTCCGACAAGATGGACCCCAAGGCCGCGCAGATCTTCCGCGAACGCGGCGTCGAGGTCGACGAGATCACCGGCAAGACCCCGGACGAATTGAAGGCGATCATCGGCGAATATGACGGCCTCGCCATCCGCAGCTCGACCAAGGTCACCAAGGACATTCTCGCGCACGCGCCCAACCTCAAGGTGATCGGCCGCGCCGGCATCGGCGTCGATAATGTCGATATCCCCGCCGCATCCGCCCAGGGCGTGGTGGTGATGAACACCCCGTTCGGCAACTCGATCACCACCGCCGAGCACGCAATTGCGCTGATGTTCGCGCTAGCCCGCCAGCTCCCCGAGGCCGATGCCTCGACCCAGGCCGGCAAGTGGGAGAAGAACCGCTTCATGGGCGTCGAGCTCACCGGCAAGACGCTGGGCCTGATCGGCGCGGGCAATATCGGCTCGATCGTCGCCGACCGCGCCATCGGCCTGCGCATGCGCGTAATTGCCTATGATCCGTTCCTCACGCCCGAGCGCGCGCTGGAAATGGGCGTCGAGAAGATGACGCTCGACGATCTGCTGCTGCGCGCCGATTTCATCACGCTGCACACGCCGCTGACCGACCAGACCCGCAACATCCTCAGCCGCGAGAATCTCGCCAAGACCAAGAAGGGCGTGCGGATCATCAATTGCGCGCGCGGCGGTCTGATCGACGAGGTCGCGCTGAAGGAAGGCCTGGAGAGCGGTCATATCGCCGGCGCCGCACTCGACGTGTTTGCGGTGGAGCCTGCCAAGGAGCATCCGCTGTTCGGCACACCGAACTTCGTCGCCACCCCGCACCTCGGCGCGTCGACCACCGAAGCGCAGGTCAACGTCGCGATCCAGGTCGCCGAGCAGTTGGCCGACTATCTCGTCACCGGCGGCGTGACCAACGCGCTCAACGTGCCGAGCCTTTCGGCCGAGGAAGCGCCGCGGCTGAAGCCGTACATGGCGCTTGCCGAAAAGCTGGGCGGCCTGGTCGGCCAGCTGGCGCATGGCGAGCTTTCCAGCATCGCCATCGAAGTCGAAGGTGCGGCGGCCGAGCTCAACCAGAAGCCGATCACCAGCGCGGTGCTGGCCGGGCTGATGCGCGTTCATTCGGACACGGTGAACATGGTCAACGCGCCGTTCCTCGCCAAGGAGCGTGGTCTCGACGTGCGCGAAGTGCGCCATGATCGCGAGGGCGACTATCACACGCTGGTCCGCGTGACCGTCGGCACCCAGTCGGGCGATCGTTCGGTGGCGGGCACGCTGTTCGGCAACGCCGCGCCGCGCCTGGTGGAGCTGTTCGGCATCAAGGTCGAGGCCGACCTCGCCGGGCACATGCTCTACATCGTCAACGAAGACGCGCCGGGCTTCATCGGCCGTCTCGGCACCACGCTGGGCGAGGCGGGCGTCAACATCGGCACCTTCCACCTCGGCCGCCGCTCGGCCGGTGGCGAGGCCGTGCTGCTGCTCTCGGTGGACGAAGCGGTGGACGATGCGCTGCTCGGAAAAGTTCGCGCACTCCCCGGCGTAAAGACCGCCATGGCGCTCGGCTTCTGAAGCCATTAGGGGAGGCGGCCATGACTGGTCTTCTCCCCGAAGGGTTTCACGATCGACTGCCGCCTGCCGCCGATGCGGCGGCCCGCCTCGAGACGCGCGTGCTGGGGCTCGCGCGGCTCTATGGCTATGAACAGGTGGATCCGCCGCTCGCCGAGTTTGCCGACGAGCTGGCGACGCGGCTCAAGACTGGCGCGGTGCACAATGCCGTGCGCTTCGTCGATCCGGTGTCGCAGCGCAGCCTCGCCATTCGCCCCGATCTGACCGCGCAGGTCGGCCGGATCGCCGCGACCCGCATGGGGCATCATCCGCGCCCGGTGCGGCTGTGCTATGCGGGGCAGGTGCTCAAGCTCAAGGCGCCCGCGCTCGATCCGCGCCGGGCGATGCGCCAGATCGGCTGCGAGCTGATCGGGCGCGACAGCGTGGGCGCCGCGATGGAGATCGTCCGCGTCGCGATCGAGGCGCTGCAATCGGCCGGCGTCGAGGGGCTGGCGATCGACTTCACGCTGCCCGATCTGGTCGATACGCTCGCCGGCGGAACCCTGCCTTCTGACAAGCTCACCGCACTGCGCGAACGGCTCGATGCCAAGGATGCCGGCGGCGTCGCAGCGATCGATCCGAAGTACCTGCCGCTGATCGAGGCGGCCGGCCCCTTCGAAAGCGCAATGGGCAAACTGCGTGCGACCGATGCCGGCTCCGCCCTTGCCAGCCGTATCGACGGCCTTGCCACCATCGCCGCCAGCATCCCGGCGGGTGTCGCGCTGACGCTCGATCCCACCGAGCGCCACGGCTTCGAATATCAGACCTGGCTCGGCTTCTCGATCTTCGCGCGCAGCGTACGAGGCGAAATCGGGCGCGGCGGCACCTACACGGTGGTGCACGAAGGCGGCCGCGAAGAGCCGGCCGTCGGTTTTTCGCTCTATGCCGATCCGATCCTCGACGCCGGCATGGGCGGGGACTCGCGACGCCGCCTGTTCCTGCCCTTCGGCACGGACGTCGCCGCCGGCGCGTTGCTGCGTGCGCAGGGCTGGGTCACAGTCGCGGCGCTGGAGGCGGAAGATACTCCAGAAGCGCAACTCTGCACCCATGTGCTGAAGGGCGGCGCGCCGACGGTCCTGTAGCGGTTGGCGCCCGCAGGAAGCGTCAATCCGCGAGCAGGACCCTCAGCTTCTCCGATCCGATTGCCGCGAAAGCCGCCGCGACGGCGTCGCGATAGCGCGGATCTTCGGCAACGCGGGCGGGAAATACTTGCCGCAGCGCCAGCACCGCGTCCACCGGCGCATCCGCCGTCGCCGCCGCGGCGAGCGTGTCCGCGAGCGGATCGGTGATCGTCTCGCCTGCCCGTCCCTTCGCGCCGAGGAATGCAATCCAAGCCGCCACCGGCACGGCCAGTCGCGTCACCGAGCGCCCTGCATCGAGCGCCGACGCTGTCGTATCGAGCAGGCGATAGGGCAGCTTCTGTGAACCGTCCCAAGCGATTTGCGACAACAGGTGCCGGATCGCCGGGTTGCGGAAGCGATTGAGCACCGCGTCAACATAACCGGGCAAGTCGAGCCCATCCACCGGCCCGAGCGACGCGGCGATGTCTGCATGCGCCAGCCGTGTGACAAAGCCGCCGAGTTCGGCATCGGACATCGCTTCGAACACCGTCTGGTGACCCAGCATCAGGCCGATATAGGCCAGGCTGGAATGACTGCCGTTTAGGATGCGCAGCTTGGCCTGTTCGTAGCCGCGGACGTCGCTGGTCAGGGTCACGCCGGCGGAGGCGAGATCGGGACCGTCGGCCATGTCGAAGCGCTGCAGCACCCATTGGGTGAAGAATTCGCGCTGCACTGCCGCCTTGTCCTCAACGCCGAGCTCGGCTGCAACCTTGGCGAGGAACGCCGCGTCACTGGCCGGAGTGATCGAATCGACCATCGAATCGGGAAAGGCAACTTCCGCTGCGATCCAGTCGGCCAGGCTCGCATCCCACTCGCGCGCTAGGGCAACACAGGCCGCGCGGAGCTTGCCGCCATTGCCGGTCATATTGTCGCAGCAGAGCATCGCGAACGGCGCCACGCCCGCCGCGCGGCGATCAGCCAAGCCAGAGACGATCCAGCCGATCACGCTGGCCGGCTCCTCCGGTCGGATGCGATCGTGGACGATATCTGCATGGCCCATGTCGAGGGTGCCGTCGCCGGCCAGGCAGTATCCCTTTTCCGTAACCGTGCTGGTGGCGATCCGCACGTCGGGGCTGGCGAGAAGCGCACGCAATCGGCGGCCTTCGCCTGGGCCGATTGCATCGGAATGCGCGGCGATGACACGGGTGGCGGGCGTGCGATCGATCACCGCCAGCGCGTAGAGCCCCTCCTGTGCCTTAAGCGCGTCGGTAGTGCTGCCGCTGCGCAGCGAAACCGCCGCAATGCCCCAACGAGGATCGGTGTCGAGCACCCGGTCGACAAACGCCGCCTGATGTGCGCGGTGGAACGCACCGGGGCCGAAGTGCACAATGCCGGTGCGAGTCGCGGCCAGATCATGGCCGGGGCGGAGGATGCCGGAAGGAAGCCCGGCAAGCGCGGCGCGTGAAAGCATGGTCATATGGTCAGGCCAATCAGACCCGACGCGCAAAGTCAATCGCGGGCAGCGGCCCGGAAGCCCCGTGACAGCAGCGGCGCCTCGGCATTCGGGCGCTTTTCCCGCGCGGGCCGCGGCAGGAAGAAGCGCACCTGGCGGTTTGGGAAATCAATCTCCACGCGACGAAAGCTGCGCATCGCGTCCATCCCAAGCATGATCGCGGGCCGCTTGGTCAGGCCGAACCGCTTAAACGGCTCGGCATCGGCAAATGCTACCGGCAGCGCATCGAACGCAACATTGCTGACGCGCATCGATGGCACATGACCATATTGTGCCTCGGTCTTGCCGCCATCGACGCTGGTGAGCTCGATCGTCTGCAACGCGCCGACATTCTTGCCTACCTTCTTGCGCAGCGCTGTATTGCCCATCGTCACTTGCGACCCGGTATCGAGCACCACCCGCACCCGAGTGTTGGCATAATAGGCATCGGTGACGATCAGCTGGCCGAACTGGTCCTTGGCGGTCACCACGATCTCGTCCGCGGCATGCCGGGCATTGCGCTTGCGCTTGACGCTGGGCCGCACCTCCATCGTGCCGGTGTCGAAATCGATCGTCACTTGGTGGTCGCGCAGCGTGTCGATGCCCAGCAGCCCCGCAGCCCCCAGGTGCTGCGCGTAAAAGGCAGGCGCGACGATCGCATGGCTGGTGCCGATCGATTCGATCTGCAGGTCGGGAACGATCACCGTCTCGACGGTGCTGCGCCCGGTCATCGAGGTGACAAGCACCGTCCCGCCCGGCGCAAGCCTCAACAGGCTTGCCAGTTCTCGCGAGACGACGGTACGCTCCGCGCCGGTATCGATGATGAAATTATATGGTCCGGTGCGGCCCACCGCTACCGGAACGGTGAGGCGCGAACTCGTCTCCCCAAGCGCCAGCTGGATGGCATCCGGCTGCCCGGCCGCAGGAGCAGTCTCCGGATCGGTCGGCACCGGCCGCGGATCGCCGGCTATCGCACCAAGATGCAGAGCTGCCAGCAGCAGCACGGGCGAGACTCCGAACATCACGCTATTCTACGCCTGCGCATGTTGCGCAGCAATCCCGCAAAAGAACGGGGTTAGTCCAGCCGCATCGCTTCGGCAGCGATGGCTTCGGCTTCTTCTAGCAACGCATCTTCGGTCGTGCCCTGAGCAACCGATTCGCGCCCGATCATGATCAATACCGGTACGGCCATCGGGCTTACCCGCTCCAAATCGATGTGCAGCATCCGCGCGCCCGCTTCGTCTAAGAGCCGGGCCAGCCTGCCAACATCGGTCATCCGCGCCCGCGCGTCTTCCCAGGCAGCGCGCAGCAGGAGATGGTCGGGCTCATATTTGCGCAGCACGTCATAGATCAGGTCGGTCGAGAAGGTGACTTGTCGCCCAGTCTTCTTCCGGCCCGGATGCTGCCGCTCGACAAGGCCCCCGATGATCGCCACTTCGCGAAACGCGCGCTTGAGCAGCGCCGAACCCTGCACCCAGTCGACGAACTCATGCTCCAGGATGTCGGGCGAGAAGAGCGGACGCGGATCGACGATCTTCTCCAGCCCATAAACGGCCAGAGCATAATCATTAGCGACGAAGCCGAGCGGCTTCAGCCCCAGCGCCTCCATCCGCCGCGTGACGAGCATGCCTAGAGACTGGTGCGCGTTCCACCCTTCGAAGCTGTAGATGACGAGATGGTGCCGCCCTTCGTGCGGGAAGGTCTCGACCAGCAGCTGGCCGGGGGCGGGTAGCGCCGAGCGACGGTCCTGCGTCTCCAGCCATTCGCGCACGTCCGCAGGAAAGCGCGACCATTGCTCGGAATCGTACAGAAACTGCCGCACGCGATCGGCAAGGTTCGCGGTGATCGCCAGCCGGGCGCCCATATAGCTAGGCACGCGCGCCTGCTTCGCCGTTGCCCGCACGATCAGGTCGGTTGCCTCGACGCGTTCTACCTCCAGCGCCAGCCCGGCGAAGAAGAAGGTGTCGCCCGGCGAAAGCGAAGCGGCGAACCCTTCCTCCACCTTGCCCAGGCGCCGCCCATTCTTGAAGCGCACCTCCAGCATCGGCGATTCAACAATAATCCCGGCGTTCAGCCGATGCTGCGCGATGAACGTGGGCTGGGTTACTCGCCACAGGCCATCGCGCCCCTGGGTCAGGCGCTTGAACTTGTCATAGGCGCGCAGCGAATAGCCGCCATCGGCAATGAAGTGCAGCACCCGCTCGAAAGCCTCCTCGCTCAGCGCGGAATAAGGCAATGCTGCGCGCACCTCCTGCAGCATATCGACGGCAGAAAAGGGCGCCGCACAGGCGCAACCCATCACATGCTGGGCCAACACGTCGAGCGTGCCGGGGCGGAAATGATCCGGATCCAGCTCGCCATGCTCCACTGCGTCAAGCGCCGCCCGCGCTTCGAGATATTCGAACCGGTTGCCCGGAATCAGCACCGCCTCGCTCGCCTCGTCGAGCCGGTGATTGGCGCGGCCGATCCGCTGGAGCAGGCGCGAGGCGCCTTTCGGAGCGCCCATCTGGATCACGCAATCGACATCGCCCCAGTCGACGCCAAGATCGAGGCTGGCGGTAGCGACCAAGGCCCGCAACCGCCCGTCTGCCATCGCCTGTTCGGCTCGTTCCCGCGCCTCCAGGCTCAGGCTGCCATGATGGACGCCGATCGGCAGCTTGAGATCGTTGACCTTCCACAGTTGCTGGAACACCAGCTCGGCAAGCCCGCGCGTGTTGCAGAACACAATGGTGGTGCGATGCGTCTCGATCTCTGCCATCACCTGCGGAATCGCATAAATACCCGAATGCCCGGCCCAGGGCACGCGCCCTTCGGGCAGCAGGATGGCGATGTCCGGATCGGCACCCTTCTCACCTTCCACCAACCTCACGGTGTCGATATCGCCATAGGGTGCCAGCCACGCGCGATAGCCGTCCGGATCGGCCACCGTCGCCGACAAACCGACGCGACGATAGCCCGGCGCCAGCCGTTCCATCCGCGCCAGCGCCAGCGCCAGCAGGTCGCCGCGCTTGCCGGTGGCGAAGGCGTGGATCTCGTCGATCACTACCGTCCGCAGCCCGGCGAACATCGTCAGGCTGTCTTCATAGGAAAGCAGGAGACTGAGCGATTCGGGCGTGGTGAGCAGGATCTGCGGCGGCCGCGCACGCTGGCGAACCTTGCGCTCGTGCGGCGTATCGCCGGTGCGCGTCTCCACTCGGATCGGCAAGGTCATTTCGTCGATGGGCGTCAGCAGGTTGCGCTGCACGTCGACCGCAAGTGCCTTAAGCGGCGAGATGTAGAGCGTGTGTAGCCCCTCCGCCGGCGCTTCGATCAGCCCGGCCAGGCTGGGCAGGAAGCCGGATAGCGTCTTGCCCGCCCCGGTCGGCGCGACGAGCAACGCATGCTGCCCCGCCCGCCCCGCGTCGAGCATCGCGCGCTGGTGCCGACGCAGCGTCCAGCCGCGAGCGGCAAACCACCGGTCAAGCGGCGCAGGAAGAACGTCGACGGGCACCGCCGCAATGTAGGCACGGTCGGCGCCGGTGGGGAGGCTCTGTTTACGGAAAGGCCGAACTAGCCGTTCTTGCGATCCGCCGCGTCATGCTCTTCGTAATTGCGCCGCGCCGCTTCCTCGGTCTGCGCGCGGTCGCGCCGCGAGGTCTTGTTGCGCAACATCGCCCAGATCAGGGCCGCTGCCAGGATGATGGGTCCGATGACCACCATCACGCCCTGCATGCTCGATAGGTCCATGGCCCGTCTCCTCTCGGCCCCGCCGCCTGCACTCAACGAAGCCCGCCCCTCTTTCGATCCGCGCCCTCGTCCCCATATCGCAGGCATGGCGCTCGGCAGCTGGCTCACTCCCGATCCCGCAGGGATTTATCTTCCCGCAGCGGATGCTTGGATCGATCCCAGCCGTCCCGTCGAACGCGCGATCATCACCCATGGCCATGCCGATCACGCGCGCGGTGGGCATTCCGAGGTTTGGGCAACGCCCGATACGCTGGCGATCATGGCTGCGCGCTACGGCCCTCAGAACGGGCGGGCGGTCGACTATGGCGAGAGCATTCGGCTAGGGCCGATCGATGTGGGCTTCGTTCCCGCCGGCCATGTGCTGGGATCGGCGCAACTGGTGCTCGATCATGCAGGCGAACGAATCGTCGTCTCGGGAGATTACAAGCGCCGTCCCGATCCCACCTGCATACCCTTCCAGCCCGTGCCGTGCGACGTGTTCATCACCGAAGCGACGTTTGGCCTGCCCGTATTCCGCCATCCCGAAACTCGCGACGAAATCGACAAGCTGCTGGCCGCCCTGCGCGCCGAGCCCGAACGCTGCGTTCTGGTCGGCGCCTATGCGCTGGGCAAGGCGCAACGGGTGATCGCCGAACTGCGGGCGATGGGTTTCGACGATCCTATCTATCTGCACGGCGCGTTGCAGTCGCTGTGCGATCTCTATGCCGAACGTGGCGTGACCTTGGGCGAACTGCGACCGGCGACCGGCGCGGCGAAGAAGGCGCTGCAGGGCCGCATCATTCTCTGCCCGCCGAGCGCGCTCAACGATCGCTGGTCGCGGCGCCTGCCCGATCCGATCACTGCCATGGCAAGCGGCTGGATGCGGGTGCGCCAGCGCGCCCGGCAGCGCAACGTGGAACTGCCGCTGATCCTATCCGACCACGCAGATTGGGACGAGCTGACCCGCACGATCGAGGAGCTGGCCCCGCGTGAAGTATGGGTGACACATGGCCGCGAAGATGCGCTGGTACACTGGTGCCGCCTCCGCCAGATTCGCGCCCGCGCGCTCGACCTGGCGGGATTCGAAGACGAAGACGACTGAAGGAGACTAGCATGGCGAACCGCAAGACTTGGGCATGGGTGGGCGGCATCGTTGGCGGTACCGTGATCGCCGCCGCTGCCACCTACTACGCGTTCGAACGCGCCAGCGAGCAGCCGCCCTATACGTCGGTAGAAAAGGATGGCGCGTTAGAGATCCGCGACTATCCCGAGCTTGTGGTGGCGGAGACCCGAGCGATCGGCGCGCGCGAGCCGGCGCTTACCGCGGGCTTTTCCCGCCTCGCCGATTACATCTTCGCCAAGCGACGCGGCGACAATGGTGGCAGCGGCGGCGAGAAAATTTCGATGACCGCGCCGGTGCTCAGCACGCTGCAGGACGGCAGCTGGCGCACCCAGTTCGTGATGCCCTCCAAATTCACACTGGAAACGCTTCCCGCCCCCGCCGACAATGTCGCTCTCGCCAAGCGCCCGGCGCGTCGCGTGGCGGCGCTGCGCTTCTCCGGTTCGCCCGACGACGCAGCACTGGCCGAGCGCGAGGCGGAGCTGCGCCGCTGGCTGGCGGCACGGGGCATGAACGGCGGCGCGGTGGAATATGCCTTTTACAACTCGCCCTTCATCCCCGGCCCCCTGCGCCGCAACGAAGTGCTGATTGCGCTGTAACGAATCGCCCACGCTGCCATGCTGCGCTCCTTCCGCTTGCGGGTGGAGGACGCGTTTGGCCGGCTGGCGTTACCCAATCGGTCGTAGAAGTGCCGCTATCTGCCTATATTCCAACCCCATGAAGATTCGCCCACTACTCGCCGCCGCTGCAGCCCTCGGTTCCTTCGTCGCTGCGCCCGCCGCGCAGGCACAGGCACAGCCTCAGCCGCGCGATCCGTTCGGCGCATGCCTGCGCGATCATAGCAGCCGCGCCGATCGCGACGTGCTGATCCGCTGGGTATTCACTGCCGTCGCGCAAAGCTCGGCGGTGCGCGACATGGTGAAGCTGGACGAAGGGCGCCGCGTACAAGCCAGCCAGCAGGCAGGGCAGCTGATCACCCGCCTCGTCACCCGCGACTGCCGCGCCGAAGCGATGGACCGGATGAAGCGCGACCCTGGCGCGCTTCAGAACAGCTTCATGGCCCTGGGCCGCGTCGCGCTGACCGATCTGGCTCAGGATCCCAATGTCGTCGGTACCCTGGCCGGGGTGCTGCAATATGCCGACATGGGCAGCATCACGCTGATGCTGATGGAAGGCGGCCTGCGACCGGGCGGCTGAGGCGCTCAGCGCGCGAAGTGTACCCGTGCCACCACCGGGTAATGATCGCTGGGGTACACCTCGCCCTTGTGCGTATCCAGCGTTGCGATCCGATCGACTGCGAAGCCGCGGGTCAGGATCCAGTCGATGCGGCGATCGCCCTTGCCGGTGAAGCCGTGGAAGGTAAAGTCGGGCCCTTGATGGTCTAGTCGCGCCAGCCACGCATCGGCGAGCGTCTTGGTCAGGATCGCGTGCGCCGGCTTGTCGGCGGTGGTGTTGAAGTCGCCGGTTACGATTACCGGCAGTCCGGCCGGCCCCTCAGCGATGCGATCCGAGAGCAGCTGCGCGCCGCGCGTGCGAGCGTCGTCATCCTCGTCGCGATAGGGAAAATGGGTGTTGTAGAAGCGGAAGCGGCGGCCGTCGCGTGTCTCGAACGTCGCCCAGGTTACCATGCGCGGCAGCGGGTGGCCCCAGCTGATGCTGCCCGCCACCTCGGGCGTGTCCGAAAGCCAGAACTGGCCCTGCTCGACGATCTTCAGCCGGTCGTGCCGGTAGAAGACGCCCATATGCTCGTCCTTGTGGCCGCCATAGCGATCGGTGCCGAACCAGCGATATTGGGGCAGCGCCCGCACCACATCGTCGCCTTGGCGCTGGAACAGCTCCTGCGTGCCGATCAGATCGGGCGCGGCGGCGCGGATCGTCGCGATGGTGAGTGCGCGGCGCTTTTCCCACAGATTCGCACCGTCGTCCTTACCGGGATAGCGGATGTTGAGGCTCATCACCGTCAGCCCGGGTTTGCCCTGCGCCATAGCCGGCGCACACGCCAGCATCGCGGCAAGCGCCGCCACCCAACACCAAACACGCTGCATCAACCCGCTCCTTCGAGTGCCTTTTGCCGCCGGCGCTGAACCGAGCTGCCGATTCCCATCGCCTCACGGTATTTGGCTACTGTGCGGCGCGCGATGTCGAACCCGCGGGCGTTGAGCAGTTCGACCAGCGTGTCATCGGACAGGATCCTTTTGGGATCCTCCGCCGCAATCAGCGATTTGATCGCACTCTTCACTGCCTCCGCCGAAACCGCTTCGCCGCCATCGGCCGACTGGATCGCGCTAGTGAAGAAATATTTCAGTTCGAAGAGGCCGCGGGCGCAGCTGAGATACTTGTTACTGGTGACGCGGCTGACGGTCGACTCGTGCATCTCGATCGCGTCGGCCACCTGACGCAGCGTCAGCGGACGAAGATGCGCGACACCCTTGAGGAAGAACCCTTCCTGCTGCTTCACGATTTCGCTGGCGACCTTGATGATCGTGCGCTGGCGCTGATCCAGCGCCTTGACCAGCCAGTTGGCGCTGGCGAGCATGTCGGTGAGCCAGGCCTTGCTCGCCTTGTCCTGCTTGCCCCCCGAAACCTCGGCATAATAAGCGCGGTTGACGAGAAGACGCGGCAGCGTCGCCGCGTTGATCTCCACCGCCCAACCGGTCCCGCGCCGTGCGACGAAGAGGTCGGGCGTCACCGCCGGCACGGGATCGCCGCCATAGCGGCAGCCCGGCTTTGGATCGTAGCTGCGCAACTCGCGGATCATGTCGGCAAGATCCTCGTCATCGACATTACAGAGCCGCCGCAGCCGACCGAGATCGCCGCGCGCGACCAGCTCCAGATTGGCGATCAGCCGCGCCATGCACGGATCGTAGCGATCGGCTTCCTTCGCCTGCAGCGCAAGGCATTCGGCAAGGTCACGCGCGCCGACACCGGTGGGATCAAAGGTCTGGATGACCGCCAGTACCGCCTCCACCCGCGCGGTCGGCAGGCCCAGTCGCTCCGCGATTTCGCCAAGCGGCACGGTCAGATAGCCGCACTCGTCGATCTGGTCGATCAGATGCTGGGCGATGAACAGGTCCGGGCCGGCAATTGAGGCGCCTGCCTGCGCGAGCAGGTGATCGACCAGCGCGATGTCGCCGGTACCAAGATTGTCGAGATCTGGCGCTTCTTCCGATCCACCCCCGCTCGCGCCGTTCATCCCCAGGCTGCCGTCGAGACCACCGATCATGTCGGTCGCCGAATCATGGTGAAAGGCCTCGGCCGCAAGATCGACGTCGAGCGCCGCCTCTCCCGCGGCTTCGCCGCCGCCGAGAATAAGTTCGCTGGCATCGGCCGGGCCATCGCGGACCTCAACCTCGTCACCGCTCGCGGTGGACTCGCTCGATACGTCGTCGCCGCCACCCCCTGCGTCGAGCAGCGGGTTGCGCTCGACTTCCTCGGCGATGAAGGTCTCGATCTCCAGGTTCGACAGCGTCAGCAGCTTGATCGCCTGCTGCAGCTGCGGCGTCATCACCAGCGATTGCGATTGGCGCAGATCGAGGCGAGGCGCGAGGCTCATGGCGGGTTAGAGCGAGAAGCTTTCGCCGAGATAGAGGCGGCGGACGTTCTCGTCGCGGACCAGATCGTCGGGCGAGCCGGCGAACAGCACCCGCCCGTCATAGATGATGTAGCCGCGATCGACGATTTCCAGCGTCTCCCGAACGTTATGGTCGGTGATCAGCACGCCGATGCCGCGCTGCTTCAGCTGCTTCACCAGGTCGCGGATGTCAGCGATCGAGATCGGATCGATGCCAGCGAACGGCTCGTCGAGCAGGATGATCGTGGGATTGGCGGCAAGCGCGCGCGCGATCTCGGCGCGGCGGCGCTCGCCGCCCGAAAGCGCCATCGCCGGCGAGCTGCGCAGCCGCGTCAGCCCGAATTCGTCGAGCAACTGGTCCAGCCGCGCCTGACGCGCGTCGCGGTCCGGCTCGGCCAATTCGAGCACGGCGAGGATGTTCTTCTCCACGCTCAGGCCGCGAAAGATCGAGGTTTCCTGCGGCAGATAGCCAAGGCCCAGGATCGCACGGCGATACATGGGTAGGCGAGTTATGTCTTCGCCGTCCAGCATGATGCGGCCGCTGTCGGGCTTCACAAGGCCCATCACCGAATAGAAGCAAGTCGTCTTGCCCGCGCCATTCGGCCCAAGCAGGCCAACGACTTCCCCGCGCCCGACCGATACCGACACGTCGGTCAGCACCGTGCGCTTGTCATAGGATTTGGCGATGGAGACGACCGCTAGCCCGCGATCGGGCAGCGGCACCGGATCCGGTGCGGACGATTCAGGCGTGGCGGTGGCGACGTCGCTCATGACGGCTCCTGCAATGGGATCGCGTTTCACCCCGGCTATCGCGGCTGCTTGGGCGGTTCCTGCATGATAACGCGCGGAAAGGGAAGGGTTCGCACGGGGCGTGGCATCACCCCGGCTTATGGGTTGAGCTGATCGGCCGAACTGCGCTTCGGAACAGAGAAGCGGCCGGTCACGCGGCCGCCCTGGCTCTGCGTCGCCGGGGCGCCGGACGAAGCCGAGCCGCCAACTCCCGAACCGTCGATGGTCGCGCGGCCAGTATCAAGGTTGATCGACAGCCGCCCGCCGGAGACGTTGTTGCCGGCCTGACGCAGCGTCACGCCGCCGATCATCGTGATCACCCGGCGATCGACATCGTATACGGCATAGTTGGAGCGCGCTGTCTGATCCGGCCGCGTCACGGTGACGCCGCCGCCGGCATCGAGACGGGAGGCTTGGGGCGAACCGCTCAACGCGCTGCCGCTATAGGCGACGGTCACGCGCGCCGCGCGCAGCGTCATCTCCGCCTGCCGGATCACCACGTTCCCAGTCAGGATCGCCCGATTCGCGCGGTCGTCGAGCTGGATGTTACGCGCGTCGAAATCGATCGGAGCGTTGGTGTCGTGCCGGGTCTGCGCGGCGGCCGGGACCGCTGCCAGCATCAGCGGCACGGCAAGGACAAGGGCGGAACGACGGTTCATCATGGCCTCTTCGTCTGCTTCGGCACCATTCGCAAGCGGGCATTACCTTCCAGCGATATGACACGCCGGTCCAAATCGGCGGTCAGCCGGTTCGCACTGAACGTGCCGGTGGGCGTATTGCCGGTGACAGCCCCGCCGCTCGCAAGCTTGCGCGTCTTCAGGTCGACCGTCGCGTCGTTGGTGTTAAGGGTATAGCCGTCGCTGGTCTGGAAACGGATCGGTCCGTCGATCGCCACCTGGTCGCTGTTCAAATTGTACCGGCCGTGATTCGCCACCAGCGTCGCCGGGCCTTCGGGCAATTGCAGCCGCGCGCTCAGATCCTGCAGCTGCACCACTGGTTCGGCAGAGCTTTTCTGCACCGCGGATCCGGCATGGAGTTCGAATTGCCGGCCCTTGGTATCTTCACCGCGATAATCGGCAGAATCGATCCGCAGCCGCTCGGGCGACATCGCCACCTTGTTCTTGTCCAACACGAAGCTGACGTCACCGCCCATGAACAGCGGCGCGGTGACGAGGAAGGCGAACAGCGCTCCAATGCCGATCGGTAGCACCACCAGCGCGGTGCGCACGGCGCGATCATGGCTGCTCCCGGGATGGGCCCAGGAACGGCTCTGTGATCGCAACCGGTTGGCGAGTTCGGACATGGCAGCCTTTTTGGGTTGCCGATCGACGATCGGCAACCTCGACGGATCAGATATGCGCGAAGATATCGGTGTCGGGCCAGCCGGCCAGATCGAGTTCCGCACGCCAGGGGAGAAAATCGAAACAGGCCTGGGCAAGTTCCGTCCGCCCTTCGCGTTCCAGCCGGCGATCCAGTTCCACCTTCATCGCGTGCAAATACCGCACGTCGGACGCGGCATAGTCGCGCTGCGCGTCGGAGATGTCAGGGCCGCCCCAGTCGGAAGATTGCTGCTGCTTCGAAATCTCTGCGCCCACCAGCTCGCGCGCCAGATCCTTCAGACCGTGGCGATCGGTGTAGGTGCGCACCAGTCGCGACGCGGTCTTGGTGCAGTAAACCGGGCCAGCGGTCACGCCGAGATAGAAGCGAATCGCCGCAAGATCGAATCTGGCATAGTGATAGAGCTTCAGCCGCTCCGGATCGGCGAGCACCATCCGCAGATTGGGCGCCGCATAATTGGAGCGCGGCCCGAAGCGGACGAGATGCTCGTCGCCAGATCCATCCGACAGCTGAACCAGGCACAGCCGGTCGCGCGGGGTGATCAGACCCATCGTCTCGGTGTCGACCGCGATCGCCACGCCGGGGGCGAACACGTCTTCGGGCAGGTCTTCTTCGTGAAAATGTACAGCCATCGTGCCCGCGTAAACAGGTTGGTCGCGCAGCTCAATGCTTTGCAGAGCAACGCTCCGCGCGCAGAGCCGATTGCACCCGCCATCTGCTCGGTTTGCCGCACAAGCGGAGCGCTTCGGCGGCAGGCCGAGCCGCCCCCCACGCGGCTCCGCTCACGCAAAAGGCGTGTTCACTCCGTGACTTTCGAGACACTTTCCTGCCGCAATCGAGGCGCGGGCGCGAAATTCGTTCGCGCACCCTGTTTTTTTGGGTTATGAAGGCTGTCGGTGGCGCTGCGTTAGTGCCGTAAGACCTGCGTTTTTCGTCCGGCGCTCAGGTTTTGATTGGTTGGTTCAGGGCGAACCGGGAAGACGAACAGGGCATGAGTTTCGATAGAGGACGTCGCGGAGAGCGCGGTGGGCGCGGCAGGGACAAGCGCGATAGTTTCGGCGACGATAACTTCGGCGGCGGCGGCTTCGGCGGCGGTTTCGAAGATCGTGGTGGATTCGGCGGCGGTAACCGCGGCGGCTTTGGCGGCGGCGGCGGGTATGGCGGCGGCGGAGGCGGCGGCTTCCGTAGCGGTGGCGGCTTCGGTGGTGGCGGCGGCGGTGGCTTCGGCGGCGGTCGGGGCGGCGGCGGCGGCATGCCCCCCCAGGTTGTCGGCGAAGCGACTGGCGTCGTAAAGTTCTTCAACGCACAGAAGGGCTTCGGCTTCATCGTTCGTGATGACGGCGGCGAAGATGTGTTCGTGCACATCTCCGCGGTCGAACAGGCCGGCCTGACCGCGCTCGCCGAAGGTCAGCCGCTCGGCTTCACGCTGGTCGATCGCGGCGGCCGCATCTCGGCTACCGGCATCAAGATTGATGGCGAGCCGATGGCGGTTACCGAACGCGCTCCGCGCGACGAAGCTGGCGGCCGCGACGCGCCGCGCGGTGGTCCGCAGCGCCAGCTGACTGGCGAGAAGGCGACCGGTACGGTCAAGTTTTTCAACGCGATGAAGGGCTTCGGCTTTATTCAGCGCGACGACGGCCAGCCCGATGCATTCGTTCACATTTCGGCGGTCGAGCGTGCCGGCATGCCGACGCTCAACGAAGGCGACCGGCTAGAATTCGAGTTGGAGGTCGATCGTCGCGGTAAGTACGCCGCGGTGAACCTCTCGCCGCAGCAGTAACCCGCACGGGATACGAAAACGAAGGGGCCGGGCGGCAACGCCCGGCCCCTTTTTCTTTTACTGGATGAGATACCCCACCACGCGCCAGCCGGTGCCTTCCCGCGCCAGAATGACCGTTTCGGTCGCGCCAGAGCGCTGCGCGAAGTCGGTCTGGATTCAGCACCTCATAGTCGCCATCGGGCGCCCCAAGCAGCGTCTTGGTCTTGGTCGCCGACTGAAAACTGCGCAAGGAGACGGCGCCCAGCGGCCCCCGCACCGGCTTGACCATGCCCGCCCAGCGGTCGCTGGTAACCTGGGTGCGGAACATCGCTCCCGCGCTTTGCCAGCTCGCCTCCCACTTCGCCTGGTCGGTGAGGGCAAGCCATTGCCGGGCGGCCTCCAGCCCCTCGGCGTGAACGGCGCTCGCCGCGGGCGACGGCATGGGCGTCTGTGCAGACGGCGTGGCAGGGGTGTGCAGCGCGACAGCTGCGATGGCAGCGATAACCAGGGACATGATCAGCATTCCTCCACTGAGCCAGGCGAGCCGGTGCACCCCATGGTGCCGGCGCTGACTCGAACCGGAAGAAGCCATGGCTGGTGCCTCCCCCGACACCCTGATTGGCATGTCCCTCAATTTTTCGGGAGCGTTTTCCTCGCGCTCGGCAAGCCAGCGCGCAGCCTCGCGACTGCTAGAAACGCCCAACTTGCGTCGCGCATCTCGCAGCCGTTCGTTGACTGTGTGCACCGACAGATCGAGCATGCGCGCGATCGACTTCGCATCATGCCCCGCCAGCAACAGCCGCAGCGTCGCTTTCTCGCGCTCCGTCAGCGATGCCCCGCTGCCCTGCGCTGGTTCCCCCATAGCCATGCCCGCTTGTACGAAACTGTGGTTGGGGGTGCTATGCTTGGGAGTGGGAGACTAGAAATTTGTCTTTTAGGTCGTCAACCGCCGCAGGGCGGCGATGGTGTCGGCCTCCTCCACCGGCTTGTCGATGCGAATCCGGCTGATTCGCGGAAAGCGCATCGCCAGACCCGACTTGTGCCGCTTCGATTCGTGGATCGAATCGAACGCGACCTCGAGCACCAGCGACTTGTCGGTCTCACGGACCGGCCCGAAGCGGTTCACGGTATGGGTGCGTACATGGCGATCGAGCCATTTCAGCTCCTCGTCGGTGAAACCGAAATAGGCCTTGCCCACCGGCAACAGCTCGCCCGCGTCCGTCCAAGCGCCGAAGGTGAAATCCGAATAGAAGCTGCTGCGCTTGCCGGAGCCGCGCTGCGCATACATCAGCACACAATCGGCGACGAGCGGATCGCGCTTCCATTTGTACCACAGGCCAACGCGCCGACCGGCGATATAGGGCGAATCGCGCCGCTTCAGCATCACGCCTTCGATCGCCGCATCGCGCGCGCCGGCGCGGATTTCCTCCAGCGCTGCGAAATCTTCGGCCTGGATCACCGCGGAAAGATCGAACCGATCAGGATCAAGCCGCGGCACGAACGCTTCGAGCCGAGCCCGCCGATCGCGCCAGCCGAGCGCCCGCACATCCTCGCCGCCGTCGAACAGGATGTCGTAGAGGCGGACAAAGGCAGGATAGTCCGCCAGCGTCTTCGCCGAAACCAGCTTGCGCCCCAGCCGCTGCTGCAGCGCGTTGAAGCTGCCGGCCTCGCCGCCCTGCGCCTCGCCGCGGACCAGCAGCTCACCGTCGAGCACGCCCGGGGTGACGAAGGCGGCTGCGACCTCGGGGAAGCTGCGGGTGATGTCGTCCCCGGCCCGGCTGTAGAGCCGCGTCTCGCCGCCGGCATGGACGAGCTGGACGCGGATGCCGTCCCATTTCCACTCGGCGGCATAGTCCGCCAGGTCGACCTGCGTTTCCTCCAGCGGATGGGCGAGCATGAACGGCCGGAACACCGGCACATCCTCGGCGCGCGGCTGATCGGCGCGGCCCTCGGCCCAATCGAACAGCCGATCATAGGGCGGGTGCAGCCCGTGCCAGACCTCTTCCACGGCATCGACGTCGAGCCCGAACGCCTGCGCCAGCGCGGTCTTGGCGAGTCGGGCGGAGATGCCGACTCGCAGCGCGCCGGTCGCCAGCTTGAGCAGCGCATAGCGCTCGTCCGCCTCAAGTCGATCGAGCATCGCCGCCAGCACCCCGGGCGCGTCCGAGCGCGAAAGACCGCCCAGCGTCGCCACCACCTGCGACAGCGTCAGTGGGCCGCTTTCCGGCGGCGGCACCTTCGGCTCGGGCCAGAGCAACGCGATCGTCTCCGCCGAATCGCCGACAAAGTCGCGACTCATGCCGTACAGTACCGGATCAACGCGCGCCTCGATCATCGCGCGCAGCAGCGCCGGCTTCACTGCAGGCAGATCGAGCGCGCCGGTCAGCGCCGCCATCGCCCATCCGCGATCGGGATCGGGAGTCGCGCGGAGATAGTCGCCGATCAGGCGAAGCTTGGCGTTGCGCGAACGGGTGTAGATCAGCCGGTCGAGCAGGTCGGCAAAAGCGCGCATGGCCAGATAGATGGGGGCAGAATGCGCGCGGCGCTAGCGCCGGATGTCGCCGGGCACAGCCCCGCGTTCGGCCAATGCCCATTCCACCGCGGCGGCGGCGTGAATCGCGGCCGTGTCGAACACCGGCACCGGGCTGTCTTCGGGCCCGACCAGCAGCATGATCTCGGTGCATCCCAGGATCACCGCCTCGGCCCCTGCCGCCACCAGCCGGCGGATGATGGCGCGATAGGCCTCGCGCGACGCCGGTAGGACCTGGCTCGCGACCAGTTCCTCATAGATGATCCGGTGCACGATGCGGCGATCCGGCTCGTCGGGAAAGATCACCCGCAATCCGTGCATGTCGGTCAGGCGATCCTTGTAGAAGGATTGCTCCATGGTGAAGGCGGTGCCCAGCAGGCCGACCGTGCCGATGCCGGCAGCCTGGATGCGTCGGGCGGTGGGATCGGCGATGTGCAGCAGCGGAATCGAGACCGACGCCGTCACCGCATCGGCGAGCCGGTGCATGGTATTGGTGCAGATCAGCAGCGCTTCGGCACCCGCCGCCTCCAGTCGTTGCGCCGCATCGACCAGCCGTTCCGACAGGCCATCCCAGTCGCCACGATGCTGCAGTGCCTCAATCTCGGCAAAGTCGAACGACCAGAGCAGGCAGCGCGCCGAGGCGGTGGGGCCGCATCGCGCCCGCACCCCTTCGTTGAGCAGGCGATAATAGGCTGCCGAGCTTTCCCAGCTCATCCCGCCAATCAGTCCGATCATCCGCATGGCGACATGGTGGCACGGGCAGGCGAGGACATCCATGCCCCGATTCGCGCCCGGCAAGGCTTCGAAAGTTCGCATCGATGCCCTAGGAGGCCGGATGATGAAGCGCCTCTTCCTCTTGCTGGCAGCCGTTGCGATCGGCATCCTCGCCCTTGGCTATCACACCGCCACGCGCGATCCGGTCGTGCGCCGGCTCAACGTGCATATGCGGGACTGGCCTGCCGGGGCTCCACCGATGCGGGTGGTGCTGCTCAGCGATCTGCACGTCGCCGGACCGGATACCCCGCCCGCCCGGCTCGCCCGGATCGTGGCGCAGGTAAATGCGCTTCGCCCCGATCTCGTGCTGATCGCCGGCGATATCGAACAGGAGCGGACGATCTCCACCCGCGTCTACGATGCGGCGGAAGCCGCGGCACCGCTGGCCGGGCTGAAGGCGCGCTACGGCACGGTCGCAGTGCTCGGCAATCACGATTATTCGATCGCCGGGAAGACCGATCTTCCGCCCAGGCTTGTCGCCAACGGCCTCACCGTGCTGCGCAACACGGCCGTGCGGCGGGGAGCGTTGACGATCGCCGGGGCGGACGACCTCTACCACGGCAAGTTTCGCGCCGATCGCCTCGATCGCGCGGCACGAAAGCTCGACGGCCCGACGATCGTGCTGAGCCATACGCCCGATGTCGCGCCGATGCTGCCAGCCCGCTTCCCGCTGGTGTTCGCGGGGCACACCCATTGCGGCCAGATCTCGCTGCCGCTGATCGGCCCACCCAAGACAGCGTCGCGCTATGGCCGCCGCTATACCTGCGGGCTGATCCGCGAGCCCGGCCGTGACGTGCTCGTCACCGCGGGAATCGGTACCAGCGGCGTGCCGCTGCGGATCGGCGCGGTGCCCGATCTGTGGCTGGTCACCCTGGACGGCGCGGCCGACGGACGATTCGCAAAGCTGCCTTAATTGCCGCCTAGCCTCCCCCCACCGGGTGCGCACCGCGCCCGTTCAGGGAGAGCCTTTCCGATGAAGCTTCTTGTCGCATGTGCGCTTGCCACGGCCGTATCCAGCCCCGCGGCGATGGCGCAGCAGACTCCGCCGGCTGCAGCCCCGGCTCCGGCGCAGGCCGCGACTCCGGCAAGCGCCGCCAAGTTCAGCCTCGATACCCCGATCGAGCAGCTGATCGCCGATCCCAAGGCGAAGGCGGTACTCGACGCCGATCTGCCGGGCGTCTCCACCCACCCCGCGCTCGACCAGTTCAAGACGATGAGCCTGCGTGCGGTGCAGCCCTTTTCGAACGGCGCACTGACCGACGAGATGCTGGCGAAGGTGGAAAAGGATCTCGCCGCGATCCAGTGACGCGGCGAAGGGCCGGCGCGCGCCCCGCGCACGCCGGCCGGTTCCCGCTCAGCCCTTGCGGCTGGCCTCGAACAAGAACCAGGCGCGCTCTTCGGCCTGGTCGGTCCATTCGTCGACGATACCGCTGGTGGCATTATCCTTGGCAGCTTCCGCCGCATCCTTCACCGCGCGGAAGCTCTCGACGAGCTTGAGATTGTCGTCGCGCAGCTCGGCAAGCATATCGCCCGGCGCCACGAAATCTGCGTCATTGTCCGAAATCGTCTGCCGGCGCGCAATGTCGCCGATCGACCGCAGCGTGGTGTTGCCGGTCTTGCGCACGCGCTCGGCGATCGCGTCGGTCACGCCCAGGATCTGCGTCGCCTGATCGTCGAGCAGCAGGTGGTAATCGCGGAAGTGCGGGCCCGAGACGTGCCAGTGGAAGTTCTTGGTCTTCAAATACAGCGTGAAGCAATCGGCCAGCGCGCTATTCAGCGCTTCCGCCACACTCTTGGTGTCGTTGCGGTTGAGGTCGGTCGGCGTCGCGAGGGCGGGATTTTCAGCCATAGGGTCCTCCAGGGCGTTTCGATTCGAAGCGATAACGATCGGCATATAGGATCCGGTTCCCGGGTGCAGCCAGAGGGTTGCCGGGATTATCTGCATCAGCCTGATCGAACGGCTTCATCGCAGCCCGCTTGACTTTTGCCGGTGATTCGCGCATCCGCTCGCCCCTGTCAGCGGTGTGCCCATGGCGCGCCGCTCTTTTCTTTTCGCACGAATCAAGGGTTCCGGGTCATGGCAAAGCCGACCACCGTAAAGATCAAGCTCGTCAGCACGGCGGATACGGGCTTCTTCTATGTCACCAAGAAGAATCCGCGCACGCAGACCGAGAAGCTGAGCTTCCGCAAATATGATCCGGTCGTGCGCAAGCACGTGGATTTCAAGGAAGCGAAGATCAAGTAACGGGCTTGCCGGGCGCTGTAGCCCGGTTGCGCAAGGTTTTCGGCGTCGGACCCCGCGGTTCGGCGCTTTCCTTGTTTATGCCTCCGCGTCCGGCGCGTTTGCGAGCAGGCGTTCCACTTGTTCGATGAACCGAGCCAGCGAAATCGGCTTGGCGACATAGGATCGGGCCCCTGCGGCCCGAATCCGCTCCTCATCTTCATGACTGGCATAGGCGGTTACCGCCATGATCGGGACTCGGCAGAGCGAGTCGTCCTGCTGCATCCTGCCGATCAGTTCGAAGCCGGTGACGTGCGGCATCTGGATGTCCATGATCACCAGATCGGGCGCGAAACGAAGCGCCGTGGCCACCGCTTCGCGCCCGTCGCGAACCGGCTCGGCGACATAGCCATGCGCCCGCAGCAGATCACAGAACAGCTTCAGGTTCAGTTCGTTGTCCTCGACAACGAGTACTCTTTTTGGCACGCGCAACCCCGATCGTTTGGAGCTAGTTAAGCGATGGCGAACCCGGTGACAAATCCCGAGGCGGTGGCGCTGCAGGCCCTGGCCTGGACGCTGGGCGATCCGGGCCGGGCCGCACGCCTGCTCGACCTGACCGGCCTGGATCCCGCGACGCTCCGTGCCCGCGCCGCCGATCGCGATCTGCTCGCCGCGACGATCGGGTTCCTCGAGGCCCATGAACCCGATCTGGTCGCCTGCGCCGATGCGCTGGACCTTTCCCCCCAGGCGCTGGTCCACGCCCGCCACCAGCTGGAGCAGGCATGAAGCCGTTGCTGATTACCGACTGCGATGAAGTGCTGCTCCACATGGTGCGGCACTTCGGCGAATGGCTGGGCGAAACCCATGCGATCGATCTGGCGCTGCAGGACGGCGACTTCGCCGATGCGATGCGCCGCCGCAGCGACGGCAGCCGCCTGGCCCCGGAAGAGATGTGGGCGATGCTCGACGCTTTTTTCCCGCAGGAGATGGAGCGCCAGACGCTCGTTCCCGACGCGCGCGAGGTGCTGGGCCGACTGTCGCAGATTGCCGATATCGTCGTGCTCACCAATCTTCGCGATCATTGCCGCGATCACCGGATCACCCAGCTCGCCAACCATGGCATCGTCCACCGCGTCGAATGCAACCAGGGCGGCAAGGGCCAGCCGGTCGCGCGCCTCGTCGAGGAGCATGGCGCATCGGTGGCGGTGTTCGTCGACGATCTCGCGACGCACCACGAATCGGTGGCGCGCCACGCGCCGGGCGTCTTCCGCCTGCACATGATCGCCGAGCCCAGCCTGGCGGCGGTGGTGCCGCCGGCGCCGCATGCCCATGCCCGCATCGACGATTGGCGCAGCGCCGAGCCCTGGATCCTGGCGCGCTTCGCCCAGGCTTGACGGTGCGCGGCCCGGATGGTTGGACAGGCCGCATGACCACCGCCATCGATCACAAGCTCGCCGAGCTTGGCCTCGCCCTTCCCGAGGCCGCCGCTCCTGTCGCCGCCTATGTGCCCGCGGTCGCCGCGGGCGGGCTGCTCCACATTTCCGGCCAGCTGCCGTTCAAGGACGGTGCGCTGATGACCGGCCGGCTCGGCGAGGATCGCGACATCGGCTATGGCACCGAAGCCGCGCAGCGCTGCGGCCTGATGCTCGTCGCCCAGATCAAGAAGGCGCTGGACGGCGATCTCTCCCGCGTGAAGCGGATCGTGAAGCTGGGCGTGTTCGTGAATTCGACGGCCGACTTCACCGATCAGCCCAAGGTGGCCAATGGCGCGTCCGAGCTGATGCAGGCGCTGTTCGGCGATGCCGGCCGCCATGCCCGCAGCGCGGTGGGCGTCGCGGCGCTGCCGCTGGGCGCGGCGGTCGAAATCGACGCGATCGTCGAACTCGCCTGACGCCCGATCAGATCAGCCCCAGCCCGGCCAGCTCGCCCAGCAGGCCGGGCGGCATCGCGTCCAGCCCGGCATCGGCCTCGCCGAGATCGGCGGGCGCGTCCGCCGCTTCGAGATAGCGCCAACCCTGGTGCGCGCGCTTGGGCCGTGCCTGCACCAGGATCAACCGCGGCTCGAGCAGGATCGCGGTGCGCCCGCCCTCCGCCTCGCCAAAGCCCAGGATCGGCGAACGGCCGACCAGCTGGTGCTTCAGGATCCAGAACAGCGATCCGCCGGCAATCTCTTCATGCCGCTTGGGCAGATAGCGGGTGGTGAGCGCCACCCCGCCCGTGGCGGCGCGCGCCTCCAGCCGGGAGCGCAGGAAATCGACGCTGTCGCAGGCAAAGGCGACCTTGGTGAGATGAAGCGGCACGCGCGCGGATTTGGGCGCGCGCCAGCCCGCAATCAAGTCAGCCGCCCAGCCCCACCAGCGTCGCGAGGCCGAGGAACGAGAAAAATCCCATCACGTCGGTCATCATCGTGACGAACACCGCAGATGCGACGGCGGGATCGACCCGCAGCCGATCGAGCGTCACCGGGATCAGCACGCCGGCGAGGCCCGCGATCAGGTTGTTGATCACCATCGCCATCGCGATCACGCCGGCCAGCCAGGGGATACCATAGACCAGCATCGTCCCCGCCCCGATCGCCAGCCCCAGCGTCGCGCCGTTGGCGGCGGCGATGCGCAGCTCGCGCAGGATCATCCGCACGGTGTTCGATTCCGTCAGCTGGTTGGTGGCGATCGCGCGGACCACCACGGCCAGCGTCTGCGTGCCCGCATTGCCGCCCATGCCCGACACGATCGGCATCAGCACGGCGAGCAGCGCGAACCGGGCGATCTCGCCCTGGAACAGCCCGACCACCGATGCGGCGAGCATGGCCGTGCCCAGGTTGACGAACAGCCAGGTCAGCCGCGTCCGCACGGTAAGCAGCACGGGCTCGTTGATGTCGCCCTCGCCGGCACCGGAGAGGCGGAGAATGTCTTCGCCGGCTTCCTGCGAGATGATGTGGACCACGTCGTCCACCGTGATCATGCCGACCAGCCGGCCGCTGGCGTCCACCACCGCGGCGGAGATCAGCGCATATTTCTGGAAGCGCAGCGCCACTTCCTCCTGGTCCATGTCGACCGGGATCAGCGTCTGCTCGCGCTTCATCACGTCGCTGATCGTGATGCCGCGCGGCGTGCGCAGGATCCAGGAAAGCTCGCAGGTGCCGATCGGCTTGTGCGAGGGATCGACGACGAAGATTTCCCAGAAGTCGGTGGTCAGCGCGTCGTTGCCGCGCAGATAGTCGAGCACATGGCCGACGGTCCAATGCTCTGGCACCGCGATCAGCTCGCGCTGCATCAGGCGGCCGGCGGATTCCTCGGGATAGGACAGCGCCTCTTCGATCGCGGCGCGGTCGTCGGGGTCGAGCGCGCGCAGCACCTCGCGCTGGTCCTCGACGTCCATGTCCTCGATGATCGCGACGGCATCGTCGGTATCGAGTTCGGCGGCGATGTCCGCCACCTGGTGCGGCTCGAGCGCGTCGACCAGCGCCTCGCGCACCCAGTCGTTCATCTCGGCGAGCACGTCGCCGTCGATCAGGTCGGGTATCGCGGTGACGAGATCGGCGCGCCGGTCCGCCGGCGTCAGCTCCACCAGATCGGCGATGTCCGCGGGGTGCAGCGGCGCCACCAGCGCACGCGCGGCTTCGTCGTCGCCGGCTTCCACCGCCTCCAGCACCGCCGCCACGAATTCGGGGCGGAGCAGGTCGTCCTCATCCAGCTGGCTCTCGGCCGCTGCGGATTCGTCGTGCAGTTCGGTCTCGCTCATCGTCCGACCTCCCGTGCTGCGGCCACTCCGGCGGGCGCTGCCATCCCGGGCGCGGATTTGCAAGTCGGCGAAGCACCGCCTAGGGCAGCGAACCAGCTTTGCAGGAGAGTTGCCCCATGGCCGAACCCACCACGCTCGTTCTCACGCTCGATACCGGCGATGTCCGTATCCGGCTCCGTCCCGATCTCGCGCCGAACCATGTCGCGCGCATCGCCGGCCTGGCCGATGAAGGCTTTTACGACGGCGTCGTGTTCCACCGGGTCATCGACGGCTTCATGGCACAGGGCGGCGACCCGAGCGGCACCGGCATGGGCGGTTCGGACAAGCCCGATCTCGCGCAGGAATTCTCGAAGGAACGCCACGCCCGCGGCGTCTGCTCGATGGCCCGCACGATGAACCCGAACAGCGCCAATTCGCAGTTCTTCATCTGCCTGGACGATGCCAGCTTCCTCGACGGCCAGTACACCGTCTGGGGCGAGGTCGTCGAAGGCATGGAACATGTCGACGCGCTGCCCAAGGGCGAACCGCCCGCGAATCCGGGCAAGATCCTGAAGGCGCGTACCGAAGCCTGATCCGAATCGATTCTGCGACGACGGGCCTTAGCTTGAAGGCCCGTCGTTCAGCTTGTCGGCGTCCATTGCTTCGATCAGCCAATCGTGGAACAGCCGCACCGGCCGTAGCGCCAGCGCACGCGGACGGCACACGAACCAGTAGCTGTAATGGCTCTCCACCGTCAGATCGAACAGCTGCACCAGCCGCTCGTCGCGTGCCGATTGGTAATGCGACTCGAGCATGAAGGCGACGCCCAGCCCCTGCGCGGCGGCTTCCAGCATCAGATTGCCCGAATCGAACAGGTCGATCGCCGCCGGCTCCAGATCGGGATAGCCGGCCGCCATGCGCCAGGCGGTGAAGGTTTCCGGCATTTCGCGATGGACCAGCGCGGTCAGGCGCGAAAGATCGGTGGGATCGCGCACCGGATTTGCCCCTTCCAACAGCGCGCGCGCGCCGATCACGTGCACGCGATTGCGATCCAGGCGACGCGAATAATAGCCGGGATCGATATCGCGCGCGATCACGATCGCTGCATCCAGGCCATCGCCCAGCCGCGCCATGCCATGGCTGCCGGTATCGACGTCGAGGTGCAATTCGGGGTGCCGCTGCTTAAGTTCCGGCAGGCGCGGCAGCAGCTGCTGCGTCGCGTAGAGCGGCAGTACGCCGAGCCGCAGCCGCAGCAGTTCGCTGCCGCTCGTCATCGTCTCAATCGCATCCGTCATGGTATCAAGCGCAGGCGCGATCAGGCCGAGCAGGCGATCGCCATCGTCGTTCAGCCGCAGCGCCTGGTGGCGGCGTTCGAACAGCGGCTTGCCAATGAAGCGCTCGAGCGCCTGCACGCGTCGGCTCAATGCGGGCGAGGATAGCGCGAGCTCTTCGGCGGCGGCCTTGATCGAGCCCAGCCGCGCGACTTGGACAAAGGCTTCGATGGCGGTGAGCGGCGGCAGGCGGCGCATCGATCCGTCTTTCTTATTGTGCAGTGCAACAAAACAAGGAACGCCGGAACAAACCTTTGCTCCCACGCTCCACCACCGGATGACTATCGCCTCGGACAATCGCGATTGCAACCCATGCATCTACACGGTGTAATTTTCGCACTTGCACAAAACCGTGCCGCGCTGCACATAGAACAGGCCTTTCAGGCATCCTCTCCTAAAACTTTCCAAGGCCGCCCTTTTTGAGGCGGCCCTTTTTTTTGCCTCCGCCGTTCTTAGCTTTCGGGCCCAACGCCACGAAGGAACCCAGAATGGCCGATGACGAATCCCGCACCCGCCGCCTGCAGGTCGCCAATGCGCGGCCCGAGGACAGCGGCCGCGGACTGGCCCATATTCCCCGCAGCCTGATGGCGGCGCTCGGCATCACCGAAGGCGACGTGATCGAAATCGTCGGCAAGCGCAGCACGCCGGCGCGCGCAGTGCTGCCCTATACCGAAGACGAGGGGCTGGAACTGCTCCGCATCGACGGGCTTCAGCGCGCCAATGCCGGCGTGGGTTCGGGCGATTTCGTCGAGGTTCGCCGAGTCGAGTCCAAGGCAGCGACGCGCGTCGTCTTTGCGCCGGCGCAGGAAAATCTGCGCCTGCGCGGCACCGGCGAGGCGCTGAAGCGCACCTTCTTCGCCCGCCCGCTCACGGCCGGGGATACGATCGCCACGGTCGGCCACCAGCGTGCCGACGTGCCGCCCAATGTCGCCCAGTTCGTCCGCGCGCCAGCCTATGCGCTGCAGGAAATCCGGTTGAACGTCGTCTCCACCGTGCCACGTGGCGTGGTGCATATCGACGAGAATACCGAAGTCGAGCTGCGCCCCGAATATGAAGAGGCGAAGGAAAGCCGCCGCGCTGACGTTACCTATGACGATATCGGCGGCATGGGCGCGACGATCGATCAGCTGCGCGAAATGGTCGAGCTGCCCCTGCGCTATCCCGAGCTGTTCCAGCGGCTGGGCGTAGATCCGCCCAAGGGCGTGTTGCTGCATGGCCCGCCCGGGACCGGCAAGACCCGCCTTGCCCGTGCGGTCGCGAACGAAAGTGACGCCAGCTTCCACTTGATCAACGGCCCCGAGATCATGGGCTCGGCCTATGGCGAATCGGAAAGCCGGCTGCGCCAAGTGTTCGAGGAAGCGGCGAAGAACGCGCCTTCCATCGTGTTCATCGACGAGATCGATTCGATCGCACCGAAGCGCGGCCAGGTGACCGGCGAGGCCGAAAAGCGCCTCGTCGCCCAGCTGCTAACGCTGATGGACGGGCTGGAGGCGCGCGCCAACATCGTGGTGATCGCCGCCACGAATCGCCCCGAAGCGATCGACGAGGCGCTGCGCCGTCCGGGCCGGTTCGATCGCGAGATCGTCGTCGGCGTGCCGGACGATCGCGGTCGTCGCGAAATCCTGGGCATCCACACCCGCGGCATGCCGCTGGCCGACGATGTCGACCTGCCCGAGCTGGCGCGCACCACCTACGGCTTTGTCGGCGCCGATCTCGCCGCGCTGACCCGCGAGGCGGCGATCGAGGCGGTGCGGCGGATCATGCCACGCCTTAACCTTGAGGAAGGCACAATCCCGCCCGAGGTGCTCGACACGCTGTCGGTTACCCGCGACGATTTCCTGGAGGCGCTGAAGCGCGTCCAGCCCTCGGCGATGCGCGAAGTGATGGTGCAGGCGCCCACGGTGCGCTGGGACGATGTCGGCGGGCTCGACTCGGCGCAGATGCGGCTCAAGGAAGGCGTCGAGCTGCCGCTCAAGGATCCGGACGCGTTCCGCCGCCTCGGCATCCGGCCGGCCAAGGGCTTCCTGCTCTACGGCCCGCCGGGCACCGGCAAGACGCTGCTCGCCAAGGCCGTGGCGCGCGAGGCGGAGGCGAATTTCATCGCCACCAAGTCCAGCGACCTGCTCTCCAAATGGTATGGCGAGAGCGAGCAGCAGATCGCCCGGCTGTTCGCCCGCGCGAGGCAGGTGGCGCCTTGCGTGATCTTCATCGACGAGCTCGACTCGCTCGTCCCTGCACGGGGCGGCGCGATGGGCGAGCCACAGGTGACGGAGCGCGTGGTCAACACCATCCTCGCCGAGATGGACGGGCTGGAGGAGCTCCAGTCGGTGGTGGTGATCGGCGCGACCAACCGGCCGAACCTGATCGACCCTGCCCTGCTCCGCCCGGGCCGGTTCGACGAGCTCGTCTATGTCGGCGTACCGGACAAGGCCGGGCGCGAACGCATCTTGCGCATCCAGACGGCAAAGATGCCGCTGGCTGCCGATGTCGACCTCGGCTCCGTCGCCGAGCAGACCCAGCGCTATACCGGCGCCGATCTGGAAGACGTGGTCCGCCGCGCCGGCCTGGTCGCGCTCCGCCAATCGCTGGCGACGCGCGAAGTGACGATGGCGCATTTCGAGGAAGCGCTGAAGGACTCGCGCGCCACCGTCACGCCGGAGATGGAGAACGAGTATGAAGCGATGCAGAGCCGGCTGAAGCAGCAGGCCTCGTCAATTCAGCCGATCGGCTTCATCGCGCCGGGCATGCTCGAAGGCCGCGGCCCCAAGGGCTGACCGCTTTCCCCCCTCCCCGGGCCCTAGCTCGGGGAGGGTTCGCCGTTCCCCTCGCGCGTCGCCACCCAGCCATAGCCGAGCAGCAGCGCCAGCGCGCCCGCCGCCACGAGATAGGGCAGCGCGCCCCAGAGTTCGTACAGCCCCACGCCGATCGACGGCCCCAGCACGAAGGCGGCGCCGTTGATCGACGTCACCCGCCCCGCCACCGATCCCTGCGCCGCCGGCCCCACCGCCAGCGAGGCCCCGGCGGTGAAGCCCGGCCGGGCGAACCCGATGCCGAGCGCGATCGTCGCATAGCCGAGCGCGATGCCGTACAGGCTGCCTGCCATTGCCGTCATTGCGCAGCCGATCGCACCCAGCGCAGCGCCCACCAGGATCAGCGCGCGCGGCCGCAGGTCGAGCAGGGGGATCAATCCCCATTGCACCAGCAGCGAAGCGCCCGCGCCGATCATCAGCACCAGCCCGGTCGGCTCCAGCGCCGCCGCGGGCGCCAGCGCCAGCCGGTCGATGATCAGGAAGCCGATCGCCTGCCCGGTCATCGCCTGCGCATGGCCGGTGACCAGTCCCACGATCATCCAGGCGCGCACGCGGGAATCGAAGGTCCGGACATGCTCGACATGGTCGCGCGTGGCCGCCGTCACGCTCGCGCCGGTCGCCTGACCGCCGATCGTCGGATAGCTGGCGGCGGCGCCATGTTCGGCGGCGCTGCTATCGGCCGGGAGCATGCGCAGCAGCACGATCAGCAGCACCAACCCGACCGCGCTTGCCGCAAAGGCGGGGCCGGACAGCCCGATCAGCGGACCGCCGGGCCAGAGATGCCCCATCACCAGATAGGGCGCGACCGCCGGCCCCAGGATCGTCCCCAGCCCGAAAGCCGAGGCGAGCAGCGTCAACGCGCGGGTGCGCTCGTCGCGGCCGGTTCGGGCGGCGACGATCGCCTGCACCGCCGGGGGCGCCGCCGATCCGAAGCAGCCATAGAGCATCCGCCCCACCACAAAGGCGGCGAAGGTGGCGACCGGCCCGAGCACGCCGTTGATGCCCAGCGCCAGGCAGAATCCGCACAGGCCGAGCGACGCGGTGAAGCCGATCACCCCCAGCAGCACCATCGCGCGCTGCCCGGTCCGCTCCGATCGCCTGGCCCAGAAGGGGGCGGCGAGCATCCACAACAGCGCCGATACCGAAAACACCGCCGCCACCGCGCTATCGGCCGCGTGCAGCGATCGGCCGAGCGCGGGCAGCACCGATTGCAGCGCGGTGTTGCCGGCAGCGATCACCAGCATCACCGTGAACATCAGCGCGAAATCGCGATCGATCCCGCGCCTCATTGCCGGCTCCAGCGGTACCCGCGCTCGACGCGCGTGACGATGACCTCATACCATTCGTACCAGCGCGCGCGGCCGAGGCCGCGAATCGCGGCATGCTCCGGATGGTCGCGCCAGGCCGCAGCGCTCGGCGCATCGGCCCAATAGCTGATGGTGATGCCCACCCCCTCCGGGCCGCGCTGCGATTCGACGCCGCGATAGCCCGGCTGCGCGGCGGCAAGCGCGTCCATCGCCGCAGCGGCGCAGGCATAGCCCGCCGCGTCCTCCGCCGTCCGCTTCGATACGAACAGCACGGCGATCTGCCCGGTGCGATCCTCTTCCATGCGCCCAAGCGTAGAACCGTCGCCACGCTTTGCAATCCGCCGTTGCCCCTGCGAAAGCGGCGGCGATGATCACCGATTGGCATTTCTACGCGCTCGCCGTTCCCGCCGTGCTGCTGCTCGGCCTTTCCAAGGGCGGATTTGCGGGCATGGGCGCGCTGTCGCTGCCGATGTTGGCGCTGGCGATCGATCCGGTGCGCGCCGCGGCGATCACGCTGCCGATCCTGATCCTGCAGGATGTGGTGAGCGTGTGGGCGTTCCGCCGCACCGTCGACTGGCGGCTGCTGGCGTGGATGCTGCCCGGGTCGATGGCCGGAATCGCGCTCGGCTACCTGTTCGCCGCGAGCGTATCTCCCGTGCTGGTGCTCGCGGCGGTGGGCGGCATCTCGATCCTGTTCGGCGCCTATCGGCTCTGGGCCCAGGGGCGGGCGACACCGGCGGCGGCGGCGCGCTGGCCCGAATGGGTGGGCAGCCTGTTCGGCGTGGCCTCGGGCTTCACCAGCCAGATCGCGCATGCCGGGCAGCCGCCATTTCAGCTCTGGGTGCTGCCGCGGGGCCTGCCCCGCGATCGGCTGGTGGGCACGACCGCGCTGTTCTTCGCCGCCACCAACTGGATCAAGGTGCCCGCCTATGCCGCGCTCGGCCAGTTCACGGCAGCCAACCTGCTGACCTCGGCCGCGTTGTTCCCGCTGGCGCTGGCATCGACGCTGGCGGGGGTACGGCTGGTGCGGCGGGTGTCGCCGGAGCGCTTCTACACCGCGATCTACGTGTTGATGATCGCGGTGGGCGTGCTGCTGGTGTGGGAAGCGCTGGCGAAGGCATGACGCCCCTCCCCTGAAGAGGAGGGGCCAAGCAGGCTCAATCGAACAGGCTGGAAACCGAACTCTCGTCCGCGATGCGGCGGATCGCCTCGGCGATCAGCGGCGCGATGGTCAGGTGGCGGACCTTGTCGCTTTCCTCGATCACCTTGTGGTTGCCGATCGAATCGGTGATCACCAGCTCGCGCAGATCCGATGCCGCCACGCGCGCCACCGCCGCGCCCGAAAGCACGCCATGCGTACAATAAGCGACGACATCCTCGGCGCCCGCCGCCTTCAGCGCGGCGGCGGCGTTGCACAGCGTGCCCGCCGAATCGACGATATCGTCGATCAGGATGCAGAAGCGCCCCTTCACGTCGCCGATGATGTTCATCACCTCGGACTCGCCCGGCCGTTCGCGGCGCTTGTCGACGATGGCGAGCGGGGCATTGTCCAGCCGCTTGGCGAGCTGACGCGCGCGCACCACGCCGCCCACGTCGGGGGAGACGACCATCCACTGCTTGTCGATGAAGCGCGTCTGGATATCGGCCGACATCACCGGCGCGGCGAAGAGGTTATCGGTCGGGATATCGAAGAAGCCCTGGATCTGTCCCGCGTGCAGGTCGACCGATAGCACCCGGTTGGCGCCTGCGGTGGTGATCAGGTTGGCGACCAGCTTGGCCGAGATCGGCGTGCGCGGCCCCGGCTTCCGATCCTGGCGGGCATAGCCGAAATAGGGCAGCACCGCGGTGATCCGCTTGGCCGACGCGCGGCGCAGCGCATCGATCATCACCAGCAGTTCCATCAGATTGTCGTTCGCCGGGAAGCTGGTCGATTGCAGGACGAACACGTCCTCGCCGCGCACATTCTCCAGAATCTCGACGAAGATCTCCTCGTCGGCGAAGCGACGCACGTTCGCCTGCGTCAGGGGAATTTCCAGATAGTCTGCGATGGCGCTCGCCAGGGGCAGATTGGAATTGCCCGCCATGAGTTTCATTGGTTTTTGGCCTCCCGTGCCCCGTTGCGCGTATCCCGTGCCGCCCCCTTAGTGCGACGTTTCCATGACGCAAAGAGGGCATTGCCGCTGACCCTGTGCCAGCCTAGGCCGTCGCCATGACCGTGATCACCCGTTTCGCCCCCAGCCCCACCGGCACGCTGCATGTCGGCAACCTGCGGACCGCGCTCCACAATTGGCTGTTCGCGCGCCGCCATGGCGGCCGGTTCCTGCTGCGGATCGACGATACCGATGCCGCCCGCTCGGAAGAACGCTTCGTCGAAGCGATTCGCGCCGATCTCGCCTGGATGGGCCTGACCCCGGATGGCGAGGAGCGTCAGTCCGCGCGATTCGATCGATACGAAGCGCGCTTCGCCCAGCTGGTCGCCGATGGCCGCATCTATCCCGCCTATGAAACCGCGCAGGAACTGGAGCTGAAGCGCAAGGTGCTACTCGGCCGCGGTCTGCCGCCGGTCTATGATCGGGCAGCGCTGGCGCTCACCGAGGCCGACCGCGCAAAGCTGGAAGCCGACGGCGTCCGCCCGCACTGGCGCTTCAAGCTCGATCACGATGCCCCCATCGCCTGGGACGATCTGGTGCGCGGGCCGCAGCGTTTCGAAGCGAAGCTGCTGAGCGATCCGGTGGTGCGCCGCGCCGACGGCTCGTGGCTGTATCTGCTGCCCTCCGTGATCGACGATATCGACATGAGCATCACCCATGTCGTGCGCGGCGAGGACCATGTCTCCAACACCGCGACGCAGATCCAGATGTTCGACGCGCTGTCGGGCACGGTACCGGCCTTCGCGCACGAGGCCCTGCTCACCGGCGCGGAAGGCAAGCTGTCGAAGCGACTCGGGTCACTCGGCATCGCGCATTTCCGCGATGCGGGGATCGAGCCGGAAGCGCTGATCGCGCTGCTCGCCCGGCTCGGCACCAGCGACCCGGTCGAGCCCTTTGCTGACACCACGCCGCTGATCGCCAGCTTCGATTTCGGCCGCTTCGGCCGCGCGCCCGCCCGGTTCGACGAAGCCGAACTCGCCCAGCTCAATGCCCGAATCGTCCACCAGCTGGGGCATGCCCGTGTCGCCGATCGGCTGCCTGCCGGCATCGACGCGGCCGGGTGGGAAGCGATCCGCCCGAATCTTTCTACCGTCGCCGAGGCAGCGGACTGGTGGGCCGTAGTAGAAGGCCCGATCGCCGCGCCGCCCGTGGAAGCGGAAGATCGCGCCTTTCTCGATCAGGCCCGCGCCACCGCGCAGGCGCTCGACTGGTCGGCCGATCCGTGGCGCGCGCTCACCGAAGCGCTGAAGGCGGCCACCGGTCGCAAGGGCAAGGCGCTGTTCCTGCCCCTGCGCCGCGCGCTCACGGGTCGCGATCATGGCCCGGATATGGCTGCGCTGCTTCCGCTGATCGGCAAGGATCGTGCGCTGGAGCGCCTGGGCGCGGGGTGAACCGCTCCCGCTTTACGACGTTTATGTAATGTTGTACCATTTCCTTCATCCGGCGTTCACAGACCGGTGGTGGAGAAGGAGTGCAACGAAATGCATGCCGACACGCGCTATCATGCCAAGGCACCACGCTCGCTCAGCTTCGGGGCTGCGCTCGCGCTTAACGGCGCGATCCTTGCCGGATTGATCTTCTCGGCGCCGAACTTCCTGCCAAAACCCCAGAACAAGCCGTTCGAAGGCAAGAACATTCCGCTGCCCGTGCCGCCGCCGCCCACGCCCGCGAAGCCGCAACCGAAAAAGGTGCAGCCGCGCACGACCTCTCAGCCGCTGGCGCGCGATCCGATCGTGCCGACGCGCAGCGAAGCGACGATCGAAACCAGCACGGTTCTGCCCGACAGGCTTCCCACCATCGAAAAGCCCGCCGACCCCGGGCCGACCTTGGTCGTCGATCCGCCCAAGCCGATCCCGGCGCTGATCGGCGCCAGCCAGGACCCGCGCTACCTGCGGGATTTCCAGCCGGAATATCCTTCGCAGGAAATCCGCGCCCAGCGCGACGGCGTGGTGACGCTGCGGGTGCTGATCGGCGCGGACGGCCGGGTGAAGGCGGTGGAGCCGGTCAGCGCCACCAGCGACGCCTTCTTCGCCGTCACGCGGCGCCAGGCGCTCGGCAAGTGGCGCTTCCGCCCTGCAACGCGCGGCGGGATCGCCGAGGAAAGCTGGAAGACGATGACGGTGCGCTTCCGTCTCGAAGACGCACGCTGAAGCCCAGGGGATCGGGACGCGGGGGCTGGCCCTAGCCCGCCCGCGTCCCTATCTTTGGGCCGCGATGACCTTCCTCAAATATATCTCGCCGCTCCGGGCCCTTCGCGATCTGCGTGGCTATCTGGCGTCGCGCAAGCGCCACGAACTCTGGTTCATGCTGCTGGCGCTGGTGGTCACCTTCGTGGTGATCGTGGCGTTCGTGAAGGATTCGCACATCCCGGTGCCGTATCGGAAGAACATCATCTACGTCGAATCCTGGCCGATCACTCGCACCCAGGCGGAAATCCGCGCGCAGCAGAAGGTGGATGAAGCCAAGCGACTCGCCGATGAGGCAGCGCTCGCCGAACGCCGCAAGAAGCGCCAGGCCGAATTCAAGAAATACGACGACTGGCTCGAGAAGCACGGGATTTGAGCGACGCCCGCTGGATGGCGGCGGCGCTGGCGCTCGCCGAACGCGGTCGCGGCCGCACCGCGCCCAATCCCAATGTCGGTTGCGTGCTTGTGCGCGACGGGCACGTCGTCGGGCGCGGCTGGACGCAGCCGGGCGGTCGCCCGCACGCCGAGGCGATGGCACTCGCCCAGGCCGGCGACAAGGCGCGCGGTGCCACCGCCTATGTCACACTGGAGCCCTGCGCCCATGAATCACCGCGCGGTCCAGCCTGCGCCGATCTGCTCGTTCAGACGCGAGTCGCGCGCGTGGTGGCGGCGCTGCGCGATCCCGATCCACGCACCGACGGCAGCGGCTTCGCCCGCCTGTATGATGCTGGAATACAAGTAGAATTCGGCGTGCTTGAAGCCGAAGCCCGGCGCAGCATGGCCGGCTTCCTCACGCGCCTGGCCCACGGGCGGCCGCATATCACGCTGAAGCTCGCCACGTCGCTCGACGGTCGCATCGCCCTCTCCACCGGCGAAAGCAAATGGATCACCGGTCCGCAGGCCCGTGCCCATGCCCATCTCGAACGCGCCCGGCACGACGCCATCCTGGTCGGCCGCGGCACCTTCCTCGCCGATTCGCCGAAGCTCGACGTGCGGCTGCCCGGCCTCGGCGATCGGGCGCCACGACGTATCCTGCTCTCCTCAACGGGCCCTACTCCGCCCGGCTGGGAACGCGTCGCCGATATGCGCGATGTTCGCGATCTTTCGGCCATCGATTCCCTGATGGTTGAAGGCGGCGCCAAGGCCGCTACCGCCTTTCTCCGCGCCGATTGGGTCGACCGGCTGCTGCTCTACCGCGCGCCGATCCTGATCGGCGGCGGCAAACCCGCGGTCGAGGGGTTTGGCCTCGCCGCATTGTCCGAGGCGCATGATCGCTGGCGCCTGCTGGACTCTCGACTGCTTGGCAGCGATCGGTTCGAGGTCTACGAGCGCAACGCATGTTCACCGGAATCGTAAGCGATGTCGGCACGATCGACGCGGTAGAGCGCCAGGGCGACCTGCGCGTGCGCGTGGCGACGGCCTATCCCACCCATGAGATCGATCTCGGCGCCTCGGTCGCCTGTTCGGGCGTGTGCCTGACGGTGGTCGACAAGGGGCCAGGCTGGCTCGACTTCGACGTGTCGGGCGAGACCGTCTCGCGCACCGCCGACGACCAGTGGACCGCCGGCCGCAAGCTCAACCTCGAGCGCGCGCTGCGTCTGGGCGACGAGCTTGGCGGCCATATCGTCACCGGGCATGTCGACGGCATCGGGCGGGTGAAGCTGATCGAGGCGATCGATGGCTCGCACCATGTCGTGATCGCGGCAGGGCCGGAAATCGCGCCGTACGTCGCGCCCAAGGGCTCGATCACCGTCGACGGCGTGTCGCTGACGGTCAACGCGGTGGACGATACGCCCGAGGGCGTCGAATTCCACCTCAACATCATTCCGCACACCGCGGCCGTCACCACCTTCGCCACGCTGGCGGAAGGCCAGGCGGTCAATCTGGAGATCGACGTGCTGGCGCGCTATCTTCAGCGCATGGAGGCATTGCGTGCCAAAGGCTGAACTCGCCGCGCTCAAGCACGGCTTCCTCTCCTCGCCCGAGGAACTGATCGACGAGGCCCGCAACGGCCGGATGTTCATCCTGGTCGATGACGAGGATCGCGAGAATGAAGGCGATCTGGTCATCCCGGCGCAGATGGCGACGCCCGACGCGATCAACTTCATGGCCAAGTACGGCCGCGGGCTGATCTGCCTCGCCATGACCAAGACGCGGGTCGACCAGCTCGGGCTCGAGCTGATGAGCCGCGCCAACGGCACCCGGCACGAAACCGCCTTCACCGTCTCGATCGAAGCCAAGGAAGGCGTGACCACCGGCATCTCCGCCGCCGACCGCGCCCGCACCATCTCGGTCGCAATCGACGCGAGCAAGGACCGGGCGGACATCGTAACCCCGGGCCATGTCTTTCCGCTGGTCGCGCGCGACGGCGGCGTGCTGGTCCGCGCCGGCCATACCGAGGCGGCGGTGGACGTCGCCCGCCTCGCCGGGCTCAACCCCGCCGGCGTGATCTGCGAGACATGAAGGACGACGGGACGATGGCGCGGCTCGACGACCTCGTCGGCTTCGCCCAGCTCCACAACCTCAAGATTGGCACGATCCGCGACCTGATCGCCTATCGCCGCCGCCACGACCATCTCGTCGAGCAGCGTGCCGAGGCCAGCTTCACCAGCGAATGGGGCGGCGAGTGGCGCGCGCTCACCTTCTGGAACAAGGCGACCGGCAGCGAGCAGGTCGCGTTGGTCAAGGGCCGGATCGATCCCGACAAGCCGACGCTCGTGCGGATGCACGCGCTGTCGCCCTTTGCAGACGTGTTCGGCGAAGGCGGTCCGCGCGGCGGGCTGCTGCGCAAGTCGATGGAGATCATCGGCAAGGAAGGTGCCGGCGTGATCGTGGTGATCAACCGCCCCCGCCCCGACGGCTATACCGTGGCGCTGCAGACCCGCAGCGGCGCGATCCCGCCCAAGGACATGGACGAGCTGCGCGACTATGGCGTCGGCGCGACCATCCTCACCGAACTCGGCGTGCAGGAGATGATCCTGCTCTCCAACACCCATCACACGCTGATCGGGCTCGACGGCTACGGCCTGTCGATCGCCGGCACGCGCCCCATCGACTCGGAGCAATAATGGCCAACGTCCTCATCGTCGAAGCGCGCTTCTACGAGCATCTCAACGACCTGCTGATCGCCGGCGCCAAGGCGGCGATCGAGGCGGCGGGCCACAAGGCCGAGGTGATCACCGTGCCGGGCGCGCTGGAGATCCCGGGCGCGGTCGCGCTGGCGGCGGACAGCGGCCGCTACGACGCCTTCGTCGCGATCGGCGTGGTGATCCGCGGCGAGACCTATCATTTCGAAATCGTCGCGGGCGAAAGCGCGCGCGGGCTGATGGCGCTGTCGATGGACGGCGTCGCGATCGGCAACGGCATCCTGACGGTGGAGAACGAGGCGCAGGCGCTGGTCCGCGCCGATCCGAAGCAGAAGGACAAGGGCGGCGAGGCGGCCAAGGCGGCGCTGGCGATGCTCGCGCTCAAGGCCAAGTTCGGCTGATCCCATGGACATGCCGCCCTCCCGCTACCGAGTAGAAGAGCGGGGGCGGCGGTTGGTCGTGGTGGACCGCACCACCGGGCGCGAAGTGTCCCAAAGCAAATCTCCCCTTCCGCTTGCGGGAGAGGTCGGGGGAGGGGGTGGCCGTACCGGCCGACGGCGTGTCGGGGGAGATCCTCCCCCCGCCCCTCCCGCAAGCGGAAGGGGTGCGCAAGGCTGGCGGTTCGGGATCCAACGGCCGAGAACCACACCCGATAGTTTCGTCACCCGCAGCTGGTTCGACGCCAAGGCGCCGCGCACGATCAAGCTCAACTATACCGCGCATTCGCGGCTGGCGGCGCTGCGCTTCGGCGGTGCCATCCTCATCGCGCTGCTGGTGACGGGCAGCTTCCTGTTCTGGCCGTGGTTTCCCTTCCTGATCGGCATGGTGCTGGCCCCACCAAAAATGCGTGCGCATTTCCGCGCGGCCAGCACCCGCTGGATCGATGGCTTCGATCAGGCCGACTGAAGCGCGAGCTCGTCGGCGGTCGGGTAGTCGGTATAGCCCTCGGCCCCGCCGACGTAGAACAGTTCCTCGCGCTGCGGATTGAGCGGCAGGCCCTCGCGAAGGCGGCGCGGCAGATCCGGATTGGCGAGGAAGGTGCGGCCGAACGCGATCGCATCGGCCTCGCCCGCATCGAGCGCCGCCTGGGCGCTGGCCGCATCATAGTCCGAGTTGAGCGCCAGCACGCCGCGATACACCTTCCGCATCACCGGATGGATCGGCGGCTGGTCGGGCTCGCCCCGGCTGCCGCCCGGGCGCGGCTCGCGCATCTCGAGGAACGCAACGCCGATTTCGTCGAGCGCCGCCGCGGCGGCTTCGAACAGCGGCACCGGGTTGCTGTCGTTGACGCCCTGCACCTCGCCATTGGGCGAGAGGCGCACGCCGGTGCGATCGGCGCCAACCGTGTCGACCACGCGCTGGCTCACTTCGCGGAGCAGGCGGATGCGGTTTTCGACCGACCCGCCATATTCGTCCTCGCGGAAGTTGGAATTGTCGCGCAGAAACTGGTCGATCAAATAGCCATTGGCGGCGTGGATCTGCACTCCGTCAAAGCCGGCGCGGATCGCGTTCTGGGCCGCGCGTTCATAATCGGCGAGAATGCCGGGGATCTCGTCGGTACGCAGCGGACGCGCCTGGGTGTAGGGCCGCTTGATCTCGCCGGAATCCTCCGCCGGATAGGTGCGCACTTCACCGGGCGCGGTAGTCGCCGAGGCGGAGACCGGCGGCTCGCCGCCGAGAAAGTCCGAATGCACCAGCCGGCCCATGTGCCAGAGCTGCGAGACGATCTTGCCGCCGGCTTCATGGACCGCGGCGGTGATCGGCTTCCACGCCTCGACCTGCTCGTCGCTCCAGATGCCGGGCGCATAGGCCCAGCCGAGCCCCTGCTGGCTGATCCCGGTCGCCTCGGTGATGATGAGCCCGGCACTGGCGCGCTGGCGGTAATAGTCGGCCATGATCGGCGTCGGGACATGGCCGCGCGTCGCACGGCCGCGAGTGAGCGGCGACATCCATACGCGATTGGCGGCATGGATCGCGCCGACTTGAATCGGATCGAACAGGCTGGGCATTGAAATTCCCTTATGCAGCTTGTGACTTGAGCGAGATAGGGCGCTACAGGGCGCCATGCATCGCAACGCATCGACAACAAAAACTACCCCGGCACGAAGCCATGTTGCGACGGCGCTGATTGCGGCGCTGATCGCCAATGCCGCGCTCGCCACCGGCCCGTTGTTCGTGCGAATGGCGGATGTGGGGCCGGTGTCGGCGGCGTTCTGGCGGCTGATCATCGCCACGCCGATCCTGTTCGCGGCGGCGACCGCGATGGGGGAGAAGCCGATCGCCGCCGGACGTGGACGCTGGTGGATCCTTTCCATCGCCGGCGTGATCTTCGCGCTCGATCTAGCCAGCTGGCATATCGGCATCGTTCGCACCACGCTCGCCAACTCGACGCTCTTCGGCAATTCGGCATCGCTGATCTTCCCGATCTACGGTTTCGTGATCGCGCGCGCCTGGCCGAGCAAGATGCAGGGCGCGGCGCTGCTGCTCGCGGCAATCGGCGGCGCGTTGCTGCTCGGGCGCTCGGCCGAGCTTTCCTCGCGGCATCTGGCAGGCGACCTGTTCTGCCTGCTCGCCGGCGTGTTCTATGCCGTCTATTTCGCGCTGATGGCGCGGGTGCGCACCTCGCTGGGGCCCGTGCCGGCGTTGGCGCTGTCGTCACTCGCCACCATCCCGCCGCTGCTGGTGATCGCGCTGGCAATGGGCGAGCAGATCGTGCCGCACCTCTGGTGGCCCTTGCTCGCGCTCGCCATCGTCAGCCAGCTGATCGGCCAAGGCTGCATGATCTACGCGCTCGGCCATCTTTCGCCGCTGGTGATCGGCATCGCGCTGCTGGTGCAGCCGGCAGTGGGCGCGGCGCTGGGCTGGATCATTTTCGACGAGAAGCTCGCTGCCGCCGACCTGTTCGGCGCGGCGCTGGTCGCGGCGGCGCTGGTGCTGGTGCGGCAAGGGGCGGTACGGTCCAAGGGGTAGCCGGTTGCCGGGGCGCGGCTTCGCGCCTAAATCAAGGCCATGGATCTCGCCGACGCCACCCTCGATGAACTGCGCGCGGCGCTCGCGCCGTCGCTTGCCGCCAACGCCGCCTTCGATGGCTGGAACACGCGGGCGCTCGATGCCACCGCCGATGCGATGGGCGTCGATCGCGACGTGGCGCGACTTGCTTTCTCGGGCGGCCCGCTGGCGATGATCGACGCATGGTTCGCGCATATCGACCGCGCGATGCTGGACGAACTTTCGCCCGAGACGCTGGCGGGCATGAAGATTCGCGCGCGCATCACCGCGCTGGTTGAGGCCCGGCTGGCGCTGCTCGCTCCCTATCGCGATGCGCTGCGCCGCGCGCTGGCGATCCTCGCCATGCCACAGAACCTGACCCGCGCCAGCAAGCTCGGTTGGCGCGCGGCGGATGCGATGTGGCGCGCAGCCGGGGACACCGCTACCGACTATAACCACTATACCAAGCGGATGACGCTCGGCAGCGTCTATGCCGCCACCATCGCGGTGTTCGTGCAGGACGAAAGCGAGGAATGGGCGGACACCCGCGCCTTTCTAGGCCGCCGGATCGAAGGGATCATGCGCTTCGAAAAGGCCAAGGCTGGATTCGTGGCACGCACCGGCAACCGGCCCAGCCTTTCGCGGTTCATTGGCCGCCTACGCTACCCGGCAATTTGACCGAGATGCCTGCGTTCTCCCGGGCGACACGGTGCGCAGGCACTAGCCATGCGGTCGAGTAATTGATAATCGCTCGCAGCATGGACGCTTCCGCCGCGGTTTCAGGGCCCGTACGCCTCATGCAATTGCGCCCCAATGCCCTCGGCACCGTCGCCGGCGTGGATTGGGACCGACTCGCCGAACCCGAAGCGCGCCGTCTGCGCGAACTTGGGTTGGATGAAGGCGTGGAGGTGGAGCTGCTGCGCCGGTCTGGCCTGTTCGGCGGCCCGCTGGCGTGCCGAATCGGCCGCATGACGGTGGCACTGCGCCGTCACGTCGCCGCCGCTATCCATGTCACACCCCGGACCGGCGCGGCATGAACGCCACGCCGCTGGTGGCGCTGGTCGGCAATCCCAATGCCGGCAAGAGCGCCCTGTTCAACGCACTGACCGGCGCGCGGCAGAAAGTGGGCAATTATCCCGGCGTGACCGTCGAGCGCCACTCGGGCCGCATGGCCCTGCCGGATGGCCGGCCGATCGAGCTGATCGACCTGCCCGGCGCGTACAGCCTCGATCCCTCCAGCCCCGACGAGCAGGTGACGCGCGACGTGCTGCTCGGCCGCCAGCAGGGCGAACGGCTGCCCGATGCCATCCTGACCGTGGTCGACGCATCTAACCTCGACAATCACTTGCGTTTCACGCTTCAACTGATCGCGCTGGGGCTGCCGATCGTGGTCGTGCTCAACATGATCGATCTAGCGGAGCGCGACGGCCTGAAACTCAACCCGGAAGCGCTCGAGCGCGAGCTGGGCGTGCCGGTGGTCGCCACCGTGGCGGTGCGTCGCCGCGGGCTCGACGCGCTCAAGGAGCGCATGGCCGAGATGGTGCGGGGGGTGAACAAGATTCGCCCGTCCGTGGGTGTCGAGCACGACATCGTTCTGCTTCAGCGCCGCGCACGACAAATTGCCACCACCGTCACCGTGTCCGAAACCGCCGCGCGCCGGTGGACGCACCGGCTTGATGCACTGTTCCTCCATCCGGTCGCCGGGCCGGTGATCCTGCTGGCCACGATGTTCCTGATGTTCCAGGCGGTGTTCGCCTGGTCAGAGGCGCCGATCGGCTGGATCGAAGCCGGCATGGCATGGCTGGGTGCCGAAGTGGGCACCGCGCTGCCCGATGGCGTGCTGCGTTCGCTGATCGTCGACGGCGTGATCGCCGGCGTGGGCGCGGTGGTGGTGTTCCTGCCGCAGATCCTGATCCTGTTCGCCTTCATTCTGGTGCTGGAGGCGACCGGCTACATGGTTCGCGCCGCCTTTCTGATGGACCGGGTGATGGCGAGCGTCGGGCTCTCGGGCCGCGCTTTCATCCCGCTCCTCTCCAGCTTCGCCTGCGCAGTGCCGGGCATCATGGCGACGCGCACCATTTCCGACGAGAAGGATCGCCTGACAACGATCCTGATAGCGCCGCTGATGACCTGTTCGGCGCGGCTGCCGGTCTACACCATCATCATCGGCGCGCTGATTCCCGATCGCGCCGTGCTGCCCGGCATCGGATTGCAGGGGCTGGTGCTATTCTGCCTGTACGTCCTCGGCATTGTCGGCGCCTTCTGCGCGGCGATGGTGCTGCGTCGCACGGTGACCAAGGGCGCCACCTCCGGCTTCATGATGGAAATGCCCAAATATCAGTGGCCGCGCCTGCGCGACGTGCTGCTGGGCCTGTGGCAGCGCGCGCTGATCTTCCTCAAACGCGCAGGCACGATCATCCTCTACACCACCGTGGTACTCTGGGCGCTGCTGAGCTTCCCCAAGCCGCCTGAGGGCAGCACGGTTTCCAAAGTCGACTATTCGATCGCAGGGCGGATCGGCAACGGCCTGCAGACCATCGTTGCGCCGATCGGCTTCAACCGCGACATGGCGCTGGCGCTGATCCCGGCCATGGCGGCGCGGGAGGTTGCCGTGGCGGCCATCGGCACCGTCTATGCCATCGACAATGCCGATGACGCGACAGGGGAGGCTTCGATCCGCGAGCAGCTCCAGCGGCATTGGAGCCTGCCAAGCGCGCTCGCCTTCCTGATGTGGTTCGTGTTCGCGCCGCAATGCATCTCGACCATCGCGGTGACGCGGCGAGAGACCAACGGCTGGAAATGGCCAGCCTTCATGATCGGCTATCTGTTCGCGCTGGCCTATGTCGCGGCGGGGATCACCTATTGGAGCGCGATCGGGCTGGGCTTTTAACGGCTGGGCCTCTAGCAATTGCATCCCCGGCTCGAAAACGGCAGAGGCGGGGGACTATGAGCACCGTATCCCCCGAACTCCGCGCTGCTGCGCTCGTCTCCAAGGCTTGGCCCTATGAAGAGGCGCGCAAGCTGCTCAAACGCTACCCGCAGATCGCAGAGGGTGGCGCGCCGGAGAAAGGCCATGTGCTGTTCGAGACCGGTTACGGTCCCTCGGGGCTGCCGCATATCGGCACGTTCAACGAAGTGCTGCGCACCACCATGGTCCGTCGCGCCTTCGAGAGCCTGTGCGATGTCCCCACCCGCCTGATCGCGTTCAGCGACGACATGGACGGCCTGCGCAAGGTGCCGGACAATGTGCCGAACCAGGAAATGCTGCGCGAACATCTCGGCAAGCCGCTCACCCAGGTGCCCGATCCGTTCGGGAAGTATGAGAGCTTCGCGCACCACAACAACGCGCGTCTGCGCGAATTCCTCGACCAGTTCGGCTTCGAGTACGAATTCGCCTCGTCCACCGACTATTACACCGGCGGCCGCTTCGACGACGCGCTGCGCAAGGTGCTTCGCCATTATCAGGGCATCATGGACGTGATGCTGCCGACGCTTCGCGCCGAGCGCCAGGCGACCTATTCGCCGGTGCTGCCGATCAGCCCCAAGTCGGGCATCGTGCTGCAGGTGCCGGTCGAGGTCGTCGATGCCGAGGCCGGGCTGATCGCCTTCGAGGACGAGGGCGAGCGGATCGTCCAGTCGGTTCTCGGCGGCAAGGCCAAGCTCCAGTGGAAGGTCGACTGGGCGATGCGCTGGGTCGCCCTCGACGTCGATTACGAGATGGCGGGCAAGGACCTGATCGACTCGGTCACCCAGTCCGGCAAGATCGCGCGCGTGCTCGGCGGCCGCCCGCCCGAGGGCTTCAACTACGAGATGTTCCTCGACGAAAAGGGCGAGAAGATCTCCAAGTCCAAGGGCAACGGCCTCAGCCTCGAGCAGTGGCTGACCTATGGCCCCGAGGAGAGCATCGCCTTCTACGCCTATCGCGAGCCCAAAAAGGCCAAGCAGCTGCACCTGGGCGTGATCCCGCGCGCGATCGACGAGTATTGGCAGTTCCGCAGCAACTATGCCGGCCAGCCGATCGAGCAGAAGCTGGGCAACCCGGTCCACCACATCCACAATGGCGAGCCGCCGGCGGAGACGCTGCCGGTCACCTTCGGGCTGCTGCTCAACCTGGTCGGCGTGATGGGCGAGGCGACCAAGGAGCAGGTCTGGGGCTATCTGACCAACTATGTGCCCGATGCGAACCCGGAAACCTATCCGGCGCTCGATCGGCTGATCGGCTATGCGCTTGCCTATGCCCGCGATTTCGTCGCGCCGACGCTGAAGAAGCGCGCACCGGCGAGCGTGGAGGTCGAGGCGCTGCAGCGCCTCGACGCCCAACTAGCCGCGCTGCCGGCAGATGCGCCTGCCGAGGCTATTCAGGACCAAGTGTACGAGATCGGCAAGACCGCAGGCTTCGAGAATCTACGCGACTGGTTCAAGGCGCTGTACGAGACGCTGCTCGGATCCGAGCAGGGGCCCCGCATGGGCAGCTTCATTGCGCTCTACGGGATCGAAAACAGCCGGAAGCTGATCGCCGAGGCGCTGGCACGCGCCGCCTGACCCGTTTGCGGTCAGGCGCGCTTGCGGCCGGCGAGCACCGCCACGCCCAGGATCGCCAAGCCGCCCAGTGCCAGCAGCGCGCCGACCCAGCCCGTCGACGTCCAGCCATAGCCGGCGGCGATCGCCAGGCCGCCCAGCCAAGGGCCCAGCGCATTGGCGGTGTTGAACGCCGAATGGTTGAGCGCCGCTGCCAGCGCCTGCGCCTCGCCTGCCACGTCCATCAGCCGGGTCTGCAGCACGGGCCCGAGCGCACCGGCGAAGCCGATCGCGAACACATCGACCGAAATCCACACCAGCGACTGCGCCGCGAGTGGATAGAGCGCGAGCGCGGCCGCGCTGCCGAGCAGCAGCGCGGCGCCTGTCGGCATCAGTGCGCGATCGGCGAAACGCGGTACCACCAGGTTGCCGGCGATCATGCCCGACCCGAAAATAGCCAGCACCAGCGGCACCGCCCAAGCGGGCGTGCCGGTGACGTGCATCAGCGTCGAGGCGACATAGGTGTAGACGCAGAACAATCCCCCAAAGCCGATCGCGCTCACCCCCAGCGTCAGCCACACCTGCCCGTTGGCCAGGGCGCCGAGTTCCCGCAAGGGGCTCGCTCCCGGCTCCGGCCGGTCCTTGGGCGCCAGCCAGACGACCAGCGCGACGGTGAGCAGCGCCAGCGCCGCAACCACCGCAAACCCCCAGCGCCAGCCCACCGCCTGGCCCAGCCAGTTGGCCGCGGGCACGCCCAGCACGGTGGAGATCGCCAGGCCCAGCATCACGCGCCCCACCGCCTGCGAACGCTGGTCGTAGCGGACGAGCGACGCCGCAACGAGCGCGGCGATGCCGAAATAGGCGCCGTGCGGCAGCCCGCTCAGGAACCGGAACAGCAGCATCCAGGGATAGCTGGGCGCCAGTGCGCTCATCGCGTTGAACAGCGCAAAGCTCGCCATCAGCCCGATCAGCAGCGTCCGGCGCGACCATTTCGCTGCCGCCACCGACAGCAGCGGCGCCCCGACCACTACTCCGAGCGCATAGGCGCTGATCACGTGACCGGCAGTCGGTTCGTCGATGCCGAGGCCGGCGGAAAAATAGGGCAGCAAGCTCATCGTCGCGAATTCGGTGGTGCCGATCGCGAATCCGCCCATGGCCAGGGCGAAGTGGACGAGACCCGGCGAGCGGGTAGCGGGGTGGGACAGGGGGGCGTGCACGCCGGGCAAATGGGTTTGCTGCAGTGCAGCGTCAACGCCCCTTCGCTGCAACCGTCCGTGCAGCACCTGCAACCATCGTCAAGGCGCGGGCGGCGCCGCTGCCTCGGGGCGATCGAGCAGTCGAGTGAACACCGCCTGCGCCAGCGCCGCGACCAGCGGGCCGACGAGCAAGCCGTCGAAGCCGAACGCTTCCACGCCGCCGAGCGTGGAAAGCAGCACGATGAAATCGGGCATCTTGGTTTCTGATCCGATCAGGATCGGTCGCAGGATATTGTCGACCATGCCGATCACGAACAGCCCGCACAACACCAGGATCACCGCCTGGATCACCTGGCCCGTCGCCAGCAGGTACAGCGCGACCGGCAGCCAGACCAACCCGGTTCCTACCGCCGGCAGCAACGCCGCGACCGCCATCACCAACCCCAGCAGCAGCCAACTCTCGATCCCGAGCAGCGCCAGCACCGCTCCGCCGACCGCGCCTTGAGCAAGCGCCACGAAGATGCCGCCCTTGACGGTGGCCCGCACAACGGTGACGAACGTGGCGTCGATCACTGCCTGATAGCCGGCATCGATCGGCGCCAGTGCAGCCATTCGCCGCACCAGCTTCTCGCCGTCGCGCAGGAAGAAAAAGCCCAGATAGAGGATCACGATCAGCGACAGCAGAACGTTCAGCACGCCGCCACCGAACGCCAGCGCCTGGTTGGCGAAGGCGGGCATGCCGCGGCCCAGCCCCGCGACCACGCGCGACTGGATCGCCTCGAAATCGCCCAGGCCGGCCCGGGCGAGCAAGCCGCGCACGCTGTCCGGAAGGTGCGCGACCGCGCTTTCCAAAGCCGAGGCCGGATTGAACCTACCGGAAGCAAGACCCTGATAGAGCGCGGCGACCTGATCGATTGCCACTGCCAGCAGCAAGCCCATAGGCAACAGCAGCGTGAGCGACATGGCGGCCAGGGCGACGAGCGCGGCGCGATTTTCCTGGCCGGGGTTCCGCGCGAGGTACCAGCGCTTGACCGGCAGGAACAGGATCGTGCCGACGATGCTCCACAGGATCTCGTCAAGGAACGGCAGGAAAACGCGAAAGCACAGCAGCGCCAGAACCACCACCACCAGCGGCAGCGCCATCGATCGAACCCAGTTTGCCGGCACCCCTTGCTCCTGCCCTTGCGTCCCGCTGTGACGACGTAGCGGGTCGACGGGCGCTTCGTCCAGCGCCGCGCCGAACCGCGCTTGCCCGCGCCGGATTAGTCGTTACACCGTTGGCTCGTGGCTTCCCCCACTCCTTCTGCCGGCGAGGGTGCGCGCGCCCTGCTCGTCCAGGCGCTGGCCGATGTCGCGCAGGGCGACCGCGCGGCGCTCAAAACCGTCTATGATCTGACGGCGGCGAAGCTGATGGGCGTCTGCCTGCGTATCTGCCAGGACCGCGAGGCGGCGGAGGACGTGATGCAGGAAGTGTTCCTGAAGATCTGGAATCGGGCCGGGCGCTTCGATGCGGCGCGCGCCAGCCCGATCACCTGGCTGTGCGTGATCGCGCGCAACAGCGCCGTCGATTGGCGGCGAACGCGCGGCTTAGGCGAGGCCGCGCCGATCGATGCAGCGATGGACGTGCCGGACGGCGCCGACTCGGCCGAAGCACGGCTGCAAGCAGTGGAGATGCAGGCGCGCATCTTTTCCTGCATCGAGGCGCTGGAGGAAAAGCAGCGAGGCGCGATCCGCGCCGCCTTTTTCAACGGGCGCACCTATCCCGAACTGGCCCAGGCCGCGGCCGTGCCGCTGGGAACGATGAAAAGCTGGATCCGACGTGGGCTGCTCCAGCTCAGGGGATGTCTCGGCGATGGCTGATCCGCTGCTGCCGGAAGAGGAAGACGTGGTGCTCGCGGCCGAACTCGCGCTGGGCCTGCTGGACGGCGCCGAGCTCGCCGCTGCCCGCCGGCGGCAGCTTGCCGATCCTGCCTTTGCCGCCTCGGTGGAGCGCTGGGCACTGGACTTCGCACCGATGGCGCAGGAAGTTGCCGAAGCGGGGCCCGCACCCGGGCTTTGGGATCGGATCGCGGCGCGGTTGCCGGGGGCGGACGATCGCCGCCTTGTCCTCGCCGTCCGGCGCTGGCGCGCACTGGCGGTTGCCGCGAGCGCGGCAGCGGCGGCGCTGCTGGTAATCCTCCTGCTGCCGCCGGAACCAGCGGTGGTCGCGCAGATCACCGGCAGCGAAGGTGCCATTTTCCAGGCGCGTTATGACGGCGCGCAGGGCATGCTCCACGTCCGCACCGAAGCGATGCCCGCCACCAGGCTGGCGCCCGAGCTTTGGGTTATCCCGGCTGGCGGCAAACCGGTATCGCTGGGACTGGTGGCGAACCGCGGGGGGCGCGACGTTGCGGTGGCGCCAGCCCATCGCGCGCTGCTCGCCGAAGGAGCGACGCTTGCCATCACGATGGAAGAACCCGCCAGCGCGCCGCATGCCGGACCCAGCGGTCCGCCGGTCGCGGCAGGAAAGATACTAATTTTTTAGAAACCGCTGCATCCGGGGCGCAATGCGCGCCGTAGCTTCCGTGCACCTCCGCCAGAGGGGTGTGTAGAAAGAGGAAGCTAGAAGATGACGCGCAAGTCCAGTCTCGCCTCGCTAACGGGGATGATCGGTTTCGCCCTGCTCGCCACCGGCGCCGTCGCTGCCGTTCAGAATGCACCGATCGTAGGGGGCGCCGCGATGTACCCGACCAAGAACATCGTCGAAAATGCCGTCAACTCGAAGGATCACACGACGCTCGTCGCGGCAGTCAAGGCCGCCGGCCTGGTGGATACGCTCTCCGGGCCCGGCCCGTTCACCGTCTTCGCGCCCACCAATGCGGCATTCGGCAAGCTGCCCGCCGGCACGGTGGACACGCTGGTGAAGCCGGAGAACAAAGCCACGCTGACCAAAATTCTCACCTATCACGTCGTCGCCGGCAAGATGAGCGCCGCGGACATCGCTGCCAATGCCCAGGCCCATGGCGGCAAGGCCATGCTCACCACCGTACAGGGAGAGCCGATCACGGTCATGAAAGGTCCCGATGGCGGCTGGTGGATCGAGGATGCCAAGGGCGGCAAAGCCAAGATCACCATGGCAGACGTGAATCAGTCGAATGGCGTAATTCACGTGATCGACAGCGTCTTGATGCCCTGACGCTGCCGAGGGCCTCGCGCTGTCCCCCCCTATGGCGAGGCCTGGCCCGCCGGCGACCTCCTCGCCGGCGGGCCTTCTCGATCAGATTCCAAGCCATTCCAGGCCGCCGGGCAGCGCTTCCATCGCATAGTCCACCTGCAGCACCCGGCGATGCCGCGCGACGCTGCTTGCCGCAGAGGCGTGGAGGATCGGGGTGCTATACATCCAGATGTCGCCGGCCTCTGCGAGGCACGTCGCAGTTCCACAGCGGCCGACGGCTGCGACGACCGCTGCTTCCGGCACGCGCCCCAGCCGGTGCGAACCGGGGGCGATCAGCAGCGGTGCATTGTCTGCGGGAACTGCATCGAGATGGATGCGCAGCGTCACCATGGTTTCGATCAGCGCGAAAGGCGGCTCGACATGGAGGAGCCCCTGCTTGATGGACCAGGGACCATAGCCGGTGACCTCCACCCGCTCGCGCACTGCGATTGTGCGGTCCTGGTGCCAGCCGAGCGCCCAGTTGGTCGCGGCGCTCTTGTCGAAGAGGATCGCGCGAACGGGACGAGCGGTGGGACCCAGCCGTGCCGCGGCAGCCGCACCGAGCGCGTCGCTCTCCAGCAGTGCCGCCAACCCGGATGCGCCGTGCAACCGCAGGCCCGCGCGGTCGGGCGGCAGCGTGCCGGCCAAGGCATAGAGGGCGGAAAGAAACGGGGCGGCCGCACCGGCAAGGTGCGCCGCCCCATCGCGTTCGAAATCGAGCGTCACGCCTGGATCAGAGCTTCTCGGTCAGCTCCGGTACCAGCGTGAACAGGTCGCCGACGAGGCCGATGTCCGCCACCTGGAAGATGGGGGCGTCCTCGTCCTTGTTGATCGCGACAATCGTCTTCGAATCCTTCATGCCGGCGAGGTGCTGGATCGCACCCGAGATGCCGACCGCGACATAGACCATGGGTGCCACGATCTTGCCGGTCTGGCCGACTTGATAGTCGTTGGGCGCATAGCCTGCGTCCACCGCCGCGCGACTCGCGCCAACCGCAGCACCCAGCTTGTCCGCCAGCGGATCGATCAGCGCGTGGAACTGTTCCGACGAGCCCAGCGCGCGACCGCCCGAGACGATGATCTTGGCGCTGGTCAGCTCCGGACGCTCCGACGCGGCGATTTCCGAGCCGGCAAAGGTCGAGAGACCCGTGTCGCCCGCCGCCGCCACGGCTTCCACCGTGCCGCTGCCGCCCGTCGCCGCCGCCTTGTCGAAGGCGGTGCCGCGCACGGTAATCACCAGCTTCTTGTCGCTGGTCTGCACGGTGGCGATCGCGTTGCCGGCATAGATCGGCCGGGTGAAGGTGTCCGGACCCTCGACCGAGAGGATGTCCGACAGCTGCATCACGTCGAGCGCGGCGGCGACACGCGGCGCCACGTTCTTGCCCGTGGTGGTCGCCGGGAAGAGCACCGCGTCATGGGCATCCATCAGCTGGACGACCAGCGGCGCGACATTCTCGGCGAGGAAATGCTCGTACGCCGCATCGTCGGCGACATGGACCTTGCCCACGCCGGCGATCTGCGCCGCTGCCTCTGCCACGGCCGAGACGCCCTTGCCGGCGACGAGCAGGTGCACGTCACCCAGCTTGGCGGCCGCGGTGACGGTGGAGAGCGTCGCGTCCTTGACGCTCTGATTGTCGTGTTCGACCCAAACCAGCGTCTTCATCACGCGACTCCCATGCCCTTGAGCTTCTCGACCAGTTCGTCGACCGAACCCACCTTGATGCCCGCCTGGCGCTTGGCCGGCTCGACGACCTTGAGCGTCTTGAGGCGCGGGGTGACGTCGACGCCATAGTCGGCGACGGTCTTCTTCGCGACCGGCTTGGTCTTCGCCTTCATGATGTTCGGCAGCGTCGCGTAGCGCGGCTCGTTGAGGCGGAGATCGGTGGTGACGATCGCCGGGAGCTTGAGGTCGACGGTCTCGAGGCCGCCGTCGATCTCGCGCGTCACGTGCACGCGGTCACCCGCGATCTCGACCTTCGAGGCGAAGGTGCCCTGCGCCCAGCCGAGCAGCGCGGCGAGCATCTGGCCGGTCTGATTCGAATCGTCGTCGATCGCCTGCTTGCCGAGGATGATCAGCCCAGGCTGCTCCTCGTCGGCGACCTTGGCAAGCAGCTTGGCGACCGCCAGCGGCTCGATCTCGTCGTCGGTCTGGATCAGGATGCCGCGATCGGCACCCATGGCGCGCGCGGTGAGCAGCACATCGGTCTCCGCCTTGGCGACGCCGATCGTGACGACGACGATCTCGGTCGCCGCGCCCTTCTCCTTCAGCCGCACCGCTTCCTCGATCGCGATCTCGTCAAAGGGGTTCATGCTCATCTTGACGTTCGCCAGATCGACGCCCGTCCCGTCCGCTTTCACGCGGGGCTTCACGTTATAGTCAAGCACACGCTTGACCGGTACCAGGACCTTCATCGCATCCTTCCTGTCTGCCGGGGCTCTCCCCCTGACAATTGGGTTACGTTTACGCGAACGTCAACCGCTCGCAAGCGATTCGGCGTACGCCTGCATCAGCGTGCCGAAGGATTCCGGGGGCGGAAATTTTGGATAGCTGTACGAAGCGCCAGTCGCGGCCCAGGGCAGCGCATCCTCGGTCCAAGTCTCAAGGAAGGGCGGGGCGGACATTCGCGCGTCGAGCATCGTAGTACGGATGTTGACGACGGCGTCGAGGCCCTCGGGCCGGGTGAACAGCCAGCTTTTGCAATGGTCGCAGTGGAAATGCCGGGTGGCGCCGTGCAGGCCGCCAAGCACCGGTTCGCCTCCAATCACGGCGAAGCTTTCCGCCGGGTAGAGGCCGCTCAGCGAATAGGCGCTGGCAGTCATGCGCTGGCACCCGGTGCAGTGGCAGGCCATGGTGACGAGCGAATCGCCCGTCACCCGGAACCGCACGCGGCCGCAGCGGCAGCCGCCTTCGACCGTCTTCACAGTCGAGGCGGCCGCGTCGCTCACGCCGCGTTCTTGACCTCCGCCACGATCTTCTGGGCAGCGTCGCCCAGATCGTTGGCGGCGACGATCGGCAGGCCGGAATTGGCCAGGATGTCCTTGCCCTGCTGTACGTTGGTGCCCTCGAGGCGGACGACCAGCGGCACCGAGAGGTTCACTTCCTTGGCAGCTGCAACGATGCCCTCTGCGATGATGTCGCAGCGCATGATGCCGCCGAAGATGTTGACCAGGATGCCCTTCACCGCCGGATCGCTCAGGATGATCTTGAACGCCGCGGTGACCTTTTCCTTGTTCGCGCCGCCGCCGACGTCGAGGAAGTTGGCCGGGAACATGCCGTTGAGCTTGATGATGTCCATCGTGGCCATCGCCAGGCCGGCTCCGTTGACCATGCAGCCGATATCGCCGTCGAGCTTGATATAGGCGAGGTCGTACTTCGACGCCTCGAGCTCCATCGGATCCTCTTCGGTCTCGTCGCGCAGTTCCATCAGGTCCTTGTGACGGTACATTGCGTTCGAATCGAAGCCGACCTTGGCGTCGAGCACCATCAGCTTGTTGTCTTCGGTGACGGCGAGCGGGTTTATCTCGATCTGCGAGGCATCGGTGCCGAGAAAGGCGTTGTATACCTTGCCGGCGAGGCTCTGCGCCTGCTTGGCGAGATCGCCCTCGAGGCCGAGTGCCTTGGCGACGGCGCGGCCGTGGTGCGGCATGAAGCCGGTCGCGGGATCGACGTCGAAGGTGTGGATCTTCTCCGGGGTGTCATGCGCGACGGTTTCGATGTCCATGCCGCCTTCGGTCGAAACGACGAACGCGACTCGGCCGGTGGCGCGATCGACCAGCAGCGCGAGGTAGAATTCCTTGGCGATGTCGACGCCGTCGGTGACGTACAGGCGGTTGACCTGCTTGCCGGCGGCGCCGGTCTGGATCGTCACCAGCGTGTTGCCGAGCATCTCGGTCGAGGCGTGGCGGACTTCGTCCTCGGTCTTGGCGAGGCGGACGCCGCCCTTGGCTTCGGCCGGCAGTTCCTTGAACTTGCCCTTGCCGCGGCCGCCGGCATGGATCTGCGCCTTCACGACATAGAGCGGCCCAGGCAGCTTCTTCGAGGCTTCGACGGCCTCCTCGACGCTCATCGCGGCAAAGCCGGCCGGCACGGGCACGCCGAACTTCGCGAGCAGTTCCTTGGCCTGATATTCGTGGATGTTCATGAGAGCAGTCCGCCTTTTCAAGGGAACGGGGAGGGATCGCGCCCGCCTAAAGCACAGCGCGCGCGCAGAATCCACCCTTTTAGGTGTTATTGCTATTGCAAATTAGCTTCAGAAAGTCGATCCTGTGCGCGTACTGTTCGCCCGCCGAACACACACGAATTTCCCCTTTGGGCAAAGTCAATGGCAAGCGCCGCCAGGATCGCCTAGATAGGCTGCATGTCCCTCCCAACTGGAATCGCGCTGTTCGTCGTCACCGTGCTCGGCATGGAGCTGTTCGCCTATGCCGCACACCGCTGGATCATGCATGGGCCGGGCTGGTTCCTGCATGCCAGCCATCACCGGCCGCGCACGGGCAATTGGGAATGGAACGACCTGTACGCCGCGATCTTTGCGGTGCCATCGTTCGTGCTGCTACTGGGCGGCGCGCATCTCGGCTGGTGGACCGGCTGGGCATGGATCGGCGCGGGCATCGCCGCCTACGGCATGATCTATTTCGGCTTTCACGACCTGATCGTCCACAAGCGCGTCCGCCATCGCTACATTCCGCGATCGAGCTACATGAAGCGCATCGTCCAGGCACATCGGCTGCATCACGCGGTGCACACGCGCAAGGGCACGGTGAGCTTCGGCTTCCTCTATGCCCCGCGTCCGGAGGTGCTGAAGGCGCAGCTGCGCAGCAGCGGGGCGCTGACGCAATCCAGCACGATCCCGGATTGACGGAGAGGCCCGGGAGACCCACATCCTGGGCTTATGGAGCACCTCAACCTCCCCGAATCCGAATGGCGCAAGCGCTTGACCCCGCAGCAATATAGCGTGCTGCGCGAGGCTGGCACGGAACGCGCTTTTTCCGGTCGTTACAACGACAACAAGGCCGACGGCGTCTATCGCTGCGCCGGCTGCCAGCTCGAACTGTTCGACAGCATCGATAAATATGATTCAGGCTCGGGGTGGCCCAGCTTCACCCAGCCCGCAGCGGCGGAGCATGTCTCCGAACACGCCGATGTGAGCCACGGCATGCGCCGGGTAGAGGTGCGCTGTGCCCGCTGCGACGGCCATCTGGGCCATGTTTTCCCCGACGGACCTCCACCAACCGGGCTGCGCTATTGCATGAACTCGGTAAGTCTCGACTTCCGACCGCGCGCCGCGGGCGCGTCGGCAGCCTGATCCTTGTGAGAATGCCCCGCACCCTGTAATCGGCGACGCCGTACATGGCCGCAAAATCGAAAACCGCAGGTGCGCCTTGGTGGCGCCGGGGCTCCTTCTGGAAGAAGTTCTTCCTCTGGTCGTTCATCGGCGGCCTGGGCGTGGCATTGCTCGCGTTCATCGCGTTGGCGGTCACGGTCTATTCCGCCAAGTCGACGCTGCCCAGCTTCGACGAGATGAAGTCTTCGCCGAACGGCCAGATGATCCGCGTGCATGCGGTGGATGGCACCGTGCTCGTTTCGCTCGGGCCGAGCTATGGCGAATGGATTCCGTACGACCAGATCCCGCAGCAGATGAAGGATGCGATCATTGCCGTCGAGGATCGTCGGTTCGAGTCGCACTGGGGCGTCGATCCGGTGGGCGTTGCGCGCATGTTCTGGGTCGCCAAGCGGCTGCACGACGAAGGCCGCCGTCTGCAAGGCGCCTCGACGATCACGCAGCAGGTCGCGCGTACGATTTTCCTGTCGACCAAGTACAGCGTTACCCGCAAGATTCGCGAGGCGATCCTGGCGCTCGCGTTGGAACGCAAGTTCAGCAAGCAGCAGATCCTCGAGCTGTACCTGAACAAAGTGTATTTCGGTGGCGGCGCCTATGGCATCGACGCGGCGAGCCGGAAGTTCTTCGGCCATCCTGCGACCAACCTGTCGCTCGGCGAATCTGCGATCATCGCCGGCCTAGTGAAAGCGCCCTCGCATTACTCCCCCACCGCCGATGCCGAAGCCGCGGTGGATCGCGCGACCGTGGTGCTGAAGGTGATGGCCGATGCGGGCAAGATCAGCACCGCGGAGGCCAATGCGACCGATCCGCACAGCGTCCAACTGGCGCCAGAACCCAAGCAGAACAGCGTGCGCTACTTCACCGACTGGGCGCTGCCACAGCTGGAGACGCTGATCGACGAGACCGAAGCGCCGCTCGACGTGTGGACGACGCTCGATCTAAACATGCAGCGCAGCGCCGACGAAGCGATCCGCGCCAATGCGCCCGATGGCGCGCAGGGTGCGCTGGTCTCGATCGATCGAGACGGTGCGGTGCGGGCGATGGTGGGGGGGAAGGACTATGTCTCCTCGATCTACAACCGCGCCACCCAGGCGCAGCGTCAGCCGGGATCCTCGTTCAAGCTGTTCGTCTATCTCGCCGCGCTGGAATCCGGGCACAAGCCGGATGATGTGGTGGTCGACGAGCCGGTCACGATCGACGGATGGACACCCCGCAACGATTCTCGCCGCAACAGCGGCCCGATCACGATCCGCACCGCCTTCGCCTATTCGGTGAATACGATCGCCGCCAAGCTTGGGCAGGAAGTCGGCTTCACCACCGTGGCGGACATGGCGCGCCGGTTCGGCATTACCACCCCGATCAACACGCAGCCGGCGATGGTGCTCGGGACTTCCAACGTGCGCCTGATCGACATGACGCGCGCGTTCGCTTCGGTGGGCAACAACGGCGTCGCTGTGACGCCTTATGGCATCACGCGGGTGACCGCCAACGGCCAGGTGATCTATCAGCACGAGGTGGATACCAGCCATGTGCTGGTGGCCAGTTACGTCGCGGCGCAGATGATCGATCTGATGCAGACCGCCGTCGCCACCGGCACCGGCCGCGCCGCGCAGATCGGTCGCCCGGTCGCCGGCAAGACCGGTACGACCAGCTCTAACAAGGATGGCTGGTTCATCGGCTTCTCCAGCGGGCTCACCACCGGCGTTTGGATGGGCAGGGACGATGCCAAGGTGGTGCCGGGCCTGCAGGGCGGCCGCGCACCAGCGCGTGCCTTCCACGACTTCATGGTCCAGGCTGTGGCCAAGCGCCCGGTGGAGCAGTTCGAGACCGAGCTTACGCCGCCGGACAATATGCTTGAGCCCGACGAGGACGCCTATGGTGCCCCCGACAACGGCATGATGCTGGACGAGAACGGCAATCCGCTCACGCCGCCGCCGCAGGTACCGGTGGAACCGCAGGAGGACGGCGCCGTCGACGGGCCTGTCTCGACACAACCGGGAGGCCGCCCGGCTCCGGTCCAGCAGCAGGGGGACAAGCTCGACCGCGACTGGATTGCGCGGATGACCGGCCGTGCGCCGGGCCAGCAGCGCCAGCCCGTCCAGCAGGATCGCCAGCGGCCCAACGACGGCGATTGAAGCAGCCTGCGGCGCGTAGGCGTCAGGTCTGCGCGCGGCCTATCCAGTGCAGCCCTGCACCGTATCGGCGAAGCCAGTGGCGATGCGGCGTCGGATCGGCACCGTACAACTGCTCGACCAGAGCATGGAAATCGGGGCCGTGATTCATGTGGACGCGATGTGCGACTTCATGCGCCACCGTCGCTCGCCGCACCGCGCTGGGCGCCAGGATCAGTCGCCAGCTATAGCGGATCACGCCGGTAGAGGCGCAGCTGCCCCAGCGGCTCCGCGCGTCGCCGATCGCCACCTTGGTCACGCGAACGCCCGCCAACGCGGCATATTGAGCGGTTTCCTCGCTCAGCGTTCGTAGCGCCTCCGCGCGCAGCCAGCGCTCGACACGGCGTGCCAGTCCCTCCGCGGTTCCACCGCACAGCAACTGCCCGCCCGCTTGCCGCACGCCACGAACGCCTGTCACAGGCCAAACGATGGTAAGGTCGCCGTCGCCAAACGGAATGCGCGCACCGGGCACGAACGGCCGGCACTCCGGTAGCGTCTCGCGCTGGGCTGCAATCCAGCCCTGCTGCTCGCGCACCCACTGCATCGCCTTGGCCAGCGACGCTCGCGGCGGTATCGTCAGCCGTATTTTGCCGTCCCGCGGATCGATGGCGAGCCGCATCCGCCGCGCACGGGGATGACGGATGACTTCGACATCGGGTGTCACAGCCGCCGATCGGTCATGTGATGTTCGAGATCGCCCGCATCGTCCTCGGAAATCGTCCAGCCGCGCGTCGACTCACCCGCCCGGTGCACCGCCTCCGGATCTCCGGAAACGAGATAATGCCAGTCCGGCAGCTTCTCGCCATTGGCCCGCAGCCGATAGGCGCAGGTGGTGGGCAGCCATTCGATGTCGCCTACGTTGCGGGTCGTCAGCCGCACGCACTCGGGCACATAGGCACGGCGGTGCTTGTAATCCTTGCACCGGCCCATCTTCCGGTCGAGGAGCCGGCAGGCGACGTTCGTAGCGAACAATTCGCCCGTCTCCTCGTCCTCCAGCTTGTGCAGGCAGCATTTTCCGCAGCCGTCGCACAATGCCTCCCATTGCGCGCGGTCCAGCGCCTCCAGCGGCAAATCTTCCCAGAATTTAACGGTCACCGCACCCAATGCTCAAGTTCGGCGACGATCGCCGGGGGATCCTTTTCCAGCGGCAGGCTGGTGATCGGCTTGCCATCGGGCCCCATCAGATAGGCGACTTCGCTGTGCCCCATCAGATAGCCGGACGGCGTAGGCTGTTTCATATAGGCGATGGCGTAGGCCTTCGCCACCTGCGCGACTTGTTGCGGGGTGCCGGTCAGGCCGATGAGGCGCGGGTGAAAATTACCGACATATTGCTTCAGCTGCGCAGGCGTATCGCGTTCGGGATCAACCGAAATGAACAGCGGCACGATCTTCGCCGCCGTGCGGGGCGCCTGCTTCTCCAGCGCGCGGAAGGCCGCACCGATCTTCGCCAGATCCGTGGGGCATACGTCCGGGCAATAGGTGTAGCCGAAGTAGACGATGCGATATTTGCCCGCAAAGTCCGCATCCTGCACGCGCTTGCCGTTCTGATCGGTGAGGGTGAACGGCCCGCCGATCCGCGCCCCCGCCAGCGGGGGTTCGCCGGTATTGTCGGCGCCGCATGCCGCAAGCGCCAACGCGGCCGCCAAAGGTTGCAGCTTCTGAAACACGCTGTTCATGGTGTCACCCGCCATCTTCTGTTAGGGTCCGTTCCGGCAAGCGCCGCCAGTAACCAAGGGTTTTGATCACGCAATGAACGTTCGCCTTGCTCAGGCCGCCGCGGCGGCTCTTCTGCTCCTGCCGCTTCCGGCACTCGCCCAGGGCGCCGGCCAACCTCGCGAAAGCATCCAGTTCCTCGACGCGATCCGTAAGCAGGATGGCTCCAAGGTCAACGAGTTCCTGCGCGACAAGGCGACCTCGATGGTCAACGTGAAGGATCCGTACGGCACGGGCGAGGCCGCGCTGCACATCGTCGTGAAGCGCAGCGATCCCACCTATCTCAGCGTGCTGATCAACCAGCCCGGCGTGAACGTGAACATCCAGGATCGCGAGGGTAACACGCCGCTGATCTTCGCCGCCGAACGCGGCTGGGTGGCCGGCGTCGAAGCGCTGCTGGCCAAGAAGGCCAACGTCAATCTCGCCAACAATGCCGGGGTGACACCGCTGATCCGGGCGGTGCTTGCCCATGACGGCGAAGTAGTCCGCAAGCTGCTGGATGCCGGCGCCGATCCCGATCGCAGCGATTTCGGCGGCGGTCTTTCGGCCCGTGAATATGCCAAGCGGGAAACCCGCTATCCCAGCATCGCCAAAATGCTGGCGGATGCACCGAAAGTAGGGCGGGCTGCAACCGCGGCGGGGCCGAAGCTCTGACGCTTCTCAGAACCCGTCAGCAACGTCGGGATCAAGCATACCCAACAGCCTTCGTCCGGCCCGCCGGGCGAAGGCAAGCGTCGCCTTCCGCCGCATCGCCGCCGCCAACGGCACCGTAGCCGCTTCGCGCGCCACTGCAGCGTCGTAGCGATCGGCGACGATCAGGCCGGTGCGTTCTGGCAGGAAATGGGGTTGTTCCAAAGGGCGGAGATCGAATCCGCTGGGCACCGCCCAGAAGAATCGATCGCAATGGCCAAGATATTCGTGCCATTTGCCGTCGCCCAGCAGATCGGCCCGCGACACCTTGATCTCAACGATCACCACATTGCCTCGCGAATCCAGCGCCATCAGATCGACGCGCCTGCCGCCGTCCAGCGGCACTTCCGCGATCGCCACGCAATCGTGCCGCAGCAACATGCGGCAAACTCCGCGCACGACATCAGCAGCCACCAGTGGTGCGGCTTCCGTCGTCAGATCGGCAGCGGGAACGAGCGCGGGCAGGGCAGCGGACATCGTCGCAATTTAGAACAAGAAGCGAACATAGAAAAGCCGCCGAATCGCTTCGGCGGCTTTTCTGCTGTCTCCACCCGTAGCGGGTCAGCGATAGAAGACGTGGTTCCCAACGGTCGCGACGGTCGCGCGGCCGAAATTAGGGCTGACATAACGCGCATGGAAATACAGCGCGTCGCCCGCCGGGCTCTCCCACAGATTCTTACGGGCAACCTGCGCCACGGCCATCGCACGACGCCACTGGGCATTGTCGGGCGCCTTGGGCAGCTTGCCACCGCGAACGAAGGAAAACTGGCCACGCTGGGTGATTACCGAGCAGACCGAGCCAGGGAAGCGCCCCGACGTGCTGCGGTTAAGGATCACATCGGCGACTGCGAGCTGGCCGGAGAGAGGCTCGCTGCGAGCTTCGTAATAGACGCCGGTTGCCAGGCAGCGCAGTTCGCGATCGTCTTCGAGCGCGACCGCTTCTTCCTGCGAATCCACTGCTTCGGACAGGCTGGCATATTCAGGCTTGGGATCGGCGGTGGCCTCCGCCTGCTGCTCGACCGCGGCATCGCCTGCGGGAACCTGCACGGACGGGGAGGCGTTCTGATTCTGAACCGGGATCGGTTGTACCATCGCGCGACCCTGGAGGTCCTGCGGCACGGCCGGGTTCAGGTTGAGCGTGGCGGCATTTGCCAGTGCGCCAGCGCAAAAAGTCACAGCTGCAAAGGTTGCAGCCCGTGGCAAGAGCTTCATTTTTTTACAGTAATGTGCGGTTGGCGCGCGGACAGCCATTGCTCCAACGGAGACGAGACCGCCGGGCTTACCCCCCGACTGCGTAACCGATCGACTTCACACCCCGAACGGCACAACGCGATTTGACGTTGTCGAACCCTTTCGCGGGATGGCGCTGGAGTGTCAAGAAAGGTTCATCGTTTCAGCGGCGAACCGTTCGGCGCCTGCGATATCCAGTTCGACGACCCACAAATCAGGATCGCGCTCGCGCCGCCTTCGCCAGTAAGCGCTCGCCTCTGCCTCTCCGGCTAGGTCGCCGGGACCCGAGGGCAGCAGCGCAGGCAAGCCCGCCGGCCCGATCCCGCGTTCAACGAAGCGTGGGCGCGTACCGCGCTCGAGCAGTAGGAGCAGTATCGCGCCGGAGGTCGCATCGCCCTTCGCCAGCACCATCGCGGACCCGCCTTCGGCATCGGCGCGGCGTATCAGCGCGCTCACCAGCGTCGCGCTGGTCAGGCGCGGCATCATGCGGTGCGGTAGCCGGGCAGGGTGGCGAGCGGGATTCGGGAGCGCATGAAGGTGCCAGTGCCGCGCGCCGCTTCCTCGCCGCGCGCGTCGATCAGCCGCGCCTCCGCCACGAACACGCGCCGCTGACCGCTCACCCATCGCCCCTCGGCAATCACCGGGCCTTCGGGCAGCGGCCTGGTGAGCAGCAGGTTGAATGCCGTCGTCAGCAGAAACCGATCGGTGACCAGGCTGTTCGCCGCATAGAAGGCGGCATCGTCGAGCATCTTGAAATAGCTGGTACCATGCGCGGCTCCCGCGGCATGGAAGAAGCGCGCGTCCACCTCGAACCGGATGCGCGCCACACCGGCTTCGGGGATCTCGAGGACGGACGGGAAAAGCTGATTGATGGGTGCCGCGGCGTAGAGCGATTCCAGCGCGCGGTAATGCGCTTCCGCACCGGTGGGGGCCACGGCCCCCGCCTCAAGCGGCGTCACGCGCCTCGACCCCGGTGAGCAGCGCGAAGAGCGCATCGGGCGACCCGGCGCCGCGCAGCTTCTCGGCGAACGGGCGCTCACGCAGCCGGCGCGATACCGATGCCAGGGCCTTCAGATGCTCGCTCCCGGCATTGCTGGGGGAAAGCAGCATAAACACCAGGTCCACCGGCAGATCGTCGACCGCCCCGAAATCGACCGGCTGTGCCAGTCGCGCGAACACCCCGCACACACGCGGCAGATCGTCCAGCCGCGCATGGGGGATGGCGATGCCAGCGCCAAAGCCGGTGGAGCCGAGCCGCTCGCGTTCGGCCAGCCGCTCGGCCACCAGCCGCGGGTCGACGCCATGCGCCATCGCCGCAGTGGCGCCAAGCTGCTGGAACAGCGCCTTCTTGTTACCCGCCGTTACGCCGGCGAGCACCGCCTCCGGCACGAGCAAATCGCTCAGATCAGTCATTGTCGTTCCAAAGAAGCGGCTGCCCGCGGGCAAGCCGGCGCCTTACGCCGGTGCGCGGTTGGGCTCAACCCAGCCGATTGTACCGTCACCGCGGCGATACACCATATTATAAGCCCCGGTGCCGCTGTTGCGGAACAGAAGCGCGTTGGTGTGACGCAGATCGAGCATCATCACCGCGTCCGATACGGTCGCATCCGGCACGTCGACGCGCGTCTCGGCGATCACCAGGGGCGCATCGGCCACCTCTTCCTCGGCGTGCGGTTCCTGGAACAGCGTGTAGCCGGCATTGTCGAAGCCATTGTCGTACGCGCCGCCCTCAGCCAGTGCGATCACCTCGTTCGGCCGGCGATCCTTCAGACGGCGAACATAGCGGCGCAATTGCTTGTCGATCCGGTCCGCTGCACCATCAAACGCGCCATGCGCTTCCATGCCGCTGTTGGTCGCCTTCAGCACCAGCCCCTGCGTCACGTGCATCACGATGTCACAGGTGAATCCGTTGTCATGCGGCCCCTTGCCGAAGGTGATCTGCGACGAAATGGCGCGGGAGAAATACTTGTCGGCGATACCCTGGACCCGATCCGTCACCTGCGTCTTGAGCGCTGCGCCCGTATCGACCTGATGCCCCGAGATCCGGATATCCATATGTACCTCCACTTCGCAATTAGGGACGAGCGACCTAGGGCTGCGCCGGAACCGCGTCGATTGTGGGAACACCCCATAGCGGCTCGTCCAGGGACTTCAGAAACGCTGCGTGCCGTTCAAGTTCCATCGCACTCGCGGTGAACCGCCGCGCCGGCCGGACGTGCACCCGAGTCGGCGCCTCTGCGACGGTTTCCGGCATCACCGGCACCTCCTCGGCCAGGCCCAGCGTAATCTGGCGGCCGCCGGTCAGCTCGACATAGACCTGCGCCAGCAGCTGCGCGTCGAGCAGCGCGCCGTGCAGCGTACGCGCGCTCAGATCGATGCCGTAGCGGCTGCACAGCGCATCGAGCGTATGCTTGGCGCCGGGATGGCGGGTGCGGGCGAGCACCAGCGTATCGACCATGCGGCTCAGGTCGACAAGCGGCCGGCTGCAGCGGCCGAGCTCGCCGTTGAGGAAGCTGAAATCGAAGCCCGCATTGTGCGCGACCATCGGCGAATCGCCGATGAAGTCGAGCAGATCCTCGACGACATCCTCGAACACCGGCTTGTCGGAGAGGAATCGTTCGGACAGGCCGTGGACGTTGAACGCCTCCACCGGCATCGGCCGCTGCGGATTGATATAGGCGTGGAAATGGTTGCCGGTGGCAACCCGGTTGACCAGCTCGACACAGCCGATTTCGACGAGGCGATCTCCGCCTGAGAAGCTGAGTCCCGTCGTTTCGGTGTCAAACACGATTTCCCGCATGGAGCGCTTATCCACCCGCAGGCGGCGCGAGGCAAGCGATGACCGTGCGTACGCAATCTTCCGTAACCTGCAGACCTTCGCCGGTGGGAATCACGAAATCGGCGCGGGCGCGCTTTTCGGCGTCGGGCATTTGCCGGGCGAGAATGGCCTCGAACCGCTCTGCGGTCATGCCGGGGCGGGCGAGAACGCGCTCGCGCTGCACCTCGGGCGGTGCGGATACGACCGCAATCTTGTCGACATGCCGCCAGCCGCCCGCCTCGAACAGCAACGGTACGTCAAGAACGACGAGTGGCGCGTCGGCGTGCATCGCCAGGAACGACTCGCGCGCCTCTGCGACGGCGGGGTGCAGAATCGCTTCGAGTCGGGCGAACGCGGTGGGGTCGGCCATCACCGCTTCCCGCAACAGCGTGCGATTCACGCCGAGCTCGGTAGTCGTGTCTGGAAATTCGGCCTCGATCGCTGCTACCGCTGCGCCATTGGGCCCCTGTAGGTGGTGGACGATGGCGTCTGCATCGAACACCGGCACGCCGCCCGCCGCGAACATCGCCGCCACGGTCGACTTGCCCATGCCGATCGAGCCGGTGAGCCCGAGCACGATCGGCCGCCTGCTCATGCGGTAAGCAGTGCGCGCAGTTCCTCGTCGCGGTCGCGCGGGGGCTCGGCGCCGAAGAACAGTTCGAAGGCAAGCGCGGCCTGACCGACCAGCATCTCGAGTCCGTCCACCGTGTCCAGCTCGCGGTCCCGTGCCTGGGCGAGCAGCGGCGTCTCGAGCGGGGCGTAGACGATATCGTACACCACCGCATGTTCGGGCAGCGGATCGAGGTCCAGCTCGAGCGGGGGCTGGCCACCCATGCCGAGCGGGCTGGCGTTGACCAGGAGGTCGGCCGCGGGCAGCGCCACGCCGATCGGCAAAGCATCGCCCTTCACCCCGAAGCTCGAGAGCAGCGCCGCCGCCTTGAGCACGTTGCGGTTGAGGATGGTCACTCGGCCGATACCCACGCGAGACAGCGCGAACAGGACCGCCCGGGCGCCACCGCCGGCGCCGACTACCACCGCGTGGCGGCCTTCGAGTTCCAGTCCAGCGATCGGCGAGAAGAAGCCGCCTGCATCGGTATTGGTGCCGATCAGCGTGCCGTCCTCGCCGCGGATCACGGTGTTCATCGCTCCGATCGTGCCGCGCACCCCGCCGGGATCACCGACCAGGTCCATCACCGCCAGCTTGTGTGGGATGGTGACGTTGCAGCCGCGCCAATCGGCATCGTCCTTCGCGCGAGCGAAATAGCCGGCGAGATCGTCGCCCAGCACATGGGTGCGGCGGTAATCGCCCTCCAGACCCAGCGCATCGAGCCAGAATTTATGGATGATCGGCGATTTCGAATGGGCGATCGGATCGCCGATCACCTCGGCATAACGAGTCACTTGGGCATCACTCCCCGGGTGCGCAAATAGTCGAGAATCGGCAGCAGCGGCATGCCGAGGATGGTGAAATGGCTGCCCTCGGTGCGGTGGAACAGCTGCACGCCAGGTCCTTCGATCCGGAAGCAGCCGACACAGCCGGCGATGGCGGGCCATTCCAGGTCGAGATAGGATTCGATGAACGCCTCGCTCAGCGGCCGGACGTGGAGTCGCGCCCGATCGACGTGCCGCCAGACCGGGCGGCCGCCCTCGGCGATCACCGCGGCGCTGTAGATGTCGTGGGTCTTGCCCGACATGCGCTGAAGATGGTCGCGCGCCTGTTCGCGGCTCTCGGGCTTGTCGAGCAAGCTGCCATCGTCGAGCGCGACCAGCGAATCGCCGCCGAGCACCAGCGCCTGCGGCGCCATGCGTGAGACCTTGAGCGCCTTGAGCTCGGCGAGCGCGTCGGCAAGGTCACGGGGAGACGTGCCCTCGGCAAGCAGCGATGTTTTGGCGCTGGCCTCGTCGACCAGGGCGGGCAGCGCCTCGTGCGCCACCCCGGCGGCATCGAGCATCGCCCGGCGCGACGCGCTCTGGGAAGCGAGAACCAGAGTCGGCATTATCGGCGTTCCATTTCACGGTCGTTGCACAGCTGGATGATCGCGGCGGCGGTTTCCTCGATCGAGCGGCGGGTAACGTCGATCACCGGCCAGCCATTGTCGGCAAACATGCGGCGCGCAAAGGCGATCTCGCGCTGCACCGCTTCCTGGTCGACATAGTCGGTCTCCGGCGCCTGGTTGAGCGAGAGCAGCCGGTTGCGGCGGATCTGGACCAGCCGATCGGCGCTGGTCGTCAGCCCGACGATCAGCGGCCGCTGGAGCTGGAACAGCTTGGCCGGCGGCGGCGATTCCACCACCACGGGAATGTTCGACACCTTGTAGCCGCGATTGGCGAGATAGATCGAGGTCGGCGTCTTCGACGAGCGCGACACACCTGCGAGCAGGATGTCGCTCTCCTCCCAATCCTCCCAGCCGATGCCGTCGTCATGCGCGATGGTGAACTGGATCGCATCGACGCGGGCGAAATAGGCGGCGTCGAGCATGTGCTGGCGCCCCGGCCGTGCCTTGGCCTCCTGGCCGAGCAGGTTGGAGAGCGCATGGCTCACCTGGTCGAGCGGCGCGATCGCCGGCAGCCCCAGCGCGCGGCACCGCGTCTCGAGCATGCGGCGGATGTCGCGATTGACCAGGGTGTAGATCACCAGACCCGGGTTCTGCGCGATCTCCTGCAGGATGCGCTCGAGATGCGCCTCGCTGCGCACCATCGGCCAGAAATGGCGCAGCGGCTCGACATCGTCGAACTGCGCCAGTGCCGCCTTGGCGATGTTTTCCAGCGTCTCCCCGGTGGAGTCCGAGAGCAGGTGCAGGTGCAGCCGCATCAGGCTGGGGACCGATCTGTGCATAACATGGCGAACAAGCGGTAGCGTAACCGCGGCATCCGGCCAACCCGCCGAGATTCGGGAAAGCCCGTGTGATTCGTCCACAGCGGCATCCCCAGCTTGTGCTTTCCATTCACAGGCTGTGAGTCTTGTGGACAGATTTCCCGAATCCGTGCGATTCCGGATGGCCGCAGGAGTCAAATTGTTGGCAACTGACTCACATCGCCATAAGCCCCGGCTTTCACCGGCCAACAGACTCCAACATCCTGAGAATCGAATCTTCTAGTAGTGGGATCCCGGCTCTGACTCTTCGCGCTTCCAAGCCGCTGCTCGCGACCCTGACAGGGACTCGCCAGCCCGTTCCGCCCGTCTGGCTCATGCGCCAGGCCGGTCGATACCTGCCCGAATACCGTGCGCTCCGTGCCGAAAAGGGCGGATTCCTGGCACTCGCGATGGATTCCGAGTCTGCCGCGGAAATCACGTTGCAGCCGATCCGCCGCTTCGGCATGGACGGCGCCATCCTGTTTTCCGACATCCTGGTGGTGCCGATGGCGCTCGGCCAGAAGCTCTGGTTCGAGACGGGCGAAGGCCCCAGACTCGCGCCGACGGTGACCGCGCGCGACGTGCTCGACGGCTTCGATGCCGATTCCAGCGTCCTGGAGCCCATCTACGGCACGATAAGGCGGGTGAAGGCGGCCCTGGACCCCCAGACCACCTTCCTGGGCTTTGCGGGCTCTCCCTGGACCGTGGCGACGTACATGATCGCGGGACAGGGCAGCCGTGAACAGGCCGAGGCGCGCCGCCTCGCCTATCGCGACCAGGGCCTGATGCAGGCGCTGGTCGATCGCATCGCCGACCAGACCATCGCCTATTTGCGCGCCCAGGCGGAAGCCGGCGTGGAGGCTGTGCAGCTGTTCGACAGCTGGTCGGGCAGCCTCAGCCCCGCCCAGTTCGAACGTTGGGTAATCGCCCCCAACGCCCGGATCGCGGCAGCGGTTCGGGATCTGGTGCCCGTGATTGGATTCCCGAAGGGGGCAGGGGGCAAACTCGCCGCCTATGCCCGCGAAACCGGAGTGGATGCGATCGGACTCGACGAGACGGCCGATCCCGAATGGGCCAACGCGGTGCTGCCCGAAGGGCTGCCGGTGCAGGGCAATCTCGATCCGCTGGCGCTGATCACGGGCGGCGCGGTGCTCGACAGCGCGATCGACCGGATCCTCGCGGCCTTTCCGGCGCGGCCGCATGTGTTCAACCTGGGCCACGGCATCCTGCCCGACACGCCGATCGCGCATGTCGAGCAGCTGCTGGCCCGCGTGCGGGGGACGGCGGAATGATCGGCTGGTTGGGCAGTGCCTATCTTTGGGTGAAGGCGTTCCACGTCATCTTCGTGATGTTCTGGATGTCGGGGCTGTTCCTGTTCCCGCGCTACCTGATTCATCACCAGGAGGCGCTGGGCACGGCCGAGGCGGCGGCCTGGGCGAAGCGGGAGGGGATGCTGAAGCGGATGATCCTCACGCCCTCGTTGCTCATCGTCTGGGCGCTCGGACTGGCGCTCTCGGCCAATATTGGGCTGTTCGACGGGCAGGCGGGGATCGGCTGGCTCCATGCCAAGCTGCTCCTGGTGGTGCTGCTGAGCGGCTATCATGGCTGGGCAGTGGGCTATGGGAAGAAGCTGGGGCGCGGCGAGGCGCCGATCGCCACCCGCACGCTGCGCTTCCTCAACGAAGTGCCGGCGCTGGCGCTCGTCTTCATCGTCATCCTCGCCGAGGTGAAACCGTTCTGAAAAACCCTGCGATTCGGCGGGGTGAATCTGCGCCGAATCGCAGTTGACTTGGGGCACCCCCCCACCTAATTTTGCTGTCGTGTACCGAACCCCGGTGCATCCTTCCTCCAAGCATCGAATCCTGCGCGTACACATCGCCGATCGACGCTCTCCCCCTTAGAATTTCCGGACCTTCCATGCATCTCAAGGACCTCAAGAAAACCGCCCCTGCCGAGCTGGTCACCATGGCCGAGGCACTGGGCGTCGAGAGCGCGTCGACGCTGCGCAAGCAGGACCTGCTCTTCGCCATCCTCAAGGCCCAGGCCGAGCAGGGCGACCAAATCACCGGCGAAGGCACGATCGAAGTGCTGCCCGACGGTTTTGGCTTCCTCCGCTCGCCCGAGGCGAACTATCTCGCCGGCCCCGACGACATCTATGTCAGCCCCAACCAGGTCCGGAAGTTCGGCCTGCGCACCGGCGACACGGTGGAAGGCGAGATCCGCGCGCCGAAGGACGGCGAGCGCTATTTCGCTCTTACCAAGCTGCTCAAAGTCAATTTCGACGATCCCGATGCGGTGCGCCACCGCGTCAATTTCGACAATCTGACGCCGCTCTATCCCGAGCAGAAGCTGCGCCTCGACACGCTCGACCCGACCGTCAAGGACAAGTCGGCCCGCGTGATCGATATCGTCGCGCCGCAGGGCAAGGGCCAGCGCGCGCTTATCGTCGCGCCGCCGCGCGTCGGTAAGACCGTTCTTCTGCAGAACATCGCCAAGGCGATCACCGACAATCACCCCGAAGTCTTCCTGATCGTGTTGCTGATCGACGAGCGCCCGGAAGAAGTCACCGACATGCAGCGTTCGGTGAAGGGCGAAGTGATCAGCTCGACCTTCGACGAACCGGCCAACCGCCACGTGCAGGTCGCTGAAATGGTGATCGAAAAAGCCAAGCGCCTGGTCGAGCACAAGAAGGACGTGGTGATCCTGCTCGACTCGATCACCCGCCTCGGCCGCGCCTACAACACCGTGGTGCCCAGCTCGGGCAAGGTGCTGACCGGCGGTGTCGACGCGAACGCCTTACAGCGCCCGAAGCGCTTCTTCGGCGCGGCGCGCAACATCGAGGAAGGCGGTTCGCTCTCGATCATCGCAACCGCGTTGATCGACACCGGCAGCCGCATGGACGAAGTGATCTTCGAAGAGTTCAAGGGTACCGGCAATTCGGAAATCGTGCTCGACCGCAAGGTTGCGGACAAGCGCATCTTCCCCGCGCTCGACGTTGGCAAATCGGGCACCCGCAAGGAAGAGCTGCTGGTCGAAAAGGCCAAGCTCACCAAGATGTGGGTGCTGCGTCGCATCCTCATGCAGATGGGCACCATCGACGCGATGGAGTTCCTGCTCGACAAGATGAAGGATTCGAAGACCAACGAAGATTTCTTCGACAGCATGAACCAGTAACACGCGCCGCGCTGAAGCGAGGCATAAGAAGGCCGGGCCTTGTCGCCCGGCCTTTTTGCGTGCGGCGGCAGGGAACGGATGCGATGATGCCGCGTAGGCTTTGCGCGCGCCGATCCTGGCGCTAGGGCTTGAGCATGATCGATCTTCTTCTCAGCGCCGCTGCGGCGGGCATCGGAACGCCGCTGGACATCTGGCAGCACATCGTCGCCGATTTCTCGAACCTCGACGATCCTGCGGCGCTGGCCGCGTTCGGATCGGTGCTGATGATCGATCTGGTGTTGGCCGGCGACAACGCGATCGTTGTGGGCGCACTGGCGGCGGGACTGCCGGCGGACCAGCGCAAGAAGGTTATCCTGATCGGCATCGGCGCGGCCCTGGTGCTGCGCATCGCCTTTGCGCTGGTCGTCAGCTGGCTGATGGGCATTGTCGGCCTGATCTTCGCTGGCGGACTGCTGCTGCTATGGGTCAGCTGGAAATTCTGGCGCGAGATCCGCCATGGCGGCGAGAGCGGCGGTTCGGAAGAGATCGAAGGCGACGAGCGATCGGGTCTTCGGCCCGCGCGCAGCTTTGCCGGTGCGGCCTGGGCCGTCGCGGTGGCCGACGTCTCGATGAGCCTGGACAATGTGCTCGCCGTTGCCGGTGCGGCACGCGAACACCCTGGCATCCTGGTGGTCGGCCTCCTGCTGTCGGTGGCGCTGATGGGCCTCGCGGCCAATCTGATCGCCAAGCTGATCGATCGCCACCGCTGGATCGCTTATTTCGGTCTCGCGGTGATCGTGTTCGTGGCGTTCAAGATGATCTACGAAGGCTGGGTGGGCACCGAAGGCACCATGGGGCTGACCAGCCTGTTCTAATCCCCTGCCGGCCCTCCCCGCGTGTCGGGAAGGGCCGGTGCAGGTGCCTAGGCCAGATGTTCGGCGAAGAACTCCGCCGTGCGCTGGTCTGCCAGTTGCGCGGCCGCCTCGGACCGGCGCTTTCCCATTTCGGCTGCGAAGCCATGGTCTTCGCCCGGATAGTCGTACAGGGTAATGTTGGGGTGATCGTCCAGTCCTGCGTGCATCTTCGCCTGCACTTCTGGCGAGACGAAATGGTCTGCCTGCGGAATGTGGAGCAGCAGCGGCTTGGCGATCGCGTGCTTTTCCCCCAGCAGACCGTCGATCCCGACTGCATAATAGCCGACGCTGGCATCGATATCGGTGCGGGACGCCGTCATATAGGCTAGCCGGCCCCCCAGGCAAAAGCCTACGGCGCCCACCTTGCCGCCCCCGAGCGCGGCGCGCGCGACCTGAATAGTGGACTCGATGTCGGCAATGCCCTTGTCCTGGTCGAACTTGCCCATCCAGTTCAGCGCCTGTTCGAACTGGTCGGGAACGTCGGGATCGAGCTCGATGCCGGGTTGCAGCCGCCAGAACAGGTCGGGCGCGATCGCCAGATAGCCCTTGGCGGCCCAGCCGTCGCACTTCTGGCGAATGCCCGGGTTCACCCCGAAAATTTCCTGAATCACAAGAATCGCGGCGCGCGGAGTGCCTTCAGGGTGCGCGACATAAGCGGAGAAGCTGCCGCTCTCGTCCAGCGCATCGATCGTCAGGGTGCTCATAGCAGATACTCTCCGGTTAAGCGCCGCTCGTGCTCGAGCAGCCAGGATTTGGTGGTGGGGCCCTGGCCGGCCGAATAGGCACCCAGGCTGCCGCCTTCGTTCAACACGCGGTGGCACGGTACGATCAACGGAAACGGATTCCGCGCACAAAGTTGCCCGATGGCTCGTGCGCTGGAGCCCAGCGTTCGCGCCAGCTGGCCATAGCTGATGGTGCTGCCGAACGGCACGGCGATCAGCCCCTCTCGCAGCAGCATGCCGCGGGCGCTTTGGAGCGGCGAAAGCGGAAGATCGAAGCTCCGGCGCTCGCCCGCGAACCAGGCGGCAAGCTGATCGACTGCCGCGCGCACCGTGATGCTGCTGCCGTTTGCCGGTGTGCCATCGGCGCCGATGGCGATCCGGTACAGCTGCCGATCATCGCCTTCGATCCGGATCGGGCCGATGGGCGTTGCGATCAGGGCATGGTCGCGCGCATACATGGCAACAGGCCTAGCAGGGGGCCGGCGATGCGCTCAAGCGCGGAAGGAAACGCATGAAGATCAATGTCGAAGTCGAGTGCACGCCGGAAGAGGCCCGCCGCGCGATGGGCTTGCCGGATCTCACGCCCGTGCACGATCGCTATGTCTCGCTCATGGTTCAGGCGATCGAGAATCACGGCACCCCTGAAGGATTCGAGACGATGATGCGCAACTGGGCGCCAATGGGGGAGGCGGGCATGAATTTCTGGCGGGGCCTGTTCGATGCCGCCACCAAGAAGCCGGGAAGCTGATCGGCCGGCATGGACACGATCTTCGCGGTTTCCAGCGGCGCCTTGCCTGCCGCGATCGCCGTGCTGCGTATCAGCGGGGAAAAGGCATTTGCTGCGGCGCAGCAAATGATCGGAGCGCTGCCCCCTGCGCGCAGGGCAGGCGTACGCCGGCTTCGCGACCCATCCGATGGCGGAACGCTGGACGACGCGCTGGTGCTTTGCTTCCCGGGTCCGCGCACCGCGACCGGCGAGGATCTTGTCGAGCTTCATCTCCATGGCGGGCGTGCGGTGGTACGCGCGGTGGAGGCGGTTCTGGCCGGCATGCCTGGCTTGCGGGCGGCGGAAGCGGGAGAATTCACGCGTCGCGCGCTGCTGCACGGCCGGCTGGATTTGAGCGAAGCGGAAGGCTTGGGTGACCTTCTGATGGCCGAGACGGAGGCGCAGCGTCGCGCGGCGGTGCGCAGTGCCGGCGGCGCCGTGCGACGGCATGCAGAAGCCTGGGCCGAGCGCTTGTTGGCCGTCGCCGCGCGCATCGAAGCCGAACTTGACCATGGTGACGAGGACGATGTGGCGGGTGACGATCCGCTGCCAGCATTGCGCGTGCAGGCTGAGGCGTTGGCGCAGGATATCATGGTCGTCGCGATGCGGCCGCCAGTGGAGCGCCTGCGCGACGGGCTGCGGGTTGTGCTAGGGGGGCCGCCGAACGCGGGAAAGTCTACCTTGTTCAATGCACTGGCCGATCGCGATGCGGCGATCGTGTCGCCGATTGCGGGCACGACGCGTGACAGGATCGAGGTGCCTGTCGTGCGCGCGGGGATCGCATGGCTGCTGATCGATACGGCGGGACTTGCCGAGGCTACCGATGATCCGATCGAAGCGATCGGCGTGGAACGAGCCCGGTCGGCACTTGCCGAGGCTGATCTGCTGTTATGGCTCGGCGACGATGCCCCGCCTGCGCACCCTGCCAGCCTGTGGATCCATGCGCGGGCGGATGCACCCGAACGAAGGGCACCGCGCCCGGAGCAGATTGCCATATCAGTGCAGCAGGGCAGGGGACTGGAACTGCTATGGGCACGTATGGCCGAGATTGCCACCGAGTTGCTGCCGCCGCCGGATATGGTGGCACTCAATGCACGGCAGCGGCATTTATGTTGCACCGCAGCGGAGGCGCTGCACCGCGCTGCGCTCTTGGACGACTCCCTTCTGTTTGCGGAGGAGGTCCGGGCGGCGCGGCTGGCTATCGACGCGATCACCGGGCGAGCGGGGGTGGAAGACGTGCTGGATGCCTTGTTCGGGCGCTTCTGTATCGGCAAGTAAATGTTCCACGTGGAACGCAGAACAAGCTCCTTCGGTCGATCGGGGACTGGACAAGGATGCGCAAACAAAGTCTAGCAGCCGCATGCAATTCGATGTGATCGTCATCGGCGGTGGCCATGCCGGTACGGAAGCAGCAGCGGCGGCGGCACGCCGCGGTGCCCGCACCGCCCTGCTCAGCTTCGACCTTACCAAGCTCGGCGCCATGTCGTGCAATCCTGCGATCGGGGGCTTGGGGAAGGGGCACCTCGTGCGTGAGATCGACGCGCTGGATGGCCTGATGGCGCGCGCGGCTGACGCAGCCGGCATCCATTATCGGATGCTCAACCGATCGAAGGGCACGGCAGTGCAAGGGCCGCGCGTGCAGGCGGATCGCATTCGCTATGCAGCGGCGGTTCAGCAGATGCTGCTCAGCCAGCCTGGGCTGTCGCTGATCGCGGGAGAGGCCGAAGCGCTGCTGCTCGAGGGTGATCGCGTAACGGGCGTGCAGCTGCGGGACGGCAGCTCGCTTTCCGCTGCAGCCGTTGTGCTGGCAACCGGGACGTTCCTGGGCGGCAGGCTGTACCGCGGCGAGGAGCGGATGGAGGGCGGTCGCGTAGACGAAGCGGCTGCCCTGCGGCTGGCAGCGCAGTTGCGGGAGCTCGCCCTACCAATGGGCAGGCTGAAAACCGGCACGCCACCTCGGCTCGATGGTCGGACAATCGACTGGACTCGCACCGAGGAGCAGCCGTCCGACGCGGAGCCTTGGACAATGTCCCCGGTCACCGTATCGCGCCCGTTGCCGCAGCTGCACTGTGCAGTGACGCGAACAACCCACCGTACGCACGACGCGATCCGCGGCGGACTATCTCGTTCGCCTCTGTTCACCGGCGCAATCGAAGCGCAAGGGCCACGCTATTGCCCCTCGATCGAAGACAAGGTCCACCGATTCGGCGACCGCGACGGACACCAGATCTTTCTGGAGCCGGAAGCGCTCGACCACCACTGGATCTATCCCAACGGCCTTTCGACCTCGCTTCCGGTCGACGTGCAGCAGGCGATGATCGCGTCGATTCCGGGGCTCGAGGCGGCAGTGATCACCGTTCCTGGTTATGCGGTGGAATATGACTATATCGACCCGCGCGCACTCGACTCTACGCTGAGCCTGCCGCAAATCTCCGGCATCTTTTTCGCTGGCCAGATCAACGGCACGACCGGATATGAAGAGGCGGGCGGACAGGGCCTGATCGCCGGCGCCAATGCGGCCGCGCATGCGCTCGGGCTGGCACCGTTAGTGCTGGATCGCGCAACTTCCTATCTTGGGGTAATGATAGACGATCTCGTGCTGCAGGGCGTCACCGAACCTTATCGAATGCTTACTGCGCGGGCCGAGTTCCGCCTGCGGCTTCGAGCAGACAACGCAGAAACGCGATTGGGCCCGATCGGAGCGACATTGGGATTGCTGGGGCCTGCGCGCCGTGGACGGCTGGAGGCGCGCAGCGCGGGGAGGGCAATGCTTGATTCGCTCTTTGCTGTCGAGCGGACAGCGCATGCGCTGGCTGCACGGGGCGCGCCGGTGGCACAGGATGGTGCGCGGCGTCCTGCGCGCGATTGGCTGCGCTTTCCAAGCGTTACGCTTGATCATGTGCTGGACGATGTACCAGACGTGGATCCTGCGCTGCTCGCCGAATATGTCGAAGATGCCCGCTACGCGCCATATCTGGAGCGCCAGGATGCCGAGGTGGCGCAATTGCGGGCGAATGACGCGGTCCGGTTGCGCGCCGACATGAACTATGCGGCGATACCTGGACTGTCGAACGAGATGGTCGAGCGCCTCAGCGCCGCGGCACCCGAGACGCTGGGCGCCGCCGCGCGCATCCGCGGGATAACGCCGGCGGCGCTATCTGCGATCCTTCTCCACGCGCGGAAGGCAGCTGCATGACCGAGGATGAGGCACGTGCCTGGGTCCGCGAGCGGTTTGGTGTTTCACGTGAAACACTATTGGCACGATTCGGCGATATTCTCGTAGAGGGAGCAGAGCACCAGAACCTGATCGCACGCTCTACCTTACCGGCGCTTTGGGGGCGCCACCTGGCGGATTCGGCGCAGCTTGTGCTGCTTGCGACCGGAGCGCGCGAGGGCGTGTGGCTAGATGTAGGTAGCGGGGCAGGCCTCCCTGGTATCGTCGTGGCGATCCTTACCGAGCGTCCAATGGTGTTGGTGGAGCCGCGCGCCAAACGGGTGGCCTTTCTTCGCGAGTGCGCCGAGACTTTGGGATTGGGCGATCGCGTGCGCGTCGTGCAGAGCAAGGTCGAAGCGTTCCGCCCCGATTCACCTGTAGCCGTCGTATCGGCGCGCGCGGTCGCGGAATTGTCAGTGCTGTTGTTATCCACAGTGTCGTGCACAGATTCGTCCACGATATGGGTGCTGCCAAAAGGACGAAGCGCGCATTCGGAGGTGGATGCCGCGCGTGCGAAATGGCAAGGTCGGTTCCACGTGGAACCCAGCATCACGCAGCCGGACTCGGGCATCGTGGTCGCAACACAGATAGGCGCCAGATGATCACCATCACGATCGCCAATCAAAAGGGCGGGGTGGGTAAGACCACCACGGCCATCAATGTCGGTACCGCCCTTGCCGCCACCGGCAAGCGCGTGCTGCTGATCGACCTCGACCCGCAGGGCAACGCATCGACCGGGTTGGGCATCGCCCGATCGCACCGAGAGCATTCGAGCTACGATCTGCTGGTCTCCGACGCGCAGCTAGAAGATGTGGCGGTTCCTACGGACGTTCCCGGCCTGGACGTCGTCCCCGCGACACAGGATCTGTCGGGTGCTGAGATCGAGCTGATCGAGTTCGATGCGCGCACGCATCGGCTCGATGCTGCCATTCGCCGGCATCAGGCGATGCGCTGGGACGTGATCCTGATCGATTGCCCGCCGTCCCTGGGCTTGCTGACCGTCAACGCCATGGTCGCATGTCATGCGCTGCTGGTGCCGCTCCAGTGCGAGTTCTTTGCGCTCGAAGGGCTCAGCCAGCTGCTCAACACCGTCGAGCGGATCCGCAGCCGCTTCAATCCAGGCCTGTCGATCCTCGGCGTGGCGCTGACCATGTATGATCGCCGCAATCGTCTGACGGATCAGGTTTCGGAAGACGTTCGGGCCGTGCTCGGCCGCGTCGTGTTCGACACTGTCATCCCCCGCAATGTCCGGCTTTCCGAAGCGCCCAGCCACGGCGTACCGGCGCTGATCTACGATCATCGATGCGCCGGCTCGGAAGCCTATATCGCGCTCGCGCGTGAAGTGATCGATCGTCTCCCCAACAGCAAGAAAGCTTCATGACCGATTCCCCCGCCGCCGCCCGCAAGCCCCGCCCCGGTCTCGGCCGAGGTCTGTCCGCGCTGCTCGGCGAAAGCGTTCCCGAAGAGCCGATCAAGGGTAACCCGACCAGTGCATCGGGGGTGCGGATGTTGCCGATCAGCGCGCTGATCGCCGATCCCAACCAGCCGCGCCGGCATTTCGACGAAGAGGCACTGGAGACCCTCGCCGATTCGATCCGCACGCGCGGCATGATTCAGCCGATCTTCGTGCGCCCGCATGGCCAGAATTTCCAGATCGTCGCCGGCGAGCGCCGCTGGCGGGCGGCGCAGCGGGCGCGGCTGCACGAAGTGCCGGTGATCGTTCGCGAGTTGACCGACGCCGAAACGCTTGAAATCGCGCTGATCGAGAACATCCAGCGGCAGGATCTGAACGCGATCGAAGAAGCGGAGGGCTATGCGCGGTTGATTCGCGAGTTCGGCCATACCCAGGAGGCGCTGGGCAAGATCGTCCATAAGTCTCGCAGCCATATCGCCAATCTGCTGCGCCTGCTCGATCTGCCGCCCAGCGTTCGTGAAATGGTGGTGGATCGTTCGCTGGAGATGGGTCACGCCCGTGCTCTTGTGGGCGCGCCCGATACGGAGAAGCTGGCCAAAGAAGTCGTGGCGAAAGGTCTTTCGGTTCGCGACGCGGAAAAGCTGGCGCGAAACGCGAAGCCCCTTCCCAAGCGGAAGGCGGGTACGGCGGCCCCGGAACGCGATCCCGACATCGCGGCACTCGAGCGACATCTCGGCGACGTCCTGGGTCTTAACGTGCGCATCGCGCATGGCGAAAAGGGTGGGGCGCTGACGGTGTCCTACTCAACGCTCGATCAGCTCGACATGGTCTGTCAGCGGCTTTCCGGCGAGCGCATCTAGCAGCGCCTTCCGATGTCCGAAATGTCAGGTGGGGCGGGCAGGGGGCCTATGGCACCTTTACGCCATGCTGCTCCAGACCTCCGGCGACCGCGCTTCGGTGCTCTCGTTCGACTTTCCGCTATCGCGCAGCGCAGCGCTCGCGCGGCTTGAAGCGTTCCTGCCCATGGCGGGGCGCAGCTATGCCGAACGTCGCAACGAGGTCGCAGCCTCTGGTCAGCATGGCGCGGTTTCGCGGCTCTCCGCAGCGCTGCGCCGGCGCCTCATCGGGGAAGACGAAGTTGCGGCGGCAGTGATTGCCGCGCACGGACGGGAAGGTGCCGCAGCCTTTCTTCGCGAGCTCACCTGGCGCACCTATTGGAAGGGATGGCTCGAACAGCATCCCTTTGTTTGGGAGTCTTGGAAGGCGACTGTCCAGTCCTTCCACGATGGCGGACTTCCCGCAGGATACCGCGATGCCGTTGCGGGTACGACCGGCATCGACGCGTTCGATGCTTGGGTCGCCGAGCTGCGCGCGACCGGCTATCTTCACAACTGGGCGCGCATGCAAGTCGCGTCGATCTGGATCTTCACGCTGGGGCTCCCCTGGGAGCTGGGTGCCGACTTCCTCTACCGGCAGTTGATCGACGCGGATCCAGCCTCGAATACACTGTCCTGGCGGTGGGTTGCCGGGTTGCACACGCAAGACAAAGCCTATCTGGCCAATGCCGAACATATTCGCCGACAAACCGGTGGAAGGTTCAATCCCAGAGGGCTCGCGCAAGAGGCGCGTGTTCCACGTGAAACACCCATGCCGCCAGCGCAGCTGCCGCGAACCATTACTGCGCCGAATATCGAAAAACCGACGCTGCTGCTGTTGACGGCCGAGGATCTGTCGCTGGACGTGCAGCCGGCGACGCAGCCACTGGCGGTGCGCCGGATCGTAGCGTGCCGGTCCTTGTGCAACGGACCCGCCGACATCGCAGCTACCGCCGACGGTCTTCAACGCGCCCAGGAGCGGTGGGGGGCACCCTCCGCCTGGGTAGCCTCGCTACAGGACGTGGTGGCCCAGGCCGCGGCAGAAGCGCTCCCGCAGATCGTCACCGGCTACGCGCCGGTCGGTCCGATTGCCGATGCGCTGGCGGACGCAAGACGAGAGGGTCTCGCAGTGGCAGAGCATCTGCGCGATTGGGATGCCCAGGCTTGGCCGCATTGCAAGCGCGGCTACTTCCACTTTGCCAAACAGGCGTCGACACTGCTCGCAAGCGAGTGACCAGCGCGTAGCACCGGCATCCTGCTTACCGGTGCAGCGCGGCGTTCCCCCAGGCGATCGGATCGGCAAAGCGCGGGTTGCCCGGCGTACGCGCCACCAATTCCACCAGCTTGGCGCCGCGGATATCGGCCTTGAGCATCACCGGTGCCTGGCCGAATCGCAGGGCGGGACTCTGTGCCCGAAGCTTGCCGTCGGCATAGACGTAGAAGGTAACGGCTTGGCCTCGATCGCGTGCGCTATCGTCCACGCCAACTTCCGCGCTGAATCGTGCGAAGCCTTCGCTTCGCACTTCGATGCGGGAATTCGCGAGCGCGCCGACGCCGGTTTCGAAGCTGCGGCCGCCTACGCCGAGCGTCTCGCCATAGACTGCGCGATCGGGCTGGGTGCCGCCCCAGCCGCCATAGCGGGGAGGTTCGCCATTGCCCTTGCTGCCGCGCCAAGGCAGCAGCGAGCGCCGCACGAGCGGCTCCGCCTGCGGCACGATCACGCCGTCCACCGCGGGGTTCACCCGGCCCGGCATCTCCGACAGATACAAGCCGTCGGCAAGCATGCGGGCGCCGCGTGCGGTGAAGACGCGGGCTTCGTGCGCAGCGAGGCGAAACGGCTTCTCGCCAGTGAAGCGAAGCGACTCGCCGCTCCACAGGTCGGTGAGTGCTATTTCAGCGTCGCCGCGCAACTTCAGATGTTGCGCCGTGAGCGTGGCGTCGAGCGGCAAATCCGTGCGATTGAAGATCGCAACGGCCTTGTCGCCATTGGCCAGTGTCTTGACGAAGATGTCGATATCATCGGAGTCGACTGCCAGGATCGCTTGGTTGCCGGCTGGATCCTGATTGAGCGCTATGATCCGGGCATTGCCCAGAATGTCGAGCAGTGCAGGGCTCGCCTTGCGCAGATCATAGCCGATCATCAGCGGCGCGTTCAGCATCGCCCATAGGCTGAAGTGCGCCCGCGCCTCCACCGGATGATCGGCGTCGAACGGTCCGGTGCCGACGAACAGCATATCGGGATCGTTCCAACTGCCGGGATGGGCATAGAAGGGGCGACGGGCCGCGCTGTCGAGATTGTGTAGCATCCGTCCCCAGCTGGGTGAGATATCCTCGCTGGTGCGCGACATGTTGCCCACTTGCTTGGCCCAGCTTCGCACGTCGGCAGCGCCCCAGATGCAGAGCGAGAAGACGAAGTCCTGATCCGGATTCCATCGATCGAGTGCCGCACCCACTTCCTCATACAGCCGGCGCACCGCGGCGACGTTCGTCCTCCCCAGCGAGTCGACATCCACCAGCGGTTCGAACGCGCGATACTGCCCGGCCTTCACGCGCGAGTCGCTCGCGGGGAGCCCGCGAATGCCGCATCCGTCCACCTTGATGAGATCGAAGCCCCAGTCCGCGAAATAGAGCCGTATGTCCTGGTCGACATGGCCGAACAGCCCCACTTCGCGCTCCAGCACCGTGCCTTCCGGCTGGCCGGGAAAGGTGGACGTGAAGACCTGGCCGCAGCTGTTCCGGCCGATATCGGAATAGATGCCGGCTTTCAGTCCCATGGCATGAAGCCGATCGGTGAGCGGACGGAAGCTGGTGGTGCCATCCGCCATCGCCGCTGAAGGGAAGGCCTTGGTGCGGATCACCATACGGCCATCGGGTTGGTTGCGGCGCAGCCACCAGCCGTCATCGATGTCGATATAGCGGTAGCCCTTGGCCGCCAGCCCGCTGTCCACGATCACTTTAGCCGACGCGAGCAGCTTCTCCTCGTCGATGTCGCTGGTGAATGCGTTCCAGCTGTTCCAGCCCATTGGCGGCAACGGCGCGGCGCCGCGATGCTGCGCAGTCCAGCGCCCTTTCGCCGCAAGTGGGTCGACCGTCTGAGCGGAGGTGGCGGCCGGAAGCGCCAATGCGGCGGCGACGGCGAGAAGTGAGAGGGTGCGGATCATCGTGCTTCACCGAAAGCAAGGTTGGTGCTGAAGAAGGGCAGCACATGGTTCTGGAATCGGTCCGCCACGGCGCTGGTATGGTCGCCAGGGTAGACGGTAAACTGGTTGGCTATTCCGTAGCGGTCCAGTGCCTCGTGCAGCTTCTGTGCATCGAACCGCAGCCCGTCCTTGTCGCCTACGTCGATGGCAATGGCGCGATAGCGGCGCAGGTTACCGACATATTGGTCGATAAAGGCCAGCGGCGCGTTTGCTGCCCATTTCGCCAGAACCTCGGCCCGCTGCTTCTCGTCTTTCCCAGGCAGATCGAGGTACAGCGGCGGCGCCTTCGGATTGGGCGACCAGGCAGCGGCAGCGGCCAGCGTCGCACGCAGGCCCCAGGGCAGCGCGGTGGCGGCTTCGCGCGACTTCACCGCGTTCAGCTGCGCCAGCGCGGCTTCGTCGAGCATGCCCGCGTCGCGAGCAGAGAGGCAGCAAGGGCTCATCATGTAGACGGCGCCGAATACATCGGCGTGCTTCATGCCGATTCGCGTCGCGCCATATCCGCCCATCGAATGGCCAACCAGGCCGCGGCTCTCCCGCTTGGCCAGCGTGCGATAATGCCCGTCGATATAGGCGACGAGATCGCGCGCAACGAATCGCTCGAAGTCTCCCGTGGTGGGCGAGCTCGAATACATCGATCCGTTGTGCAGCGTCCTGCTGTCGGGCAGCACCAGGATGACCGGCTTCGCGCCCAGTGCGAAGGCGCCTTCCACCACTTGCGGCACATGGATTTCTTGAATCCACTGCTCGACGCCGATCGAATAGCCGTGCAGCGCGTAGACGACCGGGTAGCGCTTGCGAGGATTGGCGGCGTAGCCGGGGGGAAGCACGACGATGACGTCGCGATCGGCGCTTTCGCCTTCCAGATTGCCTTCGATGGATGGCGCATGCACCTTGATCCGCTCGATTGCTACCGGGCGAGCACCGGAGACCACGGCCGGAACCGCTGTCTGCACCTGTGCGGATGCTGGTGGCGAGGCCAGCGCAACGCCGGTCAACAGAAGTGCCGCGGCCATATTCTTCAGCGTGCCCATTCTCGCTATCCTCTCTGTCGTGGTTGTCGTTCTTTTGTCCGTGCAAGGATTGGCAGCATGCCAGGCCGGGGATGCGCCAATTACGCCCCTGATGCAGCCAAGTTATAGAGATGTCGATCAAGTTTACGGTAGCGTTAACATCAAAGACGGCGTACAACAGGTAGGAGTAAATAAAAAGAGGGGAGAGGTTCATGGCGCCGTTTCGCACCGCCACGCCTGCGCTCGTGCTCGCGTTCACTATATCGGCTGCGCAAGGCCAGTCGCTTCAGGCGACGATCGATGCGGGGCGCCGATCGGCGCCCGTTACCAAATATGAATATGGCATGTTCATCGAGCCGATCGGCGGGCTGGTGGCGCGCACCCTATGGGCGGAAATGCTCGACGATCGGAAATTCTACTATCCTGTCGTGCCAGCCGCGCGGGACGTGCCGCCGCCGCCCAATGCAGAAGGTCGGCCGGGCGTAGCATATCGTAAGTGGCGGCCGGTCGGCGGCGACGATGCCGTCATCATGGACTCGCGCGATCCCTATGTCGGCACGCAGAGCCCCAGCGTTGCGGTGGATGCGGCCAATGCCCGCGGTTTGGCCCAGGCCGGGATCGGGGTGGTCGGCGGCAGGCGCTATCTCGGGTCGCTGTGGCTGAGCGGCGATGCCGGGGCGAAGGTGCAGGTGCGGCTCTCCTCGGGGCAGGGGAGCGATGCGGGCGAGACGGTGGTGCTGCCCGCGCCGGGCAGCGGCTGGCAGAAAGTAACCTTCGCCTTCACGCCCAAGACCGATTCCGACGATGCGCGGTTCGAAATCACGGGTACCGGCAACGGCCGTTTCCGCGTCGCCGCCGTATCGCTGATGCCGGCGGACAATGTCGAGGGTTGGCGTGCGGACACGATTGCGATTGCACGGTCGCTCAATTCGGGCTTCTGGCGGCTGCCCGGTGGCAATTTCCTGTCCGACTGGGACTGGCATGAAGCGATCGGCCCGCGCGACAAGCGCCCGCCGATGTTCGACCATGCCTGGAGCGCGATGCAGCCGAACGATCTGGGCATGGACGAATGGATGACATTGGCCCGCCTGATCGACGTCGAGCCCTATGTCACGGTCAATGCCGGGCTGGGGGACGCCAATTCTGCGGCCGAGGAGGTCGAATATCTCAACGGCCCGGCGACGAGCGAATGGGGCGCCAAGCGCGCCGCCAACGGCCATCCCGAACCGTATCGCGTGCGCTTCTGGAACATCGGCAACGAACCTTATGGGTGGTGGCAGATCGGCCGTACGACGCTCGATTACTTCATGATCAAGCACAATGATTTCGCCCGTGCGATGCGGGCCAAGGACCCGTCGATTGTGCTGATCGGATCGGGCGCGATGCCGGATCAGATGCATCCAAAGGGAACACAGGAAAATCCGACGCTCGCCAGCATCCAGCACAAGTTCGGCACGGAAGAGGATTGGACCGGCGGCCTCTTCGCCAAGGCTTGGGGCAATTTCGACGGCGTCAGCGAACATTGGTACGATCGTGCCGAGCAGCGCCCGAACGCACCCGCCGATGCCGAGCTGATCGAATATGTCCGCTCGCCGTCGAATCAGGTGCGGATGAAGGCCGAGGAGTGGAAGATCTACGAACAGCGGTTCCCCGCGATCCGGGAGAAGAAGATCTTCCTGTCGATGGACGAATATGCCTATTTCGGGCCGCCGACGCTGAAGAACGCGCTCGCCTATGCGATGGTGCTGCAGGAAATGCTGCGCCACACTGATTTCCTGACGATGGGCGCCTTCACTACCGGGGCCTCGACGATGGATATCACGCCGACCGCCTCGGTGCTGAACACCACAGGGCTTGTGTTCAAGCTGTATGGCGAGCATTTCGGCGCGGGGACGATTCCCGTCGCGCTTGATGGCAACGTGCCACAGCCCGATCCCAAACATGTCGTCGGCTACAGCCATCCCCAGGTTAAGGCGGGCAGCGCGACCTGGCCGCTCGACATGATTGCCGGGCTCAGTGCCGATGGCCGGACGCTCAAGATCGCAATCGTCAACGCGACCTATCAGCCGCAAAGCGTTGCGGTGGCGCTGAAAAGCGTGAAGACGCGCGGCGCCGGGCGGCAATGGCTGTTGACCGGCGCCTCGCTCGACGCGGCGAACAAGGTGGGTGCCGCACCGGGCGTCACCATCCGGGAGATGCCGGCACCGCCGCTCGGCACGCGCCTTACGGTGCCGGCCACGGCGACCGTCGTCTACGAGTTCCCGGTCCAGCCGTGATGCGGCTGCGTGGCGGCGCTCTCAGCCGCCACGCAGCGCCTGCATGACGAACGCACGGATCCGCCCCAGATTTTCGCGCGAGCTCGCGAGGATGCCGTGGCGTTCGGGTGGTAGGTGGGCGAGCGGGTGTCCGTCCAGGCGAAAGGCATAATGATCGAAATAGGCGCGCCAGGCGGCGCGTTCCGCGGCGGGGCGCTCGGCCAGCGTGGTCATCGCCAGCAGCATGGCGGTGTAGGGCGAGTCCGGGCCGGTCGCGAACCCGTCCCACCAATAGTTGAGCAGCAGATTGAACGGGGCGGTTCCCTCCACCGCATGCCACCATAATTTGGGCAGGTAGAGCGCATCGCCCGGCTCCAGCTCCACCGTCTGCGCCCGCGCCCGCGCCGCGGCGAAGCGCGGGTATCGCGGGTCGTTGTCGGGGGCCATCGCGGCAAGGCTCACCGGCTGGCCCGCCATCGTGTGGTCGATCGGCCCGACATACAGGTCCGCGATCGCGTCCGGCGGGTAGAGGGTGAATCGCCGCCTACCGGCCATCACGCAGGCCAGATTGTCAAATCGATCATAGTGGCATGCCACGAACGACGCATTGCCCACCCAAACCCCCGGCCTGACTCCCAAGGGCGCCAAGGGCAGCGGGTTCGCTTCGGCCAGGCCGGGCAGGTGCACCTCGGCAGGGAGCGAGCCCAGATACAGGGACTCTCCACCCGGCCCCGTCGCGGCAGCTCGGATCCGAGCCAGTGCAGCAGGCAGCGCCAGCGTCTCGCGGGCGAAGTTGAAGCCGTCCGCTCGATCGCCATAGCCGTAGCGACCGCCGATATCGGGCGGACCGACAAAGGCCTGTGCCGATGCGCCTGAATCGAAAGTGAGCAGATAGGGGATGAGCGTGTCGATCGAGCGAGCGGCTTCGTGCAGCGGCAGGTGGGCGCCCAGCCCGCGGAGCACCACCGGCTCGCACGCCAGCCGATGCGTATCGAATGCCGCCCGATCGGCGCCGTGAAGCGTGGCAATCATCGCGGCACTATGCGGCCAACTGCCGGTTGCGACGTGCGGCGAGAACCGGAATCTGCCGCAGCGAGCCCGCCATCGCATAGATGAGTGCTAGCTGGCCCGATCGGAACAAGCCCAGCGCCGTTGCATCGTCCAGCGCGTGCACGCCATCCAGGCTCACCGTGTACAACCCAGCCAGTTGCAGCGTGCGACCATCGTCGAACCGCAGCGACAGATCGATCGGTTCGACCAGCCCATGAGCAAGCAGCGCGTCAATGAAGAGGGTGCTGGCATCGGCACCGCGATGGAGTTGCGCCAGCACCTGTTGGATGCGGCGCAATGCGGGAGCGGGGGTGCCGTCGTCTCCAAAGAGCGGTTCCCCTTCTTCGGTACTGAACCGCGCCGCCCGAGCATCGATGGCAATCGATTCCCCGGCGATCAGAAAGCCGTCGCGTTCCAGCACCAGCGGCCAAAAGCCGGCATCGGGGCGCAGCTCGACCAGAGTCTCGCCCGGCTCGAATCCCAGGATCGCGCCGGTATAGAAGCGGCCGGTCTCAGCGTCCTTGGTCAATAGCACGGGGCAGCACGCCGCGGCGGCGGCGAATTCCTCGGGAACGATCGGGACGAAGTGCGGCAGCGGCTTCGCGCTGGGTCTCAGCCGCAGCCCGCGATGTTCGGCCGAATCGAGCAAAATCATATCCTCTGCCATCGCAGCCATCCTCTCGCGACTTCTTGCCGGGCCGGGACGGCACCGCTTGGCACCTTGCATATCCCTTCGCATGCACGCCGCCAATGCCCCGACTAAAGGGGACGACTACGCCGACAAATTTGATGTTGATAGCGCTAACGTAAGACGATACAGTCTCTATAGATTCGCAGAAGAACAATGAATCGGAGAGGATTGCTTGCCGCCTTTTTGCGGATGCGAAGGCGTATATCTTTTCTCCGACAGCATGAAGCGTGGCCAACGGCGCTGCGCCTGCGAATTGTGGCGTGCAACGACGCGTCAAGTTTCGAACCCAGAACTGTTGGAGGGGGTATGAACTTTCGGAACAACAACAATCATTTCGTTCCACGTCGGCGCGCACGTGCTTTGCGCTGGAGCCTGACGGGTGCGTCTAGTGCACTGGTGCTGGGTATTCTTGCGCCAGCCCACGCCCAAGAGGCGCAGGTCTCCACCACGCCAACCCAGGATGAAGAGATCATCGTCACCGGCATCCGGGGATCGCTGCAGCGCAACCTGGATGCCAAGCGCAACGCGCCGGGCGTGATCGAACAGATTTCCTCCGAGGATATCGGCAAATTTCCCGATTCCAACGTCGCGGCGTCGCTGCAACGCCTGCCGGGCATCTCGATCCAGCGCGACGGGCCCCGCGGCGAACCCAATGGCGTGACGATCCGCGGCTTTGGCGGAGACTTCAACGAAACGCTGGTCGACGGACGCCGCCTTTCCACCGCTACGGGCGGCCGCTCAATCGATTTCTCAACGGTCGGCTCGGACTTTGTCGGCGCGCTGACGGTCCTCAAGACGCCCGACGTGTCGCTCTCGTCGAGTTCGATCGGTGCGACGATCAACGTCGCCTATCCTAAGCCGTTCGATCGTTCGGGATTCCACTTTGCCGCCACCGCATCCGGATCGATCCAGGACGATGCCGGCAAGATCGTGCCCACCGGCGGCATCCTGCTCAGCAAGACCTTCGCCGAAGATACGTTCGGTGTGCTCGTCAACGCGATCTACACTCGCCACGATACCCAGACGAACAATGTCTTCGTCCGCGGCTGGCCGGGCGGCCGCTATGCGCCATGCCAGCTCGCCGGCACCACCGCGACGACCTGCAACCCGACCAGCGACGTCAACTCGGCCGCCTATGCGGTCGCAACCAATCGCCAGACGGTCGTTGGCTGGTTCGAACAGCAATATGGCGCGCAGCAGCTCTACACGCGCGACGAACGCGTCGATGGCCGCATCGCCCTGCAATGGCGCCCGTCGGACAATGTGCTGCTCACGCTCGACAACAACTATTCCGACCAGCGCATCAACACCGAAAGCTTCGGCTTCGGCATCTGGTTCAACCAGGGCAGCCTGCGCAACGTGAAGCTCGACGAGAACGGCACGACGGTCGATTTCACCCAGGCGGGATCGCAAACCGACTTCATCGCCGCGACCGACAGCAATCTGCGCCGCACCAATCAGACGGGCTTCAACGTCAAGTGGGACGTGTCCGATCGGCTGCAGGTGGAAGGCGATGCCAGCCTGTCGAACAGCTGGCTCAATCCGGACGATCGGATCAGCTCGCGCGGCGCCGATGTCGGCTATGGCTTCGGCATCGGGCCGTCGCTTGGCATTACGATCAGCGGCGACAGCAAGGACGTGATCCCCGAACTGAAGAACTATGGCGCGGGCGGCAGCACCAGCCGCTGGGCCGATCTGTCCGCAATCGGCAGCCACGTGACCGTCAACATCGCCAACAAGAATCGGGATACGATCAAGCAGGGCCGACTGGGGCTGAAGTGGGAGCAGGACGATCTGACCCTGCGCGTCGGCGGTTCGTATCTGGACGACAAGTTCGTCTTCCGCAGCGCCAACACCTTCGCCAACAATTTCTGGCAGGCCTATTCGGGCTATGGCCCGGCGTCGGGCACCAGCGGTGGCGTGGCGATCCCGGCGAGCCTGTTCAAGGGCACGGTAAGCACCGGCAACTTCCTGCCCGGCTATAGCGGCGCGCTGCCGCCGGTTCTGCTCAACTTCAACGCCATCGACTATCAGAACTTCCTGACCGGCTTGGGCAATCCGCAATCGAGGACGATCCCGGGCTATAATACCGGTTGCTGCGGCGGTACCTTCAACGGCCAGTTTGCGGTGGCGGACGATGTCGGCAGCACGCGCGACATCGGCGAGAAGACCTGGGCGCTCTATGTCTCGGCCAATTTCAAGGCCGATCTGTCGGGCATGCCCTTCTTCTTCAACGCCGGTCTTCGCCAGGAAGTGACGCATGTCAGTTCCACTGGCATCGGGCGGTTGCCGGTATCGATCACGCCCAGCACCACCGATCCGACGCTGTTGACGGTGGCGTTCGGCCAGCAACAGGCGATTACGACCAAGTCGGACTATGCCTATCTGCTGCCGTCGGTGGACATGCGGCTGGAAGTGACCGACGCTCTGCACCTGCGCTTTGACGCTTCGCGGACGCTCACCCGTCCGACGCTCAATCTGCTCACACCGGCCCTGAACATCGGCGTCGGCCAGCGGATCGGCGCGCTGACCGCCGATGGCGGCAACCCCGCGCTGCAACCCTATCTTGCCGACAATTTCGATGCGGCGGTGGAGTGGTATTATGCGCGGAATTCCTATGCGGCGGTGAACTTCTTCCTGAAGAACGTCAGCAACTTCATCGTCCAGGGCACCCAGCGGCAGACGATCAACGGCGTCGTCGATCCGTCGACCGGGCTGCCGGCGCAGTTCACCGTGTCGCAGCGGATCAACGGCCCCAAAGCCACCGTTCGCGGCGTCGAACTGGCGCTGCAGAACACGTTCGGCGACAGCGGCTTCGGCTTCATCGCCAACGCGACCTTCGTCGGCACCAACAAACCCTATGACCCGACCGATATCAGCCAGAGCGGCTTCGCGGTGACCGGCCTCGCCAACTCGGCCAACTTTGTCGGCTTCTACGACAAGAACGGCATCGAATTCCGCGCCGCCGCCAACTGGCGCGACAAATATCTGCTCCAGTTCGGGCAGCTCCAGAACACCAGCGCGTTCGGTGCCGAACCCACCTTCGTCAATTCGAGCCTGCAGATCGATCTGAGCGCGAGCTATCGGATCAACGATGCGATCAACCTGTTCGGCGAAATCCTGAACATCACCGACGAAGTGCAGAGCACGCATGGCCGGTTCTCCAACCAGCTGCTCGATGTCTACGCTTATGGTCGCCGGTTCACCGCAGGCGTGCGCTATCGCTTCTAAGTTCTCTTCCCACGACTGGGGATGCCGGTATCGTCCGGCATCCCTTCTTTTTGCACGGGTCGAAACGGGTGAAACGGGTTCGTAACATCGTCATCGTCGGGGGCGGCACCGCCGGTTGGCTTGCTGCGGGAGTCATTGCCGCCCGGCACCAGAGCCGGATGCCCGGCGGTTTCACCGTAACCCTGGTCGAATCGCCCAATACGCCGATCATCGGGGTGGGCGAGGGGACCTGGCCCACGCTTCGGACGACGCTCGCCAAGATCGGCGTCTCCGAAACCGACTTCTTCCGCGAGTGCGATGCCGCCTTCAAGCAGGGCGCGCTGTTCGCCCGCTGGACCACCGGCGCCGAGGACGACGCCTATTACCACCCGCTCATGCTGCCCCAGGGCTTCCACCAGCTGAGCCTGGTGCCGCACTGGATCGCCAACGCACAGGGTCGCAGCTTCTGCGACACGGTCACGCCGCAGGGCCGGATCTGCGACGCGGGGCTTGCCCCCAAGACGATCGCGACGCCCGAATATGACGGGCAGGCCAACTATGCCTACCACCTGGATGCCGGCAAGTTCGCGCCGTTCCTGACCCGCCACTGCACCACCAAGCTGGGCGTGCGCCACGTGCTCGCCGATGTCCGCTCGGTCGAGCAGGCCGAGAATGGCGATATCGTCGCGATCGACACCGAGCAGGCGGGGCGGATCGAAGGCGATCTGTTCGTCGACTGCACCGGCTTCCGCTCGCTGCTGCTCGGCCAGACGATGGGGGTGCCGTTCAAGGATTGCGGAGACGTACTGTTCTGCGACGCCGCGCTGGCCGCGCAGGTACCGTATCCGGAAGAGAACGCCCCGATCGCTACCCACACGCTGTCGACCGCGCAGGATTCCGGCTGGATTTGGGACATCGGCCTGCCGACCCGACGCGGCACCGGCTATGTCTATTCTACCCGCCACACCAGCGACGACCAGGCCGAGGCGACGCTGCGCGCCTATCTGGGGCCGGCCGGCGCCGACGCGAGCGTCCGCCGCATCCCGATCCGCTCGGGGCATCGCGAGATCTTCTGGAAGAACAATGTCGTCGCAGTCGGCCTTGCCGCCGGCTTTCTCGAGCCGCTGGAGGCCTCCGCGATCGTGCTGATCGAGCTCTCGGCCAAGCTGATCGCCGAACAGATGCCAGCGGTGCGCGAAGTGATGGACGTGGTGGCGAAGCGCTTCAACGCCACCACGCTCTATCGCTGGGGCCGGATCATCGACTTCCTCAAGCTGCACTATGTGCTCACGCAGCGCACCGATTCGGCCTTCTGGCGCGACAATCTGCTGCCCGAGACGATCCCGGAGCGGCTGCAGGAGCTGCTCACGCTGTGGCGCTACCAGCCGCCCTGGTTCCATGACGAGTTCGATCGGGTGGAGGAGGTGTTTCCGCCTGCCAGCTACCAATATGTCCTCTACGGCATGGGCTTCCGCAGCGAAGTCGAGCCGGAGTCCCTGTCGAGCGACCAGCGCCTCGCCGAGCGTGCGATGCGCGAGAATGCCGCGCAGACCGAACGGCTCTGCGCCGGCCTGCCGCGGCACCGCGACCTGATCCGCAAGATTCACAAACACGGGCTGCAATCGGTCTGACGACCGCAGAAGGGATTATCAGATGAACCGCACGATTCGCGCCGCCCTGCTGGCCGCTGTGCTCACGCCGCTGCCTGCGCTGGCGCAGACCGCAAGCGAGGCCGATGCGAAGGCGGCCGCCATCGTCGCGCAGCTCACGCCCGACGAGAAGATCGGCCAGTTGCTCAACGCCGCACCCGCGATCCCGCGTCTCGGCATCCCGCGCTACAACTGGTGGACCGAGTCGCTCCATGGGGCGCTCGGCACACTACCGACCACCAATTTCCCGGAGCCGATCGGCCTTGCCGCCAGCTTCGATGCGCCGCTCGTTCATGACGTCGCCGCTGCGATCAGCCGCGAGGTGCGCGGCCTTCACGCGCTTGCCCGCGAAACCGGAAGAATGGGGAGGATCGGCACCGGGCTCGACACTTGGTCGCCCAACATCAACATCTTCCGGGATCCGCGCTGGGGGCGCGGGCAGGAAACCTATGGGGAGGATCCGTTCCTCGCCGCGCGGATGGGTGTCGCCTTCGTGGCCGGCATGCAGGGGCCGAATCCGGACCTCCCCAATGTGATCGCCACGCCCAAGCATTATGCGGTGCATAGCGGGCCCGAATCGACGCGCCACGAAGCCAATGTGTTCGTCTCGCGCCACGATCTGGAGGATACCTATCTGCCGGCGTTCCGCGCCGCGATCGTCGAGGGCAAGGCGGGATCGGTGATGTGCGCTTATAACCGCATCGACGGCCAGCCCGCCTGCGCCAGCGACATGTTGCTGAAGGAGCATCTGCGCGGCGCCTGGGGCTTCAAGGGATTCGTCGTGTCCGATTGCGACGCGGTGAAGGATATCAGCGACAACCATCATTATGCTCCCGATGGTGCAGCGGCGGTAGCGGCGGCGATCCGCGCGGGCGTCGACAATGAATGCAACGGCGCCACGCTTACCGACACGGCGGGGCTGGGCGATCGCTACCGCGAAGCGCTGGCTCGGGGCCTGATCACGCAAGGCGACATCGATCGCACGCTGGTGCGGCTGTTCTCCGCCCGATTGCGTGTCGGCGATCTTCCGGGCATCCGCGCGGCGACGGGCAAGCGCAGCGATGTCGGCGCCCCGGCGCACCGCGCCCTGGCGCTCGATGCGGCCGAAAAGAGCCTGGTGCTGCTCAAGAATGATGGCCTGTTGCCGCTGAAACGCGGCAGCCGCATTGCCGTGATCGGCCCGCTTGGCGATGCCCCGCGCGTGCTGCGCGGCAATTACTCTTCGCCGCAGTCGGGCGAGCCGATCTCGGTGGTGGAAGGGCTGCGTCGCGCCTTCCCGCGCGCCAATGTCCGCTACGCACCCTTCGGTGCCTCGGTCACCGATGGCGACCCGGTGCCCGGATCGGCGCTGCGCACGCCGGACGGCAAGCCTGGACTTCTCGCCCGCTACTTCAACCCGGTGACGCCGCCGCCTGCGGAGTTCGCCCCCGGCACCTTCCGCGACATCACCGCCAAGATGCAGTTCGCCGACACGCCGGTGGTGACTCGCGTCGAGGCCGATGTCTCCGCCCGCAGCCTCGATCTGCCGACCGTCTCCGAGCATCACCGCACGATCTGGACCGGCTTCCTCGTGCCGCCCGAGACCGGCACCTACCGCCTGGGCCTGACCGGCTTTGGCGGCGCGATGACCTTCGAGGGCAAGCCCTTTGTCGACCTCACCAAATCCGGTTGGGGCAGCCTGCCGACGATGCGCGAGGTGCGGCTGGTCAAGGGCAAGCGCTACCCGATCGAGGTGCGAACCGACGAGCATGTCCTCTCCGGCATCGACCTCGTCTGGAAGCGCATTGTCGCCGATCCGATGGCGGAGATGAAGGCGGCCGCCGCAAGGGCCGATGTGCTCGTGGCGGTGGTCGGCATCACGTCCGATCTAGAGGCCGAGGAGTCCCCGGTGCAGATCCCCGGCTTCAAGGGGGGCGACAAGACCAGCCTCGATCTGTTGCCGGATCAGCAGGCGCTGCTGGAAGCGGCCAGGGCAACCGGCAAGCCGCTCGTCGTGGTGGCGATGAACGGCAGCCCGATCAACCTCAGCTGGGCCAAGGACCATGCCGCCGCGATTCTGGAGGCCTGGTATCCGGGCGAAGTGGGCGGCACCGCGATCGCCAATGTGCTGTCGGGCAAGACCAGCCCCTCGGGCCGCCTGCCGCTAACCTTCTATCGCAGCGTCGACGATCTGCCGCCCTTCGGCGATTACAGCATGCAGGGGCGTACCTATCGCTATTTCACCGGTACGCCGGTCTATCCGTTCGGCCACGGCCTCAGCTACACCCGCTTCGCCTATGCCGCGCCGCTGGTGGAGAAGGACGGGGCAGGGGTGACGATCACGGCGGAGGTGCGCAATAGCGGCGCCCGCGCAGGCGACGAAGTGGCGCAGCTCTATCTCGACTTCCCCGAGGATCCGGGTGCTCCGCGGCTGGCGCTGCGCGGCTTCCAGCGCGTGTCGCTGAAGCCGGGGGAGGCGCGGCAACTGCGCTTCGCCCTCGCCCCGCGCGATCTGAGCGCCGTGACGGTGGAGGGGCAGCATCGGGTGCTGGCGGGCCGTTACCGCGTGACCGTCGGCGGCGGGCAACCGGGCACCGGTGCGCCAAGCGCGTCGGCGGACTTCACGATCGAGGAACCGGTCGACCTGCCCGATTGATCGCGCCGTGATGGGGCGCCGAAGGGGCCGCCCCACACCCCAACGCTTCATTTCCGCGAAGGCGGGGAGTCTATCGGCGCTGAAGCCGATGGGATCTGACATAGCCCCCGTGCATTTCCGCTGCATCTCGGCTAGCCCAGCCGAAACACGAGGGGGATTTGCATGGCGGGTGGCCTGGTCGCATTGCTGGACGATATCGCGGCGCTGGCGAAGCTGGCGGCGGCGTCGCTGGACGACGTTGGCGCGGCGGCGGGCCGCGCTGGGGTGAAGGCTGCCGGCGTGGTGATCGACGACACCGCGGTCACGCCGCGCTATGTCGTCGCGCTGCCGCCCGAGCGCGAACTGCCGATCATCGGCAAGATCGCGCTTGGATCGATCGCCAACAAGCTGCTGGTGATCCTGCCGCTGGCACTGCTGCTCAGTGCGTTCGCACCCTGGGCATTGACGCCGATCCTGATGCTGGGCGGCGCCTATCTCTGTTTCGAAGCGACCGAGAAGGTCATCGAAGCGGTGCGCGGCGAGCATCATGCCGAGGAAGTTGCCGAGATCACCGATCCCAAGGCGCTGGAAAAGCGCCAGGTGCTGGGCGCCATCCGCACCGACCTGATTTTGTCGGCCGAAATCATGGTGATCGCGCTGTCGCAGCTGCCGGCGGACATGTCGTTCGCGACGCGCGCCGGCGCGCTCGTGCTTGTGGCGCTGGCGATCACGGTGGGGGTCTATGGCGTGGTCGCGCTGATCGTGAAGATGGACGATATCGGGCTGCACCTTAGCCGCGCCGGCAGCGGTGGCGGCACCGCCGCGTTCGGGCGCGGGCTGGTCACGGCGATGCCGGTGCTGCTCTCCGCGCTGTCGCACATCGGGGTGGCGGCGATGATCTGGGTGGGCGGCGGCATCCTGCTGCATGGACTGGAGGAATTCGGATTCGGCGCGCTCCCGCACATGCTGCATCATTGGTCCGAAGCAACGGGCGCCGCGACCGGCGCGCTGGGCGCTGTCGTCGCCTGGCTCGTCTATGCGCTTGGCTCGGCCGTGGCCGGGCTGGTGGTGGGCGGCGTTATTGTCGCTCTGCTCCACGTGATTCCGCGCAAGGGGCATTGACGACCGGTTCGGCAGAAAGCCTAGCCTTCATAAAGTGTTAGATATTAGCTACGTTGTCCGGGCGATTGCCAGCCGAAGCGCCCGCCGCTAATCGTCGCTGTGGGGAAGGCCGACATGCAACGGCCACGCCTTTCAGGCAAAGTGTGGACGGCGAACGGGCCGTCTCATCGGGGAGCATCGGGCTTGCAGGAATTTCCGTTAACGCGGTTCGATGATTTGGTAACGCTATCACCTGCAGAAGCGGAGGTGCTGCGCAGCCTGGGGAAAGACGCCGTCCTGTATCGCCGCAACGCCGTGATCCGGCGGGATCGCGAACCGGTGGGCGCGATCTACATGCTGCTCGAGGGCTGGGCGAGTTCCGCCATCCGCCTGCCCAACGGCCAGCGCCAGATCATCAAGGTCCATATCCCAGGTGACATGATGGGCACGCCCAGCATGGCGCTGGAAACCGCGGCCGACACGCTGACCGCGATCACCGAATGCCGTGTCTCGGCAGTCCCGTTGACGCGGCTTCGCGAGCTGCTCGTCGCCTATCCCCGATTGGGCGGGGTGCTGTTCCTGTTCGTGCAGATCGAGCGGATCGCGCTGATGGATATCGTGGCGTCGATGGGCAAATCCTCGGCACGAGAGCGGCTGGTGCGGTTGCTGCTCGATTTGCACGATCGCTTGAGCACGATCGGCGTAGTGGCGGATGGGACATTCGATCTGCCGTTGACGCAGGAGCAGATCGGCGACGTGCTGGGGCTCACTTCGGTGCATGTGAACCGGACGATGCGGCTGCTGGAGCGCGAAGGTCTGGTCGTACGCGAAGGCCACCGCATCGTGCTGTGCGATCTGGCGGCGTTGCGCCAGATTTCCCCGCTGCCGCCGCGCCGCCTTCGCGCCGATCCGCCGTGGTTGCCGCAGCCGGGCGAGCTCTGATCGGATCGGCCTCAGCCGAGCAACGCATCCACCGCGTGAAGCAATTCGCGCTCGCGAAATGGCTTTCGCAGCTGCGGCACGCCCGCCGGCAGATCCTCGGTCGAATCCATATAGCCGGTGAGCACCAGGAAGGGCTGACGCAGCCCCGCGGCGCGGGCGCGGGTGATGAATGCGCCCCCCGTGCCGCCGGGCATCATATAATCGGTGATCACCACGCCGATCGCCGCATCCTGCAGCAGCGCTGCCATGCCCTGGACCAGCGAATCGGCTTCTGCAACGGCGTGGCCATGGGTCCGCAGCACTTCGGCCGCCGCCTCGCGCACCGCGGGATCGTCGTCGACCAGCAGGATCCGCGTAGTCCGCGTCGGTCGGGCCTGTTGGATGCGGGTTTCGGCGACTGCATCGGCCGTTGCCGGTAGCACCAGCGTCACCGTCGTTCCCTCGCCCGGCGCGCTTTCGATCAGCAGCCGGCCGGCCGACTGTTCGGCGAAGCCGTGGACCATCGACAGGCCCAGCCCGGTGCCGCGATCGCTCGCTTTGGTGGTGAAGAACGGCTCGACCGCACGCCGCAGCGTCACCGCGTCCATCCCGCAGCCGTCGTCCGCTACGGCGATGGCCAGATAGTCGCCGCGTGGCAGCCCGCGCGCCTCGTCGCGCCGCGCCGCGCGGGCTTGGATCGCGATGCGGCCGCCCGGGCGATCGCCCGCCTGAATCGCATCGCGTGCATTGATCACCAGGTTCAGGATCGCCAGTTCGAGTTGATGCCGATCTGCGGAAATCGGCGGCAGCGGCGGGACGGCGGCGATCGTGCAGCCGATCGACGGGCCCACCGATCGCTGCAGCAATTCGTGCAGCTCGTGCAGCATCGCCGGCACGTCGATTGCTTCCGGGGTCAGGGCCTGCCGCCGCGAATAGGCGAGCAGCCGCGCCACCAGCCCGCGTGCCCGCTCCGCGCTTTGCGTCGCGCTGTCGATATAGCGCATCGCCTTCGCATCCTCGGCGCAGCGGCCGCGCAGCAGGTCCAGTCCGCCGAGCACGGGCGTCAGCAGATTGTTCAGGTCGTGCGCCACGCCGCCGGTCAGGCGACCCAGCGCCTCCAGCCGCTGCGCCTGCACCGCCGCCGCTTCGCGCTGGCGAAACCGGCGCAGTTCGCGCGCCAGCAGCAGCGCGAGCGCCGCGAACAGCAGCAGTGCGACAATGCCGCCGGCAATCAGCACCATCCGCGCCTGCCGCGTCAGCGCCGCAAAGGTGCCGCCGGGTACTTCCACCCGCACTTCGCCGCCGCCCAGCTCGGGTACGCGGGTACGCACGGCATGGACGGGGCCCGCCGGCGCCTTGCCCGCCTGGGCGACAAGGGTGCCGCGACGATCGAATAGCCGCACCCGCCAGCTGGGCGGCACATCCTCGTTCACCAGCAGTGGCCGCATTGCCTCGACGCGGAGCACTGCAGATACGACATAGCGGACGCCCGAAGCCCGGGCTGCCGGCGCACGAATGGCGAAGGCCTTTCCGCCGCCCGGGCCCGCCGCGACGATGCCCACCTGCGGCTGGCCGGTGCGCACCGCCGCCGCCAGGCTTTCCGGCTCGACGACCTTGCCCAGCCGCCCGCCGATCGGCTCGGGCAGGTCCAGCACGCGATTGCCACCCGCATCTGCGACGCTGATCCGGGACCAGTTGGGGTGATCCTCCATCAGCCGCATGCCCAATCGCGTAAAGCGATCCAGGTCCAAAGGCCTATCGAGGGTCGGTGATCGCCCGATCATCTTCACCGCGTCCAGGTTGGCGGCGATTTCGCGCCCCACCAGCCGGGCGGTGGATCGGCTGGCGATCACGGCCTGGCGATCCAGCGCGTTCCGCTGTTCGCGCAACGAGACCGCCGTATAGACGGCCCCCAGCAAGACGATCGGCAACAGCCCGGTCAGGCCCATCAGGATCAGCGAACGTTGCACGCAGAACGGCCCCTATTGCCGTGGCCGTGTTTGGCCATCTTTTGCAACAGACGAGTACTTCCGTCTGAAAGTCAAATGCATCGCTTGGAAGGTAGCGGCGCTTCGGGGTGGAGGTGCTGCGGTCGTCGCGCTTCGGTGGTGCCGAAAGCGGCACTAGGCAAGTTTTTCCTATCGTCGTCGGCCAGCCGGTGCGTGCTGTTCCTATAAGGTACGGGTGGGCGCCGAAAATGTGCCTTCACCGCGCAACGGAGTAGGCATGGCGGAGCAGATCCAACGTACCGGCGGCAAGCCGACATCGACGCGGGCGGGCGCCCGCGCGTGAGGATTCTCTTCTATCTGCCCGTCGTCACGCCCTGGTGGTTCGAACATATCGTCGAGCCGCTCCTCCGGCGCGTCGCCAGCGTCGCGGAGGTGCATGTTCTCGCGCCCGCTCCCTGGCGCAACACCGGCCTGGGCGAGGACGAACTGCGCCGCTGCACCGATCTGCCATCGGTGCAATGGGCGATCGTCGATGGCGAGGATCACCCGACCCTGCGTACCGTTCCCGCCGACCGCGACGGGCTGATTGCCTATGTTCGCGGGTTGGCGCCCGATCTTGTACTGTGCCGCACCGCCGACTTCGATACGCCGCGCGCTTTCCCGGGCGTGGTGCGCTACATCATGGAAGCGGTGACGACGCCGTTCGATCTCGTCTCGGCAGCCAACACCGTCCATTTCACCGACAGCCCGTTCGTCAATGGCGCGATGCCGGAGTTGGCCCCCGGCGATGCGGCCCGGCTGGAGGCGCTGTTCGCGCCGGCCTGGGCCGACATGCAGGCTTATTGGCAGGCCGCCTGTCTCGATCGCGTGGACGTGTACCGCACGCTGGGCTTGCACGAGGGTCGCCCCACGCTGCTGCTTCCGCTCGAATATGAGCATGAGGAGAATTTCTACCTCCAGCACCGCCCCGGCGGCGCAAGCAATCGCGATCTTGTTGCGCAGGCGGCGGCCGCGGTGAAGGGCCGCGCCACGCTTCTCGTAACCGATCATCCGCTCAACGCGCTGCATGTCGAGCGCGACGCGTTCCTCGATTACGTCCTTGCGCTGGACGATGTCGTCTATGTCGAAGATCCGATCTTCGATGTATCGCCCACCACCGCGCTGGCGCGGCATGTCGATGGCGTGCTGCTCCACGATTCGAAGAGCTTCGCGCTGGCGGCGGCATTCGGCCGGCCGATGCTGCGCCATTCGCGTTTCGCCAGCGCCGACTGGCTGCGCGATCGAGGCGACCTGGCGGCGTTCGTGAAGGCGGTGGCAACCGGGAAGGCCGCTCGGGCAGAGGACGCGGCTGCCCGCCGCTGGTTCGCCTACCACCTCGCGAACGAAGCCTTTTATCCCACCGATCCGGCGCTTACCGGCGCGACGGTCATCGATCGGGCGCTCCGTCCGGTCGATCCCGGCCGCTGGGATGCGGCGATCGCTCGCATCAACGTGCGCAACCCCGCGCTGGAGGTGGCGGCATGAAGCTCGGTGCCGTTGCGCGCACGCGGGAGGCCGCCTCGCCGGCGCTCGCCTGGGCCGGCGAGGTGATCGCCGCCGAACGCCGCGCGCTCGAGGCGTTCGAAGCGGTGCTGCCGCCGTCGCTCGGCGACGCTGTGGCGGTGATTGCCGGCCATGCCAGCCCGCTGACGTGCCTCGGCATGGGCAAGTCGGGCCTGATCGCCGCCAAGGTCGCTGCCACCTTTTCCAGCCTGGGCACGCCCGCCTTCGCGCTCAACGCCGGCGAGGCCGCGCATGGTGATCTCGGCGCGGTGCAGGACGGCAATGTCGTGCTGCTCTTCTCGAACAGCGGCACCACCGATGAGATTCTGCGCATCCTGCCGCTGCTCAAGGCGCGGGCATGCGTGCTGATCGGTGTGGTCGGCAGGCCCGACTCGCCGCTCGGCCGCGCGGTCGATATCCTCATTCCCGCGGTGATCGCAGGCGAGGCCGATCATATCGGCATGGCGCCCACCGCCAGCACGACGCTGCAACTCGCGATCGGCGATGCGTTGGCGGTGGCGGTCAGCCAGACACGCGGCTTCACTCGCATGGATTTCCTGCGCCATCATCCCGCCGGCCTGCTCGGCCGCCAGTCGATTCCGGTGCGCACGCTAATGCGCGTTGGGGACGATCTGCCGACCGTGCTGCCCGATGCGCCGGTGGCCGATCTGCTCGCCGTCATGTCGATGCGGCGGATGGGTGCTGCCTGCGTCGTCGATCGGGACGGCCTGCTGCTCGGCCTGGTGGTCGACGGCGATGTCCGCCGCCACTTTCAGTCGCGCCGCGACGTGTACGATACGCCCGCCGCTACGCTGATGCAGCCGCATCCGCAGGTGATCGATATCGCCGCCACGCTCGGCGATGCGATGCTGATGCTGCGCGAGCGCGAAGGGGGATTTCTGGTGCTGCCCGTGGTCGACGGTGAGGGACGTCTGCACGGCATGGTCCATGCCAAGGATATGTTGAATGGCTAAGCCTCTGAAGATCGTCGCCTTCGTGCCTGCCAAGGGCAGCAGTGAGCGGGTGGCGGACAAGAACACCCGCATTCTGGATGGCGAACACTTGTTCAAGCGCAAGCTTGTTCAGGCGCTCGACTGCACGGCGATCACCGAAGTGTGCCTGGACACCGAAAGCGCGGGCATCGCAGCGCTTGCGGACGACCTGCCGGTCACCTGGCTGCAACGCCCCGCCGAGCTGGCCAGCAACGCCACCGACGGGCATGCCATGTTCGCCTGGGAATGTTCGCAGCGCCCCGATGCGGATATCTGGATCCAGCTGCTCTGCACCGCGCCGTTCGTCACCGCCGAGACGATCGGCCGCGCGATCGAACGCCTGCTTGCCGATCCGGAGGCGGACAGCCTCGTCGCGGTCACGCGCGCCAAGCAATATTGCTGGACCGGGCAGGGCCCCGCCTATGGCACCGGCCGCATTCCCAACAGTGTCGAGCTGCCGGAAACGATCGTGGAGGCGATGAGCCTCTACATCGTCCGCCGCACCGGCGAGGGCGCCGCCACGCGCCGCTTCGGCACCCGGCCGATCCTGTTCGATCTCGATCCGATCGAACAGATCGACATCAACCACCATCATGATCTGGTGATCGCAGAGACGGTCGCCGCAGGCTATCGCCAGGCGGAGGTGACGCGCTTCCGCGCGATGCTGCCGCACCTCTCTTCGCCGGTATTGTCGGATATCCTCAAGGAGCGCGGCCACCGCGTCGTCCTGCCCAAGGCGCTGCGCCCGACCAGCGGCGGCAAGTTCCTCGGTCGCGCCAAGACTGTCCAGCTCGGCGCGCTGCCGGAGCGGCCGGATCGCTCGCCCGATGGGCCGTGGAACGGCATCTATGGCGCGCTGCAATCCTATCGCTTCGTGCGGCCGGGCGACGTCATCATGGTCGCCACCGATCTGCCCGAATATGCCTATTTCGGCGATCTCAACGCCAATCTCGCGATCCGCTCGGGCGCGGTCGGCGCGGTGATCGACGGGGCGACACGCGATACCGCCGATGTGCGCACGCTGGGGCTGCCCGTCTATGCCCGCGGCCAGACCTGCGACGACATCAAGTACGAAGGCACGCTGAAGGCAATGAACCGCCCGATTGTTATGGGCGACGTCACCATCGCCAACGGCGATGTGGTATTTGCCGATGCGGATGGGATAGTGGCGGTCCCGCGGGCGCTGTGGCCCGAGATCGAGGAAGCCGCCTGGAACGTGCTGTCGAACGAGGCACGCATCCGGATGCAGGCGGCGCGCGGTCGCGACGTGGATGCGATCCTCGCCGAATGCGGGGCGTTTTGAAGGATTTGAAGATGAAGACGGTCAAGGTCGGTGCTCTTGAAATCGCCAACGACAAGCCGGTCGTGCTTGTCGCAGGCCCCTGTGCGATGGAAAGCCGCGAACACGCCTTCGAAATGGCCGAGGCGCTGACCGATCTCTGCGCCGATCTCGGCATCGGCTTCATCTACAAGAGCTCGTTCGACAAGGGGAACCGCACCTCGATCGACGCGCCGCGCGGCATCGGCATGAGCGCGGCGCTCCAGGTCTTCGCCGATCTGAAGGCGAAGTTCGGCTGCCCGGTGCTGACCGACGTGCACGATGCCGGCCAGTGCGCGCCGGTTGCGGAAGCAGTCGACGTGCTCCAGATCCCCGCCTTTCTCTGCCGCCAGACCGACCTGCTCGTCGCCGCCGCCCAGACCGGCCGTGCGATCAACGTCAAGAAGGGCCAGTTCCTCGCGCCCTGGGACATGAAGAACGTCGCGAAGAAGCTCGCGTCCTCGGGCAACGAGAACATCATCCTGTGCGAGCGCGGCGCCAGTTTCGGCTACAACACGCTGGTCAGTGACATGCGCGCGCTGCCGATCATGGCGCAGACCGGCTATCCGGTGATGTTCGATGCCACCCATTCGGTGCAGCAGCCGGGCGGGCAGGGCACCAGTTCGGGTGGTCAGCGCGAATTCGTACCGGCGCTCGCCCGCGCTGCTGTCGCCGTGGGCGTCGCGGCGGTGTTCATCGAAACCCATGAAAAGCCGGACACCGCGCCCAGCGACGGCCCGAACATGGTGCCGCTCGCGGAAATGCCGGCGTTGCTTGCCCGGCTGAAGGCGTTCGACGCCCTCGCCAAGGCGGGCTGAGGCCCCTAGCCCTTCGCCCGTGCCGCGGCGCGGGCGATGGCGACGCATTCCACTTCGGCCAGCAATTCCCCGGCACTGCCGCTGCGCATCATCGCACGCTCGGCCAGCCTGACCCGTTCGATCGCCCGCGCGATCTGGGGGGCGGACCAGCGGCGGAGCGCGCGGCCGGTGGCGGGGCGTTCCTTGAAGAACACGCGGTGGCGCTCCATCGCGTCGTCGACGCTGGCGCCCTGGTCCATCTCGGCGCGCAACTCGGCCAGCGTCATCAATCGGCGGACCAGCTGCCGCATCAGCGGGATCGCCGATCCGCCGCTTTCGCCCATCTTGGCCAGTTCCTCGCCGACTTCCGCCACGCGTCCGTCGAGCACCGCCTCGATCGCCCCGAACAGCTCGCCTTCGCCCAGATCGGCGCCGATCGCGTCCAGCGCCGTACCGTCGGCGTCGCGCGGATGTTCGGGATCGGCGTCGAGAAACAGCGCCAGCTTCTCGATCTCGCGCGTCAGGATTGCGCGGTCGCCATTGGCGGCGCTCGCCATCCGATGCGGCACGTCGCCGGTCAGGCGCAGCCCGTGCTCGCGCGCAATCGTGCCCGCCAGCTGCGCCGCGCCCGCGCCTTCGGGAACATAGCAGGCGAAGGCCATGGCGCTGGGCGCGGCGATCGCCGCCTTCACCAGCTTGCCGCTGGTCTTCAGGTTCGGGCCGATCGCCACCACCGGATTGCCCGCGCGCTCGGCGCCGAGCAGCAGCGCCACTGCTTCGGCCGCGCCTTCCTCGATACCCTGCACGCGAATGTACCGCGCACCGCCGAACAGCGAGAGTGACGCAGCTTCGTCGGCGAGTAGCCCGGGCTGGTCGCGCAGCGCCTTCATGTCGATGTCGATTCGCTCCGCCTCCGGGCCCAGCGCCTTGCCGAGCCGCGCCGCCAGATCGGCCGCGCCGGCCTCGTCAGGGCCATGGAGCAGGTACAGCCGGATGTCCGGCTTTGGCGCCTCTACCGCCGCGCGGATTTGGCCCGCATTGGCCTTCATTGCGCCGGCGGGGTGCCGCCATTGCGCACATAGCGGGCGATGCGCGCTACGATCTGGTCTGCGACGATGCCGGAAAGCCGCTCCAGCGCACTCTTCTCGGCTGCGATCGTCGCATATTCGGATCCGACCACGTCGATGCCGGCATCCGATCCGGCGGTGGCGTCGAGCACCACCTGGCCGTTCCGCACGTCGATCAACTGGTAGCGCGCGCGCAGCGTCCGCCGCTCGCGCGACACCGAATCGTCGCGCCGCACGCCCAGCCCGATGATCCGGTCGTCGAGCCGCACTTCAAGGCGATAGGCTGCGGCGGTGCCGCGATTATCCAGCCGGTCCTTCAGCGCGTTCGTCACCAGCCAGCCGGACTGGCCCTCGATCGGGGCGACTTCCACTGCCGCCAGCGTCGAGGCGACCGTGCCTCCGCTGCCCCCCTGGTACATCGGATGCAGCCCGCACGCGGAGAGCGCCAGGGCAAGGGGAGCGAGCAGGGCAGGGGCCTTTGTCATGCGACGATGTTCACCAATCGATCGGGCACCACGATGATCTTGCGCGGCGCGTTGCCTTCGAGCAGCCGAACGATCTTGTCCGACGCAAGTGCCGCGGCCTCGACGACGTCCTTGGCGGCGCCCTTCGGCATGACCAGCGTGTCGCGCAGCTTGCCGTTGACCTGCACCGCGATCGTCACTTCGTCGTCGATCAGCAGCGCCGGATCGACCGCCGGCCATTCGGCGTCGGCGATCATGCCGGTCTCGCCCATCGCGGCCCAGGCCTCTTCGGCGATGTGCGGGACCATCGGCGCAACGATGCGGACCAGCGTGCGGATCGCGGCGGTGCGCGAGGCGGAGGGCTTGGCCTTCTCGATCGCCGCGGTCAGCTCGTAGAGCTTGGCGACGGCCTTGTTGAAGGTCAGCGCCTCGATGTCCTCGGCGACACCGGCGATGGTGCGGTGGAGCTTGCGGTCGAGATCCTTGTCCTCGCCCTCAGCGGCTTCCAGGCCGTCGAACAGGCGCCACAAGCGGTTGACGAAGCGCCAGGCGCCTTCGATGCCGCTCTCGCTCCACTCCAGGTCGCGCTCGGGCGGGCTGTCGGAGAGCACGAACCAGCGGGTCGCGTCGGCGCCATACTGGTCGACGATCTCGGTCGGATCGACGGTGTTCTTCTTCGACTTCGACATCTTCTCGACGCGGCCGACGATGACCTCGGCGCCGGTGTCGGTCAGATAGGCCGATCCGTCGGCGCGGAATGAGACCTGGGACGGCTCGAAATAGACCTTCCGCTCCAGCCCCTCATGCTCTTCGAGCTGATAATAGCTGGCGTGGGTGACCATGCCCTGGGTGAACAGTCCCGCGAACGGCTCGGCCACGTCGATGCGGCCGATATGGCGCAGCGCGCGGGTGAAGAAGCGCGCGTAGAGCAGGTGCAGGATCGCATGCTCGACGCCACCGATATACTGGCCGACCGGCAGCCACTGCTCTGCCACCGCCTTGTCGAAAGGCTGGTCGCTCGGCTGGCTGGCGAAACGCAGGAAATACCAGCTCGAATCGACGAAGGTGTCGAGCGTGTCGGTCTCGCGCCGCGCGGGCTTGCCGCATTTCGGGCAATCGACATGCTTCCACGTCGCGTGGCGGTCGAGCGGGTTGCCGGGGACGTCGAACGACACGTCTTCGGGCAGCGTGACCGGCAGCTGTTCCTTCGGCACGCCGACGGGGCCGCAATCCTCGCAATGGATGATCGGGATCGGGGTGCCCCAATAGCGCTGGCGGCTGACGCCCCAGTCGCGCAGGCGCCACACGGTGCTGCCGGTGCCCCAATTGCCTTCCTCGGCGCGGCGGATCACTTCGCGCTTGGCATCGACCACGTCGAGACCGTCGAGGAAGTGCGAGTTCACCAGCGTGCCGGGGCCGGTATAGGCCTCGGTGCCGTCGAACGCAGGCGCGGTCTTGTCGCCTTCGGAGACGACGCGACGGATCGGCAGCGCGTACTTGGTCGCGAATTCGAAGTCGCGCTGATCATGCGCCGGCACGCCGAACACCGCGCCGGTGCCATAGTCCATCAGCACGAAGTTCGCGATATAGACCGGCACCTGCCAGCTCGCGTCGAACGGATGCTGCGCGGTGAGCCCGGTGTTCCAGCCGAGTTTTTCCTGCGTCTCCAGCTCGGCCGCGGTGGTGCCGCCCTGCTTGCAGCGCTCGATGAACGCCTGCACTTGCGGGTCGCCCGCGGCGAGCGCTTGCGCGATCGGGTGGTCCGCCGCGATCGCGACGAAGCTCGCGCCGAAGATCGTGTCCGGCCGCGTGGTGTAGACGGTCAGCCCTTCGCCGTTGGACAGGCTCCAGGTGAACTGCAGGCCTTCCGACTTGCCGATCCAGTTTTCCTGCATCAGCTTCACCTTGTCCGGCCAATGCTCGAGGCCCTTCAGCCCTTCGAGCAGGTCGTCGGCGAAATCGGTGATCTTGAGGAACCACTGGTTGAGCTTGCGCCGCTCGACCAGCGCGCCCGAGCGCCAGCCGCGCCCGTCGATCACCTGCTCGTTGGCGAGCACGGTCATGTCGACCGGGTCCCAGTTGACCGCGCTTTCCTTGCGATAGACCAGCCCGGCTTCGTACAGGTCGAGGAACAGCGCCTGTTCCTGGCCGTAATAGTCGGGCTCGCAGGTGGCGATCTCGCGCGTCCAGTCGAGCGCGAAGCCGAGGCGCTTGAGCTGCGCCTTCATCGTCGCGATGTTCTGGCGGGTCCAGGCGCCGGGATGGACCTTCTTTTCCATCGCGGCATTTTCGGCGGGCATGCCGAAGGCGTCCCAGCCCATCGGATGGAGCACTTCCATGCCCTTCATCCGGCGGAAGCGCGCCAGCACGTCGCCCATCGTGTAGTTGCGCACATGGCCCATATGGATGCGCCCCGAGGGATAGGGGAACATCTCGAGCACATAGGACTTCGGCTTGGGCGAATCGTCGCGGGCGGCGAAGGTGCGGTTTTCCTCCCACGCCTTCTGCCACGCCGCGTCCGCCTTCAAGGGATTGAAGCGAGACGCCATGATGGGATTCCGATTAGTTGGTCGCGACGGCCGCGCGGCGCAGGTCGCGTGCGCGGGTCAGGATGATGTCCTCGAGCTTCTGGACGGTGGCTGCCTGCACGGGGGCCGAGACCCAGGCGCCGTTGCGGTTCACTTCGCGCAGCGCCGCGACCCGCAGCGCATCGGCGCGCAGATCCTGGTCCAGCACGGTCACCGTCACCTTCATCCGTTCGGTCGGGACGTTGGGGTTCACATACCAGTCGGTGACGATCACGCCGCCGTTCGAATCGGTCTGGAGCAGCGGCATGAAGCTCAGCGTGTCGAGGCTGGCACGCCAAAGATAAGCGTTGACGCCGATGGTGGTGACCTTGGACGCCGCCAGATCGGCTTGCGGGCGCCCCTTGCCACCGCAGGCGGAGACGGAAACAGCGAGCGACCCCAGGATCGCAAAGCGCAACAGGCGGTTCATGGACGTCGTACTTCCTACCGGGCAAGGGAATGAGTGCGAGCATCTATAGGGTGTGATGTGGCGGGAGCAAGGCGCGACGCGACGGGCACCGTTGGACGATTTCTGCTTGAATCTGTGGGTATGCTGCAACACTTGGCGGAAAATCGCTGTCACCGGTGGAACGTCGGCTTCGTTTCGTGGTACGGGCACCCATAAGAGAGGAATGCAGATGCGTTTGGTTCGCTGGATGACGGGACTTGGGGTGGGGGCGCTTTGCGTCGCCGGCCTCGCCGTGTCTCCGGCGCTTCAGGCGCAAGAACGAGACCGCCTGGCAAGGGCTGCCGTTCGTTCCACGCCGCTGACGCTGAATGGCGCCGGTGGTTTCACGCCCGCCGCGGCCGATCCGAAGCTGGCTGCCGTGCTCGCGCGCAGCGGCCTCGCCGATTCGGGTTTCCGCTTCACTCCGGCCGATTCGCGTACCGGTTCAAATCGTGCGCTGATGGTCGCTGTCCGCGCCCGCTCGACGCGCGCGGTCGAAGTCGACAGCCGGATCCCCGCCGCCAAGCCCAGCGCCGTCAGTCTCGCTCCGATCGCCTATAATCTGGGCGTCTCGGTAGGTTGGCGCCGTGTCGCCCTGTCCGGGGATGTCACGCGCGTCGATCTCGTCGACCAGCCGGGCAGCCGCGAGCGCAAGGAAGTTGGCGTCAGCTACAGCGGCAAGCGCGTGAGTGGCCGGATCGCGGCGATCGACGATCGGCCGCTGGTGCAGGCGCCCGTGCTGATCGGCGAGAAGCCGAGCTATGCGCTCGATCTCGGTGGATCCTATTCGGTGTCGCGTAACCTCGCGCTGACGGCCGGCGTTCGGTACAAGAGCGAGCGCGATCGCCTGCAGCAGCTGACGAACGACAATCGCCGCGACAGCCAGGCGATCTATATCGGCACCGCCTTCCGCTTCTGATCGGTTCAGGCCGGCGCCCACGCGTCGATCGCCGCCCATCCGCGAATTCCAAACGGCTGCAGGCGTTTCGCCCGCGCCGCGTTCATTCCTCCAAGCGCGATCACCGGCCTGTCTAGCCCGCGCACCAGCAGGCCGAATCGCACCGGGCCTAGCGCCGCCGCGCCTGGGTGCGAACGTGTCGGAAAGGCGGGGGAAACGAGCAGCGCGTCCGCGCCCGCCCGGATCGCCGCCACCGCTTCGCGCCGCGAGTGCACCGGCCAGGTCGTCAGTCCGCGCCCGCGCCGGCCGTGCGTGCCCGCCTCGCCGCGCATCGGATGCGCCCCGGCGCGCAGCAGCACCAGCCTGCGCCGCCGCGCTACCTGCGCGATCCGCGCGAACAGGGCGCGTCGCTGGTCCAGGGGCAGCTGATAATGACGGAAGATGATGCCGCTGCCGCGCGGCAGCCGCTCCAGCGCATCCCATAGCCCGTCGCCCAAGCGAGGGTCGGTCATCAGCCACAGGCGCGGGATTGGGGGGTGGCGGGTCGGCATCACCATGCCTATAGCCCGCCCCATGCTTCAAGACGATGCCAGCCAGCGGCTCGCCGCGGTGCAGACCGCGATCGCCCGCGCCGCCAAGATCGCCGGCCGCCAGCCTGCCGACATCACCCTCATCGCCGTTTCCAAGACGCGCGACGCCGCGACGATCCAGCCGCTGATCGATGCCGGGCAGCGCGTGTTCGGCGAGAACCGCGTACAGGAAGCACAGGGCAAGTGGCCGCAGTTGCGCGAGACAACTTCCGGCATTGAACTGCACCTGGTCGGCCAGCTCCAGTCGAACAAGGCAGACGAAGCCGTTGCCCTGTTCGACGCGATCCACGGCGTCGACCGGCCGTCGCTGGTGGCGGCGCTGGCCAAGGCGATGGACAAGACGGATCGCCGCCCGGCCTGCTTCCTCCAGGTCAATATCGGCGACGAGCCGCAAAAGGGCGGCTGCCCGGTTGCCGATCTGCCCGCGCTGCTCGGCGAGGCAAAGACCGCCAGCCTGCCGGTCGCCGGCCTGATGTGCGTGCCGCCTGCGGGTCTGGAAGCCGCCCCCTATTTCGCGCTGCTCGCCAAGCTGGCGCGCGACCACGGGCTGGGCGGGCTCAGCATGGGCATGTCGAGCGACTACGAAACCGCGGTGACGCTCGGCGCCACCCATATCCGCGTCGGCACGGCGCTGTTCGGAGACCGCGCATGAACGAGATGACTCGCCTGCCCACCACGATCCCTGTGCGCTTCGCCGGCCTCATCTTTGACTTCGACGGGGTGCTGCTGGAGAGCGAATATGCCGGCAACAAGCAGATCGCCGACTATCTGACCAGCATCGGCCATCCGACCACGCCCGAACATTCGATGGCGAACTTCATGGGGCTGGCGGGACATGATTTCCTCGCCGCGATCGAGAACTGGATCGGCCGCGCGATCCCCGAGGGCTTCCATGAGGCCCGTGCGGAGGAAGATGCCCGCGCCTTGGCGGAGGGGCTGCCGGCGGTGGCCGGTGCGCTGCGCTTCCTCGAGAGCCTGCCCAAGGATCTGCCCAAGGCGATCGCCTCGTCGAGCCCAAGCCACTGGCTCGACACGCATCTCCGCCATCTCGGCGTCCGCGATCTGTTCGGCGACAAGCTGTTCAGCGGCCGCGAGCATGTTGCCAACGGCAAGCCGGCACCCGATCTCTACCTCCACGCTGCCGCCGCGCTGGGCGTGCCGATCGAGGATTGCGTGATCCTCGAGGATTCGCCGGTTGGCGTGACGGGCGCCGTCGCCTCGGGCGCGACGGTGATCGGGCTATGTGCGGGCGCGCACTGCGCGGCCGATCACGGCGAGCGGCTCAAGGCGCTGGGCGTGCAGCACATCGCCCATGATTTCGACGAGGTCGCCCGGCTGATCGGCTGACGGCCTTGCCGTGCTCCTGTTTCGCAGGAGCACGGTCAGTTCAAAACTCGTGCCCGGTCCGGTCGCGCTTGGTCGCCAGATACCGCGCATTGTGCGGGTTCGCCGGCAGCACGTGCGGCACGCGCTCCAGCACGTCGACACCGGCGGCGCGCAGCGTCTCCACCTTTTGCGGGTTGTTGGTGAGCAGCCGGATGCGCGGTTGGCCGAGCAGGTTCAGCATCCGCGCCGCCACCCGGAAGTTGCGCGCGTCGATCGCGAAGCCGAGCCGGGTGTTGGCGTCGACCGTGTCGAAGCCCTGGTCCTGCAGCGCATAGGCGCGCAGCTTGTTGATCAGGCCGATGCCGCGCCCTTCCTGGCGCAGATAGAGCAAGATGCCCCAGCCGCTCTTCGATATCTCCGCGATCGCGGCCTTCAGCTGCGGTCCGCAATCGCATTTCAGACTGCCGAGCATGTCTCCGGTCAGGCATTCGCTGTGCAGCCGCACCAGCGGCGCCTCGCCGTTCGGCTGGCCGATCAGCAGCGCGATATGCTCGCCCGGCATCTCGTCGGTGCGGAAGGCCACGATTTCGGCGTCCTCGGCGGCTTCAACCGGCAGTCGCGCGCGACCGACGATCCGCAGGCGATCGGCATCCTCATGTGCGTCGATATCGGCGAGGGTGATTGCGTCCCCCGCATCGCCTTCCAGCACGAAGAAGGCGGGGAGCAGCCCAGCGATCCGCGCCAGCCGCAGCGCCGCCGCCGCGGCGTCGGCCTGCACCACCGGAATCGCGCGGAAGGGGCCCTTGAGCGGCGTCGCGAGATCGAATTGCGGATCGGCGAGCGCGGTCGCCGCGTCGAAATCGAGCCAGTCGACCCGCTCGATGAGCACCGGCGCGTCCGGCGTTGCCGCATCGCGCTGGTTGGCCAGCTTCAGCGTCGCCGCGCGGCCGGCCGAGAGCAGCACCGGCGCAGCCCCGGCCGGGTCGAAATCCCTCAGCCGCGCACCGTCGGCGGTCTCGATCGCGAGCAGCCGGAGGGTGCCTTCCACGCCCCGAATGGCGATCGGCCAACCGCGGCGCAGTGCGTCCACGGCTTCGGCGGCGGCGCGCGGATTGCTCAAAAGTCGAACTCCGTCACGATCGGTACATGGTCCGAGGGCTTGATCCAGGAGCGGCACGGCTCGCACACCTTGTGCGCCACCGCCTTCTCGGCGATCTCGGGGCTGGCCCACATATGGTCGAGCCGCCGCCCGCGATCGGAGGCAGCCCAGTCTTTCGCGCGGTAGCTCCACCAGGTGTAGCAGCGCGCCGGTGCCGGGATGAACTTGCGGCCGAGATCCACCCACCCATGCGCCGCCTGGAGGCGGCCCAGCGCCTCCACCTCGATCGGCGTATGGCTGACCACGTCGAGCAGCTGCTTGTGGCTCCACACGTCCGATTCGAGCGGCGCGATGTTGAAATCGCCGGTCAGGATCGTCGGCACGTCGAGTTGGGCGGACCATTCCGTCATCCGTGCCACAAAATCGAGCTTCTGGCCGAACTTCGGGTTCACCGCTCGGTCGGGCACGTCGCCACCGGCGGGAACATAGACATTCTCGAGTCGCACGCCGTTCGGCAGCCGCACGCCGACATGGCGGGCTTCCTGGTTGGCCTGCCAGTCGAGTCGATCGTCCTCGGCCACAGGCACGCGGGCGATGATCGCCACGCCGTGGTGCATCCGCTGGCCGTGCTTGATGATGTGGGTATAGCCGAGGTCGCGGAACGGCGCTTCGGGGAAGTCGCCGTCGATCACCTTGGTCTCCTGCAGGCACAGGATGTCAGGCACCTCCTCGCGCAGGAACTGCTCGACGATGGCGATGCGAAAGCGGACGGAATTGATGTTCCAGGAGGCGATCTTCACGCGCGCCGATGTAGCAAGTCCGCGCCGAAGTACCAGTATATCATGGATGGGCCGCCCAAAAGGAAAGGCCCCCGCTCCGGGGGCAATGGAGCGAGGGCCGACCTAGCGTTCGTCACGCAGGGGGAGGGGGCATGAAGCCGGGCAACAGGGGGAAAAATCCCGGGCAGCAACCCCTTCCGCCTTGCCCTGATAGACGAGCAAACCTGTCGCTTGGATGAACGATTGCGCTATACGAAAATTAATGCGTGCGGACCTGGGTCCGCGGGTCGTTCCAGCGAAAGGCCGAGTCCGCCACCGGCCCGTTGAAGCGCTGGCTGGCCAGCCGGATCGTGGTGCGGTTGTTCTGCGCGTCCAGCGCCACCCAGCCCTGCAGCTTCAGCCCGGCCGGAGCCGTGCCGTCCTTCTGAAACACCATGGTGATGCGTCCGTATTCCGGGTGCTTCGGATCATGGATTTCGACAGAGATCACGCGCGAGTCGGCGGTTGGCTTCACCTGCGCATAGCCGCTGATGTCGCGGCCGGGATCCAGCAGCACCCGCAGCGGCGAATTGCCGGTGGGCCAGCGCTGCACCTGGCGCACCTGATAATCGATAAAATACAGGCTCTTGCCGTCGGCGACGATCAGTTGCGGCACGCCTTTCTCATATTGAAAGCGGATCTTGCCGGGTTGCTTCAGCGTCAGCACGCCGGTCACAACCCGGCCGTTGCGGTCCTCCTGCGTGAAATCGGCGGTCATCGTCGAAATGCCCTTCAGATGCTGCTGCACCTGGGCGAGCTCGGGCGCGGGGGCGGGCGCCGCCGCCACCAGCAGCGGCGCGGCGAGCATGGAAAGGGCCAAGGGGCGCGAAAACACGGGGTTCTTCTCCGAATTGCAGATCGCCGGCATAAGCGCAGCGGCTTGAATGGGCCGTGAACCCATTACCGCAGCGATTCGATCCGCCTTTAGAGCGGCCGCCCCTCGGTATCCATCAACACCTCGCGCCGGCCGACATGGTCCGGCTTGGACACCAGATTCTCGCGCTCCATCCGTTCGATCAGCCGTGCCGCCGAGTTGTAGCCGACGCGCAGCTGGCGCTGCAGCCACGAGGTCGAGGCCTTCTGGCTCTCTGCGACCAGCTGCACCGCGCGGCGATAGGTCTGCTCCTCGGGGCTGTCCTCGCCATCGGGCGCGCCCTCGAGGGTGAAGCCGCCGTCCTCGGGCTCCTCGGTAACCGCCGAGATGTAATCCGGCGCGCCCTGCGCCCGCCAGAAATCGGTGACCGCCTGGACCTCGTCGTCGCTGACGAAGGGCCCGTGGACGCGGGTGATGCCCTTGCCGCCGGACATGTACAGCATGTCGCCCTTGCCCAGCAGCTGCTCGGCGCCCTGTTCGCCCAGGATGGTACGCGAATCGATTTTCGAGGTGACGTGGAAGCTGATCCGGGTCGGCAGGTTCGCCTTGATCACGCCGGTGATGACGTCGACCGAGGGGCGCTGCGTCGCCATGATCAGGTGGATGCCCGCCGCGCGCGCCTTCTGCGCGAGGCGCTGGATGAGGAATTCGACTTCCTTGCCCGCGGTCATCATCAGGTCGGCCAGCTCGTCGACGATGACGACGATCAGCGGCAGCACCTGCAGATCGAGCGTCTCTTCCTCGTAGATCGGCTTGCCGGTCTCCGGATCATAGCCGACCTGCACCTTGCGGCCGAGCGTCTGGCCCTTGGCCTTGGCGGTGCGCACCTTGTCGTTGTAGCTCGCCAGACTGCGGACGTTGACCGAGGCCATCATCCGGTAGCGATCCTCCATCTGCTCGACCGCCCATTTGAGCGCGCGCACCGCCTTGGGCGGATCGGTCACCACGTCGGCGAGCAGGTGGGGGATGTCCTTGTACATGCTGAGTTCCAGCATCTTCGGATCGATCATGATCAGCCGGCACTGCTCGGGCGTGAGCCGATAGAGCAGCGACAGGATCATGCAGTTGAGCCCCACCGACTTGCCCGAGCCGGTGGTGCCGGCGACGAGCAGATGCGGCATAGGCGCGAGATCCGCGATCACCGGCTCGCCGGCGATGTTCTTGCCGAGCACCACGGGCAGGGTGGCGCCCTGTTCCTCGAACTGCTGGCTGCCGATCAGCTCGTGCAGGCTCACGCTTTCCCGAGTGGCGTTGGGCAGCTCGATGCCCATCACGGTGCGGCCGGGGATGGTGGCGACGCGGGCGGAGATCGCGCTCATGTTGCGGGCGATGTCGTCGGCCAGCTGGATCACACGGCTGGCCTTGATGCCGCTTGCCGGCTCCAGCTCGTACATGGTGACGACCGGGCCGGGGCGGACCTCGACAATCTCGCCCTTCACATGGAAGTCCTCGAGCACGCTTTCGAGCAGCCGGGCGTTGCGCTCCAGCGCGGCCTTGTCGACCGTCGAGGTGCGGTTGGCGGGCGGCGGGGTGAGCAGGTCGAGCGGGGGCAGCTGGTAGCTGTCCTTGAAGTCGAGCGCGGCCTGCACCGGCGGCTTCGCGCGGGCGGGGGCGGTGGAGATGGTGCGGTCGGCGATCACTGGCCCGGGGCGGTTGTCCGGGATCACCACGCGGCGCGGCTCGGCGGCGCGGGGCGGATCGCGGTCGAAGGGCAGGTCGTCGTCGTCATCGGGATCTGCCTCGAAGGCGGACACGCTCTGCGGCCGGGCGCGGAAGCCGGTGCCTTCGGGGGCGGTGACAATGCGTTCCTCACCGGTCGAGCGGGTGAAGCGTGGCATGCGGAACAGGCGCAGCGGCGAGCTGAACTCCAGCCGCATCCACCATAGCCACAACCCGCCGAGCAGCAGCAGCAGCCCGATCCCGCGCCCGACCCAGAAGGACACGGCGGGGTCTCCGGCGAGCCCGATCAGCCAGTCCACGCCGCCGGCGATCGACAGCCCGATCAGCCCGCCCATGCCGGCGGGCAGCCGCCAGTCGAGCGGCAGCGACCAGTCGAAATGGAGCAGCCCGAGCCCGATCGCGGCCAGCGCGGCAGCAACCGCCGCGCTGCCGATCATCCGGCGGGGGCGCTCGATCGGCCGGTCAATCATCATCCGATGCGCGGAGAGCAAGCCGACGGGGGCGAGCAGCAGCACCGGCAGGCCGATCAGCGTGTAGAGAATGTCGGCGATCCAGGCGCCCACCGGGCCCAGCCAGTTGCGCGCCGGGCCGCCAGCGGCGGTGTTCAGCGCCGGATCCGAGGCATGGTAGCTGACCAGCGCCAGCACCAGCGCGACCGTCAGCACGAACAGTGCCGTGCCCGCCAGGACGAATCCGCCGCGACGGACGCCCGCCTTCATCGTGTCGCGCCAATGCGGCGCCTCTGCGCGGGACGCCATCGTCCAGCCTCCGGATCTGCAAGGAAAACTCTCGGAATCATCGCGCCTGCGGAGTCCGGCGTCAAGGCAGGGCCCCTCCGTTCGCCGCCCTGCACCTGTTGACGGCTGGCAGGGGCGTGCGAACCTGCTAGGGCGGTCTTTATGGACCAGGCGGACATTCTCATCCTCGGCGGCGGGCTGGTCGGCAGCGCGCTGGCGGTTGCGCTCGACGCGCATGGCATCAGTTCGATCGTGATCGATCCGGCGGACCCGGAAACCATCCTCGCCGCGAGCTTCGACGGCCGCGCCTCGGCGATCGCGAGCGCGCCGATGCGGATGTTCGAGGCGATCGGCGTCGCCGGGCGGCTGGCGGGGAAGGGGTGCCCGATCGAGGGCATCCGCGTCTCCGACGGGCTGGCGCCGGGCAAGCTCGACTTCGCGCCGGACGCCGATGACGGCGCGCTCGGCCATATGTTCGAGAACCGCGTGCTACGCACCGCGCTGTTCGAGGCGGCGCAGGCGGCGCCGCTGGCAGACGTGCGGATGCAGACGCGCGCAGTCTCGGTCGAACGCGGCCCGCACGGCGTGGTGGCGACGCTCGATTCGGGCGCGACGGTGCGTGCGCAGCTGCTGATCGCGGCGGAGGGACGCAATTCGCCCACCCGCGATTCGGCGGGCTTCAAGGTCGCGCGCTGGACCTATGACCATGCCGCGATGATCGCGACGCTGGGCCACGAGCGCAGCCACGAGAATATCGCCTTCGAGATCTTCTACCCCCAGGGCCCGTTCGCCATCTTGCCGCTGCTCGACGACGAAAACGGCCATCGCTCGGCGGTGGTGTGGACCGTCCATGCCCGCGACGCGGCGGCGATGCACAAGATCTCGGACCGCGCCTATCTGGCCGAGGCCGAGAAGAAGATGGGCGGATTTCTCGGCAAGCTGGGGCCGCTGTCGGCGCGCTCCTCCTATCCGCTGGGATTCCACCACGCCGCCTGGATCACCGCCGAGCGGCTGGCGCTGGTCGGCGACGCGGCGCACGGCATCCATCCGATCGCGGGGCAGGGCGTCAATGTCGGCTTCCGCGACGTGGCGACCTTGGTCGAGGTGCTGGTCGACGGCAAAAGGCTGGGGCTCGACATGGGCGATCCCGAGCTGCTCGCCCGCTACCAGCGCTGGCGTGGGCTCGACACCTTCATGGTTTCGCTGGCAACCGACGGGCTCACCCGGCTGTTCGGCATCCCCGGCGCGCTGCCCAATGCGGTGCGGCGCTTCGGCCTGTCGGCGGTGGACCGGATCCCGCCGCTCAAGTCCTGGTTCATGGGCGAGGCGCGCGGCGAGAGCGGCGACGTGCCCAAGCTGCTCCAGGGGATTACGGCGTAGGGCCACCCGCCGCGTCGACGATGGCACGGGCGGCGGCGAGGTCCTCGTCGTCGACCATCACCCGCACCGGGATCAGCAGATAGCTGCCGTCGGCGATGCTGGCGCCGGCGTCGAACACGAAGCTGGGGATGTCCTCATCCTCCAGCCGCCCCTGGACGATGAAGGCTTCCTGCCGGTTGAACCGGCCGAGTTCGACGAGTGCCATGCCGGCCTCCGATGATTGACGCGCATGGGGCATGCGCATAGCTTATCCGCATGAAGCACGATCCGATCGCGTCCGGCAAGCGCAAGGCGGTGAACCTGTCGCTCGACACGGGCGTGGTGGCTGCGGGGCGTGAAGTGGGCCTGAATCTCTCCCAGGTCTGCGAAGCCGCAATCCGCGCCGCCGCCAAGGCAGAGCGCGACCGGCGTTGGCAGGAAGAGAATCGCGAATGGGCCGAAGCCCATAACCGCTGGGTCGAAGAGAATGGATTGCCGCTCGAGCGCTATCGTCTGTTCTGATGGCGCAATTCGACGTGCATCGACTGGCGGGCGGTGGTCTGGTGATCGACTGCCAGGCCGATGGTCTCGCAACGATCGGTACGCGCTTCGTCATTCCGCTCGCGAAGCCTGGCGAAAGCGCCCCGACGACGCCGCGACTGCATCCGCAATTCGACGTGAACGGTGAGACGTGGGTGCTGATGACGGAATTCGCCGCCGCGATTCGCACCGCCGAGTTGCGCGAGCGGGTCGGATCGCTGGCCGAGGAGCGTTTCCGCATCCTCGGCGCGATCGACGTGCTTACCGGTAGCGGCTGATCACGCCGCCGTCCCGCCCACCGTCAGTCCTTCCACCAGCAGCGTCGGCTGACCGACACCGGCGGGGACCGACTGGCCCCCCTTGCCGCACATGCCAATGCCCTCGTCGAGCGCGAAGTCGTTGCCGATGCCGGTCACGCGGTGGAGCACGGTCGGCCCGTCGCCGATCAGCGTCGCGCCCTTGATCGGGGCGCCGAGCTTGCCGTTCTCGATGAGGTACGCCTCGGTGCACGAAAATACGAACTTGCCCGAGACAATGTCGACCTGCCCGCCGCCGAAGCTCTTGGCATAGATGCCCTTCTTCACGCGCGTGAGCAGCTCGGCGGGATCGTCCTTGCCGCCCTTCATGAAGGTGTTGGTCATCCGCGGCATCGGCGCGTGCTGGAACGACTCACGACGCCCGTTGCCGGTCGGCTCGACGCCCATCAGCCGGGCGTTGAGGCGGTCCTGCATATAGCCCTTGAGGATGCCGTCCTCGATCAGCACCGTCTCGCGCGTCGGCGTGCCTTCGTCGTCGATCGAGAGCGAGCCGCGGCGATCATGGATCGAGCCGTCGTCGACCACGGTCACGCCCGGTGCCGCGACGCGCTCGCCGATGCGGCCGGAAAAGGCGCTGGTGCCCTTGCGATTGAAATCGCCCTCCAGGCCATGGCCCACCGCCTCGTGCAGCAGCACGCCCGGCCAGCCGGGGCCGCACAGCACGGTCATGTCGCCTGCCGGCGCTGCAACGGCATCGAGATTGACCACCGCCTGCGCCAGCGCCTCGTCGATCGCACGGTTCCAGGTCTCGGGCTGGAACAGCCGGTCATAGACCACCCGCCTGCCGGTGCCGAAGCTGCCCGTCTCGCGGCGGCCATTCTGCTCGACCACGACGGAAACGTTGAGCCGCACCAGCGGCCGCACATCGGTGGCGACGAAGCCGTCGGCGCGCACCACTTCCACGACGCTCCACTGGCCGGTGAGGCTCACCGACACCTGCTTCACCCGCGGATCGCGCGCGCGGGCGGCGGCGTCGATCGTCTGGCACAAATTCACCTTGTCGGCGAAGGGCACCAGGTCGAGCGGATCCGCATCGGTGTAGAGGTGGCGGTTGTTGCCCTGCGGCGGCGGCGCCTTGCCCTGCTTGGCCGGATCGATCAGCGCCATCGTTTCGGCAGCGCGGCGGATCGCGGCGGCGCTGATCTCGTTGGCGTGCGCGAACGCCGTCGTCTCGCCCGAGACCGCGCGCAGGCCGAAGCCCGACTGCGTGTCATAGGCGGCGGTCTTCAGCCGGCCGTCGTCGAAGCCGAATGCTTCGGACTTGCGATATTGCAGATAGAGCTCGCCATCCTCGGCCTGGCCCAGCGCATCGGCGGTCAGGCGAACGGCAGCGTCGGGATCGAGCCCGTCGCGATAGAGGAAGGCGCGGGGATCGGTGGGAATGCTCATCCACCCGATATAGGAGGCGCGTGCGCAGAGTCACGCGCTCCCGCGACGATCAGATGCTGGCGCCTGCCGGATGATCGGGCAGCTGGCTCTGGTCGGCGCCGTCGGCGGGGCCGCCGATCAGCACGAAGCGGCGGTCGCAATAGCCGCAATCGACATAGCCGCTCTCGTCGATCTGAAGATAGACGCGCGGATGGCCGAGCGCTGCGGGCAGGCCGGGGCCGGTGCCGTCGCAGGCAACGCGGGCGTGGGCGGTACGGATGACTTCGGGCGGGGCGATCATGTCCCGCGCCTTAGCAAAGCGCGCGGGGGCTCGCAATCGGATGCGCAGGGTCTTAAAGCTGCGCCCCATGACCCAGGCTGCGATCGCGATCGACACTCTCTGCAAGACCTATTCCGGCGGCAAGCGCGCGCTGGACGGGGTGAGCTTCGAGGTGCCGCGCGGGCAGATCTTCGGCCTGCTCGGCCCCAATGGCGCCGGCAAGTCGACGCTGATCAACATCCTGGCGGGGCTGGTCAACAAGACCGACGGCAAGGTCTCGATCTGGGGCTTCGACATCGATGCGCACCCGCGCAATGCCAAGGCGAGCATCGGCATCGTCAACCAGGAGATCCTGTTCGATCCCTTCTTCACGCCCAAGGAGACGCTGGAGATCCAGGCGGGGCTGTACGGCGTGACCAAGGACAGGTTCGATGCGATGGCGCTGCTCCGCGCGGTGCATCTGGAAGACAAGGCCCATGCCTATTCGCGCACGCTTTCGGGCGGCATGAAGCGGCGGCTGATGGTCGCCAAGGCAATGGTCCATTCGCCGCCGATCATCGTGCTCGACGAGCCGACCGCGGGCGTCGACGTGGAACTGCGCCAGCAGCTCTGGGCCTATGTGAAGCAGCTCAACCAGCGCGGCGTCACGGTGGTGCTGACGACGCACTATCTGGAGGAAGCCGAGGAGCTGTGCGACCGCATCGCGATCATCAACCACGGCCAGCTGATCGCCAACAAGCCCACGCGCGAGCTGGTCGGCATGGCGCAGGAAAAGGTGGTCGAGGTGACGGTGGACCGCGACATCGCCGCGGCACCGGACAATGCCTGCTTCCAGAAGGTGGAGCTGAAGGGCGAGCGGGTGCTGGTGATCACCTATCGCAAGGATCAGGCGAACGCCGGCGAAGTGCTGGGCGCGGTGCAGGCGGCGGGGCTGGGGATCGTCGATGTGTCGACGCGCGAGGCGGATCTGGAGGATGTGTTCCTGAACCTGACGCGGGCGGCGTAGGGCTCAATCGACTGCGGGCGCTGAAAGCGGATCACTCGCCTTGTAGGTGATGTTTGCTCCCTTTGCAGAAGACAGCTGCTTGAAGACGCGCGCTTTCGAAGCGCGGGCGACGGATAGCTTGCCGGGTGCGACCCAGGCGACGCTCGTCCAGACCGCCCCACCGCCGGCATCAGCGGCGGCTCCATGGTCGCTATCGGCAACAAAGACATCGATCGCTGCGCTTGGAGAGTCACTAGCGCGACGAATGCTAACTACCGTTGCGTAATCGGACGTTGCGCCGCAGTTTCTGACAGACGTGACGGCGATACGATTGCTCCCCGGATCACGAGCGACATGCAACGTTTCCGAGGAGCAAAGCGAATCCCTGCCGCAACCGCTGGGAAGGATCAGCACGCCGCAAAGAAGAAGTCTCGTCTTCATAGGGTGCTCGCGTCGGTAGCAGCTATTGAGCCTTCGCCGATGATGCGCCCATCCCAGAGGTAGAAATGTCCAGCCTCCGCAAGCGCTGGCACCGCCTGTTCGGGGCTGAGGAATGCAAAGCCGATCCGTCGCCGTTCGCCCGGATGTAGCGGTTGGTCGCGCAGCAGGAGAAGCGAGTCCCATCCGGATATCGGTTGCTCCTTTGATACGATCAGGAGGCACCCGAAGCCCGGGAGGGCGGGGCCGGCCCTCCCGCCATTCGCGGTTTCGTACAGCCAGATATCCGCAACGAGGTGCGGCTCGGCGTCCCGCTGAACGTCAAGCTTGCTCACTGCCGATGCTTCACGAAGAAGCCCCACATCGCCTCGTTGTCCGCCACCCAGACGTGACCGGCGCCGTGCTTCACCCGGCCGGCCACCTCCGCGCCGCCCGAGCAGCGGCTGAATCGTTCCTCCTTCACGTCGGTCGAAACTTCGCGCTCCACCGGCCCAACACGGCACCCGTTCAGGTCCGCCCAGCGGGCCAGCGCGGTGTGCATCGTGTACTGCCAATAGCCCGCGCCGCCGCCCTGCACCGGGTTGGTGGTGTCGGCGTCGCCGGCGAAGGCCAGCACCGGCATCGGACGCGCGGGCGTGCAGGTCGCCGGATCGGGGACGCGGGGCAGGTCCTTGCGCGGATTGCCGGCGCGCAGGCCGACCACCGGCGCGATCGCGGCGAAGCGGTCCGCCGCGACGCAGCCGAGCCAGGAGGTCATCCGCCCGCCGCCCGAATAGCCCGTGGCGTAGATGCGCGCGCGATCCACGCAGCCCTTGGTCGCCAGCTGGTCGATCGCGGTCTGCACGAAGGCGACGTCGTCGGCGTCGGCCGGTCCGGGAACCTTGCCGGTCACCGTCGGCACGCCCGGGATGTTCCACACAAAACCGCCTTCCGCCGGGATGCCGCCATCGGGCGCGGCGAGAAGGAAGCCGTGGCGGTCCGCGGTCGCCTCCAGCTTCGACTGGGCGAGGATGTCGCGGCCCTTGCCGGTGCTGCCGTGGAACACGAACACCAAAGGCAGCCGGGCGGCGCTGCGACCGGCAGGCACATGCACCAGCATCGAGCGCCCGGTGCCTTCGATCGCCACCGGCACCGTCGTCCCCGCTGGCCCAAGCCGGCATGTCGCCGCCTGCGCCGAGCCGCTGCCGAACAGCGCCGCCACTCCGATCCACCAGCCTAACCGCATGCATCTCTCCTCTTCGCTAACCCCTATGGTCCAAGGGTAGGGATTGCGGAACCCGCCCCATGCGGGCTTAAAGCGCCGCAAAGGAGTGCCTCTTTGTCCGACACCACCCACCAAAGCGATGTCCTGGTCCTCGGTTCCGGCGCGGCGGGGCTCACCACCGCGCTCCATCTGGCCGACCGGTTCAAGGTGACGGTGCTGGCCAAGGGGGGCTTCGCCGAGGGCTCGACCGCCTGGGCGCAGGGCGGCATCGCCGCGGTGCTGGAAGACGGCGACACCTTCGAAAGCCATATCGAGGACACGATGGTCGCCGGTGCCGGCCTCAACGACCGCGCGACGGTGGAGATGGTGGTCGAGAACGCGCCCGCCGCGATCGAGCGGCTGGTGAAACTGGGCGTGCCGTTCAACACCGAGGGCAATGCGCTCCACCTCACCCGCGAGGGCGGCCACAGCCATCGGCGTATTGCCCATGTCGACGATGCCACCGGCCTCGCCGTGCAGACCGCTTTGCTCCGCGCCGCGCAGGCGCATCCGAACATCACGCTGGTGCCCGACATGGTGGTGATCGACCTCGCCACCAGCCGGCACGAACTCCGCTATTCGGGCGCGGGCAACGTCTGGGGCGTCTATGCCTTCAACCGCGCGACCAACCGCGTCGAGCTGTTCACCGCGCGCGCGACGGTGCTGGCGACGGGCGGGGCGGGGCGCACCTATCTCTTCTCCACCGCCCCGCGCGGCGCGACCGGCGACGGCATTGCGATGGCGTGGCGCGCGGGCTGCCGCATCTCGAACATGGAGATGATGCAGTTCCACCCGACCTGCCTCTACAATCTCGACGTCAAGAACTTCCTGATCACCGAGGCGGTGCGCGGCGAGGGCGGGCATCTGCTGCTGCCCCCCGATGCCGGCGAGGAAGCGGGCCACCGCTTCATGCCCGATTTCGATCCCCGGCTGGAGCTGGCCCCGCGCGACATCGTGGCGCGGGCGATCGACCATGAGATTAAGCGGCTCGGCCTCGACTATGTCCATCTCGACATCAGTCACATGGGTGCCGAATTCGTCCAGCACCATTTCCCGACCATCTACCACCGGCTGCTCGACCTCGACATCGACATGACCAAGGAGCCGATTCCCGTGGTCCCCGCCCAGCATTACACCTGTGGCGGCGTGGTGATCGATCGCGACGGGCGCACCGATCTGCCGGGCCTCTATGCGGCGGGCGAGGTAAGCCAGTCGGGCCTGCACGGGGCCAATCGCCTGGCGTCCAACTCGCTGCTCGAGTGCTTCGTGTTCGGCGAGGCGGTGGCGAATCACATCAGCGCGCATTGGGGCGATCTCGCGCCGCCGCCGGCGATCCGGCCCTGGGACGAAAGCCGCGTGACAGACTCCGACGAGGAAGTCGTCATCAAGCAGAACTGGACCGAGATCCGCCGGTTCATGTGGAACTATGTCGGCATCGTCCGGTCGACCAAGCGGCTGGAACGCGCCGCGCACCGCATCAAGCTGCTGCGCGAGGAAGTCGCCGACTATTACGGCCATTTCCGCGTTACGCCGGATCTGATCGAACTGCGCAATCTGCTCGAAAGCGCCGACCTGATCGTCCGCTCCGCGCTGCATCGCAAGGAAAGTCGCGGCCTGCACTATACGCTCGATTACCCGGACACGCTGGCGGAGGCGGTGGATACGGTGCTGGTGCCGTGATCGCGCGGCGGGCGGCCGCACATCTCGTCGCTCCCTCGACTCGGTTCGTCGTATTGCGGGAAGCCCGCGCTTTGCCCATCTTCGGTGCAGACGCATGATGGGAGTGGGCAAGAGGTTGGTTGCGGTGCGTAAAATGCGGTTCTCCAAGGTCGAGCGTGCGCTGACCGTCGCGGGACTAGGGCCGGCGGTGCTGCTGGGCTGCGCGGTGCACGAACGTCCCGAACTCGCCGCCTATCTGCCTGCCCCCAGTTACGGCGTGCTGCTGCCGATCCCGCCCGCCCATGCCGCGCCGCGCCCCGAAGTGCCCGCGCCGACAGGGCTGGTGAATCGCCTCGCCGATCTCGCCCATGGGTTCGAGGGCGTCGTCGGCATCGCGGTGACCAGCGTCGACCGCAACTGGACCGCGTCGCAAGGCGGCGCGCGCAAGCTGCCGCAGCAGAGCGTCTCGAAGCTGTGGGTGGCGATGACCGTGCTCGACCAGGTCGATCAGGGCCGCATCCGGCTCGAGGATCCGCTGGTCATCACCCGTGCCGATTTCACCTTGTTCCATCAGCCGGTCGCCTCGCTGGTCAAGGGCGACCAAGGCTATCACAGCACCGTGGGCGAAATCCTGCGCCGCGCGCTGACGATGAGCGACAATACCTGCAACGACAAGCTGCTGCGGCTGGTCGGCGGGCCGCCGGCGGTGCGCTCGTTCATCGCGCGCAACGCGCTGGGGCCGATCCGCTTCGGCCCGGGCGAGAAGCTGCTCCAGCTCGGCACCTCGGGGCTGCCCGCCTGGAAGCCCGAATATTCGATGGGCAACACCTTCGCCGTCGCGCGTGCCCAGCTGCCGCGCGCCACCCGCGTCGCCGCCTTCCAGTCCTATGTCGCCGACCCGCCCGATGGCGCGGCGCCGCTCGCCATCGCCGGCGCGCTCGCCCGGCTGAAGCGCGGCGAACTGCTCTCGCCCGTCTCCACGCAGTGGCTGATCGCGACGATGCAGGCCTCGCACACCGGCAAGTATCGCCTGCGCGGCGCGCTGCCGCCGGGGTGGCAGCTCGCCCACAAGACCGGCACCGGGCAGGATCTGTTCGGCCGCACGGCGGGCTATAACGACGTCGCGCTGCTCACCGCGCCGGACGGCCGTTCCTATGCGCTGGCGGTGATGATCGGCGATACGCCGCGGCCGATCAACGAGCGCCAGCTGCTGATGCAGGGCGTGGTGCGCGCGATCGTCGCCGAGCATCAGGCAGGCGTCTGAAAACAAGGGCCCGGCGGGATGACGCGGGGCCCGTGCGCTGCTATCTCCCGCTCGCATGCCCCACCTCTATCTCGTCGACGGCTCCAGCTATATCTTCCGCGCCTATCACCGGCTGCCGCCGCTGACGAACAAGCATGGCGAACCGGTGGGCGCGGTCTATGGCTACACCGCCATGCTGTGGAAGCTGGTCGATGCGCTGCACAAGGCCGACGGTCCCACCCATATGGCGGTGATTCTCGACAAGTCCGAGCACACCTTCCGCAACGATCTCTACGATCAGTACAAGGCACACCGGCCGCCGGCTCCGGAAGATCTGGTCCCCCAGTTCCCGATGATCCGCGACGCCACGCGCGCCTTCAGCCTGCCTTGCATTGAGGAACTGGGCTGGGAGGCCGATGATCTGATCGCCAGCTATACCAAGGCGGCGCTGGCGCAGGGCTGGGCGGTGACGATCGTCAGCTCCGACAAGGATCTGATGCAGCTGATGACCGATCCGTCCGTCGACATGCTCGATACGATGAACAACAAGCGCATGGGCCCGGACGACACGCGCGAGAAGTTCGGCGTCGGGCCCGAGAAGCTCGGCGAAGTGCTCGCGTTGATGGGCGACAGCGTCGACAATGTTCCCGGCGTGCCCGGCATCGGCCCCAAGACCGCCGCCAAGCTGATCCTGGAGCATGGCGATCTCGAATCGGTGCTCGCCGCCGCGCCCGACATGAAGAAGGGCAAGCTGCGCGACAATCTGATCGAGCATGCCGAGATGGCGCGGCTCAGCCACCAGCTCGTCACGCTCGCCTGCGACGTGCCGCTGCCCGAACCGCTCGACGCGCTGGAGCTGCAGGGCATCCCCGACGCGCCGCTGCGCGCGTTCCTGGAGCATCACGGCTTCAAGACATTGCTCTCTCGCCTGTCCTCTGTCGCCGATGCGCCGGTGGAGACACACGACGCGCCCGGCGTCGAGGAAGACCCGCCCTGCGCGCATGACGGCTATGAGACCGTCACCGATCTGACCGCGCTCGATCGCTGGATCACCGTCTCGCGCCATCAGGGCTGGGTGGCGATCGACACCGAGACGACCGGGCTCGACGCGACCCAGGCCGATCTCGTCGGGGTCAGCATGGCGCTGGCGCCCAACCTCGCCTGCTATATCCCGCTCGGCCATGGCGGCACCGACATGTTCGCCGAGAAGCCGGTGCAGATCGATCGGGCCAAGGCGCTCGCCCGATTGAAGCCGCTGCTGGAGGACCCCGCCGTTCTCAAGATCGGCCACAACCTGAAGTACGACATGATTGTGCTCGGCCGCGCGGGCATCCGCGTGGCGCCCTATGACGACACGATCGTGATGAGCTTCGATCTCGATGCCGGCCTGCACGGCCACGGCATGGACGAGCTCGCCGCCACCCATCTCGCGCACAGCTGCATCGCCTATAAGGACGTGGTCGGCACGGGGAAGAGCCAGCTCCATTTCGGCCAGGTCGATCTCAAGGCCGCGACACGCTACGCCGCCGAGGATGCCGACGTCACGCTGCGGCTGTGGCGGCGGCTCAAGCCGCGGCTCGCCTATGAGAGCGTGACCCGCGTCTATGAGAGCGTCGATCGCCCGCTCGTCACGGTGCTCGCCGAGATGGAGAGCACCGGCATCAAGGTCGATGCCGCGGTGCTTTCGAAGCTCTCGTCCGACTTTGCGCAGCAGATCGCGACCCTGGAGGAAGAGATCCACGCGATCGCGGGGTTCAAGTTCACCATCGGCAGCCCGAAGCAGCTCGGCGACGTGCTGTTCGACAAGATGGGGATCAAGGGCGGGCGCAAGGGCAAGTCGGGCGTCTATTCCACCGACGTCAACGAGCTGGAGCGCATCGCCGCCGATAAGGATTCGCCCGGCCGCGAGATGGTGCTCAAGGTGCTCGACTGGCGCCAGCTCTCCAAGCTCAAGTCCACCTATACCGATGCGCTGCAGGCGCAGATCAATCCGCAGACGGGCCGGGTCCACACCAGCTACAGCCTCACCGGCGCGCAGACCGGGCGGCTCTCCTCGACCGACCCGAATCTGCAGAACATTCCCGTTCGCACCGAAACCGGCCGCCAGATCCGCGACGCCTTCGTGGCCGAGCCGGGCAATGTCATCCTCTCGGCCGACTATTCGCAGATCGAGCTGCGTCTCGCCGCGCACATCGCCGACGTGCCGGCGCTGCGCACCGCGTTCGCGAACGGCGACGACATCCACAGCATGACCGCGATGGAGCTGTTCGGCGAAGTGAACCGCGATACCCGCGGTCGCGCCAAGACGATCAACTTCGCGATCCTCTACGGCATCTCGCGCTGGGGCCTGGCCGGTCGGCTCGACGTGACGCCGGACGAGGCACAGGCGATGATCAATCGCTATTTCGAGCGCTTCCCGGGCATCAATCGCTACATCGCCGACACGCTGCGCGAGGCGAAGGAGCGCGGCTACACCACCACCTTGTTCGGCCGGAAGACGCACTTCCCGAGGCTCAAGTCGCCCAATCCCAACGAGCGCGCCGGCAGCGAGCGTGCCGCGATCAACGCGCCGATCCAGGGCACCAGCGCCGACATCATCAAGCGTGCCATGGCCCGGATGGGGCCCGCGCTGCGCGAGGCGGGGCTGCACAACGTCCGCATGCTCCTCCAGGTGCACGACGAACTGGTGTTCGAGCTGCCCGAGGGCGATGTCGAGGCCGCCCGGCCGATCATCGAGCGGGTGATGGCCACCGCTGCCGAACCCGCGATCCGGCTGACCGTGCCGCTCGGCGTCGAAATCGGCGTCGGGCCCAGCTGGGGCGCCGCGCATTGAGCCAGGCAGAAGCGTCCAAGGACATCAACGCGCTCGCCAAGGGCGGGCGCACCAACATGCTTGGCTTCCTGATCCGGCTGGTCGCGCGGCTGCCCTTCCTGTTCATCGCCGGTCGCGCCTATGGGCCGGAGATTGTCGGTCGTTACGCCATTGTCGTGCTGGTGGTGGAATTCGTCGCGCTCGTCGCCACCCTGGGCCTCAAGCGCGGCCTCGCCCAGGCGCTGTCGAGCACCAGCCGCCCGCACACCCATGTCGTGTGGGATGCGATGATGGTGGCGCTGGTTGCCGGCCTGATCGCCAGCTTCGTGCTGATCCTTTTCCCCCAGGCGCTGTTTCCCAACAGCGCCGTAATGGGGCTGGAACGCTTCCTGCCGCTGGTGGTGATCGCGATCGCCCTGTCGGATGTGTCGCTGTCTGCGCTCGCCTATCGTCACAATATCGGCGCCTCGGTCACCGCGCGGGCGATCGTCGAGCCTTGGACGATCAGCATCGCCGCCTGGGCCTTCTCCTTCGTGTCGACGCGCGACGGGCTGCTGATGGCCTATGTCCTGTCGATGAGCGCGGCGCTGATCGCCTCGATCGTGCCGTTCGTGCGCGAATATGGCCTGCCGGTCGGCTGGCGGCCGCGGCTCGCGGAAATCTGGGGCCTTGCTCGGCTGAACGCCCCGCTCGCGGGCGCGGACGCGATCGAATGGGCGACGCGCAACGTCGATCGCTTCATCCTCGGCCTGCTCTTCGCGCCATCGGTGGTCGGCATCTATTACATGGCGCAGCAGGTCGCCTCGGTGCCGCAGCGGCTGAAATCGAGCTTCGATCCGATCCTCGGCCCGGTCATCACCCAAAGCCTGGCGGCTGGCGATCGGCCGGCGGTGGCGCGTCAGGTGCGCCAGGTCGGCTTCTGGATCCTGTGCGCGCAGGCCGGGCTGGCGGTGCTGTTCTCTGTTCCCGCCGAAGGGGTGATGGGCCTGCTCGGCCGCGAATTCGTGATCGGCGCCGGCGTGCTGTGCATCCTGCTGTTCGCCGAGGTGTTCGCTTCGCCCGGCGCAGTCTGCGAAACCGCTTTGGTCTATATCGCCCGGCACACCAATCTGATGATCTCGGTCGGCGTGCTGCTGCTCCAGATCGGCCTCAGCTTCGCACTGATTGTCGTCGCGCGTGGCCAGGGCTGGTCGGTGCCGATCCAGTCGGCGGCGCCGGCGGTGGCGCTGGCGCTGGCGCTGACGATCGGATCGGTGGCCAAGGGCTTGCTGCTGCAGGCCAAGCTCGGCGCGCCGGTGGTGACCATCCGTCCGAGCTTCTTCGCGGCGATCGCGATCGCCGGGCTGGTCGGCGCGGCCTTCATGTCGTTGCCGCACCACTATGAATGGGCGGAAATGACCTTCGGCATGCCGGCCATGGTGGCGACATTCCTCTACGTCATCATCCGCTTCGGCTTCGGCCCCGAAGACCGCGCGCTGTTCCGCAAGGTGCCGCGCGCCGAGGCGGTCGCGGCGGAAGCGGCCTGAGCGTTTCCCCCCGGCAGCGCTGGGTAAGGGCCCCCATTCGGCGCGACGCGTGTAGGGGCAGGCGGTACTGGCGCCTGACGGCAGCCACTCCCAATTCGGGCGAAAGCCGCAATCCTTGGGGTCTCCATATCGGCGCCTGCTCGCAGCGAAAGGCAAATGGAACCCGGCGGCGCCGGGAGGGCGGCGGAGAGCGGAGCGCACCAACCTTGTTCCGCCCCCGCTGATCCCCATATGTTCTTCTTCGCTCTTTGAACCCGTGAGCCACCCTGTCGCGCGCGTTCCGCACACGCGCGATATCCCGAACTGCACCCCCGCACGATCGCGCGAGAGCCTAAACTTCCTAAACTTAAGCTCGGCCGAAAACTGCGCAGGCGCCTAAACTTCGTAAACTTAGGCTCGGCCAAAAACCGCACACGAACCTAAACTTCCTAAACTTAAGGCTGCACGCCGCGCCCATCAGAGGCGCGGCGCCCGCTGCCTTAATGCCGGAAGTGGCGCATGCCGGTGAACACCATCGCCAGCCCTGCTTCGTCGGCCGCGGCAATGACTTCGTCGTCGCGGATCGAGCCGCCCGGCTGGATCACCGCGGTCGCGCCGGCTTCTACTGCCGCCAGCAGGCCGTCGGCGAAGGGGAAGAAGGCGTCCGACGCCACCGCCGAGCCGATCGTGCGCGGCGTGGCCCAGCCGGCCTTGTCCGCTGCGTCCTTCGCCTTCCACGCCGCGATGCGGGCGCTTTCCAGGCGATTCATCTGGCCGGCGCCGACGCCTGCCGTGCTGCCGTCCTTGGCATAGACGATCGCGTTCGACTTGACGTGCTTGGCCACCGTCCAGGCGAACAGGCAGTCGGCCAGTTCCTGCTCGGTCGGCTGGCGCTTGGTGACGACCTTGAGCTGGTCGCGCGTGACGATGCCGTTGTCGCGGCCCTGGACCAGCCAGCCGCCGGCGATCGACTTGGCGAACAAACCTGCACGAGCGGGGTCCGGCAGTTCGCCGGTCAGCAGCAGGCGGAGATTCTTCTTCGCCGCGAACAGCGCCAGCGCTTCCTCGTCGGCGTCGGGCGCCACCACCACTTCGGTGAAGATGCCGGTGATCTGCTCGGCGGTCGCGCGGTCGAGCGGGCGGTTCACCGCGATGATGCCGCCGAACGCCGAGACGGTGTCGCAGGCGAACGCCGCCGCATAGGCCTCGGCGAGGGTCGCGCTGCTCGCCACGCCGCAGGGATTGGCGTGCTTCACGATCACCGCGGTCGGCGGGCCGTCGCGGAATTCGCTGACCAGCTCGAGCGCCGCATCGGCGTCGTTATAGTTGTTGTAGCTCAGCTCCTTGCCCTGCACCTGCCGGGCCTGGCCGATGCCGCGCGCCGACGCACCGGTCGCAGCGTAGAAGGCCGCCTGCTGGTGCGGGTTCTCGCCATAGCGCAGCGCCTGTCCGCGGTTGAGCGAGATATTGAGCGTTTCCGGGAAGGCTTCGCCCTGGTCGGCGAAGGCGAACCAGCTGGAGATCATCGCGTCATACGCCGCGGTGGCGGCATAGGCCTTGGCGGCGAATTTGCGGCGCTGCTCCAGCGTCGTCGTGCCGCCCATCACCAGTGCATAGTCCGCCGGGTCGGTGACGATCGCCACCGATTCATGGTTCTTGGCGGCCGAGCGGACCATCGACGGGCCGCCGATGTCGATATTCTCGATGATCTCGTCCCGGTCGGCACCCTTGGCGACGGTCTGGGCGAAGGGATAGAGGTTCACCACGACGAGATCGATCGGTGCGATCTCGTGCTCGGCCATCGATGCCTGATGCTCGGGATTGGTGCGCACCGAGAGCAGGCCGCCATGCACCTTGGGATGCAGCGTCTTCACCCGGCCGTCCATCATCTCGGGGAAGCCGGTCAGGTCCGAGATGTCGCGGACTTCCAGTCCGGCATTACGCAGGGCGGTAGCGGTGCCGCCGGTCGAGACGAGCTCGACGCCCTGGGCGGCCAGAGCCTGGCCGAGTTCGACGATCCCGGTCTTGTCGGAGACCGAGAGGAGTGCGCGGGTGATCTTGATGTCCATGGCCCGCCCCTCTCCCGGATCAGGCCGCGCGGGGCAAGCCCTATTTGGAGCGCCTATTTCGAACGGTGGAACACCCAGGTCAGGCTGGCGCCGCCCGCCGGAGTCTCGCCCTGGATCACCAACTGCTGCGTGGCGTGCGGACGGCCCCGCGCGTCGATCCACAGGCTTTCCTCGATGCTGAGCGTGCCGCCCCTGGCGCGGAACTGCCAGAGCATGCCCGAGGCAGTGCGCAGGATCGCGCCATGCCCGTCGGCGGTGGGCGATACCTCCACTTGCGGGGCAAGGTGGAAGCGCAGCGCGAAGGGCTTGGAGTCGATGCGTCGCTTGCCGGAGGGCAGCAGCAGATCCTCGCCGCGCAGGTCGCGCCCGTCGTGGGAGAGGGTGAGTTCGCGGCGGTGGAGCAGCCCGAAGCGGCGGACATAGCCGTCATGCGCCGCCTCGATCCGGCTGGCATGCTCGGTTTCCTGCCGGACCAACTCGACCTCGCTTACGCCGCGGCCGAGCGTGCCATCGGCATGGATCGCAGTGGAGTTACTGTCGCCCAGCACCAGCGTAGAATGCGCGGCGGTGGTGCGCAGGCCCTGCACCAGTTCGGCGGGAAGCCGCGCATCGGCGGCGCGGCTGCCGCCGCAATTGACGATGATCCGGTCTGCGCCGTCCGAAAGTTCGAAAGCGAGCGTGGAAGCGCAACCGGTCTGGGCTACCCTGGCGTCGGGCGGCGGCGCAGCGTCGAGGATCAGTACCGTGCCGGCCGAGGCGAGGCGCTGATAGCCCCACTCTCGCGCCTGTTTGAGCGGGCGTGTGCGGACACCGGTCGCCTCGATCGCCTGCTCGATCCACTCGCCGCTGACGGGCGCGCAGCCCTGCCAGCTGGCCAGCCCCCCATCCCCGTGGCACACGCCGAGCAGCGCCGCGACCATCCGGTTGAGCGCGCCGAGCACGAAGGCGGGCGGCTCGATGCGACGGGCGGCATAGGTTTCGCAAAGCAGGGTGAGCAGCTGGATCGCGTCGAGCTGGCCATCCGGCGAGCGGCCGACCGTGCCGCCATCCTCATGGACCGAGGCGGTGATCGCGCGGTTCAGCCCCGCCTCGGCAAAGGCGCGGCGCGGATCGCCGCCGGGCAGCACCAGCCCCGCGACGGTCAGGCCTGCCCAGGCCGCCAGCCGGGGGACGCCCGCCGGCACCTTGTCGGCACTGCGGTCGAGATGGCGGGCACCGCGCGCCAGCGCGTGCATCACGCCCGAGCGATAGACCTGGTCGGTGGAGGAGAGGATGAGCGGCGCATGCGCCACCCAGGCGAGGATGCGCCGGCCGACCAGATCGGGGCGCCAGGCCGGGTCCGCGACCTGCTCGCCATGCACCTTCAGCCAGCGGCGCATGATGTCCTCGGCGATCGGCGCGCCCTGCTGGCGGGTGGGGACGCTGGACAGGTCGCGCAGCCAGGCGAAACCCTGGAGATGCTGGGTGAAGGCGGGCGACCAATCGGGCTTGGCGAAGTCGAGCGTCTCGATCACGCGAACCTCGCCGCACAGCTGCAGCTCGCCGTCGAGCAGCGCATTGCCACGCCGCGGGTCGCCAAAAAAGGGATCGTCGGCGACGGTTAGCAGCTTGAGCGGATGCCGCCCCTTCAGCCGCATGGCATAGAAAGGCGAGCGCCAGGCGAGACGCTGGAAGCGATCGGCGATCCGGTCGGCCAATGACAGGCCCCGATCGCCGCCTACCCGGATCAGCCGCTTGCCTTCCTCGACTCCGTCGGCGGCGGAGTCCGGCGTCGGATCGGTCAAGCCCCTCGGAGGCCTGCGATATTGGCGGCGTACTGGCTTGGCCCGCCGGTGAAGGTCGCGGTGCCAGCTACCAGCGCATCTGCACCGGCAGCGATCACCCGGGGCGCAGTCTCGCGGTCGACGCCGCCATCCACCTCCAGATCGATTGCCCGGCCGCTCGCTTCGATGCGGCGGCGCAGCTCGGTGATCTTGGGCAGCTGGCTCTCGATGAACTTTTGGCCGCCAAAACCGGGATTGACGCTCATCACCAGGATCAGATCGACCATGTCCATCACATGGTCGATCACGTCGACCGGCGTCGCCGGGTTGAGCACTACGCCGGCGCGTTTGCCCAGCGCCTTGATCGTCTGGAGCGTGCGGTGGAGGTGAGGACCGGCTTCCGGATGGACCGAGATCGTGTCCGCGCCGGCCTCGGCGAAAGCGGCGAGCATCGGATCCACCGGCGCGATCATCAGGTGGACGTCGAACGGTTTGGCGGTGTGCGGGCGCAGCGCCTTAATCACCGCGGGACCGATGGTGATGTTCGGCACGAAATGCCCGTCCATCACATCGACATGGATCCAGTCGGCGCCGGCGGCGTCGATGGCGCGGATCTCCTCGCCGAGCCGTGAAAAATCGGCCGAGAGGATCGAAGGGGCGATGCGGACGGACATGGTCGTCTCCTAGGCAAGGGGCGAGTCGGGCGCAACCGGAGGGGACGGGGACCCACGGGTTGCGCACCAATTCTCCACAGATTTATCCACAGCTTGCTGCGCGACGGGGACGAAGGGCCCCGGACGTGCGATCAGCGACGGCGGAAGCGGGAGATGAAGAAGCCGTCGAGCCCGCCTTGCTCCGCCAGCATGCCCGGCAGGACGCGCACCGAACCGTCCTCGCGGGGCGAAATACCCGCCGGAAGCTCGTCGGCGGTGGCCGGCACCAGCGCGAAATCGGGATGGGCGGCGAGGAAGGGCGCGAGGTGGGCTTCGCCTTCCTTGGGCTCCAGCGAGCAGGTGGCGAAGACCAATGTCCCGCTTGGCTTTACCCAGGCGGCGGCGCGGTCGAGCAGCTTGGCCTGGAGCTCCGCCATCTCGGCGATCAGCGCGGGGCGGACGCGGTGGAGCACGTCCGGGTGACGGCGGAAGATCCCGGTGGCGCTGCACGGCGCGTCGAGCAGCACCGCGTCGACCGGGGCGGCGGGGCTCCAGCTCAGCAGATCGGCGGTGACGATCTGTGCCGTCAGGCCAGTGCGCTCCAGATTTTCGCGGAGGCGTGCGAGGCGGTTCTCGGCAACATCCACGGCCGTCACTTGCCAGCCGGCGGCGGCGAGCTGGAGCGTCTTGCCGCCGGGGGCGGCGCAGAGGTCCAGCACGGTGCCGGTGCCCGCACCGATCAGCCGGGCGGGGATCGAGGCGGCGAGGTCCTGCACCCACCAGTCGCCCTCGGCGAAGCCGGGCAGCTCGGGAACGCTGGTGCCGGGTTCGAGCCGGGCGTGGCGCGGGGCAAGGCTGGTCGCGCTGGGGACCGTCACCGCATCGCTCTTCAGGCTCAGGTCGAGCGGGGGCGGGGAGGCGATCGCCTCGCAGGCTGCCTGTACCATCGCATCGCCCCAATGCGCCTGCCAGCGCAGCGCCACCGGATCGGGGAGCATCGGCACGTCGGGCAGCGTGGCATTGCCGCGCATCAGCGTGCCGAACACGCCGTGTACGAGCTTGCGCGGGCCGCCATCCACCAGCGGCAGAACGGTCGAGATCGCAGCATGGCCCGGCGTGCCGAGCGCGATTGCCTGGACCAGCGCGATCCGCAGCGCGAACCGGGCCTTGGCGTCGTCGGGCAGGCGCTGGCGGGTGGCGGAATCGATGAGCGCGTCTAGATCGGGGAGGCGGCGCAGCGCCTCGGCGGCGATGGCGTGGGCGAGGCCGCGGTCGTTCGGCGCCAAGCCTTGCGCGGCGGAGTCGAGGGCCTGTTCGAGTGCGAGACCGCGGCGTAGCACCGCATCGAGCAGCTTCAGCGCCGCGCGGCGGGCGGGGACGCCGGGAGCATCGGGTTCGGCGCCGGCCGGGCGGCGGGTGTTCGGACGGGCCATGATCAGCGCGCTCCCATCGAAACTTCTACTCGTACCTGCGCTACCCAAGGGTTCACTTGACCATGCTCCTTCGGCCGCCGACATGGGCCGGGCAACCAAGGAAGGCAACCCGATGGGCAAGCGACCCGAGCATGTGAAGCCGCCGGCATATCTTTCGAAGAGCCCCCCCGTGCCCCAGCCCGAACCGATGCAGCGGCCCGAAAAGGACCCGTTGGAGAAGGACCCGGTGCGCTATGGCGACTGGGAATTGAAGGGCATTGCGATCGACTTCTGACATCTGCACGATTTGCTAAGTTTAGGAAGTTTAGGCTCGTGAGCATATTTCTGGCGGGCGCCACTATTCCGAGGCGCGGCGCATAAAGCCTTGTAGCGCCTCGCGTCCCTGCGGCGATGCCAATGCCTTGCCATGATCGCCGGGTACTTCGACGAAGGTCACCGCCGCACCGGCGCTCCGCAGCCGCTCCGCGAAGCGCCGCACGATCCGGGGCCTGACAGTCTTGTCCTCGCTCCCCGCCAAGACGAGTATCGGCGCGCGGGCGGCAAGGGCATAGCCGGCATAGTCATAGCGCCGGATTTCCTTGGACACCTTCACCCACAGAAACGGCTTGAGCAGGGTGGGCACCATGTTGCGGGCCACCGCACCGATATCCGCCGCAGTCGCTTCGAGGATCAGCCCCGAGAAGCCGCCGGTGCGTGCCATGTTCGACGCCATCGCGCCCCCGAACGAGAAGCCATGGGCATAGAGCGGCCCGTTGCCGATCCACCCTTCCTGCCGCAATGCTGCCACCAGCGCGGGACCGAAGGCGATCAGGGCATCGGTGGTCTTGGGCACCGTCGTCCCGCCGCGATCGGGATAGTCGAAGGTCACGATGTCTGCGCCGGTCATCGCCGCGAGTTCATTCAGGCGGTTGCCGGTATAGGCGATCAGATAGCGGTTGCCGCCGCTGTAGAGGATTGTCGTGCGATTGCCCGGCTTCGCCAGCCGCACGACATGGACGTTGCCGAGATCGGGCAGGGTGAGGATGCGATCCTGCCGGCTATAGCCCGCCAGCGGCGCCACCGCGTCGCGCGGCTTTTCCTGGATGGCCGGCAGCAGCGAGGATTGCCCGACCGTGACGGTGCATCCGCACAGGGCGAGCGCCAAGAAGAGAGACGTCAGAAAACGCAACGGGGGGTCTCCGCAAGCTTTGGTGCCGCCACGCCAACGAACGCCTGCTGCGATCTGTCCCACGGCCGATATTGGCGACCTGCATCAATCGCTAAGTTTAGGAAGTTTAGGCTCGTGCGCGTTGCAGCGGCGGTTGGGAGCCGGTGATCAGCTGTCGTTCGGAATGTCCTTACCCAGAGTGATGCACGCGATTCTACGCCCTCCGCGGGCGTAGAAACAATCGCGACATGACGAGAACCGCGACAACAAGACCGGCAATCAGCATCACCGTCTGGGCCGGCGAAGTCATTCGATGTTCCAAGAGCCAGAAGGCCACAACCGCGCCCACGCCAATCCAAAGGTTCTTCGGAATGACAAGTTGTATCCCACAGCCCTTGCAGGCAAACGGTGTACCAAGGCTCCATTGGGTCTTCATGAATGGAACTGGTTTGCCACAGGTGGGACATGGAGGCGCCAGAGAAACCATGTCCGGCAATTTATCGACACTTCAAATGTCTGCAAGCGGACGAGAACCGCCGCGCCTGAGAGGTGCCCACCGACCGAAGTTTAGGAAGTTTAGGCGTGTGCGCGTTTCGGCGGGTTCGGCAATGGCCCGGCGAGGAGATGCAAGTTTAGGACGTTTACGCGCATGACCATGCGCGCGCGGACCGCCTCAACAATGGCCGGGTTCACGAGGTGTGTCGCTTCGCGCGCACGAGGACGTTGCCAAACGCTATCAAAGAGCGGCCGCCCCCAGAAGGACAGTCTGGTGGATATGGGAAACAGCGCAGCAGGCGCAAGTCGGCCGCTGCAAGGATCGGTGCGGGCGATGATTTCCGCCAATGGCCGAATGTGGTGTGCAAAGCGGACTAGTAGAGCTTCGCGCCGGCGCGTATGAAGGCTGCCAACTCGCCGGAGTATGGCAGGTGATCACGCTAGCGTTCTTACTGGGGCAGGCCGCTCCTACTCTCACGTTCGCGCAGGTTCGGGCGTTGCCGCCCGCAGTGGCAGGCGACGCCATATTGCCTGATCAGCAGCACGGCCCGATCGAAACGTTCGAGGCGCCGCATGGTGGGGTGAACGCTCCAGGCGTTATCGAACGGCAGCTGGTGGAGCGGCCCGTGGCAAACGGCCCGGGGTGCGTCCGAAAGCGTTGGACTGTGCGATTCCGGGCCGTGCCCGGGGCAGATATCCGAACTGCTACCGTCGACAGCATGTACAGCACGCAGGAAATTGCCCCGGCGTCTAATGCTATCTGCGCATCTCGGGGATATGTGCGCCTGAACCCCGGCGTCAGCCTAGAGGGGGGATGGAAAGTACTTGCCACTCTTAAAGAATTTATCGACGGCAGGGGGCACGCGCAGGTCCGTTGTTCTGACACTACATCGTCCAAGCTCTGCACCGACAGCAACGCCATCAGGTCTTCGCTACGGACATTATCGCCTTGGGCAATCACCCGCGATGCCAATGACACGCTCGTCTGGATGGGTGTGCCCGGTGGCATCGTCACCGAGGTCCGCTTCAACGCAGCCCGACCGCCTTACATTACTATACGGCGGGACGTGCCCGCACCGTTTTGAGAGATCGTGTGGAATGCGTCGCAGCGCGTTTCGCGGCACCAGGTCCGCATTGCGACCCGATCTCCGGCGGCGGAACGCGGGGCGCGAGCCGACTTCCAGCTTCCGCGTCGTTCCTACCCACCCTTGTCAACGACCGATGCGGAGCATGTAGCGATCGCCGCAGGTAGGAAATCCTACACTGCCTCCGGCTTGAGCGGGCGGCTGAGCAGCGCTTCGATCACTTCTGCCACCGGCGCGCCTTCGAGCAGGGCGTTGACCGCCGCCGTGACCGGCATGTCGACGCCCGCTTCGGCCGCGGCTTCGCGCAGCACCGGGGCGGTGAAGGCGCCTTCTGCTACCGTCTTGCGATCGGCCAGCAGCTCGGCGGCGCTGCGGCCCTGGCCCAGGCCGACGCCGAGCGAGAAGTTGCGCGAATTGGTGGAGGAACAGGTGAGGACGAGGTCGCCGAGGCCCGACAGCCCGGTCAGCGTTTCCGCCTGCGCGCCGCGCGCCAGGCCGAAGCGGGTCATTTCGGCAAAGCCGCGCGCGATCAGCGCGGCGCGGGCGTTGAGGCCCAGGCCGGCGCCTTCGACGACGCCGCAGGCGATGGCGAGGACGTTCTTCACCGCGCCGCCAATCTCCGCGCCGGTGACGTCGGCCGAGGCATAGGGGCGGAAGGCGGGGGCGCCGAGGCGCTCGACCAGCCGGGTGCGCAGGGCTTCATCGTCGCAGGCGAGGGTGACGGCGGTTGGCTTACCGGCGGCGACTTCATGCGCGAAGGTGGGACCCGAGAGCACGGCGATCGGCGCATCGGGCGCTGCGCTACGCGCGACTTCGCCGACGAGCAGCCGGGTGCCCGCCTCGATCCCCTTGGCGCAGAGCACCAGCGGGGTCGCACCCGGCGCGGCCTGGGCGAGGACCGCGCGGACATGCTGGGCGGGGGCGACGACGAGCAGCGCGTCGAGGCCGGCAAGATCGGCCAGGCTGCCGGTCGCGCGAATCGTGGGGGAGAGCGGCACGCCGGGCAGGAAGGCACGGTTTTCGTGGGCGGTGTTGATGCTTTCCACCACCTCCGCCTCGCGTGCCCAGAGCAGCACCGGTTCGCTGCCCCGTGCCGCCACCTGCGCCAAGGCAGTGCCCCAGGCGCCGCCGCCGATCACGCCGATCTTCATGCCTTCACTCCCGCGCCGCGCACCTTTTCGGCATCCGGATCCAGCGGCCAGCGCGGGCGGGCCGGGACATCGAGCGGATCGGTAAGCCCCTGGGCGAAGCGCTCGGCGCCGGCCCAGGCGATCATCGCGGCATTGTCGGTGCACAGCCACAAGGGCGGCGCGACGAAGGGCAGATCATGCGCATGGGCCAGCGCCTCCAGCGCGGTGCGCACCGCGGTGTTCGCGGCGACACCGCCGGCGACGACGAGCGCAGTCGGGCGGGTGACGGCGAGTGCCAGCCGGGTGCGATCGACCAGGCAATCGACCACCGCCTGCTGGAACGAGGCGGCAAGATCCTCGGCGCTATAGTCGTTCACCGCCCGGGCGACGGCGCTCTTGAGGCCGGCGAAGGAGAAATGCGGCTCGCCCGAACCGACCAGCGGGCGGGGCAGGGGCACGGCGCGGGGATTGCCGCGCGCGGCGGCGACTTCCACCGCCGGACCGCCGGGAAAGCCGAGGCCGAGCAGCTTGGCGGTCTTGTCGAACGCCTCGCCCGCGGCATCGTCGATCGTGGTGGCGAGACGGCGATAGCGGCCGACGCCTTCGACCAGCAGCAACTGGCAATGGCCGCCCGAGACGAGGAGCAGCAGATAGGGGAAGGCGAGGCTCGGGTCGCCGAGGCGGGGGGACAGCGCGTGGCCCTCGAGATGGTTGACCGCGACGAGCGGCTTGTTCGCCGCGAGCGCCAGCGCCTTGCCGGTGACGAGACCGACCATCACGCCGCCGATCAGGCCGGGCCCGGCGGTGGCGGCGATCGCGTCGACCTCTGCCAGGGTGACGCCGGCTTCGGCGAGGGCGGCTTCGACCAGCGGCCCCAGCATTTCCACATGCGCGCGGGCGGCGATTTCGGGGACGACGCCGCCATAGGGGCGATGCGCCTCCTCCTGCCGCGCCAGCTTGTGTGCGCGGATCGTGCCGTCGCTGTCGACAAGGGCGGCTGCAGTTTCGTCGCAGCTCGATTCAAGGCCGAGGATGAGTGCCATGCTTCCCATCTAAGCTGCTCGGGCGCGTGGTCCAGAGGGCGGGTGGTTTTTGGTGCACGCGAAGGCGTGAAGGCACGAAGACAAGAAGATTTCGCCCAGAGGCGCGGAGGAGGCAGAGAGCGTGTGCCCTCCGCCGCGCCAGCGGCCCTATCGCTGCCACGCCCTTTGCGGCAGCTGGCGCCGCAGCGATGCCTGCCCACACTGCGCCCTCTGCGCCTCTGCGCGAAACATCTCTTCGTGCCTTCGCGTGGACCCAAAAACCTCCGGCATCCCCCCCATTGCCCTTGCCAGCCCACACCCCTAGCAATTGGCGCATGACTGGATTCCGTATCGGTACGCGTGGTTCGCCGCTCGCTCTCACGCAGGCAAATATGGTCCGCGACGCGCTGAAGGCGGCGCATGGGATTGAGGGCGAGATCGTCGTGGTGCGCACCACGGGCGACAAGGTGCAGGACCGCCCGCTGGCCGAGATCGGCGGCAAGGCGCTATGGACGAAGGAGCTGGACCGCGCGCTGCTCGCTGGCGAGATCGACTGCGCGGTGCATTCGATGAAGGATGTCGAGACGACCCGGCCGGACGCGATCGCCATCGCCGCGATGCTGCCGCGCGCGGACGTGCGCGATCGGCTGGTGGGGGCCGAATCGCTCGACGCGCTGAAGCAGGGAGCGGTGATCGGCACCGCCTCGCCGCGCCGGGCCGCGCAGGTGCGGCGGCATCGGCCGGATGTGTCGACCGTGCTGTTTCGCGGCAATGTCGACACAAGGCTGGCCAAGCTGGCGGCGGGCGAGGCGGACGCGACGCTGCTCGCCTCGGCGGGGCTGGAGCGACTGGGGCGGCAGGATGTGGGCCATATCTTGCCGACCAACGTGATGCTGCCCGCGCCGGCGCAAGGCGCGGTGGGGATCGAAGCGCGGGCGGGGGACACGCGGATGCTGGCGCTGCTAGCAGCGATCGACCATCCCCGGACGCATGCCTGCGTGCTGGCCGAGCGGGCGTTGCTCGCCGCGCTGATGGCCGATTGCCACTCGCCGGTGGCGGCGCTGGCGACGATCGAAGGCGCGATCCTGACGATCGAGGCGGAACTCTTTTCCGAAGACGGCAGCGCGCATGTCCATGGCATGATCGAAGGCGCGCCCGAGGATGCGATGCTGCCGGCGGTGCTGGCCCGCGATCTGCTCGATCGCGCGCCGGCGGCGGTGCGCGCGCTGTTCGCCGGATGAGCCGGCCGATCGCGGTGCTGCGGCCCGAACCCGGCAACCGCATCACCGCCGCCGCGATCGAGGGACGCGGGCGGCGGGCGATCCGGCTGCCGCTGTTCGCCACGCGCCCGATCGCATGGGGCGTGCCCGACGCGGCGGCGTTCGATGCGCTGATCCTCACCAGCGCCAATGCGGTGCGCTGGGCGGGCGAGGGATTGGCGGCGCTGCAGCGGTTGCCGGTCTATGCGGTGGGCGAGGCGACCGCATCGGCGGCGCGCCGCGCAGGCCTGGAGGTCGCGGCGGTGGGGCAGGCGGGAGCCGCAGCGCTGGCGACGGCGGCGGAGGCGGCGGGCGTACGGCGCGCGCTGCACCTGACCGGGCGCGAGCGGACGCTGGAGGCGGGTGGCATCGTCGCGGCGGTGGTGCCGGTCTATGCCAGCGAGACGCTGCCGGTCTCGCCGGAGGCAGTGGCGGCGCTTTCGGGCAGCGTCGCGCTGATCCAGTCGGCGCGGGCGGGCGTGCGGCTGGCGGAGATCGCGCCCGACCGCGCCGGCATCGCGCTCGCCGCGATCAGCGCGGCGGCGGCGGCTGCAGCGGGCGAGGGCTGGGCCGCCGTCGCGATCGCGCCGGTTCCCGAGACCGAGGCGCTGATCGAAGCGGCGATTGCGCTCTATGATTGACCGCGCGGCCCCGCCCGGCGAAAAGGGCGGCATGAGCGACGAGCCCCTGGCGCCCGAGCCGGTCCGCAACCCTTCCTTGCTGCGCAGCCGAATGATCACGGGAGGGCTGGGCTTTCTGGGCGGTGTTGCCCTGACTGCCGGTCTGATCGAACTGGCCGGAACGCATCTCACGCCGATGCCGGCAACCCGGCCGGCGGCAGCGACCGCGCCGGTCACGCCGGTACTGGTGACGCCGCCCAGCATGCCCGCCGCGACCGACGTCGCGACGCTGGACGTGCGCGAAGCGGCGCTGGCCGGCCGGCTCGACGCGCTGGAGCGGCGGCTGCAGGATGCCGATGCGAGCGCGCGCAACGCGGCGCAATATTCCACCCAGGCCGAACGGCTGATGGTCGCGGCCGCGGTGCGCCGCGCAGTGGAACGCGGACAGCCGCTCGGCACGCTCGAGCAGCAATTGCGCGCCCGCTTCGGCGAGCGCCACCCGCAGGCGGTGGCGGCGATCGTGACGGCGGCGGCCGATCCGCTGACGCTCGAGGATCTGCGGATCGCGCTCGACACCATCGCGCCGCGCCTGGGCGCCGGGCCGGACGACAGCCTGTGGATGCGCTTCCGCGCCTTTGTCGGCGATCTGTTCGTGCTGCACCAGGCCGGCATGCCGAGCCCGCGCCCGGCCGAGCGGCTGCGGCGCGCCCGCGGTGCGCTGGCGGCGGGCAATGTCGAAACCGCCATCGCGGAAATCGCGCACATGCCCGGCGCTTCGATTGCCGAGGGTTGGACGAGCGCCGCGACCCGCTATGTAAATGCCCGCAAGGCATTGGACGAAATAGAGAAGGCGGCAGCTGCAACGCCGCCCAGACCACCGGTCGTGGCGCAGGCAGCCGCCCCCGCCCCGGCACCGGAGACACCGAGGAACGACTGAAATGGCAGAGATGGGCCGGTTCGACTGGCAGGATCCGTTCGGGCTCGACGGCGAGCTGACCGACGAGGAACGGATGGTGCAGGGCGCCGCACGCGATTACGCGCAGGGCGAGCTGCTCCCGCGCGTGACCTCCGCCTATCTGGAGGAGCGGTTCGACCGCGAGATCATGGCCGAGATGGGCGCGCTGGGCCTGCTCGGACCGACGATCCCCGAAACCTATGGCGGTGCCGGGCTCGGCTATGTCGCGTACGGGCTGGTCGCGCGCGAGGTGGAGCGGGTCGATTCGGGCTATCGCTCGGCGATGAGCGTGCAGAGCTCGCTCGTCATGCACCCGATCCATGCCTATGGCAGCGAGGAGCAGCGGCGGAAATACCTGCCCAAGCTGGCGAGCGGCGAATGGGTCGGCTGCTTCGGGCTGACCGAGCCGGATGCGGGTTCCGATCCCGCCGGCATGCGCACGCGAGCCGAGAAGATCGACGGCGGCTATCGCATCACCGGCGCCAAGATGTGGATCACCAATTCGCCCATCGCCGATGTGTTCGTCGTCTGGGCGAAGAGCGATGCGCATGACGGCGCGATCCGCGGCTTCGTGCTGGAGCGGGGCATGAAGGGCCTCACCAGCCCCAAGATCGAGGGCAAGCTGTCCTTACGCGCCTCGGTGACCGGCGAGATCGTGATGGACGGGGTGGAAGTCGGCGAAGACGCGCTGCTTCCGAACGTCCAGGGGCTCAAGGGCCCGTTCGGCTGCCTCAACCGCGCGCGCTACGGCATCGCCTGGGGCACGATGGGCGCGGCCGAGGCCTGCTTCCACGCCGCGCGGCAGTACACGCTCGATCGCCACCAGTTCGGCCGGCCGCTCGCCGCGACCCAGCTGGTGCAGCTCAAGCTCGCCCATATGGAGACCGAGATCGCGCTCGGGCTGCAGGCGGCGCTGCGCTGCGGGCGGATGTTCGACGCCGGCACGCTGAGCCCCGAGGCGATCAGCATCATCAAGCGCAACAATTGCGGCAAGGCGCTGGAGATCGCCCGGGTCGCGCGCGACATGCATGGCGGCAACGGCATCTCGGCCGAATTCCACGTGATCCGCCACGCGATCAACCTCGAGACGGTGAATACCTATGAGGGCACGCACGACGTGCACGGGCTGATCCTCGGCCGGGCGATCACCGGCATCGCGGCGTTCTGATGGCGCCCGATCGGCAGCCGGTGCTGGAGGGCGCGCTCGTCCGCATCCGGCCGCTGGTCGCAGAGGATTGGGAGGCGCTCTATGCGGTCGCCTCCGATCCGCTGATCTGGGAAGTGCATCCGCGGCCGGATCGCTGGCAGGAGCCGGTGTTCCGCCAGTTCTTCGCGGAGGCGCTGGCCTGCGGCGGCGGGCTGGCGATCGAGGACAAGGCGACCGGCGCGATCATCGGCTCGAGCCGCTACGACTATCATGTGCCCGAAGCGGATGAGATCGAGATCGGCTGGACCTTCCTCGCCCGCGCCTATTGGGGCGGCACCTACAATCGGGAGGTCAAGCGGCTGATGCTCGACCATATCCATCGATACGTCGGGACGGTGGTGTTCCTGGTGGGCGAGCATAATGTCCGGTCGCGCGGGGCGATGGCGAAGATCGGCGGGGAGTTGATCCCTGGGCGCAATCATCGTGGCGGCGGACAGGTCTTCCCGGATCACGTCGTCTACGCGATCCGGCGCCCGTGAAGCCGCTCGCCGGCATCAAGGTCGTCGAGCTCGCCCGTATCCTCGCCGGGCCCTGGTGCGGGCAGCTGCTCGCGGATCTCGGCGCCGAGGTGGTCAAGGTCGAGCGGCCGGGGGCGGGCGACGATACCCGCCATTGGGGGCCGCCCTTCCTCCACGATGCCAAGGGCACGAACCGCGACGCCGCCTATTTCCACGCCTGCAACCGCGGGAAGACCAGCGTCGGCATCGACATCGCCACGCCCGAAGGCCAGGCGGCGGCGAAGGCGCTGATCGCCGAGGCTGATGTGGTGATCGAGAACTACAAGGTCGGCGGGCTGGTGAAGTACGGGCTCGATGCCGCCAGCCTGCGGGCGGCCAACCCGCGGCTGATCGTCTGCTCGATCACCGGCTTCGGCCAGACCGGGCCCTATGCGGCCCGCGCCGGCTATGACTTCATCATCCAGGGCATGGGCGGGGCGATGAGCCTCACCGGCGAGCCCGACGGCCCGCCGCAAAAGGCGGGCGTCGCCTATGCCGACATCTTCACGGGCGTCTATTCGGCCGTGGCGATCCTCGCCGCGTTGCGTCGGCGGGACGTGGAGGGCATAGGCGCGCATATCGATATGGCGCTGCTCGACACCCAGGTGGCGGTGCTGGCCAACCAGGCGCTCAATTGGATGGCGATCGGCAAGGTGCCGCACCGCATGGGCAACGGCCATGCGAATCTGGTGCCCTACCAGGCCTTTGCCTGCCGCGACGGCGAGCTGATCGTCGCGGTGGGCAATGATTCGCAGTTCGCCAGGCTCTGCGAGATCCTTGGGCTCGATCTGACGAACGACCCTCGCTTCACCACGAATCCGGCGCGGGTGACGAACCGCGACGCGCTGATCCCGCAGCTGGCCCGCGCTATCCTCCTTTGGGCCAAGGCCGATCTGTACGAGGCGCTGGAATCCGCCGGGGTGCCCGCCGGGCCGATCAACCGCGTCGACGAAGTGTTCGCCGATCCGCAGGTAGTCGCGCGCGGCATGGCGATCGTGCGTGAGGGGATGCCCGGCCTGGCGAGCCCGATCACGATCGATGGCGAACGCATGGTCGCCGATCGTGCGAGTCCGCATCGGCCGTAGAGGAAGGCGCACCTTCACCCTCCCACCGCCTTCGTCGGCGCGGCCCCTCCCTCTTCCACAGGAGAGGTGTTTTGCTCGCTCTTCCGTTGGGAGAGGGAAGGGGGGCCATTCAGCCAGCAATGGGAAGGGGGAGGGTGATTGCCCCCCTGCTTACTGGTAGCCGCCGTCTTCCTCGCGCTCTTCGGCGGCGTCCTTTTGCGCTTCTTCCATCGCTTCGGCTTCGTCGTCCTGCGGCGTCTGCTGTTCGGGATCGTGGATCATGCTGGCCTCCTGGGTTGCCGGCGATCAACGAAGCGGTGCGCGCAAAGGTTCGTTCGATCCGCCGAGCCGGCGAATCAGTTCCTGCGCGGCGGCAGGCGCACGTACCTTGCCGCCATGGATGAAGAAGACGAAGGTTTCGCGTGGATGCACCGGCGCAGGCGCTTCCGCGAAATAGGGCAGTCCCGCGGGTTGACCGCCATCCGCCCAGTGCTGCGCAGCGTCTGTCCAGCGCGGCAGGTCGGCTTCGGGATAGCAGAGGGGATTGTCGTCTTCGCCGGCCTCCAGGCGGACATAGACGAAATCCCCGCTGACATCGGCGATCGCGGGATATTGCGGCGAATCGGCGAAAACGATGGCTACGCCCGCCGCGCGGCAGAGCGCGACGAATTCGGGGGTGTGGAAGCTTTCGTGCCGCACCTGCACCGCGTGGCGCAGCGCAACGCCATCCTGCGAGCGTGGCAGGAGAGCAAGGAACGCGCCGAAATCGGCTGCATCGAACTTCTTGGTCGCCATGAACTGCCAGAGGATGGGGCCGAGCTTGTCGCCCAGTTCGACCAGCCCCTGGCCGACGAAGCGCGCGACCGATTCACCCGCCTCCGCCAGCAGCTTGCGGTTGGTGACATAGCGCGAGCCCTTCACCGTGAACACGAACCCTTCGGGCGCCGCCGCCGCCCAGCCGGCGAAGCTGGCCGGTTTGAAGCTGGAATAATAGGTGCCGTTGATCTCGATCGCGGTCAGCGCGTTCGCGGCATATTCCAGCTCGCGCTTCTGCGGCAGCTTTTCGGGATAGAAGGTGCCACGCCAGGGCTCGAACGTCCATCCGCCGATGCCGACGCGGATCGGTGCGCTGCTCATCCGTATCTCTCCCTACCACCATCACGCGACTCGCCATTTCGCGCCGCGTACGTATCGTAGGGCGTGATGCCGCGAAACCACGTACCCTCTGCCGATCAGCGTCTTGCCGACCAAGCCTATTCGCGCATCGTCGAGATCATCCTGGACGGGCTGGGCATCGGCGATCGCCTGCCGTCTGAATCGCGGCTGGCGGAAAGCTTCGGCATGTCGCGGACCGTGGTGCGCGAGGCGCTGGTGCGGCTGGCCGCCGACGGCATCACCGAATCGCGGCGCGGGGCGGGGTCCTATGTGATGCGGCGCCCTTCGCTTCGGCTGGGTGCGCATATGGCGTTCGAGGAACTCTCCGCGACGCTGGGCACCTATGAAGTGCGCTTCGTGCTGGAGGCGGAAGCGGCGCGACTGGCGGCACGCCGCCGGTCGGCGGAGCAACTCGCCGAAATCGAAGAGGCCATGGCCGATCTGCGCAAGGCGCTTCTTTCGAGCGATCCGGCGCATGACGAGGACTGGCGGCTGCACCACGCGATCGTCCGCGCCACTGCCAATCCGGCGTTCGAAAAGGCGTTCGAGCATCTTCATGAGGAAACGATGCGGATCATGCGCGCCGGCGTGGACATTGCCCGACTGCGTGAGGCAGAGCCGATCGCGGCGATGGTGCGCGAGCACGAAATGGTCGTCGAGGCGATCCGCGCCCAGGATGTCGACGGCGCCGCGCTGGCGATGCGCTGGCACCTTTCCGAAGGACGCAAGCGGCTGATGCCGTAAGCGGCGCTACGCCGTCAGGAGCGGACGCGCGTCCAGGTCTGCGATTTGCAGATCAGGCCGAGCAGCGCACAGCCCTTGCCGACGATGGTGTTTTCGTCGACCACGGTGATCGTACCCGAAAAGCGCTGGTTGATATCGGGCACGAACACCGTGCCCTTCCATTCGCCTTCGCGCACGATCTTGAAGTTCTGGAACAATTGCACGCCGATCAGCGGATCGGTGCCCCCGCGGCGGGCATCGGCCTTGGCCTTGTCGCTCGCCCAGATCACGGTGGCGCACATGCCGCCCTGGCCGCAGGGCGCTGCGCGGACGTGCACGCTGTTGCTGGGGTTCCGCCAGACCGAAGGCTCGGGCAGGTCGGCAGCGCCGAAGGAAAACGCAGCCAGCGCGAGCGCGAGGGGCAAAGGTGGCATGGCGGCAACTCCCGAAATCCAGCGCGGCGCTGTATCACGCAAAAGATGAAGGTCCAGTGACCCTGATCAACGCGGTTCGATGTGGCGGGAAGACGGCGCCCTGCGCCGAAACCGCTGGAGCGGGCGAAGGGATTCGAACCCTCGACCCCAACCTTGGCAAGGTTGTGCTCTACCCCTGAGCTACGCCCGCTCTGGCGTTGTGGCCGGTGGCGTTTCGAAGCGCTCCCGGCGGGTGAGGCGCGCCAACTAACAGCGGCTTTCGCACTGCGCAAGCCCCTTATCGCAGTTTTTGGAAAAGGCTTGGCGCTTTGGCTCCGAGCGCCCAAATAGGCAGCAACACGCCGTGACGCCCGCGAGGCGCGCGGCACCTGCATGTTTCGAGGAGCGCATTTTGGCCACGCTTGGATTGAGCCCTGCCGACAAACAGGCCGTAGACGCCTTCCGCCGCGACGTTGTCGAACCTTCGATGGCGAAGCTGGTCATCATCGATTTCTGGGCGGAATGGTGCGGGCCGTGCAAGGCACTGGGCCCGGTGCTGGAAAAGGTCGCCGCCGACTATGCCGGCAAGGGCGTGATGCTGGCCAAGATCGACGTGGACAAGAATCAGTTCATCGCGAGCCAATTTCAGGTTCGCTCGATCCCCACCGTCTATGCGATGTTCCAGGGCCAGCTGGTTGCCGACCTGACCAGTGCGCGAACCGAATCGCAGCTGCGCACGATGCTGGATCAGATCCTGCGCCAGTTGCCGTTGGCGGGCGAAGAGGCCGATGGCGAGGCGGAGCTGGAGCCGCTGATCGCGATGGGCGAGCAGGTGCTGGGCGAAGGCGATGCCGAACGCGCGCTGTCGATCTTCGACCAGATCGCCGAGATCGCACCGGACCATGCGCTGGTGATCGCCGGGCGCGTACGGGCGCTGACCGCACTGGGCCGCCACGATGAGGCGCAGGCGGCGCTCGATGCGCTGGAAGGCGATGCCGCCAAGGCCCCGGAAGTGGAGCGGGCCCGTTCCGCGCTCAGCCTGGCGCGCGAGGCGCAGCCGGTCGACGATCTCGCCGCGCTGGCCGCGCGTGCCGCAGCCCATCCCGAAGACATGGAAGCCCGTTACGAGCTTGCCGGCGGCCAGATGGCGGCGGGCGACCGCGAGGCTGCGGCGGCCACGCTGCTGGCTATGGTGCGCGACGACCGGAGCTGGAACGACGGGGCAGCCCGCCAGCGGCTGCTCAAGCTGTTCGAGGTGATCGGGCTGGAAGATCCCTGGGTGGGTGCGCAGCGTCGCAAGCTTTCGGCCATCCTGTTCGGATGAAGGGCAAGCGCCTCTCGGTCTTTCCGCTGGCGGGTGCGCTGCTGTTTCCGCGCATGCACCTGCCGCTGCACATCTTCGAGCCGCGCTACCGGGCGCTGGTTTCGGAGGCGCTGGCGCGCGACCGGCGGATCGGCATGGTCCAGCCGCGCGACGATAGCGATCCGCCGGCCTTGTTCGATATCGGCTGTGTGGGCCGCATCGCCGATGTCGAGGCGCTGGACGACGGGCGCTATAATATCGTGCTGGAAGGCGTGGCACGCTTCACCATCCTGCGCGAGCTGGCGGTGACGACGCCGTTCCGCCAGGTCGAGGCCGAACTGGAAGCGGTGCACGAACCCGAAACGCTGGGGCTGGCGGAGCGCGCCTCGATCGAGCTCGAATCGCGGCGCTTCGCCGACGGTCTCGGCTACGCGGTAGACTGGGAAGCGGTGACGCGCCTGGACGATGAGTCGCTGGTTAACGGCATTGCGCAGATCGCGCCCTTCGATGCCGCGTCGAAGCAGGCGCTGCTCGAGGCCCCCAGGCTGTCCGACCGGGCGGACCTGATCGTGCAGCTGATGCGTTTCTTCGGGCGGCACGGCGAGGATCGCGCGACGCTCCAGTGATCTGCCCGATTTTTGGGCAGGTGCCGCCGAACTGCACCCAAAAATTCACCACTAGGTAACAATTCTGCCGTCGAAACGCGCAGCGCCTCTGTGCGGCGCATTTGGCACGCCCCTTGCAAAGTTACTCTCGGGACAAACGCCGAGAGGGGGCGAAATGAAGCTCATCATCGCCATCATCAAACCGTTCAAGCTCGACGAGGTGCGCGAGGCGCTCACCGGCGTCGGCGTGACGGGCATGACCGTGACCGAGGTGAAGGGATTCGGGCGCCAGAAGGGCCAGACCGAAATCTATCGCGGCGCCGAGTACAGCACGAACATGGTGCCGAAGATCAAGATCGAGGTCGCCGTGGGCAGCGATCTTGCCGACCGCGCCGTGGAGGCGATCCAGGCGGCGGCGAGCACCGGGGCGATCGGTGACGGCAAGATCTTCGTCCTCGACATGGGCCAGGCCGTGCGCATCCGCACCGGCGAGACCGACGAGACGGCGCTGTGAGCAAGGGGGTAGCAATGAAGCAAGGATGGAAGACCGCCGGGCTCGGCCTCGGCGCGGCCGCGCTGGTCGCGGCGATGCCGGCATGGGCGCAGACCGCACTGGTGAAGGCGCCCGACGCCGCGCAGCAGGCGACGATGGTGAACAAGGGCGACACCGCCTGGATGCTGATCTCCTCGGCGCTGGTGCTGATGATGTCGGTGCCGGCACTGGCGCTGTTCTATGGCGGCCTGGTGCGCACCAAGAACATGCTGTCGGTGCTGATGCAGGTCTTCATGATCGTCTCGGTCGCGGCGCTGGTCTGGTGCTGCTGGGGCTATTCGATCGCGTTCACCAGCGGCGGCGACAACCAGTTCTTCGGCGGGCTTTCCAAGGCGTTCCTGATCGGGGTGAGCGGCAGCACCTATGCCGCGACCTTCTCGAACAACGTCTATATCCCTGAATTCGCGTTCGTCTGCTTCCAGATGACCTTTGCCTGCATCACGCCGGCGCTCATCGTCGGCGCCTTTGCCGAGCGCGTGAAGTTCACCCCCCTGATCATCTTCACCGTGCTGTGGATGACGATCGTCTATTTCCCGATCGCGCACATGGTGTGGTACTGGGCGGGCCCGGACTTCCTGGTCGACGCGCCGACCGATTACGGCTTCCTGTGGGGCAAGGGCGCGCTCGACTTCGCCGGCGGCACCGTCGTGCACATCAATGCGGGCATCGCCGGCCTGGTCGGCTGCCTCGTGATCGGCAAGCGCGTGGGCTTCAAGAGCGAGCCGATGCCGCCGCACTCGCTGACCATGACGATGATCGGCGCCTCGCTGCTGTGGGTGGGCTGGTTCGGCTTCAACGCCGGTTCCAACCTCGAATCGAACGGCGTGACCGCAGTCGCCTTCATCAACACCTTCGTCGCCACGGCGGCGGCGGCGGTGAGCTGGGCGGTGATCGAGCAGGTCGTGCACAAGAAGCCGTCGCTGCTCGGCGGCGTGACCGGTGCGGTCGCCGGCCTCGTTGCGATCACCCCGGCTTCGGGCTTCGCCGCGCCGATGACTGCAATCCTGCTGGGCCTGATCGTCTCGCCGATCTGCTTCTTCTTCGTCACCACGGTGAAGAACAAGCTGAAGTATGACGACTCGCTCGACGTGTTCGGCGTGCACTGCATCGGCGGCATCATCGGTGCGCTCGGCACCGCGATCGTCGCCGATCCGGCGCTCGGCGGCCAGGGCGTGATCGACTACACCCAGTTCCCGGCGGTTCCGGCCGCCAGCTACAGCATCGGCACGCAACTGCTGGTCCAGCTCCAGGCGGTGGGTATCACCCTGCTGTGGTCGGGCCTGGTTTCGGCGGCCCTGTTCTACGGCCTCAAGCTGACCATGGGCATCCGCCCCTCGAAGGAAGTCGAAGTCGAAGGGCTCGACATCAACGAGCATGGCGAGCGGGCCTACAACTACTGACGAGTTCGGGCGCCGCGCGGGTCCTCTTCCCCCGCGGCGCCCCACCGAGGTTCCTCCTGCGGACGACTGGGCTGGTGGGCAACCACCAGCCCATTTTTTGTGCGCGGGGATGCGATTCGCCGCTTGCGGCAAGCGTACCCCTCCCGCTTGCGGGAGGGGCTAGGGGAGGGGCTGGAGCGTCATGGTGCTACGTCCCTGTCAATCCCTCCCCCGAGCCCTCCCGCAAGCGGGAGGGGAGCGAAAGAGCGAAGGACTCAGCGCCCGGAAAGCTGCTCGAGCGCCGGACGAATCCCGGACAGGTCGTAGCCCGCGCCGGCACCCTTCGCGACCAGCGCCTCCGGCTCCCCGCCTTTATAGGCGGTGGCCAGTGCCCAGAGGTTGCACGAGCGGGTTCCCGAGCGGCAATAGGCCAGCACCGGTCCCTGCACCGAGCCGAGCGTCTCCGCCATTGCCTCTACCTGCGCCATCGAGAAGCCGCCCGGCGTTACCGGAATCGCGGTATAGCCCAGGCCCGCCGCCTCGGCCGCTTCGGCGATCTCGGCGCCGCTCGGCTGGCCGAATTCCTCGTCTTCGGGTCGGTTGTTGATGATGTGGACGAAGCCCGCCGCCGCGAGCGCCGGCACGTCTTCGGGCCGGATCTGCGGGGCCACCGAGATACGGTCGTCGATCTTGTTGGGCATGGCAGGTCCTCCTTCTGAATTGCCGGCGTGCTGTAGCGCGGGCGGTCCCCCCGCGAAAGCCGATCAGAACTGGCGGATGACGTTCAGAAAGTCCTGCCCATAAGCGTCGAGTTTGCGCGCGCCGACACCGGAGACTTGGCCGAGCGCCGCCAGCGAGTCGGGTCGCGCCATCGCCATGTCGCGCAACACCGAATCATGGAAGATCACGTACGGCGGCAGGCCGGTTTCCTGTGCAATCTCGCGACGCTTGGCACGCAGCGCTTCGAAAAGCGGGTTGCCGACCGGATTCGGCACGGCGCCTTTGGCCCCGCGGCGACGACGCTCGCGGCGCGGCGGCAGGACGAGCTCCAGCTTGGCCTCACCCTTGAGGATCGCACGCGCCTCCGGGCCGAATTCCAGCCCGCCATGTTCGTTGGTGCGCAGCGCGTCCCGCAGCAGCAGCGCCCGCGACACCGGCTTGAGCATCGCCACTTCGTCGCCGCCAACGATGCCGAATACCGACAGCTTCTCATGCCCGTTCATCAGGCTGCGCTCCGTCGACACCCCGGTGAGGATGCCTTCGATATAGCCGACGCCGTACAGCATGCCGGTGCGGAACACCGCCGAGAGGAATTTCTGCGCAGTGACGCTCGCGTCGATCGCGGCGGGCGGATTGAGGCAGTTGTCGCAATTGCCGCAGGTCTCGGGCGCGTCCTCGCCGAAATGCTTGAGAAGAATGCGACGCCGGCACCCTGCCGTCTCGACCAGCGCGCCGAGTGCGGTCAGCCGGGTGCGCTCGCCCGGCTGGCGCGAAGGCTCTACCTCGCCGATCCGCTGGCGGGCGCGGGCGAAATCATCGGCACCCCAGAAGAGGTGCGCGACCGACGGATCGCCGTCGCGACCGGCGCGACCGGTTTCCTGGTAATAGGCCTCGATCGACTTGGGCAGCCCGGCATGGGCGACGAATCGCACGTCGGGCTTGTCAATGCCCATGCCGAACGCGACGGTGGCGACCACCACCATGTCCTCGCTGGCGACGAACTGCGCCTGGTTGCGGCGGCGCACGTCGGGATCGAGCCCGGCATGATAGGGGAGCACCGGCCGCCCGGTCTCTGCCGCCAGCTTCTCGGCGAGCTGCTCCACGCCCTTGCGCGTCTGGGCATAGACGATGCCAGGGCCGGGATTCTCCGCCACCACGTCGATGATCTGCCGCGTCGTGTTTTCGCGCGGGGCGATATGGTAGCGGATGTTCGGCCGATCGAAGCCGGCGACGATCAGCCCGTCTTCCGGGATGCCCAGCTGCTCGAGAATGTCGGCGCGGGTATGCGCGTCGGCCGTGGCGGTCAGCGCCAGCCGCGGCACCTCGGGGAAGCGATCGAGCAGCGGGCGGAGCAGCCGGTAATCGGGGCGGAAATCATGCCCCCATTCGGAGACGCAATGCGCCTCGTCGATCGCAAACAGGCTGAGCGGCGCCTGCGTCAACAGGTTGCGGAACCCCTCGCCCGAGGCACGTTCCGGCGCGATGTAGAGCAGGTCGAGTTCGCCGGCACGGAACCGCTCGATCGTCTCGGCGCGATTGTCGTCGACCGAGGTGAGGGTGGCGGCGCGAATGCCCACCGCCTCCGCGGCGCGCAGCTGATCGTGCATCAGCGCGATCAGCGGGCTGACGACGACGCAGGTGCCGTCCAGCATCACCGAAGGCAGCTGATAGGTGAGCGACTTGCCCGCACCGGTGGGCATCACCGCCAGCGTGCGCTGGCCCGCGAGCACGCGCTCCACCACCGAGGATTGCACGCCGCGAAAGGCGTCATAGCCGAAAACCCGGCGGAGATGTTCAATGGGATCGGGATGCATGGCTGCCATCAGACTGCCCGGCACATGCTTGCACTGTCGAGCAAATGTTAACTTGTGGCTCGGTAGTAGACCGAATGTGCCGGGGGGCGCAAACGCAGGAAGACAGACGATGCCGGTGGAACCCTCTGACGAACCCGCCCGCCTCGCCGAGCTCAAGGGCTATGGCGTGCTCGACACGCCCAACGAGGCCGAGTTCGACGCGATCGTTCGCGAGGCGGCCGCCGCGCTGGGCGTGCCGATCGCGCTCATTTCACTGATCGACGAGAACCGCCAATGGTTCAAGGCGCGCGTCGGGCTGGAGCCGCAGGAGACGCCGCGTTCGATTTCCTTCTGCACCCATGCGATCCGCGGGCCGGACGTGTTCGTGGTGCACGATGCCAAGGCGGACCCCCGCTTCTCGGAAAACCCGCTGGTTACCGGCGATCCCAATATCCGCTTCTATGCCGGTGCGCCGCTGCGCACGGCGACGGGGAAGCGGATCGGCACGCTGTGCGTGATCGACAGCACAGCCCGCCCGCAGCTGACCGAGCAGGACACTGCTCGGCTCACGCTGCTCGCCGAGAAGACGATGGCGGCGCTCGAACGCCGCCGCCAGCGGCTCTCGGCGGCCGACGCTGCCTGAGACGAAACAAACACCCACAGCTTTTCGCGCGGGCGCCCTTGCCGCTGCCCCCCTTGATCCGGCAAAGCGGCGGCGATGACCGTCAGCGTGGACATGGGCGTCGACGGCACGGGCAGCCCCGTGCCGGTCGATCTGGAGGAGTTGCTTGCGACCCGGTTGCTCGTCCAGGGCAATTCCGGATCGGGCAAGTCGCACCTGCTGCGGCGGCTGCTCGAACAATCCGCCGGCCATGTGCAGCAGGTGGTGATCGATCCCGAAGGCGATTTCGTCACGCTCTCCGATCGCTACGGGCATCTCGCGATCGAGGCGGTCGACCATAGCGAGCGTGACGTCGCCCGCTTCGCCGCGCGCATTCGTGAGCACCGTGCTTCGGTGGTGCTCAGCCTCGAAGGACTGGAAGCGGAGGGGCAGATGCGCTGTGCCGCCGCCTTCCTCAACGGCCTGTTCGATGCACCGCGCGACCATTGGTATCCGGCGCTGGTGGTGGTCGACGAAGCACAGCTGTTCGCGCCAGCCGGTGGCGGCGAAGTGGCGGAAGAGGTGCGGCGCGCCTCGCTGTCGGCGATGACCAACCTGATGTGCCGCGGCCGCAAGCGCGGCCTGGCCGGCGTGATCGCGACGCAGCGCCTGGCCAAGCTCGCCAAGAATGTCGCGGCCGAGGCGTCGAACTTCCTGATGGGGCGGACCTTCCTCGACATCGACATGCAGCGCGCCGCCGATCTGCTCGGCATGGAACGCCGCCAGGCCGAGGCGATCCGCGACCTGGCGCGCGGACATTTCCTCGGGCTGGGGCCCGCGATCACGCGCCGCCCGGTGGCGATCCGCATCGGATCGGTCGAGACCAGCGCGCGCAGCTCCTCGCCGAAGCTGACGCCGCTGCCCCAGGCGCCCACCGACGACATGAAGGACCTGCTGCTGGCGCCGGCCGAGCCCGAATGGGTGCCGCCGGCCCCGCCGCCCGCGCCGACCTATGCCCATTCGGAGACGATGCTCGAGGCGCTCGCCCGCTCGGTGCCCGCACCGATGGAAGTCGAGCCCGACCGCGATCCGGAGGAAGTCGCCGGCCTCGTCGCCGATGTGTTGCGCGCGATCGTCGAAGACGAGCAATCGGCGCTGCGTTCGCCTTCGGTGCTGTACCAGGATTTTCAGGTGCGCTGCCGGATGGTGGGGCTTACCCGCCCGCCGCTGGACCTCTCCAACTTCGTGCGCCGGCTTTCCGCAGCGCGCGCCGGCATTCATGGCGATCCCGACGACGACTGGGCGCAGGCACTGGAAGCGGCGCGGGCGCTGCCCGACGATATGCTGGGGCCTTTCCTGCTCGTCGCCAAGGCGGCGCGCGAGGGGCTGCCCTGCCCGAGCGATACCGATATCGCGACCAGCTACGGCACCAGCTCGCTCGGCCGCGTGCGGCGGCTGATGCAGTATATCGAGAGCAAGGGCCTGTTCGTCACCCGCGTCGATCTGTCGGGCAAGCGATCGATCACCATTCCCCGGCTGGGCTGGACGACTCAGGCTTCGGACGGCTGAGCTTTAGCGACGGCCACCATGCCCCCGCCTGCATTTCGCCGCATTGCGTGTGGAAAATCGCACGTCGGCTGGGGGAGCGTGGGGCATGGGGCGGTTCGTTGCGGTCGTAGCAGTCTTTGGGCTGGCGGCGGATGCGCCGCCGCTGGAACTGGCGATGGCGCCGGTGCGTGCGACCGTGAAGGCGACGGCCGCAACGCTGCGCATCGATCCGGCGGCGCCCACCATTCCCGTCTTCAACCCGGAATTTGCCAGCCGTGCCGGTTTTGAAGCCGGGCTGTTCGGCACCCGGGCGGCGATCGGGCCGGTAAAGGTTCCCGGCAAGTCGGCGGTGGTTCGGCTGGATTTCGAACGAGGGGAATTCAAGCGGCGCGTGACATGGTTCGCTGCACCCGTCGTGACCGGGGCCGATGGAATCATCGGGCCGGGCGGCCTGCCCGAACCGCGAATCCTGTTCCGCTTGCGCCCGGACAGCCCCGAAGACGAGATCGCGCGCTTCGCCATGGCCGATTGGGGCTATAACGGGCTGGGCATCGAAATCGCGGTGGCGGGCCAAGTGATGCACGTCGCCTTCGCGCCGTATCGCGCCGAAAGCCTCGCTACTGCCGGCGCGGGTGCGGCACTGGCGTCGGCACAGGGCGGGCATTTCGACGCCGCGCCGCACGGCATGCCGATCGAGCTTGGCGTCGAACGCCCGGTGCGCCACCTTGCGCTTGATCAGCCCTTGGCGATCGGGCCGCTGCGGCTGGCGGGCATGTTGGTGCGGACCAGCGACTTCGGTTCGACCAGCACCATTCCCGAAGGCGATGTCGACCCGAACGAGATCGTCGTTACCGGCAAGGCAAAGGGCAAGCCGACGCTTACGCTGGCGATCGGTGCGGAGCTTCTGTCGCGCTGCGCATCGATCCTGTTCGACAAGGCCGCGAAACAGGTGACGCTGCGCTGCCGTTAGCGCCGCATTGCCCTCACCGGCGGCGGTGGATCCGCGCGTTGATCGCAAAAATGCACAGCGCCCAGACGGCCCCGAAACACCAGCCGGCGAGCACGTCCGACGGCCAGTGGACGCCCAGATAGACACGGCTGCAGCCGATCAGCAGCACCAGCAGGGTGGCGAAGGCGAGCAGATAGGCGCGCGCCCAGCGGCTCGATTCGGTCTGGGCGAGCATCACCGCGAGGGTGAGGTAGACGGCGGCCGACGTCATCGCATGGCCGCTGGGAAAACTGGCGTTCGACGCCTCGGCCAAATGCGGCACCAGCTCCGGACGGGGCCGCTGCCACACCAGCTTGAGCAGCGCGTTGCAGGTCGAGGCGCCGAGCATCGATCCGGCGAGCAGCAGCGCCTCGGCGCGGCGGCCGAAGGCGAACAGGAACAGCACGGCAGCGACGCCGAACAGGCAGAGCACGGTGAACCCACCCAGCGCGCTGATGTCGATCGCCGACTGCAGCAGCCAGCGCGGCCCGATCGGCGTGCCCAGCGCCTGCGGCTCGCGCAGCGCGAGCAGGATGCGGCTGTCGATTGCGAAGCCGGTGGCAAAACCGAGCGCGAGATGCACTGCTATTCCGGTGAGCGACAGAGCGAGCAACGCGAGGGCGGGCCAAAGCCACTGGTCGCGTCGGTGCTGGGGACGGCTGGTCATGATACTCCGTTCTGCAGGGCTCGGCGGCAGCGGCAAGGCGCCACCGGAATCAGCGGCGATGTGGCCAAATGGCTGCAGTTGTGCAAGTTGCACGTGCGCCACCGGGCTGGCGCGTGGGTCGAGCCGTCACTGCGGCGGGAGCGCCGCAAAGACCTTGGACAGGTTCAAGATGCCGTTCCCGAAAACCGGATCCCGACCGGGCGCACCTGCATCGGTGGCGTTGTCGAGCAGCAGCGACACGATCTGCGCGCCGGTCAGCTTGGGACGGGCCTGGGCAACAAGCGCGACCGCACCGCTTATCGCGGCTGCGGCGGGGGACGTGCCGCTGTAGGTCACTGTGCGTCCGTCCGGCGCGATCATGTTCACATCGCGCGACAGGGCAGCGAGATACCAGACCGACGACGGACCACTGCCCGCGCGATTGGCATACGTGTAATCGAAATTGCCCGCAGCATCGTGCCCGCCCGCGATGATGACCCAGCCGGGTGCGGCTTCGGCGAAGCTGCGCGCCATCCGCAGCGGTTCCTGCCCTCCCGCATCGTTGTTGCCGGCGCTAATGACCACCACGATCCCTGCCGCAGCTGCGCGTCGAACGGCGTCGAGGAACAGGTCATAGCTTTCGTCGAATACGAACGACAGATTGATCACCCGCACCTTGGCGGCGATCGCGGCATCGATCGACGCGATCAAGGGGAAGCTCATGATGGTGCAATTCGCCAGCGAGGTGCACGTGCTTGGATTGGAGATATTCAGTGAGACGATCGTCGCGTCGTAGGCAATGCCGTGGATGCCACTGCCGTCGCGCGCGGCCGCTGCCACCGACGCCATGAACGTTCCGTGCCCGCTACTGTCGACCAGGCCGCGAGTGCCCGCCATATCGGCGCTGGCGGGATCGATCCGGCCGCCGAATTCGCCAAGACCCGGTGCGATCCCGGTATCTAGAATGGCGATCTTGATGCCGCGTCCCGTCGCTCCCGCGCGATAGGCGGCACTAGCCGCCGATGCGACCGCCGCGTTCGACCGTTGCTCTTCGAGCAGTTCCGCCGTCGGCGGGGGCGTCGGAGTAGGGGTCGGACTCGGCGTCGGCGTGGCGGCTGGAGGTCCGGGAACGACGACCGTGCCCTGGCCTGACCCGCCGCCGCATCCACCGGCCAGGAGGGCGCCTGCCAAGGCCATGCCATACGCGCAGGCGGCAGGTGAACGCGGCTTCGCTGGTTGCATTCTCGCTTCCTTGCTCATCGATGGACGTTTCCGTCTTGGGGGGGAACAGATTCGGTGGCGGTGCTGTCGGAAGCGTAGCGCGACGGGCCGTCCGCCCAATCGCTGAACGATTGGCGCGGGCGGACCGGCAAGGCCCATCGCGTTGTTGCGACATCGCTCAGGCGAAGATCCCCTGGGTCCGCCCGGCCCATCAGCGCCAGTAATCTGAAAGAAGCGACATTGACGTCTCTGCGAACCATGGCAGCTGTCACATAGTTGTTGAATATCTCCCGCTCGGTATCGAGAACGTCCAACAAGGTCCGTGCGCCGATATTGTTCTCGGACTTGGCGCCCTTGAGCGCGGTTTCATTCGCGGCGATGGCTTGTTGCGCCTTCTGCAGATAGTCGAGCGATAACCGCCAGGTCGCGTACGCCGACCGCACTTGCGCGACCACGTCTCGCTCCAGCGCAATCACTTGCTCAATGGCGCTGTTCAAGCCCGCATGGGCCTGGCGCACTCGAGAGGCCGGCAATCCGCCCTGGTATAGCGGAAGGCTGACGGTAATACCTACCTGTGCCGCTGTGCCGCGATCCTGAGGCCGAAAGATCGATTGGCTGGAGACCGACTGGAGGTTGTTGAAATAGCTTCCGGAACCAAAGGCGGAAACCTGGGGCCCGCGCTCTCCCTGCGCGGAACGTATCCGGTACTCGGCAGCGTTCACATTCATCCGTGCTGCTAAAAGCGATCCATTGTCGCGTATCGCCTCGTTGATCGCGTCCTCAACCATCAATGGTTTATCGAACCAATCGCCAATATCGACCAGGTCGTTGGGTGGTGCGCCAATGACCCGGACATAGTCTTCGCGGCTGCTGATCAACTGCGCCCGTGCCGCCTGCAGGCTACCTTCAGCGAGCAAAAGCCGCGCGTTCGAGAGCGATACATCCGTCACTGTCAGGTCGCCGATCGAGAAGCGTCCCTGGACGCTGCGAAGGTTCGCCTGGAGCGATGCAACGTTCCGCTCACTGGCCCGGACAATGGCTTCGTCACGAAGAACGTTGCTATACACTTCGACCACAGAGGCGAAGAGGGCGGAGACGACGCTGCGAAAGCCTTGGCGGGTCGCCTCGTAGCGCGACTGCGCTTCCTTCACCCCGAACTTGACCACGCCGGAACGATAGAGTGGGACGGTGATCGAAAGATCGGCGTTGAGCGTCCGGTCCGGCAACAACGCGCTGTTGGCGGACCGCTTCAGAAACTCGGTTTCGCTGCTCGTGAACGCGGCACGCGGTCGCCCGGCTGTTTTCGCCTGCACAACCCCTTCGCTGCTGGCGAGGTTATCAGCGAAGGCGCTGGCCAGATTCGGGTTTGTCTGCAGCGCGCGACGCAAGGCCTCTTCCAGCGTATCGGCGTGCGCCGCTCCTGCAAAGCTCATGGCGAGGGTGGCGAATGCTGCGCCGGCGAGGATGCATCCCTTAGCCAGGTTCAAGGCCAAATGCGTGCACGGTAACGCTCCAACAGGCGACGTCGACGATGTCACTATGGCTCCCCCTATGGCGGCAACACGTATCGTGCGGGAGCGTACGCCTCAAAAATCAATAGCACCCAAACTGAAATGTTTCTCGTTGCCGATATCGGAAAGCCGCAGTGGATTGACGAAACATTGACTAAGATTTGGAGTCCGAAATCCACAAATGACCGGACGTTTTTCAAGTCCAATCTGAATGCTTATTGTTCCTGGTGCGACGGTGACAGGCAAATGCCGATCCGGCACAAATCGGCATACGGGTTCATTTTCCTGGGAGGGGCAGGATGCAACATGCCATCGTGGCAGACGATGTTGCTCGTCTTGTGCGGGCAGCCGAGCGCATGGCGCGCCTTGCCCAGGACATCGCGCAACGGGGGCGCGAGAAGGCGACGTTAACGACCTCCGCCGATGAGGCGTCGCAGCGCGACGACCTTCCATCCTATGTCGGCGAAAAGCTGGTCGATGCGTCGAAGCGTGCCATTGCGGCCCATCTGCAACAGCCGGATTTTGGGGCGCCGGCGCTTTTCCGCAATGCCGAATGGTTGTTGATGCTTGAACTGTTCGTCGCCGGGCGTTCGAACAAGCCCGTTTCGATCAAGGCGGCGTCTATCACTCTGGGCAGGGCACCTTCCACAGCGAACAGAACCATCCTGGAACTGGAGCGGCGTGGTCTGGTCGCCAGTTCCGGCGATGTTCAGGATGCTCGCAGACGCTTGCTGAAGCTTACGCCCTATGCCGAAGCAGTGCTCGGCGAATATCTCAATCAGCAGAGCGACCTCCGGCTCCTGCCGATGCGCATGTCGCTCAAAGTTTCTCAGAGCGGTGATCAAGAAGATGCGCATAGTAGCGCGCACGAGATCCCGTCGATTTCGGATCGATCCGTATCCGAAGCAGAAACTACCTTACCATGATGCCGGGTCTCCGTAATCATTGCGGTGTCGTCTTCGAAAACGACTTCGAGGAGGGCATTTCAACAGGGGAATCGATATGCGTCAGCTTTCTACAATTGAACTGGAACTCATCGTCGGCGGGTACAGCGACTCCTATGCGTACGGGGATTCGTCGCTGGTCCTCGACGGCGACAATGCGCACATTACCGTCACGGCTGCCGATTATAATGGCGGCGTCGCGGAGATGCAGGCTGCCGGTCTCACCATTCCGCCGATCACCATCCCGATCGATCTTGGCGGCGGCTTCAAGGTCTCGATCACGACCCCGAAGATCAAGCTTTCCTAACGGGAAATCGCGTAGCGAAACGTCGCGGTGGTGCGCCTGGCGGTGCACCACCCTGTTGGCGACCGGCACACGGCGGATGCAGCCATGATGGCTGCTACCCTGGTCGGGGCGACGCGAGCGTATCGCCGCGTACTTGAGGTGACGTTCCTGATTCTGCTGAACGGGTCGTTGCACGCATTTTCCTATTTGCCCTATCGGCTACGACGACAGGCGCTGCGAATCGCGTTCCTGTTCCTGGCGCCCGTGATGGCCGGGCTCGATCTCGACTCTACCTCGCGTGCGTTTGCGACCATCCTTGCCTCGTCGAAGCGGCAGGGACGAAAGTTCGCCGGCCGTAAGATGTACTACGACATGGTCGCGATGATCGAATGGCTTGCCCTTGGCCGACGGAGCATTGCCGGGCTGGCAAGCGACATTCAGTGTCTTTCCAGCGACGCAGCCGAGGATCTGCAATGGCTTGCCGCGCAACGCGGCGCGATCATCGGAACGATGCATTTTGGGCCCTATGCACTCGGGCTGGTCTGGCTGATTCATTCCCATTTTCAGAACCGCAAGGTTATCATCTTCAAGAATGCCAATGCGGGGGAAGAAGCGCGTGCGATCGAGCGACTCGGCAACCTGGGTGCTGAGGTAGAATTCGTCTCGCCGACGGCACTTCTAGACTTTCACCGTATCATAAAGGAAGTGCGCAAAGGCGCGATCGTCATCATCATGGTGGACCTGCCGCCGGCCGCCAGCCGCAGCGACGACTTCGATCTGCTGGGGCGCCAGGTAGCCGTAGCGACGGGCGCCGTCGACCTAGCGGCGATGGGGCGGGCGCCGCTGATGCTGCTTCGCGTTCGTGCCGATCGTCGAGGCGATCGGATCGAGATCGGCGACATTTTCGACGTCGCGCACCACGATGCCGGCTCACGCAATCGCGCGGTATCTCGGATCACCCGCTTCGTTTCCGAAACCCTGCACGTCTACCCCGAGCAATGGCACATGTGGTCGCGGTTCGGAGAGTATCTGCAGCAACAATCGGACCCCGCATCGTGAATAAAACTACGCCCGGACTGGGCACCGCTTATCACATGCAGACTCCCGTGCTGCTGGCGCAACCGCTGCTGGAGCGGGTGCTGACGATCTTTTTCGGCATCACCTTCATCGTCGCTGTCGCCTTCTGCTCGCTGACCCAATATTCCCGCACCACTGCCGCACGTGGCGAGGTGGCGGCGGCGAGCGGTTTCTCCGCGCTTGTCGCGGAACATAGCGGCGTAATCGCGGCCATCTTGGTACGGCCTGGGCAACACGTCGCCAAAGGCCAAGCGCTGGCACGCCTTACCCGTCCGCAGATCGTCGTCGCAGGCGGCGACGCGACGCAGCTTTCCATTCAGCAGAGCACGGCGATGCTGCGCAACATCGACTTGCAACTGTCGGACAACGCGCGCTCGATCGCGGCAAACCAAGCGCAGATCGCACAGATCCGTCGCGGCGCCAGTATCTCGACCACCGCCGCGAGCGCGCGCCGCAGCCTGACCGAGCAGCGCAAGCTGGTCGCTCAAAAGCGCCTGGGTGGGCTGGAGACGCTCGCTTCTGAGGGCTTGGTGACGCAGATGGCGGTTGATCAGGCAAGAGTTCAGTCCATGCAGCTTCTCCAAGAAGCCGCCGACGCGGACATGACGATCAACGAGATTGCCAGGGGCCGTGACGAGCGGGTGGGGGCATTGGAGAGCCGAAGCCGCGAACTCTTCCAGGCGGCCATGACGCTTCGGACTCAGCGGCTGCAGATCGAGCAGCAACTCGTTTCCCTGCAAGTTGGCCAGGAGCAGACAATCGTAGCCCCCGAATCCGGCGTCGTTGTCGCGGTCAATATTCGGACGGGCGGGCGCGTGGAGGAGGGGCAACGCATCTTCGCGATAGCGCGGCCGGACGCGACTCTGACAGCTGTGCTCCAAGTTCCTTCGAGGGCGATCGGGTTGATCGAACAGGGCCAGCGCGTGTCGCTTAAATACGACGCCTTTCCGTTTCAGACCTACGGGCTGCACTATGGACGGGTCACCCGCGTCGAGGCTGCGTCGCTAGAAGGCGAACGCCCCGCCACCGAAGAGGCGGAAGCGGACCGCCGCTTCCTGGTTGAGATTAAGCCCGACGACCTGTTCATCACCGCCTATGGGCGGCCGCGGCCGCTCCGCGTCGGCATGATGCTCACCGCAGACATCGAGGTGGAGCGCCGCAGCATCCTGGCGTGGTGGCTCGCCCCCCTCCTTTCCATAGCCGGACGCCTGACATGAACCTCTTTCATACAGGTCGCCGCCGGCTGCCAATGATCCTGCAAGACAGCAACGGCGAATGCGGCCTCGCCTGCCTTGCGATGATCGGGCAATGGTATGGCCATCGCATGGATCTCACCAACCTGCGGGCGTCGTATCCGACCACCCGTCGCGGTCTTAGTCTTGCCAATCTTGCGATGGTCGCGGACCAACTGGGATTCGACGTCCGTGGCTACAAGGTCGATGTGCTCGACGATCTCAAGCGCGTGCGGCTGCCTGCCGTTCTGCACTGGGAGGGCAACCACTTCGTCGTCTTAAAGCGTGTTCGTGGCCGCCGCTTCGTGATCCATAATCCCGCGGCGGGCGTGCGCACGCTGACGCGCGAGGATGTCGAAGCGAGCTATTCGGGATTCGTCCTCGAACTGCAACCGTCCGAGGCGTTCCGGGTGATCGTGAAGGAAAAGCGCTATCCGCTTGCACGCATCCTCGCACTTACCCACGGCTTAAAAACGTCGCTCGTACAGATCATCTGCGTCGCGATCATTGCCAGCATGGTATCGATGACGCTGCCGCTGTTCGTCGAAGCTGCGCTCGATTCCGTACTGCCCCAGAGCGATCTCGATCTGCTTGGCGCGCTCGCCATAGGCCTGTTGCTGGTGTCGTTGACAACCGCGGTGGCCGATTGGCTGAAGAAGCGAATTATCGCCAACGCCGGCGGTGCGTTCTTCGCGCAACTGACGCGCAATGCTGTCGGGCAAATGCTAAGGCTTCCCTTGCGCTATTTCGAGGCGAGGCATCCAGGCGATATCGTTACCCGGCTGGAATCGATAGATTTCATCCGGAACATCGTCACGAACGCCTTTGTGGCCGCAGCAGTGGATTTGGTCATGATCGTCTTCAGTGGAGCGATCATGTTTCTGTACGCACCAAAGCTTGCGCTGATCGTTTCCTCGATATTCCTGGTCGTGATCGCGATACGGCTATCACTGTATCCGCGCATGCAGCGGCAGGGGGCGGTGTCGCTCAAGGCGCGTTCGGAAGAGCGCTCGAAAATGATAGACAGCCTTCGTGCAATCGCCGCGCTGAAGACGGCAAACGCGACGGTTCCAGCGGCTGCCCGGTGGTATGACAGCTTCGTTCGCTTTGTGAACGCATCGTTCCACATGCAGCTGACGGAGGCGAGCGCCGTATTGCTCGTGGAGATCGTCACCGGGATCGGCACTGCAGCGACGCTGTATCTCGGGGTGAGCTCCGTGCTTCAAGCGCAGCTTACCGTGGGCATGCTCTACGCCTTCTTCACGTACCGGACAATGTTCTTCGACCGGGTGGACAATCTAGTCACCACCATGACCCAGATCTCGATGCTCGGTGCAAATATGGCGCGCCTTTCCGACTTCCTGGAGATCGAGCCTGAGCCCGTCAATCGTATGGTGGAACGCCAGATTCGGCGAGGCGTGTCGCTTCGGCAGGCTTCCTATCGGGCCGGCTTTGCGGACAAACCGATCCTGGATGCGATCGATCTGGAAGTACCGGCGGGATCTGGCGAGACCATCACGATCCTGGGCCCTTCCGGATCGGGCAAGACGACGCTGCTGAAGGTGATGGCCGGGCTGTACAAGCCCAGCGACGGCGAAATAGAAGTGGATGGCACACCGCTGCATGCGTGGGGGCTCGCTGCGTATCGCAGGAACATCGGGTTGTTGCTTGGGGCCGACAAGCTGCTGCATGGCTCGATTGTCGAGAACGTTACGGCGTTTTCGTTCGAACCCGATATCCCAAAGGTCCACGCGGCCCTGCGCCTGGCATGTCTATCGGAGATCGTGGCCGATCTCCCGCGCAACATCGAAACGGTCGTCAGCGAAGAAAACGGCGTGTTGTCGAGTGGCCAGCGGCGACGCCTGATGCTCGCCCGTGCGCTCTACAATGATCCGCCGCTCCTGTTGCTGGATGAAATCACCGCCAATCTGGACGACCATACAGCCGGCATGATTCTCAGAAACCTTGTCGCTCACCCTGCGACGAAGGTGATTACCTCGCACGATCTCCACGTCGTTGCGATGAGCGACCGAGTCTTCCGTATGGAGGCCGGCGTGCTCACGGAAGTGGATATCGCGACCATTCGCCCAGTCGCTGCCGGAGAAATGGAGAATCTGCATGAAAAATGATGTCATCATTGCGGACATCGCTGTGATGCTTCGTAATATAAAGCGCGATGATAACTTGGAAATAGGACCGAATACGCAGATATCGATGCTTGGAATTGACTCATTGGACTTCGTAGATTTGATGTTCATGATCGAAGAGCGATACGATATTTTAGTTGAGTTTAATGCGAACACGGACGGAACGTTCCCGTTCGATACGGTTGGGTGTGCGGCGGACGCGGTGCGACTGCTGATTGAGCAGAAGCACCAAACGGCATGAGGCGTGTAGCCATCACCGGAGCGGGCATGATCTCGCCCGGGGGACGGACGCTGGCGGAGAGCTGGCATGCGGTTCGGGAGGGGCGGTGGCTGTTGCGGCCTGCTTCCGCCGGATATGCGGATACCGCAGATCTGCTAGTTGCCGAGGTTCGCGATTTCGATGCGGAGGCGCATTTCGAACGGCGTCAGCTGACGACCCTTGATCTGGTGGCGCAATTTGCGGTGATCGCAGCGCGAGAGGCGGTGGCGATGGCCGGGATCGACATCGCCCACACACCCGCCGAGCGCACGCGGTGCATCGTCGGCTCGGGCACCGGGGGAGAGCGGACCCACGACGAGGCCTCGCGTAGAGTATATGGCGAAGGGGCCGCGCGGCTACATCCGATGACCGTACCTCGAATCATGTTGAGCGGCGCGGCGAGCCATGTCGCTCTCGATAGGAAGATCATGGGCGGAGTTTTCGCGGTCAGTTCCGCCTGTGCCTCGGCGGCGCATGCCGTGGGGCAGGCATTCGCCGATATCCGTTCCGGCACCGTCGATGTCGCGATCGCGGGTGGCAGCGAAGCGTGCCTCTCGCACGGGTGCATGAAAGGATGGCAGGCGCTGCATATCCTCTCCGATAACGGATGTCGTCCCTTCTCGCTCGGCCGGCGTGGCGTCGTTCTCGGCGAAGGGGCCGCGATGTTCGTATTAGAAGCCTATGACATCGCGGCTGCGCGCGGAGCGGATATCCTGGCCGAACTGATCGGCTTCGGCATGAGTTCCGATGCCGGGTCGATCACCGCGCCCGACGCGGGCGGCATGGCTCGAGCGATGATAGGTGCACTCGGCGATGCGGGGATTTCCGCCGATGCCGTCGATCACGTCAATGCGCATGGCACTGGGACGCAGGCGAATGACGTTACCGAGTGCGCCGCGCTTCACCTCGTCTTCGGCGATCGTCTTCCCCGCATCCCAGTCACTGCCAACAAATCGGTTCTGGGGCACGCGCTAGGCGCTTCGGGGGCCTTCGAACTGGCGATGTCGGTGATGAGCCTTCGCGAGCAGATCCTACCGTGTACGGCGCATTTCGAGACGCCGGATCCGGCCTGCCCGATTGATTGCATCCCGCACGCCTCGCGTGATGCCGATGTGTCGACGATCTTGTCGAACAGCTTCGCGTTCGGAGGCCTAAACGCATCGCTGCTGGTGCAGCGTGTCTGATCCGCTCGGTCACTTCGTCCGCGCTTGCCAGGCTATCAATCCTGCCGCTGCGGCCGCCGGCTTTCCGCCGTTCGCGGCTGCCTTCCAGAACGAAACGCCGCTGAATAGCGGTCCCTATATTTTCGATCTCGCCGCCTTCGGTGCCACGTTCGGCACCAGCGCGCATCGGATTGCGATCCTTGCCGATGCGCAGGCAGCGCTCGACGCGCTTCGAAGCGAAGGAATGGGCTGGCACCTGTTACTAGTGGGAGGCAGTTTCATTCGGGAGGGTGAATCTCCCTCCGATCTTGATGCGCTGGTCGTCTATTCGCTTGCATCGACGGACGTGGCAGATGTCGAGCGAGCGATACACGCCATACGCTCTCATCTGCGGCGCTTTTCAAAAGTGGATTTCAAGTTCTGTCCGGTAGATGTTGAGCCGATTATATTGGTGAAGCGACTTTTATTCTTCTCCAACGTGTTTGGGTACGACAAGGATTTGCATACGCTGTCGCGTGGTAGCGTGATGGTGGTGCCCAATGATGTTGCGGACGACATGGCGAAAGGAGGCCGCTCAAGATGACCGATAGCATCACGGCGATGCGCGCGACGTCGCGCAGACAGGATACTTCCGGCCCTGCTATGTTGCTCGATCCTATCGACGCTCCTCTCGTCACTCGCAGCAGCCCGCACCTGATGCGGCTCGACGCGTTCAAAGCGCGGTTTTGCGCCGCGCCGAAACGGCAGCAACTCTGGACGTCGATGATCAGCGAGTTGCACTTCATGCGGTCTCAAGGAGTCCCTCCCATGTGCCTATTGATCGGGGGTAGCTTTGTTGGTGACGGGGAAAGTCCGAATGATCTGGACGCGCTAGTCGTGTATCGACTCGCGCCGGACGCTCGGCCCGACGCGATTGATGTTTTGCTACGACGCCGGCGGGAAGGGCTCGACCTACGCTTTGTCGCGGGGGATGCAGGTCCCGTCCCGCTAATCAAAATGTCGTGCTTCTTTCACACACTTTATCAATCCCGCGATCGCGGCGGAGACCAGGCGAGTTACCTTATCGTCTTGCAGGACTGAGTCGATGCTCCGAAGATCCTGGCGGCGCTATGGAGCGTTCGCTACCCTCGGGCCACTTACGGTTCTTTTGACCTCCTGCGTCGGCGCCTCGCTGATTCGCAGCCATGTCTATTTCCCGGATCCGCTGCCGGCGGAACTGGATTGGCAGGGGGTGCCGCCGCCGCTGCCAATGAGGGTACAGACTGAGGATGGCCTCACCATCGAGGGGTATCGCTGGCCCGCAACCACGGCTTCATTCGCGACGCTGATCTTTTTCCATGGCAACGCCGGGAACCGCTACACGGCGGCTGCCATGGCTGCCCCGCTGCGACGTCCCGACGTGGAGATCATCGTCGCATCCTATCGCGGCTATGGGGGTAATCCTGGTCGCCCCAGCGAGGCTGGCCTCTATCGCGATGGTGCTGCCTTTCTGCGCGCGGCGCGCTTGGGTACGCCGAAACACCTGTACCTCTTCGGCTTTTCCCTAGGTGCGAGCGTGGCGTTGCGTCTTGCGGCGGACCAGCCCGTGGATGGTGTCGTGACACTTGGGGCCTTCTCTTCCCTGGCAAGTGTGGCGCCCTGGTGGGCGGGGCCCTTTCTTCCGGATCGGTTTGATAATGTTTCCGCTGCACGGCGGCTTCGCACGTCACTCCTGATCCTTCACGGTTCCCGCGACGAAACGATTCCCATCGCCGAAGCGTCCAAGATCGGAAGGGCGGCCAGCCCGCCGCCGCAGATCATCATTCTGCGCGACGCCCCACACCGGATACGACTAGACCCGATCGCACGGATGATCTGGGATCAGTTGATCCATATAGCGCGACATCAGCCGGCTGCCGCGATCGCGATGGACGGCGTCCATCAAGACTAACGTGCTGCGGCATGGTTGCACCCGAATTTACTTTTGAGAGACATGGTGACTTTGTCGATGTCCGCCTTCCGCCGGCAAGCGCTCGAAGACTTCATACTGCAGCAGCATGGTCATCACGCCCATGCCACGATCCGTCAGCTGAATCAGGGACCGCCGTGCATCGGTCGCGTCGTCAACTTTGCCCACCAGTCCCGCCTCGACCAAGCAATCCAGACGCCGGAGCGCGGTCGAGACGGAAGCGCATGCCGCCAGGCAGAGGTTCTTAACCGGTGTGGGCCGACCCTCCGCTTCCGCGATGAACAACTCCAGCAGCATGTCCCATGCAGGCTCGCCGAACATGTCCTTAACGAGGACGTCCCGCTGCCGCCGCATCGCATATTGCCGCCGTGCGTGATGGACCAAGCGAAGCGATATGCCGCGTGGGCCAACTTCGCGATCGAGCACTTTATAGACAGCGCTCTCCAACTGATCGAGCGCAGACCGCACCGTCAAATAGTTGTGAGTCTCCCCGAGTTCAGCCTTCGCTGGCGTGATAGGGCACCGAAGATAATGAGCACCATGATTGGATAAGCCCAGAACCCCTGGAACAAGATGTAGATCTGCAGAGTCTGACTCAATCCCATCACAACGACGCAGTGGCTGCAAACTGCTATGAGATGAAAGGCTGTTGCCCATAATGGCCAAAACCTCCTTGATTTAAGCGCGAGACATAGAAAAGCAATAAGTGCTAGTATATCGACGGCGATTAGCCCCGACCTGTAGCTGTTCCATTCAAACAGCATTGGTATCTCGATAAAAATGGTGGCCAGAGACGCCGTCAGGACGATCATCGTCCCAAGCCGTTCGCTCCGGCCACCAAAAGCCATTCCCAACACCGTCGTGGCGATCAGGAACGCTGCATAGATTACGCGCAATGCTAGGAAAAAGGTCATGCCGTTGGCGAGCTGTCGTCGGTTGGCAGATCAGCTAACGCGCCGCAGGGGCGTGACATGCGCGCCCAGGATCTTCTTGGCGTCCTTGTCGCTCAGGCCCCCGAAATCCTCTTCGGCAGAAACTGCGATTCCTTTAATATCGTTGAGTACGTCATGTGCCTCGAGAAGCGCGCGCCGACTTGCGGTCTGTTGGCTTATGGTCTTCGCCAGCGCTTCCACCGCTCCATGGCCGATGCAGGCGCCGGCTCTTAGCTGAAGCCGCGCGTCCAATGCGGTCGCTAGGAGGCGCGCCGTGCTGGCGATGGCGAGATCGTTCGCCCGTTCGGATTCCCACATCTGTTCCGCAACGTTCATGGCAATGGCTCGGCGTTCACGACGCATCTTTATTCCCCCGTTCATCAGGTTGCCGTCTGGATGAGGGTCACATTAACCGGTGAAGACTTACCAGGATCGTGGCGATTCCGCTCACCAGCCCCCCTAATAGAAGTGCGACCAACGCGGCGATTATCAGAACCCAGCCGATGCGCTGCCCCGTGGTCAGCGTGTTGATTGGCCGTTTCCTTGTCGCCACCGGTAGCGCCCAGCCCGTCCCGGCGTCCGCTTCGTCCCCCTCATCTTCGTCGGATCCTGCTGCCTCTCGCGGCGGAACAGCAAGCGCAGCCGGCTCGTACGAAGGCTCGTATGAAGAGGAAATGTCGGCGTATCCGACCATCGCTGCAGCCTCATGGCGCGTTTTCGCACCAAGGAGACGCATTGCGATCCCGATTTCGGCATTGACGGTATGATGTGATCCGTGGACCGCCAACGCGATCTGCTTCGAAGTCATGCCCTGCGCGACGAGGCGCAGATAGGCACGTTGGGTTTCGTTGAGCGAGCCAACCTTTGCCGCGTTTTCGAACGAATTCATCACAGTAGAGCCATTTACTTCTAACCGGGGACAGTGACAACTCGCTATCGATAGCACTGGTTGAGTGTAGCGGCACCCTTCCGTCCGATGAAGCAGGAAGCCACATATCTACAGGGTTGAGCATTGCAATTTTGTTAAAGATTACTGAAGGTTTAGTTTAGTTAAAATTGCCGGCGAATAAAAGTATCCTTTATGTATATATTGAAAATGGATTAATACCGTGCCATTTACGTTGTGATGATTTCGGATTCGAGAAAGACCGGACTGTTTAGTGTAACAATTGTCTTGTGCCTTCCATAACCTTAGCCATGTCTTGGAATGGATATCCGTGGTAGTAGGCATCGCGAAAAATTGCAAAGATCGATGATTGGGGCGGCGCCAAATTCTGTTGGAAGGCACAACAGATCATCCCCTCGACAGCATGAGTCTGCAAGCGTGGCTTGCGCCGCGAAGAGGGCCCTGCGAGCGCCAGCCGGGCTGCGTCGCAAGCGATGGAGCCGGGCTTCTACCGGAGGGTGCCACCGAGTCGGCTGCGAGACGCCACATAGCATTGCGAGTCAACGCGCCCAAAAACACGCGTGATCGAAGCAATGGCAAGGAAGCGGTGGATGCCCCGTGAGGATTCGAACCTCAATTGACGGAGTCAGAGTCCGTAGTCTTACCTTTAGACGACGGGGCATCAATCAGGCCGCGGCAGATAGGGCGGGGAAGCGCGGCTGTCAACGCTGCATTCGCCTGCTCGCCTTGCGCTGCAGCGTTCGCTCGTCTAGCCTCGCATCCAAGCACCGGCCGAGCCGTTTTGGCTCGGTGACGGAAGAGCATAAGCGAGTTGATGTGATGGGGGATGGCTCCGCCAGAATGCCCCGCGGAGGGCGCGTTGCCGATGCCCGCCCTGTTGGGCCACCGGCAGCAAATGGGCCGGCGAAGGGCCCGGCGAATCGATGGAACGACGCGCGCCACTATGCCGCGCTGGACCTGGGCACGAATAATTGCCGGCTGTTGATCGCGCGTCCGCAGGGAGGCGGCTTTGCGGTGATCGACGCCTTTTCGCGAATCGTGCGGCTGGGCGAGGGGCTGGCCACCACCGGCCGGCTTTCCGATGCCGCGATCGAGCGCACGCTGGCGGCGCTGCGCGTCTGCGCGGACAAGCTGAAGCGCCGCAACGTCACGCTGGCGCGATCGGTGGCGACGCAGGCGTGCCGACAGGCGAGCAATGGCGGCGCGTTCATCGAACGCGTGTACCGCGAAACCGGCATCGCCCTGGACATCATCACGGCGGAGGAAGAAGCGCGGCTGGCGGTGCTGGGCTGCCACGCGCTGCTCGAACCCGGCGACGGGCCGGCGCTGGTGTTCGACATTGGTGGCGGCTCGACCGAGCTGGTGCTGGTCGATTCGCACGCGCCGATCCCGCATATCCTCGACTGGCACAGCGCGCCCTGGGGTGTGGTATCGCTCAGCGAAGCGACCGGGCAGAGCAAGGCCGTCGACGCCGATGCCCGGGCCGCCGCCTATGCGGACATGCGCGCGCGGGTGCGGGACAGCTTCGCCCCCTTCGTCGCGCGGCTGCGCACCCCCAAGGGCACGCGCCGGCTGCTGGGCACCAGCGGCACGGTAACGACGCTGGCGAGCGTGCATCTGGGGCTCGCTTCCTACGATCGCTCCGCGGTAGATGGGCTGATCGTGCCGAGTGCAGCGATGCGCGCGGTGAGTGCCCGCATTGCCGCGATGAGCGTGAAAGAGCGCGCGCAGGTGCCGTGCATCGGCAACGAACGCGCCGATCTGGTCGTTGCGGGCTGCGCCATCCTGGAGACGATCCTCGACATCTGGCCTGCCGAGCGGCTAGGCATTGCCGATCGCGGCATCCGCGAAGGAATCCTGCGGCGGCTGATCGGCGGCGCGCCCCTGTAAACTGGCATTCAAGCGTGTGAGGAAGATTCGATGAGCAGGGGCGGAGGCCGCGGCCATGTCCGCGTGCGCACGGCACGGGGCCGCACGGCGCAATCGACACGCTGGCTGGAGCGCCAGCTGAACGACCCTTATGTCCGGCGCGCCAAGGCGGAGGGCTATCGCAGCCGCGCCGCCTACAAGCTCACCGAGCTGGACGAGAAGTTCGGCTTTCTGAAGGGCGCCAGGCGCGTAGTCGATCTGGGCGTGGCGCCCGGCGGCTGGACGCAGGTGGTGCGCCGCGTTCTGCCCAAGGCGGCGGTTGTGGGAATCGACCTGCTGCCGGTCGATCCCATCGAAGGCGCGACGCTGCTGCAGATGGATTTCATGGACGATGCCGCGCCGGACAGGCTGATCGAGGCGCTGGGCGGCACGCCCGACCTGATCCTGTCCGACATGGCCGCCAACACGGTGGGCCATCCGCAGACCGATGCGCTGCGCACAATGGCGCTGGTGGAAACGGCGTTTGATTTCGCGATCAAGACGCTGGCGCCGGGTGGCGTTTTCGTCGCCAAGGTGTTCGCCGGCGGTGCCGATTCGGCGCTGATCGCCGAGATGAAGCGCAATTTCGCGACGGTGAAGCACGCCAAGCCGCCGGCGAGCCGCAAGGGCTCGGTCGAATGGTATGTCGTCGCGCAGGGTTTCAAGGGGCGCAGCGACGATGCCGCGCCGCCGAAGGAGCAGCAGGGCTGAACCGGCGAGCGGGCTTTACGGGCGGCGCCTGCGCTGGGCAGAGGCGATCGCCTTGAGCAGCTGTCGTAGACCCGCGACAAACAAAAGGGCCGGCGTTTCCGCCAGCCCGTTCGTATGCCGTTCGACGAAGAAGGATCAGCCTTCGTAGTCGCCGCCCAGATTCTGGTTGCGCGGCGGCGCTGCGGCGGTGAGGCGAAGGGCCTCTGCCTGGGCTGCGATCGAGCCGACTTCGTCCGGCGCTTCCTCATCGTCGATGCGGACGCGCTGCAGGCTGGCGACGACCGACTCTTCCAGATGATCGGGACGGATCGTCTCTTCGGCGATTTCGCGCAGGGCGACGACGGGGTTTTTATCCCGATCGCGATCCAGCGTAAGATCGGCACCGCCGGAGATCTGCCGTGCGCGCTGCGCAGCGAACAGCACCAGGTCGAACCGGTTGGGAATCTTGTCGACGCAATCTTCGACAGTGACGCGCGCCATCCTGGTCTTCCTTGATTTCAGGGTGCGGGAAAGACCGGCCAGTTAGGTGCGGCGGCCGCAAATGTCAAGAAAAGCCGCAGCGCGGCCACGAACCCGCCGACGCTTTCGATCGTTACGCAGGTTCACGATCCGGAGCATCCATCGCCCATGGCGCCTTATGCCGATCCCGTCCCGCTTGCTGCCCCACTGCCGACAGGGCATGTCGGCGCCATGCCGACAGCGCTCGCCCAGCCCAGCTTCCTCGTCGAGGGCAACCGGCTGACGCTGTTGCCCGATGGGCCGGAGCGGATGGCGGCGCTGCTCGCGCTCATCGCGGGGGCGGAGCGGACGCTGCGCGTGCTCTATTACATTTATGTCGACGACGAAGCGGGAGCGGCGGTGCGCCAGGCGCTGATCGAGGCGGCAGCACGTGGCGTGCGCGTGGCGCTGATCGTCGACGGGCTGGGCAGCGAACATGCGCAATCGCAGGATTTCTTCACGCCGCTGCGCGAGGCCGGCGTGGAGGTGTGCCGCTTCGTGCCGCGCTGGGGCCGGCGCTATCTGCTGCGCAACCACCAGAAGCTGGCGCTTGCGGACGAATCACGCGTGATCGTGGGCGGGTTCAACATCGAGACGAGCTATTTCGGCACGATCGCCGAGCAGGCGTGGCGCGACCTGGGCCTGCTGGTGGAAGGACCGGCGGCAGAGCGGCTGACAGGCTATTTCGATGCGCTCGCCGCCTGGGCGAAGCGGCCGCGTGCGTCGCTGCGCGCGCTGGGGCGAACGTTGAAAGCCTGGAGCGAACCCGACGGCAGTGCACGCTGGCTGCTCGGCGGGCCGATGCGCCGGCTGTCGCCCTGGGCCAGGGTGGTCAAGCACGATATGGAGCGGGCGCGAACGCTGGACATCATCGCCGCCTATTTCGCACCCAACCCGGCGATGCTGCGGCGGCTGGACAAGGCGGGCCGTCGCGGCCGCGTGCGGCTGGTCCTGCCTTCGAAGCTGGATCATACCGCCGCGATCTGGGCTGCGCGCTTCACCTATGCCGGGCTGCTGCGCAAGGGCGTGGAGATCTACGAGTATCAGCCGACCAAGCTGCACACCAAGCTGTATGTGATCGACAATGTCGTCCATATCGGCTCCGCCAATTTCGATATCCGCAGCATGTTTCTCAACCTCGAACTGATGCTGCGGATCGACGATGCCGCCTTTGCCGCGCATGTACGCCATTACGTCGATGGCGAGGTGGCGCAGTCCGAACGGATCACGCCCGCGCTCTACAAGGCGCGCAGCGGCTGGTGGACCCGGGCCAAGCAGTTCGCCGCGTATTTCGTGATGGCGGTGCTCGACTATAACGTCACGCGCCGGCTGAACTTTGGCGACAACGGGCCGATCGAGCCCTGACGCCGATGGTCAGGCCGGCACTTCCAGCGGCTCGACATCGACCGATACGTGCATGTTCTGCGCGCCCGATCCCAGCACGATGCCGTCGATCGGCGCGATATCGGCATAGTCGCGGCCGATCGCCATGACGATGTGATCCTCGGCCATCCAAATGCCGTTGGTGGGATCGACGCCAGCCCAGCCCAGTTCCGGCCCGCACCACAGCAGCACCCAGGCATGAGTCGCGTCCGCCCCTACCAATCGCGGCTGGCCCGGCGGCGGCAGCGTGCGCAGATAGCCCGAGACATAGGCGGCCGGCAGCCCCGCCGCGCGCAGGCCGGAGAGCATGATCTGCGCGAAATCCTGGCATACGCCGCCCCGCTTGGCGAACGCTTCGTGCGGCGGGGTATCGACCAGCGTCGCGGTGGGATCGAAAGTGAAGTCGCGCTGGATACGCCGGGCGAGTGCGATCCCGGCTTCCAGGATGCCGCGATCGGTGTCCAGCTCCTCGGCGCACCAGGCGCCGATCTCGCGATCGAGCGGGATCAGCGGCGAAGGGAACAGATAAGCGGCAGGCCCGGCGGCGGTGGGATCGCGGCTTTCCCGCGCCCATGCCGCGACCTGGCGCAGCGAAGGATCGCGCGGCGAGGGAACGGGAATGGGCCGGTCGACCCGGATGCGTGCGCGGCTCTCGATCGTCAGGCTGCTTGCGTCGTGCTCCACCACGAGCCGTACGACATTGGCGAGGCCGGCTTCGGCGCGCGCCGGATAGGTGCGGCCGCCGGGCTGCACCGTCAGCCGATAATCCTCGATCATCTGGCCCGACCACAGGATAGGCTTCAGCCGCAGATTGCACCGGGCGAACGCCACCGGCTGCGCATAATCGAACCGCGTGACATGCCGGATCTGGTAGAGCATCATGCGAGCACGAGCCCCGCCGCGCGCAGCGGCTCGGCACCGTGCAGGAAGTATCGCCGGCCGATCGCATCGGACAATGTGCCCAGCCGCGCCTGGAGATCGGCCAGCCAGGCATCGTCGATCCGCGTTGCCCGCGCCGTGACCAGTGCGGCGGCGATGGCGCGGGCCTGCTCCTGTTGCGGTTCGGCAAGCCCGTCGTCGGACAGCACGGGAAGCGCGTTCAGATGCGCCGAGATCGCCGCCGCCTGGAAGGCGATCCCTCGCGGATTGCCCGGATCGAGCGCCAGCAGATCGAGCACCGGCACGCGCGCCATGCCGGTCAGATAGCGCTGCCGATAGCTGATCTGGCTGTCGCTCAGGTCGAGCAGCGTCGAAAGATCGTCGGCGGTGGCATCCGGCTGGCCGAGCGCGCGCAGAAAGCCGATCGTCGCAAGCGCGCGTTCGATGCGGCGGCCGAGATCGTGGAAGCGCCATGCATCGGTGCGGCCCATATGCTCGGCCGCCTGGCCCGCCAGCGCCGAATAGCGTCGCTGCAGCGATCCGGCGCGATCGAGCAGCACGCCGCGATCGGGGAACGGCGCGTCGAGCAGGCGGATCATGTCGGCCGAGAGGCGATCGCGCGAGACGGCGCCGATCATCCGCGCCTGCCGGTTGATCTGCCGCACGCTCTGCTCGCCGCTCTCCGATTCGAGCGCGGTGCGCGCGAGCTGCGTCAGTTCCTGCCGCTTCAGTCCGCGGGGGGGCGGCGCCGCACCCGCCATGATGACGAGCTGGGCCAGCCGGCCGACCGTTTCGGGCGACAGCGCCGCGCCGGTATCCGCGCTGATCGAATGGCCGAGCAGCACGCGCAGCACCGAAAGCAGCGCTTCGCCCCGCTCCAGATAGCGGCCGAGCCAGAACATATTGTCTGCCACGCGGCTGGGCAGCGTCCCAGGATTGCGGCGCAGCTGCGTCGAATCGCCCGCCGGCAGGAGCGAGACGGGCAGAACAGGATCGGGCCCATGCACACAGACGTCGGCGGACCAGCTGCCTTCGCCCATTACTGCGGCGCGCGTATCCGGATGCTCGCCGATCCGGGCGAAACCGCCAGGCATCACCACCCAGCGCCCCGTCGCGTCGCGTGCGGCGAAGACGCGCAGCGTGAACGGACGAGCGATCAGCCGGTCTTCGGTGACAGTCGGCATCGTGGACAGGCAGACCAGTTCCTGGCCGACATAATCCTGCGGCCGGCGCTCGAGATCTTCAAGGATGGCGGCGCGCGCGGCGTCATCGAGCTGCGCGCCGATCACCGGTGCGCCGTCGGGCAGGCCGATCAGCCGAGCGCCGAAGGCGGGCGCCACCACCAGCCGATCCAGCGTAGCGGCGACATGGGCCGCTTCTGCCGGCTGGCCGCACCACCAGGTTGCGATGTTGGGCAAGCGCAGCGGCGCGCCGAGCACCACTTCGCTCAGGCGCGGCAGGAACGCGGCGAATGCCGGCGCCTCCAGCAGCCCCGCGCCCGGTGCGTTGGCGATCACGACGTTGCCGGCCACCATCGCGTCGATCAGCCCGGCAACGCCGATTCGGGAGTGCGAATCGAGCGCCAGCGGATCCAGGAAGCGCGGATCGAAGCGGTGCCACAGTGCATCGATGCGCTTCAGCCCTGCGATGGTGCGGACGTACAGCCGATCGTCGAGCACGGCGAGATCGGCGCCCTCCACCATCAGAAAGCCGAGATAGCGCGCAAGATGGGCCTGCTCGGCATAGCTGGCGGTGAAGCGGCCCGGCGTAAGCAGCGCCATGCGCGGCTCGGCGCGGCGACAGGCGGCCGCGATGCCGTCGCGAAATGCGGCGAAGAAGGGCGCATGGCGCTCGATGTTCAATCGGCCCTGCAGTCCGCCCAGCGTCCGCGCCATCGCCAACCGGTTCTCCAGCGCATAGCCGGCACCCGCTGGCGCGCGCAGGTGATCGGCCAGCACGCGCCAGTTTCCATCCGGATTGCGGCACAGATCGAAGGCGACGAAATGGAGGTGGTGCTCGCCCGGCGGCGTCAAATGGGTGAGTGGACGCAGGAAGAAGGGGCTTCCCGTGACCAACGCGGCCGGTACATGGCCGTCCGCTACCAGTCGGCAGGGGCCGTACAGATCCTTGAGTAGCGCTTCCATCAGTTCGGCGCGCTGGATCGCGCCGGCTTCGATGTCGCGCCATTCGCCGGTATCGATCAGCAGCGGCACCGGGGAGAGCGGCCAGGGCCGTTCATCCCCTTCGTCACCGACCCGGTAGCCGGTGCCGATATCCTCGGCATGGCGATGCGCGCGCTCCCGTGCCAGGGCGAAGCCGTCGCCCGAAAGGCCGGCAAGCTCCTCGAACAGGGCGGTCCACGCATCGCTGGTGCGCGCCCGCAGCACGTCGCCTGCCGGCGCCTGCCCGCAATAGTCCGTAATCCAACGATCGGCGATCGTGCCGGCGTCGAACAATCCCGCCTCGGCAAGGCTGACCACAGCTGCTTCCCTTTCCTCGCGAGGGTGATGGGCGAAAGGTTGCTGCCATGCAACACGCGAGATGTGCGAGTGGGGGCAAAAGCGGTACCGGTCCGGCGCTGGTCGCCGATCAAACGTCGGGCAGCGTCTGGTCGGCGATGCCCCAGCCGCGCAGACTGCGGCCTTGCGCGCGTTCGATCAACATGTCGGCGTCGCGGATCGTGAACCGGGCAGCGCTGTCCGTCTCGCGCAGTTCGGTCCAGGTTACCGGCGTGGCGACCGGCGCGTTTTCGCGGGCGCGGGCGACATAGGGCAGCACCGCCGTCGCGCCGCGCTGGTTGCGCAGATAGTCGATGAAGATGCGTCCCGTGCGACTGGCCTTTTTGAGGTTGGCGGTGAAGCGCTCGGGCTCGGCCTGGGCAAGGGCGCGGGCGAAGCGCTCGCAGAAGCTGCGCGCCGCGGGCCATTCCGCGTGCGGCACCAGCGGCACCACCACGTGCACGCCTTTGCCCCCGGAGAGCATCGGCCAGCTGGTGAGACCGATCTCGGCGAGCTGCTCCTTCAGAAACTCCGCCGCTTTCTTGACCACGGCAAAGTCCAGACCCTCGTCCGGATCGAGATCGAACACCAGCCGATCGGGCTTCTCGATATCGGCGACGCGGGATCCCCAGCCGTGAAATTCGATCGTGCCCATCTGCACGCAGGCGAGCATGCCATCGGCATCGGATACGTAGAGATAGGGTTCGGTGGAGCCGTCCTTTTCGCGGATATCGACATGGTGGACCTGCTCGCCGAAGCTGCCGGCATCGTGCTTCTGGAAGAAGCATTGTTTGGCGCGGCCCTGCGGACAGCGGACCAGGCTGATCGGGCGATCGGCCAGCCAGGGCAGCGCGATCGGCGCGACGGCGCTGTAGTAATCGGCAAGGTCGCCCTTGGTGAGCTTCGATTCGGGAAAGATCACGCGATCGCGGCTGCTGATCTTGATCGTACTAGGCGCGGCCTCGGGCAGCGCGGCGGGTTCCTCCGCCACTACCGCCTCAGCCGGCTTGTCCTCGCGCAGACCGAGGAAGCTGGCATGGCGCACCACTTTCTCGGCGGTGAACTCGGCAAAGGCGATTTCCGCGACCAGTTCGGGTTTCACCCAACGCGCGCCGCGTGCTTCGGGGCGGGGGACCTTGGCGGCGGGGGCGTCGGCGGCAAGTTCGTCCAGGCGCTCGCGCAGGGAAAGCAGCGTCTCGGCGTTGAAGCCGGTGCCGACCTTGCCGGCATAGACCAGCCCGTCCGGCCCGTTCAGCCCGAGCAGCAATGACTTGAACCCGCGTCCCCTGGCGCTCGAAGCGCTCCAGCCGAGGATCACGAATTCCTGGCGGTGCGTGCATTTGATCTTCAGCCACGCCTTGCTGCGCGTGCCGCGATAGGGCGCGTCGGCGCGTTTCGAGACAATCCCCTCGAACCCTTCGCGGCACATGCTTTCGAACAGCTTCTCGCCATGGCCGATCACATGTTCGGAGAAGCGCAGGCGATCGTCGACGCCGTCCATCAGCGCGCGCAGGCGTTCCTTGCGCTCGATCTGGGGGAGGGCGGTCAGGTCCTCGCCCGCGTCGGCGAGCAGATCGAAGGCGAAGCACAGCAGCCCCTCGCCGCCGGCGGAGATCGCCTCCTGCAGGGTGGAGAAGTCAGGCTTGTCGCCCTGCATCGCGACGATCTCTCCGTCGATCAGCGCGCCGGCGGGCAGGCCGGCAGCGGCTTCGGCGATGCCGGGGAACTTGGCGGTCCAGTCCAGGCCGGAGCGGGTGTAGATCTTCGGCCCGTCCGTGCCGGTGGCAATAAGCGCGCGGTAGCCGTCGTACTTGATCTCGTGGAGCCACTGGTTCCCGGTGGGGACGGTGTCGACCAGCGTGGCGAGCTGGGGAGATTGGAACGACGGGGCTTTCGATCCTTTTCCGGAGGCCCGCTTCGCTTTCGCCCCCCTCCCGCTTGCGGGAGGGGGTGATGTGGAAGAAGGGCTGCTAGGTTTCCGCCCCTCCCCCGACCCCTCTCGCACGCGGGAGGGGGGCGCAGGCTTCTTCCCCTCGGCAATCTCCTGCATCGTGCGACCAGTGGTGACGCTGGTGAGGCCGGTTTCCACCAGCTCGTCCGTCGCCCCGGCGAACTCGTCGTTGATCTTGCGGAGCAGCCAGTTCTCGGCCTTTTCCTTGCCTCGGGGCTTGAGCCGGATCAGCAGCCATTCGCCCCGCATGCGCTCGCCGTGCAGCACGAAATGGAGATGGCCCTTCTCCAGATCCTTGGCACTCTTGCCCGGGATCGGCTCCCAGGTGCCGTTGTCCCACAGCATTACCGTGCCGCCGCCATATTGGCCCTTGGGGATAGTCCCCTCGAAATCGGCATAGGAGAGCGGATGGTCCTCGGTGCGGACCGCCAGCCGTTTCTCGTCGGGGTCCAGGCTGGGCCCGCGCGTCACCGCCCAGCTTTTGAGCACGCCGTCCACTTCCAGCCGGAAGTCCCAGTGCAGCCGTGTCGCGTCATGCTTCTGGACGATGAAGCGATTGCCGCCTCCCTTGGCGACCTTGCCGGCGGGCTCCGCCGTCTTGGCGAAGTCGCGCTTGGCATTGTAGCGGGCGAGGCTGTCGGGCTCAGGCACGTTTCTTCGCCGCCGGTTTCTTGGCCGGGGCCTTTTTGGGCGCAGCCTTGGCCTTTGAGGCAGGCTTGGCGTCGCCGGGGCCTAGCGACTTCTTCAGCGCCGCCATGAGGTCCACCACGTTCGAACCCCGGCTGTCCGCCTTGTCGGGATCTTCCTCGATCACCTTGGCGCCCTTGGCCTTTTTCTTCTTCTCGATCAGGTTGCGCAGCGCGTCGACATAGCGATCGTGAAAGCCCTTGGGGTCGAACTTGCTCGCCTTCTTCTCGATCAACGTTTGCGCCAGATCGAGCAGTTCGGGATCGGGCTCGCTGTCCGCGATTTCGCGGAAATAGCCCTGCGCCTTCTGCACCTCATCGGCATAGCGCAGCGTCTCGAGGATCATGCCGCGCCCGCAGGGCTTGAGGCTGACGATATACTCGCGGCCGCGCATCGCCAGCTGGCCCAGCCCCACCTTGCGCGCCCGCCGCAGCGCCTCGCGCAGCACGATGAAGGCCTCCTCTGCCAGTTCATCCGCCGGCACGACGAAATAGGGACGCTCGTAATAGAGCACGTCGATTTCGTCGGCGTCGACGAACTGAGTCAGCTCCAGCGTTTTCTTGGATTCCAGCTTTACCGCGTCGATCTCGTCCTGTTCGAGCAGGACATATTCGCCCTTCTCGATCTCGTATCCCTTGACGATCTCGTCGGGCTCGACCGTGCCGACGCCGGGCGCGACCTTTTCGTACTTGATCCGCTGGCCGCTCGGCTCGTGAATTTGATGGAACGCGATCTGCGCGCCGGATTTGGTGGCGGTGTAGATCTCGACGGGAATCGAAACGAGGGCCAGCCGAATCTGTCCCTGCCAATAGGCGCGTGCGGCCATGCGGAAGTCTCCTCGTTGCAGGCCCGATTCAATTCCCCAAAGGTCACAGTGTTCCGCCCATCGCAACGGCGGCGTTTAGGCTGTAGAGGCAGACCGTATGAGCACCGACCCTTTCGCGCTTTTCCACGACTGGTACACCGAAGCGCGCACCACCGAATTGAACGATTCCAACGCGATGGCGCTGGCGACCGCCGATGCGCAGGGCCGCCCCTCGGTGCGGATGGTGCTGCTGAAAGGCTATGACGAACGCGGCTTCGTCTTCTACACCAACCGGGAGAGCAGGAAGGCCGGCGACCTGGCCGCCAACCCTTATGTTGCGCTGCTGTTCCACTGGAAGTCGCTGCGCCGCCAGATCCGGATCGAAGGCGCGATCGATCTCGCCAGCGACGCGGAATCGGACGCCTATTTCGCCAGTCGCAGCCGCGATTCGCAGCTCGGCGCCTGGGCCTCGGACCAGTCGCGCCCGCTTGATGCCCGCGCGACGTTCGAGGCGCGCTTCGAGGAAGTACGCGCCCGCTTCGAAGGCGGTGCGGTGCCGCGCCCGCCGCATTGGGGCGGCTATCGCGTGACGCCGGAGCGGATCGAGTTCTGGCTCGATCGCGAACACCGTTTGCACGAGCGCCGCGTCTTCACCCGCGCCGGCGACGGTTGGAGCGAAGGCATGTTGTTCCCATGAGCAACCTCGCCCGCCGGGCCGCGCTGGCCAGCGTCGCCAGCGCCGTGTTGCTGGGGGCGCTCAAATCCTATGCGGCGGTGAAGACAGGATCGGTGGCGGTGCTGGCCAGCCTGGCCGATTCGGGGCTCGACCTGATCGCTTCGCTGGTCACGCTGGGCGGCGTGCACTGGGCCGCGCAGCCGGCGGACGAGAAGCACCGTTTCGGCCATGGCAAGGCGGAGGCGCTGGCGGCGCTGTTCCAGGTGGCGATCATCGCGATTTCCGGCTTCGCCATTCTGCTACGCGCGGTGCAGCGGCTGCTGCAGAACCAGGCGAGCGCCGCACCCGAGGCGGGCATCGTCGTGTCGGTGATTGCGATGGTGGTGACGCTGGCGCTCACCCAATATCAGCGTTCGGTCGTGCGCCGCACCGGATCGATCGCGATCACGACGGACAGTATTCACTATAGTTCGGATCTGTTCCTCAACGCCGCCGTCATCGCCGCTCTGGTGCTGGAAAGCTATGTCGGCATCGCCGGCGCCGACCCGATCTTCGGCATCGCCATCGCGCTGTGGCTGCTATGGGGCGCCTGGCGCGCTTCCGTCGCGGCGATCGATCAACTGATGGATCGCGAATGGCCGGAGGAGAAGCGCCGCCGCTTCGTCGAGATCGCCGCCACCTATCCCGAACTCAACAGCCTGCACGATCTGCGCACCCGTACCAGCGGCAATCGCGACTTCGTGCAGTTCCATGTCAGTATGCGCCCGACGATGACGATCGCCGCGGCGCATGACGTGGTCGAGCGGCTGGAAGCGGCGCTGGCGGAGGCGTTTCCGGATACCGAGATCCTGATCCATGTCGATCCGGACGGCCATGTCGACGAGCCTGGCAATGCGATGGTGGAGGCCAATCTGCTGGATGACGGCGACGTTACGAGCGGCGGACGGTAACAGCCGGGCCGGAGGCTCCCTATCTGGGCGGGCCCACCCGCCAGGAGACGCCCCGATGCATGCACCGCCCGTCCCCGCCACGCTTGGCCGCGGCCTTACCTTCGCCATGGCGGCGGCGGCGGGGATCGCGGTGGCGAACATCTATTACAACCAGCCGCTGCTCGGGATTATCGAACGCGACCTGCCCGGCCAACCGGCGGGGCTGGTGCCGACGGCAACCCAGCTCGGCTATGCGGCGGGGCTGTTCCTGCTGGTGCCGCTGGCCGACCTGCACGAGCGCAAGCAACTGATCGTGCTGCAATTACTGGTGCTCGCCGCAGCGCTGGTGGGCGCCGCGACCGCACCGAATGCATGGATGCTGATCGCGGCTTCGCTGCTCGTCGGTGCGGCGGCGAGCGTGGCGCAGCAGATTGTGCCGTTCGCCGCGCACCTCGCCGATCCGGCCCGGCGCGGGCAGACAGTGGGTATGGTGATGGCGGGGCTGCTCTGCGGCATCCTGCTCAGCCGCACGCTTTCCGGTTTCGTGGGCACGCATGCGGGCTGGCGCGAGATGTTCTGGCTGGGCGTGCCGCTGGCGCTCGGCACCGCCGCGGTGATGGCGTGGCGGTTGCCGCGCAGCCATCCCGACAGCGGGCTCGGCTATGGCGGGTTGCTGCGTTCGCTGGCCCAGCTCTGGGTGGCGTTTCCGCCGCTGCGGCTGGCGGCAATCACCCAAGCGCTGTTATTTGCGGGATTCACGGCCTTCTGGACCATCCTCGCGCTGTACCTGCAATCGCCGCGCTTCGGCTTGGGGGCGGATATCGCCGGCCTGTTCGGCGTGGTTGGCGCCGCCGGCATCCTGGGCGCGCCGCTGGCGGGCCGCATCGCCGATCGCACCGGACCGCACCTGGTGGTGTTGGTGGGTGCGCTGCTGGCGGTGGCGAGCTGGGCGATCTTCGGTCTGTGGGCCAGCATCGTCGCGCTGGTGATCGGGGTCGTGCTGCTCGATTTTGCGGTGCAGAGCGCGCTGGTTGCCAACCAGCATATCGTGTTCGCACTGCGGCCGGAGGCGCGGGCGCGGCTCAATACCGTGCTGATGGGATCGATGTTCCTAGGCGGCGCCGGTGGGTCGGCCACGGCGACCCTGGCCTGGCAGGGCGGCGGGTGGAGCGGCGTGGCGCTGCTGGGCGGCGGGCTGTCGCTGGTTGCCGCGGGGCTGCAGCTAGCGAACCGACGAAGTAACCGAAGTTAAAGCGAAAAACGGGAACGGCGGGGCCTGCATGTCGTTGGTTCTCCCATCAGGAGAAGCGCCATGCCCGATCCGGACACGCATACCCACTCCCAGCCTCGCCCCAATGTCTCGACCGAACCCGGCGAAAAAGGCGATGCCGGCGGCACCAGCACCCAGCCGCGGCCGAACCTTTCCACCGAGCATCAGCAGGAAGGCGATGCCCGCCATCCGAGCGACACGCTCGATCGCGGCCAATCGGCGCGCTGAGCCCGGCGATGGACAGCGTCGAAACGGCTGCCACAGCACCGGCGCGCGATCGGCCCGGCAGTGCCGCGGCGCTGTTGATCATCGACATGATCAACACCTTCGACTTCGAAGGCGGCGATGCACTCCGGGCGCGGGCGGCGACCATCGCCGGTCCGATCCGCCGACTTCGCGATGCGTTCGACGCGGCCGAATTGCCCACCGTCTATGTCAACGACAACTTTGGCGAATGGCATTCCGAAAAGTCGCGGCTGATCGAGCAGGCCATGGCCGATGCGCCGGAGGCGATTGCACGCCTAACGCCGCGCGACTGCGATTACTTCGTTCTGAAGCCGCAGTTTTCCGGCTTCTACGCGACCAACCTGCCGGTGCTGCTGCCCAAGCTGGGCGTCCGCCGGCTGGTGCTTACCGGTGTGTCGACCGACATCTGTGTGCTGTTCACCGCAGGGGACGCGCATATGCGCGACTATGCGCTGTGGGTGCCGGAAGATGCGGTGGCGAGCCAGGATGCCGATCGCGGCCGATGGGCGCTCGAGAGCATCGCCCAGAGCATGAGCGCCGACATCGCCGCGACGAGCGACCGGGATCCTGCCGAATGGATCGCCGAGAGCGCGCACGACCTGCCGGGATAACCGGCGCGGCGGCGCCAGAGGATGCTCGACGTGCGGCAGCGGAAGACGTGCGCTTGCTCTGGTTAGAGAGTTGATAACACAAGTGAAAGTTTCGGAACGTCGTTGCCCGCCGGGCGGTTGACCCCTAGCCGTCCGGCGTTTCGCGTGCCGGGCGCATCGATCCTCCAAGCGCAAGGAACGGGCCAATGGACTATCGCAAAATCGGATTTGGGCTGGGCGTGTTTTCGATCGGGCTCGGCATTGCCGAACTCGCTGCGTCGAAGCGCATCGCGCGCGGCCTCTCGGCCGGCGACCAGGATGGGTTGGTGCGTGCGTTCGGCGCGCGCGAACTGCTGGCGGGCGCCGCGCTGCTCGCGGGGCCGGCGCATGGCGCGCGGGTGTGGAACCGGGTGGCCGGCGATGCAATGGACATCGCCGCGCTGGGCTTAGCCGCACGCCGATCGCCGCAGAACAGGGCGGTTTGGGGCGCGCTCGCCTTCGTCGCCGCCGCCACCGCGATCGATATCGTAACCGCAATCGGGCTGGATCGCACCACCGGCAAAACGCTGCCAACGGGGCAGGAGGAAACCGAAGAGAAGGAGCGCATGCCCGCTGCCGACACGCCGCAGACCGTGGAAGGCAAGGCAACGTCGATCGAGCCGGCCACCATGCCGCAGGCGCTGGCGCCGGCAGTGGGCTGATCGCCCGACCTTCTCCCTTTCCGCAAGCGGGAGGGGAGAAGGTGCGGCTATTCCTCGCCTTTCGTTGTGGCGTTGGGGTTGCTGCCGCCTTCGTAGTTGATGTGGCTCTGGCCGCCATGGCCCATGAAGTCGCCGGGCCCCTCCTTCCGCTTCTTGTCCGGATAGGGGTTGGGATAGGCGCCGCCTTCGCTCTCGCCCAGTTCGCGCCCGTGCGTCTCGGTGTCGGAAACGCCGTCTGGAGCGCCCTTGTGTGTGCCGCCGCCTGCGGCCTGCATCGGCTGTTTGTCGCTCATCTGCCAAGCTCCTGATCTATAACTCTTCTGCGCGTTCAACGAAGCGGCACTCGGCGCCGTTCCCCTGATCGGTTTCGTCGCTCAGTGCCGCCAAAGCAGCTTTGTTGAAGAAGCCGGAACAAGCCGCCTGCGGAGCCGCGCTCGGCAACAATTATCACTCAGGTTAATTGCAAAAGATCGATCAATGCGAGGTAGTTGAAACTACGGGCAAATCCAGCCGCTCTTGTCGGGGACGCAACTGACAAGGAGAGACGGCATGTTCATGCATAACAAGCGCCTGCAATATACAGTGCGGGTGGCCGAACCGAACCCGGTACTCGCTTCGCTGATGCTCGAACAATTTGGCGGGCCGGACGGCGAATTGGCGGCAGCGATGCGCTATTTCACGCAAGGCCTGGCCGAGGATGATCCCGGTCGCAAGGACATGCTGCTCGACATCGCCACCGAGGAGTTGAGCCATCTGGAAGTGATCGGCTCGATCGTCGCTATGCTCAACAAGGGCGTGAAGGCGCATGTCAGCGAAGGCGACATGGAAGAAGCCGAGCTGTACATGTCGCTGACCCAGGGCGGCAACAGCCATACCCAGGCGATCCTCTATGGCGGCGGGCCTGCGCTCACCAACTCGTCGGGCGTGCCATGGACGGCCGCCTATGTCGACAGCCGGGGAGACCCGACCTGCGATCTGCGCTCGAACATCGCCGCGGAGAGCCGCGCCAAGATCGTCTATGAGCGGTTGATCAACCTTACCGACGACACCGGCATTCAGGATGCGCTGAAGTTCCTGATGACGCGCGAGGTTTCGCACCAGAAGTCGTTCGAGAAGGCGCTGTATGCGATCGAGGACAATTTCCCGCCGGGCAAGCTGCCGGGCGTGCCGGAATATTCGAGCATGTACGTCAACACCTCGCAGGGCGAAGGCGATATGCGCGGGCCTTGGAACGACGGGCCGGAATGGGACCGTGTCGACGATCTGCAGCAGACGCTGCCCGCCGATGATGGCGACGGGATGCCGACGGTAGCGCTCGGCTCCGCCGACAAGGCGGCGTTGACTCAGCTTGCGGAGCGAACCAAATCTGATCCCAGCACCAACCCCACCACCGGTGCCGATCTCGCGGCCGGCCCGGGCGCGGGGCGCACCAAGTCGGACGTCGAGAACGTCTGATCCATTTTCCCGGCCGGGCGTTGTCCGGCCGGGAACCCATTTTTTCGGAGCGGCATGGCGGGCCAGTCGATCATCATGGCAGGCGCGCTGGGCAGCCTGGTCGCCGGGCTGGCGACCGGCATCGGCGCGATTCCTGCGCTGTTCCTGCGCAAGCCCAGTGACGAGCAGCAGAACCTGCTGCTGGGCTTTGCCGCGGGCGTGATGCTCGCGGCATCGTTCTTCTCGCTGATCATGCCAGCGATTCGCCAAGCCGAGGCGCGCGGCGCGAGCGGCGTCGAGGCATCGCTGATCGTCGCCTGCGCGGTGCTGCTGGGCGCCTGGGGTATTGCCAGGCTGCACGATCTTGCCGGGCCGCTGGAGCGCGCAGGGCTGGGCCCGCCGGGCATCGCCGACAGTGCGGTGCAGCGTCGGATCTGGCTGTTCGTGCTGGCGATCACGCTGCACAATTTCCCCGAGGGCATGGCGGTGGGCGTCAGCTTTGGCGGGGGCGATCTGGAGGCCGGTCGTGCCACCGCGCTCGGGATCGGCATCCAGAATATTCCCGAAGGACTTGCCGTGGCCATCGCGCTGCAGAGCGCAGGATATGGTCGTGCGATGTCGGCGCTGGTTGCGCTCGCCTCGGGGCTGGTCGAGCCGCTTGCCGGGCTGATCGGCGTCAGCATCGTCGCTTCCGCCCAGGCATTCCTGCCCTGGGGGTTGGGGCTGGCGGCGGGCGCGATGATCTATGTCGTCGCATCGGACATCATCCCCGACGCGCACCGCCGCATCGCCGGCGGAGGACGCGCCTCGGCCGGGTTGATGGCGGGGCTGGCGGCGATGATGTTCCTTGATACCGCCTTTGGCTGAACGTCAGCGGCGCTCCATTCGGTCCAGCCAGGCGCCGAGCCGCCCGCGCGAATAGGTCAGCGCCTGATACAGACTTAGCGAGGCTTTCGCCCAACGGATGTACAGGCTCGGCATGCCCAGCCGGTCTGCCACCCAGGCAACGCGGTGGCTCCACGCCGCGATTCCGGCGCGGGTGCGGTAGACGAGCTTGCGGCGCCAGCCTATCCCCGCGGCGCGCGGCGCCACCCGTTTGCGCGGCGTGATCCCCCGGCGATGCCAGGTCAGGCGATAGGCGAGGCCCTCGCGCCGGTGCCGCAGCCCGGCATCCTGCGTGCCGGCGATGAAATCGGCATCGACCGGGTCGAGCGCCAGTCGCCCCTTATCGATCGCGCCCTGCAGCATATCCAGCAGCATCGGCGCCCGGACGATCACCACATTGGTGCCGCGCCCGTCGGAGGAATAGGGCTCCACCCAGGCATCGCCGAACGCAATGTCGGCAGTCTCCGCCACCACGTCGTCGCAGGCGTTGCAGGCGCTGTTCTGAAAGAACCCCGCCCCCCAATCGCCGTCCGCCAGATGCCACCAATCCTGCCAACGCGCGCTGCCGTCGGTAAGCGTCAGATGCGCGGTGTACCAATTGGCCGGTCTCGACGCATCCTTGCGGCGATACTCCACCGCCGCCACCTCGTTCGGATCGACGGCCAGCTGCCAGGCGAAGCTGTCGACCAGTCGCCCGCTCTTCATATGCCCACAGAACAGCCCCAGCGTGGCGACGATACGCTCGGCGAACACGGGCTCTGCTGCGCGGGCGAGGTTCACCGCTTTCAGGAAACAGGGGATACCCACAACGGCGTAGCGGCCGGGTACGGTCCGAATCTCGTCCAGAATCTGGGCCAGATGTACCGGATGGTAGCGAGAGCGCGCGCCTTCGGCGATCGCCTCCAGGCTGCGCGAGATGCGATAGCCGAAATGCGGTGCGCCGGGCCCGGGCAGCGGCACGACATGGGCGACGCCGTCGATCATCCCCTGGCGCAGCAGCTCGGCCGCGACCCAGCTCACCATGCCGCCGGAACTGCCGCCCGCCCGGAAATCACCCTCTGCGGCATGGCCGACATAGGCGCTCTCGAACCGGCCGATCCGCGCGTCTACAACGGGTGCGCTGGGAAAGCGGGCGTCGGCGATCGCATCCTCGTCCGCCGCTGCCGGCGAGAATGGACAGGTGGCCGCAAAGCGCGGCGTTGGCGTGTCGCGCCAGCCTGCGGGGCCGTGCGGTTTCAGCTGGCGATATTCGTCCCATTCCATCCGGCCGCCGCCCTGCACCGCGCACGCGCCGCAGCCGATGCACAATCCGGAGCGATCAATGGCACCGGGGCTGGGCGCCTCAGCCAAGCACCCGGTCCAGATAGGCGTCGGACTGGTCGCGCAGCGTAGCGATCCGCTTGTTGATGCCGGCATCGAGCGGCGCGTCGAGAAGAGCATCGAGCGCGATCGGCGCCTCGGGGATCAGCAGGTGCCGCTCGGCGCCGAGCAGCGACGTGAGGTCGCGCACCTTGTTCCAACGATAGGAGGACGGGGCGCAGGCGAACGGCTTGTCGTTCAGCAGCGCAAACACGCAGCCATGGAAGAAATTGGTCAACACCGCTTCGGCGCCCGCCATCGCCGCGGCGAAGTCGTGCGGGCCTGCCTCCAGCCATTGCTCGTCGGCCCAGTCGTTCCGATAGCCGATGCTGATCAGCCGGATGTCCCGCGCCTTCGCCCAACTGCGCGCAGCTTCGGCAAACGCATCGGGCAGGCTGTGACCATAGACGATCACGTATCGACCATCGGGGGGCGGCGTCGCCGCATCGGCCAGCGGCGGAAATTGCAGGCAGGGATCGAGCACCAGCGCCGGCGCGCGGCCGATCGCCTCGGTCACCAGCCGACGGCTGTTCTCGTCGCGCACGGCAATCGCGTCGAAGCGGCGCAGCTGATCCTGCCAGTAGGGATCAAGCCCCGAATCGGCATCATAGCTGCCGAAGCTGGCGGCATAGGTGGCGACGCAATCCGCGTTCAGACCGATGCCGAAGAAGATCGATGCGCCGCCATACCAGGGATGTTGCAGGTTCCATACCTCGTCACTGCCGACCAGCACGGTATCCACATGCGGCATCGCCAGCGGATCGACGAGATCGAAGCCTGGAGAAAGCGGCAGCGCATCGAAGGCGCAGAGGAACTTGCGCAGCTTGGCGGCATAGCGCCGTTGGTCGGCAGCGCTCGCCCGCACCGGCAAGGTCGGCTGCAGCGCGTTGCGCCACTCGGCGCGCGTGACTCGGGGCGATTCATGGTCGAGCAGCATCACCGGGTGGCCGCGCGCATGCACGCCCTCTGCCAGACAGCGCGCCTGCCAATAGGAACCATAGTTGATGCAGCGATGGAAGGTGAGGATGCCTACGGAGCGCGTCTCCGCGTGGCGTTCCTGCATGGCGCTGGTGAAATCGTCCACGCCGGAAAGTCTCATGCGCGCGCTCTCCGGGCGCGGCAGTCGGCCGAAGCCATAGATGGTCCTCCCTTTCGTCGCGCGTTGAACGAGGGGAGGGCGTATGAGTTTCCCGCACGCGAAAAATCGCTGCGTTGCGGAAGAACCTCCCCCGCGTGAACCGCAGAGGAGGTTCGGCTTCGGCTCAGTGCGCCGCGTGGTCTCCATGTGCGGCGGTCAGCATCAGCATCGGGGCGGGGTTCTTGGTCGCGTGCCACGCCTCGGGGCTGGCGGGCAGATTCACCCAGGCGTTGCTGCCACTCGTGCAGCGCTGCGTGGTGGGGAAGTAAAGAGCGCCGGGTGCGCCCGGCAGCTTCATCATGATGCCGAATTGGTCGAACTGATCGGCCGGCAGGCGCCCGGTCCAGGTGATGGCGGCGACGCGCTGGGTGATCGTCGTGCCGCCTTCCCCCTGGATCGGCTTGGGGAGCGGGGCGTGCTCCACCGCCAGCGTCCAGCCCGGCTTGGGCTGGGGCCGGGCGGAAAGCACGCCGGCGGGTATCTCGACGCGGATCGAGACGGTGTCCGCCAGCCCGCAGCCATGGCTCACGCGCAGGAAGCCGGCATAATAGCTGCCGGCCGTCGCCTGCGCGTCGGCGAAGACGATATGAGCGTGTGCGCCCATCGGCAGCAGCAGCGCGAGAGCGGTGAGGATCGGTCGTGCACGAAACATGGTGGCTACTCCCAGAGGGTCAGAAGGCAAGGCGGACGCCGCCGAACAGCGAACGCCCTTCGCCGGGGAAGAACACGGCGGTGCTGGCGGTCCGCGCGTCGGTGACGGCGGCGAATTCGGCGGTGTAGCGCTTGTCGGTGAGGTTGCGCGCATCGACGAACAGTGTCGCCGGACCGATCGCGAATCCGGCGCTGAGGGCGAGCAGCGCATAGCCCGGCGCTTTCATCGCGTTGGCATAGTCCACCCACACGTCCTTGATCCGCCAGTCGAGAAAGGGCTCGACGAAGATCCCGTGCGGCCCGTCATAGCGCAGCGACACGCGATACTGGTGCTCGGGCGCCACTGGCAGCCGGTTGTTGCCGTAGCTGCGATCGTCCACGAAGCGGAAGTCGCTCCACGCATAGGTCTGCCGCAGGCGCACGCCCGGGCGAAGCCGCCAGTCGAGGCTCGCCTCCACGCCGCTATGCCGCGTATCGCCCGCATTGAAGATCGTCGCCGGCAGGTTGGCGCTGGGCAGATAGCTTAGCAACTCGCCCTCGATCGTCGCCCGGTACCAGGTCAGATCCCAGGTGAACGCCCCCGCCTTTCCTCGCGTGCCGAGTTCAGCCGTCCAGGCGCGCTGGGGATCGAGCGGTACGAACAGCTGGCCGCTGCTGTTGGTCTGGGTCAGCGCGCCGAAATGCGGCGGCTCCACCGATCGGGTGTAATTGGCATAGACCTGCACCGCGCCTGCTTCGTAGAGCAGCCCGACGCGTGGTGCGAACCAATCGTACTCGACCGACTGGCTGCGCCCCGACAGCCGGTTGGCATAATCGCGGGTCGCTCGGCCCCAGGATGCGCCCGCCACCAGCGCCAGTTGCGGCACAACGAAGAAGCGGCCTTCGGCGAACAGGTCCAGCCCGGACGCCTGCTGCGCGCTTTCGCCGATGCGGGGTCCGTTTCGGCCCAGCGCGTTGACGAACAGCCCTTGGTTGGTGCCGCCCTGCCGATAATAGGCGCCGAAGAACAGGTCCGCCCGGTGCCCCGCCACCGTGCCGCGCAGGTCGAACCGCCCAAAGGCGCCCTGGGTGTCGCTATCCTGATCGATCACGATCGAGATCGGGTGATGCAGATCGGTCTGCGTCGCATAGACGCCGCCTTCGAACACCAGCCCTTCGGAAAGCCGAAGATGCGTCTGCAGGGTCACCCGCCCCACGGTCTGGTCGCGCGCCTGTCGACGGGCGACCACGCCCGTACCGGCCCGCCGCGGCGTGGCGAGTGCGCTGTCCAGCGTCACCGCGCCGGGCACGCCCTGGCGGATATCGGCGGCGTAGCCGATCAACCGAACTTCATTCTCGGCGCCGAAGCGATAGCCCAGGTTCAGCGTGCCGCGCGTCTGATCCTGCTGCGATTGCTCGCGATAGCCTGCGGAGTGAAAGCTGTTGATGCCGGCATAGTAATCGAGGGCGCCTGCCGTCGCTCCTCCGGCCGCCTGCACCCGCCAAGTTTCGAACGCGCCGCCTTCCAGCCGCATGGAAAACGGCGTCGCGGTGGTGCCGCCATTGGGGGTGATGAGGTTTACCGCACCGCCAAGCTGCGCGCCGCCGAAGCGCAGCGCGTTGCCGCCCTTGTACACCTCGATGTACCGGGCCCCGAGTGGATCGATTTTCTGCAGGTCCGAAAAGCCGTCGGCCTCGGCAAAGGGCACGCCGTCCTGCGCCAGCAGCACGCCGCGCTGGTGAAAGCTCTGGTCCAGCCCCGATCCTCGGATAGAGAGGCGCGATTCCTCGCCATAGCGCTTGTTGGAGAGCACGCCCGGCACGTCGCGCAACAGATCCGGCAGGCCGACGACGCTGCGATCCCGATAGGTTTCTGCCGCGACTACGGAAACGGATCCGGGTGTGCGGGCAAGTCGGCCGCGCGCGTCGGAGACGACCTGCGGGTCCTCCGGGGCACTTGCCGCGGTGACGATGATTTCGGGTTCGCCCGATCGGCCTGCTTGGGCGAAGACGAGCGTAGCGGCGCTCGACGCGAGAGCCGCGCCGATGAACAGTTTGTACAATGGATTTCCCCTTTTGGCAGCGCGACTTGCGCGCTCCGCTTCTCCTGTTCCGGCGTCGCGCGAGCACAACGATCCCAAGGCGGGATCGCTGCGGGCGACGCGGAGGTTTTCAGGCGGTAAGGGGCGGCGCTCGTAGCGGCGGTCGCAGCCGCGCCGGGGCGCGGGGCGAGGGGGGCAGGCCTGCGGCCCGTCCGGCGGCCAGCACGAACAGCAGCAGCGCGGCGAGCTGGATCGAATCCGCCCCGCCGATTGCCACCATCGCCAGATCGGCAAAGGCGCAGGACGACTGCATCTGCGCGTCGCTCGAGTGGTGCTTCATGCCCGGAATGGCGACGTCGATCGCTGGCATCGGGCCGTAGCCGCTGCAAAAGGCGAGCCGCAGCGTGCCGTCTTGCGCGGCCACCGGCATGAAGCCTGCGGGCACGCAGACGCGGACCAGCAATGCCGCCGCGATTAGTGCGAAGGCGAGCCAGCGATGCGCGCGAAAATGGAGCCGCAGCCGAAGCATGGGGTGGTGATACGGCGTCCGCGTGCCACTGTCATTAAGACAGGTTGTCCTAGGCTTGCTCGGGCCAATAGAGTCGCATCGGGTTGGCGACGAGCAGCTTGTGCTGCAGCTCGGGCGTCGGGGCGATGCGCGGGATCATGTCCACCAGCGTGCCGTCGTCGGGGATGGCATCCTGCATGTTCGGGTGCGGCCAGTCGGTGCCCCACAGCACACGGTCCGGATAGTCGGCGACGAGCGGCGCGACGGCGGCGGCGAAATCGTCCCAGGGCGGTCCCTTGGCGTCGAGCCGGTCGGGGCAGGTCACCTTGGTCCAGATGTCGTCGCGGCTGTCGAGCAGCGCGCGGAAGGCCTGCATGTCGGGGCCGTCCGGTCCCTGCGCCACGTCCGGCCGACCCATATGGTCGATCACCAGCAGGGTCGGGATCGCATCGAGGAAGGGGCGCAGCTCGGCGAGGATGTCCGCCTCGAAATAGACGACCACATGCCAGCCGAGCGGCTGGATGCGGCGCGCGATCTCCAGGAACTTGTCCTTGGGCGCATCGTCGACCAGCCGTTTGAGGAAGTTGAAGCGCACGCCGCGGATGCCACCGTCGTGCAGTGCCTCCAGCGCGGCATCGCCGATCGCGGGATCGACTACCGCTACGCCGCGCGCGCAGCCGTTCGACTTGGCGATGGCGTTCAGGGTCGCGGCATTGTCGGTGCCGTGGCAGCTCGCCTGGACGATGACGTTGCGGGCGAAGCCGAGCTTGTCCCGCAGCGCGAACAGCATCTCCGGCCCGGCATCTTCGGGCAGATATTTTGCTTTGGCGCTGAACGGGAATTCCGCCATCGGCCCGAACACGTGGCAGTGTGCGTCCACCGCGCCGGGGGGCGGGGTGAAGCGGGGAACGCTGGGATCGGCATGCCAGCTGGTGATGCGGTTCATGCGAAAACTTCTCCGTCCATCAGCTTGCGGGCGGTCCGCAGCATCGCAGCGCTGACCACCGTGCCCTGTTCGTCCAGCTCCATCACGCAGGTCGTCTCGCCCGTGGGATGCTCGACCGACAGCGTCTTGCGGCGGCCTTCCGGGATTGCCGCCACTTCGGCGGCGGGCGAGCCGGGGAGCAGACAGGCGGTGGCGACGCTCACCGCGCCGAGGACGCCGATCGAGGCATGGGCGCGGTGCGGAATGAAGCTGCGCACCGTTACCGCGCCGCCATCTTTGGGCGGCGCGACAAGCATCATCTTGGGCACCGACTTCTCGCGCACGTCGCCCAGGTTCATGCGCTCGCCCACCGCGAGGCGGATCGCTTCGATGCGGGCCTTGAGCGCCGTATCGGCGTCTAGCGTGTCGCGACCCTCATAGCCGGTGACGCCGACATCCGCCGCCTTCAGCACCACGCAGGGCATGCCGTTGTCGATCAGCGTAACCGGCACGCCTTCCACCACATCGACCGCATTGCCAGTTGGCAGCAGGGCCCCGCAGGAAGAGCCGGCGGTGTCGCGAAACTCCAGCGGGATCGGCGCGGCGGTGCCCGGAACACCGTCGATCCGCGCGTCGCCGGCATAGGTGACGCGGCGGCCGGGGGTCTGCACCAGAATCTCGGCGCGCTGGCCGGTATTGACCAGATAGACGCGGACACGGGTTTCGCCGTCTTGGGGCTCAACCAGCCCACGCTCGATGGCGAACGGGCCGATGCCGGCGAGGATGTTGCCGCAATTCTGCGCGTCCGAGACGATCGCCTGGTCGACGAACACCTGGAGGAACAGATAGTCGACATCGGCGCCGTCACGGGTGGACCTGCTGACGATCGCGACCTTGCTGGTCAGCGGATCGGCGCCGCCCATGCCGTCGATCTGGCGCGGATCGGGCGAGCCCATGATGCGCAGCAGAAAGGCGTCGCGCGCGGCCGGATCGGCGGGCAGATCCTCGGCGAGGAAGAAGGCGCCCTTCGATGTGCCGCCGCGCATCCACATCACGCGGGCAGAGATCGGCTCAGACATATTTCAGGCCCATCTCTTCGAGGCGCGGGCGCATGTTGTAGATGTCGAGCCCGAGTTCGCCGGCGGCGAGGCGCTTGCGTTTGGCTTCTTCCAGCGCCTCGCGGGCCTGCGCCTTTTCAAGCACCGCGGCGGCGTTCGCGCGGGGAACGACGCAGACGCCGTCATCGTCGGCCACGATCACGTCGCCTGCGTTGACCAGCGCATTGGCGCAGACCACCGGCACGTTGACCGAGCCGAGCGTGCCCTTGATCGTGCCCTGCGCATGCACCGCCTTCGACCAGACCGGGAAGCCCATCGCGGTCAGGTCGCGGATGTCGCGCACGCCGGCGTCGATGATCAACCCGCGGCAACCGCGCGCCTGCGCGGAGGTGGCGAGCAGGTCGCCGAAATAGCCGTCGGTGCACGGGCTGGTCGGCGCGAGCACCAGAATGTCGCCGTCGCGCAGCTGCTCGATCGCGACATGGACCATCCAATTGTCGCCCGGCGGCGCGGAGATCGTCACGGCGCTGCCGGCGATCCGGGCGCCTGCATAGATCGGCCGCATATGTGGGGCGAGCAGGCCGGTGCGGCCCTGCGCCTCGTGGACGGTCGCCACGCCGGCATGGGCGAGGCCGTCGATCACCGCAGGATCGGCGCGTTCGATGTTCTGGACGACGATGCCCGACATGGCAGCTCCTCTTGCTTCTTTTGCCGGTTGAGGTGCGCGCACCGCCCCCGGCGAGCCAATCGGAAGGATGGCACAGCCATTAGTTTTTGCTAATCCTGCTCTGTGCAGGTCGACCAGCTCAATATCCGCCATCTGGCCGCGATGGCTGCTGCCGTACGGCTGGGCAGCGTCAGCCGCGCGGCGGAGGCGGTGCATTTGACCCAGCCGGCGGCGACGCAGGGCATCGCCAAGCTGGAGGGGCAACTGGGCCTTGCACTGTTCGAGCGGCGCGCGACGGGCATGGAACCAACAGAGGCGGCGCTGCGGCTGGTGCCGCGCGTCGAGGCGGCGTTGCGGCTGATCGGCAGCAGCCGGGTGACCGCGGCGCAGCTCCGCGCCTTCGTCGCGCTGGCGCAGCAGGGCAGTTATCCGGCGGCGGCGCAGGTCGCCGGGGTGACGGTTTCCTCGCTTCATCGCGCCGTCGGCGACCTGGCGCTCGCGCTAGGGCAGCGTCTGGTCGACCGGCGCGGGCGCGGGCTGGTTCTGACCCATCACGGCGCGCAGGTGGCGCGGCGGCTGCGGCTGGCGCTTGCCGAATTGCGCGCAGGCGTCGAGGACCTGGGCGAACTGATCGGACGGACTTCCGGACGAATCTCGATCGGAGCGATGCCGCTGTGCCGGGCCCGGCTACTGCCTCATGCGATCAACGCGTTCCGGCGCGACCACCCCGGCGTCGACATTCTGATCCATGAGGGCGCGCATGGCGAACTCGTCGGTCCCTTACGCGATGGCGAGATCGACCTGATGATCGGCGCGTTGCGTGATCCCGACACGCTGGGCGCCGATCTGGTGCAGGCGCGGCTGTTCGACGACCGGCCGACGATCATCGGGCGGGCGGGCCATCCGCTGATGGGACGACCGGATCGGCTGACCGCGTTGCACTGCTATGGCTGGATCGTCCCGCCGGAGGGCACGCCGCTGCGCACGCTGTGGCGAAACCTGTTCGCGGCTGTCGGCGGGCCGCTGCCGCTGGTGCCGATCGAATGCGGATCGGTGATGACGATCCGCGAACTGCTCCAGGCCGGAGATGAACTCACGCTGCTGTCGGTCGACCAGCTGGCGGTGGAGCTGGCGGCAGGGATGCTGGTCGATCTTGGCCCCGCTCCAGGGGCGGTGACGCGCACGATCGGCGTGACGCACCGCGCCGATTGGCGCCCGACCCGCGCACAGGCCGGCTTCCTGGAGATGCTGCACGCATCGGCAACGAAGCTCTATACGTAAAAACTTATACCGGGCGGGCGGATTCGATTGGCAGCGTGCGGGCGCCTCGGCCATGCCGGGTCCATGCAAGACACGATCGCCCTGATCGGCTTTGGAGAGGCTGGATCGACCTTCGCCCGCGCCGGCGGCTGGGAAGCGGGTGCGCGGGCATATGATCGCAAGACTGACAGCACCGATGCCGCCGCCATGCATGATCGCTATGCCGAAGCCGGCGTAGAAGGCGCAGCGACGTTGGCCCAGGCGCTGGCGGGGCGCCCGCTGGTGCTGTCGCTCGTCACCGCCGACCAAGCCCTTGCTGCGGCGGAAGCCGCCGCGCCCCACCTCGCCCCCAACGCGCTCTATTGCGACGGCAACAGCGTCGCCCCGCAGACCAAGCAGGCCGCCGCGCGCGTGGTGCAGGCGGCGGGCGGACACTATGTCGACCTCGCCATCCTCGCGCCCGTCGATCCCGCCCGGCTAGCCGTGCCGCTGCTGCTGAGCGGCGCACAGGCGCAAGCGGCCGCGACCGCGCTCGCCGCGCTTGGCTTTCAGAACATCAGCGTCGTTGGCGATGCCGTCGGCCGCGCCTCGTCGATCAAGATGATCCGATCGGTGATGGTGAAGGGCATCGAGGCGCTCACCGCCGAATGCATGCTCGCGGCGGAAGCGGCGGGGGTGCGCGACGCGGTGCTCGCCTCGCTCGACGCCAGCGAGCGCCCGCGCCCCTGGGAAGGGCGCGCCGATTACAATCTAGATCGTATGATGATCCACGGCCTGCGCCGGGCCGCCGAGATGGAAGAAGTGGTCAAGACGCTGGAGGCGCTGGGCACCGGCGCCGCGATGACGCGCGGCACGGTCGAACGGCAGCGCGCGATCGGCACGCTCGGGATCGGCGCGCCGCCCGAGGGGCTGGCCGAGAAGCTCGCCGCGATCGAGGAGAGGACGAAACCCGCATGACGATGATCATCGACTGCCACGGCCATTACACCGTGCTTCCCAAGGGGCATGATGCGTGGCGCGAGGCGCAGAAGGCGGCGTTCAAGGCCGGCACCTTCCCGCCGCCCTATCCGGAGATCAGCGACGACGAGATCCGCGCGACGATCGAGGCGAACCAGCTGCGCCTGATCCAGGAACGCGGCGCCGACCTGACGATCTTCTCGCCTCGCGCCTCGGCGATGGCGCCGCATGTCGGCGACGAGAAGGTGGCAAAGGAATGGGCGCGGCGCTGCAACGATCTGATCGCCCGGGTCGTCGGCCTCTATCCTGAGACATTCGTCGGCGTGTGCATGCTGCCGCAGAGCCCCAAGGCCGATATGCAGGGCTCGATTGAGGAGCTCGAGCGCTGCGTCACCGAGCTCGGCTTTATCGGCTGCAACCTCAATCCCGATCCGGGCGGCGGCCATTTCACCCATCCGCCGCTCACCGACCGTTACTGGTATCCCTTTTACGAGAAGATGGTCGAGCTGGACGTGCCGGCGATGATCCACGTCTCTGGCAGCTGCAACCCGGCGATGCACGCGACCGGCGGCTATTACATCGCCGCGGACACCGTGGCGTTCATGCAGCTGCTGGAAGGCGACCTCTTCAAAGATTTCCCGACGCTGCGCTTCATCATCCCGCATGGCGGCGGTGCGGTGCCCTATCATTGGGGGCGCTATCGCGGGCTGGCCGACATGCTCAAGAAGCCGTCGCTCGACGAGCATCTGATGCACAACATCTTCTTCGATACCTGCGTCTATCACCAGCCCGGCATCAACCTGCTGGCCGACGTGATCGACAACAAGAACATCCTGTTCGGATCGGAGATGGTCGGCGCCGTGCGGGGCATCGATCCCACCACCGGGCAGTATTTCGACGATACCAAGCGCTATATTGACGCGCTGGCGATCAGCGACGCCGAGCGCCACGCGATCTTCGAGGGCAATGCCCGCCGCGTCTTCCCGCGGCTCGACGCTAAGCTGAAAGCGAGGGGGCTATGAGCGCCAAGGAAAATGCGGGGCATACCGATATCCACGCCTATCTCGCCGAGCTGGAGGATATCCCCGGCACCCGCGTCTACACCGCGGCGCGGGCACGGCGCGGCTATTGGATGAACCAGTTCGCGATGAGCCTGATGACCGGCGACAATCGCGAACGGTTCAAGGCCGACGAGCGCGCCTATCTCGACGAATGGCCGCTGACCGAGGAGCAGAAACAGGCGCTGCTCGACCGCGACTATAATCGCTGCCTCGATCTGGGCGGCAACATCTATTTCCTCGCCAAGCTCTTCTCAACCGATGGCCTCAGCTTCCTGCAGGCAGTGGGTACGATGACGGGCATGAGCACGCAGGAGTATCAGGCGATGATGATCGCCGGCGGCCGTTCGCCGCAGGGCGTCCGCTCGATCCGGGAGAAACGTTGATGGCACGGATTACCGCGGGCGTCGCGACCAGCCACGTCCCTGCCGTGGGCGCGGCGATGGATCTCGGCAAGACCGCCGATCCCTATTGGCAGCCGGTGTTCGCCGGCTATGACTGGTCGAAGCAGTGGATCGCGGGCGAGAAGCCCGACGTCGTGATCCTGGTCTATAACGACCATGCCTCCGCGTTCGATATGCGGGTGATCCCGACCTTCGCCATCGGTTGTGCCGAACGCTATGGCATTTGCGACGAGGGCTGGGGGCCGCGCCCTGTGCCGGACGTGATCGGCCATCCCGATCTCGCCTGGCATATCGCGCAAAGCTGTATCCTCGACGAATTCGACATCACGATCGTCAACGAGATGCAGGTCGATCACGGCCTGACCGTGCCGCTGAGCGTGATGTTCGGCCAGCCCGAGGCGTGGCCGGTCAAGGTCGTGCCGGTGGCGGTGAACGTCGTCACCTACCCGCCGCCCTCGGGCAATCGCTGCTGGCTGCTCGGCGAGGCGATCGCGCGGGCGGTGGCGAGCTATCCCGAGGACCTGAACGTGCAGGTATGGGGCACCGGCGGCATGAGCCATCAGCTCCAGGGGCCGCGCGCCGGGTTGATCAACGCCGAATGGGACAATCGCTTCCTCGATCTGATGAGCGGCCCGCACGGCGATGAACTCCGCGCGATCCCGCATATCGAATATCTGCGCGAAACCGGGTCCGAAGGCATCGAAATGGTGATGTGGCTGATCATGCGCGGCGCGCTGGGGCGCGACGTGCGGGCGCTGCACCGCCATTACCACGTGCCTGCTTCCAACACCGCGATCGGGCATCTCGTGCTCGAACCCGTCCGCTGATCCAAGACTTACAGGAGAAACCCATGCGTATTGCCCTGGCCGGCGCCGGCGCGTTCGGCGAAAAGCATCTCGACGGCCTGAAGCTGATCGACGGGGTGGAGATCACCTCGATCATCAGCCGCACCGCCGACCAAGCCGCCGCCGTGGCCGAAAAATACGGCGCCAAGCATCACTCGACCGAGCTGGCGGATGCGCTGGCCCGCGACGATGTCGATGCAGTGATTCTCTGCACCCCCACCCAGATGCATGCCGAACAGGCGATCGCCTGCATGAACGCGGGCAAGCATGTCCAGGTCGAGATCCCGCTGGCGGACAGCTGGGCGGACTCGCAGGCGGTGCTCGCCAAGCAGCAGGAGACGGGGCTGGTCTGCATGGTCGGCCACACGCGCCGCTTCAATCCCAGCCACCAATGGGTGCACAACCGCATCACCGCGGGCGAGCTCGCCGTTCAGCAAATGGACGTGCAGACCTATTTCTTCCGCCGCAAGAACATCAACGCAAAGGGCCAGCCGCGCAGCTGGACCGACCATCTGCTCTGGCACCATGCCGCCCACACGGTGGACCTGTTCGCCTATCAGGCGGGCAAGATCGTGCAGGCGCATGCGGTGCAGGGGCCGATCCATCCCGAGCTGGGTATCGCAATGGACATGTCGATACAGCTGAAGAGTGAGACTGGCGCGATCTGCACCCTGTCGCTCAGCTTCAACAATGACGGGCCGCTCGGCACCTTCTTCCGCTATATCTGCGACAACGGCACCTACATTGCGCGCTACGACGATCTGGTGAACGGCAAGGAAGAGCCGATCGACGTCAGCAAGGTCGATCTGTCGATGAACGGCATCGAATTGCAGGACCGCGAATTCATTGCGGCGATCCGCGAAGGACGCGAGCCGAACAGCTCGGTGGCCAAGGTATTCGATTGCTACCGCGTGCTTGGCGCGCTGGAGACGCAGCTGGCAGGGTAACTGCTTATCCTCCCCCTGGCGGGGGAGGATTGCGGATCCGTTCCGCTCGAAATCGCCGCGGCGACACCCCGACATGCCGCGCGAAGAAGCGCGAGAAATAGGCGGGGTCTTCGAAGCCCACCGCATCGGCGATCTCCGCCACCGACAGCTGCGAATAGAGCAGCAGCCGCCGCGCCTCGAGCAACGCGCGGGCATCGAGCATTGCGGCCGGGCTCGTCCCCGCCACCTGTGTGCAGGCAAGCCGCAGCGCGGTGATGCTCACCCCCAGCGCACGCGCGTGAATGCTCACCGGCTCCCGCAGACGAAACCGCGCCTCGATCCGCGCACGCAGCCGCGCGACGGTCTCCGCAGCGCGGCGGCTGCCCGATTCCGGCGCGCTTGCCGGCCGGGCCTGGCGCAGGCTGCGGACGAGGATGGCGAGGAGCGTCGCTTCCACCGCCGCACGCTGCCCTGGCGCGGCCCAGTTCAGTTCTCGCTGCACCTCGGCGAGCAGCCCCGCCACCGCATCGCCCTCCGTAGCGCCGAGCGCCAGCGCCCGAGGCGCGCGGAACAGCGCTTCCAGCGCAGCATCGCGGGTGGCGAGCTGGGCGAGATAGGCGTCGGCGATCGTGCACACCCAGCCACGCGATTCCAGATGCCAGGCAAAGCCATGAACGATCCCCGCCGGCACCAGCAGCAGCGCGGGCGCATCGAACGTCACCGTCGTCGCCTCCGCCGTCATCGATCCGCCGCCCTCGGCGATCAGGATCAGATGGTGCAGATCGCGGTGGAGATGCGGGCGAATCGTCCATTCGCTGGGCCGCGACCTATCGTCGAGGCTTTCGACATGCACAAAGCCTTCCGCCACACTGCGCTGAGGCTCGCCGTACAGGTAAAAGGCGGGGACAGGGCTGCGGTCGCGCATATGGCGATGCTGGCACGATCGGGCGAATCGTCCAAGTAAAAGGTTGACCTTTCCCTCCCGCTCCGCGCGGCGCTGCGGCAGCATGCTGCGCAACAAGAACGGTATGGAGAGGGCATATGCGAACTCAGGTTGCGATCATCGGCGCAGGCCCCGCCGGGTTGTTGCTCGGCCATCTGTTACGCGCGGAAGGCATTGAGGTGGTCGTCGTCGAGCGCGCCACGCCCGATTATGTCCTCGGCCGCATCCGCGCCGGGGTGCTGGAACGCACCGCTACCATGCTGATGGAGCGCATCGGGCTCGCCGAGCGGATGCACCGCGAGGGCCTGCCGCATGACGGCTTCGCGCTGGCCGATGGCGACCGGCTGATCCGCATCCCCGTTACCGAGCTTACCGGCCATCATGTGCTGGTCTATGGCCAGACCGAGCTCACCCGCGACCTGATGGACGCTGCCCCTGAACGCGGTCTCCAGGTGATCTATCAGGCCGCCGACGTGGCGCTGCACGATATCGACAGCGACGCGCCCTATATCACCTACATCCGGGAAGGGCGGGAGGAGCGGATCGACGCCACCTTTATCTGCGGCTGCGACGGCTTTCACGGCCCGTCGCGCAAGGCGATTCCAGCCGGCGTCGGGGCCGTATATGAAAAGGTCTACCCGTTTGGCTGGCTCGGCATCCTGGCGGACGTACCGCCCTGTCATCACGAACTGATCTACGCCAATCACGATCGCGGCTTCGCGCTTGCCTCAATGCGGTCGGAGACGCGCAGTCGCTAGCACATCCAGGTGCCGCTCGACGAAACCGTCGAGGACTGGCCCGACGATCGGCTGTGGGACGAGCTGGCGGTGCGGCTGGGGCCGGAGGCGGCAGCGAACCTCACCCGCGGCCCTGCGATCGAGAAGTCGATCGCGCCGCTCCGCTCCTTCGTGTTCGAGCCGATGCGTCACGGTCGGCTGCTGCTTGCCGGTGACAGCGCACACATCGTGCCGCCCACCGGCGCCAAGGGGCTGAACCTCGCCGCCTCGGACGTGCACTATCTTTCCGAAGCGCTGGTCGGCCACTTCAAGGGCGGCGATCCCGACGCGATCGGCGGATACTCGCAAAAGGCGCTGGCGCGGGTCTGGAAATCCGAGCGCTTCTCGTGGCAACTGACCAAGCTGATGCATCGTTTTCCCGAGAGCGATGCGTTCGACCGCCGGATGCAGCTGGCCGACCTGGACTATATCGCCACGTCGCGCGCGGCCCAAACGACGATCGCCGAAAACTATGTAGGATTGCCGCTCTGACCATGCCGACGCTTCCCACCCGCACCATCGGCCCGTTCACCGTCTCGGCGATCGGGCTGGGCTGCATGAATCTCAGCCACGCCTATCTGCCGCGGCCCGATGCACGCGAGGCCGAACGGCTGCTGCACCATGCGCTGGAGTGCGGCGTGACGTTCCTCGACACCGCCGCGCTCTATGGCTTCGGCGCCAATGAGGAACTGCTGGGCCGCACCGTGATGCACCGCCGGGGCGAGTTCACCCTTGCAAGCAAATGCGTGCTCGGCGGATCGGACGGCAAGCGTGGGATCGACGGCAGCCCGTCGGCGATCGCCCGCACGCTGGAAGACTCGCTGCGGCGGCTCAACACCGACCATATCGACCTCTATTATCTCCATCGGCTCGACCCGGCCGTTCCGATCGAAGACTCGGTCGGCGCGCTCGCCCGCGCGGCGGAGGCGGGCAAGATTGGCGCGATCGGCCTGTCGGAAATGTCGGCAGCGACGCTGCGGCGGGCCCATGCCGTGCATCCGATCGCGGCAATGCAGACCGAATATTCGCCCTGGACGCGCAATCCCGAGATCGCGGTGCTCGATGCCTGTGCGGAGCTGGGCACGGGCTTCGTCGCCTTCTCGCCGGTCGCGCGCGGGCTGCTCGCCGGGGGCGTTGGGGCCGAAGGCGTGCCCGAGGGCGATTTGCGCCGCGGCATGCCGCGCTTCCAGGACGAGAACCTCGCGCACAACCTGGCTATGGCGGCACGCTTCCGCGCCATCGCCGATGGGGCCGGCTGCACCATGGCGCAGCTCTGCATGGCTTGGCTGCTGTCGCGGCGCGACTTCATCGTACCTATCCCGGGCACGACCCGGATTGATCACCTCGACGACCTGCTCGGCACGTTCCACCGGCCTGTTTCGTCCGATGCGCTGGCGCAGGTCGACGCGCTGTTCCCGCCCAACGCCGCCGCCGGTCCCCGCTACGCGCGGGACGCGCAGTCGCAGGTGGATACCGAAGTCTGGGACGGCGAAGCGCTGGCGTGAGGCGCTCCCGCTTCCCGGCGCCGGGAGTGGAAGAAAGGGCTACCCCGCCAGCATCCGGAACGCCTTTCGGTTGGCGGTCGCCGCGCCGGCATGGGCCCGCATCAGCCGTTCGGCCTGCCCGGCATCGCCGCTGACGATTGCGTCGAACACCGCCCGGTGTTCGCGATGGGCGGCAGACAGGTGGCGATACTCGCCTTCCAGATCGTCCCAGTCGAGCGCCAGCGCCGCCGCCGAGGCGAAGGGCAGGTGGTTGTTGCGCGCCAGCGCCAGTGCGATCGAAGGATTGGCGCTGGCCGCGATCAGCAGATCGTGAAAGGCCAGGTTGTAGCGATAGAAGCCATCGAGATCGCCATCGGCAAGGTGCCCCTTGGCGAACAACGCGTCCCCTTCGGCAAGAATGGCTTCGAGCTGCGCCTGTTCTGCCGGCGTCAGCCGACGTTCGGCCAGCCGCCTGGCGGCCAGCCCTTCCAGCACGCCGCGCACTTCGATCGCGCCGGTGATCGCCTCCGCATCGACCGCGCGCGGCGTATAGCCCCGCGCGCCGAGCTTCACGACCAGCCCTTCATGCTCCAGCGCCCGCAGCGCGGTGCGCACCGGCATGCGCGAGACGCCCAGCGCCTCCGCAGTGGGAATCTCGGCGATGCGGTCGCCAGGCTTGATCGTGCCGTCGGCGATCATGCGGCGCAGTGCGACCAGCACCTGCTGGCCCGGCTTGGCAGGCTTTTCCATCGCGCGTGCTTAAAGCATCGGCACGGCGCCGGGCCAAGGGGTTAGGCGGCCGCTTCCACTTCCGGCGGCCGTTCGGCGGCGATCGCGCGATCGATCATCAGCCGCGAACGCACGCCGCCGGCATCGATGTTCAGCTTCATCAGCCGGCGATCCGGATACCTCAGGAGGTTCTGCTGCTGTCGCTCCAGCATCTCCAGATCCTCGCCGAAGATCTTGCCCTGGCCGGTGCGGATCGTGTCGGTCAGCGCCCGGTCCTCGACGGCGAAGCGGCGCGCCATCCCCCAGAAATAATGGTGCGAGGTTTCGGTTTCGGGCGTGATGAAGTCGACGACGGTGCTGGATGCCTTCCAGCGATCCTCGGCATGATAGCCGCCCTTGCCGGCCAGCGCGACGCCGACTTCGATCAGCACATGGCTGGGCAGGGTGAAGCGGCAAATCTGCCAGCGATCGACCGGCTGGTCGTCGGGCAGGCCCGCGCCACGCAGCGCCATTTTCCAGAAGGGAGGCGCCTCGATCCCGTCCATGAAGCGGCGGGTGACGACCTGCCCGTCCTCGACCAGCGTTTCCACCGGCGCCTCGTCGATTTCCTTCTGGCCGATGCTGGTGCTGTGGACATAGGTCTCGTGCGTGAGGTCCATCAGGTTGTCGACCATCAGCCGATAGTCGCAATCGATATGATAATAGCCGCCGCCATAGGCCCATTCGGGGCTCTCCGCCCATTCGAGATGGTGGAGCTTGCCCGGGTCAGCGGTCTCGGCGTCACCGGGCCAGACCCAAATAAAGCCATATCGCTCGATCACGGCAAAGCGTCGGACGCCCGCGAACTTATCGACCTTCTGCCCGGGCATGGACGTCGCGCGGCCGGCGCAGCCCATCACCAAACCGTGATAGCCGCACACCAGCTCGCCATCGCGCACGAAGCCCAGCGATAGGGGCGCGCCGCGATGGGGGCAGAAATCCTCCAGCGCAGTCACGTGGCCTGCGGCGTTGCGGAAGAACACCATGGGGCGGCCGCAGATCGTGCGGCCGAGCGGGCGATCGGAGAGCTCGTCCGCGGCCGCGGCGACGTACCAGGCATGCAGGGGCCAAGGGGAGGAAACCGGCGTTTCGAAACGGACCCCAGACATAAGCACCTCACCACCAGCTCTATAATTGGATCCAATAATGACGATACCGTGGATTTCGTCAAGGGCCAGATGACGTAACCGGCGAGCGCGGCCGCGCAGTCATGATCTTCAACGACGATGACACCGAACGTGCGTCAAACGCGGTGTTGAGCAGGTCAGGCGAGGGATAAGTTGAGGGCCCCAAGGGTAAGTGGCGGAGCGGGAGGGATTCGAACCCTCGATACGGTTTTGCCGTATACTCACTTTCCAGGCGAGCGCCTTCGACCACTCGGCCACCGCTCCGCAGGATACCTGGAAGGCGCGGCCCTACCGTTCCTTGGGCGGCTAGGCAAGCGCCCGTTGGCATGCCAAGCTTCCCCCATGGCAAAAACCCTGCTCGTCCTCGCCGCGACCCTCGCCGCCGCGCCGCTCGCTGCCCAGAATGCCCCGCAGACCGGGGCGCCGCCGCGGCCAGCCCCCTCGGCGGCAGAGCCGGCGCCGGAGGACTGGCGCGACCTCCCCGATGACGAGATCCTGCTGATCCAGCTGAAAAACGGGCGGCAGGTGGCCGTCCGCCTGGCCGCGCGCTTTGCGCCGGCGCATGTCAGCAATATCCGCAAGCTCGCCGCCGCGCGGTGGTGGGATGGAGAAAGCGTCTACCGCGTGCAGGAAAACTGGGTCGCGCAATGGGGCGACCCTACCGAAAAGAAGCCGCTGCCGCCCGAGATCCTCACCCGGCCGCCCGCCGAGTTCGAGATCGGCGCCTTCACGCCGGCGCAGCGCCTGCCGAAGCCCGATTCCTACGCCACCGCCACCGGCGTCACCGCCGATGGCTGGCCGATCGCCAGCGACGGCAAAGCGGCCTGGCTGACCCATTGCTACGGCATGGTGGGCGTTGCCCGCGACGCGCTGCCCGATACCGGCACCGGGGCCGAGTTGTTCACGCCGATCGGCCAGTCGGCACGGCGGCTGGACCGCAACTACACCGTGGTCGGGCGGATCATCGAGGGGATGCCGTTTCTCTCCGCCCTGCCGCGCAGCGAAGCGGCAATGGGCGTGTACGCCAGTGCGGACGAGCGGGCGCCGATCCTGTGGGTCCGGCTCGCCAGCCAGTTGCCCCCGGACGAGCGCCCGCACTTCCAGGTCCGCACCACCGACAACCCGCGCTATGCCGCGATGATCGCGCTGCGCGAAAACCCCGCGCCACCCACGGTCGCGACGGGCATCAACGTCTGCGACTTGCCGGTGGCGGTGCGCCGCCGGCCCTGAGCCGCGCGACTATTTGCCCAGCCAGTCCGCCACTTCCGCGGCGACCTGGTTCGCGGCCTGGTTGAGCGCCGGGCCCACGCTGGCGGTGTCAATCGCGCGCACCGGCACCCGCGCCTCGAAACGCCGGCGTTCGAAGCCTTGCGCCCCTTCACGTCCGATGGCGGCGTCGAAGGTAACCACGGCCTCCATGCTCGGCGCATCGACGCCGAAGGCGCGCAGATCGCCGCCCAGGCTGGCGCTGGGCGTCGTGAGCGACTGGCGGCGGCTGAGCACGATCCGGCCGGTCCGTGCGGCGATGGTATCCGCCAGCAGCCGGCCGAACAGGCTCGCCGGCCCTTCCACCCATTGCGCTTCGTCTACATAGGCGATCGTGGTGCCGCCGTCGCCCGAATGGACCGGCACCCGCGTGGTCGCCAGTTCCTGCGGCGCATTAATCGGTGCGATCGCCACAGCCTTCACGGAGCCCGATTGCTGCACCGCGCCGGGCGCGAGCGACGCCGACGACTGGAGCGTCAGCAGCGAGGGCGGCGGCTTGGCCCCGAACGAGATGCACGCCGAAAGCGGCACGGCAGCAAGCAGCGCTGCGGCGATGAGGGGCTTCTTCATCCGGTTCCTCACTTCTTCGGCTTGTAGGTGGGCAGCGCGGGTGCCGAGATCAGGCTGGAGGCGCCCCCCTGATCCAGCCGATGCGCGACGTTGGTGAGCGCGATCGACATCTCGCGTAGGTCCTGCACGAGCTGGCCGACTTCAGGCATGGTTTTGTTCGAGAAGGTCTGCAGGCCCGGCCGCGCATCGCCAATCGCCGCGTCCAGTGTCTCCACGCTCTTGCGAGCCGAGCTGATCGTGGCGTTCAGATTGGCGATCGTCGGCTTGATGTCGTTCGCCATCATGCCGTTGGTCGTTTCCGCCAGTTGGCCGATCTGCTGCGCGGCGGCGCCCGCCTGCTGGATGGCGACGCGGGTTTCGGCCAGCGTGGCGGCAATCTCCGGCCCGCGATCGGCGAGCGACTTGGTCAGCCGGTTGGTGTTGGCAAGGATGCCCGCGATCGACTGCTGGTTCTTCGAATCGAGCAGATCGGAAACGCGTTCGGTAAGTGTGGTCAGCCGCTCGAGCAGCTTCGGTGCGGAGCTGAGCAGCGCGCCCAGGCCGCCCTGCTTGGTCGGGATTACCGGCACGCCCAGCGGACAGGCGGCGCGGGGATTGTCCTGCGGGCATTCGATCGGCGGCTGGCCCTTCACCGCGCCGTCGAGCTGCACGGTGCTGGGGCCAGTGAAGCTGCCCTGGATGGTCGCGTTGGTGCCTTCGAGGATCGGCACGTCGGGCCGCACGCTGATGCGCACGCGCACCAGGCTGGGGTCCGGACGCCAGAACTGGATTTCCTTCACCTGCCCGGCGGGGACGCCCGAGAAGCTGACCGACGAGCCGGGGCTGAGCCCATCCACCGACTGGCGGAAGAAGATGTCATACTGGCGCTCGTCGCCGCCGCCCAGTCGCGATAGCCAGACGATGAACAGGCAGAGCACGGCGAGCAGGATCAGCACCACCGCACCGACCAGCACATGATTGGAACGCGTTTCCATCAGTCCCTCTTATCCTCATGCACCCGCCGGTTCGGGCCCGCGACCGCGGCGCGTCCGCGCGGTCCGTTGAAATATTCCTGGATCCACGGATGATCCAACGCCAACAGCTCGGGAATCGTGCCCACCGCGATCACGCGCTTGTCCGCCAGCACCGCGACGCGGTCGCAGATGGCGTAGAGCGTGTCGAGATCGTGGGTGATCAGGAACACGGTAAGGCCGAGCGTCTGCTGGAGCGACGCGGTGAGCTCGTCGAACGCCGCCGCGCCGATCGGGTCGAGGCCCGCGGTCGGTTCATCGAGGAACAGCAGCTCGGGATCCAGCGCCAGCGCCCGCGCCAGGCCCGCGCGCTTCTTCATGCCGCCGGAAAGCTCAGCGGGATATTTGGGGCCGGCTTCGGGCGGCAGTCCGGTCATCACGACCTTGTAGGCGGCGATTTCCTCGAGCAGCGCCTGGTCCAGCCCCGGGTAGAATTCCTTGAGCGGCACCTGGACGTTCTCGGAAACGGTCAGCGTGGAAAACAGCGCCCCGCCCTGGAACAGGATGCCCCAGCGCTTGCGGATCTCCAGCGCCTCGGTTTCGTCGCGGCCGATCGTGTTCTCGCCGAACACGTCGACCGTCCCGTCCAGCGGCGGCTGGAGGCCGATGATCGAGCGCATCAGCACCGATTTGCCGGTGCCGGACCCGCCGACGACGCCAAGGATCTCGCCGCGGCGCACGTCGAGGTCCAGCCCGTCATGGACAAGCTGCTCGCCAAAGCCGTTGCGCAGCCCCCGGACGCGGATCAGGACTTCGCGGTCGTCCGTACGGTCGTCGCTCATGTCCAGCCCACCTCGCTGAAGAATACCGCGAAGAAGGCATCGAGCACGATCACCAGGAAGATCGCCTGGACCACCGCCGTGGTGGTGCGCTGGCCGACCTGTTCGGCATCGCCTTCCACCTGCATGCCGTGGAAACAGCCGGCGATGGCGATGATTGCGCCGAACACCGGCGCCTTGATCATCCCGATCCACAGATCGGTTATCGGCACCACTTCGCGGATGCGGGCGATGAAGGTGACGGGCGGGATCTCGAGGCTCACCCAGCACAGCAGCCCGCCACCCAGAATCGACACGATCGAGGAATAGAAGCCTAGCAGCGGCAGCATGAACACCACCGCCAGCACGCGCGGCAGCACCAGCGCCTCCATCGGCGAGACGCCGATCGTACGCATTGCATCGATTTCCTCGGTGAGCTTCATCGTGCCGATCTGCGCGGCAAAGGCGGAGCCGGAGCGACCGGCGATCATGATCGCCGTCATCAGAATGCCGAGTTCGCGCAAGGTGAGCCGGCCGAGCAGGTTGATCGTGTAGATTTCCGCACCGAACTGGCGAAGCTGCACCGATCCCTGCTGGGCGATGACGATGCCGATCAGGAAGCTCATCAATCCGATGATGCCGAGCGCGCCGACGCCCACCACCTCGAATCGCTGCACCGTCGCGTTGAAGCGGAAGCGGCGCGGATGGAGGATGACGTTCCACAGCGCGATCACCGTCGCGCCCATGAAGCCGAGCAGGCCGTACAGCGTCTTGCCCGAATTGATGACCGCGCCGCCGATCTCGTTGAGCGCGCGGGTAAACGAACCCTGTGGCGGCGGCGGCAGCTGGATCGGATGTTCGGCGGCGATCACCTGATCAAGCAGATGCTGCTCGTCGGCGCCCAGCCCTTCGATCGCCGCGCCGCGATCGCGGGCGAAGCGATGCACGACCCAGGCGCCCACCGTATCCATCCGGCCGATGTCGCGCAGGTCGAGGCGTGCGACCGTACCGTCGACCGCGTCGAGCCGTTGCGGCAGATCGCCGAGACAGGACAAAGAGAGGTTGCCGGAGAAGCGGAGCACCGCCTCGCCGTTCAAATCGGAGCGTTCGAAGTCGGCGGGTGCCCTCATCAATACCCCCTTTCCGCGATTCCGGCTGGAACGGCAAGTTCCTCCGTGGCTAGAGGGCGCAATGCAACGCCTCGCCATTTACGACATGGACAAGACCATCACCGCGAAACCGACCTGGACGCGGTTCCTGCTGCACGTCGCCCGCACGCGCGCGCCATGGCGGCTGGGCCTGTTCCCGCTCGTCGGGCTGGGCGGGCTGGCCTATCTGCTGCGCCGGATCGATCGCGCCGGGCTGAAGCGCCTGTCGCACCGGCTGCTGCTGGGCCGCGCGCTGCCGCCCAACGACATGCGCGTCGTGGCGGAAGCGTTCGCCGAACTGGAACTGCAGCGCGGCGTGCTGCAGGGCGCGCGCGCGCAGATCGCGGTGGACCGCGCCGCCGGCTATCGGCTGGTGATGGCCACCGCATCGCATCGCTATTATGCCGAGGCGATCGGCACGCGGCTGGGCTTTGACGATGTGATCGCCACCAATGCGAAGCGGGACGGGCACGGACATATTCTCTCCGATCTCGAAGGCGAGAACTGTTACGGGCCCGTAAAGCTCCACATGGTCGAAAATTGGTTGGCAGAGGCGGGGCTGCTGCGCGCGAACTGCCGGATTCGCGCCTATTCGGACCATGTATCCGACGCGCCGCTGCTCAGCTGGGCCGACGAAGCCTTTGCGGTCAACGCGCACGGGCCCTTGCGGCGACTGGCGGAGGCGCGGGGCTGGGCCATGCTCGATTGGCGCGGCTGAGCTTTTTTCCGTAAGGGATCCAAAGGGTTCGCAACCGAAACAGCCCATCATGCATTATCCTGCCCGATAAATGTGGTCGTGAGGAAGCGTGTGGAACGTGACGAGGTGGAACAGCCGCCGGCAACGGGAGTGCCCGCGGGGCCAAGTCTGAAGGACGTGACTTCCTATAGCCCGACCGGCGATCATCCCACGCACCATTGGAAACGCTCGACGGTGACGGTGCCGGGGCTGGGCGACCGCGGCACGATTTTCTTCGCGGCGCTGCAGATGACGCGCATGCCGATGATCATCACCGATCCGCGCCAAGACGATAATCCCATCGTCTTCGCCAACAAGGCGTTTCTCGATCTTACCGGCTATGAGGAAAGCGAGATCCTCGGCCGGAACTGTCGATTTCTGCAAGGGGCCGAGACCGATCGCGACGCGGTAGCGGAACTGCGTGAGGCGATCCATCGGCGCGAAGCGATCGCGCTGGAACTGGTCAACTACCGGCGCGATGGATCGTTCTTCTGGAACGCCGTGTTCGTGGCGCCGGTGCTCGATACCGATGGCGAGCTGCTGTACTTTTTCGCTAGCCAGCTGGACGTGACGCGCCGCCGCGCTTCCGAACAGGCGTTCCGCCAGGCGCAGAAAATGGAAGCGATCGGCCAGTTGACCGCAGGCCTGGCGCACGACTTCAACAACCTGCTCCAGGTCGTCTCCGGCAACATCGACATCGTTGCCAACCAGGTGGAGGACGAGCGGCACCAGCGCCTGCTCACCAATGCCGCGCGCGCCGCCGACCGCGGCTCGAAGCTGACGCGGCAGCTGCTCGCCTTCGCGCGCAAGACGCGGCTGGAGCCCCGCCGGGTCGAGCTGAACCAGCTGATCCACGAATTCGGCGATCTGCTCGACAATACCGTCGGCGCGCAGATCCGGCTGGTGACCGCGCTGGAGCGCCGGCTGCCCGAAGTCCAGATCGATCCGACCCATCTGGAAATGGCGATCCTCAACGTGCTGCTGAACGCACGCGATGCGATGCCGCGCGGCGGCACGGTGACGATCTCGACGCGGCTGTGGAAGCTGAACGGCGACGCGCCGATGCACCAGCTGCCCGAGGGCGATTATGTGGTGCTGACGATCCGCGACGAAGGTAGCGGCATGGCCGATGATGTCCGCCGTCGTGCGACCGAGCCCTTCTTCACGACCAAGGGCGCCGAGCGCGGCACCGGCCTGGGCCTCGCTATGGTGCATGGTTTCGTCCAGCAATCGCTCGGCCGCCTGGAAATCGACAGCGCCCCGGGCGAGGGCACCGAGGTGCGCATGCTGTTCCCCACGGCGGCCAGCGCCGAGGTTGCGGCGCCGCCGCCTGCGGCGAAGCAGGAGCCGGGCCGGGGCGTCGCCGGCGGCAGCGAGACGATCCTGCTCGTCGAGGACAGCGACGATGTGCGGGCGCTGGCGCAGGAGCAACTGACGGCGCTCGGCTATCGCGTGCTGCTGGCGGCGAGCGGCGAAGAGGCGCTGGAGCGGATCGAGGCGGAGCCGATCGATCTGCTGTTCACCGATATCGTGATGCCCGGCGGGATGAGCGGGCTCGAGCTGGTCGAGCAGTTCCACGCGCTGCATCCGGAAACGCCGGTGCTGATGACGACCGGCTATAACGAGGATCTGGTGGCGGACATCCCGCGTGGCAGCAATCTGGACGTGATCGGCAAGCCCTATCGCCGCGAGCAGCTGGCGGATCGCATCCGTGCCGCGCTGGACCGGCGTTCGCCGGAGCCGCGCCGCACGGGCAACCCTTTCGGCGCCGTGGAGGCCTGAAGCCCCCGCCGGGCCATCAGGCGCCCAGGATGCGACGATAGAGGGCGATATACTGGTCGGCCATTGCCTCCACCGAAAAGCCCGCTTCGATTGCGGCGCGGCATGCCGCGCGATCGAGCGTGGCGGCGCGGTCGACCGCGCTGGCCGCTTCTTCCGCCGAATCGAGCAGCAGGCCGGTGACGCCGTCCGCGATCAACTCGGGCATCGAGCCGCGTCGGACCGCGATCACCGGGGTGCCGCACGCCATCGCCTCGATCACCGACAGGCCGAAGGGCTCGTCGAAATTGATCAGGTGGAGGAGCGCGCGAGCGCTGCCCAGCGCCTTGATCCGCGCCTCGCCGCCGACCGGGCCGTGATAGACGATGCGATCGTTCAGATGCGGCTGCACGTCGCGCTCGAAATAGCCCTGGTCCTGGACGATGCCGTACAGGTTCAGCCGGCGGCCGGTGGCCTGTGCGACGGCGATCGCCTCGGCCGCGCCCTTGTCCGGGTGCATGCGGCCGAAGAACAGCAGGTCGTCGCTGCCGGTCGCGTCGAAGGCGAAGTCGGCGAGCGGGATGCCGTGGTGGATCGTCGCGGCATAGCGCAGCGCCGGGTGTCGATCGGCATCCGAGATCGCGACATAGTGCACGCGGTCCTCGAACGGCTTGTACATCGGCAGGATGCGCTCGGAGGAAAAGCCGTGGATCGTCGTCACCATCGGCGTGTCGATCAGCGGGGCATAGGCGTGGGCGGGGAAATCGGCCTGGTTGTGGATCAGGTCGAACTCGGATGCGCGGGCGAAGAGGTGCGACTGGTGGGCATATTCCCACACCTTCGCGTCGATCGCGGGATCTTCTTCATAGCCGCGCGGCACTACGCCGGCGAGGCGCGCGGTGGTGACAGAGTCCTGCGTGGCGAACAGCGTGACGTCGATACCCTTGGCGACCAGCGCCTCGGTGAGCAGGCTCGTCACCAGCTCCCAGGGGCCGTAGTGCCGCGGCGGGGTGCGCCACGCGATCGGCGCGAGCATGGCGATCTTCATGCGCGGCTGCCCCTTGCCCGTCCGTGCCCCTGCGAAAGCAGGGGCCCAGGGTAGGAGAGCGAATCGCTTGGGGCTCTGGGCCGCTGCTTTCGCAGGGGCACGGGAGGGGTGTTCATGCGAGCAGGATGCCTTGATTCGGGGCGAGGGGGAGGGTGGTGCCTTCCACATGCAGTTCGTGGCCGGGCGTGGTGAGCGCAGGCGCCAGCGCGGCGGCCCATTCCGGCAAGGCCAGCGTCTGCGGCGCATTCGACAGGTTGAGCGCCACGAGCACGCGCGCGTTTCCATGCCGCCGTTCGTAGGCGAGCACCGCACCGTCGCTCGACACCGCCTGCCAGCTTCCCACCGACAGCGCCGGATGCGCGCGCCGCAGCCGGAGCAGCGCGCGGGTGAAGGCCAGCATTGAACCCGCCGCGTCCCGCTGCGCCATCACGTTGCGCTCCGCCCAGTCGGGGTTGAGCGGCAGCCACGGCTCGACCGAGCTGAACCCGGCATGCGCGCTCGCATCCCAGGGCATCGGCGTGCGGACCTCGTCGCGGTTGAACGCGGTGTCGGGCTCGCGCAGCGCTTGCGGGTCGCGCACCCGGTCGGGCGGGATGGCCACGTTGGGCATGCCGAGTTCGTCGCCCTGGTACAAGGTCGGCGTGCCGCGCAGCGTGAGGAGGAGCATCATCGCGACGGCTGCCTGGTCGGGCCCCACCCGCGAGGCGACCCGCGGCTTGTCGTGGTTGCCGAGCACCCAGTTGGGCCAGCCATCGGCGGGCAGCGCGCCTTCATAGTCGGCGATCAGCTGCGCCAGCGCCCCGGCATCCCAGCGCGCATCGAGCAGATGGAAGTTGAAGGGCAGATGCACGCCGTTCCCGCCCTCGCCATAATAAGCGACGAGGCGCGGGATCGGCAGGTAGATCTCGCCGATCAGCACGCGCTCGGGATAGTCCTCCGCGACGTCGCGCATCGCGGCGATGATCTCCATCATCTCGGGCTGGTCGGCCGAGTGGACCGGCAGCAGCCGCTCGATATCCTGCATCCCGTCGCGCCAGTCCGGATTGGCTGGGTTATCGGGGAAGTCGGGGTGCTTGATCGCCAGCCACAGCACGTCGATGCGGAAGCCGTCGACCCCGCGCTTGAACCAGAAGCGCATCGCGTCGAGCATCGCCGCGCGCAGATCCGGGTTGCGCCAGTTGAGCTCGGGCTGCTCCTTGAGGAACTGGTGGAGATAATATTGGCCGGTGGCGTCGTCCCATTCCCAGGCGCTGCCGCCGAAATAGCTCTGCCAGTTGTTGGGCGGCCCGCCATCGGGGCCGGGATCGCGCCAGATATACCAGTCGCGCTTGGGGGCGTCGCGCGAGGAGCGGCTTTCGCGGAACCAGGGGTGCTGATCCGAGCTGTGGTTGGGCACGAAATCGAGCAGCAGCTTCAGGCCGCGGGCATGGGCTGCGTCACGCAAGCGCTCGAAGTCGGCGAGCGTGCCGAAGCGCGGATCGATCCCGCAATAATCGGCCACGTCATAGCCGAAATCGGCCATCGGCGAGGGGAAGATCGGCGACAGCCACACCGCGTCCACGCCGAGATCGACCAGATAGTCCAGCCGCGCCGTCACGCCGGCAAGATCGCCGATGCCGTCGCCGTTCGAGTCGTTGAACGAGCGCGGATAGACTTGGTAGATCACGCCCTTCTGCCACCAGAGCGGTTCGGTCATCGGGGGCTCCTCGCGAAATTTCCTCCCCGGAACGGGGAGGGGGGTGTAGCTGCCGACAGCGATGTGCCGGGGGCACATCGCGGCAGCGAAACCGGCCCGCGAAGAGAGCCGTGGGCGCAGCATGGTGGAGGGGCCGCTGCGGCACGCGGCGGTGGTCCGGCGCGCGTCACCCGCACCGCACCTGCGGCGCGGCCCCTCCACCACCGCCTGCGGCGGCGGTCCCCCTCCCCGTGCCGGGGAGGAATTTTAGGGCTAATCACCGGAATCGTTCCTTCGGAATATGCGTGATCCGGCACGCCAGGTCCGCCTCGCCGCTCGCGACGATGTAGCGATCTCCGGCATCGACCAGCCCGGTGGTGAATACCACCGGCGTCGGCAGGTATAGCTGGTGCGCGATGTCTGCGGTCAGCGCGGGATTGGCCTCCAGCAGCGGCACCGTGTCTTCCTGCCGCAGGATCACGCTCGGGTTGTCGCGCTCGAGCAGCGCCCAGAAGCTGCGATAGATGCCGACCGCGTCGCGCTTCTCCACGCCGTGATAGATCAGCAGCCAGCCCGCCTCGGTCAGCACCGGCTGGCTGCCGCCGCCGATCCGCTGGTTCGAGGTCGAACCCTTGCGCGCGCGGATTCCCGGCTGGTCGAGCGGCTTCCAGTGCAGCCCGTCGGGCGAGCGGGCGAGGTTGATCGACGGGCCGCCCAGCCAGGGGGAGTCGTCCGGATAGGCGAAGTACACCTCGCCCAGCGGCCGGGTGAGCGCGTGGAAGAAGCCGTCGATCCGGCCTTCGAACAGCAGCATGTCCTTGTTCTGGTGATCGAGCACCACCCCGAGCAATTCCCAGTCGAGCCCATCGGTCGAGCGGTACATGGCGGTGCAATGCCGTTCGGCCGATACGCCGCACACCGTCATCCAGTAGGTGCCGTCGATCCGCGTGATCCGCGCATCCTCGACGCCATAGTCGAGGTAGCTGGCCGTGGGCGCGATCGCCTTGTCGTAATGCACTGCAACCACCGTGCGGCCCTCGGCATCCAGCTCCACCGGCAGCAGCCAGGACAGCGAGGTGAGGCCGAGCAGCCTCGGGTTGCGGCCCTTCAGCGCGAACTGGCGCGGATCGCCCATGTCCAGCCCCGCCACCGGGTGCCGATCGAGCACATAGCCCGAAGGTGTCCAGCGGATCGCGCGGGCGTGGCTGCCGTCCACGGGATCGCGCAGCGCCTCCGCCACGCGCACCATCAGCAGCAGGTTGCCGTTCGGCAGCCGCGCGAAGCCGGGGTTGAAGGCGCCCAGCACATAGGTCGCCTCGTCCACGCCCGCCCGTAGCGGCGACCGGTCCAGATCGACATCGTCGGGCCGGAAGATCAGGTAATCGTCGCTCAAGCGCTTGCCCCCTTGGGTTTCACGCCCAGCAACGGAGTCAGGCTCCCGCGGTTCCGGCTTCGGTTCCCGCTTCCTGCGCCTGGCGATGGTGGCGGATCACCTCGTCGATGATGAAGCGCAGGAATTTTTCGGAAAATTCGGGGTCGAGATCGGCATCCTGCGCCAGCGCGCGCAGCCGGGCGATCTGCGCTTCCTCGCGGCCTGGATCGGCAGGGGGAAGCCCGGCCTCGGCCTTGTAGCGCCCCACTGCCTGGGTCACCTTGAACCGCTCGGCGAGCATGAAGACGAGCGCCGCATCGATATTGTCGATGCTCTGGCGAAAGCGGATCAGCGTCGCGTCGGTCATGGCATTCTCTTTTGCCGCTGCGGCACGGCCATGCAAGCGCCTCTTGCCTTTGCAGGGCACAAAGGCCAGAGGCTCCAGCATATGAGCGCAACCGTCCACCGCCTGGGGTCGCGAACCCAGCCCTCGCTCGATCCGATCATGGCGCTGGTCGCCCAGGACATGAACCTGGTGAACGCGGTGATCCTCGATCGCATGCAGTCGGAAATCCCACTGATTCCGGAGCTCGCCGGCCATCTGATCGCCGGCGGCGGCAAGCGGATGCGGCCGATGCTGACGCTCGCAAGCGCGCGGCTCCTCGGCTATGCCGGCACGCGCCACCACAAGCTGGCCGCGGCGGTGGAGTTCATCCACACCGCGACGCTGCTGCATGACGATGTGGTCGACAGTTCGGATCTGCGCCGGGGCCGTCGCACCGCCAACATCATCTGGGGCAACCCGGCCAGCGTGCTGGTCGGCGATTTCCTGTTCAGCCGCTCGTTCGAACTGATGGTGGAGGCGGAGAGCCTGAAGGCGCTGCGCATCCTTTCGGGCGCCAGCGCGATCATCGCCGAGGGCGAGGTGAACCAGCTCACCGCGGTGCGCCGGATCGATCTGTCCGAGGATCGCTATCTCGATATCATCGGCGCGAAGACCGCCGCGCTGTTCGCCGCCGCCTGCCGCGTGGCAGGCGTGGTGGCCGAGCGTCCCGAGGCGGAGGAACTGGCGCTCGACGCCTATGGCCGCAACCTCGGCATCGCCTTCCAGCTGGTCGACGATGCGATCGATTACGTGTCGGATGCGTCGACCATGGGCAAGGATGCCGGCGACGATTTCCGCGAAGGCAAGATGACGCTGCCGGTGATCCTCGCTTATGCGCGCGGCAACGAAGCGGAACGCGCCTTCTGGAAGGAAGCGATCTCCGGCCGCCGCATCTCGGACGAGGATTTCGCCGAGGCGATCCGGCTGGTCCGCAATTGTCGCGCGGTGGACGATACGCTCGCCCGCGCCCGGCATTACGGCCAGCGCGCCATTGATGCGCTGGGCAGCTTCCGCGCCTGCGAGGCGAAGGACGCGATGGTCGAGGCCGTCGAGTTTGCGGTGGCGCGCGCCTATTGACGCGCGCCCCGGCCGTGCGGGCTTAATCGTCCGCCGGCTTTTCCTCGTCCTCGTCCTCGTCCTCGACTTCCAGAGCGTCTTCCTCGTCCAGGTCGAGCACTTCTTCGATGCCCTCGACGATCAGGTCGAGCTGCTCGTAGCTCGCCGTCATTTCGATGGTTTCGCCCTCTTCGTCTTCCAGGTGCAGCGTGTACTCGCCGTCGCTGTCCGGGGTGATGGTGAACTGGGAAAGGATTCGTGCCATGTCGCGCTCCTTTGGCGGTGAGTCCGCCTAACCACGCTTGTCCCGAATGGTTGCAGCCGAATGACGTCCACTCTGCCGATCCACGCTGTTTTGCCGGCGCTGCTCGATGTTCTGCGCGGCGGCAGCAACGCCGTGCTGGTCGCGCCGCCCGGCGCCGGCAAGACGACCGCGGTGGCGCCGGCGCTGCTGGGGGAGGGCTGGTGCACCGGGGAAATCCTGCTGCTCTCCCCGCGCAGGCTGGCGGCGCGCGCTGCGGCGGAGCGGATGGCGGCGCTCGCGGGCGAGGGGGTCGGCAAGACCTTCGGCTATGCCACCCGCATGGATACGAAGCGCTCGGCGGCGACGCGGGTGACGGTGGTCACCGAGGGCATTTTCGTCAATCGCATCCAGTCCGATCCGGAGCTGGTGGGCGTCTCCGCCGTGCTGTTCGACGAGGTGCATGAACGCAGCCTCGACAGCGATTTCGGGCTGGCACTTGCGCTCGATGCGCAGGGCGCGCTGCGGCCGGACCTGCGGCTGGTCGCGATGTCGGCGACGCTCGACGGCAGCCGCTTCTCCGGGCTGATGGGCGACGCGCCGGTGGTGGAAAGCGAAGGCCGCAGCTATCCGCTGACGCTGCGCCATCTCGGCCGCGCGGCCGAGGCGCGGATCGAGGACTCGGTTGCCAGCGCGGTGCGCCAGGCGTTGCGCGAAGAAGAGGGCGGCATCCTAGCCTTCCTGCCCGGCGTGGCGGAGATCGAGCGGACCGCCGAGCGACTGGGCGACATCGGCGGCGCGGTGCTGCACCGGCTGCACGGCAGTCTGGAGCCCGCCGCCCAGCGCGCCGCGATCGCGCCCGATCCGGAGGGACGGCGCAAGATCGTGCTGGCCACCTCGATCGCCGAGACCTCGCTGACGCTCGACGGCATCCGCGTGGTGGTCGATTCCGGACTGGCGCGGCGCCCGCGCTACGATCGCGCGGCGGGAATGACGCGGCTGGTGACCGAGCGGGCCAGCCAGGCGGCGGTGACCCAGCGGGCCGGCCGCGCGGCGCGGCAGGGGCCGGGCACCGCCTACCGCCTGTGGGAAGAAGCCGCGACGGCGGGGCTGCCCCGCTTCGATCCCCCCGAAATCCTCGAGGCCGATCTGTCGGCGCTGATGCTCGACTGTGCGCTGTGGGGCGTCACCGATCCGCGCCAGCTCGCCTGGCTCGATCCGCCGCCCGAGGCAGCGATCGCCGAGGCGCGGGCGCGGCTGGGGGCGCTGGAGGCGATCGACGCCGATGGCCGCCCGACCGAGCATGGCAAGGCGATCGCCCGCCTGCCGCTGCCGCCGCGGCTCGGCCATATGCTGGTGCGCGCCAGCGAGCGCGGCATGGCGCGAACCGCGGCGGCGGTCGCCGTGCTGCTCGGTGAGCGCGGGCTGGGGGGCAATGACGCGGACCTCGACCTGCGCCTGCGTCGCTGGAAGGGGGAACGCGGCCAGCGCGCGGAGAATGCGCGGCGGCTGGCCGAGCGATGGAGCAAGCTTGTTCCCCCTCCCGCAAGCGGAAGGGGGCTAGGGGGTGGGCCCCCGCTCTCCACGTGCGAATCCGGTGCGGATGCCGGGGGGGG
>NZ_ALBQ01000015.1 GCF_000282895.1 Sphingomonas sp. ATCC 31555
CCCCCGACCCCTCCCGCAAGCGGGAGGGGAGCGCAGGCGGAGACCGAAGGACAAGACCATGACTGCACGCGAGAAACTGCTGGCCGAAGCCGCCAAGCGCATCCTGATCACCGACGGCGCGTTCGGCACCGAGATCCAGAACTGGAAGCTCGACGAGGCCGCCTATGCGGGCACTCTCGGCCTTGCCCATGACCAGAAGGGCAACAACGACATCCTCGCGCTGACCAAGCCCGAGGTGCCCGGCTCGATCCACCGCGCCTATTTCGAGGCGGGGGCGGACATCGCCGAGACCAACACCTTCTCCGCCAACCGGATCAGCCAGGCCGATTACGGCGCCGAGCATCTGGTCCGCGAGATCAACATCGAGAGCGCGAAGCTCGCCCGCAGCATCGCCGACGAGTTCGAGGCCAAGGACGGCCGTCCACGCTTCGTCGCCGGCGCGCTGGGCCCGACCAACAAGACGCTGTCGCTGAGCCCGGACGTCAACGATCCCGGCTATCGCGAGATCGACTTCGATTACCTCAAGGATGTGTACCGCGAGCAGATCGATGCGCTGGTCGAGGGCGGCATCGACTTCGTGCTGATCGAAACGGTGTTCGACACGCTCAACGCCAAGGCCGGCATCATGGCGGCGATCGAGGCGGGCGAGGCGCTTGGCCGCGACCTGCCGATCATGCTGTCGATGACGCTGACCGACCTGTCCGGCCGCAACCTCTCGGGCCATACGGTCGAGGCGTTCTGGCACGCGGTGCGCCATGCCAGACCGGTGACGATCGGGCTCAACTGCTCGTTCGGCGCCGAGCAGCTCCGCCCGCACGTCAAGACGCTGTCGGCACTCTGCGACACGCTGATCATGGTCTATCCGAACGCGGGCCTCCCCAACGAGCTCGGTGCCTATGACGAGATGCCGGCGACCACCGCCGGTCTCGTCAAGGAATGGGCCGATGCCGGGCAGGTGAACATCCTCGGCGGCTGCTGCGGCTCGACGCCCGCGCATATCGGCGCGATTGCCAAGGCGGTGCAGGGGCTGAGCCCGCGCAGCATTCCCACGCCCGAAGTGCGGACCCGGCTCGCGGGCCTCGAGCCGTTCACCATGGCGGCGTGACCGAGTAATAGCCCTCTCCCCTCCGGCGAGAGGGTTGGGAGAGGGGCACAACGCTGCCCTTCTTGCCCACGCGATCCACGACACACTGGCCCTCTCCCCGGCCCTCTCCCCGATGGGGAGAGGGAGAGAAGAAGAACCCAGATCATGACCACGCCTTCCTCCACCAACTTCGTCAATATCGGCGAGCGCACCAACGTCACCGGCTCCGCCCGCTTCAAGAAGCTGGTGATGGCCGGCGACTATCCCGCCGCGGTCGAAGTCGCGCGCCAGCAGGTCGAGAATGGCGCGCAGGTGATCGACGTCAACATGGACGAGGGCCTGCTCGACGCCGTCGAGGCGATGACCACCTTCCTCAAGCTGATCGCCGCCGAGCCGGACATCGCGCGCGTACCGGTGATGATCGACAGCTCCAAATGGGAGGTGATCGAAGCGGGGCTCAAATGCGTCTCGGGCAAGCCGATCGTCAATTCGATCAGCATGAAGGGAAGGCGAGGAGGCGTTCCTCATCCATGCGCGCAAGTGCATGGCGTACGGCGCCGCGGTGGTCGTCATGGCGTTCGACGAGGTCGGCCAGGCGGACACCCAGCAGCGCAAGGTCGAGATCTGCGAGCGCGCCTACAAGCTGCTCACCGGCATCGGCTTCCCGCCCGAGGACATCATCTTCGATCCCAACGTGTTCGCGGTGGCGACGGGCATCGAGGAGCACAATAATTACGGCGTCGACTTCATCGAGGCGTGCCGCGAGATCAAGAAGCGCTGCCCGCACGTCCATATCTCGGGCGGGCTGTCGAACCTGTCGTTCAGCTTCCGCGGCAACGAGCCGGTGCGCCGCGCGATGCACAGCGTGTTCCTCTACCACGCGATCCCCGCGGGCATGGACATGGCGATCGTCAATGCCGGCCAGCTCGACGTCTATGACGCGATCGATCCCGAGCTGCGCGTGGCGTGCGAGGACGTGGTGCTCAACCGCGACCCCGATGCTGGCGAGCGCCTGGTGGCGCTGGCCGAGAAGTATCGTGGCACCGATGCGGTGGCGGAGAAGCAGGCGGCCGAATGGCGCAGCTGGCCGGTCGCCAAGCGGCTCGAGCATGCGCTGGTCAAGGGCATCGACGCGCATGTCGTCGAGGATACCGAGGAATGCCGCCAGATCTTCGCGCGCCCGATCGAGGTGATCGAGGGCCCGCTGATGGACGGCATGAACGTCGTCGGCGACCTGTTCGGATCGGGCAAGATGTTCCTGCCGCAGGTGGTGAAGTCCGCCCGCGTGATGAAGAAGGCCGTCGCCCACCTGCTCCCCTATATCGAGGCGGAGAAGGAGGAAGGCGCCAAGGGCAAGGGCAAGATCGTGCTCGCCACGGTGAAGGGCGATGTGCACGATATCGGCAAGAACATCGTCGGCGTGGTGCTCCAGTGCAACGGCTTCGACGTGGTCGATCTGGGCGTGATGGTGCCCTGGTCGACCATCCTCCAGGCGGCGATCGACAACGATGCCGACATGATCGGCCTGTCCGGCCTGATCACCCCCAGCCTCGACGAGATGGTGACGGTCGCCGAGGAAATGCAGCGCGCGAACATGACGATGCCGCTGCTGATCGGCGGTGCGACCACCAGCCGTGTCCACACCGCGCTGCGCATCGACCCGGCCTATACCGGCCCGGTGGTGCATGTGCTGGACGCCAGCCGCGCGGTGGGCGTGGCGACGGCGCTCGTCTCCGATACGCAGCGCGATCCGTATGTCACCAAGGTGGCGGACGAGTATGAGCATGTCCGTGCAGCCCGTGCCGGCAAGGGGCAGAGCGAGCTGCTGCCACTGGAAGACGCGCGCGCCAACGCCTTCGAGGCGGACATGTCCCTCAAGCCAGGCAAGCCGCGCCTGCCGGGCGTCCATACGTTCGACGACTGGGACCTGAAGGACCTGCGCGACTATATCGACTGGACGCCCTTTTTCCGCGCCTGGGAACTGGCCGGCAACTATCCGGCGATCCTGACCGACGAAGTGGTCGGCGAAAGCGCCACCTCGCTGTTCGCCGATGCGCAGAAGATGCTCGACAAGATCATCGCCGAGCGCTGGCTCACCGCGCGCGGCGTTGCCGGGCTGTGGCCGTGCCGCCGCGAGGGTGACGACGTGATCGTCCATCTGCCCGACGAGGAACATGTCCGCCTGCCGTTCCTGCGCCAGCAGATCGCCAAGCGCGAGGGCCGGGCGAACATGTGCCTGGCCGACTTCATCGATCATGACGGCGACTGGATCGGCGGCTTCGCGGTCTCGATCCACGGTATCGAGCCGCATCTCGCCCGCTTCAAGGCGGCGATCGACGATTATTCGGACATCCTGCTCAAGGCGCTGGCCGACCGCCTCGCCGAAGCCTTTGCCGAGCGGCTCCACAAGTTCGTCCGCACCGCGCTGTGGGGGTATGCCGAGGGCGAGCAGCTCGACAACGACGCACTGGTTCGCGAGCAGTATCGCGGCATCCGCCCGGCGCCGGGCTATCCGGCCTGCCCCGAGCACAGCCTGAAGCCGATCCTGTTCCGGCTGCTCGATGCCCATAAGCGCACCGGCATCAGCCTGACCGAAAGCTTCGCAATGCTGCCGACGGCGGCGGTGTCGGGCTTCTATTTCGGGCACCCCCAAGCCGAATATTTCGGCGTCGCGCGCGTCGGGCAGGACCAGCTGAAGGATTATGCAGTCCGCCGCGGCATCAGCGAGGAACTGGCAACGCGCTATCTGCGGCCGAATCTGGACTGAACTCGCCCAGGGGGGTGCCGGCCGCGCATTCCCATCCACTGGCCCAAGGGGCGGTTGCGCGGGCAGCAGCGCTGCGGCACCCTGCCGGGCAATGTTCTTCGACGAGAATCGCGTCTGGCCCCGGCCCGAGCCGCCAAGGCCGTTGCCCGCGACGCCGGGGCGGCGCGAGCGATTCCTGACGCGGATGTTCCTGATCTATGCGCTGATCCTGCTGGTGTTGCCGGTGAGCGCCAGCGGCACGGCGGACCTGATTACCTATCTGATCGCGCTGTTTTGAGCCTGGCCGGCGGCCTTAAGTTTAGGAAGCTTAGGCTTGCGGCGTGTTTCAGCACGGCTCGTCGGGGCGCAGTTGCGCGCCGCTTAAGTTTAGGAAGTTTAGGCTCGTGAAGTGCTCTGGCGGGCTGCAGCGGTTGTGCAGCGCTTAAGTTTAGGAAGTTTAGGCGAGGCGCATCTTTGCGTGCGCGGCGCGGAGGAGGCTTGTGGGGCATAATGCCAGCGTACGCCGGCATCTCCTGCAATAGCGCTGTTCGGTTTTCTCCCAGACTGTCGGAGGGCCCAGCTTTCGCCGGGGCGACGAATGGCGGAAAGTATTGCGGGTTCACTTCATGACCCGGTCCGGCTGCGACGTTGCGGGGCACCGCTTCACGAGGTGCGGGAAGTACTTGCTGTTCGACGGTTTCAAAGAGCGTGGAACATATAGAGGACAATGCGGCCTTTACAAGGTTTGACGGCGACGCTGACGAGCCGCTCAAAGGGAGGAAATAGGGCGGGAGGTTGCGCTCCCGCCCTTTGTGTCAGTGCAATTGCACCTTCGGGTTGAGTAGGTGGGTCTCTTCTCTCAGGTTGCGTAGCGCTTCTGATTGAGAGTCGAACTGTTTCCCCGAGCGGAGATATATTTCATCCCCGTCTAGGACTTCCCATCGCCATAACCCTCTTTTGTCCAAAAATACTTCAGCGTTCATAATTTTCGTCCTTCATGATTATGAAGGGCTACATTCAGATCGTAGAGAAGTTGCGTTATGTGGGTTTCAGGATTCTGACCGCCTTTTCGATCTATTCTTCCGCCATCGAGAATTGCCCAAAGAAACTGCAGCTTTCGTGTCTTCATATTGCCCATCAATTCACATAAAATAGAACTTTTTTGTTTTATCTCCTTTCGTCAGGTTGGAAGTGGTTAAATGGCGGCCGAGTTGCCCCGGCCGCAGGTGAATTTAATGTTTACTCCGCCGCAATTCCCGCTTTGGCGAACATGTCGCCTTCGATCGCGTCTTCGTTGGCAATCGTGCTGGTCTTGGCCTGACGGCGCTTGTCGAAGCTGTCCCATACTTCGTTCCAGTTGCCGCGCGTCGCCGCCTTCGAATATTCGGTCGCCCGCGTCTCGAAGAAATTGGCATGCTCGACGCCGTTGAGCAGCGGGGCGAGCCAGGGCAGGGGATGCTCGTCGATCATGTAGATCGGCTTCATGCCCAGCTGGCCCAGCCGCCAATCGGCGATGAAGCGGACGTATTTCTTGATGTCCTTGGGCGTCATGCCGTTCACCGGGCCCATTTCGAACACCAGGTCGATGAACGCGTCTTCGATGCGCACGGTCTTCTGGCACATGTCCAGAATGTCGTCGCGCACGCTCGGCGTCATGCAGTTCCGTTCCTTGCAGAAGGTGTGGAACAGCTTGATGATGCCTTCGCAGTGCAGGCTCTCGTCGCGGATCGACCAGGTGACGATCTGGCCCATGCCCTTCATCTTGTTGAAGCGCGGGAAGTTCATCAGCATCGCGAAGCTGGCGAACAGCTGCAGCCCCTCGGTGAAGCCGCCGAACATCGCCAGCGTCTTGGCGATATCCTCGTCGGTATCGACGCCGAAGGTGCTCAGATAGTCGTGCTTGTCCTTCATCTCCTTGTACTGGAGGAAAGCGCTGTATTCGGTCTCGGGCATGCCGATCGTGTCGAGCAGGTGGCTGTACGCCGCGATGTGCACCGTCTCCATGTTGGAGAAGGCGGTGAGCATCATCTTCACCTCGGTCGGCTTGAACACGCGGCCGTATTTCTCGTGGTAGCAGTCCTGCACTTCCACGTCGGCCTGGGTGAAGAAGCGGAAGATCTGGGTGAGCAGGTTGCGCTCGTGATCGGTCAGCTTCTGCGCCCAATCGCGGCAATCCTCGCCCAGCGGCACTTCCTCCGGCAGCCAGTGCACCTGCTGCTGGCGCTTCCAATATTCATAGGCCCAGGGATATTCGAAGGGCTTGTAGGTCTTGCGGGCTTCGAGAAGCGACATCTGGGGTACTCCGGATCGAAATCAGTGTGAGCGAGAGGCGCGATTGAGGCGCCGATATATGAAAGTGCCGACCACGGCCGCCGGCATTAGCCACAACCAGGCAAACAGGGCGTAGGTGCGTATGCTGCCATGCTTGATAAGCTCTGTGCTGAACCAGTAACTTTCAAACATGCACTTGCGATGGCACGTCGAGCCGAAGGCGCGCGGATAATCCAAGGAAATGGTCAGCCACGTCCCAAGGACAATCCAAGCAAGCACCGCTAGCATGAGGAGCCAGAATCGCGCGACTCCAAGCGCGCGATAGCTTGCCTTCAGCTCCGGGATGCCAGACCAACTTCGGCTCACGCCACCCCTCCCGCGCTTGCAAAGGCCAGCGCGAAGCCGGTGAGGAACAGGCCGAGCGCGACCAGCATCATGCCGGCGATGCGCAGCGCATAGGTCGCCGGCTCGCTGGCCTCCATGCGCAGCAGCCCGCGCGCCGCCGCGGGGCGGAGGAGGACGATCAGTCCTGCCGTGCCCGCAGCGATGCCGAGGCCAGCCTGGATGGCGAGCGTGCGTGTCATTGGTCGATCACCCGTCCGCGGACGGTCTTCATCCCATCGCGCACGACGATGCGCTCGCGATAGACGACCTTGCGGCCACCCTGCGCGCCGACGCCGAGGAACACCACACCGATGAAGAAGCCGAAATCATACCAGCCGCCATTGTTCGGCACCGCATAGACCGCGACCTCCGGAAACAGCAGCGACAGGCCCCAGGCGACGGGGAAGATGAAGCCGTGCCACAGCCCGAGCAGGAAGCCCGGCGCCTGCGGCGTCACGGCGCTCGGCACCTGGTGCGCGCAGGCGGCGAGCAGGGCGAGGGAGACAAGGGCAAAGGCGGCGCGGATCTTCATGCAGCTATCCCTGCGTATGGCAGACGCGCCCGAGGCCCGCGTGCATCGTTTCGCGACCGCGTGCGTTCGGTGCGCGAACCCCAAGCAGGAGAAGACCCATGGCAGATCTGAGCGCAATCCAGGAGCATATGGAAGTCATCGGCGCCGACGGCGTCCATGTCGGCACCGTCGACCATGTCGATGGCGACCGCATCAAGCTGACCAAGAAGGACTCGGGTGCGCAGGTCGAAGGCGCCACCGGCAGCCATGAAGGGCACCATCACTATCTCCCCGGCGGCCTGGTCGCCGAGGTCGAAGGCGACAAGGTGCGGCTGTCGGCCAATGCTGACGTGGCGGTGGAGTTGTTCGAAGAAGAAGCTTGAGGCGATGGGGTGGGGGGCGGCCTGGCCTCCCTCACCCTTCCCACGCGCTGACGCGCGCGGGCCCCTCCCCTCTCCCAAGGGGAGAGGGGCTTGAGGACGACCCCACTGTCCCTCTCCCCTTGGGAGAGGGAAGGAGCCGCGAAGCGGCGGGAGGGTGAGGGTGGCCTGCGTCACTGATCCGCACCCTTCAAATGGCGCGCCACCTCGGCCACCACGCCGTCGGTATTGCCCAACACCTCGTGATTCCAGAAGCGCAGCACCCGATACCCTTCGCTTTCGAGGAAGCGGGTGCGGGCAGCGTCATATTCCGCGGCCTCCGCATGCTGGCCGCCATCGACTTCGATCACGAGACGTTCCGAAAAACAGAGGAAATCGACCCGGTAGGGGCCGATCGGCACCTGAAAGCGCCATTTATAGCTGGGTAGCCCTTCTCGCAGCACCTCGCGCAGGCGCTTCTCAGCATCGGTGGGCGTGCGCCGGAGTGCGCGGAGCTGGTCTACCGTACCAGCGGGCTGGTTCTGGTAGAGGCGCATCACCCTCACCCTCCCGCCGCTGCGCGGCTCCTTCCCTCTCCCAAAGGGAGAGGGACAGTAGGGCGCACCCCCAAACCCCTCTCCCCTTGGGAGAGGGAGGGGCCCATTGCGTCAGCAATGGGAGGGTGAGGGTGCACCGCCACCATGCTTCAGATCACTGGCAGGCCAGGCATTCGTCGTAATCCGTGCTTTCGCCCAGATCGAACTTGGGCTTCTCGATCGTGTTGTCAGCCTCGACCCCGCCCGCGAAGCCGGCGCGCTGCACCGACTTGGAGCGCAGATAGTAGAGCGACTTGATGCCCAGTTCCCAGGCGCGGAAGTGGAGCATCAGCAGGTCCCACTTTTCCACGTCGGCGGGGATGAACAGGTTGAGCGACTGTGCCTGGTCGATGAACGGCGCGCGATCGCCCGCCAGTTCGAGAATCCAGCGCTGGTCGATCTCGAAGCTGGTCTTGTAGCAATCCTTCTCCTCGGACGTGAGGAAATCGAGGTGCTGGACCGAGCCGCCCTGTTCGAGAATCGAATTCCACACCGCGTCGGAATTCTTCGACTTTTCCTTGAGCAGCTTCTCCAGATACGGATTGCGCACCGAGAAGGAGCCGCTGAGCGTCTTGTGGGTGTAGATGTTCGCCGGGATCGGTTCGATGCAGGCGCTGGTGCCGCCGCAGATGATCGAGATCGACGCGGTGGGCGCGATCGCCATCTTGCAGCTGAAGCGCTCCATCACGCCCATGTCGGCCGCGTCGGGGCACGGGCCCCGCTCTGCCGCGAGCGTCATCGAGGCTTCGTTCACCTGGGCGTTGATGTGCTTGAAGATGCGCAGGTTCCAGCTCTTCGCCATCGCGCCTTCGAACGGCAGGCCGCGTGCCTGGAGGAAGGAGTGGAAGCCCATCACGCCCAGACCGACCGAGCGCTCGCGCTCCGCCGAATAGCGGGCACGGGCCATCTCGTCGGGCGCGCGCTCGATATAATCGGTGAGCACATTGTCGAGGAAGCGCATCACGTCTTCGATGAAGCGCTTGTCCTTGCTCCACTGATCCCAGGTTTCGAGGTTGAGCGAGGAGAGGCAGCACACCGCCGTGCGATCGTTGCCGAGATGGTCGCGCCCCGTCGGCAGCGTGATTTCCGAGCAGAGGTTCGACGTCGAAACCTTGAGGCCGAGATCGCGGTGGTGCTTCGGCATGGTCGAGTTCACGTGATCCGAGAACACGATGTACGGCTCGCCGGTGGCGAGGCGGGTCTCGACCAGCTTCTGGAACAGCGCGCGCGCATCGACCTTGCTGCGGACCGAGCCGTCCTTGGGGCTGAGCAGCGCCCATTCGGCGCCGTCGCGCACCGCTTCCATGAAAGCGTCGGGGATCAGCACGCCGTGGTGCAGGTTCAGCGCCTTGCGGTTGAAGTCGCCCGAGGGCTTGCGGATCTCGAGGAACTCCTCGATCTCGGGGTGCGAGATGTCGAGATAGCAGGCGGCCGAACCGCGGCGCAGCGAGCCTTGCGAGATCGCCAGCGTCAGCGAATCCATCACGCGGACGAAGGGGATGATGCCGCTGGTCTTGCCGGTGGGCCTCAACGGCTCGCCGATGCCGCGCACGCTGCCCCAATAGGTGCCGATGCCGCCGCCGCGCGAAGCGAGCCAGACATTCTCGTTCCAGGTCTGGACGATGCCGTCCAGGCTGTCGGGCACCGAATTGAGGTAGCAGCTGATCGGCAGGCCGCGGCCCGTGCCGCCGTTCGACAGCACCGGGGTGGCCGGCATGAACCACAGCTTGGAGATATAGTCGTACAGGCGCTGGGCATGCGCCTGATCGTCGGCATAGGCCGAGGCAACGCGGACGAACAGGTCCTGATAGCTTTCGCCGGGGAGCAGGTAGCGGTCCTTCAGCGTCTCCTTGCCGAAATCGGTGAGCAGCGCGTCGCGCGCATGATCGACCTCGACCGGATAGGGCTGCGGCGCGATCGCCTTGCTGTCGAGCGCCGTGCTGGCGGGGGCGGCTTCGATGGTGGCGGTCTCGTTCACGCTGGTCTCACTATCTCTGAATTCCATACCTCGGACCCCTGTCTTCCTGCATCACGCAACTACCGACTCGGGGCACCGTAGCGATCCTAGCACCAGCCGGGTTTGCGCGAGAACAAAAAGTGTCCATCGGCCCGGCGCCCGGCACAAGTCTGCCCATGCCGCATTTGGGAATGCGGGCGACGGGTTACCAGTGCTTGGGCTTGCCCCTTGGTGCGACCACTACAGATTGTGCCAATCCGAGTCCGGGCACAAGAGCCCAAATGGTGTTCGAATGCAACGACTCATCGCTGAAATGACTCGGCTCGTGGCGCGGGCGCCGCAGCGGAAGGGCCGCGACGCACGGACCTCCCTTGCCTTCCGAAAAGGCAAGGGAACGAAGGTGGAACTGCAAATAAATTTTGGGGGATGAATCGGGGCGGACCACCACCGGTGGTAGACGATCCTTATCGCAGCGGCAGATATAGTTCGGTCACCGCGGCGTCTTCGGGCACGTCGGGGAAGAAGGTGACGCGGCGGGCGAACAGCGGGAAGTCGCCTGGTTCCTCGCCGCTGGCGGGCAGCCAATCGCGGTAGAGGAACAGCGCGGCGGGCTCGAGATCGTCGGCCTGGCCGATCACGCGCAGCATCGCGCAGCGGCCGGCGGGGATCAGGCCCGGTTCGATGCCGTGCGCCGGATCCGCTACCGGATGCGCGGTGCCGGCGCAGAGATCGAGGCGATAGGCCTCCGGCGCGGCGCCGCGCGGATCGCCATGGAAGATATTGTAGGTGGCGCTCGCCGGCGGCCGCAGCCCGCGCAGCTTGCGCCAGGCGATGAAGCGTCGGAGCGTGTCGCCCAGGCGCGCCGGATCGCCGCGATGCGACAGCAGCGCGACGGGGGTGGCGGGAAAGGCGAGGATCGTCACATCTTCGGGGGTGAATCGCGGTGGCATCGTCTGGCTCCTGGCATGGGTGAGCGGCGCGAGGGCCGCATGCCATGGCTGCCAGTCCGGGGCGGCGCGGAACGCCGACGGCGCCTGGCCGAACCGCTGGCGGAAGGCCCGGGCGAACGCCTCGGGCGCTTCATAGCCGGCGTCGAGCGCGATGTCGGTCACGGCCTTGTCGGGCCGATAGGCGAGCCGGTACGACGCCCGCTTCATCCGCACGAGCTGGACGTAGCGATGCACCGAAACGCCGAACAGCGCACTGAACTGGCGGTGGAAATGATGCTTCGAAAACGCCGCTATTCCCGCCAGCGTCTCGAGATCGAGCGCGTCGTCGGCATGCGCGTCGACATGATCGAGCACGCGCTGCATCCGGCCGTGATAGCGTTCGAGCGGCGTCCGCATCTTTTCCTCCATGACGCTTCCGCGCTAGCGGCTGCGGTGGCCGGCCGCCCGACCGATATTGCCGAGCTTCGCCGGATCAGTCGAACCAGCCGGCGTCGCGCAATTGGGGATAGGCCGATCGGCTGACCGGGGCGATCGTGCCGCAAGGCAAGGTCAGCTCCGCCCGGCCGCTTTTCCGCGCAACCGCGCGCACCGCCTGGCGAGCGACCCACCAGCTGCGATGCGTGCGCGCGCCGTCCACCCCGTCGAGCTCCGCGACCGCGTCGCCGATCCGCAGCAGGATCAGCGCCGAACCGGCAGCGGTGTGGACGCGCAGATAATGATCCTCTGCCTCGAGCGCGTGGACCTCGGCGTAGCGCAGGTGCGGCGGCAGGCGTTCGGTGAGGCGAGGCAGGGAGCGTGCGGCGGGCTCCGGCTCCGGCTCCGCCGCGTTCGGCATGGGGACGGGCGTCGCGGCGGTCGATTCGCGCGCGGCGACCGGCGGAGCGGGGCGAGTGGCATAGTTGATCGCGGTGATCACGGCAGTGACGGCCAGCACCATCGCGAACAGAAAAGCGATCCCTGCCGGGGTGGCGCGGCTCCCCGCGAAAAAGGCGATGGTGGTGCCCAGCACCACCAGGGTGAGCGGGGCCGCGATGAGCAGGCTGATCGCCGCGCCTTCGCGCCAGGGGTGCGCGGCAAGCCCGCCCCAGCCGCGGATCGCCGTGGTGGCGCCCATGCCGATCAGCGCGCCGGCTTCCATGATGATCAGCCAATAGCCGAGCCGCGCCGCCACCCCCAGCATGTCGGTGTCGAACGCGCCGGTCAACGTCATCACCAGCGCCGCGACGGTGGCGATGACGACGCCGCGCCGCGCGTGATCCGGCACTGCGGGTGCCGTTCGCGCTTCGCGAATGGCGTTTCCCGGCAGCTCGCGCATTGTTTCCCCCTGATGACGCATCTCGTGGTGACGCGCCTATCCTAGCCGGATCATCTGGCGCCAGTCGAACCCGGAATGGAGATGCCGCAGATGTTCAGGATCCTTTTCGCCGCCGCCCTGGCCGCCGCGCAGCCGCTTCCCGCGCTCGCCGGCCTGCAGGGCGCGACGCTCACCATCGAGCTGCAGGTGAAAACGCATCAGGGCCGCGTGATGATCGCGATCTATGACGAGGCCGGGTGGCAAGGGGGCAAGCCGGTGCGCGTCGCGATGGCCGACGCCGCGCCGGCGCGCGTGGCGGCGGAGATCGCCGGACTGGCGCCCGGGCGCTACGCGGTGAAGCTGTTCCAGGATCTGGACGGCGACGGGCGGATGGGCAGCAACCCGTTCGGTATGCCGACCGAGCCTTTCGGCTTCTCCCGCGACGCGATGGGCGCGGCCGGCCAACCCGCCTGGGCCGACGCCGCCTTCGAGGTGACCGCCGCTGGCGCCACCCAGACGATCACGCTGCGCTGAGCCGGGGAGGACCGAGATGGACATGCACCGCCGCGCCTTTCTGGGCAGCGCCATCACCGCCGGCGCCGCTGCGCTGCTTTCGCCCGAGCGCGCCTTCGCCGCGATGCTCCCGGCCGACTGGACGCTGGGCGTCGCCGATGTGGAGGCCGATCTCGCTCCCCGCGCGATGCGGCGCCTCCATGGCCGGGCGCCCGCGGCTCTGCGCGGCGTGCTGTACCGCAACGGCCCCGCTAAGTTCCGGCGCGGCGATACCGCGGCCACCCATTGGTTCGACGGTGACGGCATGGTGCGTCGCTTCGCGATCGGCGACGGCGAGGCACGACTGGCCGCCCGCTTCGTCGATACCGAAAAGCGGCGGCAGGAAGCCAAGGCCGGCCGCATGCTGATGCCGGGCTTCGGGACGCCGGGGCGCGAGGGCGCAATCCTGACCGGGCCGGACAGCGCCAATGCCGCCAACACCAGCGTGATGATGGCGGGCGGCGAGCTGTGGGCGCTATGGGAAGGCGGATCGGCCTATCGGCTGGACCCTGACACGCTGGCAACGATCGGCCCGAAAACGCTGCGGCCGGACCTGGCGCAGATGCCGTTCCTCGCCCATCCGCGCATCGAGCAGGACGGCACCGTGTGGAACCTTGGGCTGGCCGGCGAGCGGGCGATGCTGTGGAAGTTGCGGCCCGACGGCACGCTGGCGGGCGCGACGCCGCTGCGCCTGCCGCGCGCCAGCTATATCCACGATTTCACGGCCACCGCCCGGCACCTGGTGATCGTATTGCAACCCTGGGTCCAGGGTCCTGGCCGCCCGCCTTATCTGAACCTGCTGCAATGGCAGCCGGATGCCGGCACGCAGGTGCTGGTGGTGGAAAAGGATGATCCCGCCCGCACCCGCCTGTTCGAGTTGCCGGCGTTCAGCTTCTTCCACCTGGGCGACGCCTGGGAGGAACGCGACGGCACGATCCGCTTCGACGGGTGCTTTTCCGATACTCCGGCATTCGGCGTGGCGGAGGCACGCGACCTGCTGCTCGGCAGGACGCAGCCGATGCCGAGCCCCGAACTAACGATGGTGGCGCTGCATCCCGATGGCCGCGGCACGCTGATGCGCAGCGGCGCGGTGGGCGAGTTTCCGCAGAACGATCGCCGCGTGGCCGGGCAGCGGCGGCGCTTCACCAGCTATTCGGGGCTGTACGGCAAGGGGCGGCCGTTCGCACAGGGCGTGGGCATCGTCGATTGGGAGAAAGGCGGCACGCGCGGCTATCGCTTCGGCGCGGACCAGCTGGTGGAGGAATTCCTGTTCGTGCCGCGCGGCAGCGGCGAGGGCGACGGCTGGCTCGTCGGCACGACGCTCAACCTGGCCGCCCGCGCGACCGAGTTGCACGTGCTCGACACCCGTAGCCTGGAAGCGGGTCCGGTAGCGAGCTGGCGCGCCGATGCTGCGCTACCTGTCGGCTTTCATGGCACTTTCCGCCAGGGCTGATGCCCGCTAGGCTCCGCCCCGAACATGGGGGGACGCGAGATGAGACGCTTTGGTGTGGCGATGCTAGCGCTGGCGGCGGCCAGCCCTGCGGTGGCGCAGATCCGGGTGGAGGAAGTGCCGGCGACGCGGATCTCCGCCGATCTCGCCGCCGGCCGCACCAGCAGCGCGGCAGTGACGGCGGCCTATCTGGCGCGAATCGCGGCGATCGATGCCAAAGGCCCGACGCTGCGTTCGGTGATCGCGGTGAGCCCCGATGCGCTCGCCCAGGCGCGCGCCAGCGATGCGCGGCGCAAGGCGGGCAAGGTGCTGGGGCCGCTGGACGGCGTGCCGGTGCTGATCAAGGACAATATCGAAACCAAGGAACTGCCGACCACCGCCGGCAGCCTGGCCCTGAAGGACAACCGCACCGGCCGCGATGCGCCGGTGGTGGCGCAGCTCCGCGCGGCCGGCGCAGTGATACTGGGCAAGACCAACCTGAGCGAGTGGGCGAACATCCGCTCCGATCGGTCGATGAGCGGGTGGAGCGCGGTCGGCGGGCTGGTGCGCAATCCCTATGCGCTCGATCGCACCTCATGCGGCTCGTCGAGCGGATCGGGCGCGGCGGCGGCGGCGAGCCTGGCGGCAGTGGCGGTGGGGACCGAGACCGACGGATCGGTGGTCTGCCCCTCCGCGATGAACGGGCTGGTGGGGCTGAAGCCGACGCTGGGGCTGGTGAGCCGCACCCATGTCGTGCCGATCAGCCACAGCCAGGATACGCCGGGGCCGATGGGCCGCAGCGTGGCGGACGTTGCGCTGCTGTTCTCCGCGATGGTGGGCGAGGATCCCGCCGATCCTGCGACCAAGGGGGCGAACGCCTATCGCAAGGACTATGCGGCGGGGCTTCGTGCCGATGCGCTGCAGGGCATGCGCATCGGATATTGGCGGCCGGACATGGCCGCGGACCTGGCCGCGCGATTCGATCAGGCGCTGGCCGCGCTGCGGGCGGCGGGGGCGACGCTGGTCGAAGTGAAAATGCCGAAGCTCGATGGTATCGGCGAGGCGGAGCAGCTGGTGCTGTTCACCGAGCTGAAGGCCGACCTCGCCGCCTATCTGGCGACGACGCCCGCGGCGGTGAAGGTGCGGACGCTGGCGGACGTGATCGCATTCAACCAGGCCCACGCCGCCGCCGAAATGCCGTTCTTCGGGCAGGAGACCTTCCTGAAGGCGCAAGCGACCAAGGGGCTGGACGATCCGGCCTACAGGACGGCGCGGGCGACATCGCAGCGGCTGGCCGGGCCGGAGGGAATCGATGCGATGCTGAAAGCGGCGGGGGCGGAGATCCTTGTCACGCCCACCTATGGCACGCCGTGGCTGAGCGATCCCGCGCATGGCGACCAGTTCGTCGGCCCTTCGGCCAGCGAACTGCCGGCGGTTTCGGGCTATCCGCACCTGACCGTGCCGATGGGGCTGGTGAACGGGCTGCCCGCCGGTCTGTCGTTCCTCGGCACGGCGCATAGCGACGGCCTACTGCTGCGTGCCGGCCATGCCTATGAGCAGGCGAGCAAGGCGCGGGTGGCGCCGGCCTATCGCGCGACGATCCCCGCCAACCTGGGGCCGCGATCGCTGGAGTGAGGCGGCGGCTCAGCGATCGAGTTCGAGCAGCTCTTCGCGGACATGGATCGCGCGCAGCGACATGCGGACCTCGACCAGGAAATAGATCAGGCCCGAGATCAGCAGCAGCATCGAGATGATGAACGCCACCGCGACCCAAATGCCGACGTGCAGATTGGCCAGCCGCGAGACGAACATCAGCGCCACAACCAGGCAGATCGCCAGCGCGCTGGCGGTGCACAGGAAGATCGCGTTGTTGATCACCGAAATGCGGCGATCGATGATTCGCAGTTCCCAGACGTGGCGCTCATGCTCCGGGCCGCTGGAGCGGGGGTGGAGTTCCTCGATCGACCGGGCTCGATCGACGATGCGGGCAAGCCGCCCGACCATGGTGTTGAGAAAGGCGCCGATACCGGCGAGCAGAAACACCGGCGCGATCGCGGCCTGGATCGTTTCCGATACGGTGGAGAGATAGGGGCCTTCCATGCCGCTACCTTATGGGGGCGGCGATGCGGCCCGCGCAAGCACGAAGCCGCGCGGTCAGGCGGCGGGTGGCCATGTCCCCGCGGCGAGCCGCTCGCGCAGGGCGAGGACCAGCAGCGCCGTCTTCATGTCCGCCAGCGCCGCCATGCCCATGTCCCACAGCCTGTCGAGCGGAAGTTCGATCACTTCGATATCCTCGTGATCGTCGGCAAGGCCGCCGCCCGCGGTGATCCGGTCGGCCGCCGTATAGGGCGCGAGATATAGCGTCAGCATCTCGGTGGAGACGGCGGGCATGGCATGGAAGTCGCCGACCAGCGTGAGCGCGCCCAGGCGCAGGCCGGCTTCCTCCATCGCTTCGCGGCGGGCGGTTCCCAGCGCATCCTCGCCCGAATCGATGCGGCCGGCCAGCACCTCGAACACCGGCTCCGCGCGCCCGCGGAACAGCAGCGGCGGCCGCGACTGGCGGACGAGCACGACCGTGCCGCGTTCGGCATCATAGGGCAGCACGGCGACCGCATCGCCATGATCCTCGATCTGGCGCGTGATGCGGCTGCCGTCGGGCGTGACCAGCGTGGCCAGCAGCATCCGGCCCCAGCCCTGATACACGGTCTCTACCGACTCGATGCGGTGCCCTTCGTCAGATGCGGACATAGCGGAAGTACCACACCTCGTGTCCCTGGCGGCGCGCCTTGCGCTCATAGCGCGTTTCCGGCCAGTCGGCAGGACGGGTGAGGAAATCCGGTGCCGACTGCGCCTGCCAGACGAAATCGCGGCGCTGCCCCATCACCATCATCGCCCAGCGGCAATAGGTGGGATCATCGGTGCCCAGGCGGAATTCGCAACCGGGCTTCAGCTTCGCGGCGATAAGATCCATCGGCCCGTGATTGACCATGCGGCGCTTGGCATGGCGCGCCTTGGGCCAGGGATCGGGATGGAGCAGATAGACGCGGCTGAGGCTGGCGTCGGGCAGCCGTTCGACCACTTCCAGCGCATCGCCCATATGGATGCGGACGTTGGCTAGATCGCCGTCGCGAACGTGGTTGAGCGCGCCGACCACGCCGTTCAGGAACGGTTCGCAGCCGATAAAGCCGTGATCGGGCCGCATCGCCGCCTGACCCGCGAGATGCTCACCGCCGCCGAAGCCGATTTCGAGTTCCAGCGGGCGATCGTCGCCGAACAGCGACGTCGCGTCCAGCGGGCCGTGTTCGGGCAGGCTGAGCCGGGGGAGCAGCGATTCGACCAGCTCGGACTGGCCCTGGCGCAGCTTGTGCCCCTGACGGCGGCCATAGAGACGGCGGATGGTAGTGGGATCGGCCATGGGGTGGAGCGCATAGTCGCGCTGCCCTGCCGAGGCAATGCGCAGGCGGATCAGGCCGAAAGGCGCGTCGCGCGGTGGTTGGCGACCGCCGCATTCCACACGGGACGGGCAACGGGACGGGTGCGGCGTGGCGCGGGTTCGCCGCGGCCGTGGAAATGGCGAAGCCCGCTGGCGAGCGCGGCATCGCGTTCCGTGTCCAGCGTAGGCGCGGGCGCGACCACGGCAACGCCCATGCCGCGGGCGATGCGCAGCACGCCTTCGACCATCCGTGCGCGGGCGGGGGCGGCGTCCAGCCGCCGGGCGAACCCCGGATCAAGGCGGATCAGCCGGGGCGAGCAATGCGCCAGCAGCCGGAGCCCGAGCGGGCCGGCGGCGAACCCGGCCAATGCCACCATCAGCCCGCGATCGGCGCAGGCGCGAATCAGCGCAGTGGCCGCCGCATGATCGGCGTCTTCATCTGCGTGGACTTCGATCACCAGCTGTTCGAACGGGTAGCCATGGCGCAGCGCGGCGCGAAACAACAGGCAGAGCAGGCGATCGGGTGCGCCGGCACGGGCATTGACCGGGACGACCAGCAGGCAGCCGCTGTCGGCGAGATCCGCCGCCGCGGCGGCTTCGAGCGCGCGATCGAGCCGCAGCGCTTCCAGCGCCAGCCGATCGGGGGCAAGCAGGATGGCGTCGGCGGTGTGGAACGCCTGCGGCCGGCTGAGGATGGCGGCACGCCAGGCGAAGGGCTCGCGCGTGCCGTGCGTTGCGATGGGTTCCAGCCCGATCCGGATATCCGCCATGTCGCGCATTTCGTTTCTCCCGTTGCTCGGCTGCTGCGAGCCTGAACAAGGGGTAAACAATCGCCGCTACCGCGCCCATTCCGGACGTCGCCGCATTGGGTTTCGACCGAATGGGGAATCTACGCAATTCACAGCCGGCAAAGGCGCGTGCGGGTTGCGAGTCGGACTCTGTTCAGGCCGCGCCGTCGAACCGCAGCGCCGGAGCGGGCAAGGCGCCGATCTGCGGCGGCGCGATCGCTTCGCCCTGCATCAGCGACACGCCGAGCGACCGCAGCCGATCATGCTCCGCGCGGGTATCGACGCCCTCGGCGATCAGCCGGATGCGGCCCTTGCGAGCGATCTCGACCACCCGCTCGACCACCAGGCGTCGCGCCCAGCTGGTCGACAGGCTGTGAACCAGTTCGGGCGCGAGCTTGAGCGTATCCGGCGTGAGCAGCGACAGCAGCTCCAGCCCCATGTCGCCCGCCCCGAAATCGTCGAAGGCGATAAGGAAGCCGAGCTTGCGATACGCCTTGACCAGCGCGACCATATGATCGCTTTCGAGGTGGTCGCGATCGCTGAATTCGAACACCAGTTCGCGCGCCGGGAAACCCAGGCGACGGACGATTCGCTGCATCCGTTCGGCATCGGCGACGGGATCGGCGATATAGGTGGGCATCACCTTCACCGCGAGGCGCACGCGGCGATCGATCAGGCCCAGCGCGATTGCTTGTTCCAGCGCCGCAACCCGGCAGCGCAGATCGAACGTGGGGCGCGCCGATTCGGGCAGCGCGGCGGCGAACACGGCCGGGCCTTCGCCGCTCGGCCCGCGAAACGTCGCCTCATAGGCGGTGACGACCAGGGTGTTGGTGTTCACGACAGGCTGGAACGCCATCGTGAAGAGTTCCCGGGGAAGCGGCGCCGGCGCCGCAAGGACGGTCTGGCATTCGAGCACGGGGCATCTCCCGATCGGATCCCCATGCCGTTACGGTAGCGGCGAACGGTTTACCGCAAGTTGACGACCGCCTCCGTGCGGCCCCGTCAGCCGTCGCCGACGCGTTCGATGTCGGCGCCGACGCCCTGCAGCTTTTCTTCCAGCCGCTCATAGCCGCGATCGAGATGGTAGACGCGGTTGACCTGGGTTTCCCCTTCGGCCGCGAGGCCGGCGAGGATCAGGCTCATCGAGGCGCGCAGATCGGTGGCCATCACCGGCGCGCCGGTGAGCTTCGGCACGCCGCGCACGATCGCGGTGCGGCCATGCACTTCGATATCCGCGCCCATACGCGCCAGTTCGGGCACGTGCATGTAGCGATTCTCGAAGATCGTCTCGGTCAGCGTGCTGGCGCCATCGGCCTTGCACAGCATCGCCATGAACTGCGCCTGCATGTCGGTGGCGAAGCCGGGGAAAGGGGCAGTGTTGAGCGTGAGCGGGCGCAAGCCGTTGTCGGCCGCGACTCGCACGCTGTTCGCGGTCTCCTCGACCGTGACGCCGGCATCGACCAGCGCATCGAGCGTGGCGCGCATGTCGTTCGGCGCGGCGCCGAGCAGTTCCACATCGCCGCCGGTGATCGCCGCGGCGCAGGCATAGCTGCCCGCTTCGATGCGATCGGGCATCACCGCATAGGTGGCACCGTGCAGCCGATCGCGGCCGTCAATCTCCAGCGTTTCGGTGCCGATGCCGCGGATCACCGCGCCCATGGCCACCAGCAGATTGCACAGGTCGACGATTTCGGGTTCGCGCGCGGCATTTTCCAGCACGCTGGTGCCCCGCGCAGTGACCGCCGCCATCAGCGCATTTTCCGTCGCGCCGACCGACACGACCGGGAAGCGGAAGCGGCCGCCAGCGATGCGGCCGCCGGGCGCGATCGCCTTCACATAGCCGGCGCTCAGCTCGATCTCCGCCCCCAGCGCCTCGAGCGCCTTCAGGTGGAGATCGATCGGGCGATTGCCGATCGCGCAGCCGCCGGGCAGCGATACCGTCGCTTCGCCTTCGCGCGCGAGCAACGGGCCGAGCACCAGGATCGAGGCGCGCATCTTGCGCACGATGTCGTACGGCGCGACGGTGGAGGTGAGCCGGCCCGCCCGCACGGTGAGAACGCGGCCGAAATCCGTCGGCCGGGTGCCTTCGATCGACGTCGATGCACCCAGCTCGTTCAGTAGATGTCCGAAGCTGTCGACATCTGCCAATCGTGGCAGGTTTCTGAGCGTAAGGGGCTCGTCAGTAAGCAGCGCGCAGGGCATCAGGGTGAGGGCAGAGTTCTTCGCCCCCGAAATCGCGATCTTGCCGGAAAGGCGCTTGCCGCCGCGGATGAGAATACGGTCCATGGCCGGCTTCTAGCCGCTCTGCCCGCGCGCGCAAGCGGTAGGCTGAGAGGGAGGTTGATCGATTTTAATGCGCTGATTTCGTTGCGCTGCTTTGCAGGGGGAACCGGGGGAAGTGCACGCGTGTCAAGAAGTTGTTTTGCCGAAGTATTGAGCGAGCTGATCGAACTGACGCAGCGCGAACGCGACGCGTTGGACGCGCTCGAATTGCGCCAGCGCCATGTGCGGCGCGGCGCGGTGCTGCAGCGTGAGAACGAGCCGTGCGGAGAATTGTTCATTCTCCGCAAGGGCGTGATGATGAGTTACGTGCTGCTCGACGACGGCAGCCGGCAGATTCTGCGGTTCCTGTTCCCAGGCGACATGCTTGGCATCTCCTCGGCGATCTATGCCGAGGCGCCGGAGACGCTGTGCGCGCTTTCCGATTCCGTCGTCTCGCCGTTCGACCGCGCAGCGCTGGCCGAGATCATGCGGACGCACCCGCGTCTTTCGGCGATGATCCTGGTCTATAGCCAGATCGAGCGCGTTTCGCTGACCGACCGTCTCGCGGCACTGGGCCGCACCAGTGCCAAGGCGCGCGTGGCGGCCCTGCTGCTCGACCTGCGCAATCGCTTGCGGGCAACCGACAAGACGATCGACGCCACTTTCGTGCTGGGCCTGACGCAGGAGGAGATCGGCGACGCTACCGGGCTGACCGCGGTGCACGTCAACCGCATGCTGCGGCAATTGGAGGAAGAAGGGATGATCGCGCGCGAAGGCGGCCGCGTCACCCTGCTCGATCTTTCGGCGCTGTCCACCGCGGCCAACTACGTCAATCGCTATCAGGGGCTGGATCTGCGCTGGTTGCCCCCGGCCAGCTGACCGGCCTCGCCGATCAGGCCTTTTCCAGCGTGCATTGTAGCGGATGCTGGTTCTGCCGGGCGAAATCGATCACCTGCGAAACCTTGGTTTCCGCCACTTCATAGCTGAAGACACCGCACACGCCGACACCGCGCTGATGCACGTGCAGCATCACCTGCGTGGCTTCCTCGATCGTCATCCGGAAATAGCGCTGAAGGACAAGGACGACGAATTCCATCGGCGTATAATCGTCGTTCAGCATCAGCACGCGATAGGGCGTCGGCTTCTTGGTACGCGTACGGGTGCGCGTAGCGATGCCGGCCTGGCCGTCATTGCCGCGATCGTCCCGGTCGCCGTCTTCGGCCATACGAATCTGATGGGTGAGTTCGGCCATAACCCTGGGAAAATATGATGCACCGCCCGCAAGGGCAAGGCAGCGTGACGGGGCGGGCATCATTTTGTCCCGCACCAACGCGAAAGGGCGGCCGCTTTCGCGACCGCCCCCTTGCTGGATCCTGGCGTGCCAGGGGCCGGATCAGGCGTTCGCCTTCACCTTTTCCACGGCAACCGCGAAGCGGTTCGACAGCGGCTGAGCGGCATCGCCGGCCAGCTTCAGCATCGCTTCGGTGTGCTTCGAGGTTTCAGCGACATAGGAGTCGAACGCGCCGCGCATATATTCGCTCTGCAGCTTGAAGAAATCGGCCGGCGACTTCACCGAAGCCAGGTTCTTCATCGCCGCGGTCGCGGTTTCGAACGAGCGACGGCTATATTCGGCAGCTTCCTGGCCCATGGCTTCGAAGCCCTTGGCGGCGATGCGACCGGATTCGACCATCGCTTCGATGTTGCCCTTGGCGAATTCGTTGGCTTCTTCGACCAGCTTGGTCGACTTTTCAACGGCGGCCTTGGCGCGCTCGTTCATGTCGCCGAACATATTCTGGGTCTGGGCAGTGGTCGTCTCGAAATTGGTAGCCATGATAGTCGTTTCCTTCGCGGTGCTGGTGGTGACCGCCGGCGCGACGGTCTCTGCGGCCTCGATCGCTTCCTCGACAGCGGCCTTTACAGGCTCTGCCACGGTAGCGGTCGCTTCTTCGATGTTGGTCTTCACTTCCTGCGTTGCAGCGGCGTCGACCGGGGGCGGCACCAGTGCCGCGGCCGGGACGATCGTCTCGGCGGCGGGAATGGGCATGGCCTCCGGCTTGGCCGCAGCAGCTTCGGTGGTGGTCGCCGCTGGCACGATGCCGGCACGCGTTCCCGCTTTCACGGTAGACCTGGAGTTCGTCTTCGGTCCCTTGCTGGCCATATGACTAGCTTCCTACCTATTGCTGCAGTGCAGCATATACGGTCAGCGGCGTCATTTTGCAAGGTCGCTTTGTGCACTGCACAATGCCGCGAATTTCCGCGTTGCAACGCGCCAGTTTGTCAGCGCGTTTTAACATAGATGCCGGGGGCATCCGCAACCGCGGGCAGGGTTCCACCCCCCGGGATTCGTGCTCCGTTGGCCTTTACTTTGGCACGATTCAACGCAGAGAGCCAAATCAACCAATCCGGCCACCAGCTTCCGGCCGTTTCGGTGGCGTTTTCAAGAAATGATTCGAGCGAATCGGCCGGCTCGGAATTGGTCCAGTATTGGTATTTCTTTGCAGTCGGTGGGTTGACGACTCCCGCGATATGACCCGATCCTGCAAGAACAAAGCGATGCGGGCCGCGGAAATGCTGTGTCATCTTCCAGACACTTTTCGGCGGCGCGATGTGATCTTCGCGGCCGGCCTGGATATAGGACGGCGTCGTCACTCGCGACAGATCGATGGGCGTTCCCCCGATCGCCAACGCGCCCGGTGAAACCAGCTTGTTGTCGCGATACAGGTCGGTCAGGTAGCTGAGGTGCCAGGTTGCCGGCAGGTTGGTGACGTCCGAGTTCCAGTGCAGCAGATCGAACGGGGCATAATCCTGCCCCATCAGATAGTTGTTGGTGACATAATTCCAGATCAGGTCGCGGCCGCGGAGCAGGTTGAACGTGGCGGCCATGTAGCGGCCGTCCAAGAACCCTTCGGCGCTGAGGCTGCGGATCATCGCCAGCTGATCGTCGTCGACAAAGATGCGCAGTTCGCCGGCATCGGCAAAATCCACCTGCGCGGTGAAGAAGGTGGCGCTCTTCACCTTTTCCGCCTGGTCGCGTGCGGCGAGCACCGCCAGCGTCGCGGCCAGCGTGGTGCCGGCGACGCAATAGCCGATCGTATGAACGCTTTCGACGCCGAGCAGATCGCGCACGGTATCGATTGCGTCGATCTGACCATGCTCGACATAATCGTCCCACACGACGTCCTTCATCGTCGCATCGGCCGAGCGCCACGAAACGACGAACACCGTAATCCCCTGGTCCACCGCCCAGCGGATGAAGCTTTTTTCCGGCGTGAGATCGAGAATGTAGAAGCGGTTGATCCAGGGCGGGAAGATGATCAGGGGCGTTTCCAGCACCTCCTCGGTCGTCGGCGAATATTGGATCAGCTCGTACAGCGGGGTGCGCTTGACGACCTTGCCGGGCGTCATCGCCAGGTTGCGGCCGAGTTCGAACGCGCCTTCTGCGGTCTGCGTCATCTGGCCCTTGGCCATATCCGACAGCATGTGCTGCAGACCCTTGAGCAGGCTTTCGCCCTTGGTCTCGACGATTTTCTCGAGCACCTGCGGGTTGGTCGCCGGGAAGTTGGTCGGGCTCATCGCATCGATGAAGCCCTTGGTGGCGAACCGGATCTGGTCCTTCTGCCGGGCGTCGACATGTTCGAGCGCTTCGACATTCTTCAGCAGGTGATCGGCGATGACGAAATAGCTCTGGCGCAGGAAGTCGAAGATCGGCTCCTCGCGCCACTGCGGCGCCTTGAAACGCTTGTCGCGGGCCTGTTCTGCCGTCTCGACGAACGGTTCGGCATGGGCGGGATCAAGAAAACGCTGCCAGAGGACCATGGTGTCGGCCCAGAAATCCGCCGTCGCCCGCATTGCCGGGGTGGGATCGAGCAGCATGCCGAACGGCGGCGCGACCGGCACATGCTCCATCAGGTCCAGCCCGTGTTCCAGCATCATCTGCTGCGCGCGGCCCATCACCCAGGTCCAGTGCTGCAGATCTTCCAGGCTGGGCAGGGTTGGGGTGAGCGTGTCGGCCATTCGGTCCTCTCCTTTGCCTCGCCTTAGCGCAGGCAGTGCAATGCGTCATTCCCGACTGCGCCTTTATGGCGTAGAACGCGGGCACGACACAATTTTGTGTCGCAGATAAGAACCCTTGAAAGTCGAGGAAATGTCCGAAGAATTCTACCGCATCAAGCGCTTGCCCCCCTATGTCATCGCCGAAGTGAACGCGATGCGGGCAGCGGCGCGCGCGGGCGGAGAGGACATTATCGACCTCGGCATGGGCAATCCGGACCTGCCCCCGCCCGACCATGTGATCGAGAAACTGTGCGAAGTGGCCCGCAAGCCCGACGCGCACGGCTATTCGCAGTCCAAGGGCATTCCCGGCCTGCGCCGCGCCCAGGCCAATTATTATGGCCGCCGCTTCGGTGTCGATCTCGATCCCGAGACCGAAGTCGTCGTCACGATGGGATCGAAGGAGGGCCTGGCCAGCCTCGCCACCGCGATCACCGCGCCGGGCGACGTGGTGCTGGCGCCGAACCCCAGCTACCCGATCCATACCTTCGGCTTCATCATCGCGGGGGCGACGATCCGCGCGGTGCCGACGACGCCCGACGATGCCTATTTCGAGAGCCTCGAGCGCGCGATGAACTTCACCGTGCCGCGCCCGTCGATCCTGGTCGTCAACTATCCGTCGAACCCGACGGCGGAGACGGTGGACCTCGCCTTCTACGAGCGGCTGGTCGCCTGGGCGCGCGAGAACAAGGTGTGGATCCTCTCCGACCTCGCCTATTCGGAGCTCTATTTCGATGGCAAGCCGACGCCTTCGATCCTGCAGGTCAAGGGCGCCAAGGACGTGGCGATCGAGTTCACCTCGCTCAGCAAGACCTACTCCATGGCCGGCTGGCGCATGGGCTTCGCGGTGGGCAACCGCCAGCTGATCGCGGCGATGACGCGCGTGAAGTCGTACCTCGATTACGGCGCGTTCACGCCGATCCAGGCCGCGGCCTGCGCCGCGCTGAACGGCCCGCAGGATATTGTCGAGAAGAACCGCCAGCTCTACCACAAGCGTCGCGACGTGATGGTGGAGAGCTTCGCCCGGGCGGGCTGGGACATCCCGAGCCCCCGTGCCTCGATGTTCGCCTGGGCGCCGCTGCCGCCGGCGCTGGCGCATCTCGGCAGCCTGGAATTTTCCAAGCAGCTGCTGACCCATGCCAAGGTCGCTGTGGCACCGGGCGTGGGATATGGCGAGAATGGCGAGGGTTTCGTCCGCATCGCGATGGTCGAGAACGAACAACGCCTCCGCCAGGCCGCGCGCAACGTGAAGAAGTATCTCCAGTCGATGGGGGTGAACACGCCGGCGGCGAACGCGGGGTGATGGCCCGATTGAAACGAATGCGGGGTTCGGCTATATAGACCGTGCGAATGACATGGGTTTCCCATGATGCGAGCCCCCGCCGCTGCAACGGCGGGGGCTTTTCGTTTGGGGAGCGCGCTGCAACGCGCCCCCCGCCCGTTGGCCTTAATCCCGACGCGACACTTCCACCACCTTCAGGATGAGGGTGGCGAAAGCGAAGACGACGAGGAGGAAGGCGCACAAGTTTGCGAATGACATCATGCGTCCTCACGACTGCGGCGGCGGAATTGCCGCCGATATCGAGAATGCCAACTTCTAGTCACCGAGCCAACTTGCGGGTTTCTGCGGGTTGCTGGGAATGAACTCAATCCAGATCGTACCTTGCACAAACTTGGAGCTTGTCTTGTCCCGCCCCGGTTTCCCCTTCTCCACCCGCTTCCGCGTCCGTTACTCCGAGATCGACGGGCAGAAGATCGTCTTCAACTCGCGCTATCTGGAATATGCCGATGTCGGGCTGACCGAGTTCTGGCGCTGGGCGAATCTCGCCGAGCTGGGGCCGGTGTGGATGGAGGCCGAGTTCAACGTCGTCCGGGCGCAGCTGGAATATAAGCGGCCGTTCCGGTTCGACGATCTGGTCGAGGCATTCGTACGGGTGGAGCGGCTTGGTAACAGCAGCATGACCATGCGGATCGACCTGTGCCATGCCGAAACCGGCGAACTTCATGCCGAGGTGGAGATGGTGAGCGTGCATCTCGATCTCGACACGCGGCGGCCGCAGCCCATTCCGGATGTGGTGCGGGCGCGGCTGCTCGCGCTGGGCGCGGGAGCGGCATAGACCCTCCCGCGCCTCCCGGCATCACACTGCCTTCAGCGCATTCTCGAAATCGGCGATCAGGTCGTCGGCATCCTCGACGCCGATCGAGATGCGGACGAGGTTGTCGGTGATCGCCAGCGCTTGCTTGCGGGCTTCCGGCACCGACAGATGCGTCATGCCCGCCGGGTGGCTGGCCAGGGTCTCGGTGCCGCCCAGGCTGACCGCGAGCTTGGCGATCTTGAGCGAATCGAGAAAGGCGAAAGCCTCCTTCTCGCCGCCCTTGAGGTAGAGCGAGAAGGTGGAGCCGGCGCCGGTGCAGTGGCGGCGATAGATGTCGGCCTGGCGCTGATCGTCACCGCGTTCGAGAAAGCCGAGATAGCCGACCTTTTCCACCTTCGGGTGGCTCGCAAGAAATTCGCACACCTTGGCGGCATTCTCGCCCGCGCGGCTCATCCGCAGTTCCAGCGTCTCCAGCGAGCGGAGCAGCATCCAGGCGGTATTGGGATCGCAGATGGTGCCGATCGTGTTGCGCATCAGCCGGATGGTGTTGATGTGCGCCTTCGTCCCCAGCACGCCGCCTGCCACCAGATCCGAATGGCCGCCGGCATATTTGGTGAGCGAATAGACCACGATGTCGGCGCCGTGCTTCAGCGGCTGCGACCAGAGCGGGCCGAGAAAAGTGTTGTCGATCGCGATCGGCGGCTTGGTGTCGCCCTTGAAGATCGCGTCGCGGCTGGCGGCGACCGCCTCGACGTCCACCAGCGCGTTGGTGGGATTGGCCGGGCTCTCCAGATAGATCAGCGCGACGTTGCCGGTGGCGGCCTTGGCCAGCACCGCGTCGATCTCTTCGCGCGTGGCCCCCGCCGGGAAGTCGAGCCAGTGGATGCCGAAACGGCCGAGGATGCGGGCGATCAGCGTCTCGGTCGCCGCATAGAGCGGTCCCGAATGGATGATCGTGTCGCCCGGCTTGACCATCGACAGGAACAGCGTGGCGATCGCCGACATGCCCGAGGAGAAGGCGAGCGCGTCCTCCGCCTCTTCCCAGATCGCCAGGCGGTCTTCGAGGATCTCCTGGTTCGGGCCGTTGAAGCGCGAATAGACCAGGCCCTCGGCGCCGCCCGGGCGCTTGCCCGTCACGCCCTCGAAGTGGCGCTTGCCCGCCGCGGCGTTGGGGAAGACGAAGGTGGAGGTGAGGAAGATGGGCGGTTTGAGCGAGCCTTCCGACAGCATCGGATCATAGCCATGCCCCATCATCATCGTCGCGGGCTTGAGCTTGCGGCCGCCGATCTTCTCGACCTCGCCATCGGGGCGGGGGCGGGGGGTGCCGCCGGTCAGATCGGCTTCGGTGGCGTCGGTCATGCAGGCTCTCCGCTTCGTATCTTCTAGATGGTTGCGATTGTAACCGGTTCGGGCGGGCAATCCAGCCAAGTCCGTAACCGCCCTGGCGCAACATCGTTTCGTCTGCGCGACATGGCCTACGCCTATCCGTTCGGATATACTGATATCAGCGGCAAGATCGATCAGTGTACGCGGACTAATCCATTTCATCGATCGCTCTGGCCGTGCGAGGCTTTGCTCCAGACCATAGCCCGAACCAGAAGGAGATGCCCGAATGAACGCCGAATCGCAGTGCCCGATGCATGGTGGCAAGATGGAGGGTAACGCCGTCCTGTTCGACATGACGAACAGAACCTGGTGGCCGAACCAGCTCGACCTGACCGTGCTCCACCAGAACCCGCCGGCCGGCGACCCGATGGGGCCGCAATTCGATTATGCCGCCGAATTCGCGAAGCTCGACCTTGCCGCGGTGAAGGCCGATATTTTCGCGCTTATGACCGATTCGCAGGCCTGGTGGCCGGCGGACTTCGGCCATTATGGCCCGCTGTTCATCCGTATGGCCTGGCACAGCGCCGGCACCTACCGAATCGGCGACGGCCGCGGCGGCGCCAGCTCGGGCACGCAGCGATTCGCGCCACTCAACAGCTGGCCGGACAACGCCAATCTCGACAAGGCGCGCATGCTGCTCTGGCCGATCAAGCAGAAATATGGCCGGGCGCTTTCCTGGGCCGACCTCATGATCCTGGCGGGCAATTGCGCGCTCGAATCGATGGGCTTCAAGACCGCCGGGTTCGGCGGCGGCCGCGCCGATGTGTGGGAGCCGGAGCGCGACATCAACTGGGGCCCCGAGCGCGAATGGCTGCAGACCAGCGACAAGCCCGGCGGCCGCTATTCGGGCGAGCGGGACTTGTCCAACCCGCTGGCGGCCGTGCAGATGGGCCTTATCTACGTCAATCCGGAAGGCCCGGACGGCAACCCCGATCCGCTGCTCGCCGCGCACGACATTCGCGAGACCTTCGCGCGGATGGCGATGAACGACGAAGAGACCGTAGCGCTGATCGCCGGCGGCCATACGTTCGGCAAGACGCACGGCGCGGCGGACCCCAGCCAGTATATCGGGCCGGAGCCGGAAGGCGCGGGGCTGGAGATGCAGGCGCTCGGCTGGGCCAACAGCTATGGCACCGGCAATGCCGGCGACACGATCACCAGCGGCCTGGAAGTGACCTGGACCGAGACGCCGACCCAGTGGGGCAACGGCTTCTTCAAGAACCTGTTCGAATATGAGTATGAGCTGACCAAGAGCCCGGCCGGCGCACACCAGTGGGTGGCGAAGGACGCCGGCGAGGTGATCCCGGACGCGCACGATCCGTCGAAGAAGCATCGCCCGACCATGCTGACCACCGATCTCGCGCTGCGCTTCGACCCCGTCTATGGCCCGATCTCGCGGCGCTTCTACGAGAACCCGGACCAGTTCGCCCATGCTTTTGCCGAGGCCTGGTACAAGCTGACCCACCGCGACAGCGGCCCGCACGCGCGCCTGCTGGGGCCGGAAGTGCCGGCTGAGCCGCGGCTTTGGCAGGACCCGGTGCCGGTAGTGGATCACCCCCTGATCGACGATGCCGATGTGGCGGCGCTGAAAGCGGAGATACTGGGATCGGGCCTGTCGATCGCTCGGCTGGTGAAGACCGCCTGGGCCTCCGCCAGCACCTATCGCGGGACCGACCGCCGTGGCGGCGCCAATGGCGCGCGCATCCGCCTCGCCCCGCAAAAGGACTGGGCGGTGAACGAGCCGGCCGAACTCGCCAAGGCGCTGGGCGTGCTGGAGGGCATCCAGGCGAAGTTCAACGCCGCGCAGACCGGCGGGAAGAAGGTGTCGCTGGCCGACCTGATCGTGCTCGGTGGCACGGCAGCGGTGGAAGCGGCGGCGAAGAAGGCGGGCCATACGCTTTCGCTGCCCTTCGTACCGGGCCGCACCGATGCAAGCCAGGAACAGACCGACGCGCACAGCTTTGCCCCGCTCGAGCCCAAGACCGATGGCTTCCGCAACTATGCCGCCGAGACGATGGGCTTTTCGGAAGAGGAACTGCTGGTCGATCGGGCGCATCTGCTGACGCTGACCGCGCCGGAGATGACCGTATTGGTCGGCGGACTGCGCGTCCTGGGGGCTAATCACGGCGACAGCACGCACGGCGTGTTCACCGACCGGCCGGAAACGCTGACCAACGACTTCTTCCGCAACCTGCTGACGACCAGCTTCACCGCCAAATGGGAAGCGACAGGAGACGGCAGCTTCGTGGCGAAGGACCGCAGCACCGGCGAACCCCGCTGGACCGGCACCCGAGTGGACCTGGTCTTCGGTTCCAATTCGCAGCTGCGTGCTCTGGCCGAAGCCTATGCCACCGATGATGCCGAGGCGGCGTTCGTCGCGGCATTCGGCAAGGCATGGACCAAGGTGATGCACGCGGATCGCGTGGATTTGTGACCCGATGAGGAGGGGGCCGCCCGACAGCGCCGGGCGGCCCCCTCTCTTTGCTTCACGTGCCCTTAGTAGGTGCCCTTGAAGCTCTTGTTGAGGTTGCCGGACGTGCTCCAGTCCTGCGTCGTCGTGTCGCGATCGCCGGTACGGGTGCTGCCCTTGTCGTCATCGCCGAACAGCGCGCTGGTGCGCTCCTCGTCGCGCCAATGGTCCTTGGCCTCTTCCGCTGTCTTGCGCAGGCGAACCTTGTCGTCGACCGACTGGATCCAGCGCGACGGGATCGAATGGTGGCGACCCTCGGCATCGCTGTCATTCTTGGTCAACAGGATGCGATCGCCACGCACCTTGTCGACCGTGCCGACGTGCGAGTCGTCCGATCCGACCACTTCCATGTGCTCGGTCACGCGACGCAGCGAATCGCGCTGACCGGTGCGCTCGGTACGCCAATTCTCGAACTCGCTGTGGAAGCGCTGCGCATTCTCACGACGATATTCGTCATAGTCGCGATCGAATTCCTGGATCCGGCTGCGGCGCCACTCGCCATAATGATTGTCGTGCGTGCCGCCCTCGTTGCGGGACTGCTGCTCGTCATAGCGCTGGTCCATGCGGCGGCGGCGTTCTGCTTCCTCGTCGCCGAACCACGAGCGGACCTCATCGCCCGCGCGATCGAAGAAGCCGCGGTCGCGATCATAGCCCTGCACGCCGCGATCGTCGTTGCGGCCGCGCAAGCGATCCTGGTTCGCGCCATAGCTGCCGCGGCCCTGCTCCTGCTGGCCATAGCCGCGCCCGAAGGTGTCGCGGCTGCCCCAGTCGCGCGTGCCGTAGGAGCGATCGCCGCCATAGCTGCGGTCGCCATAGCTGCGGTCGCCATAGCCGCGATCGCCATAGCCGCGGTCACGATCCTGGCCGTAGGCGCCGCGCGTGCCGGCGTCGTTCCAGCCACGATCGCCATCGTTCCAGCCGCCACGATCGCTGCCATAGCCCTGGCTGCGAGTATCGTAGCGCTCGCGATTCCATTCGTCATTGTCGCGGCCGCGGCCGCGGCCCAGTTCGCCGGCGGCGGCATAGTCGCGCGCGCTGCTATAGGTATAGTCGCGGCTGGAGCCGAAGTCCTGGCTGTAGTCGCTCTGGCTTCGGCTGTCGTTATAGCCGCTCGGACCGTAGGGATTGTTACGGTTCGCCATCGTTTGTCTCTCCTGCTGTGAGCTTGCGGGAAGCGGCGTTATTGCCGTCTGCCCGATTCAACTGTGCGGAGGTGTGAAGAGTTCCGGAAATTCGACCTTGATCCCAGGCGTTCCGCCGTGCGTCGCAGTGCTTCCGTCGATGCGACAAGCCAGTTGCATCGCGCCGCGGGTGCCGCTAATGGGAGCGCCTCCTGGGGTCTCCCCAGGGCAGGCGGCGGGGCTGTAGCTCAGATGGGAGAGCGCTGCAATCGCACTGCAGAGGTCAGGGGTTCGATTCCCCTCAGCTCCACCAGCCGCCATTTCCCCCAATCCGATGATTTCCCTGTGTCGGCGTGAATGACGCTGGCGCGGGTTTCTTGCCGTCCGCATTAGAGCGTTTTCCGATCAATCTGGATCATATCCGCAGGAAC
>NZ_ALBQ01000016.1 GCF_000282895.1 Sphingomonas sp. ATCC 31555
GGTGCTGGCGGAGGCGGTAGAGCAGCAACCGCCTCATCGACCATGCCCCGGACCACCACCGGGTCGACGCTCTCGCCATCCTTCGGCGCGGGCAGCGCGGCAACCGCGCGCTGTACTGCTTCCTCAATCAGCGGCGCCAGATCCTCCGCGGTGATGGCTTCCGGTGCTGGCGGAGGCGGTAGAGCAGCAACTGCCTCATCGACCATACCCCGGACAACCGCCGGGTCGACGCTCTCCCCATCCTTCGGCGCGGGCAACGCGGCAACCGCGCGCTGTACCGCTTCCTCAATCAGCGGCGCCAGATCCTCTGCGGTGATGGCTTCCGGTGTCGAAGGTGGCGGCAAAGCCGCGACAGTGTCGTTGATCATAGCACGGACACTGTCGCGCCCAGGCTGGGCGGCCAATCGTTGCTCCAACTCGCTGATCCGCACCACCAGAGGCGCCGTGGCGCGCTCGACATGGTCGCCAATGAGCTCGGCGATCAGGTCAGCTAGCGCGTCGGAGTCGATCATCGAGTTTGCCTTTCGCGCGGCGGCGAACGGCCCATAGGTCGATGACCTTAGCACCGGATTCGGCCGGAGTGTCGGTTGCGGGAGGCGCCGCGGCCGGTGGGGGCGGCGGCGTTGTCGCCTCGATCGGTTGCGCGTCGCGGCGCGCCAGCCATTCCAGGCTGTGATCCTGCTCCTGCAGGTAGACCGTGTCGCCGCCAGGTACCGGCTTCACGCCGATCCGCTTGCGCTGCTCGTTGACCGTCAACTTGCCCTTGGACTTTTCGAGCACGTCCATTTGCGTGCTGCTGTCCATGCGCAAAAGGCCCTCAAGGTCGAACTCGGTGCCGAGCGTCTGCCCGACCATGCCAAGGCCCTCATCGAGGCAGAGTTCGATCGCTTCGATCAGCACCTGCAGCGCCTGGCTGTAATATTCGATATTCAGCGACTGGATGTTGTTGTTCGTCGGCATCTGCCCGAGGCCGATCTTGTAGGGTGGCACATGATAGGTCGAGCACACCACCTCGGCAGTCCATTTCAGCTGCTCGATCAGCTGCGCATCCTTGGCCTGCACCGACATCGATTCATACTTCAGCCCGTCCCCCAGCACAGCGACCTTGCCTGCGTTGGAGCCGGTGAAGTTGGCGTCCCAGTAATCCTTCAGCCGCTTGGCGTTCTCGGGATCGATCTGCCCGGGCGCGGTAAGGATGCCACCCGGTCGAGCGCCGTTCTGAAACAGACGCGTGCTCGTCTTCTGGATCGCGTCGCCCTGCATCGCAGTGATGCCGTTGGCATAGATCGGCGAGAGCCCGACCAGGGGATGGAAGAAGCAATTGAACCGGTCGTGGATGATCTCGCGGGCCGGAACGACGATGCAGTCGGGCAGCCCGGAAAGATCATCGGTTTGGAGCTGGTAGAAGACCGACCCGTCATCGGAGACGAGCGGGGTCACCAAATCAGGGTTGAGGACGTACATGCCGACGACCACACCGCGCCCGTCGCGGCGCTTGAGCACATAGGTATTGCCGCGCTGCAGCTTGGACAGCACCCATGTCTCGTAGAACTGAATGCGGTTCTGGTAGTGGTTCGGTTTGCGCAGCACCGGCGAATAGGCCGGGTTGGTTACCTCCGACCAGATGCCATCGCCGTCCTGCTGGACCAGGCGAACGCGCAGCTTTGAGATGTCCGACGCGATCAGCGTCTGGCAGGCGAACACCGCCGGAAAGGCAAGGACAGTGTCCTGCCGGACCTTGATATCCTGCTGCCATGCTCCCGGCTGCGATTCGAGCACCGTGTGCCAACCGCCGCGCCATTCCTGCGGCGGCGACAGCGACTTGCGGGCTCGGGTGATCTCGAACCCGAACAGCTTCACGCCGCACCGATCTTTTCGGTCAGCGTCGCCGCATCCCAGCCGTGATAAGGTCGCTTGCCGAACTTGACCTCATAGGCCTTCCGGAGCGAGGCCAGATCATCACCCTTGGGCGCGGGGGCCTGCGGTGCAGGATCCTGCTGCTCGTCGGGTTGATTTTCGCCGGCCGAACGCTGGGCGCGCTTCAGCGCGATCAGCAGGCGCTCGTGCGCGCGGGTGCGCGGCTCGAACGTATCGCCCGCCTTCAGGCGCCGGGTCGCATAGGTGAATGGCTTGGTCGCGATCAGCATCGGCTCAGCCTCCTGGGTAAGGGGAGCGGGCGGGAGCAAACCCCCGCCCGGCTCGATGGACGCCTGGTCGTTACGGGGTGACGGGCGTGCCGTAGTCGGCGTCGCCGACGTAGGCGACGGCAGACGCGCGGCGCTTCGCGAAGTTCAGCGGTCGCACCACCTTCAGTGCCACCGATTCCGTCTGGAACATCGAGACGACGCTGGCATTGGCCGTCGGCGTGTCGCTTGCACCCGCGGGGTTATCCGCCATCTCGATCGCAGCCTCGGTAGACATCGACACTTCGACGCCGCGGTCGCCGATCTTGTAGATGTCCGACGGCTTCATCAGGATCAGGTCGCCAGCGCCGACATTGCCGCCGCCGCTGATTGGATCGCCCTTCAGCGTACCGCCGGATGCGGTAATGCCCGGGAAGGCGTCCTGCCCAAGCGCGTTCTGCATCAGGCCGATCGACTTCGCGAGCGACTCAGTGGTGGCATACTGGAGGCCGCTGGCATTGTTCGCGGTGATGAACGGCGCATAGAGCGCCTTGATGTCGGTGATCAGCCCGTCGACGTCATTGCCGGCGCTGGGGATAGCCGTCACGCCGTTCAGAATGCCCGCCGGCGATACACCAGGAACTGCGGCGGCAGCGCTGAAGAAGGTGCCGTCCACCTTCTGCGCCGATGCCTCGACCAGAGCATCGCGAACCAGCATCTCGGCCGCCGGCGTGCTGTCGCGCAGCAGCTCCTTCGACACCACCGCCAGTGCAGCAACCTTCAGCGGCGTGAGATTGACGTTGAAGAAGTCGGGCTTCGACACGGGGATCGACTTGGACTGACCGACCCAATAAGCGGTCGCCGTGCCGTCCTGGCCCTTGATCGTGACGTTGGCCGGAACCTCGCGCAGCGGCAGATTATCGAACAGCGTGCGGGCATAGAGATAATCGATGAAGTCGCCCGTATAGCGGCCGTCTGCGGTGACAAGCTCAGCGCCCCATTCGCCGCTGTCGCTGCCGCCGCCGGCAACCGCCGCGCGCACGACTTGGACGAGCGTGGGGTTACGATCGGCCCAGCGCTTGCGAGCTACTTCGAGCGCAAAGCCGACACCCTCGATGCGGGCGAGCGTCTTGGCGATCACCAGACGCGTGAAGTTCTGGCCCTCGAACTTCTCGTCGGCATCACCCTTGATGATGATGGTGGGGCCGCTGCGCGACTGAGTGCCATCGACACCGTTCTTGCCGGTCACGGCCTGCGCCCTGCTCGCGGAGCTCTTCTCCATCGCGCGCAGGCGCACCAGGTGCTTGTCGATCGCCTCGATATCCTTCTGGTTATCGTCGAAGGCCTCTTCCTGGTCGGCGTCCAGCGTCGAACCGGCTTCGGCGGCCTTGGTCATGATGCCTTCATTGGTCGCGACCAGCGCAGCCCGCTTCTGCTCGAAAGCGGTGATCTGGTCGGCGATCGGGACGCCGGCGACCGCCGCGAGCGCGATGGTGTGACCGTGAGCAGCGATGCCGCTCGCAAAGACATAGAGGGTGTTGGCCATATCGGCCGCCTGGGCGGGCATGGCGATGAGGATAGCGGCGAACACCGCCGCGATCAGACCGATGATTTTCATGATGTAACTCCGGTAGAAGGCTGGCGGCGAGCCGCGCCCTTTGAGGTCACGTGCGGATGATGTTCCGCACGACGAAGGGTGCCACCCGGTCGCGGGCTGGCGCGTCCAGCTTCACCACCCTGACGGACTTGCCTGTCGCGGCATTCGTGGGGGCTTGCGGGATCTGGAATTCCGGGACGCCCTGAGCTTCCCGGTAAATGCGGTCGAACTGCTTCACGGCCGAAATGACGGCATCCGGATTTGCGGGAATGGTCACGCCTGAAAGCTCAAGCCAGTCCCACTCTTCGAAATCGATGCCGCCATTGTCGAGGAACGAGTATTTGATAGGGTTGAAGCCGATCGAGGTGGCGCGCACCAGCTTCAGCTTGAGGGACTGCCACGCCATGTCGAGCAAGTCTTTCAGCTTGCCCGGCTCGTCGGTCTGCGCCAGCTCAGCCTTGAACTTGATGCCGGATGCCTTCACGTCGGCATCGATGACATGACCTACGGGCTTGTCATGCTGGTGCTGCCAGAGGAACGGGATCGGCAGCGCGAACTTAGCACCGAGCGGATTGACACGGTCCTGCATCCGGTCCGGCGACGGCGTAGTGGCGGTTCCCTCGATGGTGCGCCTGGCGTCATCGAACACCTTCACCTCGATGAACGAATAGGCCCGGTTGAGCATGTGCGGCCTCCTCAGCCGATGATGAGCATCTGATAGTCGGCCCGCCTGGCTGCCGCCGGATTGCGCGACATCAGCATGACCGCGTTGAACAGCGCTATGAGCGGGTCGATCTTGGCCTTGCCTGCGATCTGCTTTGTGATCAGCACGGCGTTACCGCGCTGTTCCGCTCTCGCGTTACCCACGCACCAGTTCATGAGCTCCTGTACGGCGTGGAGCAGCGTGCGGTCCTTAAGCTTGCGCTCCGATCCCCACACCGCGGCCGACAGACGAAAGCCCTGCGAGATCGCCAGAAGCTGCTTCTCGGTGAAGCCCCGCCCGATCAACTCGTCCACGATGGCAGTGACGCCAGCGGGATCGAGTCCGATCGCATATTCCTCCGGAAACAGGTCGGCGTCCTTCACCTGCTCGAGGATGTCAGCCAGTTCGACGAGATCCTGCGTTGGATCCTCGCACTTCGTCAGGGTGCCTTCGACAATGAAGTCCTGAAGCCGGCTGACGATATCCTTGCGACGCTCGAACACGTCCAACTGTGCCCACGCGTGCGACCAGCTCAGCCAGGCCTTAGTCTCTCGATGCCTCCCGAGCAGCGTCAAGCCGAGCAGGTCGTCGAGCCCGCCCCCGTCAATCCCCGCGACCGCGACTTCGCAGATCGCGAGGAACTGCTCGAGCGTGCCGTCCCATATTTCCGGAGGCGCCGCGGCAGCTTCCCAGTAGAGCGCGCCCGCCCATGCGTTGTGTCTAAGGCCGACGCCGATCTCAACGTTGAGGTGCTTCGCGTAGAAGACCTGCTTGGTGCCGTCCTCGGCGTTCTCGACCTTGCGAAACTCGCTCTCCAGCCACTTCTGGCTGACCGAGCGCCCCAAGTTGGGGTTGGTGATGTAGAAGTTGGCGGGCAGCAGGTGCTCGCCGGCAGCCATCATCTCCTCGGGGAACTCGTAGAGCACCGGGAGGAATTCGTTGTCCTGCACCAAGCCGTCGCGGACGTCGCGGGCATAGGCCAGTTTGTCCTTGAATACGCCCGCCGGCGGCTCGTCCGATTGCGTGGTCAGGTAGAGGGTGTAGCCCTCCGGTCGCGAAACTTGCCCGCCCGCCGCCTCGCGGAGCATCGCGTCGGCGGTGGCCTTCTTTCCGAACAGCCAAAGCTCGTCGACAAGCACCCGACTGGCCTTCTTGCCCGATACCGTCGCGCTGTCAGCCGCCACCACCTTGAGCGTCGCCTTGGTGACGCGGTTCGTGATCAGCCGAATGTGCTCCTGGATGTGGAGCAGCGCGTCAAGCTCCTCATCGGCCCGGATCATGTCGCATGCGGGCTTGAAGCTGTTACCGGCGACCTCGATCGTCGGCGCAAGGATCAGGTTCTCGTCCGATTCCCGCCAGCCGCAAATCAGCTCGGTGAGCATGATGCCGGCGGCGATCGTCGACTTCGTGTTCTTCTTCGACACGAGCAGCATGCCTTCGCGGATCAGCTGCTGCCCCGTCTCGTGGTCGTACGCGCCAAAGATCGCAGCAGCGAAGTCGAGCAGCCAAGTATCCGCGGACTCGCCGATGGTCGGTCGCCCCGGCAGGTCGACGATGCGCAGCGATTTGAAGACCGCCATTTTCGCCTCGGCTGAAGGCGGGAACAACGGCTCGAAGGGCACAAGTGTGCGGCGCTCGCGGATCCGGGTTTTCCAGTCCACGCATGCGGTTGACCAGACCGGCACCGCCTTACTTTACCGCCTTGAGCGTGGGAGGGCCAAGAGCGGCGAACCTCGACCCACCCCCGATCTGCGCAGCCTTCTCCTGCTGCGCAGCCTTCTTCCCTTGCGGCGCCGCCGCCTCGTTCAGCGTCTTCAATGCGAGCGCAAGCGTCTTCATGGTGTTCGCTCGATTGCCCAAGCTGAGCAACTTCAGCATCGCGTCGCGGCGGCTGTCGTCATCATCACCATCGGTCGCGGCAATGATCAGATCCTCAAGCTCGCCGCGACGGCTAGTGACCGCATCCAGCTCGTCGAGCATGCGGGCGACCAGCGAGCGTCCGTCGTCGGCGATCTGGTTGTGATCGCGAGGCGCCTCTGGGTTCGAACGCGGAGGCGGTGGCGGCTGGCGCTCAGGTTCGCACCGGTTCGCAGTGCGAACCTCGCGAACCCATCCCTGCGCCTTCGCCCGCTTTCGAATAGCTGCGTCCGAAATCTCGTGCCGGTCAGCTATTTCGCGGATGGAATCTTCACCCGCCAAGTATTCAAGCTCGATCCGCGCCCAGTCGATAGTTGATTTCCGTTGCGCCATCGGCGGCTACCTCCGGCGAAAGTTCGCACCCTGGACCGCTCCACCAGGATTTTTTCTCCGCGTGGGACGGGGGCGGTCCAGTGAGCCCGAGCTTCGAACGAGATTGGTCACCCCCCCCGGGTGATACCGGTCGTGCGATGGGCGCTAGGGCCTCGCTGCTCCGCGCTGCTCCGATCTCTGCTTTGCGCCGTCGTGACAGGCCTTGCAGAGGGTTTCGATATTGTCCTCATCCCAGAAGAGCCGCTCGTCGCCACGGTGCGCTTGGCGGTGGTCCGCCACCAATTGCGAGGTGTTCGGTTCGACGCGTTGACATCCCGGCCACTGGCAGCGGAAGCCGTCACGCACGAAGATGCGAAGTCGCAAAGCTCGCCATCGGGCCGTCTTATACCATTGCCGCCACGGGCTTGCTTGCGCACGACCTCGCCCGCCGGCATCAAACGAAGCGATCCGCGGAGGCAGCGGTGAAAGTCTCGCAGGCAGTGAAGTAAGCTTGCTTTTGCCAGCCATAGATCCTCCGGCACCGTGCAAGGAAACCCCCGACACAAGATGTGCCAATAGGGGACTCACCTCCCGATTTGGCGTCTCCGATCTAACGTGAACTTATTAGGTTTCAGCACCAAGTACTTGAGGAAGAGGCGACACTTGCAACTGCGATGGATCGTTAAGGGGGCGTTAACACGGGTGCTTCTTGGCAAGTCTCGCGCGTGATACGAACTCGCCTAACTTGAAAGGGGAAGCGATGAAGTACTTGCAAGCATTGAGCGTTTGCGCGCTGTTGGCGTCGCCCGGCTCGGCGTTGGCGCAGATCTCCGTTGACGGACAAACGACGACTGCCGGTAGCTATTTCTATGCCGGCTCCGCCGTGTCCGGTTCCATCGCTACGGACCCGTTCGCACACCAAAATTTTGACGGCTCTGACTTCGCTACAAGCGGCGGGGATACCTCAACGGGTCGGCTATATGCGGCTGTTGGGGCAGCGGGCGTGGCTTCGGCGTTCGCGAGTGCTTCGTGGAACGACACTCTTCGATTTACCGTCAACGGTGCTAACGCCAACTCTGTTACCACCGGCTTCTTCTATGTGGATCCGTTGTGGGGCGGCTTCGCCTTGGATGAGGGCTACGGCAACATCTTCGCTCAAGCGTCGCTCACGCCTACGAATGGGATCGGCTCAACCGGCACTGTCCGTATCGAGAGCATAAACAGCTTCGCCCCCACCTCTGAAGGCTGGAACGACGTCTACTACACCACCTCCTACGCTGAGTTGTACAGCTTCAGCATCTTCGGCGATCAGCAGGACTTCACGTTCAACGCCCTCGTGCAAGCCGCTTCGGAAAGCTTCACCTTCACCGGCGCGTACATTCAGGCGGACGTGCAGCTGATGCTGAAGTTTGCGCTTCCAGCCAACGTCTCCCTGTCTTCTTCATCGGGAACCATCCCTACCCTCTCGATCCCGGGTTACACACCCACCGAGGCTGCAATGCCGACGAGCATCACTTCGAACGGCGGGTTCCAGTTCGACTTCGTCGCCGTGGAAGGTGAGATGCTGTACTTCGATCCAGAGGTCGCAGTCGGGTACGATTATGAGGTGTCTAGCGGTAGCCCAAACATCCTGGCTGCGATCTTCCCCACCATCACTGGGGATCTGGACGGCTACGATATCTACGCTCTTAGCGATCTAAATAATCCGCTGTTCACCGGCGTGATGGGCGGCCAGCTCATTGACTTCACGTCCCTTGCGGGTTTCGGGTCAGGCATCTCGGGGTTCGCTCTCCGAGGTATTGATGTAGGCGCGAATTTGGATCCCGCCAACACAATGGCATTCGTCACGGGCCTCACCTTCGCACAGTCCGGCGTGGCTTCGCTGACGCAAACCCCCGTCACAGTTTCGGTCGGCGGCGCGGTTCCCGAACCCGGCGCGTGGGCCATGATGATCGCGGGCTTTGGCCTTGCTGGTTCGGCCCTGCGCCGCAAGAGGCTGCACGCGGCAGTTTCTTGATCCACGACCGGCGCGTCTGATTTGCTCAGGCGCGCCGGTCCTCGTCTTGCAAGCAGCCTGGACGTGCTGGCCTAGACACCTGGAAATACCTGCCGCAGTTACGTTCCCGGTGCGGGTCCACCCGTTTGTGCGATGCGGCAGACAGTGCTCGGCAGATTGAGCAAATGCGATCAATCTAAGTTATTGTTTCCTATGCGACTCGAGGATGCCGAACTATTCGCCATGCAGATGCTGCACCTTCATGGCGACCATGCTCCAGGGGTGATCGTCGACAAGCTTGTCGCAGCAATCAAAGCGCATAATCTCGATGAAGCTCACTTCTGGGATCATGTCGGTGATGCCGTCGACCTTCTAAAGAGCGGAGGCTTTCAACAGCAGCCTCCCGCTGATGATTGACGACATTGTTCTCGAATTGGTCAACGTAGGTTGTAGGCAGCCTTCGGACTTCGCGAGAAGCGTCTGCTTCCCTGCGTTGGTTGGAGCGGCGACCTGGGTCAAAAGCCCTGCCGACCTGCTACCTTAAGCCGCTATAGCGGCGGTCCCGGTTGGGGTGTTCCCATTCTGTATCGCATCTTCGACCAGAAGAAAAGAGGCAACGCGCACGCGAAAGGAGCCGCCGAAAGCAACGAGAGCGAAGCGCCCGTTGCCCTCCTCCACAATACCGTTCATGCCGGCGAACGGCCCGTCCGGCACCTTCACCATCGCTCCGGGCTCGAACTCCTTCTTGGTCGTGCGAAGCCGCGCCTTGAGCTTCCGCTCTTCCGCCAGCCGGACGCTCACCACATCGGCGTCAGCGATGAACGGAAAGCGGCCGGCATGTCGGAAGACTGAGAAGGGCGGATGGCCCGACACCGGCGAGGCGCAGATGCCCAGCAACTCGCCGAGGTGACGCGCACGAACGAATACGAACGTCGGCATGATCGGGATCTCGCGAGAGAAGGTCTTATGGCTGCGCGGGACACGCTGCTTGATGACATCGATCGGGGTCCAAGCTTCAATGCCAATCTGCTCGAGCGAGCGGACGACCGAGATCGTACGGCCGGGGCTCGTACGCACGATGCACCATTTCGTCTCGATCATCTGCGCCTCTTCCATCTTGCCCCGCCACATACTCTCAACCCTCCCAGGAATCACGCTTTGTTCTCGTTCTCACGCCGCACGCTGCTCCGGCGCTTCAGCCGCGCGCTCTTCCGCCGTGATGCGGTCGAGCTGCTCCTGAGGGATGTGACCAAGCCGGAGACCCATGCGCCGGATCTCCGTGCTCATCCGACGGACCTGCTCGTCGGTGACGGGCCCGCAAGTTTCCTCCGCGGCTTCACGCTTGCCGTTGCGGAGAATGTACCTGGCAACGTTGATCGCATGCTGCTCCGGGCTGACATAGGCCTTCAACCGCTCCTCGATCTGGCGCACCGTCGGGAACCAATCGAGCTCCTTCAGGCATCGTCGGCAGGCATAGGCAAGCGCCGCCGCGTCGCAGCCACCGAGTGCGGAAACGTAGGCATTCAGCTTGAGCCGCCCGGCGACCTCGCTCGTGGATTGGGCGGGCATCGAAGCAGCTAGTGTCCCGATCGACTGGCGGATGGTTCGCTCGTCGGCCGGCTTGCTCGGCGCGACAGCCTTCGCGATTGGTTCAATCACGGCGATGTCGCTGGCGCTGAAGGTCGCGCCGTCTTCAGTGGCGCGCGCCAAAACGCTCCTGGCGCTCGGCGTCAATGACGGCATCGAGCAGGCCGTTGCTGCCGTTGCGATCCCGGTTGCGGCGGTGGTTTGCTGGTCGGTGCCCATTGCTCTGGTCCTCGTACTCGGATGGATCGACGATCGTGCCCCAGCCCTTCTCGGCTGCTTTCTCGACGAGCCGGCCGGGCGGCCACTCGGCGGTGGCGAACTGCGCCAGCAGCTTCAGCTGGCCGCGGTAGGCTGTGTCGGTGTCGGTCAGCCGTTTCTTGCGGCGATTGGCGCGGAAATCCCGCCAGTGCTCGGGGTCAACGCCAGCCGGGCAGGCCCAAGCTCGGGCCGTCGCAGGCGCATCGGGCGCGGGCCCCTCGTGTGTGTGCGGGGTGGGGGTTAATTTTTGGGGGTCTGGGGGGCTTTTATTGGGGGAGGGGTCAGCGTCACTATGCGTCACTTGTGCGTCACTGGCGTCACATGTGACGCTTGGTGACGCTTCGTGACGCTCCCGATAGCGGCGCATGCGCAGCGCGCCCTTGGTCGGCTGGGTCGCCGCTTGCGCCTGGGCCTGTGCCGTGGCGAGCGCCATCGCCACCTCACCGACCAGGTCGGCGGGCGTGCCGGCGGCGATCAGCCGGGCGAGCAGGTCTGCACTCATTGGGCGATCTCGATCGAGACGAGCACGCGCCCGCCCTTCACCGGATCGGCCATGATCGGTCGCTGCAGGCGGAACAGCTTATCGTCGACGCCGAGCGCGGTCGCTATGCCGTCGAGGTACGCCTTGAGGCTGGCGATCGCATTGTCCTCATCGGGCGCCGTGCGCGTCTTCGGGTGGAAGGTAAGCGTGACCGCGAGCGGCGTGTCCTTGGGAAAGCGCGGGCGGCCGGCCGCGATCACGGCCTCGCCGCCGATGCGCCTGGCCTTCTTCTTTGCCGCGTGAAGGGCCATGTGGTGCCCGCGCCCGTTGGGGCTGAGGATGCGGGGCGGCCAGGGTAGCTCTGCGATCATCAATCTGGATACTCGTGCGCGTGGAGGCGGTGCACCGCCGAGCGAACCCGGCGGCGCTGTCGTGCTCAGGCTTCTGGCTTCCCAACCAGGACGGGCAGCTCCGTCTCGGCCCGGACGCGCTCCAGCGATTCACTGAAGGCATGGTCGAAGGTGCGGTCGGTGCGCCACAGCTCGAACCAGAAGGTCAGGCGCCCCTGATAGGCGCGGTACCGGAGCCGGGCGGCGAGCCGGTACAGCGGCCCGTTGCGGAACACCGGAATGGCGATCAGGAACAGTGACGGCACCTTGAGGGGCGCGCCATTCTCGTCGGTATGCCGCGCCTGGAAGCGCACGACGCCCTCCCCGCTCGACAGGTTCACAGCCTCCTGCACGATCGCCTCGTCGTTCACCTGCAGGCCGCGGGCGAGCTCCATCAGCTTGTTCGGCGTCGCGATCGTGTCCGGGCCGCCGAGCGTGTCGACCAGCCGCTGGAGATCTTCCGGCAGCGTGTCCTCACCGGGCACGAGGTACAGCACGTCGATGATGCGGTTCTCGAGGAAGGCCGCGAACTCGGCCATCGTCATCTTCTCGTCGTTCGCCTCGGCCCAAGCCTGCCACTCGTCGGAGAGCGGGAACGCGAAGGTCGAGCGGTGCTTGCCGAAGCGGGGATCGCCGGCCGCGCCAATGCGGTGATAGTCAAGGACCGCGGTTAGCGACGGGTTCTTGCGATCATCGTTCGCGAAGATGATCGAGTCGTCGTCCTTGAACCGGTTGACGTGCTCGATCAGGCTATCGAGCGACAGCATGGTTGCGGTGCCATGCCGGAAGCGCGGCGCGTTGCGATAGGGCTCGAAGATCTTCGGGTCGATCGGCTCGATGCTGTTGCCGGACCGGACGGCCAGGGCGCAGACGCCGGTCGCCGGATCTACCAACGTGATGTCCTCGGCCTGGACATAGTCCTCGACCAAGCTCCGGACCTGCTGGACGAGCTCGCCGCCCGAGGTGGTGGGGTAAACCATTGGTGTTTCCTCTCTGAGAGATCAGGCGTCGCGGAAGCCGCCGGCGCCGCCGACTTCGCGGACGCCGAACAGGTGGCCCTGCGCGGGATTGCTGGGGGTGAAGCGCATGTCCTCAGTGGTCCACATGACCGACTTCGGGCGCTTGGCGACCGGCAGGTCGACCTTGTGCTTCGCGGCGATGCTGAACACGCGCCCTTCGAGGGCGAAATCGAAGGTCAGCGTCAGCTTGCCCTTCGACTTGCCGCCGCTATCGATGGCGGCGTTCGCCATCTCTCCGGCGAGGCTCTTCATCACCTCGGTCAACTCGACGTCGAACTGGCCATCTTCGAGGAAGCGGACGAAGTCCCCGAAGGTATTGGCGGCGGGCGGCATGCGCCCCCCGTCGGCGGGCGGGATCGGCGGGAGTGCCGTTCCTCGGTCAGGCATGGTGGTCACGGTGGTCTCCTTTCACGAGCTTGAGAGCTTGGACGCGGTTACGGAACTTGGTGGCCTCGCCTTTGCGGGCGGCCGCCTGGCGGGCGTCGCGTGCGCGGCGGCGGTCGGCGAGCGCGCGGTCGAGATCGCGGGACAGCCTGGCGCGCCGCAGCCATCCCGAGAGGCGGCGCGCAGCTTCGGTGATTGCGGCGCGGGACATCAGTATGCCTCCCGCTGCCGGCGCTCATGGCGGAGCTGCCCTTGCAGGATGTGACTCGCGACGACCCGCTTGCCGTGCTCGGCGGTGCCAGGAATCTCGGCCTCTATGATCCGTCGCGCCTCGGCCGCGCTCAGCCGCTGACTGGCGCACAACTGGCGGTACTGGTCTCGCAGCTCGGCCGGGCACCAGCCGAGCGTGCGCTCGGTGCGGGCCGCGCCGGCCTTGCGTTTAGCCTCCGGGCTGTTGGAGCGCGCGAGAACGTCCGGGCGGGCGAGCACCTCGCGTGCCTGGCGCAGACCGTGCTGGCGGCGCATCTCGCGATGCTCGTCAGGGATGTTGCGATTGTACTCGGCGAAGCGGGCGGCGTGGCGCTCGCGTACTCCAGGCTGAGCATAGTAGCGTTCGATCGCCGCCAATCGCTTTGCGGTCAGCTCTGGCGAGGCGTTGAGGTGCCGGGCAGAGCAGGACTTGCAGCGGCCGGTCTTCGATTGGCGCGAGATCGGCGCCGAGCAGTCGCGGCAGATCATCTCAGCCATTCGACACCTCGGCGGCACCGACGCGAGCAGCCATCGGAATGAACATGAACCCGTCGATTTCGTGGCGCACGGCGGAGACGCGCTCGTCTTCCAGGCGCCAGACGCCACCAACGCAGCGCGGCGCGCCGCAGTCGGGCCAGGCCTCGGCAACGGTGCGGTGGGAAAGGAACGGGTACCGCTCCTCTGCACCGGCTTCAGCGCGCAAAGATGCGCTCGCGGAAGCTGCCTGCGCAGCCGCCGCGCCTTTGGTGGCGATCATGGTGCACTCCTTCAGCCGGCCCCGCCGGCGCGTGATCCTCGGTTAGGAAACCAGCCGCGGGCGGAGCCGCTCGCGGATGCGGTCGATATGCTTGCCGGCGCTCTCGACGGCGGCCGCCATGGCAGCCAGCTCGCAATCGTCGACGATGTTGTCGTCTTCCAGCGCCTCAGACAGCTGGGCGAGCAGCGTCGCGAGCGCAGTGAACCCCGCGCGATCGCTACCCGCACCACTGTCGATCTCGACCAGCTTCATGCCGACCAGCGCCAGCGTGGCGTTCGCGAAGCGCCCGTCCCAGGCGCGGCAGCCGCGGAGGAACGCAACAACGCCCATCTCGCCCTCCGCCTTGCGGTAGCGCTCGGCGGTATCCTTGTGCTTGCCCAGCACCGCGCCAAGGTCCTCGTCGTTGGCGCCGTCCTGGCGACGGATGTCGTCCAGGCTATCGCCGAGGGTCTTCAGGAGCAAAGATGCCGGTACGGTCGTGAATCGACCGTGGATTTGCTGGCGGCTCAACGTGCAATCTCCTGAGCATGAAGAAGGGGATCGACATCGGCGGAAACAGCGGGCGCGGGCCCCAGGGAGGGGGTAAGACCCGCGCCCGCTCCCGACGCGTACATTGCGCCAAGGGGGTCGATGTCGGCAGCGGCGAGGCCGCAATTCGGGAGCTGACAGCTCCGAGCTTCCGGGTGCCAGCCGCCCACGCCGCAGCGGGTGCAGGTGGCGGCGAGCCGGACGCGCGCGCCGCTGTCGTGGTCGAGGCTGATCATGCCGCCTGGGCCTCCTCTCGGGGGTACAGGTCCGGCCGCAAGTCGTGCCGGGATCCGAAGCCCGCGCGCTCAGCCGGGAGCACGTATTCAGCGGGCAGCGGTCGACGGTTCTTCAGCCAGTACGAGACCAGCTGTTGCGAGGTGCCGATAGCGGCTGCGAACTTCGACTGGTTGTTGTCCGCTTGTAGGACCGCCGCTCGAAGCGCATCGTGGAGATCGTCGCTGGCCATATCCTCATTCTCTACAGAAATGTTGTAGGCCATGCAACAGCACTTTTGTAGCACCGGAGCGACAAAAATTTTTGTAAGCGCTTCGGTTATGACGACCTTCCCCAAAGATCCCGCCGACGCCGCGCGCTGGATGCGCGCTGAGCGCAACAAGCGCGGGTGGTCGACGATCGCCCTCGCTAATTATGCCCGTGCGATCGCAGAGCGGGAGGGCAGCTCTCAGAAGCTCACCCAGCAATCAGTTTCTGGTTTCGAGCAGGGCGCGGCCAAGCGCATGCCGGAGTGGTTCCGATACGTCACCATGGCGTTTGAGGAAGGCGCTCCACCGGCTCACCAGGAGACCTCGCGCCGAGACGAGCTTATCTATATCCGGCAGGTCGATATCCGGTACGCCATGGGCGACGGCGCCTCGATCGACGACTACCCCTCTGCGACCCTGATCCCGTTCAACCTCGGATTCGTGAAGCAGCTTACACGCGCGCCGGTCGAGAAGCTCTTCCTTGCCTCTGGCATCGGCAACAGCATGGAGCCGACCCTGCTGAAAGACGACCTCGTGTTGGTCGATACAACCGAAACGCGATCGTCGTTCGGAGATCTGATCTGGGCATTCGAGTACGCGGGCGCCGGCTACATCAAGCGGCTCGCCCGCGTCATCCACGAGGGCAAGGAGATGATCGAAATCATCTCCGATAATCCGAGCATCCCCTCTCGGTTGGCCGATCCAGAGTTCATCCATATCGTCGGCAAGGTGATCTGGATCGCGCGGAGCATGTGAGTGCCGATTTCTGAACTAAGCCTAGCCGTGGTCGGGGTGGCCTTCGAGAACGCCGACGGCGGCAATCGCAGGTCGGAAATCATGTTCTGCTCGCGAGGCGAGCCGGTTGAGCTCGTCCCCGAGCCGCGCAACCCGGTCGATCCGCACGCCGTGATGGTGCTGAGCGCGCGACACTTCCAGATCGGCTACCTCAGCGCCGAGCGCGCGCCATGGATCGGCGCGATGCTGAGGGATGGCCGGAACCTCGTTGCCGTTTTCCAGGAGCAGACGCCCTACGGAGCGGTTATCCGCGTCAATCTAGATGGCGCGGCACCAACGCTGCCACAGAAGCAGCAAGCCTTTGAAGATCAACAGGATAACGACCCTGATTTCTGGCCGGACTTCGAGCCGCCGTATGACTTCGGTTGAAACTACAAAAACTCTGTTGACATAGCTACAATTGTTTTGTAGCTCTCGGGTCATGAGGTCGCTCGTCTGAGCGGCTCGGACGAGAGGCTACAATGCTGACCCATCCCTCACTCAACGACCCAGACGTGCTGCAGGCGGTCGACGACTTCCGCGCGGTCGTGCTGGAGATCCGCGACATCACCCGCCCGCTGGTCGGGATGCGGTACGGCGATCCGCGCCGCGCCCAGATCGGCGCGCAGGTGCAGAGCCGCTTCGACGACATTGACCTGCGCGCCGAGCGCCTGGGCATGTCAGGCCTGACCCTCTTCGAACTGATCAACATGGCAATCGACGCCGAGAGCGTGGCGGTGGCGGCATGAGCGCGCCGTTCGAACCCAACGATGTCGTGGTATGCGTGGACGACGGCGCGTGCGGCTGCGGCTGCGGCGACGACACAGGCCTGCGAATTGGTCGTAGTTACCGCATCTTTGCCGTTGAGGATGTCTCGTTCTGGTGGCCTGAAGACCCCTGGAACGTGATCCTGTGTAATTTCGACCACACGGGGCCACATCACCCGGACGGTGCAAGCCTTGGGGCTCGGCGCTTCCGCAAGATCGACGACGAGGTGACTGAGGAGTTTCGCGAGCAGCTGCGCAAGCTGCCGGTGCTGGAGCCCGCAGCATGAAACCGGCCTACTCCCGCCTCCGCGCCAGCGAACGCCCGGAGCAGACGAAGCGCTGGGGTGCTGTCTGGATCGCGGCCGATCGCCGCGCGCCTTTTCAGGTCGCGCAGCCGCAGGAGCGCCCTCGGCGCCGCTGGTGGCTGCTGTGACGTTCCCCCGGCAACGCGACAAGATCGTCATCGCGCCGTCGAACCAGAGCCCCTGGGTGGGCTGGCTCGACGCGCCGGGCGACCGCTTCACGCGCGCCCAGGTCGGCGCGATGAAGGGGAACGGCATCGATCCCGACACGCACGGCGTGTTCGTCACCGTGTTCCGCGAGGCCACGTCGCGCGAAATGTACTGGCCCCGCGGCGTCGCGCCGCCGGTGTTCCAGTTCGACTGCCCGGTCCTCTCGGTCACCCGAGACGGGCGGCTGCGCGTGATCGCGCCGAGCGGCGACGTGAAGATCGTGCTGCGGAACGGCTGGGTGAAGGAGCCCAGCTACCTCAATCGGCACTTGCTCACTCAGGGGAAATCCTAATGCGGAAGCTCTACTTCGGCAGCGTCTGCGGAGTGGGAACTCTGCTGCTCGCCAGCATGCTTTTTCGGTGCGTCCTCGCGGCGTACCAGCCCCGATCCCCCGAGGTGGCCTCCACATCCACCCTCGTGGTCGCAAGCAGCGCACAAGCGCGCACCCTCGCTCCGGCCGTGGAGGCCGGCCGGAGCACCTATCAAGGTCAGCTCCAATGATCCCCTATACCTCACCCGAGGATATGGCCGCGTGGGCGCGTGCCCAGATGCAGCGCCAGCCCGACTTTGTGATCGGCGAGCCCGCGTACATGCGGCGCTGGTGGATCGTCCCGCGCAACGAGCAGATGAACGTCTATCTGCACCAGATCCTGCGCGACGATGATGACCGGGCGCTGCACGACCATCCGTGGGCGAACACGTCCTATCTGCTGATCGGCCGCTATCGCGAGATCACGCCCGAGGGAACGTTTATCCGCGATGCGGGCTCGATCGTGCACCGGCCGGCCGAAGCGCTTCACCGGCTCGAGCTGATCGACGGCGAGCCGGCGGTTTCCCTGTTCTTCACCGGGCCTAAGGTTCGCGAGTGGGGCTTCGCCTGCCCGAAGGGCTGGGTGCATTGGCAGGACTTCACCGGCGGCGTGAACGGCGAACTGGTCGGCCGCGGCTGCGGTGAGCACGACAGCCGGGAGGCCGCATGATGGAGGCCTGGCCTATGAGCGCCTTCGCCGCCGCGCGCCGCGCGATCATGGCGCAGCGCTGGACCGCGAGCCAGGCGGACGAGCTCGCATCGCTGATCAGGGTGGGCGACCTGCCGGGATCGCAGAAGCGCATGCTGTTCGCGAGCGCGCCGGACGACGTCACCGGGACCGAGGGGCTCGGCGTCGAGCTGCGCACCGGCGCCGACTATGCGGTCGCCCGGGCGCTGACCCGTCGCCGCCTCGGCCAGTACGACGGTCCCGGCGGCTCCCTACCGGGCATGTACTGGTCGAATGGCGAGGGCCTCGCCCTCCGCAAGATCCTGATGGAGCGCGACGCTGCGCAGATGACCGAGGTGGCCAATGGCTGACCGCCGCCAGATAGTGCTGGAAGCACTCAGCAAACGGATCGGCCGTCAAGGCGACATGGAGATCCGCGTCCACCGCAACACCATGCGGATCATCATGAAGCTGCTCGGCCTCGGCGACTGGGAGTTCGGGCAGGACAACTTCCGCGAGGTCGACGCGCTGGCGCTCGACATGCTCCGCCACCTGGCTTGGCAGCGCGCAATTTTTGGAGACCGCCTCAATGGCTGACACGATCGACGAGGCAAACGCGCTCGCCGAGCAGCACCTCGAGCGCAGCCTGCGCGCGGCGCGGCAGCCGATCGCCGTCGGCGCGCCGGGCGAGTGCGAGGAATGCGGCGAGGACATGCCGCGGCTGGTCAACGGCCGCTGCGCGCCCTGCCGAGATGGGAGCAGGCAGTGATAAGGCGTCAGTCTGTTTCGAGGTCCCAGCGCCCGGCTACATCGCTTAACGCTCGCTCGACAAAGTCCTCCATGCCCTCTGGGCATTCAACGACGACGTCCCAATTATGCTCGAATGGCCAGTCTTCATCCATTTCCACCGGCGTCGGCAGGTGGAATTCGATGCTCTGGTCCTCACTGTCGGCAGACATAAGGGCTGCCACCCTATCCAATTCCAATTGGATTTCCTCGGCAGTGTGCGTCGACCTGGCCATGGAGAGATCCCGTCTTAGGAGGGCACGTCGTATTAGAACACCTCGGAGCGCAGCATGATCCTCACCACACTGGCAGGACGGCAGAACTTCACCCGCATCCACGACGGTCACCGGCCGCTCTGGTGCGCGGAGGGGGCCCAAAGACGCATCACCGGCTCCAAGTGCCTGAACGCCGAACTCGCTAGTTCTAGCGGCCATGGCCGTTCCAGCTACGTTTTTGAAGACCCGCAGGAGTCAGCGGAGGAGGTTGTGCCGTGGGGATCCTACCGCACCCAAGTCAGGTTCCACCTAGCCGCGACGTCTTCGATTGCTCGGTATGCGAGGTGCTCCAAGCCGGTCGGTGTATCAACGCAGACGTCCCAATTATGCTCGAATGGCCAGCGTGGCCCGGCGAGGAACGGCCGCCGGAATTTCACCTGCTCTCCGTCTTCAGGCGTGCTGATAGAGGCAGCGACCCGCTTTAGCTCGTTCTGGATCTCGGCTGCTGTGTGCTGCGATCTCGACAAAGCACGTACTCCGGCATTCGGTGATGTGGTGCCCATACTAATTGATGTAAAATCATGATGCTGCTCGGAGTACTACTAGGTTCGCTCGCTCTGGAGCAGCCGTTCACCTGCACCGTCACCCGCGTCCACGACGGCGATGGTCCCCTTTGGTGCGCCGAGGGGCCGAAGGTCCGCATCGCTGGTGTCCAGGCGCCGGACTTCGCATCGGCCACGCCCTGCCGCCAGGGCCGCGCCGAGTACGTCTGCAGCGACGTGCGGGCCCGGGCGAGCCAGCGCACCGTCTCGGCGCTAGTGCTGCGCCGCCGGCTCACCTGCCAGGCTCTCGAGCCAAGCTACAACCGCATCGTCGCTCGCTGCCGCTTACCGGACGGCCGCGACCTCGCCTGCGCGATTACCGCTTCCGGTGCCGCCACTCGGTGGGATCGGTACTGGCGCCGCTACCACTTGGACCCCTGCCCCGCTCCCCGCGGTGGGCGGGCACCACAACCCTGAACGGAGAAGCCGACCATGGGCGCCGCTGAGAAGCTCGACGGCACAATCCCCTTCTGGCCCGCCGCGATGACGCGAGCGATGGCGCTCGCCTATACCAGTGTCTCCGAGACGCAGATGCGGCAATGGGAGCGTGAAGGTACAGTTCGCTTCCGAGCGCGCGGGCCGAACGGCTCGATGATCACCGAGCGTGCGCAGCTGGACGACGCGATCCGGAAGCTATTCGGCGACGTGGCCGAAGACATGGACTTCGGCGATGGCGACTGAACGCCTCCCCCATTATGTCAACGTGCGGAGACTTGCCAGCGGGCAGAAGGCGTACTTCTGGTGTCGCCCCGCCTGGGCGGATCCGAAGCTCGCCTCCTCCCCCGATGAGAAAGTTAGACGAAAGGCGCTTCGCCACGGCAAGACCTGCCCAGTTGAGAGCACGCCGCTCGGCACCGACGTCGCCGAGGTGATCGTTCGCGCCCGCGTGCTGAACGAAGCGTTCAAGGCTTGGCGGCTCGGCGACAAGGCGGAGGTGCCGCACGGCACGATCACATGGCTGTTCGACTGGTATCGGCAGCAGGATCGCTTCACCGAAAAGCGCCACCAGACGCGCGTCGGCTACGAGCGCGCTATGCGGTACGTCGAGGAAATGTCGATGAAGACCGGCACTTTTGGCCAGCGCCAGGCGGGCGCGGTCGACGGGCCCGCTGCGGACAAGCTGTACCAGCGCGCGATCGCCAAACACGGTGAGCGACAGGGCTCCTACATGATGCAGGTCTGCCGGCTGGTGTGGAGCTCAGCGTGCCGGCCGGGCTACTCCAAGCACACCGGTGTGAAGGTGAACCCCTTCAAGGGCATGGGCATCAAAACAAGCGTCGGGCCCGGCAAGGGCAACCGTGCAGCGACCCGGGCCGAATACGACCTCTATCGCGAGACGGCGCGCGCCATGGGCCGCCAGTCAATGGCGACAGCCGCGGCGCTCTGCTTCGAGACCTGCCAGCGGGTGACGGACGTGTTTGGGTTCGAGGATCCGGACAAGAAGGTCGTGCGAGGCTTCTATTGGGACGATTATCGCCCGGGCGAGCAGATCGCCGTCATCCAGTCTAAGACGGGCAAGCCGATCACCCTGCCGCTTGTCGACGGGGAAGGTGAGGATGCGGTGCAGCTATACCCGGAGCTGGAAGCAGAGCTTGCGCGCACGCCGCGCACTGAGGGAGCCGAGCACGAGATGATCGTGCGGGATGAGCGTACCGGGAAGGCGTACGGCATCGACTACATGCAGAAGCTACACAAGCGAATCCGTATCAAGGCCGGGCTGCCGAAGGACCTGCGGTTCACCAGCTTCCGACATGGTGGGCTGACCGAGATCGGCGACTCCGGTGAGGTAGATATCCGAGCGGTATCTGGACACTCGGAGATCAAAACAACGAAGATCTACGACAAAGCCAACCGCGAGAAAGCGCGACGGATCGGAAGAGCCCGGCGAGAACATATTGCGAGGATCACAGGCGATGCGTCTCTTGTCGAGGTAAGCGCCCGTATCTGATCCATTTCCTTCGGGTGCAGAATGGTTCTGCTAGGCGGCTCGCATGTGCGCTTGCTCTACGAAGGCTGCGTTGGCGTTCTGCTCCAGAACTTCGAGTAGCGCCGCGACGAAACGCCTCGCCTCCTCGCTCTTAAGCGAATAGAACACCTTCTGGCCCTCCCTCCTGGTGGAGACCATGCCAGAGGTTCTGAGTATCGCGAGTTGCTGCGATACGGCGGTCGTTCTTGAACGGATTGCCATCGCGAGTTCATTCACCGACTTCTCGCCATCGAGGAGTTCACAGATCAACATGCAGCGCGTGCGGCCAGCAAGAATCTTGAGGAACGCCGACGCGCGCTCCGTGAAGTTGTGAAAGTCGTCGCTCATGCTGTGCAGCGTATGTGAGACATGCAAAACATGGAAGGCTTTGAACGTATTAAGATTTCCGGGCGCCATATTGCTACGGCGTAGCAATATGCCCGAAGCCGCTCGAGAGGAGAGAGGAAAGGCGGGCGCTTGAGCGATCGGTTGCCCGGAGACGTCGCGTAACGTTCGATATCGCGTTCCGCCACCAGCGGGCTCTCGATCCCCAGCGCTCTCACCTCCATCGGGACGATGCTTCACGCGCTCACCAAAGCGATGAACGATTGCCGCGATGCTGGCGGTAGCCGCCATGGCGGAAATGGTGGGAAGCGGAAATGACCGCTTTTGGAGAACGAGACCGGCATAGCTGCCGTTGAGCGAGCCCCGGCGTGGGGCAGCTCACGACCAGCTCAAGACATTCAGCGTCGTTGATGTGAGCGGCGGCTCTTGCTGAAACCCGCCATTCATTTCTCGCAAATCAGCCGGTCGGCTTTGCGCCCACTGGCTGTCATTCAGCGAGCTGACCACTCTTCCCATAAGCGGACGCAAACGGACGACGGCTGATGGCGACACGACAATTCAGCCTGCCCTTTGCCCCCTGATGGCCCGGTTCGGTATGCCGTCGAGTTCGATGGATAGCTCCTCCTCGCGGAGAGCTTTAGAGAAAAGATATCCCTGTAGTTCGTTGCAGCCTATCGTTCGGAGCAGGGAGCCCTGCTCCATAGTCTCGACGCCCTCGGCTGTGACGGACAGGTTCATCGCGTGACCCAGGGCGATGACCGCTTGGACGATTGCAATCGCCTCCTGGTCCCGTCCTATCCGCTTGACGAAACTCTTGTCGATCTTGAGACGGTCTACCTTGAATCGTTTGAGGTAGCTCAGGCTGGAATAGCCAGTGCCGAAATCATCCAGGGCGATCCGGAAGCCTGCGCCGCGCAGGTCATGGAGCGCGGCGCGTACTTCTTCGGCATCATCAATCAGGATCCCCTCGGTCACCTCGAGCTCGATCTGCCGTGGATCCACGCCGCAGGTCTGCACGGTGGATCGCACGGTTGCGGCGAAGCCTTCCGCCTTGAACTGGACGGGAGACACGTTGACCGCCATCGTGAGGCCGGGCCATTGTTTGGAGACGCGGCATGCTTCCGCCAGCACCCAGCCGCCCAGCGCGTGAATCAGGCCCGCTTCCTCCGCGATCGGGATGAAGAGATCGGGCGTTAGCAGACCCTTTGCCGGGTGATCCCAACGGACAAGCGCCTCCAGCCCGACCACCGTCGCGCCGTTTGCATCCATTTTCGGCTGATAGGCGACGAACAGCTGCTGCCGGGCGCCGAGCGCCTTTCGCAAATCCTCTTCAAGCTCGCGCCGATTGGCGAGGCTCTCGTCCATCTCCGCGGTGAAGAAGCGATAGCCGTCGCGGCCGCTGGCCTTGACGCTGTACATCGCAATGTCGGCCTTGCGCAGCAGCTCGGTGCGATCGGAGCTGCGCGGAGTTCCCGTGGCGATGCCGATGCTGCCCCCGATCTGCACTTCCGATCCGAGAATCGGGAAGGGCTTGCGCAGCTCGGCGAGGCAGGCTTCGGCAAGCGTGCCGAGCGATTCCGCCTCGAGATCCTCGGTCAGGCAGATGGCGAACTCGTCGCCGCCCAGCCGCGCCAGCAGCCCGCCGTTGGGCAGCCGGGCCGAGAGGCGGCCTGCCACGCTCTGGATGAGTTGGTCCCCGGCAAGATGGCCCAGCGTGTCGTTGACGTGCTTGAACTTGTCCAGGTCGATGAGCAGCACGCCGAGCGCCTGCTGGGCGACATTTCCGGCGGCACCATCGACAACGCGATTGAATGCAGCCCGGTTCGGCAGGGCGGTAAGCACGTCGTGGTTGGCGAGATACTGGGCGCGCGCTTCCTTCGCCTGAAGCTCGAGCCGAGCGGCTTCCAGCGCACCGATCGAACGGGCATCCCTGAACATCAATCGCCCGACGACGAAGACGAGTGCCGCCAACAACGCGATCAGCGCAGCTGCCGCCGCGCCGCCCCGCTTGGCTATCGACCGCAGGATGTCGCGGCCGGGCATGTCCGGCCGCCAGCCGAGATGACCGACCAGCATGCCTTGCGACGACCGCAGGGGCACGCTGTACATGCCCGTCTTCGTCGACGCCGGTGCGGACACTATCTGCGCGTCGCGGATACCCCGGATGCGGCTCAGGTCGCCCATCAGCTTGCCGTCCAGGAAGCGGATGCTGATCAGCATGGGCTGCCGCCCTGGAGGGCCGGTCACGAGCTTGGAATCGGGGATCATCCGCATCACGCTGGCCGCGGCCGCACGCCCGGACACCTGTACGAGGTCGGTCGCGTGGAACGCGGCTGGGGAGGTGCGCACCGTGCTGTTCTGCGCCAGTTTTTGGCCAGGCAAGCGCTCGTGGGTGTTGGGTGCCCGGCGGAGCGAGCCTCTAGCCGCCTGGATCAGCGGGAGCAGCGCCGGTCGGACGCGCGCGAATATCGCCGGGGTGGCGCGCTCACCGCCTCGCATGGCGTACACCGGCCGGTCCTGGCCGTCGATGATGATGTCGAGCTCATGATTGAACACGTAGTTCAGCCAAACACCCACGTTTTTGTCGAGCCACTCTGCGTCAGGCTTGGCCTTCTGCACCTCCGCATAGGCAGGGTCCCAGATGGCGACGCCCGCCTGGCTCTGCGCGACGTCGTCGAGCACCGCGCCCAAGGCCAGATGCACGTCGTTCGCCTGTCGTCCGCGGATTGACTCATCGACCTCAGTGGCCGTCGCCCACAGGCTCCAGGTTCCGAACAGGACCAGCGCGGCCGCGAGGCAGAGCGCAGGCGCCGCCACGAAGGCAGTGAACCGCAGAGCAGGGCTGAGAGGGGGAAGGTGAGAACGATGGGACATGCATCTGCGCAACTAAAGAAGGGTCCGATGCAAGGTATTCAGGCTTCAATATTCAGAACAATTGCAGCCTGCACCGCTTGCGCCTCAGGGTAGGGCGCAATCGTTGTTTTTCGGTGAACTGCCACCATGCAGGTGTACCGCGTAGCGATTGTCGTGCCAGGATCCTCCCTCCTTAGAGGTTGCCTAATTAGGGAACGGGCCGGCCAGCACCGCCACGGCGACCTGTGAAGGGGGAGCGGCAAAAGGGCGGAGAGCACGGCCTCATCGGCAGCTGAGCGCCCAGTTCCAGCCGTTCAGCCGGCTCACCGAGTCCCCCGAAAGCCGGCGCAGACGGAATGGTGGCAAGGGGTGGCTGCTGGCTACACGGAGTGGCAGGAGCCGACCAACTTACGCCGTTCAGACGCGGTGGCAGGAACGTCCGCTCACACCGGAACCGGTCATTCGCAAGGAATCGATACGGTCTGGAATCGGGTCGAAGAAAGAAATCCACATTAGTTAAGACATCGTCATTGCGCGAGCGCCGGGACCGGTTGGCCGTCCTGGAACATGGGACCTTGCCGCATAATCGTCTGTTTGGCGCCACGTACTGTTGTGGTCTTCACGATGGCCGGGGGCGCACGAGGAGCTTTCGCCGGGGGATGAGAATGTTCGCGGGAAGAGATGTCGATCGGAGCTTCGATAGCGTTAGCCCCGCCCCAGCCCGCCGGCACCTGCAGTAACGAAGCTGTCGGCTGAACTGCCTGGATTTCAGGGGCCTAGCAGGCGTTAGCCAGAGTACGTAATCTCCCTCGGTTGCACGGAGCAGGGCGCGCCGTTGGCCGGGACCATCTATAATGAGGGCGTTCTACCGCGCTGCGCGGGTTGCGGCGATGACACCAGAGTGCGTGCTCCATGATCGATCTTGTGAACACAACCATTTCGAAGCGCTTGCGGCTGATTGCGACGCTGCCAACTGCTGCGGCGCTGTTGTTCGCGGGAAACATGCTGTTCCACCAGGCCGCGGCGCGCAGCGAAGCGGCCCAGGTGGCAGCCGGAACCGCGCTTTCGGTGCAGTTGGGCGACTTGGTACACGAACTACAACGCGAGCGGGGTTTTTCCGCGGGCTTCACAAGCAGCAAGGGGGGCAAGTTCGCCGACGAGCTACTGCGCCAGCGCGAGCAAACCGATCGCCAGGTTGAAAAGCTCAGGGGCATCGGAGCTACGGGCTCGCTGCACGAGGTTTCACAGGGGCTGGAGGAGCTCGGCCGGATTCGTGCTGCCATCGAGCAGCGCTCGCTAACGGTTCCGGTGCTTGCGGCGCGGTACACGAAGATGGTGAATACCTCGCTCCATGCGATCCAGCGACTTGCTACCTCCAACACGTCGAAGTCACAGGCGAAGGCGCAGGCCGCCTATATCTACATCATCCAGGGAAAAGAGGCCGCAGGGCTGGAACGTGCGATGGGCGCCACCGGCTTCGGTGCCGGTCGCTTCGATCCGGCGACGTTTCGATCATTCGTGGGCGTCATTGCGCTGCAGGACGGGGCATTTGCAAATTTCGGGCAGGCTGCGACAGACGCGCAGCGTGGCGCGCTCGATCGGTTATTGGCGGATCCCAGTGCGCGCATCGTGCAGCAGTATCGTGATGCCGCGTTCGCGGCCGGCGCGTCGGGCGCGTCGCTCGATCAGGATGCTGCGATGTGGTGGAAGGCGGCGACCACCCGCATCGAAGCCCTGAAAACGCTACAGGACTCGGTCGCGGCAGGCATGATCGCGGACGCTAACGCGCAGAAGACGCGCGCTGACCTTCTGCTGGCCGGCGCGGCGCTGCTTCTCCTCGCCATCGGCACGGCCCTGATCTTGCTGGTGCGGCGTATCACCCAGAGCATCATCGCCCCCCTGTCGCAGATCCGTTCCGCGACGGATGCAATTGGCCGCGGGGAACTGCGCGGCGATATCGCACTGCCCGGCGGCACCAACGAGCTCAGCGAGTTGGGCAAGAGCGTGGCCGTCCTGCGAACCCAGCTTCGGGAGGCGGAGGATGCCAAGGAGGCGCAGACCACGCTGATCGTCCAGAGCGTCGGCACCGGCCTTGCCGCCCTTGCGCGCGGTGATCTCGTCCACCGCGTGACTACCGAATTGAACGGCCCCTTCGCCATCCTGAAGACCAACTTCAACGCTGCGAGCGAAAGCCTCTGTTCGTTGATCGGCAACACCCTGCGGAGTGCCGAAGCGATTCGGGCCGGCTCCAAAGAGATTTCGCACGCCGCAGCGGATCTGGCGCGCCGTACTGAAAGCAATGCGGCTACGCTGGAGGAGACCTCCGCCTCGCTGGTGGAGGTTGATGCGCGGGTGCGTGCGACCGCCGCTTCTTCCGCCGAGACGATGCGCCGGGCCGACGATGCGATCACCACAATGCAGCATGGCCGCTCGATCACCAGCCAAGCGGTCGATTCCATGGGCACAGTGGCCATGAGTGCTCGGGACATCGACTCGGTGATCGAGGGGCTGGACAAGATCGCCTTTCAGACGCGCGTGCTCGCCATGAACGCCGCCGTCGAAGCCGGTCGCGCCGGCGAGGCGGGGCGGGGTTTCGCGGTCGTGGCGGATCTCGTTTCCGCCCTTGCAATGCGCGCGGAGGAAGAGGCCAAGCGAGCCCGCGAACAGCTGACGGTTACGCAGGCGGGGATCGCCACCGCCGTGGACGCCGTACGACGGGTCGATGGCGCGCTGGACGCCATCGCGGAAGGCGTCGCGACGGTCCACCAGCTGATCGGTACAATGAGCGACCACAACAATGCACAGTCGGGTTCCCTAAGCCAGATCACCAGTGCGGTTGCGGATGTCGATCGCGCGACGCAGCAGAACGCCGCCATGGTGGAACAGACGTCGGCCGCTGCGGCGAGCCTTGCCGAGGAGGTGGAAATCCTGGCCAGCCAGGCGAAGCGCTTCCAGGTGGATTCTGCCAACTCGCGATCGCCCGCAGCGGAGCGATCGCCACGCACGCGACCCCGTCATCAGAGGGATGCAGTACCGGCATAGATGCGTGCCGGGCCGCCCCCCTTTGCCTGGGGCCTCTACACTGCACGGTTGCAACTTGAGCGCAGGATGGACGCTGAATCCGCAGTCGAGCCCTGCTGGTACACCCCCTTGTTCCGGAAGGGCTGTCATCAAGGCTGGCGACACACGCACACCGGAACATCTTTGCCCCGTCGATAGGGCGTCTAGTCTTCAACTTCGAACGGACGCGGATCTCTTGCTACGAAGCGACGCCGGCCGGCGTCGCTCCTTTCAGCTATGTGGGTACGGCCCGCGGAAAATAGTAGATGCTGCCGCGGCTGATGTCGAGCCGCTGCGCCTGAGCGGCCAGCGGCAGCGTATCACCGCTGACAGCTCGGCAATTCACGTATCCCCGCTGTTCAAACGCCCCGAACAACCTCTGTCCCAGATTACGGTTTTCTAACCCCGAGGGCGCAGGTAGAGCGTGCCCCCCTCGGCTTCGGCCTGCCGTACCCATTGATCGGACACGCTTTCCATGTCTCAGATAGAATCGCATTCTGTTCGTTCCGACGACGCGCCTTCCGGCGCAGCGGCCCGGTCGAACGCGAGCGCGGAGGACGCAGTTTACCGTACGCTCCTCGAATCCACGCGTGCCATCCCGTGGAAGATCGACTGGGCGACCATGCGTTTCGAATATATCGGCCCCCAGATTGCGACGCTGCTCGGCTGGCCGCAAGACAGCTGGGTCTCGGTGGAGGACTGGGCGTCCCGCATTCACCCGGACGACCGGGAGCATGTCGTCAACTATTGTGTCGCTCAATCCATTGCGGGGGTGGATCATGAGGCAGATTATCGTGCGCTCACGCAAGATAGGGGGTTCGTCTGGATCCGCGACGTCGTCCACGTCGTTCGCAACGCCCAGGGAGATGTGGAGAGCCTGATCGGCTTCATGTTCGACATCAGCGAACGCAAGCGGATCGAGCAGGAATTAGCGAAGATGCAACGGAAGCTGGAAGCCCTATCTTTCGAGGACGGACTGACCCGGATCGCGAACCGTCGGCGGTTCGACGAACGGCTCGAAGCCTGCTGGGAGGAGGCGCGTCGCACGCGCCGCCCGCTGTCGATGATCTTGCTCGACATCGATCATTTCAAGGGGTTCAACGATCTATACGGCCATCTCCGTGGCGACGAGTGCCTCGTGTCGGTCGCCGCCGCGCTGAAGAAAGTCGGACGCGAACAGGATGTCGTCGCGCGGTTCGGTGGCGAGGAGTTTGTCCTGCTTCTACCCCAGACGGACGAAGCCGCTGCGCTGGATTTCGCGCGGCGTTGCTGCCATGCCATCGAGGCACTCGCAATTCCCAACGCAGCGTCGGACTGCAGCCCGTTCGTCACCGCGAGCCTGGGCGTCAGCACCGTGGTCCCGTGCGATGGCCAGCATGTCCGCGACTTCTGCGAGGGCGTTGATCGGCTGCTGTATGGCGCCAAAAAGAACGGGCGGAATCAACTGCTTTCGGCTTGACGCGTGCACTACGCGCGGCGCGTTATGGGCAACCCCGGCATCCCCGCACCGTCTGCAGCCGTCGAGGGTCATATCCGAAGCGGCGTGGCCGACGCTGATGCGACTCGCTGGCGAACTCGACGAGCTTCTTTACGATCGATGTTGAGATCGCTCGACATGATGCGGAGGCTTAGGCAGCACGCCAACGGATGACAATCCTACATCAACCGGATCGGGCGCTGGTGGCATGTTCAGGCGACTACCTCCCGCAACGGATGTGCCCGGGGGAGAGCGAAGCAGAAGACAGCCCCGCCCTCGACGCGGTTCTCCGCCCAAAGTCGCCCACCATGCGCTTCGACGATGGTGCGGCAGATTGGCAGCCCCAAGCCGGTGCCGGTTGTCTTCGTCGTCCGAAACGGCTCGAACAGGTTGCTGAGCATCGCCTCATCAAGGCCTTCACCGTTATCTGCAATTTCCACCAAGACCTCCTCCTCGGAGACCCTGGTCACCATCCGCAGCCAAGGCTCCGACCGATGTTGCGTCGCCTCCAATGCGTTACGCGCCAAATTTGTCACGACCTGCTCAAGCTGAAGCGGATCTCCCAATATGGTCGCAGGCTGGGTGTCGAAGTCACAGTCTAAGGTCGCACCCTTGAAGAGGTTGAAATGCTGGATAGAGGCTCGCGCACTTTCGATGATGGCCGAGAAGCTGATCAACTGGGTTTCAATTTCTCCGGTCTGTGCGAATGCGCGAATGCGCCGGATGATTCCGCCTGCGCGCTGCGCCTGCACGTTGGCCTGGTCCAATGCATCCAATTCGGCGGGGTCGGTGTCGGTGCGTGCCTTCGCGATGTACTTGCACGTCGCGATATAGTTGGTCAGCGCCGCGAGCGGCTGATTCAGTTCGTGCGCGAGGGTGGAAGCGACCGCCCCCATGGCGCTCAACCGCGCAACGCCGAGCAATCGCTCATTGGCCTCTCGGAGCCGCGCCGCTGCTTCGAAATCGCGGGTCACGTCCATCACGAGGCCGAGCAGCCGGGGCTTGTCGGGTTGCAAGTCGCAACTTCCGTACATTCGAAGCCACCGCTTCCGCTCGTTTGCCGGCAAGACGCTGATTGTGCAGTCTATCACCCCGCCGGCTATCGCTGCCTTTGACACCGCCGTCGTCAGCAACTCAAACTGATCCTCCGCGATGATTTCTTTCAGGCTTTCGAACGGCAGGGCGTCCTCCCGCGGTTCCTGCCCGAACAGGCAGGCACTTTCCGCAGAGTGGTGCAGCCGCATTTGCGGCAGGTCGATCTCCCATACCCCTGTGCCACTGGCCTCCAGCGCGAGACGGAGTCGTCTTTCGCTTTCGGCGAGCGCGTTGCGAGCTTCCACCCGTTCGGTGATGTCGTTGGAAACGGCGATCAGATGGTCGGGGGTGCCGTCGGGCCGCCGAACGATATTGGTTGCCACGTCCAAGATGCGGCAATTGCCCTGACGGGTGAGGATAGCACGCTCCTCGGAAACATCACAATTTCCTCCGAGCGCTCCGGCTGAAGGAAGATTTGTGCCATAGGGAGGCGCATTGGGTTCGAGGAGCCGATAGTCGGCACCCACGATCTCTTCCCTGGCATAGCCGCAAATTTCCAGGCCACGCGCATTCATCTCCAGGTATGTGCCATCAAGCGATAGAAGCGCCACTCCAACACCATGTTGGTCGAAGACGGCGCGATATCGCTGCTCAGCGATCTTTCGATGCGCGTCCAATCTCCGTTTGTCTGCGAAGGCTGCCAGCAACAGTGTGGACGCGCTGACGACCGCGACAAATCCTTGGGCCAGCAGTGTCCGGGAGTGCGGGGGCGCAAGGGCGAATGGTCCTAGGCCCAGGCTGGTGCCGCACAGAACGATAAGCGTCACGATTGCAGTAGCGGTCACCGCGCCGCGGAGGTGATAGACAAGGGCTACGCAGATAAGAGGCGGGTATACCAGCCAAGCGATCGGATCCGTGTCGTTGCGCAGGAATGTCCATGAAGCCACCGCCGTGGTGATCGCGAGCAGGGAGGCAAGGCCGAGCCAATCCGCAATATGCCATCTCTGCATCGGAGTGGCTGCCCACACGAGTACCAGAGGCGTTGCTATCATCATGCCCAGGCCAAAACGTATCCAGCGGCCAACAATCTCCGTCGGCAACTCCACCGGTCTCATCAGCGCTATGCCGACGCCGCTGATCGCCGCGGCTACAAGGGACCCTATTGCAACCGCGCCGAGAACCCGGAGCAGCGCTTGCGGTTCAAGCAGGTCGCTCGACTCCACGCTCGTCCGTCCGATGACCCACGCAGTGCAAATGCCCCCGATCGTCAGGGCGGCGGTTGTCGCAACCGGCTCCACGCCGACGTGAAACGAGTTCAATAGAAGGAAGGCGCAGAATATTCCCATTGAAACTGCCGGCCACCTTCTGATCCCTCCTGATGTCAGTCCGGCGACGGCGATGCCGATCGATAACGAGATCGGAACCGTTACCTCAAAGACGCGGAACCAAAGCAGCCAGAACGTACTGGCGGCGAGGCAGCCTGCGAAAAGCACAGCATCATAATGGTAACGATGTATAATCTTCAGCAGATTTGGCATGGATGCCTCGCACCGCCGATCTGCGGCGTTATTTTAGAATTATGTCATTATCGAAGATCGCGCAAGAAACGTACTTCTCGACGAGAAGGGTGCTGATTGGTGGGTCGCGTCCCTCAACGAGGGTGTGATTGGGTGTGGCATCGGTGACGTGCTTCCCTGAACTCCTCCAGTTTGCGCTACGGCCCTCAATTGAGTCAGCTGCTGCCCGGTCTCGGAGCACCTGTGCTCACATCGCCACGCATCAGGACCTGCGCCTTGCCATTCGGCTCCCGCCGGATCGGAGCGAACCGCTTCAGCTCCCCGCTCGGAGAACCGGTGACTATCGGGGCTCCCAGCCTCGGTGAGAGGCACTTGCTATTGATGTGATGCCCAACCCTCAGGGTCGAGGAGTTCCCGATTGTGCCGTGCGGCTCGATAAAACCGACAACGGCTTCTGGAGGCGTGATGGAGGCGGCTTAACGGCAGGGCGCGTTCTGCATCTACCGGCTCATTACGCCGTGATCACCGGTGTGACGCGCACGGTGCGGCCGGAGCAGGCCGCCGTGCCCCCGCAGCACGTCCGCCAGCGTGTGGCGGCGAATCACGTCCATGAACGCGCGTCGCGCCTCGTCCAACACCCCGGGCAGATTGCAGCCGCGGGCCAGCCGGCAGCCGGTGCAATCAACCATCGGGCAGCGTGGTTCGGTGGCGTCAAGCACCGCGCCTAGATTGATTTCGGCCGGATCGCGCGCCAGCCGGATTCCACCGCTGCGCCCGCGCACCGCCTGGATGAAGCCGGCATGCGCGAGACCGTTGGCGATCTTCATCAGATGGGTGGCGGAGATGTCCTGCTCTTCCGCCACGGAGGCGATGGAGACGCGCCCCAGCCCGGTGCTGCCCAGATGAATGAGCAGACGGAGCGCATAATCGGAGTGACGGGTCAGTTGCATGCCGGGGCCTTCTTACCTGGCCAAGCATGCAGATGCAGTGGGGAAAGCACGTAGTTTTGACATTCGTCAAAGTGGCGGGAGTGCCGGTCGAATAACTGGAATTCGAAATTCAGCTTTACTTGGAGACCGGCAATGTACTGCGTCCAGTGCGAACAATCGAACAAGGGCGGCTGCGCTGCGAAGATGGGATCTTGCGGCAAGACGGCGCAGGTCGCCGATCTGCAGGACGTGTTGTTGCGCGTGATGCAGGGCGTCTCGGTCTATGCCGATCGCGCGGCCGCGAGGGGCGCGCGCGATGCAGCGGTGGACGCCTTCACGCCGCACGCCTGGTTCACCACGTTGACCAACGTCAACTTCGACGACACGCGCTTCGTGCCGTTGATCGGGCGCGCACTTTCGATGCGGGAGCGGGCGCGGCTGCTCGCGGAGGCGGCCGGCGCGGACCTCTCGGCGCTTGCCGAACCTGCCAGCTGGAATCCCGGCACCACCGCGTCCGAACTGGCGGCGGCCGCGCCGTTCGCCGCGATCCAGCGCTTCATGGATCGTGATGGGCCCAGCATCGTCGGGCTTCGTAACCTGATCCTGTACGGGCTGAAGGGCACCGCGGCGTACGGCGAGCATGCCCGCGTGCTCGGAGTCGAAGATGGGGCGGTCAGCGCCGAGTTCCACCGCATCGCCGCCTTCCTCGCCGCCGATCCGACCGACGTGGACGCGCTGCTGGGCAACGCGCTGGCGATCGGCGCGCTCAACCTGAAGGTGATGGAGATGCTCGACGCTGCCAATACCGGCCGCTTCGGCCACCCGGAGCCGACGGCGGTGCGGATGACGCCGCGCGCGGGTAAGTGCCTGCTCGTCTCCGGCCACGACATGGGCGATCTGGAGGCGATCCTCCAGCAAAGCGAAGGCACGGGCGTGCTGGTGTACACGCATGGCGAATTGCTGCCGGCCAACGCCTATCCGGGCCTGAAGAAATATGCGCATCTCGCCGGCAATTACGGCGGGGCCTGGCAAGACCAGCAGAAGGATTTCGACGCCTTTCCGGGGGCGATCGTGATGACCTCCAACTGCCTGATTAACCCCAATCTGAAAGGCTATGCAGACCGCATCTTCACCGCCGGGCCGGTGGGCTGGAACGGGCTGCCACACCTGACCGATCACGATTTCGCGCCGGCCATCGCCTGCGCGCAGGCTCAACCTGGCTTCGCCGAGGACGCTGCCGAACAGACCATCACCATCGGCTTTGCCCGCAACACGGTGATGGGTGTGGCCGACACGCTCCTAGGCATGATCGGCAAGGGCGAGGTGAAGAACCTGTTCCTGATCGGCGGCTGCGACGGTGCGCGTCCTGGCCGCAACTATTTCCACGACCTTGCCATGGCGACGCCGCAGGACAGCCTGGTGCTGACGCTCGGCTGCGGCAAGTTCCGCTTCAACCGCGAGGAACTGGGCAGCATCAACGGTGTGCCGCGCGTGCTCGACATCGGCCAGTGCAACGATGCCTATTCGGCCATCCGCATCGCGACGGCGATGGCCGAGGCGCTGGGCGTCGGCGTGAACGACCTTCCGCTGCATTATGCGATCAGCTGGTTCGAGCAGAAGGCGACTGCGGTGCTGTTGACAATGCTGCACCTCGGACTGCGACGCATTCATCTAGGCCCGACGCTGCCGCAGTTCCTCACGCCCGAAGTGCTCGGAATCCTGGTCGAAAAATTCGACATCCGCCCGACCGGCGATGCCCATGTCGACCTGCAACAGATGCTGCAGGCCGCCTGACAGCGATCCCGCCCGGCAAGCCGTTACAAGGCGTGCCGGGCGGGCTTGTCTCATGCAGCGACACCGTATTCCAGGATAGACAGTCGATGCCGTTATGGTGGCGCGCGCCGGCTTCTCAGCTGTAGTCCGCCGTCACTCACACCCCAGACGTCGTCCAGGGGCCCCTGCCATCCTGCTGGAGGGCGCTACGGAGTCGCCGACTTGTCTGCGCCTAGCTGAAATAGGCGATCGCGCTAGCCAAAAAAAATCAACTGCCGGCGTCAGCTCGAGAGCGGCAACTTGCTATCGTCGGCGGCATGGCCGCCACGCCCGCAACAGCAACTTCCCCCAGATTGGCCGCAGCGTGTCCGCGAGCGGCCGCTTCTTCCGAAACCCGACATTCACGGTAATCCTCTGGAACGGCGGCGAAGTCCCACGATCCGGCGATCGCCTGCGGCGGTACCGACCCAAAATTGGCCGTTCATGGCAGCTTCGGTGAACGTCCGGTCCTGATAGAAGCTGCTGTTCGAGATTTGCGAAGCAGCCGGTTGCGCGAAAGCCCTGCTGGCCTTTCGGTCGAGGGAGTTACGTAGATTCCTTCAGTGCCCCTTTAACCGCTGTGTAGTGCCTCCTGTGCTTAATTACGCGAATGCCTCTGGATTCGAGCTTCCCTCTGCGCCAGACAACCGGCCGAGTCGGCATGGCAGCGCAAGCAGCCCTTGTGTTTGCATCGTCGCTCGTTGGGCTTGCACCTCCCGAGCGCGGCTCGATGCTGCTTGTCCCTCTCACCGCCCAGGCTTCTCGGGACATTGACACGCTTGTTGCGCGGTCCGGAGCGGAAGTGACGGGCATCGGCTACCTGCCGAGCTCACGCTTTGTGCGGGGCGAGCGGATCCCCTTATTGCCCCAGATGCTTCGGAGTGGCGTCCTTGTGGTCTCCGGGAGCCCTCCCCTATGCGGCAAACTTCAGGGAAATTGATGCAGTGAATATGCTTTCGCTTAATGCGCTGCGCCTCATCGGGATGCGCTTCCTGGCGGTCCTTATGGCGACGATGGCGCTAGCCAATGTCGCGGGTGCCGTCGTGACGGGCGATTGGTCGCTAGGTCTCATGGCCACGGTCCTAGTCGCTTACCCGATCTTCCTCGCGCTGAAGGGCTCTGGCGATACGCGCGCTCGCATGATCGTTACCATGACCATCGTCGCACAGCCGGCGCTCTTGCTCATCCTTTTCAAAGGCGAAGCGTGGCAGGTCGATCTGCACATGATCTTCTTCGCAGCACTCGCTGCAAGCGCTGTCCTTTGCGACCCGAAGGCGTTGATCGCAGGGACGGTCGTCGTCGCCGTGCACCATCTCCTCTTAGGCATGCTCATGCCCGATTGGGTTTTCACGAACGGCGGAGGCCTCGGCCGCATCTTGCTGCACGCAGTCGTCCTGATTGCCGAAGCCGGAGCCCTGGTCCTGATGGCGACCAGCATGACACGTCTCCTCGAAGCGCTGCGACTGGAGAGCCAACAGCGCGCCGAAACCGAAGCCGCGACTTCCCTGGAGCGTCAGCAACAGGCGGACGAACTCCGGTCGATCATCACCACGGTGAGCAGTGGCCTTGCAGCGCTTGCCGATGGAGATCTCACCCAATCACTGAAGGGGCGGCTGCCCAAGGCCTACCGGACCTTGGAACAAGCATTCGATCAGACGCTCAATCAGCTCCAGTCCCTGCTCTCGGCGATCAACGACAGCACGGTGGCGATCCATGGAGGCGCGACCGAAATTGCCCGCGCATCGGAGAATCTCGCCAAAAGAACCGAGGCGAACGCTGCCGCGCTGGAGCAGACCACGGCAGCCATAATTCAGATCGACCAGCGTCTAGTTGAGACCGCAAGCGCCGCGCGCCAGACAGTTACTCGGGCCGACGCTGCAGTGAGCACGGTAAATGCGGGTCGAGAGACCGCCAGCGAGGCCGCCGAGGCTATGGGTAAAGTCAATGACAGCGCAAAAGGCATCGACAGCGTCATCGAAGGCTTAGACAAGATTGCGTTCCAAACGCGCGTTCTTGCGATGAATGCGGCCGTCGAAGCTGGGCGCGCGGGGGAAGCAGGTAGAGGGTTCGCCGTTGTCGCAGACTTGGTGTCGGCATTGGCCATGCGCGCCGAGGAGGAGGCTGGCCGAGCCAAAGACCAGCTGACGACGACACAACTGCAGGTCGAAAGCGCCGTTGACATGGTCCTCCGCGTTGGAGTCGCCTTCAACGACATCACCAACGACGTCGATGAGGTCCGCTCGCAACTCTCGACCATGGCCTCTGCGAACCAGTCGCAGTCGAAGGCAGTGAACGAGATCAGCGTCGCGCTCGCGGAAATGGACCGGTCGACGCAGCAGAATGCAGCGATGGTCGAAGAAACGTCCGCCGCTGCGCGACAGCTCGCACAGGAGGTAGCGGTGCTCAGTGAGCAGGCGAGCCGCTTTCGCTCGGAAGGCTCCAAGCGGGCAAGACCCGCCGCCACTGCCAGCGCGCCACCGCGTGCCGAGCGATCAGCGGCGGCTCGGCAGAGCACTGTGAACGCAGGAGAATGGGCAAGCTTTTGATGCTATGCAGCCGAGCGAAGCACGTTCGAAAGTTCGCCGCCTCCGCAAGCTGTCCTTTTGAACGTCCGATGTTCGGCTGCAAGCCGACGCTTCACGAACACGCGGTAACGGCAGCTTCGTCCCAGGCCTCGTCATTGCAGCTTCGACGTCAGAGATGAACAAACGGCAGGTGTCGGGTTCCACAATTGCGACGCTGAACGACTCGGATTGGGCGGGGAGCCGACGCTCTTTTTCGCGCAACGGCCGCCACCGGACGCTTACAGCGACGGGAACAGACCGCGAATGTCAAAACACGTGTCCAAACACATGTCAAAACGGCCCGGCACCAGCATGCGCCGAGCGTCCAAAAGTCTCGGTTTATAATGGTTTGTGTGGTGGCCCGGAGAGGATTCGAACCTCCGACCTCTCGATTAGGAATCG
>NZ_ALBQ01000017.1 GCF_000282895.1 Sphingomonas sp. ATCC 31555
CATTCGGCCCTATAACCCAACAACGGAACGGCGGCTAACCACCAATTTACGCCATTCACGGCTGACTAAAACTCGGCAACGCACACTGTCGCGACGCCCCTTCTAAACGCGCGACAAGCCCTAAACCCGCTTCCCCTGCCGCCCCGCCAATTCCACCACATATTGCCACGCCACACGCCCAGACCGGCTTCCCCGCCGCGTCGCCCATTGGATCGCATCCGCCGGCTCGAACACCAGCCCATGCGCCTCGGCATAGCCGCGCACGATCGCGACATAGGTGTCCTGATCGACCACATGGAACCCCAGCGACAGGCCGAAGCGATCGGCCAGCGCCAGATCGTCGTCGATCGAATCGCGCGGGTTGATCGCGCTCGATTGCGCTTCGATGTCGCGCGGCAGCAGATGGCGGCGGTTGGAGGTGACCAGCAGCCGGCAATTGGCCGGCCGTGCCTCGGCCCCGCCTTCCAGCATCGATCGCAGCGCGCGGGCATCGGCGGCGGCGTCGAAGCCGAGATCGTCGATGAAGATCGCGAACGGCCGATCGGTGCCGGCCAGCAGCGCGAACAGATCGGGCAGCGTCTCCAGATGCGTCGTCGCCGCTTCGACCAGCGCCAGCCGCCCGCCCTGCGCCTGCACCTCGCCCACCGCGCCTTTCACCAGCGCCGATTTGCCGGTGCCGCGCGCCCCCCACAGCAGCACGTCCTGCGCCGACGCGCCGGCCGACAGCCGCTCCAGATTGGCGAGGAGCGCGGCCCGCTGCTTCTCCACACCTTGCAGGAAGACCAGCGGCATCGGCGCAAACGCCCGCGCCGGCGCCAGCGCCCGGCCCCGCCACACATAAGCGGGGTGTGCCTGCAGGTCGGCGGGCGGCGCGGGCGGCGGCGCCAGGCGCTCCAGCGCCTCGGCGATGCGGATCAGCGGATCGGTCATATTGCTCCTATAGCCGGTTTCGGGTCGGGAGCGAGCGCACACCCTTGTACTTTGCCGTTATATTCCCTATATGTTCTCATGCCGTTAGCGGCCGCTCTTTGAACGATCCGTCAGCATGTCGCCCTCGTGCGCAAATCCGCGAAGAGCCTAAACTTCCTAAACTTCGGCGTAGCGCAGACGTGAGCAACAAGCAGATCATGGCTCCGATCGGCGGATGAACATGGCCAGACCTGGCCAGCGCCGTGGAAAGTACCGACCTTGCCAAGCATCATCACCTTGCGATTGCTGCAGGGAAGGGTAAACGGATCCAGTGCTTCGTCGTTCAGATCGTTTCGACAAAGAAATTTGGCCGTTGCTGTAACCAATTCGTCGCCTAGCGATTGCAGACCTATGCCTATTCTCGAGTTGATGAAGGAGCTTCCCTGCATGCTGGCACAAAAACCGATCACGCCCGTAATCCTTTCGGGCGGTTCGGGAACACGCCTGTGGCCGATGTCGCGGCCCGAACGCCCCAAGCAGCTTCTCTCGCTCACGGCCGAAGAGACGATGCTGCAGCTCACCGTCCGCCGCACTTCGGGCGAGCGCTTCACCGCGCCGATCATCGTGGCGAACGCCTTTCACACCGATCTGGTCGAAGAGCAGATCGCACATATGGATCTCGCGATCAAAGCGCTGATCCTTGAGCCCATCGGCCGCAACACGGCGCCTGCGATTGCGCTGGCGGCAATGGCGGCGGGCGGCGGCAGCGAGCCGATCCTGGTGATGCCCTCGGACCATGTGATCGGCGATGTCGCAGCCTTTCACGCCGCGATCGAAATTGCCTTGCCGCTGGTCAACGATGGCTGGCTGGTTACTTTCGGCATCGCGCCCGACTCGCCGGAAACTGGCTATGGCTGGATCAAGATCGGCGAAGAACAGCTCGCACCCGGTGTCCACCGCGTCGACCGGTTCGTCGAAAAGCCGCCGCGCGATCGCGCAGAAGCGATGCTCGCATCGGGCGACCATGCCTGGAACGGTGGCATCTTCCTGTTCCGTGCCGACATGTATCTGGGCGCACTCAGCGTGTACGCGCCGGAAATGCTCGTCGCCGCACAGCAATCGATGGACCGGGCCCGGCGTGAGGGCACGCGCATCTTCCCTGATGCTGAAAGCTTTGCCGCCTGCCCTGCCGATTCGATCGACTATGCGGTAATGGAAAAGGCACCGCGCGTTGCCGTTGTGCCGGTTTCGATGGGCTGGAGCGATGTCGGCAGCTGGGATGCGCTGCACGCGATCAGCAATCCGGATGCCGGTGGCAATGTCGTCCGGGGCGACGTGGTCGCGATCGAAGCAGAAAATTGCCTGGTGCAGAGCGAGCCCGGCAAGCGCGTCGCGCTGGTGGGTGTGAAGGATCTGATTGTCGTCGCCTCGGGCGCCGATGTGCTCGTGCTGCCTCGCGGCCGCAGCCAGGAAGTCAAAAAACTGATCGAGGCGATGAAGGGGTGAGACGTGGGGCGCTGCGCCAGCGCCCTGCCATCGACGCAGAAGCCGCCGGCCCGCAAAGCGGACCGGCGGCCCACCGAACTGCATCCGATCTGCGCTTTACTGGGGCGTTTTCACGCTCGCGTCGCGTCCATCACCCTGCGGGGCCGAAAGGATGTCGCGGGTCGTTGTGCCCTTGTCGACCACGTTGGTCGCCGGACTGCCGGCGCTGCTGCGGACACCGGCATCGGCGCTTGCCGCACCGGCCGCGTCCAGCGTGGCGTTCTCCGAAGGGCTGCGTGCGGCCGAACCGCCGAACAGCGCTTCCAGCGCCTGATCGGACGGGTTGGTATCCTGCGGGCGCGCCGCACCCGGCTGCGGCGGACGCAACGAGAAGTCAGGCGGGATCACCAGCGGTGCCTGACGGGCGACGGCGAACTCGTCCGGACGCGCCCGATCATACCCCTTTTTGCCGCACGCCGACAGCGAGGCCACCAGGGCGACGCCGGTCGCGACGAGGATCAACTTACGCATTGAATTTCTTCTCCACAGGGGCAGGCGACTTGGGTGTCTTGTCGCGAACGAGCAGGGCGCGGATCAGCAGGATCACCACGCCGATGGTAATCGCCGCATCGGCGACGTTGAAGACCAAAAAGGGGCGCCACTCGCCGAAATGCAGATCGGCAAAATCGACGACATAGCCGAGCCGGGCACGATCAAGGATGTTGCCGCAAGCGCCGCCCAACACCAAGCCGAGCGCAAGCACATCGCCCTTCTTCCGCTCGCGCAGCATCCACACCAGCACGCCCACCGCAATGGCCGCGGTCATCAGCACCAGCAGCCAGCGTGACGCCGGGCTGTTTGCCGAGAGCAGGCCCAGCGATACACCGACATTCTTGACGAAGCGCAGGTCGAAGATCGGCAGGATCGTCAGCGAATCATTCTGCACCACCAGCCCCAGCGGACCGGTGACGATATATTTGGTAAGCTGATCGAGCAGGAACACGATCAGCGCGGCACCAAAGCCCAATATCCGCACCGATTTCGTCACGACACCACCTCTGCGCAACGGTCACACAGGGCACCGTCCAGCATCACTTCGGGAAGATGCCGCCAACACCGGCCGCATTTGTGGCGATCGGTGGGCCTCACCGTGACATCGGCGGCGGAATCGACCTTCGCGACGATGAACAGCTCGGTGAGCTCCTCCGCCGGCATCGGCAGAGTCGGCACCGTCACTTCGGCCTCCAGACTGGAGCGGACCTTCTTCTCGCGGCGATAGGGCTCGATCGCCTCGGTGACGGTCTGGCGCAGCGCGCGGATCGCGGTCCAGTCATGCTCGACCGACGCGCCTTCCGGCAGCACCGGCCATTCCAGCTCGTGGACCGACCCGTCCTCGCTCGGGAAGCGGCTCTGCCACACTTCCTCGGCGGTGAAGGCGAGGATCGGCGCGGCATAGCGGACCAGCGCGTGGAACAGCACGTCCAGCACGGTGCGATAGGCGCGGCGCTTGGGATCGCTCTCCGCATCGCAATAGAGGCAGTCCTTGCGGATATCGAAGAAGAAGGCCGAGAGGTCCTCGTTCATGAAGTCGCCGAGCGCGCGCGCATAGCGGTTGAATTCGAACGCCTCCGCGGCCGAACGCAGCTCCGCATCGAGCGCCGCCAGCTTGTGGAGCACATAGCGCTCCAGCTCGGGCATGTCGGCAACCGCAACCTTCTCGGCCTCGCCGAACCCGTCGAGCGCACCCAGCAGATAGCGGAAGGTGTTGCGGATCTTGCGATAGGCGTCGCCGGTGCCGGCCAGCACTTCCTTGCCGATGCGGACGTCGTCGAAATAGTCGGTCTGCGCGACCCAGAGGCGCAGGATGTCCGCGCCGCTCTCGCCGATGATCTTCAAGGGATCAACGACGTTGCCGAGCGACTTGGACATTTTCTTGCCCTGGCCGTCGAGCGCGAAGCCATGGGTGAGCACCGCGTCATAGGGCGCCCGGCCGCGCGTGCCCGACGACTCCAGCAGCGACGACTGGAACCAGCCGCGATGCTGGTCCGAGCCTTCGAGATAGAGGTTGGCGCGCACGCCCTCGCCATAGCGCGCCTCGATCACGAAGCTGTGGGTCGAGCCGCTGTCGAACCACACGTCGAGAATGTCGGTGACGACCTCATAATCCTCGGCCCGGTAGTCGGGGCCGAGCAGCGCCTGGTGGTCGGCCTGGAACCAGGCATCGGCCCCGCCGGCGCGGAAGGCGTTGAGGATGCGGGCGTTGACCGCGGGGTCGCGGAGATAGTCGCCGGTGGCGCGGTTGACGTAGAGCGCGATCGGCACGCCCCAGGCGCGCTGGCGGCTGATCACCCAGTCCGGGCGTCCCTCGACCATCGCACGGATGCGGTTGATCGAGCGCTCGGGCACCCAGCGGGTGCGCTCGATCGAATCGAGCGCGATTTCACGGAGCGTGGGGGCGTTGCCTTGCGCTCCCCCTCCCGCCTGCGGGAGGGGGCTGGGGGGTGGGCCCCCGGCCTCCGCGAGTGCATCGCTGGTGGAGAGCGAGGGCCCACCCCCGGCCCCTCCCGCAAGCGGGAGGGGAGAGGGACGGTCCATCGGGATGAACCATTGCGGCGTGGCGCGGAAGATGATCTTCGCCTTGCTCCGCCAGCTGTGCGGATAGCTGTGCTGGAAGTCGTCCGAGGCGGCGAGCAGCGCGCCGGCGGCGCGCAGGTCCGAACAGATCGGGCCTTCGGCGCTGACGAACTTCTTGTTGATCACCGATCCCTGGCCGCCGAGCCAGAGCCAGTCGGCGCGGTACATGCCCGCGCCGTCGACCGCGAACACCGGATCGATGCCGTGCGCCTTGCACAGCAGGAAATCGTCCTCGCCGTGATCCGGCGCCATATGGACGAGGCCGGTACCCGCATCGGTGGTGACGAAGTCGCCGGGCAGGAACGGCCGCGGCTTGGCGAAGAACCCGCCGAGACGGTGCATCGGATGGCGGGCGACGGCGCCGGCGAGCTGGGAGCCCTTCAGCACGTTAGCGAACATCAAGCCCGCATCATCGGCGGGCAGCGAAGCCTCGTCACGGAGACTCAAACCGGTCCGCTTGAGGAATGCATCAACGAGATCAAAAGCAACGAGGTAGGTGCGTCCATCGCTCGCAGGTACGCGAGAGTAAGCGATCCCCTCGCCGTATGCCAACGCCTGGTTCACCGGGATCGTCCACGGCGTGGTCGTCCAGATCACCGCATGCGCGCCGACCAGCTCGGGCGCGTTCGGTGCCTCGGTGATCTCGAACGCCACGTCGATCTGCGTGGACGTGATGTCCTCATACTCGACCTCGGCCTCGGCCAGCGCGGTCTTTTCGACCGGGGACCACATCACCGGCTTGGCGCCGCGATAGAGCTGGCCGCTCTCGGCAAACTTGAGCAGTTCGCCGGCGATCCGCGCCTCGGCGTCGAACTTCATGGTGAGATAGGGATCGTCCCAGTCGCCCAGGATGCCGAGCCGCTCGAACTGGCCGCGCTGCACCGTCACCCACTTCTCGGCATAGGCGCGGCATTCGGCGCGGAAGGCGACGGGATCGACTTCGTCCTTGTTGAGCTTCTTGGCGCGGTACGCTTCCTCGACCTTCCACTCGATCGGCAGGCCGTGGCAGTCCCAGCCGGGGACGTAGGGCGCGTCCTTGCCCATCAGGCTCTGGCTGCGGACGACGATGTCCTTGAGGATCTTGTTGAGCGCATGGCCCATGTGAATGTCGCCATTCGCATAGGGCGGGCCATCGTGCAGCAGGAAGCGCTCGCGGCCGGCGCGGGCCTTGCGCAGCTTCTGGTAGAGATTAATTCGCGCCCAGCGCTCGAGGATGGCGGGTTCCTTGGCAGCAAGGCCGGCCTTCATCGGGAAATCGGTCTTCGGCAGGAAGACGGTGTCGCGCCAGTCGCGCGTGGGATCGGTTGCGTCAGTCATGGGTCGCGCGGGATTAGCGGGTGTGGCGGGGGAAGTCATCCCTTCGTTCTTCTTCCTAGCCCCCCCTTCAGTGGAGGGCTGGGGCTTAGAAGAAGGGATTACTCGTGCGCGCCGTTCGGCTGGGGCGTGACGGCCTTGGCGCGGGCGCCGGACTTGCAGGCCCGGATCGATTCCGGCTCAGGCCGCTCCCCACGCGCCTCGAACACCGCCATATAGCCGCCCGCCGATGCCATCGGCAGCATCGAGACCTGGGCATAGCCCACCGCCGCGAACTCGCATTTGAGCAGCGCCGGCGGAGTTCCGTGATTTTCGGTCGCGCGATCGGCGTCGACCACGATCACCTGCCCGCCCGGCGCGAGCGAGGGGCGCAGCCGCCACAGGAACTCATAGGGCGATTCGATCTCGTGATACATGTGCACCATCAGCACGCGATCGAAGCTGTTTTCGGGCAGCCGCGGATCGGCGGGCAGGCCCAGCCGCACGCTGACATTGTCGAGCTTCTCGCGCACCACGCGCGTTGCAAGCGCGCTGATGTAGTCGGGGACGATGTCCTCGGCGACCACCCGACCCTTGGCGCCGACACGCTGGCCCAGGCGGATGGTGTAATAGCCTTCGCCGGCGCCAATATCGGCCACCGTCATGCCGGGCCGGATGCCCGCCAGGTCCATCACCTTGCCGGCTTCGTTGAGCCGATCGCGTGCTTCCTCGTTCGACCAGCGGGAGGACACGATCGTCGCCACCGGCCGGTCTGCAGCCGGAAAGCCCGAGTTCGCCGGATCGGGGCGCTCTTGGCGCACAGCCCGCGGACTGCCGTCGCACGCCGCCAGCAGCAGCGCTACGCCGAGCAGCAGGGGCCGCGCGGGCAAGCTCAATCGACATCCTCCACCACGACGGCTTCGCCCGTCACGCGCTGTGCTAGCGCGGCAGCCATGAAGCTGTCGAGATCACCGTCGAGCACGTCGCTCGGCGCGGTGGAAGCCACACCGGTGCGCAGATCCTTCACCAGCTGGTACGGCTGGAGCACGTAGGAGCGGATCTGGTGCCCCCAGCCGATATCGGTCTTGGTGGCATTCACCGCGTTGGCCGCCGCTTCCCGCTCGGCCAGTTCGCGCTCGTAGAGGCGGGCGCGGAGCTGGTTATAGGCCTCGGCGCGGTTCTTGTGCTGCGAACGCTGGTTCTGGCACTGCACGACGATGCCGGTGGGCAAGTGGGTGATGCGCACCGCCGAATCGGTGGTGTTGATGTGCTGCCCGCCCGCACCCGAGGCGCGATAGGTGTCGATGCGCAGCTCGCTCTCGTTGATCTCGATGTCGATATTGTCGTCGATCACCGGATAGACCCAGACGGAGGCGAAGCTGGTCTGGCGGCGCGCGTTCGAATCGAACGGGCTGATGCGCACCAGCCGGTGCACGCCGCTCTCGGTCTTGGCATAGCCGTAGGCGTTTTCGCCCTTGAACAGCAGCGTCGCCGACTTGATGCCCGCCTGTTCGCCGGCATGATAGTCGACCAGCTCGACCTTGTAGCCGTGGCGTTCCGCCCAGCGCGTGTACATGCGCTGGAGCATTTCAGCCCAATCGTTCGATTCGGTGCCGCCGGCGCCGGCGTTGATCTCGATATAGGTGTCGTTCGGATCGGCCTCGCCGGAGAGCAGCGCCTTCACCTTGTCCTGCTCCGCGCGATCGGCGAGCTGGCCCAGGCTGGCGGTGCCCTCGCTCGCCATTTCCTCGTCGCCCTCGGCCTCAGCCATCTCGATCAGCTCGACGGTGTCGTTGAGCTCGCTCTCGATCGCCCGCGTCGCGGTGATCGATTCGTCGAGGCGGCGACGCTCACGCATCACGTCCTGCGCCTTCTTGGCGTCGTTCCACAGCGTCGGATCCTCAACGCGCGCGTTCAGCTCGTCGAGGCGGCGCAGCGCGCGGTCCCAGTCGAGCGAGCGGCGCAGCAGCGCCAGCGCGCTGTTGATCTTGTCGACATATGCCTGCGCTTCAGCGCGCATGTTCCAAACCTTCCGAAGTAACCGCTGGCCGCACCACGGACGATGCGGCGATCCAAGCCAATATAGGGTGTGGGCGCCCCGCTAGTAGATTCCGCCCTGCCGTTGCAAGAAATCGCTGTCGCCCTGGCGATCGGCCTTGCGCTGCGTGGTCGGCGCCGCGACGGGTGCCGCGCCTTCATTGGCGGTGCGGCGGGTGCGGCGCGGATCGCTTTCCGGTCGGAACGCTTCCCAAATCACCGGCGACAGCGGATCGTCGCTCGGCCAGCCGCCCTGTACCGGACGGCCGCTGCGCCGATCGATCCGCACCATGCGAACGCCCGGCGGCGCAGTAAAGGGCAGCACGTCCATATCCTTGAACGCCGGCACCGCGAACTGCTTGAAGATCGGCGCAGCGATCGATCCACCCTGGGCATAGCCGCCCAGGTTCGACGGACTGTCATAGCCCAGATACAGGCCGCCGATCATCTGCGGCGTGCCGCCGACGAACCACACGTCGGTCGGGCCGTTGGTGGTACCCGTCTTGCCCATCATCGGCCTGCCGAGATCGCGAAGCACGGTGGCGGTACCGCGCTGGATCACGCCTTCGGTGATATGCACCATCTGATAGGCGACCATCGGATCCAGCACCTGGCGGCCGCGCGCCACCGGCCGCGGCATCGGCTTGCCGTTCCAATCGCTGGCATTGCACCCCTGGCACGGACGCCAATTCGCCGGGAAAATCACTCTGCCCCGGCGATCCTGCACGAAATCGATCAGCGTGGGATTCAGCGCGCGACCATGGTTCACCAGGATCGAATAGGCGTTCACCATCCGCAGCACGGTCGTCTCGCCGGCGCCCAGCGCATAGGAGAGATAGGGGTTGAACCGCGTCTTCGAGATGCCGATGCGCTGGATCATGTCGACCACCTTGTCCATGCCGGTGGTGTTGGCGATCTGCACCGTCATCAGGTTGCGCGACTGTTCGATGCCCCAGCGCAGCGTGCGCGGGCCGGCACCGCGGGCATTGCCGAAGTTGCGGAAGCATTTCTGCCCCAGCCCTGCGCCCTGCCACACACAGAACGGTCCATCGACAACGATCGAAGCGGGGGTCATCCCATTCTCGAGCGCGGCGGCATAGACGATCGGCTTGATCGTCGAGCCCGGCTGGCGGGTCGCCTGGGTGGCGCGGTTGAACGCCTGTAGCCGGGCATCGAAGCCGCCCTGCATCGCCAGGATGCGGCCGGTGGACGGGTCCTCGACGACCATGCCACCGGAGATCTTGGGCACACTGCGCAGGCTCCACGCGCCGCCTTCGGGGGCCACCGCCAGAATGTCGCCGACCTTGATCGCGTCGAACGCACGCCCGCCCTTGCCCCGCACCGGCATGGCGGCGGCGCCGGCCGGAAGCGTGCCGGTTTCGCCATCGTCGAAGCCGAGCTGGGCCGCGCGGGCATCGCGGGCAATAACCACCGCCGCGCGCCAGTTGTCGTAATCGACGCCGACGTTCTTCGAGGCAAAGGCCGAATACCAGCCATCGCCTTCGAACTGCACCTTGCCGATCGGGCCGGACCAGCCGCGCCCGCGATCATAGCGGAGCAGGCCGTCGCGCAGCGCCCGCTGGGCATAGGCCTGCAGCTGCGGATCGAGCGAGGTGCGCACCCACAGTCCGCCGTCATAAACGCTGTACGGCCCATCCTCGCGCTTCTCGCCGAAGGTGCGGGCGAGCTGGCGTCGGACTTCCTCGACGAAATAGCCGCCTACCCGCTCGAAGCGCGGGGTCTGGCGCGGCACGGTGCCGAGCGGCGCCGCCACCGCCGCGTCGTGCTGCGGCTGATCGATAAATCCGTTGCGCAGCATCTCGCCGAGTACCCAGTTCCGGCGAGCGAGCGCACGGGCGGTATTGCGATCGGGATCGTAATTGGCCGGCCCTTTGGGCAGAATTGCCAGATAGGCCATCTGCGGCAGCGTCAGCCTGTCGAGCGGCTTGCCGAAATAGGCCTCGCTCGCCGCTGCCACGCCGCCGGCATTGCGGCCAAGCTCGATGGAATTGAGGTACAATTCCATGATCTGCTGCTTGCTCAGCGTATCCTCGATCCGCCAGGCAAGGATCGCTTCCTTCAGCTTGCGCATGTAGCTCGCCTCGCTTCCGACGGCGAGGTTCTTGGCCACCTGTTGCGTGATGGTGGATGTGCCGCGCGGCGTCTGCCCGCGGAGCACGCCTTCGCCGGCCGCGCGCACCAGCCCGGGGAAGTCGAGGCCATGGTGCGAGAAGAAGGTGCGGTCCTCCGCAGCCATGAAGGCGCGGACGAGCAGCGGCGGGAACTCGTTATAGCTCAGCTGCACGCGCCGCATCTGGGCATAGGCGTGGATTGGCGTACCATCGGCCGAGCGGACATAGCTTGGCAGTTCCGGCTCGTAACGGCGCAGCGTCTCCACCGAGGGCAGGTGCCGCGCGACCAGCAGCCACAGCAGGAAAACGCCAAGCCCGGCGAGCAGCGCCAGCGTCGCTAGAATGCGGAACCACCAGCGGCGCCGCAGCCGCTGCCAGCGTCCACGCCACCGGCCGGGCTCCCGCTCGATGCGCAAATGGGTGGTGGAAGTGTCGCCGTCGGCCATGCGGCGCGGGGTGTAGCACCTTTTGCGCGCGAGAAAAGGGAGCGGTGCCGGCGGCTTGCCGCAGCTTCAGCGTTGCGGGCCGCGTGTGGCGAGAAAGATTTCGGTGGCGCGGCGCACACGCGCGGCGAGTTGCGCTCGCCCCGCCTCCGACCGGAGAAAGCGAAGATCCTCCGGATTCGAGACATAGCCCAGCTCGAACAGCACCGACGGCATGTCCGGCGCCTTCAGCACCATCAATGCCGCCATCCGCCGCGGCCTGGGGTGCAGCCGCATCACCCCCTTCACCTCGCGGGCCAGCAGATCGGCATAGCGGGCGGAAACCTCCATCGTCCGGCGCTGCGCCAGGTCGATCAGCAGCGATGCGACGTCGGCACCCGCCGCGCCGAGATCTACGCCGGACAGCAGGTCGGCACGATTCTCCCGGGCCGCCAGCCGCGCAGCTTCCTTGTCCGACGCGACTTCCGACAGGGTGTAGATCGTTCCGCCCGCCGCCTTCGCATCCCCCGCATCGTCGCAATGGAGTGACAGGAACAGCGCGGCGCCCATCGCACGAGCCCGATCTACGCGCTGCTGGAGCGATATGAAGCGATCGTCGTCGCGCGTCAGCGCCACCCGCATCCGGCCGGAAGCGCGCAGCGCGTCGCGGATCGCTTGCGCAGCGGCCAGCGTCAGCGCCTTTTCCGGCACCCCGTCCGCGCCGATCGCCCCGGGATCGCGGCCGCCATGGCCGGGATCGAGCACGACCAGGGGCAGATCGCGGCGCTGGGCGGAGGGCGCCGGGCGCGGCGTATCGCTCCGGCCACTGCCGGTCTCGGGCGCAGCCATCGCCAAGCCGGCGATCAGGGCCATTGCAAGCAGCACCCGATCGCTATGCCGCGGCGGCGGCCTGCCGGTCCAGCCGATTTCTCGAGCCGGCATTAACCATATCCCCACCCATCGATGGCATGCCCCGCTGGCGCCCGAGGCGCAGTTCCATCCCAATGGAAAGATCAAGTCGCCTTCTTGCGCCGCCAGTTGCCGCAGCGACAGAGCGGTGCTAGGCAAGTAACGCTTCCGGCATTGCGCCGGATCAGGCCGCGACCCTAAATGTCGCGACAGTTCAGGTTGACGCTCGCATGAGGCAATTTCCCCACCGTCCGCATCGCCAGGCCGTTTCGGCCGGCATCGCGGCGATGGTGGAGCCAGTGGACCGCCGGTCCGGGCGTGCCTGTGCAGCAACAGCAGTTTTTGAAACCCGCGCCACCCGGATCGGCCTTGTCGGTCGTCCGGTGCGCTTCTTGTATCGCGCGCTCGCGCCCCATTCCTTCGAGGAACTGTGCCGGCGCGCCCGGAGAATCATAAATGACCATGCGTATGCTGATCGACGCACGCCACCGGGAAGAAACCCGCGTGGCCGTCGTCAAAGGGAATCGAATCGAGGAATTTGACTTCGAGTCCGCCGAGCGCAAGCAGCTCAAGGGGAATATCTATCTCGCCAAGGTGACCCGGGTCGAGCCGTCGCTGCAGGCGGCGTTCGTCGATTACGGCGGCAACCGCCATGGCTTTCTCGCCTTTTCGGAAATCCATCCCGACTATTACCAGATCCCCAAGGAAGACCGCGAAGCCCTGCTGCGCGAAGAGGCCGAGCATGCCGCGCAGGAAGCCGCGCTGCGCGAGGCCGATGGGGACGATGACGACGATCACCACGACCACGATCATGACCACGACGACCACGAAGACGGCGTCGAGATGGTCGAGCGTGCTCATGACGACGAGGAAGCCTCGGAAGGCGAAGACGCGCCGCAGGGCGGCCGCCGCCGTCGCGGTCGTGGCGGCAATGGCGACGAGGCGGAGGCGCTGCGCCAGCGCCGCATGAATCTGCGCCGCCGCTACAAGATCCAGGACGTGATCCGTAGGCGTCAGGTGCTGCTGGTCCAGGTCGTCAAGGAAGAGCGCGGCAACAAGGGTGCGGCGCTGACCACCTATCTCAGCCTCGCCGGCCGCTACTGCGTGCTGATGCCGAACACCGCGCATGGCGGCGGCATTTCGCGCAAGATCAACTCGGCCGCCGATCGCAAGCGCCTCAAGGGCATCATGGCGGACCTCAAGCTGCCGCCGTCGATGGGCTGTATCGTCCGCACCGCCGGCCTTCAGCGCACCAAGACCGAGATCAAGCGCGATTTCGATTATCTCGCCAGGCTGTGGGACGAGATTCGCGAGAAGACGCTGTCTTCCTCCGCGCCCGCACTCGTCTATGGCGACAGCGACCTGATGAAGCGCGCAATCCGCGACATCTACAATCGCGACATCGATGAAGTGATCGTCGAGGGCGAGGAAGGCTATCGCCAGGCGAAGGACTTCATGAAGCTCCTGATGCCGAGCCATGCCCGCAAGGTGAAGCAATATGCCGATGCGGTGCCGCTGTTTCAGCGCGCCGGCGTCGAGGAGCAGCTGTCGGCGATGTACCATCCGGTGGTGCAGCTGAAGTCCGGCGGCTATCTGGTGATCAACCCGACCGAGGCGCTCGTCTCAATCGACATCAACTCCGGCCGTTCGACGCGCGAGCACAATATCGAGCAGACCGCGACCGCAACCAATCTCGAAGCCGCCCAGGAAATCGCCCGCCAGCTCCGCCTGCGCGACATGGCGGGCCTGGTCGTCATCGACTTCATCGACATGGATCATTCGTCCAACGTCCGGAAGGTCGAGAAGGCGATGAAGGAGGCGCTGAAGAACGATCGCGCCCGCATCCAGGTCGGCCGCATCTCGCCCTTCGGCCTGATGGAAATGAGCCGCCAGCGCCTGCGCACCGGCGTGCTGGAGGCCTCCACCCGCACCTGCCCGCATTGCGAGGGCACTGGCCTGGTCCGTACCGCCTCGTCGGCGGGCCTGTCGGCGCTGCGCATGATCGAAGACGAGGCCGCCCGCGGCCGCGGCTCGGAAATTCTGCTGCGCGCCAGCCAGGAAGCGGCGTTCTACGTGCTCAACAAGAAGCGCGGCGAGCTGGCGGAGATCGAGGATCGCTACGGCGTGATGATCGAAGTCGCCGCCGATGGCGAGCTCGAAGGCGCGCGCATGACGGTGGAGGCCTCGGGCCCGCCGCCGGCCTATGCGCCGAAGATCGAGCCGCTGCTCGAGGAGCCCGAAGAGGAGTTCGTCGAGGAGATCGAGGACGAGGAAGAGGAACTCGAAGCCGAGGCAGACGCCGAAGCCGCCGAGCCGCGCGACCGTGGTGAGCGGAGCGAGCGGAACGACAACGAAGGTCGCGCCAAGCGCCGTCGCCGCCGCCGGGGCCGCGGTCGTCGCGGTCGCGAGGAAGGCGGCAGCGATGCCGGCCAGGATGAGCAGGCCGACGCCGAAGCACCCGAAGGCGATGCCGACGAAGCGCCGGCCGAGGCCGACATGGTTGCGGAAGGCGAAGAGACCGTCGCCCAGCGCGAGGAAGGCGAGCGGAACCGCAAGCGCCGCCGTCGCGGACGTCGCGGTGGCCGTCGCGGTGGCGGCGACGAGGGCAGCGAGCAGTTGGCAGAGGACGGCAGCGAGGCAACCGACGCCGAAGCACCGGCCGAGCCGGTCGCCGAAGCGGCACCTGCTCCCGCCGCGGTAGAAGCCGAAGCGGAAGCCGAGGCCGAACCCGCCCCGGCACCGAAGAAGCGCACCCGCCGCAAGAAGGCAGATGCCGAGGCCGCACCAGCCGCCGAAGCGCCGGCCGCCGTCGAGGCTCCGGCCGAGGAGGCGCCCGCCAAGCCCAAGCGCACCCGCCGCAAGAAAGCGGATGCCGAAGCCGAAGCCGCCCCCGCGGTCGAAGCCCCTGCCGCTGTCGAGGAAGCGCCGGCCAAGCCCAAGCGTACTCGCCGCAAGAAGGCCGACGTCGCGGCCGAAGCGGCGCCCGAAGCACCGGCCGTCGAAGCGCCCGTGGCGCAGGACGTAGCGCCGGTCGAGGACGCTGCGGCAGCCGAGTCCGCGCCGGCTGAAACAACGTCGCAAGCCCCTGCAGAGGATGGCCAGCCGCGTCGCGGCTGGTGGCAGCGGACCTTCGGCGCTTGATGGGATCGCCCCGGCCGGGACGCCTTGCGCCGGGCCGGGGCGCCACCCACCATTAAGGGCGGCCGCGCCAGGGCGCCCGGCGTAGGAGTGCAGGAGTTCGATATGGCGCGTATCCATCGTCTGGCCACGCTGCTCGCGATGCTTTGCCTCGCGCTCTTCGCCGCACGGCCGGCGCTCGCGCAATCCGTTCTCCGCGACGCCGAAACCGAAGCGCTGCTGGCGGACATGGCGAATCCGCTGTTCAAGGCCGCAGGCCTCTCGCCGGCCAGCGGGCAGGTCGTGCTCATCGGCGATCCGTCGATCAACGCCTTCGTCGCCGGCGGCCAGATCGTCTATATCAATGCCGGCCTGATCGACGCCGCCGATAGCGCAAACCAGGTCCAGGGCGTGATCGCCCACGAAATAGGCCACATTATCGGCGGCCATGCCGTGTTCCAGCGCGACGGCGGCTATGGAAACATCTCGATCCTCAGCCTGCTGCTGGGCGCCGCGGCGATGGCGGCCGGCTCGGCGGAGGCGGGTACCGGTATCCTGATGGCAGGCCAGCGCGCCGCGATCGGCAAGTATCTCGCCTATAGCCGCGTCCAGGAATCTTCGGCCGATGCCGCCGGCGCGCGCATCCTCAACGGCGCCGGCGTAACCGGCAAGGGCATGATCGGCTTCTTCGAGAAGCTGACGCAGCAGATGCACCAATATGGCTATTACACCACCGGCCCGGAAGTGGATCCGTTCGCGCAGACCCACCCGCTGTCGCAGGATCGCGTGCAGACGCTGACGGCGGACCTGCAGAATGCGCCGAGCTGGAGCAAGCCGCTCGACCCCGATCTGGAACGACGCTTCAAGCGCGTTCAGGCCAAGCTGCGCGGCTATGCCAACGATCCCAAGGCCACGCTGCGGATCTATCCGAAAACCGATACGTCGGTGCCGGCGCACTATGCCCGCGCCTATGCCTATCACAAATCGGGATATCCGGAGCAGGCCGCGGCCGAAACGCAGGCGCTGGTGAAGCTAGCGCCCACCGATCCCTATTTCCTCGAGCTGGAGGGCCAGATCCTACTGGAGTCCGGCCAGCCGCGCAGCGCGCTCGAACCGCTGCGCAAGGCCACGCAGCTGTCGAACAATGCCCCGCTGATTGCCAGCACTTTCGGCCACGCGCTGGTCGCGACCGAAGACAAGGCCAATCTGAAGGAAGCCGAGCGCGTGTTGCGCGATTCGCTCACCCGCGATCGCAACAATCCCTTCGCCTGGATCAATCTGGGCACCGTCTATGATCGGCTGGGCGACGAGCCACGCACCGCGCTCGCTACCGCCGAGCGCGCCAATCTTATTGGCGATCCGCGCACCGCGCTGATCAGCGCGCGGCGTGCCATGGGCGGGCTGGCGCAGGGTTCGCCCGACTGGGTCCGCGCGCAGGACATCGCGATGGTCTCCGAACAGGCGATGAAGGACGACAAGCGCTATCGGGGCGGACGCTGATGGCACGCTGGTTCCGCCATCCGCTGGCGCTGATCGCCGGGTTTCTGGTGGCCGCGATCCTGGGCGGGGCGGTCGCGCTGGGCCTGCAGGCGGCGCTGCCCGGCCTGGGGGGTAACAAGGCGCAGGTGGAGCGCATCGTTCGGGCTTATCTGCTCGACCGGCCCGAAATCCTGCGCGAGATGATGGAACGGCTGCAGCAGCAGGAAACTGCCCAGCAGCAGCAGGCGCAGGAAGCGGCGCAGGGCGCGATCGCCGCCCAGATGCCCGCGCTCACCACCGCCTTCGGCAGCGCCTGGGCGGGCAACCCCAAGGGCGATGTGACCGTCGCCGTGTTTATGGACTATGCCTGCGGCTATTGCCGGGCGAGCCTGCCGGCAGTGGCGGAACTCGTCGCCAAGGACCCCAATGTCCGCATCGTTTATCGGGAATTCCCGGTGCTGGGGAATGCCAGCGTCACCGCCGCGCGCTTCGCGCTTGCCGCTGCCCAGCAAGGGAAGTTCCGCGCCTTCCACGATGCCTTGTTCGCTGCCGACGGGCCCAGCGACGCAGCGATCGCCGACGCGCTCACCAAGGCCGGGCTCGACCGGGCGGTCGCGGAAAAGGCAGCCGCATCGGAAAGCGTGACGCGCGAGATCGAAAGCAATCACAAGCTGGGTGCCCAGCTGGCGATGAATGGCACGCCTTCCTGGGTCGTGGGCGGCAAGATCCTGTACGGCGCGCGCGATTATGCCGCGCTGGCGGAGGCGGTGGCAGCGGCACGCAAGGCCAAGTAGAGCCATATGCCCTTGCCGCTCCGGCGGCTGCCCCCTACCTAACGGCTTCCTTCCGGCCGGGGCTTTCTTCCATGCAACCCATCCTGTCGCTACGCCAGGTCAGCAAGACCTACGCGTCGGGCCATACCGCGCTTGATCACGTTGATCTCGACATCCGGCGCGGCGAAATCTTCGCCCTGCTCGGCCCCAATGGCGCCGGCAAGACGACGCTGATCTCGATCATCTGCGGCATCGTTACTCCCAGCACCGGCACGATCCTGGTCGATGGCGACGATGCGATCCGCCATCCCCGTACTGCGCGCGCGAAGATCGGGCTGGTGCCCCAGGAAGTGGCGGTGGACATGTTCTCGCGCGTCGGATCGGCCGCCCGCTTTTCGCGCGGCCTGTTTGGCAAGGCGCCGGATTCCGCCTATTGCGACCAGCTGCTGAAAGACCTGTCGCTGTGGGACAAGCGCGACGCCAAGGTGATGGAGCTTTCCGGCGGCATGAAGCGGCGCGTGATGATCGCCAAGGCGCTTGCGCACGAGCCCGAGATCCTGTTCCTGGACGAGCCGACCGCCGGCGTTGACGTCGAGCTGCGGCGGGACATGTGGAAGCTGATCGGGCGGCTGCGCGATCGCGGCACCACCATCATCCTGACCACCCACTATATCGAAGAGGCCGAGGAAATGGCCGATCGGGTGGGCGTGATCAACAAGGGCAAGCTGTTGCTGGTCGAGGAAAAGGCCACGCTGATGCGTAAGCTCGGCAAGCGCGAACTGGATCTTAGCCTGGTCGAGCCGCTCCATGCCCTGCCGCCAGCGCTGGCCGACTGGCAGCTGAGCCTGGAGGACGAGGGCCGGCGCCTGCGCTACACCTTCGATGCCCAGGCGGAGCGCACCGGCATCCCCTCGCTGCTGCGTACGCTGCACGAACTGGGCATCGCCTTTAAGGATCTCGATACGTCCAAGTCGAGCCTGGAAGATATCTTCGTCGATCTGGTGGGGGCACGCGGATGAGCGGCATCAACGTCCATGGCATCTGGGCCATCTACAAGTTCGAAATGGCCCGCACGCTGCGCACCCTGTGGCAGTCGATCGCGACGCCGGTGATCACCACGTCGCTCTATTTCATCGTGTTCGGCGGCGCGATCGGCAGTCGGATCGATTCGATCGGCGGGGTGAATTACGGCAGCTTCCTGGTGCCCGGGCTTATCATGCTGTCGCTGCTCACTCAAAGCATCGCCAATGCCTCGATCGGCATCTATTTCCCCAAATTCACCGGCACGGTGTTCGAACTGCTCTCCGCACCGATCTCGGCGGTCGAGATGGTGGTCGGCTTTGTTGGCGCCGCTGCCACCAAGTCGGTGGTCATCGGGCTGATTATCCTCGCCACCTCGGCGCTGTTCGTGCCGCTGCGGATCGACCATCCGGCGGCGATGTTTGCCTTTCTGGTGCTGACGTCGATCACGTTCAGCATGTTCGGCTTCATCATCGGCATCTGGGCGCGCAGCTTTGAACAGCTGAACATCGTGCCGTCGCTGCTGGTGACGCCGCTCACCTTCCTGGGGGGCGCCTTCTACTCGATCGACATGCTACCCCAGCCCTGGCACGCGATCAGCCTGTTCAACCCGGTGGTGTATCTGATCAGCGGTTTCCGCTGGAGCTTTTTCGGCAAGGGCGATGTGGCGATCGGCTGGAGCCTTGGCTTTACCGGCGGCTTCCTGCTGCTGTGCCTCGCCTTGATCGTTTGGATCTTCCGCACTGGATATCGCCTGAAGAACTGACGTAACGGCGTGCTGCGTTACAGCAGCACGTCCACTGCATGGATGGCAACGCCCACCATGCCGCCCACCAGCGTGCCGTTGACGCGGATATATTGCAGGTCGCGGCCGACGGCGTTTTCGAGGCGCGACGTCACCGTGCGCGCATCCCAGCCGCGGATCGTGTCGGACACCAGCCGGACGATCCCGTCGCCATAATCGGATGCCGCGCCGACGGCGGTGCGGCGGACGAAGCGATTGATCGTGCGGGCCAGCCGCGCGTCGGTCTGCAGCGTGCCGCCGAACTGCCGCAGCGCCTCGCCCATGCGGCCGCCGAGCGCGCGTTCGGGATCGCGGGCCAGCCGCAGCATCGCCGCGCGGCTCTGTTCCCACAGTCCGTCTATCCAGCGCTGGAAGCCCTGGTTCTCCAGCATCTCGAGCTTGAACGCCTCTACCCGCGCCTGCAGCGCCGGATCGTGCTGAAGCCGTTCGGCCAGGCTTTCCAGCCCTTCCTCCACCTTGGCGCGCACGGGGTGCTCGGGGTCCTCGGCCATCTCGTCGATCAGCTTCTTCAGCCCCTCGATGATCTTTGTGGCGAGCGTCTCGTCGAGCCCGGTCCAGCGCATCACCGTTCCGGCGCGGGCGTGCACCATGTCGCGGATCAGATGTTCGTTGGCATCGAGGATGCGGGCGCCACCACGAACCATTGAGTCGAGCAGCGGCAAGTGGCGACCATTGGCGATCGCGGCTGCCAGCGCCTGGCCGAACAGCGGCGCGACATCGATCGCCCGGAGGCGGGAGGCGATCGCACCCTTCGCCATGCCGCCCAGCCGTTCCTGATCGAGCGATTCGAGCACGCTGGCCGCCAGCCGAGATGCCCCCGCGCCGATGCGGCCTGTGCCGTGCGACGGCGCCGCCAGCCAGCGCCCGGCAGCGCCCGCCACGTCCAGCCGCTGCATGCGCCGGGCGACGACCCTGGGAATGAGGAAGTTGTCGCGCAGGAACTGGCCGAGCGTCTCGGCAATGCGATCCTTGTTGCGCGGGATGATGGCGGTGTGCGGGATCGGCAGGTGCAGCGGATGCCGGAACAATGCCGTCACCGCGAACCAGTCCGCCAGACCGCCCACCATCGCTGCTTCGGCGAAGGCGCGCAGAAAGGGCATGACGGGATGCAGGTCCGCATACTGACGCGCCAGCAGGAACAGTGCCGCCATCAGCAACAGCAGTCCGGTGGCGACGCGACGCATCCGGCGAAGGCCGGGAGGAACGCTGTCGGCGGACGAGGGAGAAAGCGGGGTCATGCAACGTGCAACGCGGTTCAGCGCCGCATGCTCCCCGGATCACGCGGGCAACGAGATCGGGAGGACATCATACAGGCGCACATGCGCCGGACCATGCCCTCCCCCGCCCGCCCCCGCAAGCATGCGGGAGGCGGTTACTCCGCCGGCTGGACGTTGTCGTCGCCCGGCTTGTGATCGATCGCGGGCTTGTTCTGCGCCGGCCCGAGCACGATGCTGCCATCGTCCCCCGGCCGATAGGTGAGCAGCCGCCGCGACAGGCGCGGGCCGAGCCAGCCTTCCAGCCCCACGGCCAGGCTGAACAGCGCCGGCACGATCACCAGCGTGAGCAGAGTGGACACGATCAGGCCGCCGATCACCACCACGCCCATCGGCGCGCGGAACGAGGAGTCGCCGTTGATCGACAGCGCCGTCGGCACCATGCCCGCCACCATCGCGATCGTGGTCATCACGATCGGCTGGGCGCGCTTGCGGCCGGCATCGACGATGGCGACCATCTTCGGCACGCCCTTCTCCATCTCCTCCAGCGCGAAGTCGACGAGCAGGATCGAGTTTTTGGCGACGATGCCGAACAGCATCAGCATGCCGATATAGACCGGCAACGACACCGGCATGCCGAGGATCGCCAGCGCGATCAGCCCGCCCAGCGGCGCGTTCCACAGGCTCGCCATGTTGACGATCGGCGACACGAAGCGGCGATAGAGCAGCACCAGCACCGCGAAGACCAGGAAGATGCCCGATGCCAGCGCGATGATGAAGTTGTTGATCATCTCGCCCTGCCACTTGGCCTGGCCCACGGTCATCTCGGTCACGCCGAGCGGCAGGTTCTTCATGATCGGGAGATTGTGGATCTCCTTCATCACGTCGCCCGAGACATAGGGCTTGCCGGTCGCGGGATTGACGCCCAGGTCCGCGCCCACCACCAGGCGGCGCTGCAGGTTCAGCCGCTCGATCTTGGTCGGCCCCGCGGCAAAGCGGATATCCGCCACCACCGACAGCGGCACCGATCCGCCGGTCTGGGTCTGCACGCGCATGTTCTGGAGCGTATCCAGCTTCGTGCGGGCATCCTCGTTCAACGCGACGCGGATCGGGATCTGGCGATCGGAGAGCGAGAAGCGCGCACTGTTCTGTTCGATATCGCCCAGCGTCGCGACGCGGATCGCGTTGGACAGCGCCGCGGTGGTCACGCCCAGATCGGCGGCGAGATCGAGCCGCGGCGCGATCACGATTTCCGGCCGCTGCAGATCGCCCGAAACGCGCGGTGCGACCGCAGACTTCAGCCCTTCCATCTGCTTCACCAGCGTCAGCGCGGTCTGGTTGAGCAGTTCCGGATCCTCGCCGCCCAGCGTGATCGTCAGGTCACGCCCCGACGAGCCCCAGCCGAACTGCGACCGGAAGTTGACGCGCGCATCGGGAATGGCGCGCAGCTTCGGCGCAACGCGCTTCTCGAACTCGGTGCTCCGCTCGGCCCGCTTTTCGGCGAGATCGGCGGTGACCCGGCCGCTGCCGACCAGCGTGCGGGCATAGGTATGCTCCACGCCCGGTTCGGCGCGCAGGATGCCGGCGACCTGCTGCACGACGCGGTCGGTCTGCTCGAGCGTGGTGCCGGGCACCATTTCGATGGTCGCGGTGACGCTGTCCTGGTCCTGCGCCGGCTGGAAGGTCTGCGGCATGGTGACGAGCAGGCCGATGGTGCCGGCAAGCGACAGCACATAGGCGAGGATCGCTACCCAGCGGTGCATCAGCGTCCATTCGAGCAGCCGCACATAGCCGCGCATCACAGCGCCGCCGCCATGTTCGGTATGGCCGTGCGCCTTCAGGAAATAGGCCGCGATCATCGGCGTCAGCATCCGGGCCACCGCCAGCGACATCAGCACGGCGGCAACGACGGTGAGGCCGAAATTTTTGAAGAACTGGCCCGAGATGCCCGGCATCAGGCCCACGGGGAGGAACACCGCGACGATCGACATGGTGGTGGCGAGCACCGCTACACCGATCTCGTCGGCGGCATCGATCGATGCCTGATAGGCCGATTTGCCCATGCGCATGTGGCGAACGATGTTCTCGATCTCCACGATCGCGTCGTCCACCAGCACGCCCGCCACCAGGCTGAGCGCGAGCAGCGTCATCTGGTTGAGCGTGAAGCCCAGCATGTCCATGAACCAGAAGCTCGGGATCGCGGACAGCGGGATCGCCAGCGCCGAGATCACCGTCGCCCGCCAGTCGCGCAGGAACAAGAACACGACGATGACGGCGAGCACCGCGCCCTCGATCATCGCCTCCATCGCGGTGTGATACTGCTCGAGCGCATATTTGCTGGCATTGTCGAGCAGCTCGAAGCGGACCTTCGGGTTGCTCTTTTCCAGCGCGCGCAGCTTCTTCTGGGTTTCGTCGAAGATGGTGACGTCCGACGCGCCCTTGGCGCGCTGGATGTCGAACGAAATCACCGGATGGCCGTCATAGCGGGCGAAGTTGCGCTGCTCGGCATTGCCGTCCTTCACCAGCGCGATATCCGCCAGCCGCACGACGCGGCCGTTACCGGTGGAGATCTGGGTCTGCCCCAGCGTATAGGCGTCCTTGGCGTTGCCAACGACACGCAGCGACTGTTCGAAGCCCGAAATCTCGGCGCGGCCGCCGGCGGCGTTCAGGTTCACCTGGCGCAGCTGCTGGTTCACCTGGCTCGCGGTAAGGCCGAAGCTGGCGAGCTTCACCGGGTCCAGCACCACGCTGATCTCGCGGCTCACCCCGCCGTTGCGCTGCACGGCCGCCATGCCGCTGATCGACAGCAGTTCCTTGGTGACGGTGTTGTCGATGTACCAGGAAAGCTGCTCGACCGTCATGTCGGTGGCAATGGCGGTGAAGCTGGCAACTTCGTTGGCGCTGGCGGCGTCGACGCGGCCGACCTGCGGCTCCAGGATGCCGTCGGGCAGGTTGCCGCGGATCTGCTGGATGGCGCTGCGCACATCTTCCACCGCGCGGTCGATCGGCGTGCCGATCGCCAGCTGGACCACCGTCTGGCTGTTGCCTTCGGAAACGGTGGAGTTGATCTCGTCGATGCCCTGCAGGCTGCGCACCGCGGATTCAACACGCTGCGTCACCTGCGTCTCCAGCTCGCTCGGCGCGGCGCCGGGCTGGCTGATCGAGATCCAGACGATCGGGAAGTCGATGTCCGGATCGTTGTTCACGTCCATGCGCGAAAAGCTGACCAGCCCCGCGATGGTGAGGAACAGGAACAGGACGATCGGCGGGACCGGGTTACGGATCGCCCAGGCAGAGATGTTGCGAAAGCTCATCGCGCCGGTCCCTTACTTTTTCTCGAGTTGGGGAATGACCTTCTGGCCCGGGTTGAGGAACGCGCCCGCGGTCATCACCACGCGCTCGCTGCCGTTCAACCCGCTCGTAACCCGCACGCCCTGATCCGTAACATCGCCCGTGGTGACGGAACGGCGCACCGCTTCGTTCTTTTCGTTCAGGATGTAGACGAAATTGCCCTGCCCATCGCTCTGCACCGCAGATTGCGGCAGCACCACCGCCGTCACCGAACCGGCGACGATGGTCGCACTGGCAAAGCCGCCGGGGCGGAGCGCAGGATTATAGGGCAGCTCGACGCGAGCGATGCCCTGCCGCGTCGACGGATCGATCACCGGCGACACCTGCCAGACCTTGCCTTCGAACCGCAACTGCGTGCCGACCGGCGTCACTTCGGCGGGCGCGCCCACGCGCAATTTCTGGATGTCCGCTTCGGCAAGCTGGGTGCGCAGTTCGAACTGGCCGCCCATCGCCATGCGGAACAGCGCGCCCGAGGCGGAGCTGACGATCTGGCCCGGCTCGATCTGGCGAGCGAGCACCAGCCCCGCTTCCGGCGCGCGGATATCGAGCCGATGGTTGCGGGCCTGGGTCTCGGCGAGCTGCGCCTTGGCGACTCGCACGCGGGCAAGCGCCTGGTCGCGGGTGGCGGTGCGCTGATCGATATCGGCGCGCGAAATGAAGCCGTTGCTCACCAGCTTCTGCGCACGCTCGAGATTGGCCTGGGCGAGCTTCGCCTCGGCTTCGGCGACGCGGATCTGCGCGGCGAGCGACTCGGCGGTCTGCACCTGCACCGAGCGATCGACCGTGGCGAGCACCTGTCCCCGCTGCACCCAGCTGCCTGCATCCACCAGCACGCGCGTGACGATGCCGCCTTCGCCGGCAACGCCCACCGGCATTTCGCGCTTGGCGGCCAGCGATCCGGTACCGGTGACGATCGTGGAGATCGTCTGGCGGCCCGGCGCGGCGACGGTCACCGTCTGCAGCTGGCCCTGCGCCTTGCCGCCCTTGGCGGCTGGCACCTGCTCGCTGCCGGAACGGCTCATCATCAGGAAGGCGGCGATCACGACCAGCGCAAAAGCACCCAGCCCGATCCACAGCCAGCGCCGCCCCCGCCGCGCCGGTTCCCCCTCGAAACCGAGCTGCTCCTGCCGTCCCAACATGCCTGCCTCGTAATTCATGCGCCTACCCCGCTCAGGACGAGCGATCGCCCCCGGTCGCACTGTATTATCGGAATATATCACCGCCGACAAGCCGGTGTCTTGCCGCGGCAAGAAATGCCCGGTTCCACGGTCACGCGCAAGTCGCCACCAGAAAATGCCATGTATATGCGATTGCTTGCAAGTAACGACGGGCCCGTGGGCCCGAACAATCCGTTCAGGCTGCATTCGTCTGCAACCGTCGACAAGCCGGGGCAGATCAACGATCAAACCGAGGAGACCTTCATGATCCGCACCCTGCCGCTGGCCGCCGCACTGCTCGCATGCGCTGCGGCGCCGGCCGCCTACGCCCAGGCGATTCCCTTGGCACAGGCGATTCCGGCCGATGGCACCGTGCTCGATGTCGTCGCCGACGGCACCACCACCCGCGTACCCGATCTCGCGTTGATCCGGGCCGGCGTCGTAACCGATGCACCCAGCGCGGCAGAGGCGCTTCGGCTGAATGCCAGCCGCATGGGGGGCGTGCTCGCGGCGCTGCGCAAGGCCGGCGTCGCCGAACGCGACTTGCAGACCACCGCCGTCAGCCTGGCGCCGCAGTATCGCTATCAGGAAAACAAGCCGCCAGTGATCACCGGCTATCAGGCATCCAACCAGGTGACGGTGCGGTTCCGCGACGTGGCGAAAAGCGGTCCGATCCTCGATACCCTGGTCGCTCAGGGTGCGAACAACATCAGCGGCCCTGAACTGACGCTATCCGACGCGGACGGCGCGCTCGACGAGGCGCGCCGAGACGCGATCAGCCGCGCTCGTGCGCGGGCAACGCTCTATGCCCAGGCGGCGGGTCTGAAGGTGGAGCGCATCCTGGTGATTTCGGAGGCCGGCACCACCGCTCCGCCTGCCCCCATGCCGATGCTGATGCGCGCCAAAGAATTCGCGCCGCAGGCCGATACCGCCATCGTGCCGGGTGAACAGAAAATCACCGCCAGTGTTTCGGTGCGCTTCCTGCTGAAGTGAGCTAACTGCGGCAGAATGCGCCAACCAAGAAAAAAAGGGCCGCCCCCATGGGGGCGGCCCTTTTTGATAGTCGCGTTCGTGCTTAGCGCACTGCGCCACGACGAACCAGGTTGACGATCGCGAGCAGGATGACAGCACCCAGCAGCGACACCAGGAACGTCATCGGGGTGATGACACCGCTGTTGATGTTCCCGCCGAAAAGCAGGCCGCCGATGAAGGCGCCCACGATGCCGACGACGATGTTCAGGAAGATACCCTGCTGGGCATCGGTCCGCATGATGATGCTGGCAAGCCAACCGACGACGCCGCCGATGACGAGCCAAATGAGAAAACCTACCATTCGTCCCTCCTTTACTTGCCCGGCGTCCCGGGCGACATGGAGGAAATCAATCAATGCCACAGTTTGTTCCGGAAGCATATTTTCGCGGATCGGCGGAACCGGAATGCAGGCAGCCAACATGGCAAGGCGGCCGAAACGAAGTGGCATGAAGTTGCCATACGACGGGCAACGATGTGGCGGCGCTCCCCCTGCCGAGCGCGCGCCAGGATCTTCAGAATTTCTGCTGCCGCTCGTACAGTGATCGATAGTGCTGGATCCGCGTGACGCGCAGACCGGGCATGCCGGATCGATCGATCGCCCGCTGCCATCCGGCGAATTCCTCCACCGTAAGGCCGTAACGCTCGCACACCTCGTCGACGGTCAGCAATCCCCCGTTCACCGCGGCGACGACTTCCGCCTTGCGGCGCACCACCCAGCGGGTAGTCTCCGGCGGCGGCAGCGTCTCCAGCGTCAGCGGTTCGCCGAGCGGACCGATAACCTTGGCGGGACGGATCTTCTGGTTCTCAATCATCTACCAACCTCTTCGGGGCGAGGCCCTCGTTACGCAAACACGGCAGAGACTGTTACGCATCCGCCTTGAACATCGGCTAAAATGGCAAGGTAAACACGCACTTCACTCTTCCCGCCACCGGCTGAGCGCCGCCGCCGCTGCATGGTGGAAGGCACCATGGGCAGGGGCGAGCAGCGCCGCGCGCGGCATCGGCATAGAAAGGCGCGTCTGGATGCGCGCGGTGGGGCTTGCCGCCTGCCGCGTGGCAATGCCGACCAGCAGCACCGCGAGCCCGATGGGCATCGCGGCGGCCGCAGGATCGCTAGCCAAACGGGCAAAACTCAAATCCACCAACGCATTCCAGTTCGCTCTGTCTACAATGGGCGTGTACGCCAACAGTGCTGAAGGGCGGGTAAAAGCCGTGGGAACGGTAGCTTAACCTGGGTTCCCGAAGGCTTTCCACCCGCACCGGGTAGCGTCCGCATCGGGAAAACCCTATTTGGCCGCGCATGAACCTAGGTGATTTCCAGCTGCCCGAGCCGCTATCGGCGCGCAGAATCGTCGTTGCCATGTCGGGCGGCGTCGATTCTTCGGTCGTGGCCGCGCTCGCCGCGCGCAGCGGCGCGGAGACGATCGGCATCACGCTGCAGCTCTATGATCATGGCGAAGCGGTGGGGCGTGCCGGCAGTTGCTGCGCCGGCCGCGACATCCGCGACGCCCGTGCCGTATGCGACAAGCTGGGCATTGCCCATTACGTGTTCGATCACGCCAGCAGCTTCCGCACCAACGTGATTGACGATTTCGCGGACGAATATCTCGCCGGCCGCACCCCAATCCCCTGCGTCAAATGCAATATGGGACCGAAGTTCACAGATCTTTTCGCGCTCGCCCGCGATCTGGGCGCAGACTGCCTGGCGACCGGCCATTATGTCCGCCGCGTGGTCGGCACCGAGGGTTCAGAACTGCACCGCGCGGCCGATCCGGCGCGAGACCAGAGCTATTTCCTTTTTGCGACGACGGCAGCACAGCTAGACTACCTGCGATTCCCGCTTGGCGGCCTGCCCAAGCCGGCCGTTCGCACCCTGGCCGCCGATCTGGGCCTGGCCGTGGCGGGCAAGCCCGACAGCCAGGACATCTGCTTCGTGCCCGACGGCGATTACGCGTCGCTGGTAAAGAAGCTGCGGCCGGAGGCGGAGGACGGCGGCGACATCGTCGACGAGACAGGCCGCAAGCTGGGCGAGCATCGGGGACTGATTCATTTCACCGTGGGCCAGCGCCGCGGGCTGGAGATCGGTGGAGCCGCCGAACCTTATTATGTGCTACGGCTAGATGCGGCGACCCAGCAGGTGGTCGTAGGGCCGCGGCGGGCCCTGGCGGTTGCGGCAGCGCGACTGGAAGGCGTGAACTGGCTGGGAGGCGCGTACCGCGGCCCGATGCGCGCCAAGGTCCGCAGCCTTGCCAAGCCGATACCAGCCCGTTTCGACGGGAAGCGCGTGGTTTTTGACACGCCTGAATATGGCGTTGCTCCTGGTCAGGCGGCGGTGCTGTATGCCGAGGATCGCGTGCTCGGCGGCGGGTGGATCGCACAGACCGAACGGGCCGAATAGCGGCACGGCGAAGGCACAGGCCCATACGGCCCATGCCTTTCCAAAGACTTGACGATACGCACATAATCACAGAAGCGCAGTCGCCTGCTGGGGCTGCGTGTTTGCGCGACCGGCCATGCTGTGTTCGAGCGAGACCGTATATGCACTCCCTTTTGGCGGCGCCATTCTGGCTCGCTCAACTTGCAACGGGCGCAAAATCCTTTCGCGACAACCCGCTGATCGGCTCGCATCGCCTGAATGCCATGGGGCTGCACGCCGCCCGCGTTCGCATCGCCCACCACCTCGCTTGGCTGCGCCGCCGGCGCCTGGCGGCGGGCGTCGATGCGGAGCAAAGGGCGGCATTTGATCGGGACGGCTTCGTCCTGGTTCCCGATTTTCTTCCCGCTGCGCTGTTCGAGCAGTTGCGGGAACGCATCCTGCAGCAGCGCTTCGAGACACGCGAGATGCGCCAAGGCGACACGATCACCCGCCGAGTAGCGATCGGGCCTTCCTTTCTCCGCAGCGTACCCGAAGTACGCGCACTAATCCGGGATCATCGATTCGCCGGGCTGTGCCGCTATGTCGGCAGTTTTCGCAGCGAACCGCTTCATTATGTGCAGACCATCGTTACCGAATGCGATCCCGGTGATCCCGATCCGCAGACGCGGCTGCACGCCGACACCTTTCATCCGACGGTAAAAGCCTGGTTCTTCCTCAACGATGTCGAGGAAGCCGACGGGCCCTTTTCCTATGTGTCCGGCTCCCATCGCCTGACAGCCGAGCGACTGGAATGGGAGCACCGCCGTAGCCTGGAGGTGGGCCGAAGCGACGACTTCCTGTCCGCACGCGGATCGCTTCGGATCGGCGCGGAGGAACTGGCAGGCCTCAAGCTGCCGCCGCCCCAATCCTTCCCGGTTAAGGCCAATACCCTTGTGGTGGCGGATACCTGCGGATTCCATGCCCGGGTGGCGGCCAGCCGGCCAAGCCGCCGTCTCGAACTCTGGTCGTTCGGACGGCGCAATCCGTTCCTGCCTTGGGCGGGCGGCGATCTGCTGAGTATGCCCGGCATCGCCGAACGCCGGATAGAAGCGATGTGGTCAGCCCGCGACCGACTCCAGAAGTGGATGGGGCAACCGTGGCAAACAAGCGGCAGTAAGAGGGTATTCGACGATTGATCTCGTCGGCAAGTCTTGCGCTCGGCCGTGATGCCTGCAAGAAGCGGGCCGGAATTTATTGGATTTCAGTGTAGTTGATCGGGACGCCCTTGCGGCGTTCGTCACGCACGAGTGGGGAAGTGCGGAGAACGGAATGCGTGTATTGAGCGTAGAATCGATCATCGAGGCGGGCGCGGCGGTTATCCGCCAAGAAGCGGAAGCGCTGGTCCTGCTCGCCGACGAACTCGATCTACAGTTCGCCAAGGCGGTCGACCTGCTAGTGCGCGCACCGGGCCGAGTCGTTCTGGTCGGCATGGGCAAGTCGGGGCACATCGCCCGCAAGATCGCGGCAACGCTTTCCGCCACCGGCAGCGCCGCCTATTTTCTCCACCCGGGAGAAGCCTCGCATGGCGACCTTGGCGTGCTGCGCGAGGGCGATCTGCTGCTGGTCCTGTCCAATTCGGGCCAGACGCCGGAGATCACGGCGGTGCTTTCCCACGCGGAGCGCCTGAACGTGCCGGTGATAGGGATCACGGCGGGCGCGGAATCGATGCTGGCGCGGCGGGCGAACATCACCCTGTTGCTGCCCGGCTGCAGTGAAGCCTGCCCGGAAGGCGTTGCTCCCACTACATCGACGACGATGATGCTCGCGCTCGGCGACGCACTTGCCGTCTCTGCGATGCGCAAACGTGGCGTCTCGCGGACAGAACTGGCCCGCTGGCATCCCGGAGGACGAATCGGCTGGGGCCTGCAAACAATCGAAGCATTTATCGGCCGCAACGAGGCGCTCCCGCTAGTCCGACCGGAAACCAGCGCGCGCGATGTCGTGCTGGAGATGACGTCGTGCGGCAAGGGCATTGCCGGCGTGGTTGATGCGGACGGCGATCTGGTGGGCGTGATAACCGATGGCGACTTGCGGCGCGCGTTCGACCGAATGCTGATCGCGGTCGCTGGCGAGATCATGTCACGCGATCCGGTCACCATTGCCAAAGGCGCTTCGATCGACGATGCCATCGAGCGCATGCAGGAGAACAAGATCACTGTGCTGTTCGTGATGGAGACCGAGACGTCGCGCCGCCCTTGGGGGCTTCTGCATATCCACGATCTTCGCCTGAACGCTTGAAGCCGGTTCAATGGGGCGCGGCATCCTCGTCATTCCGGCCCGCTACGCGTCGTCGCGCTATCCGGGGAAGCCGCTTGCGCCGATCCGTGGCGCTATGGGCGCCTCGCAGTCGCTGATCGCGCGCAGCATTGCGGCTGCGCGATCCGCGCAGCTGGCGCTGCCGTTGTACGTGGCAACCGATGACGCCCGCATTGCAGACGCGGTGACGGCGCTCGGCGAGCAGGCCGTCATGACGCCGGACACCTGCGCGAACGGCACCGAGCGGGTCGCCGCAGCGGTCGAGGCGCTGGGGATAGCGCCTGATTTCGCCATCAATTTTCAAGGCGACGCGCTGCTGACACCGCCAGAGTTCGTCGCCGCCCTGGCCAACTGGATGGAAACCCATCCCGATTGCAAAGTCGCCACCGTTGCCGTGCGCTGTTCCGCAACCGTGTACGCGCATCTGGTGATCGATCAGGCAGCGGGCCGTAGCGGCGGAACGACCGTCGTTGTCGATGCGCAGGGACGGGCGTTGTATTTCTCGAAGCGGGTACTGCCGTTCCTGCCAGAGCCGCCGTACGACGGATCGATCCCGGTGCTGCTGCATCTCGGTCTCTATGCCTATCGACCGGAGGCGCTGCAGCGCTATGGTAGCCTGCCGCCCTCTCCGGCGGAACTCGCGGAGGGGCTCGAGCAGCTGCGATTCCTGCATCACGGCATCCCGGTCGATGTCGTCGTTATGGATGCACCGGCCTGGGATCCGATCGAATTCAATAATCCCACCGATCTGGCGCCGATCGAAGCAATCCTGATGGCGCGCGGAGTCGCCTGACATGATAACCTCGCGGCAGGAACCCATGCCGTTCCTGCGCATCCCTCCCTTCCCCCGGTCGCGTCCGGTGCGGATCGTGGACGTGGCGGACCGATCCGCATCCGACGATGTCGCATACGTCGCGGCGCGGCTTCGCAGCGATCGTGTCGGAGGCGCCTTCTGGGGGGCGCAGCCCGAACTTCCCGCAGGTTGCGATATCCTGCTCGCGCCCGCATCCGCAGCGCAGGGCAACGCGATGGTGCAGGCGCTGCCCGCCGAGCAGCGCGCGCGTGCGCTGGCGTTGGGCCGGGTCGGCCATGGCATTGCAGCGCTTGCACAACGCCGACCCATCGATCCCTGGTGGCTGGCCGAACGAGCCGCCAGCATCCTGGTGGACGCGAACGATGAACTGGCATTGGTCGCGGCGCTCGTCGGCTGCGACGTCCGGTTGTTCGGAACTGGCCGCTTTGCCGGCATTGATACTCCCGAGGGACTTCATCGCGCCCTTCATGCCGAACTGCTCGCCAACCGCACCTATCGCGATCCGTTCACCGGCGCGTCGTGCGGGATCGGGGCAGTCCTTTCGCTGCTGTCGGACTGGCGGCGGTTGATCGACAGCAATCGTAGTATCGGTCAGGTCCTCGGCGTGGCCGGATGGAAGCGGGAAACGGTCGAAGCGCTGCTATGGGATGGCGGCGTGGGGCCGTCCTATCGCCTATCTGCCAGTGCCCGGGGCGCCACCGTGCTGTGGCGCGCGCGGGTACCCGCGTCGGTGCAGCGCCGGATCGAGCGCCGGGCGGCACCGGTCGCCGAACTCGAAGACGGTTTTCTGCGTTCGGCCGGCCTAGGGGCGAACTGCGTGCCGCCGCTGTCGATCGCCATTGACTTCCAAGGCATTCATTTCGATCCCGCGATGCCCAGCGACCTTGAAACGCTGCTTGAGACGGCGGTGTTCGAAGCACCGTTGCTGGACCGGGCATCCGCCTTGATCGAACGCATTGTCAACGCTGGGCTGAGCAAATATGGTCGCGGCGGCCAGCGCCTGAGGCCGCCAGGAGGCGCCAGGCGGCATGTCCTCGTCACCGGGCAGGTCGAGGATGATCGGTCGGTCATGACGGGTGGCGGCGGCAAGACCAACCTGGACCTGCTGCAAGCCGCCCGCGCCGCCGAGCCCGATGCGTACCTGATCTACAAACCCCACCCGGATGTTGAGGCCGGCCACCGCAAAGGTGCGATCGACGACGGCCTCGCCGCGCACTATGCCGATCGCATTGAACGGCAGGCGCCAATTTCGAGCCTTCTGGAAATCGCCGATGCGGTGCACGTACTGACGTCGCTCGCGGGGTTCGAGGCCCTCTTGCGCCAGAAAAAGGTCGTGACCCACGGCGTGCCCTTCTATGCCGGCTGGGGCCTGACGACGGATCTCGGGCCGGTGCCTTCTCGCCGCAACAGACGGCGGACTTTGCTCGAATTGGTGGCGGCGGCGCTGATCGTCTATCCGCGTTATCTTGATCCCGTAACGCGGCTGCCATGCGATGTTGAAATACTTGTCGCCAGGATGATCGCCGATGAGACCGGCGAGCCGACGCAGTTAGAACGATTGCGCACGGCGCAAGGCAAGGTTAGACGGTGGCTTGTCCGTATCGGATCGGGTTTATGAAACACATCCATCGCACAAGGCGGTCCTTTCTGTTCCTGCAAGGTCCGCCTGGGCCGTTCTTCTGGCAACTGGGCCAGAAGATCGCATCGCATGGATCATCGGTGTACCGAATCAATCTGAACGGCGGCGACACTTATGACTGGCCCGGCGAGGCTACGGATTATCGGGGTCGCGCCAGTAGCTGGCCGATTTTCTTCAATCGTTTCCTTCGCGAGCACGCGATCACCGATCTCGTACTATATGGCGATTGCCGGCCCCTGCATCTTGCCGCACATCAGCTGGCAAAGCTTCGCGGCGTGGCCATCCACGTGTTCGAGGAAGGTTATATCCGACCCGATTGGATGACGCTCGAGCCGGACGGCGTGAACGGTCATTCGACGCTCAACCGCGATCCGGCAGCCCTGCGGGAAGCCGCACGCACGCTGCCAGCGGTACCCGATCTGCCCTCGATCACCGCCAGCTTCAGCCGGCGGGCGCGGGATTCCTATTGGTACTATCATCGGGTCGTCACCGGGCGCCTGCGCTTCCCCTTCTACAGGTCGCACCGTAGAGGCGTGATCGTCTTGGAAGGCTTTGGCTGGATGCGAAAATTCGCGCTCGCTCGCCTGCGATCGGTGCAAGCGGGGCAAACGCTCTCCAAGCTGGCGGACAAATCTTTCTACCTCTTCCCGCTCCAGCTCACCGGCGACTATCAGATCCGCGAGCATTCGCCCTTTGGCACGATGTACACGGCGGCCGATTATGTGCTCGACAGTTTTGCGCATCGCGCGCCGGCCCATACGCATTTGCTGGTGAAGGAACACCCGCTTGACTGCGGTTTCCACAACTGGCGCCGATTCCTACAGAGCCGCGCCCGCGCGCTGGGCATCGAAGATCGCGTACACCATATCGATGGTGGCGAACTCGCGGTACTTGCTCGACGGGCCAAGGGAATGGTGTGCGTGAACAGCACCTCGGGCACGCTGGCGCTCACCGCTGGCAAGCCGGTGATTGTGCTGGGCGAAGCGATCTACGACGTGCCCGGCATCACGCATCAAGGACATCTCGACGAGTTCTGGGAAGCGCCGGCCGCGCCGGACATGGAGTTGTTCGATGCTTTCCGCCGCGTACTGCACCAGCATTGCCTGGTCCGCGGCGGATTGGCGAGCGAGTCTGCCACCGAAACGCTGATCGACAACAGCTTTCAACGGCTGATGGGAGACCCGCAGCACGCGATTCCGGATTTCGAGAAGATCTCGATTATCGCCTGACGCCTCCAGCGCAGATCAGGCCCCGGGCTCCAGCCCGGCATCATCCAGCATTCCACGCCGCCGCAAGGCAAGGAACAGCCGGTTCACCAGCGGGTTGGACCACCCACAATTCGTGGCAAAGTCCCGCTGCAGCGTATCATGATGCAACTGGTGCGCCGCCGGTGTCATCAGCAGCCTGCACCGCCGCAGCGCATTGACAATCCACGGATTGCGCTCGCGGTGAAGAGCTCCATGGAAATATTGCGCAAACGCCCCTCCGACAATCAGCGCAACGCCCGCCGCTGCCGCCCAGCCAGGCGCAACACCGCTGTACGCCGCCGCGTTCAGCAGTAACGAGAACGGCAGGGCCGCAAGAATCACGGTGCTACCGATCAGGCGCCAAAGGTCGCGCCGGCCTAGAGCATCCGGTCGCGGGTGATGGTTCTTAAAGTCATAGACCAGCCGATCCAGCGGACCGACCTTGCCCATGCGCTCCCGCCAGAGCGCTTTGTACGCATCTGATTCACGCGACCCTGCATAGAAGTACAAGGCGTCTAGGCCCTTGCCCGCCGGGCAGGGCCGGTAATCCATGTACATATGGACCAAGCCCGATGCGAGATCGGCGACATACCAGCCGGCCAGCAGCGCGGGGATTACCCACCAACTCGGGTTCAGCAACACGGCCATCACGTTCGCTGCCAGGGACAGGAGGAACAACGGCATCAGAATTCGTCTTGCCATCACCGGCCCCACACTACGCCGCCGACGGGGCGGCTTGTCTCACAAATCGTCCTAGCTAGTGCATCGCCCCGCAGCAACGGCTTGATTTGTCTTGCGAGCGGGCGCAATCCGCCCAGCGACCGTGACCTTTATTATCAACTGCTCTCTCCGATCAACCTAAGGCGGACAAAGTTCCAGCAACGATGCCGCGCGATCTCCTCATCGATGTCAGCCGTCTCATCTGGCGGACCTGGACGGGCCGGCTCCCTACCGGCGTCGATCGCGTTTGCCTCGCCTATGTCGAGCAATTCGCCGCGCGTGCGCAGGCAGTTGTCCAGCGCGGGAATCTACGCCAGATCCTCACGCCTGCACTGTCGGATGCGATATTTCGCCTGATTCGGGAAGGCGGACCGCAGTTCCGCACTCGAGCACCGCGCCTGGCAATGCGTGCGGTGGTAGCGCAGCGGGGCGGCCAATGGGGTGGCGATCGGCTCTACCTGAATGTCGGCCACACCGGGCTGGACGCCAGCGGCCTCGTCACCTGGGCACAACGCGCCCAGGTTCGGCCGGTCTATCTCATCCATGATCTCATCCCGCTGACGCATCCTGAGTTTTGTCGGGTGGGGGAAGATATTCGTCATAATCGTCGTATGGCCAATGCCCTGACGAGCGCGACCGGCATCATCGGCAACTCCCAGGCGACGCTCGACCTTTTCGCCGCTTTTGCCGAGGCACAGGGAAAGCCCTGTCCGCCCATGCTGCCGGCGCTGCTGGGCGGACATCCGCTGCCGGCCGACGCACCGCCGATCGCACTCGATCGCCCCTATTTCGTCACGCTCGGCACGATCGAGGGCCGCAAGAACCATGTGTTGCTGCTGCAGCTGTGGCGCCGGCTGATCACGCACAATGCCGCCGCCTGCCCGAAGCTGGTCATCATCGGCCAGCGCGGCTGGGAGGCGCAGACGGCGCTGGCGATGCTCGACCGGCTGCCATTGCTTGCCGGCCATGTGCAGGTGATCGAGGATTGCGGCGATGCGGCGCTTGCCGGCTATCTGCGCGGCGCGCGTGCGCTGCTGATGCCGAGCTTCACCGAAGGCTATGGCCTGCCCATAGTGGAGGCGCTGGGCGTCGGCACGCCGGTGGTGGCGAGCGACCTGCCGGTATTTCGCGAACTTGCCGGCGATCTGCCGATCTATTGCGACCCGCTCGACGGCACCGCCTGGCTGGCGGCGATCGCCCATCATCTGCAGGAAGGCGAGATCCGACAGGCGCAGCTAGCGCGGGTACGGAACTACACGATGCCCAGCTGGGAAGCGCATTTCGCTGCCGTAGAGCCCTGGCTGGCGACGCTCTGATCGACCTCACGGCGCGCTGATCGAAACGGTCCAGGGGGTTCTGTTGCCCGGCCCCCCTGGCGGCCGCTGGAATCCACTTCTGTTGCCCGGTGTGGCCCGACCGCGCATTTTAGAATAACCTTAGGCCGTTAAGCCGTGAGGTTACGCCGCAATAGCGAGTGCTTCGTTATCGTTGGCACTTGTGTAATGGGCCGTTGCGGTGGTCCCATTCCGAGCGAAGACAGCGCTTTTCAATACACGTCGATCCTGGTTCGGCCCCGTCAGAAACGGTGTCCAGATACACCACCGGTTATGGTGGAGCCGCCGGGTACTGCCCCCGGGTCCGCTGCATCTATTATACGCCATTGTTTATCGCCATAGCCGGGCGAACCCGGCAACGACCCATATAAGCGATCCGCGCTTAATGAAAAGGTCAGGTAACAAGGATTATCGCCTTCACACGGCCCAATTCGGTTGGCATGGAGAGTGCATCATGTTGACGCAGCGTTCCCGCTATGCGCTCCGCGCAATGCTCTTCCTTGCCGAACAGCCGATCACCGGCGCACCCGTGCCGATGAACCGCATCGCAAGCGAAGCCAATGTGCCGCGCAAGTTCCTGGAACTGATTCTTGCCGATCTGCGGGAAGCAGGGTTTCTGCTCTCCACGCGCGGCAAGATGGGCGGCTATCGGCTCGCCCGCCCCTCGCACCTTATTTCACTGGGCGAGATCATCCGCGTGATTGAGGGGCCGTTGGCGCTCGTCCCCTGCGTCAGCCGTACCGCCTATCGCCCCTGCAACGACTGCAAGGATGAAGCGGCCTGCGCGATCCGCCAGGCGATGGCCCGTGTGCGCGATGAAACCGCGCGGATCCTGGACGGCACCAGCCTGGCCGATGCCGTGGCCGAGGATCTGGCGGCCGCCTAAGCGGCGCCGTTGCGCTTCTTCAGTTCGTCGAGAATCTCGCGCAGCAGCACCACATCGGCCGGATCGGCAGCAGGCGGCCCCTCCCCTGCGGCCTTGTCACGCTCTGCGGTCGCGAGCAACCTGTTGACCGAGCGCACCAGCAGGAAGACGATGAAGGCGAGGATGAGGAAGTTGATCACCACGGTGATGAACTGCCCGAACCCGAACAGCGGCACGCCGGCGGCCTTCAGCGCCGCATAGCTGGTGGTGGAGCCGGTATAGCCCTCCGGGAGCGCGCCCAGCCGGATGAAGTAGCCGGAAAAATCGACGCCGCCGAAGATCGCGCCGACCACCGGCATGATGATGTCGTCGGTCAGCGACTTGGTGATCGTGCCGAACGCCGCGCCGATGATGACGCCGACGGCGAGATCGAGCACATTGCCGCGCGCGATGAACGTTCTGAATTCCTTCAACATTCCTCGTTTCTCCCGTTCCGTGCCGCAGCATGATGGCGGAATCCGCTGTCAATCGCCAACCCCGGGCGTTCGATTTCCCTTCCGCTGACCGGTGTCGCTACCATATAAGACACTTCGATCGATGGGATTTGGAGGAACCTTGCCCATGAAGTTTCATACCGCACTGGTGCCGGTGGCAGCGCTTTCGCTCTCGGCCTGCGGGCTCAACAGCGTCCCCACCGCCGAGGAGAATGCCAAGGCCAAATGGGCGGACGTGCAGGCGCAGTATCAGCGCCGCGCCGACCTGGTCCCGAACCTGGTCGCGACGGTGAAAGGCGCCGCCGCGTCCGAAGGCAAGATCCTGGCCGACGTGATGAATGCCCGCGCCAAGGCCACTTCAGTGCAGGTCAACGCCACGGACCTGACCGATCCGGCCAAGGTCCAGCAGTTCCAACAGGCGCAGCAGCAATTGGGCGGCTCGCTCTCGCGGCTGCTGGCGACGGTGGAAGCCTATCCGGACCTCAAGAGCCAGGGCAACTTCACCACGCTGATGAGCCAGCTGGAAGGCACCGAGAACCGGATCACCATCTCGATCCGCGACTATAACCAGGCCGTGCAGGATTATAACACGCGCATCCGCACCTTCCCCGACGCAGTGGGTGCGAAGGTGTTCTACGGCGCCAAGCCGATGACGCCATTCCAGGCCAAGGCGGGTGCGGATGTAGCCCCGACGGTGAACTTCGGGAATAGCAACTGACCCGTCCTTTTCCCGGAGCGTCGATGATGCGCGTACTGCGCTACGTGCTGCTGCTCGTCGCCCTGCTCGCCGGGGCGACGAGCGCGCTGGCCGATCCTAGCTTCCCCAAGCTGACCGGCCGGGTGGTGGACGACGCACATCTGCTCTCGCCCGAGCAAGTCGCGCAGCTTACCCAGCTTTCGGCCGAGGTGGAGCAGGCGTCGAGCCGGCAGCTGGTCGTCGCGACGATCCCGGACCTGCAGGGCTATGACATCGCCGATTACGGCTATCAGCTCGGCCGTGCCTGGCAGATCGGCCAGAAGGACGCGAATAACGGCATCCTGCTGATCGTTGCGCCGAACGAGCGCAAGGTGCGGATCGAGGTCGGCTATGGCCTCGAGCCGATCATGACCGACGCGCTGTCGAGCCAGATCATCAACCAGGCGATCGTACCCCGCTTCAAGGCCGGCGACATGGCCGGTGGCATCATGGCCGGCGCGCAGGCAATTGCCGAGCAGATGAAGCAGCCGCTGGAGGCGGCCGAGCAGAAGGCCAAGGCGGCGCAGGATGCCGCCGCCAAGGCCCCGCGCCGAAAGGGCGGCAGCAGCGGGCTGCCGATCGGGCTGCTGTTCTGGTTCATTCTGCTGATCGTCATCCTGATTCCCATGTTCGCCCGCTTCGGCGGCAAGCGCCGGCCGGGCCCCTGGGGCGCAAAGCGCTACCGCGGCGGCGGCGACAGCGGCGCACTGCCGATCATCCTCTGGACGATCGCGAGTGAAATCGGCCGGGCGGCAAGCCAGCATGATGACGACGATCGCGGCGGCGGCTGGGGCGGCGGCGGCGGTGGCGGCGGTGGCGGCTTCTCCGGCGGCGGCGGATCGTTCGGCGGCGGCGGGGCTTCGGGGAGCTGGTGAGGATGCGATTGACTGATCAGGACCGCGCCACGGTCGCGGCGGCCGTAGCGCGGGCAGAAGGCGGCACCAGCGGCGAGATCGTCACGGTGGTTGCCGGGCGTTCGGACGACTATGCCGATGTCGCGCTGCAATGGGCGGTGCTGACGATGCTGCTGGTGCTGGCGCTGCTCGCCTGGCAGCCCGCCCCGATCGAGTGGCTGCACAGCCGGATGATCGATCCCTGGGCGCAGACCGTGCCGGCGCATTGGTACCTCACCGCCGCGTTGGTGGTGAGCGCGCTCACCTTCCTGCTGGTGCGGGTGGTGCTCGCCAAGGACGCGCTGCGCATCGCGCTCGCGCCCGGATCGACCAAGACCCGGCGGGTCCATGCCCGCGCGCTGGCGCTGTTCCGCACCGCCGCCGAGAAGCGCACCACCGGCTCCACCGGCGTGCTGCTCTACCTCAGCCTCGCCGAGCATCGTGCCGAGATCCTGGCGGACTCGGCGATCCATTCGCGCGTCACACCCGAAGTGTGGGGGGCGGCGATGGCCGCCCTGCTCGGCCATGTGAAGGAAGGCCGGGTCGCCGAAGGCATGGCCGCGGCGGTGGCGCAGATCGGCATCGTACTTGCCGAGCATTTCCCGCGTGCCGCCGATGACGTGAACGAGCTTCCCGATCGCCTGATCGAACTCTAAGGCCTTTTTCCATGACCGACGAACCGATCGAGACCCCCTGGACGGGCAAGTGGATCACCGTGCGCCGCCAGGGCAAATGGGAATATGTCGCCCGTGCCCGCGGCATCCGCGCGGTGGTGATCGTCGCGATCGACGATCAGGACCGGGTGATCCTGGTCGACCAGTATCGCGTGCCGATGGGCCGCCGCTCGATTGAGCTGCCCGCCGGACTGGTGGGAGATACCGAGCAAGGTGACACGATCGAGGCCGCCGCGCGCCGCGAGCTGGAGGAAGAAGCCGGCTATGCCTGCGAGCGTGTCGAGGAACTGGGCGAGTATTTCGCCTCGCCCGGCATGGTCAGCGAAAGTTTCACGCTGGTGCGCGTGCATGGGCTGACCCGGGTCGGCGAAGGCGGCGGCGTCGACGGCGAGGACATCAACGTCCACCATGTGCCGCTGGCCGACCTGCCGGCGTTCATCGCCGACTGCCGCGCGCAAGGCATGGGCGTCGACGTGAAGATGCTGCTGCTGCTCAGCGGCGCGCTGCTGGGGAACGGCTGAGTCGCGTCTGAAGGCGCACGCCGGCCAAAACCTCCGCCGTACCCGCGCGGGCGGGGATCCATTGGTGGGCCTGTCACGGCTCGCCCCCAGCGTCCTGGCAAATGGATCCCCGCCTGCGCGGGGATGACGACTGGTGTAGATGCGCTGAGCCCGCCACTTCACCTGCTATGCAGGCGAAGCGTCCGCGATCAGCGAAAATTGTCGGCGTAGGCCTGCAGCTTGAGCTTGCGCTGCGGCGCCGGCACGACGTGATAGGCATAGCCTTCACGCTCGGCATATTCCTTTGCCGCTTCCAGCGTCGGAAAGCCGATGCGCACCTGATTGGCGGTCTCGCCGCCGCCGGCCCAGCCGGTCAGCGGATCGGGCCGCTGCGGCGTGTGCGGCTCGAACTCGAGAACCCAGTTGTCGGTCCGGGCGCGGCCGGACTGCATCGCGTTCTTGACGCGCTGATAGATGCGAGCGGACTTCATGGGGCCACCCTTTAGCGCGCCGCGCGCGCCCTTGCATCAGCGTTTTTCGTCCGTAGCGTTGCGGAGGCCGCCGCCGGGTCCTCGGGCCAGGGGTGGCGGGGGTAGCGGCCGCGCATTTCCTTGGCGACCGCCGCCCAGCTACCCTTCCAGAAGCCCGGCAGGTCGCGGGTGGTCTGGATCGGCCGGCCGGCGGGCGAAGGGAGGCTGAGCACCAGCGGCACGTTGCCGCCGATCATCGGATGCTCGGCGAGGCCGAACAGCGCCTGGACGCGCACTTCCACCGTGGGGCCGGCTTCGGCGGCATAGTCGATAGCGTGGGAGGAACCGGCGGGGGTCTCGAAGCGCGCAGGGGCGAGCCGGTCGAGCGTCTTCTGCCCATCCCAGCCGAGCAGATTCTGCAGCGCCTGGGTGAGCGATTCGGGGCTCACCGCGTCGAGCCGGCGCTTGCCTTCCAGCGCGGGCGGCAGCCACTCGTCGAGGGCGACGAGCAGGGCCTCGTCGGTCAGCGCCGCGATGCCGGCATAGGCGCCGCGGGTGCGGAGCGCCTGCGCGGTATCGGACCAGGGGAGCAGGTGGAGGCCATGGGTCCGCACGCCTTCGAGCAGTGCCGATTCGATTTCGGCGGGCGTGGCACCCGAGTCGCTGCCGCCGGACAGGCGCACGGCACCCAGGCGGCGTTCGCGCAGCGCTTCGATACGGCCGGTGGCGGGATCAAAGCTGACGGTGCGGCGCGTCTCGATGCGATCGGCAAACAGCGATTCAACCGTGGCGGCATCGATCGGCGCGGCCGAGAGGATGCGCGCGCCGGCGGCCATGCCCTGCGTCTCGGCGACGGCGAGCCAGTCGGCGCGGGCGAGCGGCGAGGCGGGGTCGAGCTTGAACCCGCGCCCGCCGACCGAGGCCCAGGTCTCGCCAGAGCCGTCGCGGCGTTTGGCGACGCGATCGGGGAAGGCGAGCGCGACGCAAAGGGCGACGTCTTCTCCCTGCGCTCCCCCTCCCGCGCGCGGGAGGGGG
>NZ_ALBQ01000018.1 GCF_000282895.1 Sphingomonas sp. ATCC 31555
GACATGCCGCTTTCCCTCAGACGGCCTTGGTCGGACGCTTACCGGTAAAGGCTTTGTCGATCTTCAGAAAATCAACGGGCATGGTAAGCAAATGGGTTAGCGAGGCATAGCCGGTGCCGAAATCGTCGAGCGCGACGGCCAGCCCTTGAGACCGGAACCAGCGGAGCGCATCCGCGACCACGGTGTCCCCGCGGCCGAGATACACGGTCTCGGTGATCTCAAGCGTCAGATGGCGGAGCGGCACACCGTATCGGCTGAACGTCGCCGGGATGATGTCGCGTAGCTTGCCGCCATGGAAATCGCTCGACGAGAAATTCATCCCCACATGCGGCGGGGCAACCCCAAGATCGCACCACTGGCGCAGATCGAGTGTAACGCGTTCCAGCATCCGTTCGGTGATCGCGCCCGCTACCTTGCCGTCGGTCGTCGCCTCGAAAAAGTCAGCGGCGGGAATAATCCTATCACCGTCGCGGATACGACATAGCGCCTCAAACCCCAGAACCTCGCCCGTGTTGAGATCGAATAGCGGCTGGTAATAAGGGATCAGCCGGTCTTCCGCGAGTGCACGTTCGACGAGATTGATGGCTTCCAGGCGCTGCGCCATTCGAGTGGCAATGCCCGGCCAATAGCGCACGAAGCTGCCGCGCGCGGTTTCCTTGGCGTGATACAGCGCCAGATCGGCGTTAATCCGAACCTGTTCCGCCGTATCGCCCTCGGCGATGACGGCACCGCCCGCTGTACCGCGGGGAACGACGTTACGTTCCTCTAATTCAGGCTGGCGGGCCAGGGCGGCGAGCAGACGGCGCGCGGTCCCAGCAAGGTCGGCCAATGCCGCCGGGCTCTGAAGGAGTACTGCGAACTCGTCGCCGCCCAGGCGATAGGTGCGATCCGGCGCAGCCGCCTCCGACAGGCATTTGGCGGCGTGGGTAATCAGCGCATCTCCCGCGACATGGCCAAACGTGTCGTTCACGATCTTCAGATTGTCGAGGTCGACCAGGATCAACCCCCAGCTCCCGGCGTCGCGATCCAGATCGCCGATCGATGCATTGAACGCCGAGCGATTGGGCAGGCCGGTCAAGCCATCCTGTACCGCGCGCCGAACCTGCTTGGCGCGCCAAATATCCTGCTCGATCGCGATTGCGCAGAGATGCAGGCAGACCTGTACCATCCGGCGTTCCAGAGGCGTGGGGCCGCGCGGCACGCGATAGTAGAAGGCGAGGACGCCAACCACTTCCCCGCGGCCGTTCTTGATCGGGCTCGACCAGCAGGCGCGCAGTCCGAGCGGAAGGACGAGATCGAGAAACTTGGCCCAGTTCGGATCGCGTTCGATGTCCGTGCTGACGTGAGGTTCGCCTAGGAACGCGGCGGCGCCGCATGAACCCACCTTCGGCCCGATCATCAAACCGTCGATCGCGTGCAGATAATGCTCGGGCAAACGTGGCGCAGCCACGGGATGCAGCCGCCCTGCGACATCGACGCGCAGGACGGAGCACAAAACCTCGGGCAGCTGCACTTCAACTTCGCGGCACAGCCGGTCCGTTACCGATACGAGATCGGCTCCTTTGGCCACCAGTTCCAAAATGTCGTTTTGAAGCGAGATATCCACTCTATCAGCACCCACAGGACTCCCGCCCGCTACCCTGCAGGGTCCAGGTTTCGCGGTCGATAACGGCGGGCGTCGCGAAACTACGTAAGCGGTGAACGCTGTACCATTTCGGGCGACGAAAGTTGGAACCGCATGCGGAGCTGTGGCGGAAGAGGTGGGATTCGAACCCACGGACGGGTTGCCCCGTCGCTGGTTTTCAAGACCAGTTCCTTAAACCACTCGGACACTCTTCCGTACCGCGCGTCGCAGCAAGGGCGGGCGGCGTGCGATGCGGCCTAGTCGCACTTTGCGTCCGGATCAATCATCTTGCGCAGTTGGGGTGATGGCCATCGGTTGATGCCCTGGGAAAGCTTTTTCGTCGCTTTGCGGCTGGGGCGGGGTTTCTGTGCCAGCGCTGCTGTGCAACAGCGGGGGCATGCCGTTTTCACGTTCGTGTCGCAGCGCCCTGGCAGTCCTTGCGCTTTTCGCCGTTTCGCTGGTCCGCCCGGCGGTCGCCCAGGACGATGCCGGCTTTCAGGCCTATCTGCCGACGCTTTCCGCACAGGCCGCCGCCGCTGGCGTCAGCCAGCGCACTATTGAGGCGGTGTTCCCCACCTTGACCTACAATGCGCGCGTCGTCGAACTCGACCGGCAGCAACCCGAGAGCCGCCCGAACGCGCCTATCCCCGCCTTCGCACCCTATAGCGCGCGGCACGTGGACGCCGATCGCATTAATCGCGGCCGCACCGCGTATCAGCGCGCACGCGCCCGACTGGCCGCCATCGAGCGCGAGACGGGGGTGCCCGAATCGATCATGGTCGCGATCTGGGGACACGAGACCAGCTATGGCCGGGTGATGGGCGGGTTCGACCTGCCGAGGGCGCTGGCGAGCCTCGCCTATGAAGGGCGGCGACGGGCACTGTTCACCGAAGAATTCGTAGCGACGCTGAAGATGATGGATCGCGGCATCCCGCGCGCCAAACTAGTTGGAAGCTGGGCCGGCGCGTTCGGCGGACCGCAATTCCTTCCCAGCGTCTATCTCCGTCTGGCCCGCGACGGCGATGGCGACGGGGTCGCGGATATCTGGAGCAGCGATGCCGACACGTTGGCTTCGATCGGCAATTACTTCGTCAATGCGGGGTGGCGCCCTGGCGTTCCCTGGGGCTTTGCCGTGTCGGTACCGGCGGGGATCAACCGCAGCAGCCTTGCCAACCGGACCACCAGCCCCCGCTGCCCGCGCGTGCACGATCGGCAGAGTGAGTGGAAGACGATGGCCGAGTGGCGCGCCCTGGGCGTGGTGCCGCAATCGCGGACCTGGCCCGCCGACGACGTGCTCGCCACCCTGTTGGAGCCGGACGGGCAGGGCGCCACCGCCTATCTGCTCACCGGCAACTACCGGGTTATTTTGGATTACAATTGTTCGAACTTCTACGCCTTGTCGGTGGGCTTGCTTGCCGATGCCGTGGAGCGTTGAGCGGAGGAAGCCATTTTCTCGCCGCTGCGGCGCGGAGATGCTTGCCCAGACGCCATCGGGGTTCGTAAAGGCAGCAAACGGCGTTTCCACGCCCCGACTGCCGCAATCTCCCTTCAGGGACCGCGGAAGTGGGGCAAAAAGGCGCCGCTCGGGCGGAAATGGGAGATGCGCGCCTGTTCCACGCTCGATATGGGGTAACTTTTCGCGTTCTGGATCGACATCATGAAGAAGCTCGCCGCCATCTCGTTCCTGGCGCTCGCCATCGCCGCTCCCCTGCAAGCCGCCGGGCCCGATTTCCCGACGCCGGCACCGATCGCCTATATGGAGGACATGTCTTCCGGCGCGATCCTGTTTGCGAAGGACGCTGACCGCCGGATCCCACCGGCCTCCATGGCGAAGATGATGACGGTCTATGTTGCGTTCGACCTGATTAAGAAGGGCGAGCTGAAGCTCGACCAGCAAATCGAAGTGCGACCGGAAACCTGGAAGAAATGGCATTCGCAGGGCTCGACGATGTTCCTCGCGGTCGGCGAACGACCCACCGTCGCCGATCTGCTGAAGGGTATCGTCACGCTCTCGGGCAACGATGCGTGCGTCGTGCTGGCCGAAGGCGTGGCGGGAACCGAGGAGGGTTTCGTCAACCTGATGAACGATCGGGCGAAGAAGATCGGCCTCACCAACAGCAATTTCGGCAATTCCAACGGGTGGCCGGATGAGGGCCGCACCTATGTAACGGCGCGGGATCTTGCGCATCTCGCCGCCGCGACGATCCGCGACTTCCCCGAAATGTACAAGCAGTTCTATTCGCTGCCGACGTTCAGCTGGGGTAAGACGCTGGGCGCCGGCGCCGACATCACCCAGGCCAATCGCGATCCGCTGCTCGGCAAGGTGGCGGGCGCCGACGGCCTTAAGACCGGCCACACCGAAGAGGCGGGCTATGGCTTCACCGGATCGGCCGAGCAGAATGGCCGCCGCCTGGTGATGGTGATCGCCGGGCTGGATACCTATAACGGCCGCGCAGCGGAATCGGTGCGCTTCATGAACTGGGGCTTCGCCGCCTGGAAGACCAAGCCGGTCGTCACCAAGGGCCGTGCCGTGGGCGACGTGCTCGTCCAGGGCGGGGATGCGAGCCATGTGGCGGTGATCGCGCCCAACGATCTTAACATCACCCTGCCGGCCGGCCTGACGCCGAAGCTGACGGGCAAGATCGTCTATCAGGGCCCGGTGAAAGCCGGGTTCAAGAAGGGCGATCATATTGCCGACCTGATCGTGGAAGGCGAAGGCATGCCGCAGCAGGTGCTGCCGCTGGTGGCCGCGGAGGATGTTGGCCAGGCCGGCTTCTTCCGCCGCGCCTGGACGGGCTTCCTGTCGCTGTTCGGGATGGCCTGACCCCGTTGGCGCCTACGCTGATCGGCAATCACGCTGCGCACGATGCGCTCGCTGCCGCCATGGCGAGCGGCGCGCTGCATCATGCCTGGCTGATTGCCGGCCCCGAAGGCGTAGGGAAGGGAGGATTCGCGCGGATCGCCGCGGCGCGTATGCTGGCTGAAGCGGCCGAGCCGGATCTGCTCGGCCCCGGCTGGGCCGTGCCGGATTCGACCCGCACGGCCAGCCTAATCGCGGCCGGCAGCCATCCGGACCTGAAGGTCCTGGCCAGGCTGCCCAAGGATGCGGACAAGCCCGATGAAGCGCTTGCCCGATCGATCACCATCGCACAGGTGCGCAGCCTGCAACCGCTGTTCGCGACCAAGCCGTCGCTGGGTTCGCGCCGGGTAGTGGTCATCGACGCGATCGACGATCTAGAGCGCGCCGGTGCCAACGCGCTGCTCAAGAACCTCGAGGAGCCACCGGCGGGAACGATCTTCCTGCTCGTCAGCCATGCGCCGGGACGACTGCTGCCAACGATCCGCTCGCGCTGCCGGCTGCTGCGGTTCGAGCCGCTGAGCGACGCCGAGACGGCGACGGTGCTCCGCCGCGAGGCGCCGGACGCAAGCGAGATCGAGATCGCGGCGCTGGTGGAGGCGGCAGGCGGCTCGCCGGGGCGTGCCCTGCGGTTTGCCGGTCTGGATCTTTCGGCGCTGGAAGCGGATATGGCGCAGCTTGCCGATCGCGGCGACCCCGACAATGCCGTGCGGACAAGACTGGCGCGGCAACTCGGCGCCAAGGCCGCCCAGCCGCGCTACGAAGCCTTTCTTGAGCGCGCGCCGAGCTTCATCGCCGGGCGCGCCCGCCGGATGGAGGGGGAGGCGCTGCGCACCGCGATCGACGCCCATGCAGCAGCGCTGGACTTGGCGGGGGCGGCGCTGGGCCTGTCGCTCGACGCAACTGCCACGGTGTTCGAAATGAGCGGCATCCTGGCTAGGCTCGCACAAGGTCGATAACGGCGCTGAGCGTACAGGTTGCCCGTTGCTGCGCCGCATCCTAAAGCGGCGGGCATGGCTGACCCCTTCTACATCACCACCGCGATCCACTATCCCAACGGCAAGCCGCATATCGGCCACGCCTATGAGATGATCGCTGCCGACGCGATCGCGCGTTTCCAGCGCCAGCAGGGTCGCGACGTTTTCTTCCAGACCGGCACCGACGAGCATGGCCTCAAGATGGTGCAGACCGCCCGCGCCCGCGACATGACGGCGCGCGAGCTCGCCGATGAAATGTCGAACTACTTCCGTGTTATGGCGGATAAACTCGATATTTCGTGCGATCGTTTCATCCGAACCTCCGAGGCCGATCACTATCGCGCCAGCCAGACGATCTGGGAGAAGATGGCGGCCAAGGGCGACCTGTATCTCGATCGCTACGAAGGCTGGTATTCGGTCCGCGACGAGGCCTTCTACGAAGAGAAGGAACTGGTCGAAGGGGAAGGGGGCCAGAAGCTCTCGCCCCAGGGCACGCCGGTGGAGTGGACCAAGGAGGAGACCTGGTTCTTCCGTCTTTCGAAGTACCAGCAGCCGCTGCTCGACTTCTATGCCGCCAACCCCGACTTCATCCGCCCGGAATCGCGCCGCAACGAGGTGCTGCGCTTCGTCGAGGGCGGGCTGGTCGATCTCTCGGTCAGCCGCACCAGCTTCGACTGGGGCGTGCCGGTGCCGGGTTCGCCGGGCCATGTGATGTATGTCTGGGTCGACGCGCTGACCAACTATCTGACCGGCGCCGGCTACCCCGACGATGCCGAGCGGCTGGCACGCTATTGGCCGGCGGACCTGCACCTGATCGGCAAGGACATCGTCCGCTTCCACACCGTCTACTGGCCGGCCTTCCTGATGTCCGCCGACATCGCGCTGCCTCGCCAAGTGTTCGGCCACGGCTTCCTGCTCAACCGCGGCGAGAAGATGTCGAAGTCGGTCGGCAATGTCGTCGATCCGATGGAACTGGCGGAGACCTATGGCGTCGATGCGCTGCGCTATTTCCTCCTGCGCGACGTCAGCTTCGGCCAGGACGGCACGTTCAGCGACGAGGCGATCGTCACCCGCGCCAATGCCGATCTCTCGAACAGCTTCGGTAATCTGGCGCAGCGCACGCTCAGCTTCATCGCGAAGAACTGCGACGGCGCGGTACAGGCCGGCCGCGCCGAGGACGCCGATGCGGTGCTGCTGACTGAGGTCGACACGGCCTGCGCGGCCTTCACGCGCGCGTTCCAGGATCTGGCGCTCAGCCAGGGCGTCGAGGCCTGGATGACGGGCGTGTTCGCCTGCAACCAGTATATCGACGCGCAGGCACCGTGGACGCTCCGCAAGACCGATCCCGAGCGGATGCACGCGGTGCTCGGCACGCTGCTCAAGGCAATCCGTCGCCTCGGTGAAACGATCGAACCGGTGGTGCCGACCTCGGCGGCCAAGCTGCTCGCTCAGCTTGGACCAGAGGGCGATGCGGACTTCAAGATCGCGGCGCCAAGCCCCATCTTTCCGAGGCTTGAACTCCAGGCTTCCGAGGACGCATGAAGCTCGCCGACAGCCATTGCCACCTGATCTACAAGGGTCTCGGCGAGCAGCAGCCCGAGGTGCTGGCGCGCGCCCGCGACGCCGGCGTGGTGGCGATGCTCAACATCTCGACGCGCGAAAATGAATGGGACCAGGTGATCGCCGTCGCCGAGCGCGAGGCCGATGTCTGGGCGAGCGTCGGCATCCACCCGCACGAGGCGGACACGCACCCCCATGTCGACACCGCCAAGCTGGTCGAGCGCGCGCAACACCCGCGCGTCGTCGGCATCGGCGAGAGCGGCCTCGATTATTACTATGATCACAGCGACCGCGATCGCCAGCGGGCGAGCTTCCGCGCGCATCTCGCGGCATCGCGAGAGACCCAGCTGCCGATCATCGTCCATACCCGCGATGCCGAGGCGGACACCGCCGAGATCCTGCGCGAGGAAATGGGGAAGGGGGCCTTTCCCGGCGTGATCCATTGTTTCACCGCCAGCCGTGCCTTTGGCGAGATCGCGTTGGAACTCGGCTTCTACATATCGATTTCGGGTATCGTGACGTTCAAGAACGCCAAGGACCTGCAGGAAACCGCTGCCGCGCTGCCGCTCGACCGGCTGCTGATCGAAACCGACGCGCCGTTCCTGGCGCCGGTGCCGCATCGGGGCAAGACCGGCGAACCCGCCTTTGTGGCCGACACCTGTCGTTTCCTGGCGAAGCTGCGCGGGGAAGATCCAGAGGCGCTGGCAGAGGCCACACGGTTGAATTTCCACACGTTGTTCACGAAAACAAACGGGTGATCCGGCTGGTGGCGCGTTCTTGCTGAGCCTTCGCATTCTCGGTTCGGGTACCTCTTCGGGCGTACCCCGCATCGGCCCCGATTGGGGCATGTGCGATCCGGCCGATCCACGCAATCGGCGTACTCGCGCCTCTGTTCTGGTGCGAAGCGCCACGACGACGATTCTGGTCGATACCAGTCCCGATTTGCGCGAACAGCTGCTGGCGGCGGACGTTTCGAACCTTGATGCGGTACTCTGGACGCATGATCATGCCGATCATTGCCATGGCATCGATGATCTGCGGCAGATCATGCACGCGCGCGATGGCCAGCCGGTGCCAGGCTGGGCGCGGGCGTTCACGCTCGATCAGCTTGCCAAGCGGTTCCCCTATATCTTCGAAGGTCGAGGGAAATTTTATCCTCCCGTGGTTGCTGCGGCGCTGCTGACGGACAGGTTGGACATTGGCGATATCACCGTACGAGTCGTCGAACAGCCGCACGGCGGGATCACCTCGGCTGGATTGCGCTTCGAACACGGCGGCAAGTCCATTGGTTATGCCACTGATTTTCATGCGTTTACAGACGAGATGCGGGCGCACTATGGCGGGCTGGATCTGTGGGTTGTAGATGCATTGCGGCGAGCGCCGCACCCGACCCACCCTCATCTGGGGGCAGTGCTCGAATGGATCGCGGAATTGGCACCGAAGCGCGCTGCGCTTGTTCATATGGATCACTCGATGGACTATGCCACGCTGCTAGCCGAACTGCCTGCCGGTGTAGAACCGGGCTATGACGGGTTGGAGTTGATCGTGTGAGCAGTTCCGATGGCGTCCATTTTGTTTGGTTGATCGGCGCGCTGGTACTGGTGGTCAGCGCCTTATCGGTTCGCCGGGTCGGCTTTGGGCTGTTGCTGCGCACGTTGCTGGGCTGGGCGGCGATTATCCTCCTGGTGCTGATCGCCGTCGGTTATCGCTACGAATTGGCCGGCGCATGGTCTTCGTTGACAAACCGGCTGGGGCTTGAGGAGCAGCGGGTCGAAGGTGGTACGGTACGGATCCGGATGAGCCCCGACGGCCATTTCTGGGCCCGCGTGGAGCTGAACGGCGTCGAGCGCCGCATGCTGATCGACAGCGGCGCGACCGTGACCGCCATCTCGCAGCGAACCGCGGCGGCGGCTAGAATTGAGGCCGCCGACGGACTTCCTGCGATCATCACCACGGCCAACGGCAATGTCGCCGCGCAACGCGCCCGGGTCGGCGAGCTTGTGCTCGGGCCGCTCAAGATGCGCGACCTAGGCGTGGTGATTTCGGCGAGCTTCGGAAACATGGATGTGCTCGGCATGAACTTCCTGTCACGGCTGCATAGCTGGCGCGTGGAGGGAAATGTCCTGGTGCTGGAGCCGGTGGACCCGGCGGGTACGAGCACGCGAGCGTAGCGACGACGTGCGGCGTAGCTGGGATATGTTCCAGGAACGCTTTGTACGGTTATATATTTTACATAATGTAAATTATCAATCCATTTGCTAACTGGGGGCTGTAAGCGCAACGTGGAAATGGGACATCTCCGCTAAATAGAAACGGGACAGCCTCCGTTTCGCAGCGGCTCGGTGCCATGCAGTCCTCGGCAACGAGGATGTGCGCACGATGACGGTGATCGCGATGAGCGCTGCGGAAATCTCACGGTACGAAACGCTGCAGCGGGTTGAGCGCCGCGAGATTACCGGCAGCGAGGCCGGCGATCTGTTCAGGCTATGCCGGCGCCAGGTCTATCGGCTCCTGGATAGTTTCCGCGCTGAAGGCGCTGCCCGTCTCGCCTCTCGCAAGCGCGAGTTCAGCCGCGTCGTCGAGCGCGCGGCGGAAGCCGGTAACGACGATTTCATCCGGTGCCGCCTTCACCTGATCCGTAGTAAAACATTGATCGCATCGATCGGGTAACTGGGCTGACGCGGCCCCTCCTCCCCAACGCCTCGGAGTGGTCAACCCAGCGAAGGCACGCAGATCAGGGCAGTCACTCCATAGCGAGGCGCCGAAATGCCACGGATAGGCAATCGGTCGCGCCTCGAAGCGCAATCAAGCGTGTGCGCGATCGTCTCGCTCGCGGGTGGGCACGACCTCGACGATGACATCACCTGCCTCCAGGCGACCCGCCGCGGCTTCCCAAAAACCGAAGATCGCACTGCCGCGATAGATGCGGTGCCCTAAGCCCGTCGTAATCGCGCTCAACGGTTTGCCGATCTCGTCTGGGGTGATGGCGCGTTCGCGCAGTGCCACCCGCCCGTCGGTCGCCGCCAAGTCGGCCATATAGTCGGCGAGATGCGCGCCGTGGGTGGACACGGCGAGCAGCAGTCCGGCGAAGCTCGCCGGGTTGATGACGGTGTTGGCGCCCGCCTGAAGCGCGATCGCTTCGTTGTCCGTCGAGCGGATGACGACGCTGATCGGCAGTTCCGGCGCGAGCCCGCGCGCGGTGAGTACGATCAGGATTGAAGTATCGTCGCGCCCCGCAGCCACGATCAGTGCGCTTGCCGTCGCGATGCGTACCGCGTCTAGCGCCGCGTTACGCGTGGCGTTCCCTTCCATCACGGCCACACCGAGCGCCTCGGCATTACGAAGCGCGGCCGGATTGTCGTCGATAACGACGATGGTGTCCGGATCGGCGCCCCGCCGGATCAGTTCGTTGGCGGCTTCCGATCCGCTGTTGCCGAAACCGGCGATGACGACATGGCCCTGCAGCCGTTGCTGGATCATCGACATGCGCCATCGCTCCCAAACCCGCTTGAGCAGAAAATCATAGGCGGTTCCCAGAAAGATCAACCACACAAACAGCCGGATCGGCGTGACGACGAAGGTGTCGAACATCCGCGCCTGCTGCGTCACCGGCACGATATCGCCATAGCCGACGGTGGTGACGGTGATCATGGTGAAGTAGAGTATGTCGGCGAAGGTAACGGGCTCGCCGGACGATTGGCGCAGGCCGTCGCGGTCCAGCCAGTGCACCGCCAGCGCGATGCCGATCAGCCCGAACGCAAGCAGCGCGCGCCACGAGAGGGCCAGCCAAACCGGCGTTTTTGGCCGCCGATACAGATGATAGTGCGTCGTCTGGCTATCGCGGTCCACGATGCGTTCCGATGACGTCAACTGCTTGCCGTGGAGGCGGGCGTATCGCGGGCCGGCGCTTCAAAGGTTGCCCAATCGCCTTGTTCGGTGGGGCGCGGCGGCGGGCCCGCAATGCTGTCCGGCTCGGTCACGGCACCGATCCGCACGCGGTGCAGATGCACTTTAGCGATCATGTTCGCGGAAATCGGTGCGGTGATGAACAGGAACAGCGAGATCAGCAGTTCGTGCGCGGTCCAGACGCCCAGCTTCGCCTGAAAGTAAACGACGGAGGCGACCAGCAGCGCGCCGAGCCCGAGCGTGGTCGCCTTGGTGGGGCCGTGCAACCGCTCCATCGTCGAGGGCAGCCGCACCAGCCCCCAACTGCCGATCAGCACGAAGGCAGCTCCCAGCAGCAGCAGCACGGTGACGGCAATCTCTGCGATCAGGCTCATTCGACGATGTCTCCGCGCAGCACGAACTTGCAATAGGCGATGGTGCTCACAAAGCCCACCATCGCCAGCAGCAAGGCCGCTTCGAAATAGGTATCGTTGCCGCCGATCATGCCGATCAGTACGATTAGCGCGATTACATTGATGACCATGGTGTCGAGCGCCATGATCCGATCGCCCAGCGCCGGCCCCTGCAGCAGGCGCCAGCCGTTGAGCAGCAGGGCAAGCGCGGCGCAGCCCTCGGCGATATGGAGCGCGATGTCGATCATGCGAACACCCGTTGCAGCCGCGCCTCGTAGCGAGTCTTGATCCGCACAACCTCGGCCGCCGGATCTTCCACATCGAGTGCGTGCACCAGCAGATAGCGCCCATCGGCGGAAACGTCGGAAGATACCGTGCCGGGCGTAAGGCTGATCGTACCTGCCAGCATGGTGATCGCCTCGGGTGTGGTCAGGTCGATCGGCACGATCAGCCAGCGCGCGCGAAGATCGCGGTTACGGCGGAAAAGGATCAGCCAGGCGACCTGGAAATTGGCAATGAGGATGTCGAGCAGCACGATGCCCAAATAGGCTACAAAAGCGCCGCGGAACCGCATCCTGGGCCGGTCTGGCCAGAAGGGCTGGGTAAATTTGGGCAGCGCCAGCGCAAAGATCGCGCCTAGGGCGATGCTGCCGGCCGTGATGGCATTGGCCATCAGCAACCACACGATCAGCAGCATCGCGGACAGCCCAGGATGAGGGAGCAGATGCCTCACGGCGCGCTATCTCCCAGCACAGCTGCGACGTAGCGGTCGGGGGCCAGGATCTGCGCCGCGGCAGCACGCGTCTGCTTCGTCATCCATCCCCCTGTAAAGGAAAGTAGAGCGAGGATCATCATCAACGCCAGCGGTGCCGCGAGTTCGATGCGAGAGCGCGGCACCGCAGCGACGGCATCGGCGTGTGGCGGTGCGGTCTTCCAGAAGATCGTGCTGCCGCTCCGCGAGAAGCCGATCACGCCGATCAGCGTGCTGAGGAGAATCGCGGTCCAGATCGCCTGCCAGCCCTGCACGCCGAAACTTGCGTCGAGGATTAGCAGCTTGCCGATGAAGCCAGCGAGCGGCGGCAGCCCCACCGCGGCGATCCCGGCGGTCAGGTACAGAAGTCCGGCGGCGTCCTGTCCGGCAAAACGCGGGCTCGGCACGATCGCATCGCCATATTGACCCCGCCGCCGGAGCGTGACGTCCGCGACCAAGAAAAGCGCGGCGCCTGCCAGCGTCGCCTGCACCATGTAGTAGAGGGCGGCAGAAAGCGCCGCTTCATTCCAGCAGGAAACGGCCATCAGCAATGTCCCGGTGGATGCGAGCACCGCGAACGCCGCCTGCTCGCGCAGGCCCCTCGCCGCCAGCACGCCCACAAAGCCGACCACCGCGCCGGCGATCGCGGCAGGCAACAGATAGGGTGCAGGTACCCACGCCGCTGCGCCAGCCTGCGCGCCGAAGATCAAGGGCACCGTACGGATCATCGCATAGACGCCCAACTTGGTCATGATGGCAAACAGCGCCGCCACGACCGGCATCGTCGCGGCATAGGTGCGCGGCAGCCATAGGTGGATCGGCACCACCGCCGCTTTCAGCGCGAACACCGCCATGAGCAGCAATGCCGCGACCCGCAGCAGCCCTTGGTCCTCCGCTCCCAGGCCGGCAACCCGCACGGCAAGATCGGCCATGTTGAGTGTTGCTGTCAGGCCGTAGAGCAAGCCCAGCGCGATCAGGAACAGCGCCGATCCGATGATGTTGACCACGACATAGGCCACGCCCGCCTTCAGCCGCAGCGCCCCCTGCCCGTGCAGCATCAGCCCATAAGACGCGATCAGCAGCACTTCGAAGAACACAAACAGGTTGAACAGGTCGCCGGTCAAGAATGCGCCGTTCAGCCCCAGCAGCTGAAAGTGAAACAGCGGATGGAAATGCCAGCCCTTTCGATCCGCGCGGGTGATCACCGCGTGGGACAATACGATGATGGCAAGCACGGCCACCAGCACCAGCATCGTCGCTGCCAGCTGATCGAGCACCAGCACGATGCCGAACGGTGCCGGCCATGCACCCACGGCATAGCTGCGGATCGCGCCGTCCTGGGCCACGATGAATAACGCGACGGCGGCCGCTAGCATCATGAGGCACCCGGCCAGCGACAGATAGAGACTGAAAATCCGACGCCGCCGCATCAACAGCATCGTCACCGGCGCGGTTACCGCCGGCACGACGATCGGGGCGATCATCAACTGGTCAAGCGGCATCATGCGCCCTTCTCCTCGTCCGGATCGACGCGGCCGTCGACCTGGTCCGACCCGCTTTCGAGGAAACTGCGCAGCGAAAGGATCACCGTCAGCGCGGTCATGCCGAAGGTGATAACGATGGCGGTAAGCACCAGTGCCTGCGGCAAGGGATCGGCATGCTCGATGACGCCCTTGGCGTACAGCGGCGGCCGGTCGACGATCAACCGGCCGATCGCGAATAGGAACAGGTTCACCGCATAGGAAAGAAGCGTCAGCCCCAGCACGACCTGGAACGTCCGACCTCGCAGCGCAAGGTACACGCCGCCCGTGACCAGCACCGAGATGGCGGAGGCGACGAGGAATTCCAGGCTCATGCCCCCTCCCCCTCACTCTTCGCCGCGCGTTGAGCGACATGGCTCAACTGCGATAGCGCCATCATCACCGCGCCCACTACGACGGCGGCGACGCCCAGATCGAACAGCATCGCCGTCGCCAGCTCGAACTCGCCGATCAGCGGCAGGTGGAAGTGGCCGAAGCTGCTGCTGAGAAACGGTGCGCCGAAAACCAGCGCGCCCAGGCCCGTCGCGGCGGCGATCAGGACGCCGAAACCGATCAGCTGGTGCTCGCCGATCTTGCGCCGCTCGTCGGTCCAATCGAACCCCGATGCCAGATATTGCAGCAGGATCGCTATCGAGAAGACCAGCGCGGCGATGAAGCCGCCACCCGGCTGGTTGTGCCCCCGCAAGAAGATGTAGATGCCGACGAGCAGAGCCAACGGCAGCAGCAATCGCGTGGCCATGACGAACATCATCGGATGGCGCTCCGGTGAATGCAGATCCGCCGATCGCCATTCGCGCAGCCGCCGCCCGGCAGCGCCACGCGCCGCGGGCTCCAGTAGAGCAAAGATGGAAAGCCCCGCGATGCCGAGAACGATGATCTCGCCAAGCGTATCGAAAGCGCGGAAGTCCACCAACGTAACGTTGACGACATTGGTGCCACCGCCGCCCGCGTAGCTGTTTTCCCAATGAAAGCGCGAAATTCCCTCGCGCACCGGCCGCGTCATGATCGCCCAGGCAAGCCAACCTGTGCCCCCGCCGGCTGCAATCGCGATGGCAGCGTCTCGCAGGCGCCGCCCCACACCCGAGAGCCGCGGCGGCGATCCGGGCAGCAGGTGCAGCGCGAGCAGCATCAACAGGATCGTCACCACCTCCACGGCGATCTGCGTCAGCGCAAGGTCGGGGGCCGACAGGTGAACGAAGGCAAGCGCCATGACGAGGCCGATGACGCTGATAAAGATCAGCGCTAAAAAGCGCCGCCGATCAACAGCGACCACTGCGACGGTGGCGATCATCAACGCTCCCCAGGCAACGATCGCCACCGGCGATGCGGGGTTGGTCGCGCCCGCGCCCGCCGGGGCACCGAAGCGGAGCGCCGCCTCTAAGCCCAGCGCCAGAACAACGATGAAGAGGACGAAGACGTAACGCTGCAGCGCGGCTACGTGTACCAACGCGGAGGCTTGGCGCATCGCTCGAACGAAGACCTCGATACTCGCATCGAACATCCGCTTGGCGTCCGGCGATGGGAGTTGCTCCATCCCTGCGGCGACGATGCGATATCCCCACAGCAGCAAGATCGCCACGGCTACCGCCCCCATGCTCATCAGCAGCGCCGGATTAACGCCGTGCCATAATGCGAGGTGCAATGTGGGCGCGGCAGTGCCGGTGACCACTGCACTTGCCGCCGCGACAAGCGGCCCTGCCAGCGTCATCGGCAACAACCCGAGCGCGAGCGCAATCAGCACCAGCAATGCGGGCGGACCTAGCAACAGCGCCCTCGGATCATGCGGCGCCGTAACCTCCCCGGTGCGGCGCGGGCCGAAATGCAGCCCAACCGCATAGCGGAGCGAATACGCCGCAGACAGCATCGCCGCGACCGTCGCCAGCACCGGCACCAACAACGCCTGGCCCATGAAGACGGTGTGCGCGCTTTGCTCAAGCATCATCTCCTTCGAAATGAAGCCGCCGAGCGGTGGCACACCCGCCATTGCCGACGCTGCCAATACGCCCAGCGTCGCCGTGAGCGGCAATACGCGCGCCAACCCGCCAAGGCGGCGGATGTCGCGCGTACCGGTTTCATGGTCGATGATGCCGGCATGCATGAAAAGCGCCGCCTTGAACGCCGCATGGTTCAGGATGTGGAAGATCGCAGCCGTTACCGCTGCGACCGTCCCGAAGCCAAGCAGCATCACCATCAGCCCCAACTGGCTGATCGTCGAATAAGCAAGGATCGCCTTCAGATCATACCGGAACAGCGCGACGCCGGCGCCGAACAACATCGTCGCAAGCCCTACCGGGACAACGATCGAGAACCACAGATCCGTGCCGGCGAGCACCGGCCACAGCCGCGCGAGAAGGAACACTCCTGCCTTCACCATCGTCGCCGAATGCAGATAGGCGCTCACCGGAGTCGGCGCGGCCATGGCGTGAGGTAACCAGAAATGGAACGGAAACTGCGCGGATTTCGTGAAGGCGCCGATCAGGACAAGGATCAGAATCGCCGGATAGAGCGGCGATGCCTGCACCATCTGACCGCGGGCGAGGATCTCCGCCAGTTCATAGGAGCCCGCCGCCTTGCCGAGCAACACCATTCCCGCGATCAGCGCCAGACCGCCACCGCCGGTGATCGTCAGTGCCATGCGGGCGCCCTGGCGCGCCTCCGCCCGATCGCGCCAGAAGCCGATCAGCAAAAACGATGCGAGGCTGGTCAACTCCCAGAAGACCAGCATTAGCAGCACGTTGCTTGCAAGCGCGATGCCCAGCATTGCCCCCTGGAACAGCATGAGGAACGACAGGAAGCGCGCCGTCGGCTCGTCCTTTCCCAAATAGCCCTGGGCATAAACAATGACGAGCAGTCCGATGCCGAGGATCAGGCCGGCGAACAGCAGTGCAACCGGGTCCATCCACAGGCTGAGGTCGAGCCCGAGCATGGGGATCCAGCCCAGCCGGATCGTCGGCGCGTCGCCGGCCAGTGCAGCACCGGCCTGCGAAAGCAGCAACGCCAGTCCGACCGCGCTGCCGCTCGCCGCAATACCGATATGCATCCGGCGCGATGCGCGCCGAGCCAACAACAACAATAGAACCGCACCAAAAGGCAGACAGATCAAGGCCAGCAAGGCCACCCGTATTTCCCCTTCACGTCGCTGTACGCATCGCCCTGCATCCACAGATAGATAACCACCCGTGTACCCATCCGGACGCCATTTGAACACGAAAAGGGGATGTTTTTATCCACTCAGGCGCTGCTTCACGCCGAAGGCAACCTGAATGCCGCAGCGCTCGCCAGGCGCTCGCTTCCCTGCCGGGTGGCGGTGGCAACACGCTCTACCACTCGCTTTATGCCAAGATCCAGTTACGGGAGCCCGTCACTTTCCTATCGGCCGGGTTCCGACGCTGGTCACAGGAGAGAAGGGCCTGCAAGTCCTTCGCACAGGTCTGATACGCGTCCCACACACGAAAACGCCCCTCGGACTTGCACCGGAATGCAAAGCCAAGGGGCGCCTTGTAGCTTGGGCGGGGGCCGGGAGCCCCTCCCCGATTACTTCTTGCCGAGCGAGAGGCCGCCGAAACGCTTGTTGAAGCGCGCAACCTGGCCGCCCTGATCGAGCAGCTGGCCGCGGCCGCCCGTCCAGGCCGGGTGCGCGAGCGGATCAATCTCGAGCTGCATGAGATCGCCTTCCTTGCCCCAGGTCGAGCGCGTCTCGTAGACGGTGCCGTCCGTCATCTGCACCTTGATCATGTGATAATCGGGATGCGTGTTCTGCTTCACATCAAATTCCTTAGAAAAGCCGCCGGTTTCCGACCGGCAGTGGACGCGCGCGCCTAGCAGAGCCGAGCGTCGCGCGCAACCTTCTTACCGCACCCGCCACCAGCGGCGGAACGCAACGACCGACCAGATGGCCTCCACCACGCCGAACGGCCAAGCCCCCTGCAGGAAGCCATAGGCCGAGCCGAGCAGGCAGGCTGCGGCGAACCCCAAAACCCACCCATGCGACCGGGCTTCCATCGCATAGGTGACGAGCATCGCCGTTACCGCGAACAGGCCGAACCAGGTTAGCCCGTCCAAGCTTGATCCCCTGATCGGATCAGGCGCTCGGCGGATCGGCGATCATGGCGGTGAACTCGCACTCGGCCGCCAGTTCGCCGTCGATCAGTGCCTTGCCGGCGAATTTGCACACGCGCGCGCGCTTCTGCACGAATTCGACGTGAAGCTTGAGCAATACGCCCGGCTCCACCGGCTTGCGAAACTTCACGTTGTCGATCGCCATGAAGTAGACGAGCTTGCCAGAGCCGGCCAGTCCCAGGGATTCGACCGCCAGCACGCCTGCCGCCTGAGCCAGCGCCTCGACAGTGAGCACGCCCGGCATGATCGGACGCCCGGGGAAATGCCCCTGGAAGAAGGCCTCGTTGATCGTCACCGCCTTCACCGCGACGATCGACTGGTCGAGAATGAGTTCCTCGACGCGATCGACCAGCAGCATGGGAAAGCGGTGGGGCAGCGCCGCCATCACCCGCCCGATATCGAGCGGGCCGATGTTGCTGCCCCCCTGCCCTGCCTCGCTCACCGCGGTTCAGGCTTCGCCGGACGGGTGGTGGTAGCGGCGGGGCGCGCCGCCGGGACGCTGCCCGCAGGTGCGGCGGCACCCGGCGCGGCGGCGGCGCCCTGTTGCTGCTGCTGCTGCGCGCGCATCGCCGCCATCTGGTAGGCGCGGCGCTTCAGTTCGTTCACCTGCTGCTGGAACTGCACGGTCCGCTGCTGCGGCTGCCAATTGGCTGGCGGGGTGATCGCAACCGTCGGCGTCTTGTCCAACTCAGCAACCATGGCGTCGCTGATGTCGACCGCATCCGGTGCGTACACAATCGCTTCCGGCTGCAGGATCACGTTGATCTTGCGGGCGTTCACCACGCCGATCTGCGCGGCATCGTACAGCTGCAGGATCTTCTCGAACGCGAACAGCTCCGCCAGGATCGACGGCATCTGCAGTTTCTGAATCTCTTCATTCGCCTGCGTCTGCAGGGTCATGAGCTGGGTGTAGTTCGGATCCTTGCGGGCAGAGGCTGCCTGCTCCTCGGCTTCCGAAACCTGGCCGTCCTTGTTCGTGTCGATCGTGGTCAGCAACGGACGCGCGTCGGTCTGGAACTTGGTCTGGCGGGCCTGGATCTGATCGCGCACCGGCTTGTAAGTGGTATCGAGCTGCGTCTCGGCGGTGGTGAACGCCTTGGAGCGGGTGATCACTTCCATCTGATTGACGGTGGCAATGCCGGCGACCTGGGCCGATGCCGGGAGCGCGGCGATCATCGCCGCCGAGGCAGCCAACGTCGCCGCGAATACACGGTGCTTCATCATTAGAACTGGGTCCCTACGTTGAAAGTAACAAGCTTCTTGTCGTCGCCCGGCTGGCTGAGCAGTGCTTTGGCGATGTCAATACGCAACGGGCCGAACGGCGAATTCCAGTTGACCCCGAAGCCGATCGAAATGCGCGGCCTGGCCGTGCTGCCACGGAATACCTCGTAAAATGGTGCAGTCGAGTTGAGCGCGCGGGTGTTGACCGAGGTGCCCAAGCAAGGATCGCCGGCCGACGCAGCGTAACCGATCGTACACCGGGTGACCTGACCTTGATAGGTCCCGGTCGTGACCTGGTACAGCGGAGTACCGTCGGTATCGTTGAGCGGGGGCTGCAGATAGGTCGGCGACCCATCGGTGTTGTACAAGAGCTTCCCGCTGGAATCCGTGGCTTGAATGAAGAAATTGTTGATCGTCGGCTTGCGGATCGAGAACAGCGAACCCGCCATGATGTAGACCGACGGTCGCAGGCCGAGCTCCGCTGCACCCGATCCCAGCGGGAGCTCGAGTTCGGCCTTGGTGAGGTAGTAAGCCTTGCCGCCCAGCGCGTCGTCGACGAACTGGTCGCGCGCGCTGTTCAGCACCTGTGTGCCGCTCGCCGCATCTCCCGTATAGAAGAAGCGCTGAACACGCGGGCCGACGCCCCGGATGTCAAACCCACGGAACTGCGGTTCGCCCAAATAGAAGCGGTCGATAATGCGGACTTCGGAGCCGTCGAGGCTCTTGATCACGCCGCCCTCGCCGCTCAGCGAGAAGACGAAGCCGCTACCCAACCCCCAATACTTATCCGCATTCGCCTTCCCGCGGATGTAGCGGACATTGCCGCCCAGACCGGCCACGTCCACTCCCAACGACACGCGCTGGCCGCGGGTGGGACGCAGGCGACTGTTGAGACTGTCATAGATCATCGACACGCCCACCAGCGAGGTCAGTCGGTTGCCGACGGAGTCACAAAAGTAGCGGCCTGCCCGGATCGGGTCGCACTGACCGTTCGTGTAGAACTGCGCTTCGTCCAGCGTCACATCGTCCTTCGACAGATAGTAACGGCCTGACAGCGTCCAGTATTCAGTGAGCGGCAGGCCCGCCACGAGCTGGAAACCCGTCGAAATTTGCCGATAGGTCGTGTTGCGCGTGTTATTTTGCAGGAAGTTGAAGCTGTTGTAGTCGCGACGGAAAACCGTACCGCCCAGGGCGATATTGCTATCGAACAGATAGGGCTCGGTGAAGCCGAGCTCAACCGACTTCGAATAGCTGGAATAATCAGCGGAAATGCTGACGGTCTGCCCCATGCCGCGGAAGTTGCGTTGGCGGATCGAAGCCTGCAGGATGAAGCGCTCGAGGCTGGAGAAGCCGGCGGAAAGCGTCAGTTCGCCGTTCGGCCGCTCTTCGACGTTGGCGCCGAGCACGATGCGGTCGGGCGACGAGCCTTCGTTGCGCTCGATCTCGAACTTGTCCTGGAAATAGCCGAGACTGTTGATGCGGTCCTGCGATCGCTTGACCAAGAAGGTGTTGAAAGCATCACCTTCCGCAACACGCATTTCGCGACGGATCACCTTGTCCTGCGTCTGGCGGTTGCCGGTAATGTCTACGCGTTCGACATAAGTCCGGTTCGCCTCGCCGATGTGGAAGTTCATCGACATCGTCAACGCATCCTTGTTGCGCTGAAAATCCGGACGAACATCTGCAAAGGCATAGCCGAACAGACCGGCGGTTTCGCTCAGCTGTTCAACCGTGTCTTCCACGGCCTTGGCATCATACCATTGGCCTTCCTTGATCGGCAGCGCCGCAGCCAGCTTCTTGTCGTCGAAATCGCGGATCGCGCTGTCGACCGTCACGGGGCCGAATTTGTAGCGGGGACCTTCCTCCACCACATAGGTGATGATGAAGTCCTTCTTGTCCGGCGTCAGCTCGGCTACGGCCGAGATCACCCGGAAATCGGCATAGCCTTGGGTCAGGTAGAATTGGCGGAGCTTCATCTGGTCATATGCCAGACGGTCCTGGTCATACGAGGTATTGGAGCTGAGCAGATGCGTCAGACTGGCCACCTTGGTGGCCATCTGCCCGCGCAGCTTCTTGTCCGAAAATACGTCGTTGCCGATGATATTGATCTGGCGGACCTTGGACTTCGGGCCCTCATGGATTTCGAAGATCACGTCGACGCGGTTCTGGTCAAGACTGACCATTTTCGGCTCGATGCGCGCCGCGAAGCGACCCTGGCGCCGATATAGTTCGACGATGCGCGCGATGTCGGCGCGCACGGCCGTTCGCGTAAATATCTGACGCGGCCGAAGCTTGATCTCTTTGTCGATCTTGTCCTGCTTCAGCCGCTTGTTGCCTTCAAACACGACGCGGTTGATCACCGGGTTCTCGCGAATGCGGATCACCAGGTTGCCACTCTCGACACCTTCGATCGCCACATCGGCGAGAAGGTCCGACGACAAAAGGTCCTTGATCGCCTGGTCGACGGTTTCGTTGGTATAGCTGTCGCCAACCCGTAGCCGCGTGTAGCTGAGCACCGTCTCAGGCTCGATGCGCTGCGATCCTTCGACCCGCAACGACTTGATCGTTCGCGCCACTGCCGGCGTGGCGGCGGGCGCGGGCGTGACCGGAGCGGCGGGCGCCGGCTGCGGTGCGGTCTGCGCACACGCCGGGCTCACCAGCCCCGACAGGATCGTACCTGCCAACAGCGTCGCCGTCGCCCGCGCGCCTAAATTGCTTGCCTTAATCGCAGTCACCATCCCACCCCAGTCGGAATCCAAATTCAATGTAAGTTCGCGCGGAGCATCAAGCCGCCCTGCCCGAACCCCTTTAGCCGATCAAGCCGGCGAGATTTTTCCACACACCGAAAGCGCCCAAATCATTGAGTGTAACGAACAGCATGAGCGCGAGGATCGCAATCAGGCCGCCGCGAAACGCCCATTCCATCACATACGGCTCCACCGGGCGCCGGCGTACCGCTTCGACTGCGTAGAACAAGAGATGACCACCATCCAGCACCGGGACTGGCAACAGGTTGATGAATCCGAGATTAATGGAGACGAGCGCAATCAGGAACGCGAATTCGATCGGCCCCAAAGACAATCGTTCGCCCGAAACCTGCGCGATCTTGAGTGGGCCACCCAGCTCGGAAACGGAGCGACGGCCCGTGAGGATCTGCCCCAGGCCATCCACCGTCATTCGCACGATATCTGCGGTACTGCGCAGGCCCACCAAGGGCGCTTCCAGCACGCTCACCGGCACCTGCACCGATTGCGCGGCACCGATACCGAGCTGCCCGATGCGGAATTCATTGCCGAATCGGTCGCGCTCAAGGCGCGTGCCGATCACTGCATCGAGGCTTCGCGTCGCGCCGCCGCGAACCAGTTCGATGCGAACGGGCTCGTTGGGCCGCAGCTGGGTATATTGCACCATATCGGTGTAGGTCGCGACCGGACGCCCACCCAGCGCCACGATGCGATCGCCGGGCTGCAATCCGGCCATCGCGGCCGGACTGCCGGGCACAACCGAGCCGACGACCGACGGCGTCCGGTTCTGCCCGAACAGCATTGCGAAGGCAGACAAGATCACGATGGCGACGAGGAAGTTAGCGATTGGCCCGGCCGCGACGATGATTGCACGTTGCCAGAGCGGCTTGGCCTGGAAGGTCTGCGCCCGTTCGCGCGCCGGCAGTTGTAGCCATTCGGGCGACGGCTGGCTTGCAGGGTTCATGTCGCCGGCGAACCGCACATAACCGCCGAGCGGCAGCCAGCCAAACTTCCAGCGGGTACCGCGGCGATCAGTGATGCCGGCAACTTCCCGCCCGAACCCGATGGAGAATTCCTCGGCCTTCACGCCAAAGGCGCGGCCGGCCAGATAGTGGCCCAACTCGTGCAGAAAAACGAGCGGCCCGATCACCAGCGCGAACGCTAGAACGGTGAACAGGAAGCCGGGTGTCTGGATCAAGCGACGCAGTCCTTCACTCGCTCAACCGCGTAACGCCGCGCCTCCGCATCGATCGCCAATACGGCATCGAGCGTGTCGGGTGCAGCCGGGTCATAGCGCGTTAGCGTATCGGCAGAGATTGCGGCAATTTCAAGAAATCCGATCCGGCCAGCAAGAAAGGCGGCCACGGCGACTTCATTGGCGGCGTTGAGGATCGCGGGGCGCGCACCGCCGGCCTTCAGCGCGCTCATCGCAAGGGCAAGCGCCGGGAAGCGATCCAGGTCCGGATCTTCAAAGTCGAGCCGTCCGACGGCGGCAAGATCCAATGGCGCGCAGGCGGTCTCCATGCGATCGGGCCAGGCGAGCGCATAGGCGATCGGCGTGCGCATATCGGGCGTGCCAAGCTGCGCGAGCACCGATCCGTCCACATATTCTACCATCGAATGCACCACCGACTGGGCGTGGACCAACACCGCCAGTTGCTCGGCCGCGACAGGAAACAGGTGGAACGCCTCGATCAGTTCGAGCCCCTTGTTCATCATCGTCGCCGAATCGACGGAGATCTTCGCGCCCATCGACCAATTGGGATGCGCCACCGCCTGTGCGGGGGTGATATCGCGCATCGCTTCCCTGGGCGTCGCGCGGAATGGGCCGCCGCTGGCCGTGAGGATGATTCGCCGGACGCCCTTGGGCGCCGTGCGATCAAGGCACTGGAACACTGCATTATGTTCCGAATCGACGGGCAACAGCGTAGCGCCGTGCGCGCGTGCCGCCGCCATCATCACCTCGCCCGCCGACACGAGCGATTCTTTATTTGCCAATGCCACCGTACCGCCGGTTTCCAGCGCCGCCATGACCGGCTTCAGCCCGGCGGAACCGACGATCGCCGCCATCGTCCAATCGGCGCCCATCCGCGCGACGTCACACACCGCCTGGGCACCGCCCAGCGCTTGCACTCCGGTGCCCGCCAGTTGCTCCTTCAGTTTCGGCAGGCACGTCTGGTCGGCAACCACAGCATGGCGCGCGCGGGTGCGGATCGCGGCGGCGGCTAGCTTATCGACATCGCAATTCGCGGTTAGCGCCAAAACCTCGAAGGCGTGCGGATTGCGCTCGATCAGATCGAGCGTCGACGTGCCCACCGATCCCGTCGCCCCAAGAACCGTGACGCGCTTCACCACCAGAAATCTCCCAGAACCACCTGATGATGGATCGCGAAAAACAGCACGGCGACGGGGGCCGCAAATACAAGCCCGTCGAGCCGATCGAGAACGCCACCATGGCCCGGCAGCAGATTGCCGGAGTCCTTGACCCCCGCAACGCGCTTCAGATGGCTTTCGTACAAATCGCCGACCTGCGAGGCGACCGCAACGATGGGCGCAACCGCAACCAACCACCAGCCGATCGCCGAACCGGGCGCCAGCCAAGCAAATGCCGCCGAAAATCCAATCGACGCAATGAGGCCACCGATGAACCCTGCCCAGGTCTTGTTCGGACTGATATCGGGCGCCAGCTTGGGGCCACCGATCGCGCGGCCGGCGAAATAGGCGCCGCTATCGCACACCCACACCATTGCCATCGTCCAGAGCGTTGCGGCGAACCCCTGCGGATGCTCCCGGAGCAGCAACAAGGCGAGAACCGGCAGCCCGACATAGACCTGCCCCCATGCCAACTTGCTGTTGCGCGTGACGATGGCGACGAAGAAGAAGGCACCAAAGATCATGCCCAGCGCCAGAAAGCCGGGCCCTGCCGCCGCAGGACTGAGGATCGCGAGCGGCACGCTCAGCACATATTGTGAGAGCCGGCGCTTATCCTGATCACCCGCCAACAATACCCATTCGCCGATCATCAGGATCGCCATCACAGCGACGACCAGCCAGAAGCCATATCCGCCAGCCCATAGTGCAGCGAGCGCCAAGCCCACCAGCGCCAGCCCGACTACGGCACGCTTGGGCAGATCAGAGTTTTTGCTCACAGGCCGCCGAAACGCCGCTGGCGCCGCCCGAACTGCGCAAGCGCATCGGCGAGCGTCCGCTCATCGAAATCGGGCCAAAGCGTGTCGACGAACAGCAATTCGGCATAGGCTGCCTGCCACAGCAGGAAATTCGACAAGCGCTGTTCGCCCGAGGTGCGGATCAGCAGATCGAGCGGCGGCAAGCCGGCGGTTTCCAATTCGCTCTCAAACCGGGCTTCGTCGATCGCGCTCGGATCCACCGTCCCCTCGCGCGACTGCTGGGCCAAGCGACGCGCTGCTGCAAGGATCTCTGCCTGAGCGCCGTAGTTCAACGCGATCACCAGCGTGGGCCCTGGATTGTTGGCGGTCTGCGCGATCGCGCCGTCGATCAGGGCAGCAAGATCCGGAGACAGCTGCCGCCAGTCACCGATGACGCGCAGCCGGACACCCTCTGACACTAGTTCGTCAAGCTCGCTGGCCAGGAACTGGCGCAGCAGCCCCATCAGCGCGCCGACCTCCTCCTCTGGACGACGCCAGTTTTCGGAGGAGAAAGCGTAGAGCGTCAGCACCTCGATGCCGAGCGTGCGGGCGGCCCGCGCTACCCGGCGCACCGCTTCGACGCCCTGGCGATGGCCCGCGATGCGCGGCAGCAGCCGCTTCTTCGCCCAGCGGCCATTGCCATCCATGATGATCGCGACATGCCGGGGCGGCAGCACTTCACCGCCGGAGGCAGAGGCCAACTTAACGGCCACTGCGCCTTGCCTCGATCGCAGCCACAGAAATGCCGGGGCGGATCACTTGCCCAGGATTTCCTTTTCCTTGGCAGCCGCCGCCGCATCGATATCGGCGATGGTAGCGTCGGTCAGCTTCTGGACCTCGGTTTCGTGCCGCTTGCGATCGTCTTCGCCGAACACGCCCTTCTTTTCGTCGGTCTTCAAATTGTCCATGCCGTCACGGCGCACGTTCCGCACGGCAATGCGGGCTTTCTCGGCATACTGATTGGCGAGCTTGGCGAGTTCCTTGCGGCGCTCCTCGGTGAGGTCGGGAATCGGCAGGCGCAGCGTCTGTCCGTCGACGATCGGGTTGAGACCGAGGCCGGCCGAACGGATCGCCTTGTCGACCGGGCCGACGTTCGACTTGTCCCACACCTGCACGGAAAGCATGCGCGGTTCAGGGACCGAGACAGTCGCTACCTGGGTGATGGGCATCTGCGCGCCATAAACCTCGACGGTCACCGGATCGAGCAGCGAAGTGGAAGCGCGGCCAGTACGAAGACCGACGAGGTCACTCTTGAGCGATTCCACGGCGCCGGCCATGCGGCGCTCCAGGTCTGCTTTGTCGTAAGCGGCCATTTTCGGCTCTCCTTGTAAGATCCGTTGAGAAGAAAGTTATGCGGCGTTCGCGCTCTGGACGATGGTCGAGGTGCCCTCGCCCCGAAGCACTGAAGCGAGGTTCCCCTCGCCACGGATGTTGAAAACGACGATCGGTATGTGATTGTCCCGGCACAGCGCCACCGCGGAAGCGTCCATCACCTTCAGATTATCGGCGAGAACCCGATCGTAGCTCAGCGTGTCATAGCGGGTCGCGGTCGGCACCTTCTTGGGATCGGCATCATACACGCCGTCGACCGAAGTGCCCTTGAACAAGGCATCGCAGTTCATTTCCGCTGCGCGCAGCGCGGCAGTAGTGTCCGTCGTAAAGAACGGCAGGCCGGTGCCCGCGGCGAACAGCACGACCCGGCCCTTCTCCATGTGCCGTTCGGCGCGGCGGCGGATATAGGGTTCGCACACGCTCGCCATCGGGATCGCCGACTGAACGCGGGTATCTACCCCAACCTTCTCCAGAGCATTTTGCATCGCCAGCGCGTTCATCACCGTGGCCAGCATACCCATATAGTCGGCGCTGGCGCGGTCGAAGCCCTGCGCCGCGCCGGCAAGGCCACGGAAGATATTGCCGCCACCAACTACCATGCAGATTTCCAGGCCGCTGTCCTTGGCCTCCTTCACTTCCAGCGCGACGCGCTCACAGGTTTCGGGATCGATGCCGAACTGGCCCTGACCCATCAGGACCTCCCCGGATAGTTTGAGAAGGATGCGACGGAAGCTCGGAGCGGTCATGGAATTCCTGTTTGGCAAGCGGACAGCGAAGCGGCGCGGACCCTAGAGGAGCCGCGCCGCGCGAACAAGCGGAGATGCCGGGATACGCAGACGGCGCAGCGAGTCCCGGCGTCTTCGATTACTTGGTGAGGCCGGCCGTCGCCGCCACTTCGGCAGCGAAGTCGCTCTCTTCCTTCTCGATGCCTTCGCCGAGCTGGAAGCGGACATAGTCCTTGAGGACGATTGCCGAACCCGCGTCCTTCGCAGCCTTCGCGACGACGTCGGCGACCGGTGTCTTGCCATCCATCACGAACAGCTGGCTGAGCAGCGCATTTTCCTTGGCGAACTTCTTCACCGCGCCATCGACCATCTTCTCGATGATTTCCGCGGGCTTGCCGCTCTCGGACGCCTTTTCGGCTGCGATCGCACGCTCACGCGCGAGCACGTCCTGATCCAGGCCGCTCTCGTCCAGCGCCAGCGGGAAGGCGGCAGCGATGTGCATCGCAAGCTGCTTGCCCAGCGGCTCGAGCACGTCGACACCGGCTTCCGATTCGAGCGCGACGAGCACGCCGATCTTCCCGAGGCCAGGCGCGGCTGCGTTATGGACGTACGGTATCACCGCGCCATTCGCGACTTCGACCTTCTTGGCGCGACGCAGCACCTGGTTCTCGCCGATCGTGGCGATGTTGGCGGTCAGCGTCTCGTCAACGGTCTGGCCCGACGCCATCTTGGCAGCCTTGATCGCGGCGACATCATCACCGGTCTCCAGCGCCAGCGCCGTCGTTTCGCGGACGAAGTTCTGGAAGATCTCGTTCTTGGCGACGAAGTCGGTCTGCGAGTTCACCTCGACGGCAACGCCCTTGGTACCGGCAACGGCCAGGCCGACCAGGCCTTCGGCGGCGGTGCGGCTCGACTTCTTGGCGGCAGCGGCGAGGCCCTTGGCGCGCAGCCAATCGGCAGCGGCTTCCATGTCACCGTTGGTTTCGGAGAGCGCCTTCTTGCAATCCATCATGCCGGCGCCGCTCTTTTCGCGGAGTTCCTTGACGGCGGCTGCAGTGATCTCGGCCATGTCTCTATTCCTCAGTTAAAAGTCGGGCGGAGCAGTGCGTGCGCCCTGCCCCGCCCCGATTACGGTTCGATGACGCGGGCGATCAGCCTTCGACGGCTTCCTCGACCGGCGGCTGCTCGGCAGCACCGAAGTCATAGCCCTGCTGCATCAGCGCTTCGCGGCCGCCACGGGTCGCGGCGATGGCGATGGCTTCGCAGTAGAGGCGGATGGCGCGGCTGGCGTCGTCATTGCCCGGAACCGGGAATGCGATGCCGTCCGGCGAAACGTTCGAATCGAGCACGGCGACGACGGGGATGCCAAGGGTGTTGGCTTCCTTGATCGCCAGCTCTTCCTTGTTCGCGTCGATCACGAACATGATGTCGGGGATGCCGCCCATGTCGCGAATGCCGCCGAGCGAGAGCTCGAGCTTGTCACGCTCACGGGTGAGCTGCAGCACTTCCTTCTTGGTGAGGCCATGCGTGTCGCCCGACAGCTGCTCCTCGAGCGTCTTGAGGCGCTTGATCGAGTTGCTGATGGTCTTCCAGTTGGTGAGCATGCCGCCCAGCCAGCGGTGGTTGACGAAATGCTGGCCCGCACGACGCGCGGCCTCGGCGATCGGTTCCTGCGCCTGGCGCTTGGTGCCGACGAACAGCACCTTGCCGCCGGCGGCGACGGTGGAGCTGACGAACTCGAGCGCGCGGGCGAAGAGCGGAACGGTCTGCGACAGGTCGATGATGTGAACGCCGTTGCGATCACCGAAGATGTAGGGCTTCATCTTCGGGTTCCAGCGATGGGTCTGGTGACCGAAGTGCGCGCCCGACTCGAGCAGCTGCTGCATGGTGACGACAGGTGCCGCCATAGGGATAACTCCTTCCGGTTGGTCCTCTGGGAAGCGGGAATTCGGAATCGCTCCGAACACCGGGTTATGATGCTTCCCATGCGGGGTTGAGGGGGGCCGCTTAGTCGATTCCAGCGGAACGCACAAGCTGGAACATCAATGGAACATCCCTTGACGTGAGAACATGGATGGAACATAAAGCGATCATAACGCGGTCAGCGGAACAGGCCGAACTCTGGTGAGTTCGGGTTTCTTGGGTTCCGCTGGGATCGGCGTTGAAGATCAGGAGCCGGGTAATGACTGGATTCGCTGTCTTTTTTCTGTTCGGCGTCGCCTTGGCGGTCTCTAGCTGGACGCTATTCACCAGCCTTCGTGTGCAACTCTGCCGCTTTCGCGAGCTATCTGCTAGTTACGGATCTGTTGCGGCCCCCGCGCCGACGCCGCGCCTGACGCGGATCAGGGCGCGGACGTTCCCGGCTCGGATGCCGAGAGCGCATCAGCTGCCCGCAGCAGCTTGACTCGTCGATACGAGCGCACGCTGAACGGGATCGTGAAGAGGTATGCCAGCGCGACGACAGCCAATGTCGTCCATGGCGCCGATACAAGTGCCGCAGCCAGCACGACCAAGACGGCAATCGCTTCGAACCGGACCTGCTGACGCAGGCGAATGGCCGGCCCGAAGGTTGCGATACTCGAAATCATCAGAATCGCTACCAGGACCATCCAACCCGCTACCAGAATCGGTGAACGCGTCGCGGACTCGCCCGTCCATAGCCAGAGGTATAGCGGCGTAAGTGCAAGACCAGCGCCTGCGGGTGCGGGCACGCCAGTGAGGAAGCCGGCGGATTTATGCGGCTGCTCGGCGACGTCGATCTGGGCGTTGAAGCGGGCGAGGCGAAGCGCGCAGAACAGCGCATGCAGCAGCGCTACCAGCCAGCCCAGCCGGCCTAGTTCTTCCAGCGACCACAGATACAGGATCAGCGCCGGGGCGACGCCGAAGGAGATCGCGTCGGAAAGACTGTCTAGTTCCGCACCGAAGCGGCTTTCCGCGCGAACCAGTCGAGCGATTCGCCCATCGATGCCGTCCAGCACAGCCGCCGCCAGCACCATCAGTACCGCCGCTTCCCAATTTGCTAGAAAGGCGAATCGAATACCAGTCAGGCCCGAACAGAGCGCTAGGGCGGTTACGGCGTTGGGGAGCACCGCACGAAGCGGAATGCCACGCGGCAACGCCGGGGTGCGTCGCCGGGAAGGCCCGCGCCGGACGCGCGGGCGCGGGTCCGTCATTGCGCCACCCCGGCGGCGCTCGAGGCGTTACGCCGCGCGATAATGGTCTCGCCGGCGATCGTACGCTGGCCGAGAATCACCTGCGCCGCATATTCTTCTGGCAGAAAGACGTCGACGCGGCTGCCGAAGCGGATGAGACCGATGCGCTGGCCCGCCACGACCATATCACCTGGCTTGACGAACGCGACGATCCGCCGCGCGACGAGCCCCGCAATCTGGGTGAAGCCGATACGCAGCCCGTCCCGGTCCTCTACCACCATGTGCTGCCGCTCATTCTCGTCGCTCGCCTTGTCCAGGTCGGCGTTCATGAACTTGCCGGAGATGTAGATGACGTGCCGGATCGTGCCGGTGATCGGCGTGCGATTTACGTGCACGTCGAACACGCTCATGAAAATGGACACGCGCACCATCGGGGCATCACCCAAGGCATGGGGGCCAGCCAGTTCGCGCGGCAGCGGAACCCGCTCGATCATGGTGATGAGCCCGTCGGCGGGAGCGACCAGCACGCCTTCTTCCAACGGAGTTACGCGCACAGGATCGCGGAAAAAGGCAGCGACGCCCAGCGTCAGGAAAATCAGGGGCCAGGTGAGGACGTCCCACACCCAAAGGCTAACCAGTGCGACCGCCGCGGCGATCAGCACATATTTGCGGCCTTCAGGATGGATATCGGGGAAACGCCATTTCACCGTCGAGGTACCGACCGGAGGCTTGTCGAGCGATGTCATGTTTACAGGTGTAGCCGGGTCCCTGCGGATTTCATAGAGGCCGGTCACGGTTCGCGGGGCCGGGCGCGGCAACAATTGACCGTTCCCGCGTTGATACGTCCGCAGGCCGGCGGGATGCAGGTTTTGACGCGGCTCGCTTGCATGTTCGCGCGATTTTGCGCAGGCGATGTCTTTGAAACGTCATTTCTCGTAAGGAAGCCCATGCCCCCTTCGACTGCCGCAGCAAAGCGCCGGAGCGCCCGCCGCAGCCGCCCCGCCGGCGTGCCCTCGCCTTGGATGTTCTTTCTGCAGCAATTCCTCAAGCGCCCGGTCATGGTTGGCGCGGTCGCGCAGTCTTCGGGCCGGCTGATTCGCAAAATGCTCGATCGCGTCGATTGGGCCAACACGCGTCTGTTCGTGGAATATGGGCCGGGTGTGGGAACCTTCTCGCGACCGATTCTCGATCGCCTGGGGCCAGACGGCAAATTGATCGTGATCGATACGAACCCCGATTTCGTCCGCTATCTGCGTCAGACGATCGACGACCCGCGGTTCGTAGCCGTACTTGGTTCTGCTGCAGACGTGAAGAAAATCATTCGCGACAATGGCTTCGAGCATGCCGATTTCATCGCTTCCGGTCTGCCCTTTTCGACACTTCCCGACGGCATCGGCGATGCAATCGCCAAGGCAACGCACGAGATTTTGCGCCCCGGCGGCGCCTTCCTCGTCTATCAATACAACCCCAATGTACGAAACTTCCTGACCCCACATTGGCAGAACATCGAACACGATATGGAATGGTGGAATATCCCGCCTGCTCAGCTCTGGTGGGCCTGGAAGGACTGAGGGAAGCGCAAAGCGGGGATCGAACGCTTGATCCCCATGGGCCTTGCCCCTAGACGCTCCCGGAAAACCACCTGTCTCAGGAAAGCGAGCTTATGGCGAAGATCAAGGTTGCAACGCCCGTCGTGGAGATCGACGGCGACGAAATGACGCGGATCATCTGGGAATGGATCCGCGAGCGCCTGATCCTTCCGTATCTCGACATCGATCTGAAGTATTATGACCTCTCCGTGCAGAAGCGCGACGAGACCAACGACCAGATCACCATCGACTCCGCCAATGCGATCAAGCAGTACGGCGTCGGCGTGAAGTGCGCGACGATCACCCCGGACGAGCAGCGCGTCGAGGAATTCAACCTCAAGAAGATGTGGAAGTCGCCCAACGGCACGATCCGCAACATCCTGGGCGGCGTGATCTTCCGCGAGCCGATCGTGATCTCGAACGTGCCGCGCCTGATCCCGGGCTGGACCAAGCCGATCGTCGTCGGCCGTCACGCCTTTGGTGACCAGTACAAGGCGACCGACTTCAAGGTGCCCGGCAAGGGCAAGCTGACCATGAAGTGGGAAGGCGAGAATGGCGAGACGATCGAGCACGAGGTGTTCGACTTCCCGCAGGCCGGCGTCGCGATGGGCATGTACAATCTCGACGAGTCGATCCGCGATTTCGCGCGCGCTTCGATGAACTATGCGCTGGGCCGCGGTTGGCCGCTGTACCTGTCGACCAAGAACACTATCCTCAAGGCTTATGACGGCCGCTTCAAGGACATCTTCGCCGAAGTATTCGAGACCGAGTTCAAGGACCAGTTCCAGGGCGCCGGCATCGTTTACGAGCACCGCCTGATCGACGACATGGTCGCCTCGGCCCTCAAGTGGCATGGCGAATTCGTCTGGGCCTGCAAGAACTATGACGGCGACGTCCAGTCGGACCAGGTCGCGCAGGGCTTTGGCTCGCTGGGCCTGATGACGTCGGTGCTGATGACTCCGGACGGCAAGACGATCGAGGCGGAAGCGGCGCACGGCACCGTCACCCGCCACTATCGCCAGCACCAGCAGGGCAAGGCGACCTCGACCAACCCGATCGCCTCGATCTTCGCCTGGACCGGCGGCCTCAAGTATCGCGGCAAGTTCGACGGCACCCCCGAGGTGACCCGCTTCGCCGAGACGCTGGAGCGCGTCTGCATCGAGACCGTCGAAAGCGGCAAGATGACAAAGGATCTCGCGCTGCTGATCGGCCCGGACCAGGCCTGGATGACCACCGAGCAGTTCTTCGAGGCGATCCGCGTCAACCTCGAAACGGCGATGGGCGGCTGGCAGTAAGCCCAACCCATCTTGATCGCCGAACGGAAAAGCCCGCCACTGGCGGGCTTTTCTGCTTGCATTCGAGAACCCCGCATGCTGCCCTTTCAACATGACCGAGCGAGCTAGACCCGCCACCGGCCATCGGCCTTTCTGTTTCTTCAGCCCTCGTATTGCGCACGCTTTCCGATCGGCGAGCACCCAATGCTGAGTTTGTCCAATCACGGTTTCAGCGACACGCTGGTCATCCTCGGTGCTGCCGGGCTGGTAATTCCTGCCTTTGCGCGCTTCCGGATCAGCCCGGTGATCGGGTTCATCCTCGTCGGCGCGCTGGTCGGTCCTTTTGGACTGGGTAATCTCGTCGATCGGGCACCCTGGCTTTATTATCTGACCATCTCCGACTCGCATGCGATCGAGCCGTTCGCCGAATTTGGCATCATCCTGCTATTGTTCTCCATCGGACTTGAACTCTCCTTCCGTCGCCTCTGGGCAATGCGGTCGCTTGTGTTCGGTACCGGTGCGGCAGAGCTATTGGGCTCGGGCCTGATCCTCGCGACGCTCCTCTATCTTACGGGCCTCAGCACTGGAGGCGCGATTGGTCTCGGACTGGCGCTAGCACTTTCGTCCACGGCACTCGTGCTGCCGATCGCCGGAACTACCAGTCCGGTCGGCCGAGCCGCGTTCGCGATGCTTCTGTTCGAAGACCTGGCGCTGGTGCCGATCATCTTCGGTCTCGGCGCCCTGGCACCTGCAGCGGATGATGCCGGTCTCAATCAGCTGCTGACCACCATGGGCATCGGCATGGCGACCGTCGCTGTTCTTTTCCTTGGCGGGCGGTTCGTATTGCCGCGCATGTTCGCCCAGGCGGCGCGTACCAAGAGCCCCGAACTTTTCCTCGCCGCCAGTCTGCTGGTGGTGATTGTCGCCAGCCTGGCAACAACGGCAGCGGGACTTTCACCGATCGTGGGTGCGCTGATTGCAGGGCTCCTCATCGCCGAGACCGAATATCACGGCGAAGTCGAAGCCATCACGGCGCCCTTCAAGGGCCTGGCCCTTGGTGTGTTCCTGCTCACCGTAGGCATGCAACTCGATTTCGGTTTCATGCTTGCCAACGGACCCGCGCTGCTCGGCGCCACCCTGTTGGTGATGGCGGTGAAGGTAGCGGTTACGACGGTGCTGCTGCGCTGGTCCGGTGCACGCATGGGTACGGCAGCCGAAACCGGCGTGCTTATGGCCAGCCCCTCCGAAACGACGCTGATCGTATTGGGTGTGGCTGGGGCAGCGGGACTTATCGCGCCTGCCACCGCAGCCTTCTGGTCAGCCGTTACTGCAATTGGCCTCACCGCTACCCCGCTGCTCGCCAAAGCCGGCCGCACCGCGGCACGGAAGATCGAGGGCCGGAATGGGTCCGAGATCGCGAAAGACGATCTTGCTGCAGTCGAAGGCGGCACGGTGGTGATCGGCTTCGGCCGGGTCGGGCGGACTGTCGCGGAGATGCTGCAGCGGCACGGCATGCCCTATGTGGCAGTGGATGCCGACATCGATACCGTCGTTCGCGCTCGTCGCGCCGGCTTCCATGTGCTGTTCGGCGACGTCACGCGCAGCGAGCTGGTCGACCAGTTGCAACTCGGCCGCGCTCGAGCGCTCGTGCTGACGATGGACGATCCCGTGCTTACCGTTCGGCTGACTAAGCGGGTGCGCGGATGGGTGCCCAAATTACCGATCATCGCGCGTGCGCGTGATGCCGTTCATGCTGCCGAGCTGTACAAGGCGGGAGCGGATGAGGCCATTCCGGAAGCGCTGGAAAGCTCGCTGCAGCTCTCTGAAGCGCTGCTCGTCGACCTAGGCATCGGCGTGGGGCCGGTGATTGCATCGATTCACGAAAAGCGCGACGAGATGCGCCGCTCCATCAAGGAAGCCGCCGGCCTGCAGCGCGAGCCGCGGCTCAACCGCTCGAGACTGAACCCGAGCGCCGAACCAACCGAGGCTTGAACCCGATGCTAGTTTCCCTCGCCCTTGCCCTGCTCCTCCCGATCCAGACCGATACTGTATCTGACCCGCTGGCCCCTGCTCGCGCTGGCCGCATCCGCTGCATCGATCCGGACCGCACCAGTCGGACCTGCAGCACGATCGTGCGCTACACACTGCGAGGCGATGGCAATTTCGATGCGCTGGTGACCGGCGTCGTCAATCGCGACCCGCTGATCGTGCTGGAATATTCCACCTTCGGCCAGATCCGCGACGGCGCAGTTTGCAGCCGCATCCGTCCGGCAGACTTCAACGCGGGCAAGCTGACGAGCAACGGTGCGCCACTGACGCCGGTGCTGCAGACAAGTACGCGCGCCAAATTGCTGGAGGCACTTCAGCCATTGGCAGGCCATGAGCGCTGCTATCGCGATAGCGCTGCCGGCGAGGAAATCGCCGTCAGCGTGACGATCGATGGCTTGCTGCGGCCGGAAATGGGCCAAACGGCAATCTGGGTGTTGCCCGAGGACGGCTACGCCCCCGGGCGCTGATCACCCAGGATCAGGCGGTGACGGGCGCTTCCGCCAGCGCGGCCTTCACCGCCGCGAGCGCATCCGGGCCCTTGGTTCCGTCGGGTCCGCCACCCTGCGCCATGTCTGGGCGACCACCACCGCCCTGGCCGCCGAGCACTGCGACCGCCACCTTTACCAGTTCCACGGCGCTAACGCCGATCCCATCGGTTACGCCTACCGCGACCGATGCACGGCCTTCGTTCACCGCGACCAGCGCAACGACGCCGCTGCCGATCCGTGCCTTGGCTTCGTCGACCGCGCCGCGCAACGCCTTGGGTTCCAGTCCGTCGAGTACTTGGCCGACGAAGTTGATGCCGCCCACCTGCTCGGGACCCGCCGGCGCGGCCCCGGCCCCGCCGCCGAGCGCGAGCGCCTTCTTGGCTTCGGCCAGCTCACGCTCAAGCTTGCGGCGTTCCTCCACCAGCGCAGCGACGCGCGCGGGGACGTCGTCAGGCGAGGTCTTGAGCGCGGCCGCGGCTTCGCGCAGCCGCTCGTCGCGGGCGGTGAGCCACAGCCGGGCGCCCTCGCCGGTCAGCGCCTCGATGCGGCGGACGCCCGAAGAGACGGCGCTTTCCGACACGATCTTGAAGATGGCGATGTCGCCCGTCGCATTGACGTGAGTGCCGCCGCACAGCTCGACCGAATAGGACGCATCCTCCCCCAGCCCCATCGAAAGCACGCGGACCTCGTCGCCGTACTTCTCACCAAACAGCGCCATCGCGCCGGCCGCGATTGCGTCGTCCGGGGTCATCAGCCGCGTCTCGACCGTGCCGTTGTGGCGGATCTGCGCGTTCACATCAGCTTCGATCTGGGCGATCTGCTCTGGGGTCAGCGCCGAGGGGTGCGAGAAGTCAAAGCGCAGTCGCTCGGGCGCCACCAGGCTGCCCTTCTGGCTGACATGGGTGCCGAGCCGCTTGCGCAGCGCCGCGTGCAGCAGGTGGGTCGCCGAGTGGTTGGCGCGAACTTGGTCGCGATGTTCGACATCGACCGAAAGGTGGACGGCATCGCCCACCGCGACTTCGCCGCTTTCGATCTTGGCATGGTGCGCATGCAGTCGGCCGAGCGGCTTGGAGGTATCGTCGACGAGTGCGCGCAGCTTATCGTTGCCGATCACGCCGACATCGCCCATCTGGCCGCCGCTTTCGCCGTAGAATGGCGTCTGATTGGTGAGGATGGTCACCGTGTCGCCGGCAACCGCCTTCTCCACCCGCGCGCCGTCCTTCACCAGCACCACCACCTGGCCTTCGCCTTCGGTGCTCACATAGCCGGTGAATTCGGTGCCGCCGAGCTCGTCGGCGAGGTCATACCACAGCTCTTCCGAGGCCTTCTCGCCCGAACCCTTCCAGGCGGCACGCGCGGCACGCTTCTGCTCGGCCATCGCCGCATCGAAGCCGGCCCGGTCGACGCCGATCTCATGCACGCGCAGTGCGTCCTCGGTCAGGTCATAGGGGAAGCCGAACGTGTCGTAGAGCTTGAACGCGGTCGCACCCGGCAGCGTGTCGCCGGCCTTCAGCCCCACCGTTGCCTCGTCGAGCAGACGCAGGCCATTGGCGAGCGTCTGGCGGAAACGGGTTTCCTCCTGCAGCAGCGTCGCCTCGATCAGCGGCTGCGCGCGGACCAGCTCGGGATAGGCGGCGCCCATCTCGGCGACCAGCGACGGCACCAGCCGGTGCATCAGCGGATCCTTGGCGCCGAGCAGGTGCGCATGGCGCATCGCGCGGCGCATGATGCGGCGGAGCACATAGCCGCGGCCCTCGTTCGCCGGCAGCACGCCGTCCGCAACGAGGAAGCCCGACGAGCGCAGGTGATCGGCGATCACGCGGTGGCTGGCGACCTGCTCGCCCGTGGCCGAGGTACCGGTCAGCGCCGCCGACTGGTCGATCAGCGCCTTGAAGGTGTCGATGTCGTAATTGTTGTGCACGCCCTGGAGCACGGCGGCGATGCGCTCCAGCCCCATGCCGGTGTCGATGCTTGGCCGCGGCAGGTCGCCGACGATCTCGTCATTTTCCTGCACGAACTGCATGAAGACGAGATTCCAGATCTCGACAAAGCGGTCGCCATCTTCCTCGGGCGAACCCGGAGGGCCGCCATAGATGTGCTCGCCATGATCGTAGAAGATTTCCGAGCAGGGGCCGCAGGGACCGTCCGAGCCCATCGCCCAGAAATTGTCCTTGGTCGGGATGCGGATGATCCTGTGGTCGGGCAGGCCGGCGATCTTCTTCCACAGGTCGAACGCCTGATCGTCGGTGTGGTACACCGTGACGGTCAGCTTCTCGGCCGGGATGCCCCATTCCCTGGTGAGGAGCGTCCAGGCATGGGTGATCGCCTGCTCCTTGAAATAGTCGCCAAACGAGAAATTGCCGAGCATTTCGAAGAAGGTATGGTGCCGGGCGGTATAGCCGACATTGTCGAGATCGTTATGCTTGCCGCCCGCGCGCACGCACTTCTGGCTGCTGGCAGCGGTGCTGTAGGGGCGCGATTCCAGGCCGGTGAACACGTTCTTGAACGGCACCATGCCCGCATTCACGAACATCAGCGTGGGATCGTTGTGCGGCACCAGCGGCGCGCTGGGAACGCGGGCATGGCCCTGGCCCTCGAAATAGTCGAGAAACGAGCGGCGGATATCATTGGTCGACGTCATAACTCGCCGACTTAGGGGCGACGAGCGCTTCGCTCAAGCGAAACAGATCGATCAGGCTGTTCGTTCTTGCGCGTCACCCCATCGGCGCATCAATTGAACGGGGCGGTTCGCTGAACCATTTTGGCCCGGCCTCGGTCATGTGGAAGCAATCTTCCAGCCGTACGCCGAAGCTGCCCGGAATATAGATTCCCGGCTCGTTCGAGAAGCACATTCCCGGCGCCAAGGCAGTGCGCTCGCCGCGAACGAGGTTGACCGGCTCGTGTCCGTCTAGCCCGATGCCGTGGCCGGTGCGGTGCGAAAGGCCCGGCAGCTTGTAGTCCGGGCCATAGCCGATCGACGCATAATAGCGGCGAACCGCATCATCGACGCTTCCCGCCGACGCACCGAGCGTGGCCGCGGCGAAGGCCACTTGCTGGCCACGGGCTACCTGTTCCCAGACCGTGCGCTGCTTGACGGTTGCTGCACCATGCACAAAGGTGCGCGATACGTCCGACTGATATCCCAGCACGTTGCAGCCGCAATCCATCAGAACGATCGCCCCGTCGCTGACCGGCGATGGCGTCTTGGTGCCGTGCGGATAGGCGGCCCCTTCGCCAACCAGCACCATGCTGAATTCGGGATCGCCGCCAAGCTTGCGAGTCGCCGCGTCCATCAACGCGGAGACGTCGCGCTGGCGCATACCCTTCTCCACGCGCGCATGGACAAAGCGATAAGCGGCAATGGTGATATCCGTTGCAAGCTGCATCAGCGCAATTTCGGCCGGGCTCTTGATCGTCCGGCATCCACGCACGATCGGATTGGCGGACGTTACCCGCAGCCCGTTCTTCTGCAATCCATCGACCGCGAAATAGCGCACGGTCTCCTCAATCGCCACGGGCAGGTTGGTTAGCTTCCGGTCGGCGAGGAATCCGGCCACCGTTGTTAGAGGATCTTCATCCTCCTGCCAAACCCGCACCTCTGCCGGAATGGCCAGAGTCTCGCGGGTGCGCGGCTCTTCGAAAAACGGTGTAACGATGCAGGCTTCGCCTTCCACGGGCAGGATTGCGGCGGTGAGCCGCTCGCTGCGGCCCCATTGGATGCCGGTGAAATAGACGAGGCTCGCCCCCGGCTCGATCAGAACCGCGCCGACTCCGGCGGCCTTCATCAGCGCCTGCGCCTTGGCGAGCCGCGCGCGACGCTCATCGGGGCCGATCGGGCGAGCATCGGCGGTTAGGTCTCGCAGCCCGGCCAGGTCGGGCTCCGCGGCGCGCACCACCGCGGGCAGCGTGAGCGCCGGCAGCGCCGCCATGGTGCCGAGCAGGCTCCGTCGTGTCGTCCGCAAAGCCCTCATCTTGCACCCTCATTGCCCGTTCGTCGGTCGGACTAGGCCGAAGCGACGCCCCTCGGCAAGGCCCGAAGCTGCCATCGGGCTTGACCCGGGCCGCGCAATCCCCTTCCCTCGCGCGACGATTCTGCAGGGAGCGATAGTGGGCAAGAGACTAACCTGGTTCATCCTGGCGGCGCTGCTGCTGGGCGGGCTGATCGGCTGGGGGCTGAACCTCGGCTATGGCGGAACCCCCGCGGGCAAGGCTACGCTGGAGTCGATCGCCTATGGCCTCGACATTCCCACCCAGATGTTCCTGCATCTGATCAAGATGATCATCGCGCCGCTGGTGGTCTCCACGCTCGTCGTCGGCATCGCCCATATGGGCAGCGGTGGCGCTATCGGGCGTGTGGGCCTGAAGGCCTTTTTCTGGTTCGTGTGCGCAAGCTTGATCTCGCTGACGCTCGGGCTGCTGCTGGTGAACCTGCTTCATCCGGGTACCGGGCTGAACCTGCCGCTGCCGCCGGCCAATGCGTCGAGCGGAGTCGATCGCTCGTCCTTCGACGCCGCGAAGTTCTTCACCCACATCGTGCCGACCAGCGCGATCGAGGCGATGGCGAGCAACGACATCCTCCAGCTGGTGATCTTCTCGCTGTTCTTCGGCGTCGGCATGGCGGCGGTGGGCGAAAAGGCCAAGCCGCTGCTGCGCGGGCTGGAAGCGCTCGTCTCGGTGATGCTGACGGTCACCGGCTATGTGATGCTGTTCGCGCCGGTTGCGGTGTTCTGCGCGGTTGCGCGTACGCTTGCGACCAAGGGACTGGGCGTGGTGGGCGATCTCGCCTTCTTCATGGGCAGCTTCTATCTCGGGCTCGCCGCCCTATGGGCGGTGCTGCTCGGCGCCTGTTTCCTCGTGATCGGTACACGCACCGGCCTGCTCTTCCGCTACCTGCGCGATCCGATCCTGCTGGGCTTCTCGACCGCTTCGTCCGAGGCTGCCTATCCGCGGACGCTCGATGCGCTGGACCGCTTCGGCGTACCGCCGCGCATCGCCAGCTTCGTGCTGCCGCTCGGCTATTCGTTCAACCTCGACGGTTCGATGATGTACATGACGTTCGCGTCGATCTTCATCGCCCAGGCCTATGGCATCGCGCTCGATTGGGGCACGATGATCCAGATGCTGCTGATCCTGATGATCACCAGCAAGGGGATTGCCGGCGTGCCTCGCGCCAGCCTGGTGGTAATCACCGGTACGCTGGCGCATTTCAACATTCCCGAGGCAGGGATCCTGCTGATCCTGGCCGTCGACCACTTCCTCGATATGGGCCGTACCGCCACCAACGTGATCGGCAACGCCGTGGCGAGCGTCGTAGTAGCGCGGTGGGAAGGCAAGCTAGACACGCCCGATGAAGCGGAGCCCGAGGTGCGGCCGTTTCCCGCTGCAGGGCCGCACGATGCCGAGCGGTTCGAGGATTATGCGGGGGGCTGACGCCAGCCCCCGCGTGCCTCAGGCATAGGCATAGGGTCCGCCCGCAGCGAGCGCCTTCTGGTAGGCCGGGCGGGCGTGGATCTTCTCCAGCCAGGCGGCGATGTGCGGGCGCCCTTCCAGGATGCCGGCACGCCCGACTGCCGCTTCTATGGGGAAGCTCATCATGACGTCGGCGGCGGTGAAGCTGTCGCCGGCGAACCAGGGGCGGCTGGCGAGCTGCCCCTCGACATAGTCGAAATGAACCTCGGCCATCGGCCGGAACTTCTTCAGCCCCATCTTGCCGAACAGCGGCACGCGCGCGAGCACGAGCATCACCAGCAGCGGCGGCATCAGCGAGCCTTCGGCATAATGAAGAAAGTGGCGGTAGCGTAGCGCATCCTCGCGCTGAGCGGGTGCGCCGAGCCGACCTCCTGCCTTGTCGACTAGATACTCGAGGATCGCGCCTGTTTCGGCGACGACGGTGCCGCCGTCCTCGATCACTGGCGACTTGCCGAGGGGGTGGACGCGCTTGAGCTCCGGCGGGGCCAGCATCGTCGCCTTGTTGCGCTCGTAGCGCTTGACGTCATACGCAAGGCCCAGTTCCTCAAGCAGCCACAGCACGCGCTGCGAACGGGAATTTTCCAGATGATGGACGATGACGGTCATGCGGGCCACTCCGATCGGTACGGCGATCCTCGCCGCTTCTGCACGGTGTCGCAGCTAGCGCGGCGGCGGGGCGCCGCGCAAGCCGATCGGAGCAGCCGCGCGTTCAGGCGAGCGTGCGTACCTTGGGTTCGCGATCCCAGTAGCGGCGCTTGGCTGCCTCAACAAAGCCGTCTAGATCAGTGACGCCCTCGTCGGGCTCGACGCCGGCCTTGTCGAGCAGCGGCTGGGCGGCGGCGTTGGCGCCGATCGCCTTCAAATGTCCGAACGCATCCATCACCCACTGCACCGCCGCGCCTTCCTTGACGAGCTTGACGGCCGCCTCGTCGGAAAGGATCACCGCGCAGGCATCCACCGTCACTGAAGGCTGGCCGAACAACTGCGCATCGGCGGCCACCTTCGATCCGTCCGACAGCGGCACGTTGCCGACCTTGGGCGCGATCGTCAGCACGTTGCCGCCGGCCGCTTTGATCGCATCCTTGAGCGCTGCGAGCTTGTCCGCGTCGGTGCCATCGGCAATGAGGATGCCGACGGTCTTGCCCTCCAGCGTGTGGAGTTCGCGCGGACCGCGGATGATGCGGAGCGCGGGTGACGGCTCCATATCGAGCACCGGCGTTGCGGTCTTTGATGCTTCGGGCAGATCCATCGCCAGCCCGTCGGCGACCCGCTGGGCGAGCGTCTCGTCGACGTTGCGGAGGTTCGCCATCATCTGCACGCGAATATGCTCCAGGCTGACCTTGGACAGTTCGAACACCAGCGCCGAGGCGATATGCGCCTGCTCGGCCGGATCCATCGAGCGGAAGAACAGCCTCGCCTGGCTGTAGTGATCGGCGAAGCTCTCGGGTCGAATGCGGAGCTTCTGCCCCTCCTCCTCGGAAGGGAAGGTCTTGTAGCCCTTCTCCGGATCCTCGCGCGCGCCGCCTTCCTCGCCCACTTTGGCAAGGCTGTTCGGCTCGTAATTGGCACGCCCCTTGGGCACCGCCATTTGCATATGGCCATCGCGCTGCTGGTTCATGAACGGACAGCCCGCCGCCGAGGCGCGACCCTTGGCGGTATTGATCGGCAGCTGGTGGAAATTGACCGAGCCGAGCCGCGACAGCTGGGTATCGGTATAGCTGAACAGCCGGCCCTGGAGCAGCGGATCGTTGCTGAAGCCGATGCCCGGCACGACGTGGCTCGGCACGAACGCTGCCTGTTCGGTCTCGGCGAAGAAGTTGTCGGGATACCGATCCAGCACCATCCGCCCGACGATCCGTACCGGCAGCACTTCCTCGGGGATCAGCTTGGTTGCGTCGAGCACGTCATAGGGCTGCGCGTTGGCGAAGTCCTCGTCGAACAGCTGCACGCCGAGCTCCCACTCCGGATAGTCGCCGCGCTGGATGCGCTCGAACAGGTCGCGGCGCTGGAAATCGGGATCGGCGCCGGCGATCTTCACCGTCTCGTCCCAGATCGTCGAGGCGAGGCCCGCCTTTGGTTTCCAATGGAACTTGACGAAGGTGCTCTTCCCTTCCGCATTGATGAAGCGAAATGTGTGGACGCCGAAGCCCTCCATGGTCGCGAAGCTGCGCGGCAGCGTGCGGTCCGACATCGCCCACATGATCATGTGCGTCGATTCGGGCATCAGGCTGATAAAGTCCCAGAAGGTGTCGTGCGCCGTAGCCGCCTGGGGATAGCCGCGATCGGCCTCCATCTTGGCGGCGTGGATCAGGTCGGGGAACTTGATCGCGTCCTGGATGAAGAAGACGGGAATGTTGTTACCGACAAGATCCCAATTGCCCTCGCGGGTGTAAAACTTCACCGCGAAGCCGCGCACGTCGCGAGGCGTATCGACCGATCCGGCGCCGCCTGCGACGGTGGAGAAGCGAACGAACACCTCGGTGCGCTGGCCCTTCTTCTGGAACAGGTCGGCGACGGTGACGTCGGCGAGGCTGTCGGTCACTTCGAAATAGCCATGCGCGGCCGAACCGCGAGCGTGGACGATGCGCTCCGGGATGCGCTCGTGATCGAAATGGTTCATCTTCTCGCGGAAGATTTCGTCCTCGATCAGGACGGGGCCGCGCGCGCCTGCCTTCAACTGGTTCTGATTGTCGCTGATCGGCGTGCCGTGGTTGGTCGTGAGCACAGGATGATCGGCATCGGTTACCTGATGCGTTTCGCCACCGGCGCGCGTGTTGGTTTTCGTCTGATCGTTCATGAAGCCCTCGCAGATAATGAAGCTTCAACGACTTGCAGAAGCGACAGTTGCGACGACGACACAATGCGAGGTGATTTAGCCGCCAGGCTCCATACCGGCCACCGCCGCATGGATCAGGGCCGAAACATCACCATCGTCGCGTATCCGCGGGCTGCCGAGGCAAATATAGCGCCCCCGCCGCCCCTCCCCCTGCAGCAGGCACAACGGATCAGACAATCGTACCCCTTCGGCGAAATGGAGAATCAGGTTGGGCGGATCGACGACCAGACGCAGCACCGCCGCGCCCGTGGCGGACGCGGCGTACAGGAAGGTCTGCCCCTCGCTGCGCTTGAGGCTTCGCTCGACGGCACCGGGCCATGCCGCGCGCACCAGCCGGCGAGCATCGGCAAGACGAGCGGCTATATCCCCGGACAAAGTGCCGCCGCACATCGCCAGGACGTCCGCCGCCCGAATGTCCGACGGGTCAGATATCGTCGTCGGGCTCCGGCCCCGCCATCAGCCCTTCGGCAACCTGCTCGGTACGGCCGCGAATCGCCGCTTCGAGCCGATCGCAGACTTCCGAATTCTCGCGCAGGAAGTTCTTCGCGTTCTCACGTCCCTGGCCGATGCGGATGCTGTCATAGCTGAACCAGGCACCCGACTTCTCGACCAAGCCTGCCTTGACGCCGAGATCGAGGATTTCGCCGATTTTCGAAATGCCTTCGCCGTACATGATGTCGAATTCGACCTGCTTGAAAGGCGGCGCCACCTTGTTCTTGACGACCTTCACACGCGTCGAGTTGCCCACGATTTCGTCGCGATCCTTGATCTGCCCGGTGCGGCGGATGTCGAGACGAACCGAGGCATAGAACTTCAGCGCGTTGCCGCCGGTCGTCGTTTCCGGATTGCCGTACATCACGCCGATCTTCATGCGCAGCTGGTTGATGAAGATCACCATGCAGCGCGAACGGCTGATCGAGCCCGTGAGCTTGCGCAGGCTCTGCGACATCAAACGCGCCTGAAGGCCCACATGGCTGTCGCCCATTTCGCCTTCGATTTCCGCCCGTGGCACAAGTGCGGCGACAGAATCGACCACCAGCACGTCGATCGCGTTCGAACGAACCAGCGTATCGGTGATTTCCAGCGCCTGTTCGCCGGTATCGGGCTGCGAGACGATCAGTTCATCGATGTTGACGCCGAGCTTTTTGGCATAGACGGGATCAAGCGCGTGTTCGGCGTCGACAAAGGCTGCCACGCCGCCATTCTTTTGAGCCTCGGCGATCACGTGCAGCGCCAGCGTCGTCTTGCCCGAGCTTTCCGGGCCATAGACTTCGATCACGCGCCCGCGCGGCAGGCCGCCGACGCCCAGCGCGATATCCAGCCCAAGCGAGCCGGTGGAAATCGCCTCCACCTGCATCGTTTCCTTCGAGCCCAGCTTCATCGCCGAGCCCTTGCCAAAGGCGCGATCGATCTGCGCGAGGGCGGCGTCGAGCGCCTTCTGCTTGTCTGTGGAAAGGGCCATGTTGCCGTCGATCACCTTGAGAGATGCTGCCATTGAAGAGCCCTCGTCGCTATAGGGTTTGGAAACCGCATTCAACCGTGTTGCCGCTTATGTATCGCCTTTGTTCCATGAGAACAAGAGGCGAACTTCACGAAGGTTGCGCATGGAGGGGGTGACAGCTAGCGGGATGGCATGACCCTGATCGTCGGCCGTGTCTCCGCGCTTGCGCGTTTTCCCGTGAAATCCATGGCCGGCGAAGCGCTGCCGGTAGCCGAAATGGACTGGCAAGGCATCGAAGGGGATCGCCAATATGCCTTTGTTCGCGCAGCGAACGGCACACGATTTCCATGGCTTACCGCGCGCGAAGTGCCGGGCATGGTGCTCCACCGGGCACGCTTCGCCGAACCGGCCAAGCCCAAGACCAGCGCGATCATGGTAGAACAGCCGGATGGCGGCCTGCGCTCGTTGCACGATGCCGGGCTCGCCGCCCATCTGGCGGAGGCGGCGCGCGAGCCGGTGTCGCTGATCCAGGTGGCGCGCGGCATCTATGACTCGATGCCGATTTCGCTGCAGACCAGTGCCGGGCACCGCGCGCTCGAAACCGCGCATGGCGGCCGCATCGACCCGCGCCGCTTCCGCATCAACGTGACGATCGAAAGCGAGCTTTTGCCCGAACGATGGCAAGGCCTGCGCCTGGCCTTTGGCGACCCCGAAGTGGATGGCGCGATCGTCCAGTGCGCCGATCCTATCCAGCGCTGCGTGCTCGTCACCATCGATCCGGATACGGGTGCGAAAGACCCCACGATCCTGCGCACCGTCGCCCAGCGCTTCGCCGCCTGTTACGGCCTGTATTCGGCGCCGGCCCGGCCGGGGCTGATCCGGGTAGGCGATCCGGTGCGGTTGCTTGGGTAAATGTCGGCGGCCACCCCGACATCCCCGGGATGACGACCCTGTGAAAAGCGGAGGGGGGAGAAGATGGCCCCCCTCCCGGCCTCTTATTTCGTAGCGTTCCCCGCCCAGCGATCCATCCAGCCAAGCACCTCGCCATACCATTGCATGGAGTTCTTCGGCTTCAGCACCCAATGGTTCTCGTCCGGAAAGACGACAAGCTTGGAGGGGATGTTGCGCCGCTGGAGCGCGGTGAAGGCCGCAAGGCCCTGGGTGTAGGGGATGCGGAAGTCCTTTTCTCCGGTGATCACCAGCTGCGGCGTCTTCCACGCGGCCACGTGGTTGACCGGGTTCCAGCGCTCGAACGCGGCGGGATCCTCGTAATAGGCCTTGCCGCCATGTTCCCACTCGTCGAACCACAGCTCCTCGGTCTCGTAGGCCATGGCGCGCGCATCGAACACGCCGTCGTGCTGAACGATGCACTGGAACCGATCGGGCCACTGGCTCTCGATCCAGTTCATCATATAGCCGCCATAGGACGCACCAAGTGCGCAAGCCTTGTCTTCTTTAAGGAAATCAAAGCGATCGGTAGCAGCCTTCAATCCCTTTTTGAGGTCTTCAAGGGGCCAACCTCCCCAGTTGTTGCGGATCGCATCGGTGAAGGCCTGACCGTAGCCGGTGGAGCCATGGAAATCGACGGCGACCACGGCATAGCCCGCGCCGGCGAACACCGCGGGGTTCCAGCGATAGGACCAGCTGTTGCCCATGCTTCCCTGCGGCCCGCCATGCACAATGAAGGCGATCGGCGCCTTGGCGCCTGCCGCCAGGTTCGCCGGTTTGGCGACATAGCCCCACACCGTATCGCCATTGGCACCGTTGAAGCTGTACCTCGTCACCTCAGGCATGGCGATACCAGCGAGCTTTTCCGCATTCACCGCAGTGATTTGTTTGCTTTTCTTGCCGTTGAGCCAGAAGAAGTCATCGGGTGCGGTGAGGCTGTTCATCGCGTAGACGAGGCCGCCTCTGGTGGGCACGACGGCGGAGACGGTGCCCTTTTCGGTCAGGCGCTCTACCTTGCCCCGGAGCGAGACGGCGAACAGAGGTTCCTCCTGCACGTCCTGCGCGGTGACGTAGAGAGTCTTCGAATCCTGCGCCCAGGCGATCGAAGCAACCGAGCGATCCCAGTTCGCCGTCAACGCGCTAACGTCCCCGGTCGCCAGATTGCGCAGCATCAGCACCTGGCGATCGGCCTCATAGCCCGGCCGCCGCATCGCCGCCCAGGCCAGCCATTTGCCGTCGGGCGAGACGGTGGGTAGCGTGTCCGTCGCGGCATTTCCTGCCGTGAGGTTTACCGGCGCTGCCGAGCCGTCCGCAGGCGCGGCGAAGATATCTAGGTTGGTCGAGAGCGGCTCGATCCGGCCGGCTTCCCGCAACGCAAAATACACTGTCTTGCCGTCTGGCGACCAACTGACTTCCTCGCCGCCGCCATAGGGCTTGGACGGCGCATCGCCGATCAGCCCGCCGACAATGGCGACCCCTTCGCCGCCCGCACCCTTCGGGCCGAAGGGAAGCACGAACAATTGCGAGCGATTGCCGTCCGCCCATTGATCCCAATGGCGAACGAAAAGCTGATCATAGACTCGGCCCGAGCCGGCATTCGCATCCTTCTTCACCATCGCCGGTTGCAGCGAAGGCGCTCCCGGCTTGCGATCGGCCCAGACCAGCAGGCGGCTGCCGTCCGGCGACACCTTGAAACCGCTGAAGCCGCCGGGAAGGTGCGTGAACTGCACGGGCGTTCCCCCCGTCACCGCGATGCCCCACACCGCATCTTCGCCGCCCTTGTCCGACTGGAACCACACGGTCTTCCCATCGGCGGAGAATTGCGGAGCGGTTTCGTTCACCTCGGCTTCGGCAACCAGCTTTTCGGGCTTGGCGCCCTTCGCGCGAAGATCAAGCCGCCAGAGATCGAAGCGCCCGCGATTGGCCGACAGATCGGTTTCGCGCTGCTGCCAGACCAGCCAGCGCCCATCGGGAGAGACGGCGGGCGATCCGACGCGGGAGAGGCCGACAACGTCCTGAATGGTGAGGTCGCGTGCCGAGACCGGCGCGCAGGTGGCGGCGAGCGCGACGCTCGCGACGAGAAACTGCTTCATGCCGGCCACGATAGCCGGAAGGTAACGCCGGATACAATCGCCCGATCACGCCGCGGACGCGCGGCGATCAGCGGCCGCCGGTGATCCGGGCGACCTCGCGCGCAACGATGCCGTCGACGATCTGCGGCAGGTTCTGATCGAGCCATTCGCGCAGCATCGGCTTGAGCATCTCGCGTACCAGTCCTTCGAGCGTGTCCGATCCCGGCCCCTGCGGCTTCACCACCAGCCGCGACAAGGCTTCGAGCTTCTCGCGGCTCGCCTCTGCCACGCGGTCGGACAACAGCGGGTCCGGCCCTGCCGTGACGGTCGGCGGCAGCGTGATCGGCTCGCTCAGTTCCAGTACATCGTCCTGCGGATCGGCGAAGGTGGTACCCTCGGCCGCCGCATGGTCCGCTTCGGGCACCGCTCGCAGCGGCCGCCCGCGCCCGAGCGCGCCGGGTTCGTCATCGGCGATGATCCGTTTGATCGATGCGAGGATCTCCTCCATCGACGGCTCGCTGCTGGCAGTCCCCATCGCGTCCATCCTGGCGTTCGAGTGCGAACCCCCTCAATCAGGGATTCGGACGGTCGCTGTCAACCGGACGCTGGAGAATGGGATCGAGCGGCTGGCCTACCACTTCCGGCGTCTGCGGCGGCGTGCTGCGGGTGCTGGTCGCGACCGGCAGCGGCGTCTTGTCGTCGCGCCAGTCGTTGATACGATTGCGAACGCGCCGATAGTTCAGCGCCGGATCGTAGAGCTGCCCCGCCTCGAAATTGAGGTCCCTGGCCTGGGCGCGCCCCATGGCGGCGAGCAAGGTGAAGCCGGCAACATAGGCGTCGCGCTCGGCAGTGACATACTGGACCTGTGCGTTCAGCAGTTCCTGCTCGGCGTTGAGGATATCGAGAATGGTGCGCGTGCCGACGCTGTTTTCGGCGCGCACGCCTTCGAGGCTGAGCTGATTTGCCTGCACCGCGGTGCGCGACGATTCGATCACGCGGAGCGCCGCCTGGTAGCTCGCATAAGCCGACCGGGCCTGGGCGATCACGCCACGCTCGGTGAGCGTGACCTGCTCGATCGCGGCGCCTTCGCGCGCCTGGGCCTGGCGCACCTGCGCGGCGGGGCGGCCCGCCTGGAACAGCGGCATCGTCAGCTGCACGCCGACGGTGGCGTTGGTCGTGGTATTCGGCACGCCCGAGGAGACACCGCCGACGCTGCCGATAGAGCCGAGATAATTGGTGTAGTTGCCGCCGACCCCCAGGCTCACCTGCGGCAGGCGCCCGGCCTGCGCGACACGCGTGTCGTAGCGCGTGGCATCGCGCGCGAGCTGGGCCGCTTCGAGAAATGGATTGTTGGCCAGCGCGACCTGTTCGGCGGTCTGCACGTCCTCCGGCAGATTCGGCAGCGGCGGCGGCGGCGCGAGCACCCCCGGCGGCGTCCCTACCACCCGAATATAGGTCTCGCGGCTCCCGATCAGCTGTGCCTCGGCGCTGCGCAGCTGGGCCTGCGCGAGCGCCAGCCGAGCCTCGGACTGCGCCACGTCGGTGCGGGTCAGGTCGCCGACCTCGAATCGGTCGCGCGTTGCCTGGAGGTTCACCTCGAGGACGTGGACATTTTCCTGGTTCAGCCGGACGACCGATTCGTCGCGGATAACGTTGAGATAGGCCGTGACGGTCTGGGTAAAGATGTCGGCCTCGGTCCCGCGCAAATTGGCACGGCCGGCATCCACCCGCACCTCGGCAGCGTGGACCGAATTGCGAATGCGGCCGCCGCTATAGATAGGTTGCGACAGGTTGAGCCCGACCTGCGCCTGGCGCGTCGGCGTGAACGCATTGGAGGCAGTATTGTACAAGCTGTCGCTGGCACTCCCGGTCGCGTTGAAGCCCGGCAGCCCCTGCGAACGCGCGATCGGAACATTCTCGTCGTTGGCGCGCTGGTTCGCGCGTTGCCCCTGCAGATCGGGATTGGTCGCATAGGCTTGTGCGAGCGCATCCTGCAGCGTTGTCGTCGGTGCGGCGGTTTTCGCGCCAGGGGACGGCACGTCCTGCCGACCGCTCGGCGCGGTCTGCGCGAGCGCCGGGGCCCCGAGGGAAACGAGGCTCACGCCAATGAGCAAAAAGTTCAGTCGCATGAGCCCCGTCTTTAAGGTTAAAAGGTAAATTTTCTCGGTTTTTCAAAGCCAGGCAGCGTCGCGACTTCAATATCCATGAAGTCGACTAGGCCGAAACCGCCCTCGCTGCGCCGACCGATGGCAAGCCGCGTTACGCCGCGATCGATGATGCCCGTGGCGATGCGGCCGCCCTGCTTCACCTGATCGATGATCGTCTGCGGCAATTCCTCCACCGCGCCGTCGATCACGATCAGGTCATAGGGCGCGCGCGCCGCCCAGCCGGCGTTCAGCGGCCCCTGCACCAGCTCGACATTGGCGGAGCCTGCAAGCCCGCCGCGCGCGATCGCCGCGAGCGCCGGCTCTTCCTCCAGCGCGACCACCGACTGGACGAGCTGCGCCAGCAACGCGGCGGCATAGCCCCCGGCGGCACCAACCACCAGCACATGATCCGTCGGCTGCAGCACCGATTCCGTCAGCAGCCGTCCGATAACCAGCGGCGCGTTGTGCTGGCGGCCGTTGCCGAGCGGCAGCAGCGTATCGCGATAGGCGAGCGCACGATGCTCGGTGGGTAGGAAAACTTCGCGGGGGACGAGCGACATCGCCGTCACCACGCGAGGATCGTTCACCGCGTTGGTACGCAGCTGGCTTGCCACCATGGCGTGGCGCATCGCTTCGAAACGGGGCGCTTCGAGGGGCGCAGGGTCGACCAAGAGGGTCATCATCACTCCGCTTGTCGCACAACCGTGTTAGTTGTGCAATACACTTGTTGCTGTCTCCGGGCTTGTATCGCGGCCCAACGCCAACGCCAAGCGACCGCGACGTTATTTTGAAACGATGTTGACATTGCCCCCACCGCCAATGCATTGGCCGCGCCTCACCCTCTTGGATGGCCCGATGGCGGAGTGGTGACGCAGCGGACTGCAAATCCGTATACGCCGGTTCGATTCCGGCTCGGGCCTCCAGCACTTTTCCAGCCCAGTACGACGACGAACGCCGCTTCCGCAGCGACGAACCGTTGGCATCTGCGCTGCTCTTTTCGGGGCGATGGCTGTAAGCGGTCGGCACAGGAGGGTTGTTTGCCGCTTTTCGCCACTGTTGTCCGTTCCGTCGCGTCGCTTCTGCCAGGCGCACTGCTCACCGGCTGCGTACCTGCCGGCCCACTCTCCCCCGTACAGGCGCCACCGCCGCCCCCCCGGGCGGTGCCGGTCGCCCCGCCGATCCTCGCCACGTCTGCCGCGCCGCGCCCCAAAAGATCGGACGAAGCGCCGGCGGCACTGCTCAACGCCGTGCAGGCGCTGGGCGCGGAGTTTGACGGCCAGGTGGCGATTTCGGTGCGCGATATCGATCGGGGCTGGATGGTCGCCTGGAACGGCGAGCGTGCGTTCCCGCAGCAGAGCGTAAGCAAGCTGTGGGTCGCCATCGCGGTGTTCGATGCGATCGACGCGAAGCGGCTATCGCTGACGACACCGGTGACCGTCACAAGGGCGGACCTGACCGTCTTCCACCAACCGATCCGGGCGCTGGTCGGCGCCAATGGATACCGCACGACGGTGGGGGCGCTGCTGCAATGCGCGCTCACCCGCAGCGACAATACCTGCAACGACGTGCTGCTGTGGAAGGTGGGCGGCCCCGCCGCGATCCGCCGCATGCTCGCCGACAAGGGCGTTCGCGGCGTGAGCTTCGGGCCCGGCGAGCGCGAGTTGCAGGCGCGCACCGCAGGATTGACCTGGCGGCCGGAATGGGCCGGTGGCGCGGGGTTCCTGCAGGCGCGCGCGGCGTTGAGCCCGGCGGCGCGGCAAAAGGCGCTCAACCGCTATCTGGCGGATCCCTATGACGGGGCGAGCGCCAACGGCATCACGCTAGGTCTTTCGCTGCTCGGCCAGCAGAAGCTGCTCAGCCCTGCCTCCACCGACCGGCTGCTCTCGATCATGCTGGCAAGCAAGACCGGGCCTTTGCGCCTGAAATCGGGGCTGCGCCCCGGCTGGAAGCTGGCGCACAAGACCGGCACGGGCCAGGAATTGGGAAGCCTTGCCACCGGCTATAACGATGTTGGCCTGCTGACCGCGCCAAACGGGCATCGCTATGCCGTGGCGGTGCTGATCGCGAGCACGCGCAGGCCGATCCCGGTGCGCATGCAGCTGATGGGCGACGTGACTCGCGCGATCATCCGGGCGACCGACTGAAGGCGGCGCCGGACCGGGAAGCGGCCCGGCGGAACCGAGCAGAAACGCCGGTGTTGGACAGCCGATGAGCGACGAACACACGGTAGACGCACTTCTCGACGCGGTCGACAAACTGGCGGAGGAGAAGGATCGCGTCGCGATCGGCGATGTGGTGGAAGCCCTGGGCGCGCGCAGCTTCGCGCCGTTTCTGGTGCTGGTCCCGCTGATCGACATTTCCCCGATCGGCGGCATCCCCGGACTACCGACGGCGATGGCCGCGACGGTGATCTTGGTAGCGGCGCAGATCCTGTTCGGGCGCACCCATTTGTGGCTGCCCGGCTTCATCGAGCGGCGGAGCCTGGGCTCGCAAAAGCTCTGCAAGGCCGTGTGCAAGGCCAGGCCGGTCGCCAAGCGTCTAGATCGCTGGTTTCACGGCCGACTGCTGCGCTTCACGCGGGGCGGCTGGGTGAAGGCGGCCGCGGCGGTGGTGATCGTGCTTGCCTGCACAGTGCCGCCGCTGGAACTGCTTCCGTTCGCTACCACCGCGCCGATGGTGGCCATCCTGCTGTTCGGCATCGCCCTGCTGGTGCGCGACGGGCTGCTGATGGTGATCGCCTGCCTCGCCTCCCTCGCGGCCGCAGTGCTTGGCGCAAGCCTGTTGCTCGGCGGTGGGAGCTAGGTCGCCGCGAAAGCGCGGAGCAGGCCGGCGCGCTCCAGCAGATCGACCGCATCGTCGATCCGGCGGGATGCCGCCGCGTCGAGCTGCGCCGGGGCGTCGCCGATCAGCGCGCGCATCTGGTGCACGATGAACACCATGTCGATGAACCGTTCGGCGACTTCCCGCGCATGCGCGCCATCGGCCGGCGAGGGATTGTTCCCGGCGAGCGCGCGGGCGACGCAGGCGATGCCGCCCTCTCGCCCTATCCGGTCCACCATCCGCGCCAGCTCCGGCATGCGATGCGCCGTCGTCACCACCACCCGCATCAGCGCCACCGCTTCGGGCGTGAGTGCGTGGACCAGCAGACTGCTCCCTACCGCCCGCAGACGATCCGCAACCGGCAGGTGCCATGGAACCTCTGCGGCCGGAACCAGCGTGTGTTCGACCATGCGCCGCACCACTGCCGCGAACAGCGCCTCCTTATTGGCATAGCGCGCATAGAGGCTGGCCTTGCCGGCCCCCGCCCGCGCCACGACCTGATCGCAACTCGTGGCGTCGAAGCCGAGCTGGAGGAAAAGCACGGTGGCGGCATCGAGGATGCGGCGATCGACATCGCCCGCGCGTTCGGCAGAGGGCCGGCCGCCACGAGGGCGACGGGCAGCAGCAGTTTCTGGCGGCGTACGCGATTCCATCCTGCAACCTATAGCCATTCCGCTTGTTTCAGCAAAACTGAACGGTATAGTTCAGTTTATGCAAGGAGCGACGCGATGGCTGAGATGACGCTGGAAGACCTGTCGAAGAAGATGGCGAAGATCGATTTCGGCATGCTGTCGACCCGCACCGAAGGCGGGGCAATCGCCAGCCGCCCGATGAGCAACAATGGCGAGGTCGAATATCGCGGCGACAGCTTCTTCTTCGCCTATGACACCGCCCGCTCGGTAACCGACATCGCCGGCGATCCTCGCGTCGGGCTCAGCTTCACCGGCGCAGCCGGCCTGCTCGGCGGACCACCGCTGTTCATTGCGGTGGAGGGCGAGGCAGCGCTGATCCGCGATAAGGCGCAGTTCGCCGAACGCTGGACCAAGGATCTAGACCGCTGGTTCGAACAGGGAATCGACACGCCCGGCCTGGTGATGATCCGCGTTCACGCCAGCCGTCTGCATTACTGGAACGGCAGCGACGAAGGCGAGATCACGCTTTGAGCCAGGACGCGATCGCGCCCTTCCCGATCCACGTCCCGCAGGAGGAGCTGGACGATCTGGCCGCCCGGCTGGCGCACACGCGCTGGCCGGGGGCGGATAGCGTGCCGGACGGTAGCCAGGGCCCGCGCGGCACAGACATCCGCGCGCTCGTGGCGCGATGGCGGCAGGGCTATGACTGGCGCGCCACCGAGGCGATGGTGAACGGGTGGGGCAGCAGTCGCACCGTGATCGACGGGCTGGGCATCCACTTCCTCCACATCCGCTCGCCCGAACCGGACGCCACGCCGCTGCTGCTGACGCACGGTTGGCCCGGTTCGATCCTGGAATTCCGCGACGTGATTGGGCCGCTCAGCGATCCGCAAGCGCATGGCGGCACGCCGTCGGATGCATTCCACTTGGTGATCCCCTCGCTGCCCGGCTTCGGCTTTTCCGATCAGCCGCGCGAGCCCGGCTGGGGTGTGGGCCGCACGGCTGCCGCCTGGTCGACGCTGATGACGCGGCTGGGCTATGGCGCGCGCTGGATGGCGCAAGGGGGCGACTGGGGCGCTGCGGTGACGACGACGCTCGCGCATATGCGCGCGCCGGGGCTGGCAGGCATCCACCTCAACTTCGTGATGTTCCGACCGACCCCCGACGAAATCGCCGCTGCCAGCGCGGAGGAGCGGCAGATGCTGGCCGATGCGGCCCGCTACGATCGTGACTATTCGGGCTATATGAAGCTGCAATGCACGCGCCCGCAATCGGTGGGCTTCGGGCTGGCGGATTCGCCCGTCGGGCTGGCGGCGTGGATCTATGCACTGTTCCAGGACGTGTCCGACAGCGGCGGGGCGCCGGAGCGGCTGTTCGCGCTCGACCACCTGATCGACGATATGATGCTGTACTGGCTGCCCAATGCTGGCCCAAGCGCGGCGCGCTTCTATTGGGAGGCGGCGCAGGAAATGGCGCAGGGGGTGCCGGACGCGCCGGTGCCGCTGCCGACGGGGATCAGCATGTTCCCCGGCGAACAGGTGCGGCTGTCGCGGCGCTGGGCCGAGGCGCGGTTCGCCGATCTCCGCTTCTTCGCTGAGGCCGAACGCGGCGGCCACTTCGCCGCGATGGAGAATCCGGGCAGGTTCGTGGCGCATCTGCGCGCGACCCGCAGGGCCATCGCATAGATCGGGTAAGGCTGCCGGCCGTTCCCAGATTTTCGGCGCAACGCACACCCACCGGCTGCAAAAACTATCCTTTGTAATAGAGCGCGGCCTGCCGATCCGCGATAGTCGTTGCGTGAACGATTTCGCGCGCGCAAGCCTGACCGGGCTGATGGCATTGATGGTAGCGGGCTGCAGCGCCGAATCCCGCTCCGCCGGCCCGGACCTGCCGCAGACCGGGCCGACGGGCGCGCAGGACCCGCGCGCCGCCCGGTACGAACGCAACGTCTACCAGGTCGCGCAGGGCGGGCGCTATTTCACCTGATATGGTTGCGGCGGCTGTCACAGCGGCTCCGCGCAGGGCGCGCTGAACCTTGGCGATCGCATCTGGGTACGGGGTGGGAATCTCGACCAGGTCTATCGCACCATCGCCGAGCAACACCCCGGCACGCCGATCGGCTATGCCACGCGCATTCCCAGCGAACAGCTGTGGCAGATCACCGCCTATGTGCGGACCCTGCCGCGGCTGTCGCCGGAAAAGCGGCGACGTCAGGACCTCGACCAGACCGGCGAACCGCAGGGCCGCAACTGGGCGGGGCCGGTCCGTTGAACGGGCTGCAATCGGCACTTGCGCCGGCGGGCGAGCAGGCGTCCAGCATCCATGGCCTGTTCTGGCTGATGTTGCTGGTGTGCGGTGCAATGTACCTGCTGGTGCTGGCCGCGGTCGCCTGGAGCATCGTGCGGGCGCTGCGGCGGCGCGGACCCGCCGGTGCGCCGGCCATCAACCCGCCGGACGTCGGGCTGAACCGCGGCCTGCTCGGCTGGGCGGGACTGATCGTGATAGGTCTGACGGTGCTGATCGTCGCCAGCTTCCTGGTCGAGCGCACCATCGCCGCAGCCGCGGCGATTGAGCGCCATGCCTGCGGCGCCTGTCACCGCATCCCGGGCATCGGCGCGGCGACTGGGGTGGCCGGCCCTGCGCTGAACGGGATTGCGACCCGCAGTTTCGTCGCCGGGGTGTTGCCCAACGATCCCGCCAACCTGCAGCGCTGGATCCGGCATCCGCAACGCATCGTGCCGGGCAACGGCATGCCCGATCAAGGCGTCACGCCGCAGGAGGCGCGCGACATCGCCGCCTATCTGTACACGCTGCGGCGCTAGCGGGGGCGTGGCTCGTGCAAACAGCCGATCAGCGGCCGGGGCGGTAGCGGCGCTCGATGTGCCCTGCCAGTTGGTCGGGGTAGAAATAGACCGGGCGCAGTTCGCCCGCGGCGTAGCGATCGATCTGGTCCGCGAAGTGCGGCGAGGCAGGATCGCCGCTCTGGCCGCCTGCCATCACCGCTGCCGCTGCAACTCGCGGGCCGAAGGAGACCACCGCGACGAAGCTGTTGCCGCTGGTGCCATAATATCGCTTCGTACCCGGCCAGCCCTTGGCGCCGAACGAGGCGAGGCTGCCCCATTGGGCCGAGGGGAACGGCACCGCCGTCGACGGCGCGGCATCATCGAAATGCGGCTGCAGCGCGTTGTCCAGGCGCTGGAAGCGGTTGATCTCGCCCCAGCGCGTCTGCCAGGTGCCGAAGTCGCGCGTCAGCCGATCGATAGCCGCCGATAGCGCCGCCAGCCGCGTCCGCGCATTGACCTTGGCCGCGATATAGTCCGGTACGTTCATCCGCTCGGCCTGGGCGAAGCTGCCGACCTCGCGCCACAGCTGATCGCCCCAGAACACGGCAAGACTGGTCGCCACCGAGTCCGCGCTCCAGCAATGGTCCCATCGTGCCAGCGTGGCGACCGGATCGGCCAGCGCCGCCCGCCGGGGGTCGCTTTCCGGCAGCGCCCGCCATGCCGCGACCAGCTCCGGCACCAGCTTCGCAAAGGCCGGCAGATACGGATCGAACGCGGCGGCGCGCAACCGCTCGGCGGTCCAGCCGCGTTTTCCCATCAGCAGCAGGTCTGCATGCACGCCTCGGGCGTTGCCGCCCACCTGGTCCATGTAGCGCGGATAGTCCTTGGCGCTGGGACTGTCCGGCCCCGCCACCTGCCACGGCCAGTCATTGGTGTTGTGCGCCCAGCCGACCTTCGGGTTCAGCACGCTCGGCAGGCTGGGGAGTGTGTGCAGCCCCTTCCAATCGGTGGCGGGATCGCTGCCGTCGACCGGCCGGGTGTAATCGAACCGGTCGTCGCGCACGGCATGAACTGCGGCATCAGGAACGCGATCTCGCCTTTCGCGTCGGCGAACAGCGTGTCGTTGGAGGAGTTGGCCTTGCGCTCGGCGACCTTCAGGTAGCCGGCAAGATCGGTCGTCTTGGTGCGTAGGAAGCTCTGCTCCAGCGCCGGTACTGGTCGCCACATCAGCGCCGCGGCGATCCAGCGGCCATCCTTGGCAGCGACGATCGGCCCGTGGTGCGTCCGCCAGGTGGCGAAGCGCCGCTCGGCCAGCGATCCATCCGGCTTGCGGAAGCGCAGCGTGACGACGCGCGCCTGCACCGGCCGCGTCTCGCTGCCGTACCGATAGGCCCAGCCCTGGCCTGCGCGCACGATCCGCTCGGCAAAGGCATCGACATTGTCAACCGTGGACGACGTGTGCATCCACCCGGTGTGCGCGTTGAATCCCTGGTAGACGAAAAACTGACCCCATGTGCTCGCCCCATACACATCCAACCCCTGTTCGCTCGTCACCTGCGCCTCGGAGCGGAAGTAGAAGCTGGTGTGCGGGTTGATCAGCAGCAGCGCGCGGCCATCGGCGGTCAGCCGGGGCGCGATCGCGATGCCGTTGGAGCCTGAAGGCTCGCGCGGCACGCTGCCCTGCTCCTCGGGCGTGGGCGGCGTGGGATTGCCATAGAAGGTCTTGAGGTCGCTGAGCGAGATCCGCTCGATGTCGCCGCCGATGCTGCCTTCAGTAAAGCTAAGGGCCATCCAGGGCTCAAATCGGGTGAGCACCTTCGGTTTCACCTGAGCATGCGTCGCCATATAGTAGTTCAGGCCGTCGGCCCATGCATCCATCAGCGCGCGCAACCACGCGGGGCTGCGGGCATAGTCCCGCTTCAACTGCTCCGGATCGACGAACAGCCGCTGGCGCAGATCCGCCCAAAGCGCCCCTTCGCCCTGCACCTCGGCGGTCCGGCCGAGCGCAGTCAGATAATTTGCCTCGATCCGGCCGAAATCGTCCTCGGCCTGAGCATAGATCATTCCGAACACCGCATCAGCATCGCTCTTGCCGCGGATGTGGGGAATGCCCCAGTCATCGCGAATAATCGTCACCCGGGCTGCCTGCATCTCCCAACGCGCGCGTTCGGGGTCCGGCGCCGCGGCGGTCGTGCTCAGCAAAGCCAAGAGAAGCAACGGATTGCGCGCGCGCCGGATGAGCGTATCCATTGCCCGAGACTAGAACGGGGAGAGCATATGGCCAAGCACTGGTTGGCGATCTTGGCGGCGCTGGCGCTGGGAAGCGCGGCAGCGGCACAGACGACAGACGCGCCCGCCATTCTCCTCAAGCCGGCGGCAGTGTTCGACGGCATCGACGGGCAGGTGCATGCCGGATGGCAGGTGCTGGTACGCGGCGAGCGGATCCTCGCGGTCGGCCCCGCCCTTCCCTCCCCCGCCGGCGCGGTGGTGATCGCGCTGGACGGCGATACGCTGATGCCCGGCTTGATCGAAGGACACGGCCACCTCTTTCTCCATCCGTACAATGAGACGAGCTGGGACGATCAGGTGCTGCACGAGCCGCTGGCGCTGCGCACCGCGCGTGCGGTGGCGCAGGCCCGCGCGACGCTGCACGCCGGCTTCACCAGCCTGCGTGACCTGGGCACCGAGGGCGCGGGCTATGCCGATGTAGGCCTGAAGGCGGCGATCGATCAGGGCATCGTGGAGGGGCCGCGCCTACAGGTGGCGACCCGCGCCATCGTTGCGCTCGGCGCTTATGGCCCCAAAGGCTTTGAACCCGGCGTCGAGGTGCCGCAAGGCGCCGAGGAAGTCTCCGGGGCCGAGCAGATGGTCGCTGCGGTGCGCCGGCAGATCGCTGCCGGTGCGGACTGGATCAAGCTGTACGCAGATTATCGCTGGCGCCCCGGTGACGAGAGCCGTCCCACGCTGAACCTTGAGGAGATCAAGGCCGCCGTAGCCGCGGCGCACGACGCGGGGAGGCCAGTGGCGGTGCATGCCTCCACACCGGAGGGCATGCGCCGCGCGATCGACGCCGGGGTGGACACGATCGAACATGGCTATGGCGGCACGCCCGCGATCTTTGCCGTGATGGCCGCCAAGAAGATCGCGCTCTGCCCCACACTAGCCGCGTCGGACGCGACATCACGCTATCGCGGCTGGAACGGCGAAGATCCTGCTCCCGCCACGGTTCGCCTCAATCAGGAAAGCCTGCGCCTGGCCCTGCGCGCCGGGGTTCCGATCTGCATGGGCGGCGACGTCGGCGTCTATGCGCATGGCGACAATGCTCGCGAAATGGTACTGCTCGCGGCTGCCGGCATGCGTCCCGCCGAGGTGCTACTTGCAGCGACCTCCGGCAACGCCCGCTGGTTCGGCGAGGCGGGGCGGCTCGGAGCGGTGAGGCCCGGCATGCTGGCCGATCTCGTCGCCGTTGCCGGCGATCCCACCCGCGACATTCAGGCCGTGCGAGCCGTGCGATTCGTGACGAAGGGAGGCAAGATCGTGCCGCTGGAGCAGGCCAAGTGAGGGCGTTGCGCCTCGCGCTCGTCGCGGCTGCGCTGACGCTTCCCGGCCTGGCCGCAGCCGACCCGGAGCCAATCGCCGTCACCATCGACGTCGATGCCGCCCACGACGAAGGCCCGGTCGAGCCGCTCTGGCGCTTCTTCGGCGCGGATGAGCCCAACTACGCCACCATGAAAGACGGTCGTACCACGCTCGCCACCCTTGGGGCGCTGGCGCCGGATCGGGTGTATTTCCGCACCCATAATTTGTTCACCTCGGGCGACGGCACACCCGCGCTCAAATGGGGATCGACCGGGATCTACCGTGAGGATGCGCAGGGCAAGCCGATCTACGACTGGACGATCGTGGATCGCATCTTCGACACCTATCGTGCCCGCGGCGTGAAACCCTATGTCGAGCTCGGCTTCATGCCGGAGGCGATGTCGACTCAGCCCCAGCCCTATCAGCATGACTGGCGGCCCGGCAGCGGCACGCTGCGCACCGGCTGGGCCTATCCTCCGCGCGATTATGCCAAATGGGAGGAGCTGGTTCATCAATGGGTGCGCCATTGCGTCGCCCGCTATGGTCGTGGGGAGGTGGCGAGCTGGTATTTCCAGACGTGGAACGAAGCCAATCTGCCCCGTTACTATTGGGGCGGCACGCGCGAGGAGTTTTTCCGCCTGCACGACGCCGCCGTGCGTGGCGTGCGTCGGGCGCTGCCCGAGGCGCGGGTCGGCGGGCCGGACAATGCGGGTGCCGGCGACGATTTCCTCGCGGCGTTTCTTGACCATGTGAAGTCGGCGGGAACGCCCACCGACTTCCTGTCCTTCCACGCCAAGGGCCAGCCGGTGGTGGTTGAGGATGCGGGCGGCACCCATGTGCGCATGGGACTGAACACACACTTGCGGGCGGCCGACCATGAATTCGCCGTGATAGCCGCCGATCCGGCGGCAAGGACGAAGCCCATTATCATCGGCGAGTCCGATCCTGAAGGGTGCGCAGCCTGCCAGGGGGCGGCCAATGCCTATCGCAACGGGACCATGTATTCGAGCTACACCGCCGCGTCGTTCCCGCGCCTCCGTGCACTGGCGGCCCGACGTGGACTGACGCTGGAGGGCATCCTTTCCTGGGCGTTCGAATTCGAGGATCAGCCGCCCTTTGCCGGTTTCCGCCAACTCACCTCGGCGGGCATCGACTTGCCGGTGATGAACATGTTCAAGCTGTTCGCCAAGATGCGCGGCCACTATGTTCGCGCGACGTCCGACCGCGAGGCCGCACTCGATGCCGTGCTCCGGGACGGCGTGCGCGGCGATCCCGATATCGGCAGCGTCGCCAGCCGGGAGGGCAACAGCCTTTCGATCTTTGTCTGGCACTATCATGACGACGATGTGCCCGGCCCCGATGCCGCCGTGGCGCTTCGGCTGCGGGGCCTGCCGCGTGCACTCGCCCAAGGGGCGATGCTGACGCACTATCGCATCGACGCCGCCCACTCGAACAGCTTCGCCGCCTGGCGCGCGATGGGATCCCCTATCGCGCCGACCGACGCACAGCGTGCCGCGTTGCTGAAGGCGGCGCAACTGACGACGATGGAGGCCGTGCCCGAGCACTTGCCCGTCGGCGAGACCGGCGCCACGCTCAGCTTCCGCTTGCCGCGACAAGGGGTGTCGCTGCTGGTTCTGACTCCGGTTGGCGGCTCAGCCTTCCAGAAAGGCGGCGCGTTCCCCGGGCGTACCGTCGGGAAGCGCGCTTCAAGCCGCTGAAGGCGAACGCAGCGCCGAACGACGTGCAGCGGGCGCCGTTCTACGCCGCGGCGGCGCGGAGGGCTTATGTCGGCCATCCGACGATGGCCGTGGACTAAGCGTATACGGGTGGGCGGCACGCCTGCCAAAATTGCCGGGCGGGCCGATCCGACGGAACCTAGCGGGCCGCCCAGCGGATCGCATTGGCGAGAATGCGCCGATATGTCGGATCGTTATACGCTTCGGGCGTGTGGCCCAACGCGGAATAGAAGATGCGACCTTTGGACGACGGATTGATCCAGATCACCGGGTGTACGCCCATCATCAGCTTCGCGCCGGGACGGTAACTCGCTTCATCGACCCGCGCGAGCACGGTCATGCCACGCGCGGCGGGATTCGCATCAAAGGAATACCATTCATCGACCGGCGTCCAAGGCAGCTTCACGCCCGCCATGATCGGATGGCCTGGCCGATCGACGACGATCCACGCCGGCTGTAGATGGTCGGCGCCTCCCGGATGCCCGGTAAACGTCGTGCCAATCACCATCTTCTTGTACCAGGCATCGGTATGGCTGTTATCGCCAGCCGCATGCAACGCCACCACGCCGCCACCACGCGCGACGAAGCGGGCTAGTGCGGCGCGCTGGTCTGCGGTGAGGAAGTCCCCGCTGGCGCTGTTGAGAACGACCACGGAGAAGTGATGCAATTGTTCGTCGTTGAAGACCGCGGCGTTTTCCGTGACGAAGCTCGCGCGGCCCAGGTCGCGTGCGATATCCGTGAGCACCATGTTCGAGTGCGGTATATGCTCGATATGTCGCCAACCATTGGTCTTCGAAACGATCAACACCCCACGCTGCAATCCCGCAGGAAGCACAGGCGCTACGGCATCGTAGGTGGGCGCGGGCTGGTGCAGATCCGGCGCCGCCTGTGCCATTGTTAGAAACGCCGCCAACACCAGCATCTTACGCATCATGCAATCTCCTGGCGTCTCCATAGCGAGGATGGATGGACGAAGCGAGCAGGTGTCGACGGACCACCCTCATCGCCGGCACCCACGATGCCCACCCGATCCTTTTTCTGCGGCGGAGGGCACGGAAACGTCCGCTAGCCCCCCTTCTGCGCTGCAGGCACGATGTCCTCGGCCAGGAGACGATGCAGCGCCGCGATATGGTCGCCGTCTCGCGCGCCGTTCGGATCGGAGATCATCACGACGGTAAGCCGCAGATCGGGCACCACATACAGCATCTGCCCGCCATAGCCCCAGGCGAAGCGCACCGGATGCCCAGCCGCCTCTCCGATGAACCAGCCATAGCCATATTGGCCACCGCTCCATGGAGAGATGGTGCGCGGCGTCCAGCTCCGCTCTATCCAAGACGCAGACAGGATCCTCCTGCCGTTCGAGACGCCGCCAAGCCGGTAAAGTTCGCCAATACGGGCCAGTGCCCGCGGCGACAGGCGCATCTCGTTGCCGCCGAAGTAGATGCCCTGCGGATCGGCGGGCCAGGCGGGTATCGAGATACCGAGTGGCTCCCCCAACCACGCTCTGGCCAATTGCAGTGTACTCCTTCCCGAGGCTCGGGTGAGCATCGCCGAGAGCAGGTGCGTGTTGCCGGTGGAATACAGCATACGGCCCCCTGGCTCATCGACGAACGGCCGCGACAGCGCCGACCTGACCCAGTTCGAGCTCGACACCCACCTGCCGTAGAATTCGCCCGATGTGCGCTCGAGCCCGGCCTGCATCGACAACAGATTGCCCACGGTAAGATGCGCGAGCCGCGGATCTGGATTGGCTGGAGCCTCGCTGCGCAATACCGAGAGGACCGGTTGCTCCACCCCCGTGAGCACACCGCGATCGATGGCGATGCCGACCAGCGCGGACAGCACGGATTTCGACGCCGACTTGATGTTGACCGGCTGATCGAGCGGCGGACCGCCGTTGAAGCGGTGTTCGGCGAGCGGCTGCCCGTCGCGGAGTACCAGGAGCGCTCGGAGACGCGGCAGCCGCTGGGCAGCCGACACGGTCCCCGTCATGGTCTCCGCATCCAGGCCCTGCGTCGGCACTGCCAAGCGCGGATCGGATGCGGTTTGCTCGGCCGGTATCGGATCGACCGGTGCTGCATTGCAGCCGCAAGCCAACAGTGGCGGGAGCAGGAGAGGCGACCACCTCACGCAGCGATTGCCGCTTCCAACGTCTGCAGGAAGCGCGAGGGCGCCTCTACCTGCGGCGCGTGGCCAAGATCCTCAAGGCGGATCAGCCGTGCCCCCGGGATGCGACTTACTGCATCCTCGGCAGCCTGCGGCACGGTGCGTACCCGACTGCGCAGATCGGGGGGGGCGCTGCTCGCCCGGAAGGCCGTTTGATCCTGCCCGCCGATGATAAGCGTAACAGGCATCGCCAAACGCGGCAGTTCGGCCGCGACCGGCTGAGTCTGGATCATGTCGGAGAGCCGCGCCTGCGCATCGCGGACGATATCCCCGTCGGAACTCGCATATTGGCCCGCCAGCATCGCCACCCAACGGTCATAGGCGGGACGCCAGTCGCCATGGTAATAATTGCGTCGCTGATAGGCTTTGATCGAGGTCGCATCGGTTCTGGCTTCCTCAGCCCGCAACGTGCCGATGTCGGCATAGGGCACCCCTTCCGCCAGCGTGTCGTTGAGACCGAGCGGGTTAACCAGCACGAGCTTGGCGACCTGCCCCGGATGCGACAGCGCAAACCTTGTCGCTAGGATTCCGCCGGTAGAGTGCCCGACAAGGATCACCTTGCCCGTTCCGGCTCGCTCCAACAGCCTCTTGGTCAGTTCGGCCATGGCGTGGAAGCTGTACTGATAGCCTTCCGGTTTGGAAGATTTGCAGAAACCGATTTGATCGGGTGCGATCACCCGGAAGCCCGCCTCCGTCAGCCCCAGCGCGGTTTCATGCCATGTCGCCGCGCAGAAATTCTTGCCGTGCAGCAGGACAATCGTCGCGTCCTTCGCAGTGCCTTTGGCGGGCAAATCCAGATAGGCCATGCGGATGGGCCGGCCCTGCGACGAAGCTTCAAACCATCGAACTGGCGCCGGATACTCGAACCGCTCAAGATTGGCGCCGAGAGGCGCGGTCTGTGCCGTGCAAAGCGTGCTCCACAGCGCGGACGATGCGATTGCGGCGATACGGACAAAGCGGATCATCCAGCTGCAACGACCCGCCGGCGGGAGGGGTCCATGGTGCGATGCTGCAGTTGGTGAACGTACGGCCGCCGCTACGCGCTATGCGCCGGCAGCAAGGAGCGGCGCCTTACCCGTCGCGCACGACGACGAACGCGCGATGCCGTAGTGAAGAGCGCGATAGCGACAGAAACTGGCTGGGGCGGGAGGAGACGGAGCGGAGGGCCAATCAAGGCATTGAGGTGGAAGGATTTGCTTGCAATTTCGTGGGTTACGCCCCACAAACCTGCCCCACAAACCTGCCCCACACGACCTTCAGGAGCCCCGTAAATGGCCTCGATCCGCGCCCGCCACAATCGCTTTGAAGCGAAGGTGCGGGTGCCCCTAGCCCACCGGGAGGCCCACGATGGCCGGGAGTTCCTCTACCGCACCCTGACCGCCACCAGCCGGAAGGTCGCGCAGGTCGAAGCCGACGCATGGGAAGCGAGCCTGCGGGTGCAATGGGCAGAACGCGACGGCTTGACGCAGGATGCCCTTGTGAACCTCCGCCGGGTCTACGAGCAGACCTTGGCCGAAGCCACTGGCGGCAAGTTCGCGGTGCTTGCAGATGGCGTGGACCCGGTCCAGACCGGCATTGATCACGAGATTGAACGCATCGCGGACGCTATTCCCGAGGACGACGACCCTGCCCCGGTCAACGCGGCGAAGCTGGCGGCGCTGAATGACGCAAGGACGGTGCTGGCCGGGCGAAAGCCTCCGGTCCGCCGGGAGTTCGAGCCGTCGTTCTCGCAGCTGGCGTCGGATTACATGAAGCTCTGGAAGACCCAAACCGGCCTCAAGGAGACCAACACCGAGCAGCAGAAGAACGCCACGTTCCAGCTGTTTGCGGGGTATTGGAAGGATCGTCCTATCCGGCAGATCGGCAGGCCCGATGCGGCCCGGTTCATGGATGCGCTGCGCCATCTGGACCCAGCATGGGCGCGGTCGGCGGCGGCCCGGAAGCTGTCGTGGGACGACCTCCTGCGCACCTTCGGCGACCGCCCTAAGGGACTGTCGGACGCCACTCGGAACCGCCATGCGGCAACGCTTGGGGCGCTATGGGAATGGGCGAGTGAGCGCGGGTATGCCGAGGGCCGCAACCCATTCAGCGGTCATCGCGCCCGGCTCCGCAACGGGGTGAACGTGAAGGGCTATCGGCCATGGGAGCCGGAGGAGCTGGCCCGCTTGTTTCATCCCGGTCCCAAGCGCTCGGACCTGCGGGAAGTGATGATGGTCGCGCTGTTCAGCGGCATGCGCCTGGACGAGATCGCAGGGTTGACGTGGGGGCGGCTGAAGGAGGTCGAGGGCATCCCCGTGTTCGACATCCGCGACGCGAAGACACCAGCGGGCAACCGCCTAGTGCCGGTGCATCCGCAGCTGAAGTGGTTGCTTGATCGGGATCGCGGGGCCGCCGACGCACGTATCTGGTCAACGTTCAACCCAGAGGGGCCCGGCAAGAAGGCCGGAGCCGATGCCGGGCGCGAGTTCACCCGGTTTAAGCAGTCGCTCGGCTTCACCGAACGCTGTGCCGCCTTCCACTCCTTCCGGAAGAACGCGGTTGCGCAGTGGGAAGCCGCGAGCATACCGGAGACCGAAGTTGCCCAGATTGTCGGCCACGAGAAAAGGGGCATCACGTTCGGCGTCTATGGCGGTGGCGTATCGCTGCAACGGCGGTATGAAATCGTCGCGAAGCTCGCCTATCCGCAAGTGATCGGCGTCTGGTGAAGCGCGCCGATCTCCCTAGATTGTTTGAAGGGAGCTTCGCCTCCTCCATGGTCCTGATCTCCCGCCCCGGCCCGTTCAAGCTGATCCAGCGGCGCAACAAGCCGAAGGCCAGGAGCGCGCTCGGGATGCACCAGCCGCCTCTGTGTAGATCGGACCGACACAGACGAACGTAGCGTCGTGCGGCTCTCTGAGGAACTTTTCTTCCCGCTTTGCAGCACGGCTCAACCTTAATCGGATTAAGGTTGAAGCGAGAAGTGAAGCGGCCCCCTGAAAACTTTTGAGGGTCACCCTGTCTACGATACAGGGGCGCTGCTTAGGAGCGGGCCGCCTATCATCGGCTCTGCCAGAGCCAGCGGGCGACCATGCCGATTATCCCTCACTCTTGGAGGGTGTGGTAACTAGGTATAGGAATGACCTTCAAGATTCCCGAAGGTATCCTCCAGCTGCTCCGCAGGTTCCCCGCGAGTGCGCCTGTCAGTCCAGACCTCCTCCATGCCCACCGCTGTGGCCGGGTGTCGGGCCCATGCCGATTAACCCTCACTCTTGGAGAAGGGAAACCGTAAGTGTTCACTGTCAGTGGAACTGCAGGTTCCTGAAGGTCCATCCTCCTTACTAATCCCACCTAGAATCTCACCGTAAGACCCTCGGTTGGTCCGTTCGGGGAGGACGATGGATCGGCAGACCCACCGTCCACCCTCCGCCCCCTCCAGTTTCCATCGGCCGACCTCTCGCCTGCCCCGCAGGTGATCGACGGTCGCTGCGCGGGTCCGGTCATCTGTGGCGGGGGCCGGACCCGCATGCCCTTCTCACCGCCTCGCCCATCCCCTTTCCCGATTCCGGCTCGCAAGCCGGACCGGCGATGCTGCCCAGCGTCGCCCCTGCCACCGCTGCGCAAGCAGCCCGTTCAACCCAAAGAGACCTACCGCCATGTCCGATACGACCACCAACGGTTCCTTCGCCGTCGACGGCACGGAGTCGACGTTCACCGCCACGACTGCCGATTACACGCTGACGCCCGACGAGGAGGCGTTGGTCGCCGGGATCGAAGACCTCGACCCCATCGACTCCATCCCCTCGCCCGTCGTCGCCACCGGCGACACCTCCCGGTTCGCCATCGTTCCGCCTGTCACCGCGTTGCCGCCTGCCCTGCAGGAATACGTCCGGCAACAGCTGGTCGGCATCCCGCAAGAGCGCCTCGCCGAAGCGGAGCGCGGCGCAATCCTTGTCGCCATGCGCAAGAACGCGCTGGAGCTTCGGGTCAAGCAGGGCGCGGGCCCCGGTGCCACGCCGTACGCGCGAGAGCTTCTGGACATCTCGCGGGCCATCTACGACCTCGAACGCGAGTTCGACACCATCAGCGCCCAGCTGGCGGAGGTCGACCGCTACGAGACCGACACGGACCCGGTGACCGGCGCAGCGTCGCCCCGCCCGGTCTATGCCGTCGATGGCCAGCGTCGCCGGGCCCTGGAACAGCGGCTGGCCCAGATCACCTATGAGATCAGCCTCAAGGACGGTGAAGAGGGCCGCCGCCGTCTCGCCAAGGCCAAGAAGGAAACCGCAGAGTTCCTGAAGGCCCAGCGCGACCAGCTGGCCGAGGACGCGGAGGCGAGGGCCATGGCCGAGCAGATGAACCGGGAAGCCCGGATCAAGGCCAAAGCCGAGATGTACGCCAAACACAACCGCTCCAGCCTTGGCTAACGCCATGCGCAATGCGTTCGTCTGGTCGGCGCTTTGGCTTGCGATGGCCTGCCTCTGATGGCCCGCTACTCCTCCCGCGAACGCCGCTGGTACGGTCGCCGGTTCACGCCGCTGCACCAGCCGGTTACCGAGCCGGACGACCGCGAATGGCACACGCAACTGCCGAATGGCATGCTTGTGGTCGAGTTCGGCAACCCCGTCCGTCGCTTGCCCTGCGAACCCCAGCCGGTGCTTGTGAAGGGCTCCCTCGGAGCCGCGAAGGCAACGCCGGAGCCCTCCTCCGCAGAGGCCGCAACGCCTCCGTCTGATTGCAGCAAGTCGACGCAGGACCCCCGTGAGTGGAAGCCCGGCCTCGGTCGGGACTGATCCTCGACACCATCAACCATTGATCCTCCCCGCTCTGCCTCCGGGGAGGGTCGCCCATCAACTTGAGGCACCACGAGAGCATGACCGCCACACCACGCCCATCCGAGGCCCACGCCTCCCCCGCCACCCGCGACGATGCCATTGCGGCTATGTGCCGCGAATGCATTTACGACGACCTTGAGCCCGGCACGTGGCGCGAACAGTGCGCCGCCTGCACGGTGACCGCCTGTCCGCTTTACGCCTTCCGCCCGGTTCCCGACGTCCGCCTGCACGGCCGCCGCCTGTCCCGCGAGGACGCCGCAGCGCACGTGCGGGCCAAGCTTGCGGGCATCCGCCGGACGTCGCCGCAAGCGGCCTGAAACGAGCGCCAATCACCAGCCGCCGCTGGTGATTCAGCAGATCGCGGCTGGCTCAGGCCCGATAGCCCCACACAATCGACACCCCCGCCTGATCACCAGTGTACAGCGGGGGTGCCCCACCTCAACAGCAGGGCCACATGCCTGACGAGAAGTATTGTTCGGGGTGCGGACAGACCCTCCCCGCATCCGCCTTTTATGCGCGGAAGAGTGGTAAGCTCTCCAGCCGGTGCAAGAAATGCGTTTCGGCGTCCAACTCGGCGCGGGAGCGCGCACAGACCGCCGCCCGCAATGCTGACCCGGAAGTCATCCGCGCTCGCCAGCAGCATGCCGAAAGGGTGCGACGGGAACGGGAGGCCCGCGAGTTAGCCCGCCGGATCGCTCGCGAAGCCGCCCGAGCCGAAGCGAAGGCACGCGCCGAGATCCGCGCCGCCTCTCGCGTCAAGACCGGGGCCAAGCTCAAGGGCAACCGCCGCAAGGCAGTCCAGCCGGTCTCCCCGGAGGAAATGACGGCGAACCGCGACCGGGTTGATTACCTCCTCCTGCTTCTGTCCGACCGCCACCCGACCGAACAGATTGCAACCGAGCAGTCCTGGAACGCGGCGTATGCCGAGGTGGACCGCCTCTGGTACGTGTCGGGGGACCGCGAGTGCGTCACCTGTCATCGGCGGGTCGCTCCCACCGAGATGCTGCCCCCGATGCCCGGCAACGGTCGCCCCGGCATGTGCCGCCCGTGCGCAGCGTATGCCGAAGAAGAGAACCACCGCCGCACCTTCGGTCCGCTCATCGGCCCCCTTCAGTCCCGCCGCAAGCTGCGGATGCTGGACGGGACGTGGATCACGTTGGGCGAACTCGCCCGCCGACACCGCGTCCGCACCCAAGGCCGTCCCTTCACCACCGCCTCACCGGCGCTCGCCGCCTGACCCCACCACATCTGGAGCATCCACATGGCCTCTGCCCTGTTCGACGACATTCACGCCACCGCCCGCTTCCCGCTTGCCGCCACCGTCGCGGCGTTGAGTGCGCCAACGGATCCCCGCAGGCACGACTTGGCGCGGCGCGCGTCCGCCATCGCACACCAGCAGGGCTATGACGAAGCGACCGAGGCCCTACGCGCCCGAGCCGCAAGGGCACATTGAGAGGGAGGGCGCGCGCGAAATAGCAAACGCCCGCTGTCGGGGATGCGCGAATGTCTGAGAATGGGTGGTTAGCTGCCGTTCCGCTTTAGGTCAGCACAAAGTGGATAGCAGACAGTCTGCATGTTACGTCGGGTCATGCTCCCCGTTCTCCTCCTCGCTGCATCCGCCATCGCCTCATCATCACAGGAACCGTCAAAAGAGCAGCTTCATTCTGCGATCTGGGCGGACCTTCAGCTGAACGCGATGATTGGCAACGGCAATTGGCCTGCCTCGCTCTGGTATCAGGCAGGGAGCGACACCGCTCCCGACCTGCACATTCAGGATTTGACCTGCACCAAGGAAGGCTCACAGCAGCGTTGCTCGTTCAACCTGCATCGCGACGGGGGCCCTAAAACGGTGTTGGGCGAATCTGCCGCCGCCGACCTGGCTTGCTCCGCCTCTTTCTTCGCTGACGGCGAAGGCTGGTCTGTGGTGCATACACCTCCGCGTCATGCGGGTCACAGCGTGACCTCTATGCGGTGCAAGGCCGTATAGCGCCAAACGTCCGGTATTCGGCGCCGTCGATTGCACGTGAATGTCGGCGCTTGGGGCGATTGCGGTCATTCGGCAATCGTAGGTCTACTGCCCAGTTTTGGCGCAGAAATCCGAAGCGCCATATCGCTCCTGACGATTGTCGCTTCCCCCCGTCGGGGGGCCACATCCATAGCAGCCGCCTTCTACGCACGGTGGCCCTAGCTCTGCGGTAGCCTGGCTCGTGCACCCTTCGCGACGCCCCGGCGGGATCAGCCGCCGCCTGCATGGCTCAGAAGGTGTAACCTGCGCGCTAGGCGCAGAAGATATCTTGACGACCAAAGTGAGCTATGGATATGAGCTAGCCAACAGCCACCCCTAACTTCCGAGCCACCCATGTCGCACCGCATCGCCTACTACCGCGTCTCGACCACCGACCAGTCCATCGAAGCCCAGCGAGCCGCCATGGGTGGCCCGTTCGATCAGGAGTTCTCGGACGAGGGCGTTAGCGGCGGGGTGCTGGCCACCGACCGCCCCGGCTTCGCTGCGATGCTGGCAGCGCTCCGCAAGGGCGACACGCTCCACGTCTACGCGGTCGACCGCCTCGGGCGCGATGCCATCGACGTGCAGACCACCGTCCGTGACCTTCTGGCCAAGGGTGTGACCCTGCACGTTCACGGCATCGGCCCCATCGGTGAAGGCGTGGGCGAGATCATCATCGCCGTCCTGGCCCAGATGGCCGCCATGGAGCGCCGCAGGATCGCCGAGCGCACCGAAGCGGGCCGTATAGCCGCCCGGAAGGCACTTGCGGAGACCGGCAGGACGCACCGGGGCAAGGAGAGCCTTGGGCGTCCCTATGCGGCTGACGCAGCTGCGGTGCGAGAATGGCGGAAGGCGCAAAGCGCCAGCATCGCCGCGACGGCCCAGCATTTCGGTCTCTCGGCTGCGACGGTAAAGCGGTACTGCGCGGCGGGATGACTTGCTTCCGCTTTGCCCTGCTTTTTTCGGAGCGGCATGATACAGCACCCCTATGAAATTCTTAGCCCCCCTCCCAAACACATCGGGCGGGGGTAGCGTTCGACTATCCCCCGCTGTCGAGGCGGTGCGCTGCCGTCTCAACCAGATAGAGCGCCATGGAACCCGCAAGGTTCACGACCAAGTGTGCGTGCCGCTCTGCGATCCTAACGGGCCGCTTCCCTTTGCCGTGCGCGTCGCCAAGCCGATTTCGGATTGCACCGATGCCTTCAACAACCGTGACGCAACCGCCAAGCAGCTGTTTGAAGACCTGTTCGGTGTGCTGGGACGGGGCAAGGTTCAGCTTTTCGGCCGTGAGGCGATAGAGTTTCGGCAGATCGTCCCCTGCTCGGTAAAGGGGATCGTCATCCGTGAACTCGTCCAGAATATGCATGCACACGCTTTCAAGCAGCGTCCGCGCAGATGTAACCGCTCCCTCCGCATCGCCCGCACACCTAGAGAGCGCCTTCTCCCACACCCTGCCAACCTCGGCTGCGTCGTGACTGTTGAGCCTGTCTGAGATGAGGTCCGCCGTCGGACTCCCTCGCATCTCCAGCCGCTCCAACAGCGGGGCAAACTGCTCGCGTAAGAACGTCCGACGCTCTGCGTAGGAGGAGTACTCCGCTTTGATGAACTGCCAGAAATCGTCTGGGGACTGACATGTTCTCACGAATCTTGGCAGCAAGTCGCTCAAGGACGGGTTTTGCATCAGTTCCGCGCGGAGAACGCGGTACACGTTGTGATCGATAGTTCCGCCCGTCGCCTGCGACACCAAGCCGAGCCGGAGCGCCAACACCCGCTCAACCGGGTCAGAGGGCAAAGCCTCAACGGGATCAGGAAGGTCAAACATGGCCCGCTCCACAACCATGATTCGATTGCCGACGGGAGGTTGTACCTCGTCCCGCGAATCGGCGAAGGTTGAGGCGCGCGAAGTCATGCCCGCCCCCACAAACCTGCCCCACAAACCTGCCCCACACGAGGCCAATTTTAGGCGCTAACGACTTGAGAAAACTCGATTTTTGGTTTCTGGCTGGGGCGGGAGGATTCGAACCTCCGAATGACGGTACCAAAAACCGTTGCCTTACCACTTGGCGACGCCCCAACGGGAAGCGGGCTTATAGAGCCTCAGAACAGACGTTCAAGCCATCCGTGCGGATCCGGCGCAACCCCGCGCTGAATTCCAACCAGCTGCTCGCGCAGCCGTTCTGTGAGCAGGCCGGGTCCGCCATTGCCGATTTGGAATTCAAGGCCGCTGCCGCGCACCGCCCCGATCGGCGTCACCACCGCGGCGGTGCCGCAGGCAAAGGCTTCGCGCAGACGGCCGCTCTTGGCATCGTCGCGCCACTGCTCGATTGCATAGCGCTCCTCGCGAACCGTCACGCCGGCGTCGCGAGCCAGAGTGAGCAGCGATTCGCGGGTTATGCCGGGCAGGATCGTGCCCGACAGCGGGGGCGTGGAGATCGAGCCGTCGTCGAACACGAAGAACACGTTCATGCCGCCGAGTTCCTCGACATAGCGATTCTCGACCGCGTCGAGGAACACCACCTGGTCGCAGCCCTGGCGGATCGCTTCGGCCTGGGCGACCAGGCTACCGGCATAGTTGCCGCCACATTTGGCCGCGCCCGTGCCGCCCGGCGCCGCGCGGGTATAATGATCGGACACCCAGAGCGTCACCGACGGCGCGCCGCCCTTGAAATAAGCGCCCGCCGGCGAGGCGATGACGAGGTAGAGATACTCGCTGGCAGGCTTCACCCCCAGAAAGGTCTCGCTCGCGAACATGAAGGGGCGGAGGTACAGGGAAGCCCCCTCGCCTTCCGGAATCCAGTCGCGATCCGCCTTCACCAGTTCGCGGATCGAGGCGAGGAACAGTTCCTCCGGCAGTGGTGCCATCGCCATGCGCTCGGCCGATTCGCGGAAGCGGCGGGCATTCTCACCCGGGCGGAACAGCGCGGCGCCGCCATTCGGCAGACGATAGGCCTTGAGGCCCTCGAAAATCTCCTGCGCATAATGAAGCACCGCGCAGGCCGGGTCGATCTGAAGCGGCGCATAAGGCTGGATGCGCGCGCCGTGCCACCCCTTGTCCGCGGAGTAGCGGATTACTGCCATATGATCGGTGAAGGTCTTGCCGAAGCCGGGATTGGCGAGAATCGCCCCACGCTCATCGCAGGTGCGCGGGCTGGCATGGGCCTCGAATTCGAAATCCAGGATCGTCGCGTCTTCCATCACTCGGTCTTTCTCGTCCCCAGAGCCTCGGGTTGCGCAGGACTAGGCGCGGTGGCAGAAACGGTCAACATGGCTGCCCCAATTCCTGCGTCTCCCCTCTTTCTGCGCGAACCCGAAATCCGGCGCGGGATCGAGCTGCTGTATTTCGGCTATTCGCATCTTACCCGCTCGATCGACGACGGGCTGGCGCGCCAGGGGCTGGGCCGCGCGCATCACCGCGCACTCTATTTCATCGCCCGCAAGCCCGATCTGACGGTGAGCGAGCTGCTGTCGTTGCTGGCGATCACCAAACAGTCGCTGGGTCGGGTGCTGGGTGAGTTGGCGGAGCGCGGGCTCGTCGAAACGCGAGCGGGCACGCGCGATCGGCGCCAGCGGCTGTTGCGGCTTACTGAGGCGGGCACCAGGCTCGAATCAGACCTGTTCGAGGCGTTGCGCGAAAAAATGGCCGGCGCCTATTCCAGCGCCGGCCAGGGAGCCGTTGGGGGGTTCTGGGCCGTTCTCGAGGGGCTGATGCCCGAGGAGGAGCGCGGCCGGGCCGCGACGCTGGGGCGCTGAAGCCCACAGCGCCGCCGGTGTTCAGGCTACCTTGAAGCCTTCCTTGTTCATTGCGAGCGTGAGCGTCTTGTTCTTTTCTTCGCTCAGCTGGGCGCGGAGTTCGGGGAACAGCTGATCCTCCTCCTCGCGCATGTGCTTTTCCAGCGCCGCGCGGAATTCCTTTACCTTCTCCAGCCACTTGGGCGAGGTACTGGGCATGTTCTCCAGTTCGTAGAGAAACTGCTTCACATAACCATGCTCGGCGTTCAGTTCGTCGGCCGCTTCCGTCTTCCCGGCTTCGCGGAGCGCCGGGTAGATGACGTTCTCTTCCTCGATAGCATGCTTCACCAGCGCGTGCTTGATATGCGCGAGCAGCATGTTGCGGCGAATGGTCGCCTTTTCGTCGGTCGCTTCCAGCGCGTCGAACGCCTTGAGCACTGCCTTGTGCTCGGCCTTCAGTGCATCATCCCAATTGCCGGCGAGCGCGCTCGGCGCCTGCACCGCCGCCTTGCGGCCAAGCATCGCGAGCAGCCCCAGGGCCGCACCACCTGCTACCGCGCCGGCAATCACGCCTACGCTGGCGCCGCTGCTCGCCTTTGCGGTGTCCTTGCCGCTAGTCTTGGTATTGCGCTTGGTTTCGCCTTCGGTCGTCGTAGCCATGTCAGCCTCCGTCGATACGTGAATCGGAAGGCTTAACCGCTGGGAATTGCAGGCGTTCCGTAGGCGGTGGCGCTATTTGCGCGCTTCGGCCGCCATTTCGGCGTTACGCCGCGCCGATGCGGCAAGCGTCTCGCGCAGCAGTGCCCGCAACGCCTCGCCACGATCCAGAACGTTAAGCCCCTCGCGCGTCGATCCGCCGGGGCTGGCGACTCGATCCGCCAACACCGCCGGGCTTTCATCGGCGGCCGCCGCCATTAGACCCGAGCCTTCGACCGTGGCCAGCGCAAGTCGCTGCGCCTGATCCGCGGGCAGGCCCAGTGCTGCACCCGCTTCGGCTAGCGCGTCGACGAAGCGGAAGACGAAGCCGGGGCCGCAGCCGGCGAGTGCGGTCAGCGCATCGAGCATGGTCTCGCTCGGCACCCATTCGACCAGGCCAAGCGGCTGCATCAGCGTCTCGGCGGCGTCGCGCGCCTCGGCATCGTCGCTCTGCGTAGTGAGGCCGACAACGCCCTTTCCGATCGCAACGGGCAGGTTGGGCATCGCGCGCACCACGGTCTGCGCGCCCAGCGCCTCTGCAAGGGTGGCAACTTCCACGCCCGCGAGAATCGACACGAGCAGCGGCACGCCCGATACGCTAGGTGCGAGCAGCGGCGCCACGATGTGCAGCTGCTGCGGCTTTACCGCGAGCACAACCGTCGTGGGCCGTTCGCCCTCGGGCGGTTTGGGTACGTGCCGCACGCCTTCGGGAAGCACCGGGTTGCCCGAATCGATCACGGTGATCGCGGCCGGATCGATCCCTGCTCCGGCCCAGCGTCGAAGCATCGCGCCGCCCATATTGCCGGCGCCAACCAACCAGATCCGATCCAACAATGTGGTCATTGCCTGCCTCAGGCCTCGCCTTGCGTCTCGATCAGCGCGGCGGCGATCGCCTCGCTCGGCGTCTTTCCGCCCCACAATACAAACTGGAATACGGGATAGAAGCGCTCGCACTCGTCGACTGCGCTTTCCACCAGCAGTTCGGCCTGGGCGAGCGTGAGCGCCGCGCCCTCCTCGCCGTCGATCAGTGCGGCGTGGCGGAACAGCAGGATGCCGGTGGACGACCAGAGTTCGAAATGGCCGATCCACAGCTGTTCGTTGACCAATCCTATCGTTTCATAGACAAGTCCGCGCCGCTCCTCGGGCACGCGCACGTCCGGGAAGGCCATGAACTGCAGTACGCCATCGTCTTCGCGCCAGATCGCGCGGAGTTCATATTGGGTCCAGCTGCCCTTTACCTTGGCTACAACTTCATCTTCTTCGCGCTCATGCGTCCAGCCATGGGCGGCGAAATAGGTTTCGAGCATGTCGATGGGCGCAGCCGCGTCGCGGTCGAATTCCGCCTCGTCTAGCATGCCCATTCCGTTCCCGATCGTGTAGCCATGTCCGCTAGTGCCAAGCACGCGGACGGGGCACAAGCTTGCGCCTGCGCCCCGCCGCCAAAAGCTGTGGACAAGGAAAGATCAGCCGACGTCACGCATTCCCTTGCGGCGTTTCCATCGGACCGGCAGCACCGAGTTTGGCTTCCAGCGCATCGAGGCGCGCCTTCAGCGCATCGGCCTCGTCACGCGCGGCGGCAGCCATCGCCTTCACCGCCTCAAATTCATCGCGGGCCACGAAATCGAGGCCGCCGATCCACTCGCGAGCGCGTTCGCGCGCGCCGGCCTCGGCCTCACGCGCGACGCCGGCAAAGGTACCCGCGGCGCCATTCACCATCTTCACTAGATCGTCGAACAGGCGATTGTCGGTCTGCATGTCAAATATGTCCCACTCAAAGCGTATCGCTGCTGATTTGGGCACCCGCGGCGCCAGATGCAATGTTTTCTGCATCCGGATTGAGATCGCGGACCTGCGAAAACAGCACGCTGGCGAAACATACCCAGGCGAGGTAGGGCAACAGCATCAGCCCCGCGAGGCGCCGCACGCGCCAGAACGCGACCATCGTCACCGCCACCAGAACGGCCAGCGCGATGATTACGATCAGTGCCAGATCGATCATATGGAAACGGAAGAAGATCGGCGACCAGGCGAGGTTCACCGCGAGCTGGACCACGAACAGCAGGATCGCCGCGCCTCGCCCCCGCGCGCCCCGCGCGCTCAGCACTAGCGCAAGCGCCAGGCCCATCAGCGCGTAGAGGATCGTCCAGACGATCGGGAAGGCGATGTTCGGCGGCTGGATCGCGGGCTTGACGAGGGTCTGGAACCAAGGGTTCTCATCCCCACCCGGCGCCACCATCGCCGATCCGAAACCGAGCAGCACCACCAACGGCACCGTCACCAGCGCGCGGAGCCAGAAGCCACGGCGCAGTTGCGCCTTCGATGCCAGTGCGTTCACGCAATCTCCCCATTTGCTGGGCGTAGGCGCCCGTCAATGGCTGCGACCTAGGCGATCGGCGCGCGAATGAGAAGGTGCCGGCGCAGGCAATGGAAAGCGGAGGAGTCGCTCGGGCTGCTCCAAGCTTTTCCCAACCCCCGATCTGCCCGATTGTCAGCGCGTATCCCCTTCGTCTAGCCGGAGCCATGCACCTCACTGCCGAAATGCTCGCCTTTCTGCTCTTCGTCGCCTTTCTTGCCGGTTGCATCGACGCGATGGCTGGGGGTGGCGGCTTGCTGACGATACCGGCACTGCTCACCGCGGGAGTGCCGCCGGTGGCAGCGCTCGCGACCAACAAGCTGCAGAGCATGATCGGCACCGGATCGGCGGTGCTGGCCTTCCTGCGGGCCGGTCGCGTCGATGTTCGCGGCTTCGCCATTCCCGCATTAGGCGCCTTTATGGGATCCGCGCTGGGGGCGACGATGGTACAGCGGATCGATCCTGGCTTCCTGGCCGGGTTCGTGCCCATCCTTCTTCTCGCCATGGGCTGCTATTTCCTGCTCGCGCCGAAGATGAGCGAGGCCGATCGCCACGCCCGATTGGACCGCTGGGGCATTGCCGCGGTATGCGCAGCCATCGGCTTCTACGACGGGTTTTTCGGGCCCGGTACGGGATCGTTCCTGACGATGGCACTGGTTGCATTGGGCGGCTTAGGCCTAGTGCGCGCCATCGCGAACACCAAGTTTCTAAACCTCGCCACCAATCTCGCCGGGCTGCTAGCGATGATCGCCGGGGGGAAGGTCTTGTGGCTGCTCGGCTTTGGCATGGCCGCCGCGAATGTGTGCGGCAATCAGCTCGGCGCCTGGTGCGCGATCCGCTTCGGCGGTAAAGGAGTCCGCCCCTTGCTGGTAGTGATGTCGTTCGCGCTGACGATCAAGCTGCTGGCCGATGCGAAGAACCCGCTATGGCAATGGCTCTAGGCGCACCGCCCCGATCAGGAACTCCACATTGCCCTCCGGCCCGGTGATCGGGCTGCGCGTCACGCCCAACACCTGCCAGCCTTTGCCTTCCAGCCACGCCGTCACCTCGGCGCAGACGCGCTCGTGCACAGCGGAGTCGCGGACCACCCCGCCCTTGCCGACTTCCTCGCGCCCCGCCTCGAACTGCGGCTTGATCAGCGCCGCCAGCCGCGCGCCCGGCCGGGTGAAGCCCAGCGGTACGTCCAGCACCTTGGCGAGGCTGATGAAGCTCGCGTCGCACACTACTACGTCGATCGGCTCGGGAATGTGAGCAGGCGTCAGGATGCGCGCACTGGTCTGTTCGTGGACTACCACCCGCTCGTCCTGCCGCAGCTTCCAGGCAAGTTGGTTGGTGCCGCTGTCCACCGCGTAGACACGCGCAGCGCCGCCCGTCAGCAGCACATCGGTGAACCCGCCGGTCGAGGACCCGACATCGATTGCCACCACGCCGGTCACGTCCCAGCCGAAATGCTCGAACGCATGGGCAAGCTTGATGCCGCCACGCGAGACCCAAGGATGATCGCGCCCGCGCACCTCCACGCCTGCATCTTCGGCGAGCATCTGGCCCGCCTTCTCGATCTTGCGCTCGCCGGTGAAGGCTAGCCCGGCCATGATGAGCGCCTGCGCCCGCGTGCGGCTCTCGGCGAGCCCGCGGTCGACGAGCAGTTGATCGGCGCGAAGCTTTGCCATGCCATCCTTTAGGCGCGGGTCACGCCCCGGCGCAACTGCTCCTCCACTGGTCGCACCTGTATTGCCTATCAGAACAGTGGGAATTATGTCGGAGGTCCGGCCAGTCCCTCCCGAGGAGAGGATAACATGACGATCTTTTCGCCGCTCGATGATCGCTCGCCGATCATCCTTACCGTACCCGGCCTCGGCGGCTCCGGTCCGTCGCACTGGCAGACGCTGTGGGAGCAATCGCGGCCCGACACCCGCCGAGTCGAACTGGGCATGTGGGATACGCCGCATCGCAATGCGTGGGTGACCAAGCTCGACCAGGCAATCCGGGGTGCGCAGGCGCCGGTAGTGCTCGCCGCGCACAGCCTGGGATGTCTGGCGGTGGCCTGGTGGGCTGCGCTCGCGGGCCAGACCTTCGGCACGCCAGTTGCCGGCGCATTGCTGGTCGCGCCGGCTGATGTTGATCGCGATGCCGCCCCTGCGGAACTGCACGCTTTCCGCCCGACGCCTACTTCGCCTTTGCCCTTTCCCTCGATCGTCGTGGCCAGTAGCGACGATCCCTGGATCGCGGCCGATCGCGCGGCCGATCTGGCGCGCCGCTGGGGCAGCCTGTTCATTGATGCCGGGCCGCAGGGGCACCTCAACGCCGCGAGCGGGATCGGCTGGTGGGAAGACGGCCAGGCGTTGCTCGATCGCGTGCTCGACGTCGCTTCGGAGCGGACCGGCGGCGTCCGAACCGCCGCAGAGGCCCGCTCTCTGCTGGCGATTCACGCCACTGACGCTGCACAGGCCCATTATCTTGGCCGTCCGCAACGATTGAAAGCCGAAAATCCGACGAAATCATTCGAAGCCCGCTGGTAACATTCGAGGAGATAATCTATAGTAATGTGCATGGGCATGGCCGGGTGACGTACCCTAGAGCGACACCCGGCCTACCCTTTCGCGCTGCACTATACTGCGCCGAAGCGATGTGACGCACCGCGCATCCGTGCTTGCATATTTTGCAACTACCTTCTGTGCCGCAAACCCATCCATTGGCGCACAGCTTTGTCTGCAAAGACGCTCGCGCTGTGGCGATGAACGCCGGCCGTGCAATCGCAAACAAATTACGCGATGATATGTTGTACCTTCGCCCAGGGGTGTCTATATGCCGCCCATGTCGCTGACTCCCCCCATCGCTCATCGCGCCGCAATGGACGGGACCCTGGATCGGATTGCGATCGGGATCAGCGGGTTGTGCGTGATCCATTGTGTCGCGACGACGGTGCTGCTCACGCTGCTTTCCTCGGCCGGCGCGCTCCTCGATCCGCATATCCATGAAGTTGGTCTGGCGCTCGCTATTGCGGTGGGCGTGTTCGGATTGGGCCGCGGTATCCTCCACCATGGCATGATGGCGCCGGCGGTCATCGGATCCTTTGGCTTGGGCATCATGGCCGGCGCGCTGTCGCTGCCGCATGGCGGGTTCGAAACCTTCTGGACGCTCGTCGGCGTGTCGTTGGTAGCGCTGGGTCACGAGCTGAATCGCCGTGCGGGCTGCTGAACCCTCGCTGTTCGCGCAAACCCCGCCGCTTGCCGGAGATAGGCACAGGCCTTAAATCCAGTTCATGTCCGCGCATCATCATAATCATCACGAGCATCACGGCTCAGCCTTGACCAAAGCCGCCCAGACTCGTCTGGAACAGGCTGGCGAACAGTGGACGGCGATGCGCGAGCGCGTGTTCGAGGCGCTGGCAGGCTTCGACAAGCCCGCCTCGGCCTATGACATCGCCGAAGCGGTCTCCAAGGCCGAAGGGCGCCGGGTCGCGGCCAACAGCGTGTATCGCATCCTCGACCTCTTCGTCGGGTCGAACCTCGCGCGGCGGGTGGAAAGTGCCAATGCCTATGTCGCGAATGCCCATCCGGAATGCCTGCACGATTGTATTTTCCTCGTGTGCGATAGCTGCGGCCAGACCACCCATATCGACGATGACAGCATCACCAAGAATGTTCGTTCTGCCGCCGAACATGCCGGATTTTCACCCGTGCGCCCGGTGATCGAGGTGCGCGGCAAGTGCGGCAAGTGCGACTGACCTGCCCATTTGACCGTTCGACTTGGGCGTAACACTGCGCTAACAAACACCATGGCTGACCTACCCAAGACGCCGCTGCTCGACACGATCGACACGCCGCAGGACCTCCGGAAGCTCGCGCCTGCCCAGCTTCGCCAGCTGGCAGATGAACTTCGAACCGAAACCATCAGCGCTGTGGGTACCACAGGGGGCCATCTCGGCTCCGGCCTCGGCGTGGTCGAGCTGACCGTGGCGATCCACTATGTGTTCGACACGCCCGACGATCGCCTGATCTGGGATGTCGGCCACCAATGCTATCCGCACAAGATACTCACCGGACGACGCGATCGGATCCGCACAATCCGCCAGGGCGGCGGCCTCTCGGGCTTCACCAAGCGCAGCGAGAGCGAATATGATCCGTTCGGCGCCGCGCACTCGTCGACCTCGATCTCTGCCGCACTCGGCTTCGCTATCGCCAACAAGCTGAACGAGGCGCCCGGCAAGGCGATCGCGGTGATCGGCGACGGCGCGATGAGCGCCGGCATGGCCTATGAGGCGATGAACAACGCCGAGGCCGCCGGCAATCGTCTGGTCGTGATCCTCAATGACAACGACATGTCGATCGCGCCGCCGGTGGGCGGGCTTTCGGCTTATCTTGCGCGCCTCATTTCCTCTTCCGAATATATGGGCCTGCGCAGCCTGGCCCGCCGGGTGACGCAGAAAGTGTCGCGCCGCCTCACCGCCGCCGCCGGCAAGGCGGAGGAATTCGCCCGCGGCATGGCGACGGGTGGCACGTTGTTCGAGGAACTTGGCTTTTATTATGTCGGCCCGATCGACGGCCATAACCTCGAACATCTGATCCCGGTGCTCGAAAATGTTCGCGATGCCGAGCACGGCCCGATCCTCGTCCATGTCGTCACCAAGAAGGGCAAGGGCTATGCCCCGGCCGAGAAGGCGGCGGACAAGTATCACGGCGTCCAGAAGTTCGACGTGATCACCGGCGCCCAGGCCAAGGCTCCGCCAGGACCGCCCGCCTATACCAAGGTCTTCGCCGACGCACTGATCGCCGAGGGCGAACGCGATCCCGCCGTGTGTGCGATCACCGCGGCAATGCCTTCGGGCACCGGCCTCGACAAGTTCCAGGCGATGTTCCCTACACGCACCTTCGACGTGGGCATCGCTGAGCAGCACGCCGTCACTTTCGCGGCGGGGCTTGCGGCACAAGGGATGCGGCCGTTCTGTGCGATCTATTCCACCTTCCTGCAGCGCGCCTATGATCAGGTTGTGCACGATGTGGCGATCCAGAACCTGCCGGTCCGCTTTGCGATCGATCGGGCCGGGCTGGTAGGGGCCGACGGCGCGACACATGCGGGCAGCTTCGACGTGACCTATCTCGCCAGCCTGCCCAATTTCGTGGTGATGGCGGCGGCGGACGAAGTCGAACTCGTCCACATGACCCACACCGCCGCAATGCACGATAGTGGCCCGATCGCGCTGCGCTACCCGCGCGGCAACGGCGTCGGCCTGGAGCTGCCCAAGGTTCCCGAACGGCTGGCGATCGGCAAGGGCCGCGTGGTGCGAGAGGGCAAGAAGGTGGCTATCCTGTCGCTCGGCACCCGCCTTGCGGAAGCACTCAAGGCCGCCGACACGCTCGATGCGAAGGGTCTGTCCACAACCGTGGCCGATCTGCGCTTTGCCAAGCCGCTTGACGAAGAACTGATCCGCCGCCTGCTCACCACCCACGAAGTGGCGGTGACGATTGAGGAAGGCGCCATCGGCGGCCTCGGCGCGCATGTGCTGACGCTCGCCAGCGACACTGGCCTGATCGACGCGGGCCTCAAGCTGCGCACCATGCGCCTGCCGGACGTGTTCCAGGACCAGGACAAGCCCGAGAAGCAGTATGACGAGGCGGGGCTGAACGCCGCGCATATCGTCGACACGGTGCTCAAGGCGCTCCGCTACAACGAGGCCGAACTGGCCGACGGCGTGCGGGCGTAAGGAATTCCAAGATCCTCCCCGACACGGGGAGGATCTTGGGTTGATCCCACCTTGCACCTTCAACATGCACATGCCATGTACATGCACATGGCCACGCAGCTTCCAGAGACTCGCTCCAGCCGTGTCGTCGTGCTGGTATCGCCCGAGGAAAAGCGGCGCATTTCCGCCAATGCGGAAGCGGCGGACATGACGGTCAGCGACTTCATGCGCACCGCTGCCGAACGCTATACCGAACCCACCGACGCCGAGATGGCGCTGATGCGCGACCTGCTTGCCCAGCTCGAACAGGCCAATGCCCGCACGGACGCGGCCTTCGCCCAACTTGAAGCCGCGCGCACTGCCGCCGCGCAGTTCGACGAGGACGCCTATCGCGCCGAAGTTCGCGAGCAGCTGCTGGCCGACTCATCGATCAATTGGGACGCACTCTCCGCCGCACTGTCGGGCTGGGCGCGCCAGTGAGCTTCTGGACCGACGCGTTACGCGCCCTGCAGCAGGTTGCGCTCCTCCAGCACAAGGTCGAGCAGGCCTTGGCCACCGCCGACGAAGCCCGCCGCCACTCGATTGAGACGCGCGAGCGAGTGATCCGCCTGGAGACGCTGATCGACATCGCGATGAAGCGTCAGCCCGCGGCACCGCCGGCGCTCCCGGCCCTTCCCGAAAGTCCACAAGCCGGCAGCTAGCGCCCGCTTCCCCGAGCGCGTACATCGCGGTACGTGCTGAAAATGAACCTGCGCCCTCTCACCGCCCGCCCCCGTGCTCTCGCGCACTGGCTGTTCGTCGTCGCCGCGATGATCGTCGCAATGGTCGTGGTCGGGGGCATCACCCGCCTGACCGAATCCGGCCTGTCGATCACCGAATGGAAGCCGATCTCAGGCATCGTGCCCCCGCTGAACGACGCGCAGTGGCAGGCCGAGTTCGAGCATTACAAACAGATCGGCCAGTATCAGCAGCTCAATCAGGGCATGACGCTCGCCGGCTTCAAGGCAATTTTCTTCTGGGAGTATGTCCACCGCCTGCTGGGCCGGCTGATCGGCATGGCGTTCGCGCTGCCGCTGCTGTGGTTCTGGGTCCGTAAGCAGATCCCGCAGGGCTATGGCTGGCGCTTGGTCGCGCTGCTGGCGCTGGGCGGGCTGCAGGGCGCGTTCGGCTGGTGGATGGTCAAGTCCGGGCTCAACCACACCCGCACCTCGGTCAGCCATTTCTGGCTGGCGACCCATTTGATGACCGCGCTGTTTACGCTCGGCGGCATCGTCTGGACGATGCTCGATCTGCGCGCGCTCGCCGCCAACCATGCCGCGCGCCCGGCACGGCTGACCGGGCTCGGCGCGAGCGTGCTGGTGCTGCTCGCGATCCAGCTCTTCTACGGCGCACTGGTCGCCGGACTCGATGCCGGGCTGGTCACCAATCAGTGGCCGCTGATGAACGACCGCTTCTTTCCCGGAGTTAGCCAGCTGGGTGAGAGTCCGCTCCATGCGGCGCTCTACGACCCCGCCATTGTCCACTTCATCCATCGCTGGTGGGCCTGGGTTGCCGTCGTGGGGCTGATCGTCCTCGCCCGCAAGGCACGCGCCGCCGGAGATCGCCGCGCTTCGATCGCGATCCATTCGGCATTCGGCATCCAGATCCTGCTCGGGATTGCCACGGTGATGACCGGCGTGAACCTCCACCTCGCCGCCACCCACCAGCTGGTCGGTGCGCTGCTGGTCTGCGCCACCGTATGGGGCGTCCACGCCATCGGCCGCGCCCGGTGAGCGACACCGCCCTGCTCTACGTCACCTTCGCCAGCCGCGCCGATGCAGAGCGGGTGGCGGAGACGATGCTGGCGGAGCGGCTCGCCGCCTGCGTCAACATCCTCGCGCCGTGCACCTCGATCTATCGGTGGCAGGGCGGCATCGAGCGCGGCGAGGAAGTGCCCGCGCTGTTCAAGACCCGCCCCGCCCTAGCACTGCGCCTGCGCGAGCGGATCGCGGCACTCCACGACTATGACCTGCCGGTCATCGAACAGTGGCCGGTGGAAGCGGGCAATGTCGTCGCCCGCTGGATCGCCGACGAGACGCGCTGAACCTACAGGTATCATTTTACCCGTCAGCAAACCCACGCATTTCTTGACTTTCACGCCCCTTATCGTCATTGGGGCATCGAACGCGCTGCCGGGGACGGTGGCGCGTCTGCATTTCCTACGTGAAAGGTCACAGGCCATGAAGGCGCTGATGAAGACCACCAAGTCGGCCAAGCCGGCCGAGGTGGAGAAGAAGTGGCACATCGTCGACGCCGAAGGGCTCGTCGTCGGTCGTGCAGCGGTGGTGATCGCGAACGTCCTGCGCGGCAAGCACAAGACCAGCTTCACCCCGCACGTCGACTGCGGTGACAATGTCATCGTGATCAACGCGGACAAGATCCGTTTCACCGGCAAGAAGCTCGGCCAGAAGGTGTACTACAAGCACACCGGCTATGCGGGCGGCATCAAGGGCATCACCGCCGCCAAGGTTCTCGAGGGCCGCTTCCCGGAGCGCGTTCTGGAGAAGGCCGTAGAGCGCATGATCCCGCGCGGCCCGCTCGGCCGCCAGCAGATGCGCAACCTGCGCATCTTCGCCGGTTCGGAGCATCCGCATGAAGCTCAGAACCCCGAGGTTCTCGACATCGCCGGCATGAGCCGCAAGAACAAGGTGGGTGCATAATGTCTGACAACCGCCAGTCGCTTTCCGACCTGGGCGCAGCGCTGGGCCAGCAGCCCGCCGCGCCGACCGAAGGCCAGACCGCAGCTCCGGCTGCTGCCGCCGCTGCCGACGCCTATCTCGCCGGCCAGATCGACGAGCCGGCCGCCCCGACCACGCCGCTGCGCGCGCAGGAGCTGGACCAGTATGGCCGCGCCTATGCCACCGGCCGTCGTAAGGACGCCGTGGCCCGCGTGTGGCTGAAGCCGGGCACCGGCAAGATCACGATCAACGGTCGTGACCAGGAAATTTATTTCGCGCGTCCCACGCTGCGTCTCGTCATCAACCAGCCGTTCGGTGTCGCCGAGCGTGAGGGCCAGTATGACGTGATCTGCACCGTCAAGGGCGGTGGTCTGTCGGGCCAGGCCGGTGCCGTGAAGCACGGCATCTCGCAGGCGCTGACCAAGTATGAGCCGGTGCTGCGCGCGCCGGTGAAGAAGGCCGGCTTCCTCACCCGCGACAGCCGTGCCGTCGAGCGTAAGAAGTACGGCAAGGCGAAGGCCCGCCGCAGCTTCCAGTTCTCGAAGCGCTAAGCGTCTCGGCTTCGGCCAGGGAACTAGGGGCGGTCCGGCAACGGGCCGCCCTTTTTCGTTCACTTCACAGCGCGACGCTGGGTTCGCCCAGGAAGCGGGCACGCGTCGAAAAGCTGGCTCCGTCCACCGTGATCTCGTTGAACGACGGGGGCTTTTCCCGGGTGCGTTCGGACAGCGTACCGGCGCCGATCAGCCGCACGACTCGGTCGCGCATCCGATGTTCGATGTCGAAGGGATCATGGACGTGCCCGGTCAGCACGGCGTGGGCACCCGCCTGCGACAAGGCGGCCAGCGCCTCCGCGCCGTTGCGCGTACGGGAGGTGCCGCGCGTCCCCGCCTCGATCAGCGGATGATGGGCGGCAACGAAGATCAAGTCGCCTTCCGGTACCGCCTCCGCCAGCGCCAACGATTTCTGCAACGCCCGTGTGCTGACATGGCCCTTGGACCAGTTGGTGCGGAACTGGAACCGTGCCGTCGTCTTCAGCGGCACCACCGATACACCGCGCACGTCGAGCGGCCGTTCGATCACGCGCTCCAGCGTCCGATAGCGGCGATATGGCGTGGTGAGCCTTGCGAGCGGGTTGAAATAGGGAAGGTCATGGTTCCCCACCTCCACCGTCATAGGAACGCCCAGCCCCTCCAGCCATTCGGAAGCCGCGGCGAATTCGTGCGATCGCGCCCGCATGGTAAGGTCCCCGGTCATGATGATGGCCGCAGGCCGCTCCTCGCGCACCTTGGCCTCGAACCAGTCGAGCGCCGCCTGGTCCTCCCGCCCGAAATGGATATCGCTGACGTGGAACAAGCGAGTCATGCGGCGATCGCCTCCGTTCGCGTGGCAAGAAAGGTTTCCAGGCTACGTCCCGCGCGAATGCGCGTGCCGCTGTCGAGCGTCACCGGTTCACCATCGAACAGCGCCAGGACGGGGCGGGTTTCGCGCACGCCCAGGTGCTCGGTCTTGCGTTCCACCACCGCCTGGGCGGCGACCCAGTCGCCGGTCATCCACTCCCAGCCGAGTTCGACGATCGATCGCCAATCGCGCGCATCCACCGCGGCGACCTCCAGCCCTTCCAGTGTAGGACTGACGAACACCGCCTGATAGCGGTCCCGCATCCCGGCCACACCCTCGATGCGGACACCCCGGCGATGGAAGGTGTTCCGCCAGGCACCGCGCACGGCGGCGATCAGCCGCCCCAGCCTGCCGCTCCGCACCGCCTCGCGCGCGCGGAACCAGGTCGCGGCAGGCCCCAGGATTAGCCCGACGAACGCTCGATGCTCACCCGCGATGACATAGGGCAGCGCCACCCGCCGATCGCATCCATGTGCGGCGTGGATAATCTTGTGCGGATCGGTTTCATCGTGGAGCGCCTTGGCAAGCAGGTTCATCGTCCCGCCCGGCAGGATCAGGAAGGCGCCCTCCCATTCGGCAAGCGCCCGCAGCGCCGCGTTGATCGTGCCATCGCCTGCGAACAGCACCACGGTATCCACGCCCGCAGCATCGAGCGCGGCCCCTTCAGGCAGCGCGTCGGCTGGAAAGCGGGTGCGGCCCGCCAGAGTCAGGCCACGCTCCTCGAACACCGCTTCCAGTGCATCGCATTTCGCCTGGGAAGTGGTGCCCGAATTCGGATTGGTGATGAACCAGAGAGTCTTCATGTGCGCTCGGAACGCTTGAAAACGGATTTCGTCGCGCCGTTCCGAGGCAAAGGCCGCCGCCTGCTAGCGGCCCTGGAACATCGGACTGCGCTTCGCAAGAAACGCAGCGATGGCTTCGCGGCAGTCCTCGGTCTTGGAAGCGATGCTCTGGTGCGCCGCTTCGATCTCCATCGTCTCCGCCAGCGTGCCCGTCAGTGCCGCTGCCACCTGCTTGCGGATCAGGCCCAATGCCACGGTGGGCATCGCGGCCAGCTTGGCGGCCAGGCCCTGTGCTGATTCGAGCAGCGCGACATCGTCCATCACGCGCGTGATCAGCCCGGCGGCCAGTGCCTCATCGGCAGGCAACCGTTCGCCGAGCAGGGCCATTTCCAGAAGCTTGGCCCGCCCCGCCGCCTTGCCGATCAACCAGGTCGCGCCCGCATCCGGCACTAGCCCGATATTCGCGAAGGCGAGCAGCAGATAGGCGGATCGCGCCATCACCACGATGTCTGCGGCTAGCGCGATCGATGCGCCTGCACCGGCCGCTGCGCCGTTCACCGCCGCCACGATCGGGATCGGCAGGTCCGCCATCGTCTGGATCACAGGATGGTAATGCTGGCGCAGCGATTCGCCCGAATCGCGCATGCCGACGCTGGCGACCAAATCCGCGCCGGCGCAGAACGCGCGCCCCTCTCCGGTAAGCAGGATCGCACGCGCCCCCTCGTCGGCCGCTTGCCGTAGCGTCTCCGCCAGCAGGTCCAGCATGTCCGGCGTCAGCGCGTTCAACCGATCGGGGCGATTCAGCCGAACAATGGCGACATCGCCATTCCTGGAAAGCAGCACCGATGCGTCCGACATCCTCGTTTCTCCCATTTTCTGGAAATGGGATGCCTCGCCCTCTACCGCCACGCAACTCCATCGATGCGGCAGCGCGGAGGCAGCGGTCTCAAAGCTCTTTCAGCACCACCGCCGGATCGGCCAGCTGCGCCGGGTCCGCCACGATCCCCTCGGTCACCAGGCGGCGGCCTTGAACATAATCTCGGGTGGCGTTGACGCAATCGAGCGCGATCACCCGCCCGCCACGCAGATAGAGCACCGAAAAGGATCGCGCGGCCGGATCACCGCGGATCACCGTCGCATCATGGCCGATCGAAAGGCCCACGGTCTGCAGCTTCAGGTCATATTGGTTCGACCAGAACCACGGCACCGCGTCATAGTGCGCGTCGTGGCCGGTGAGCAGCTTGGCCACGACGTTCGCTTGGTCGTTCGCATTCTGCACGGATTCGAGGCGGATCTCCGCGCCGTCTGCGTAGCGGTTCACATGCAAGGCGCAGTCGCCGATCGCGAACACGTCGGGAAGGCTGGTGCGGCATTGGGCGTCGACCCGCACGCCATTGCCCCCGTCCGCGCCCGCCTCCAGCAGCGGCGCGACTTCCGGAACAATGCCGATACCGACGATCACCAGATCCGCCGGCAGCGTTTCGCCATTTGCGAGGCGTACGCCGCAGACGCGGCCGTCCTGACCGTCGAGGCAGTCGACCAGCGCCCCCATTCGAAGCTCCACGCCATGAGCGCGATGCTCCGCTTCGTAGAAGCTGGATAGCGACGCGCCGGCCACGCGGGCAAGCACACGGTCCATTGCCTCCAGAACGACGACATGCTTGCCCTGCTTGGTCAGCGCCGCAGCCGCCTCCAGCCCGATATAACCGCCGCCGATCACCACCACATGTTGGGCTGCCGAAAGCTCGGCGAGCAGCTGGTCCACATCCCGGCGCGTGCGGACGGCATGGACGCCGACAAGGTCGTGGCCGCTGCAGGAAAGCCGGCGCGGGCTGCCGCCGGCAGCCCAGACCAGATTGCCATAGCCGATCTCGCGCCCCTCAGCGTCCCGCACGGTCTTCGCTGCTGGGTCGACGGCGACGATACGCCGGCCCGGAACCATGGTTATGGCGCGCTCCGCCCAGAAGGCGGCCGGACGGATCAAAATGCGTTCGAAGCTCTTCTCGCCTGCCAGATAATCCTTGGAAAGCGGCGGCCGTTCATAGGGAAGTTCGGCTTCCTCGCCGACCATCGCCAGCGTGCCCGTAAACCCAGCCTGGCGCAGCGCGATCGCGCATTGGGCACCGGCATGGCCACTGCCGACGATCAGCACATCAAAACGTTCCAAGTCAGTCCCCTCCCGTACCTCAGTCTATATTGCTATGCACCATAGCAATATAGACTTGGCCGGCAAGTCGACCGGCCGATCCGGCGACCCCCGCCGTTTGAACCGCCTAGACCGTCTTATTCTGCCGGTCGACTCCTCCGGGATCGATCCGGATGAAAGCCGGCTGCGCCCTACGGAGGTCAGAACCGGAAGCTCAACCAACCTGCGACGAAGTCCGAATTGGAATAGCCCGCGTTGCGCAGGCCCGGACCCGCCATGAGATGTTCGTACCGGCCGGTGAAGGATAGTCTCGGCGTAATCGCCCACACCGCCTGCAGGCGGGCGACGTCCGCGGTATGGGCTCCGCGGACATTCTGCGTTCCTGGAAAAGGCTGGCCGCTCGCCCGATAGACGGCGTCGTGCACGTTCGCCCGCCAGGCACGTTGATATTCGGTGCTCAGCCGCAGCTTGGGCGTAGGCGAGAAGGCAAAGGTCGGCGCCACTGCCACCAGGTTGCTGGGGGTCAGGAACAGGCCGTAGCTGTAGTAGATGTTGTTGCCGAACGGGGCATAGGCGTTGCGCAGTTTGCCATCGCCATAGCCACCGCCGCCGCTCGCATAATCGGTGTGGAAGCCGATCCGTGGGGCTGTCTTGCCGCTCCCCAGTCGGACATTTTGCGCAAAAAAGGCGTGCCAGGCGTCAATCCGCTGGTCGAGGAAATGGCCCCATTGATGGTTGACGGACCAGTCGAGGGAGATGGGGCCTGCCTCGCCCCAGAAGTGCGTGCCAAGATAATAGCGGGTCGCCGGACCGATCCTGCCGCCCCAGGTGCCGACCTTGTTGCGTCGACGCCAGAAAAATGGGTCGAAATAGAGCTTGGCGTTACCGGTCAGCGCCTTGGGCACGACGAAACCCAGCGTCACGCCGGAGAAGCGACGCGCCGGATCGATCACGTCGTCATCGGCGCCCAGGTCGCCATATTGGGTCGGCTTCAGGTCGAACAGATCGACGCGCATCGTGTTCGATCGCGCCCATAACCGCAGACCGTTCAGCGTGTAGCGGATGGTGTTGTTGTCCCGTTGCGACACGAGCAGATTTGGCCCGTCGACGAACTCTTGGCGGCCATAGCGCGCGCCGATCGCGATGCCGCCCACCTCCCCCTTTGCTTCGGCGAACAGCTGCTGCACGGCGATGCGGTTGCGCAGCGTCGCAGCGGGCGCGCCGAGCTCGACCCCGGTGATGCCGCCATGCGCGATCTCGCCATAGACGCGCAGATGCTCGCCGATATGCAGGTCCGCGCCGCCGAACAGCCGGACGATGTCCTGCCGTTGGGCGCGGACCTCGCGCAAATTGGGATTGGTGGTGTGGTTCACCCGCAGCCGCGCCTCGCCCGAAAGCGTCACATAGACATCGCCGCCGGGCGTGAGCTTCACGCATTTCAAGGCGTCGATGGGATCGTCGCGCTTGGCGGGATCGCACATCGCGCGCCAATCCTCCGCCCAGCGCGACAGGTTGTAGCCGCCATTTGTTGCGCCGTCCCCGGCGGCCGCGGCGGGATAGGCGGCACCCTTGTCGATCGTCTGGGCGGCGGCGGGGATCGCCAGGGCGAGCGCGGGGGTGGCGCCCAGGGCGCGAAGCAGAAACTGCATGGAGGCGCTCTTTACTCGGCCGGTACGGCGTCGGCGGGGAGCTGGTCGACGCGCGTCGCGGTGCCGCGGAGCGCCGCATCGAGCGCGGTGCGGTCCAGACGGCCTTCCCAGCGCGACACGACCACCGTCGCCACGGCATTACCGATGAAGTTGGTCAGGCTGCGGCATTCGGACATGAATCGGTCGACCCCCAGGATCAGCGCCATCCCGGCGAGCGGCACGCTGGGCACGATCGACAGCGTCGCCGCCAGCGTGATGAAGCCGGCCCCGGTCACCCCGGCCGCCCCCTTGGAAGACAGCATCGCCACGCCGAGCAGCAGCAGCTGCTGCCCGATCGACAGATCCACCCCGGTTGCCTGCGCGATGAACAAGGCGGCAAGCGTCATGTAGATGTTGGTGCCATCTAGGTTGAAGGAATAGCCGGTCGGCACCACCAGCCCGACGATCGTCTTGGGGCAGCCCGCCCGCTCCATCTTTTCGATCAGCGAGGGCAGCGCGCTTTCCGACGAAGACGTGCCGAGCACCAGCAGCAGCTCGGCCTTCAGATAGCCGATCAGCCGGAAAATCGAGAAGCCGGCGAGCGCAGACACGGTGCCGAGCACCACCACCACGAACAGCGCCGAGGTCAGGTAGAAGGTGCCGACCAGCATGGCGAGGTTGGCGAGCGTCCCGACGCCGTACTTGCCCACGGTGAACGCCATGGCGCCGAACGCACCGATGGGCGCCGCCTTCATCAGGATCGCGACGACCTTGAACATCGCCAGCGATACATCCTCCAGCGCGCCAACGATCCGCTCGCCGCGATCGCCGATCAGGGCCAGGCCGATGCCGAACAGGATCGCGACGAACAGCGTCTGCAGGATGTTGCCGCCGGTCATTGCCGACAGGAAGGTGTCGGGGATGATGCCCAGCATGAAGCCGACAAGCGTGCTTTCATGCGCCTTGGCGGCATAGTCCGCTACCTTGCCCGCATCGAGCGAGGCGGGATCGATGTTGAGCCCGGCACCCGGCCGCACGACATTGGCCACTACCATGCCGACGACGAGCGCCAGGGTGGAAAAGAACAGGAAATAGGCGAACGCCTTCGCCGCCACCCGCCCCACCGCCGCCAGATCGCGCATGCCCGCAATGCCGGTCACGATCGTCAGGAAGATCACCGGCGCGATGATCATCTTCACCAGCTTGATGAATGCATCGCCCAGGGGCTTCAGCGCCTCGCCGGTGCCCGGCGCATAATGGCCGACCAGCACGCCGGCCACGATCGCGATCAGTACCCAGACATAGAGGTGCCGATACCAGGCACGCCGCTCGGGCAGCGGGGAATCGCCAGATGCGGCTGGGGGATCGACAGCGATACGTACCATGATGTCCTCTCCGTTCGCCCCGGTGCTTGCCGATAGGCTGGATCGCGCAAGCTTGCCCTCTCCATCGGCGCGGACGAAGCCCTACCACGTCCCCATTTTTCTATCTCTTTATCAAATACTTAGAGGGATTTCGCACCAAATGCTGCGTCAGAAATGACACAAGCCCCAAGGCCCGATGTGCAAGAACTTGCACATTGTGGAGCGGCGTCGGATAGCCGGGACGTGAAGAAGGGCGAATCAACTTCGGGCTGGCGCTTCTGGACGATCGCGGCGCTTATCGGCGCGGTGCTGGCGCTGGCCGCGGGGTGGCTCAGTGGCGAACGGGCGCGCGAAAGCCTGGTCGCGGGCACCCGCACCGGCGCCCAGCTCCGCGCCGCGTTGCTCGACAGCGAGATTGCGCGCTTCCGGCTGCTGCCCCTGGCGCTGAGCGATGATCGCGACGTCGTCGCCGCGCTGGCGGGCGGCCCCGCACGGCCGCTGAACGAGAAGCTGGAACGGCTGGCGCGAACCACCGGCGCCGCCGCCATCTACCTAATCGCGCCGGGCGGTCGCACGCTGGCGGCCAGCAACTGGCGCTCGCCGCAAAGCTTCGTCGGATCGGATTACCGCTTTCGCCGCTACTTCCGCGAAGCGAGCAGCAAGGGCGAAGCGCGGCAGTTCGCGCTCGGCACCGTCAGCCGTCATTCTGGCCTGTACCTCGCGCGGCGCACGGCCGCATCGGGGGTGATCGTGGTCAAGCTGGAGTTCGACTCGGTCGAATCCGCCTGGCAGCGCGCCGGCGGCGCCACCTATGTGGAGGATCCGGCCGGACTGGTACTGGTGGCGAGCAAGCCCGAGTGGCGCTTCGCGGTAGCCCGGCCGATCCTTCCCGCCACGCTTGCTTGGCTTCGCAGGGAGGCCGCCCTGCCCGCCTCCTCGGCGCCGCTCCTGCTGCCGCCGGTCGGGCATGACCAGGTCGCGGCGGCGGTAGCGACAGCGCAGCCCGGCTGGCGCCTTTCGCTGCGTCGGCCGATTGGCCCTGCCGTGCGTGCCGCGCAGCGCACCGCGGCGCTGAGCACGCTGATGGGCGTGCTGGCTCTCGCCGCGCTGGTCTGGAGCCTGCGCCAGCGCGCGACGCTCGCCCGCCGTCGTACTGCCGAGCTGGAAGCGGCCGTCGCGGAACGGACGGCGGCGCTGCGGCGCGAGATCGAAGAGCGCACCCAGCTGGAAGCCCGCGCCGCCGAACTGCGCGAAGGGCTCCGCCAGGCCAATCGCCTCGCCACGCTCGGCCAGGTCACTGCGAGCGTCGCCCACGAAACCGCTCAGCCGGTCGCCGCCATCCGCACCTATGCAGAAACCAGCGTGACGCTGCTAGAGCGCGGTGCGGTCGATCTGGTACGCGACAATCTCGATACGATCCGCCGCCTGAGCGACCGCATCGGCACGGTGACCGCGCAGCTGCGCGGCTTTTCCCGCCGACGTCCGGGCGAGATCCGCGCCTTGCCGCTGGCCGAGGCCGTCGACGGCGCGCTGCTGATCCTGAAGGAGCAATTGCGTCCGATCCGGCTGGAACGATCGCCGTTCGATCCGAACCTGCTGGTGCTGGGCGGCCGGGTGCGCCTGGAGCAAGTGTTTGTAAACCTGCTGCAGAACGCCGTCGAGGCACTGGCTGGCCAGCCCGATCCCGCAATCACGCTGTCCGTGCTGCCGGCCGAGAACGATGTCGTAGTCCGCATCTGTGATAATGGCCCGGGCATCGCGCCCGAAATCGCAGCCCGCCTGTTCACGCCCTTCGCCACGAGCCGCAGCACCGGCCTCGGCCTGGGGCTGGTGATCGCGAGCGACATCATGACCGATCTCGGCGGTTCGCTGCGCTGGATGCCCGACATGCCGGGCGCCTGCTTCGAGCTTGCGTTGCGCCGCGCATGAGCGTGCCGGTCGCTCTGGTAGACGACGATGCCGATCTCCGCGCGGCGTTGACGCAATTGCTCGTGTTGGCCGGTCACACTGTCCTGCCCTTCCCAGATGCGGCCGCCGCGCTGGCAGCGATAGATGCCGATTTTGCCGGCGTCGTCGTCAGCGACGTGCGGATGCCGGGCATGTCGGGCGTCGACTTCTTCCACCGGCTGCGCGCCGTGGATCCCGAACTCCCCGTGATCCTGATGACCGGGCATGGCGATGTCGCCATGGCTGTGGAAGCGATCAAGGCCGGTGCCTGGGATTTCCTGACCAAGCCTTTCGCCGGCGAAGCGCTGGCGGCGGCGCTGCAGCGCGCCGGCACCGCGCGCACCCTGGCGCTGGAGAACCGCAGGCTGCGGGCTGCCGCCGGCGAGGCGGATGTTGCACTGATCGGCGAATCACCCGCGATCCGCCGGCTGCGTGAGATGATTCCGCTGCTGGCGGATGCAGCGCTCGATCTGACCGTGGAGGGGGCGACCGGCACCGGCAAGGAACTATACGCCAGGCTGGTGCACCGCGCCGGCCGCCGCGGCCGCCACCGGTTCCAGTTGTTCGATTGCGCGATGGCGCCGCCTACGATCGTCGACCGCGAGCTCTTCGCGCGCGGCGGCATCCTCGCCCGCGCCGACCGAGGTACGCTGTTCCTCGACAATCTCCACCTCGCCGAACCCGCGCTCCAGCATCGGCTCGCCCAGTTCGCCGAGACGCGGACGGTCGCAACCGATCAACGCGATCCCGATCCCGTCGACGTACGGATCATCGCGACGATCGCCGAGGGCGCCGCGTCGGCGGTGCCACCGTCGCTGTACCATCGCCTGGCGGGCGTCCCGCTGCGGATGCCGGCTCTGGCCGAGCGACGCGAGGACGTGCCGCTGCTGTTCGCCCATTTTGCCGTTCAGGCGGCAGAGCGGCATCGCCGGCCGGCCCCGGCGCTATCGGCAGCGGCGCACGCGGCGGCGGAGCGGGACTGGCCAGGGAACGTCCGCGAACTGGAGCTGGCAGCGGAGCGGTTCGTGCTGGGGCTCGACATGACGTCTGATACAGGAGCAGCAGAGGGGCAGGCAACGCTGCCCGAGCGGCTGGAGGCGTTCGAGCGCGCTGCGATCCTGGACGCCATCGCTGTCGCGCAGGGCGAAATCAACGTCGCGATCGCCGCGCTCGGCCTGCCGCGCAAGACCTTCTACTATCGCGTGAAGCGGCTGGGGATCGATCTGCGCAGCGCGCGGGGGCGATAGGCGAGCATGCGAAAAGGCGCCCGCTGCCCCGTGCAGCGAGCGCCCTTTGCGTCAGGCCAGGCAATCAGCGGCCGCCGCGGCAATCGCCGCCGTCCACCGCGCGTCCGGCCAGCGCGCCAACGCCTGCACCGATGATGGTACCGGTGCCGCTGCGGCGATAGGAGCTGCCGCGGCCAATTTCGCCGCCGAGCAGGCCGCCGGCGATCGCACCTAGGATCGTGCCGGTGGTGCCGTCGCTGCAGCGCTGGCGATAGTTGCGGTCGCGATAGGCATAGCGCGGACCGTCGCCACGATAGTCGCGGTACTGACGATAATCGCGCACGTCCCGATATTCGCGGTAATCGCCACGATAATCACGGTCGTAGCGGCTATAGCCGTCGCGATAGCCATAATCTTGGGCAGCTGCCGGAACCGCGGCAACCGTTCCGGAAATCAGCGTGGCTACCATGGTGGCGCCGATCAGAAACTTCTTCATCTTCTCGTCTCCTCGCGGGGCGCTTGTGCCGCCGTCTGAAGCCTGATTCGCATATTTCAGATGTTGCGAGCCTGAATGCGCTCGTTAGCTCGCGTTCATCCCAGCGCGGGGCCGTTGCGGAACCAGAAGGTTTCGACATCGTTCCGCTTTCAACAGGAGGAATTCCGCCCATGCACGATTTCGGTATCCGGCGCGCGTTGGAGAGCGTTCGCCTGGTCTATCGCCCGCGCGAGACGAATCTTTGCCCAGGCTGCGGCCAGTCGCACTGGATGATAGGGCGGATGACCGCAGAGTGCGCCCATTGCGGCACCGCGCTGCCGCTGCACGCCGGTGCCTCGGGGGGACACAGCGCCCTTAGCAGTCGCGCTGCCAATGGCAGCTCCCCGCTGGCCGCATGACGAGTATCGCCTCCACCACGCCGATCGAGCGGATTGCGCGCGTGATCGCCGCCGAAATGCTCAGCCCAAATGCGGAAGGTTCCGGCGACCTCGGTCGACCGGTGAGCGAGGTCGTCGACACGATCTGGCCGCGCGAAACCGAGCGTGCTCTTGCGGTCCTGCGCACCCTGCGCGAGCCCACGCCCACGATGATCCGGGCCGGGGAAGCAGCTGGCACCGACCCGGCGCACATCTGGAGCGCGATGGTGAACGCCGCGATCGCCGAACGCCCAGCTACCGACGGCTGAGCATTCCAGCGGTTTGTTCGGGCCGCAGCTTTCGCTATGGGCAGTGGCATGCATGATGCCCCGCTCACCCTGTACAACTCGCTTTCCCGTTCGCTCGAGCCGTTCCGGCCGCTGGATCCTGAAAAGGGCGTGCGCGTCTATTCGTGCGGGCCGACGGTGTACAACTATGCCCATCTCGGCAATTTGCGCGCTTATGTGTTCACCGACACGCTGAGCCGGGTGCTGCGGTGGAAGGGCTATCCGCTCACCCATGTCATCAACATCACCGATGTCGGCCATCTGACGTCGGATGCCGATGCGGGCGATGACAAGATGGAAGCGGCCGCGCGCGCCCAGGCCAAGAGCATCTGGGACATTGCCGCGCATTACACCGCGGCGTTCAAGCAGAATATCCGCGATCTCAACATCGACGAGCCATCGCGCTGGTCGGTAGCTACCGATCATATCCAGCAGATGATCGCCTTTGCGGAGAAGATCGCGCCGCAGCATTGCTACGAGCTGGAGTCGGGCCTTTATTTCGACGTCTCGACCGTGCCGGAATATGGCCGCCTCGCGGGCGCGGCCGATGATGCGGCGGAAGGGCGAATCGACCCGGTGGATGGCAAGCGCCACCCGCAGGATTTTGCGATCTGGCGCAAATCGCCCCCGGGCGAGCAACGCCAAATGGAGTGGGAGTCGCCCTGGGGGCGGGGTGCGCCGGGCTGGCATCTCGAATGCTCGGTGATGAGCATCCAGTACCTGGGTGCTCCGTTCGACATCCACACTGGCGGCATCGATCATCGCGAGATCCACCATCCGAACGAAATCGCGCAGAACCAGGCCTATTGCGGCTGCGGCGACAGCGGCGCGAAATTCTGGATGCACAACAACTTCCTCGTCGATCGCAGTGGGAAGATGTCGAAGTCGAAGGGCGGCTTCACCACGTTGCAGTCGCTGATCGATGCGGGCGTGCATCCCCTCGCCTACCGCCTGCTGTGCCTCCAGGCGCAGTATCGCAGCGAGCTGGAGTTCTCCGCCGACAATGTGGCGGCGGCACTCACGCGCCTGAAGCGGCTGGTGATGACGGTGACGGCGCTGAAGGCACGGGCCGACGGCGAGGGAACGGTGCCGGCGGCATGGCTCGAGCGGTTGGACGCGGCGGTTTCGGACGATCTCAACACTCCCAAGGCACTACCGGTGCTTGACGAAATGTTGGCGGACAAGCGCACCTCGCCGGCCGATCGGCTGGCCGCGCTGGCCGAGTTCGACAAGGTGCTGGGCCTGCGGCTGACCGATCTGACGCGCGAGGAACTGCGCGTACGGCCCAAGGGCGCGACGATCACGCCCGAAGAGATTGGCGACCTGCTGGTCGAGCGCAAGGAAGCGCGGGTGGTGAAGGATTTCCAGCGATCGGACCGGATACGCGACGAGCTGATGGCAGCGGGGATCGACGTGATGGACGGGGATCCGCTGGGGTGGGACTGGAAGCCTGCGCTGCAGGGCTGAGCCGTACGCTCAGCCCTCCTGCCCCGCGCTCCCGATCGAGCGATCGACCAGCCCGGTGCGCATCATCCACCAATAGAGCGCAACGCCGGGCAGCGCGATCAGGGTGGTGAACAGGTAGAAGTCGATATAGCCCATCGCCTTGATCAGGCTGCCCGCCGTCGTGCCGGTGACGAACCGGCCGACGATGCTGGCCCCGGCGGAGATCAGGGCGTATTGCGCGGCGGTGAAGCGCAGGTCGGTGAGCGCCGAGAAATAGGCGATCACCACGACACCGCCGATGCCGCTGGCGATGTTCTCGAAACCGATCGCCGCGGCCATGCCGATATTCGAATGCCCCGCAGCCGCGAGCCCGGCAAAGCTCAGGTTCGAAACCGCCATCAGCACCAGACTGAGCATCACCGATCGCTTCATCCCCATGCGGGCATAGAGCATGCCCCCGAGGAAGATGCCGAGCATATAGGCGAGAAAGCCCAGCGAGACGTCGTAAAAGGCGATCTCGTCGTTGCTGAATCCCAGATCGTTGAACAACAGGCGGAAGGTCAGGTTGGCTAGCGTGTCACCGATCTTGTGCACCACGATGAACAGCAGCACGATCAGCGCGCCTTCGCGGGCGAAGAACTGGACGAACGGCCTCCAGATCGCAGCGGCGACGGTGGCGATGCTGCGCCGTTCGGCCGGCTCGCGGCGGCGTTCGGGTTCGCCGACGATCAGGCCGGTGAGGATCGCCGGCAGCGCGAACACGGCGCAAGCGCCATAGCCGAGCGCCCACCCTGAGCGTCCCGCGACGACCAGCGCGATCGCCCCCGCCGCGACCGATCCGATCCGCCATCCATATTGCGACATGCCAGATCCGTAGCCGAGTTCATGCGGCTGCAGCACTTCGATGCGGTACCCATCGATCACAACATCATAACTGGCGCCCGCCCCGCCCATCAACACCGCCGCGGTCACGGTGGGCCAGATATTCGCTGGGTCCGGTACCACCAGCGCCAGGTTAATTGTCGCTGCAACCACCAGGGCACCGGCAACGATCAGCCAGGAGACGCGCTGCCCCAGCCGGCCGAGCAACGGGATCGGCACACTATCGACGATCCACGCCCATAGGAACTTGAAGTTGTACACCAGGATGGCGAGCGTGAAGGCCGTTACGGTAGACTTGTCGATCCCGGTCTGCGCCAGCCGCGTGGTAAGCGTCGCGCCGATCATGGCGAAGGGGAAGCCGGAGGAGACACCGAGCGCGAAGGATGCCAGCGGGCCCTTTGCGAAATAGGGCTGCACCCCGTCCGGCAGTTCGCTGCGCCAGTCCGCAGGCGCAGCCTTCCGGGCAAGCACGAACGCCGCGATCAACGCCGCCAGCGCCGCCGCGGCGCCCCAGCCAAGCGACAGCGTCGCGCCCTTGAGCGTCTTGGGCGGCGACAGCACGGGAAACAGCGTCGCAAGCACCAGCACGACAGCCCCCACGGCGCTGCCCGCCATCAACAGGCTCGCGCCCGCTCTACCGCGCAATGCCAGACTCAATCCCAAGGCGAGCGCGATTGCGAGCAGGCCGAGTATGAACGTCATTGAAGGCGGAAGCGCCGCGGCTCCGTTGCTCGACCCGGCGACGAAAGCATAGCCGGCCACTGGCGAGGCACCGCCGCCGGGCAGCAGCATGTATGCCCAGGGCGCCAGCAGCAGGAGCAGCGCGGCGGTAACCATCAGCTGGGCGAGCGGGATCAGCGGCGTTCCCCCGCCGGGGCGAAGATTTGGTGCTTGTTCGTTGGCCATTCGGGGAGGAAACTAGCCGAAAATTCGGGAGAGGATAGCCATGAACGCACCTACCGAAGGTCAACGCGCGCTGGCCGCAGCGCTGACCAGGGGCGTCGACGCCGATCGCGCGCCGATCACTCATGTGAAGGCCAGCGCCTACACCTCCCTTGAGCGCTTCACGGCGGAACAGGCCGCCATCTTCCAGCGCGCGCCACTGGTGTTGGCGCCATCTGCATTGCTGCCCAACCCGGGCTCGGCGATCCCGCACGACGGGTTTGGCAAGCCGCTGCTGCTCACGCGCGACGCGCAGGGCGTCGCACGGGTGTTTCTCAACGTCTGCCAGCATCGCGGCACCCGACTGGTGGAAGGATGCGAGACAGTAAAGGCGAATCGCCTCGTCTGTCCCTATCATGCCTGGAGCTACACGCTGGACGGCCGCCTCGCCGGTCTGCCGCGCGCCGATGCGTTCCCGGAGCTTAACCGGGCAGACTATGCGCTGCGCCCGCTGCCCACGCACGAAGCAGGTGGCCTGATCTGGTTCGCCTTCGACGCTGCGGCGGATTTCGCCCATGCCGACGCCTTGGCGCAGGACTTCGCCGCGTTCGACCTTGCCGGCCAGTATTGCTTTCGCCGCCGCATGCATCGTGTGGCCGCCAACTGGAAGCTGGTGATGGATGCGTTTCTGGAAAGCTATCATATCCAGCGGCTTCACGCCGAAACCATCGCAGGGTTCTTCCACGACGGTGTCTCGGCCGCCGATCGGATCGGCCCGCATCAGCGCTCCGCCGTCGGCCGAACCGCGAGCCTTGCCGAACTCGCGGCGCAGGACTGGCCTACACTGCGAGGGGCGATAACCTATACCTATCAGATGTTTCCCGGAGCGGTGCTGGCGGTGAGCCCCGACTATATAAACCTGATGGTGCTGATGCCGCAGGCGGTCGACCAGGTGCTGGTTGAGAACTTCATGCTGATCCCCGCGCCGCCCGCAAGCGAGAAAGCGCGGGACCATTGGGAGCGAAGTTGGCACTTGCTCGACGAGGGCGTATTCGCGGGCGAGGATTTCCGTGCGTGCGAACTCGGCCAGCAGGGCCTCGCCGCAGGCGCGGTCGAGCACGTCACGCTCGGCAGTCTCGAACAAGGGGTGCGGCACTTCCACGACGTGGTCGAAGCCTGGCTCACTCGCGCCGACGCGTCGGAAAAAAGCGCCGTATTCCCTTTCCGGCAGGCTGCCGTTCAGAATTCGGCGCTATAGTCGGGTCATCGAGAAAAGGAGTATCCCATGCCCCGTTCCACTAGCCGCAGCATCGCCCGCCCCCAGCCGGCTTCGCCTTCGGAAGCGGTCGCGCGGCTGGCCGTGCTCGCATCGGTCTTCGCGTGGGCGGGCGTAGTCGTGGAGTTGTTCCTCCACTAACCGCTCGGATCGAGGAACAGACTGAAGCTGTGCGGCAGTCGTTTGGGTGCCGCGCCGCCGCTCAACACCGAGTCGATCGCGTCTATCGCCGCTAGCAGATCGCGCTGAGGATAGGGTTTGCCCAGACAGCCGGCGGCAAGCGCCCGTGCGTCCGCCGGGCAATTGCCGGTCACGAACAGCACTGGCAGCCCTCGCGCATAAGCGGCCCGTGCCACCTCCACGCCGCTTCCATCGGAAAGGCGGATGTCTGCAAGCACCAGATCGAGCGGCGCTCCCGCCTCCACGATCCGAGTCGCGTCGACGACTGAATCCACCGTGGCGACGATGGTGAAGCCCGACTCGCGGAGGAAATGCTCGGTATCGAACGCCACTAACGGCTCGTCCTCCACCACGAGCAGGTGTTCGATCCGCCGCTTTTTCCTCCCGAACAACATTCGTTCCGGCCCCAAATCAAAGTCTTGCCCGTGCGCCTAACGCGCAACTTACCTTCGCGCACCGTATAAATTTTTGCTCGGCGAAGCATAATCGCTATATCGCCGCGGTGTCTGTATCCACTCCCCCGAAAACGGCGGGCGCGTCCCAGCGTATCGCCAAGCTTCTCGCCCGCGCCGGCATCGCCTCGCGCCGCGAAATCGAACGCATGATTGCCGAGGGCCGCGTCGCCCTCAACGGCACCGTTCTCGATACCCCTGCAACCCTGCTCAACTCGCTTCACGGCGTCACGGTCGATGGCCAGCCGGTGGCGGAAGCTGCCCCGGCCCGACTGTTCCGCTATCACAAAGCGGCGGGCCTGCTCACCGCCGAACGCGATTTCACCGGCCGGCCGACCATCTACGATCAAATGCCCGAAGGCTTGCCGCGCGTGATTCCCGTCGGGCGGCTCGATCTCAATACTGAAGGACTGTTGCTGCTCACGACCGACGGTGAGCTGAAGCGTGAGCTCGAGCTGCCGTCCACTGGCGTGGAACGCAGCTATCGCGCCCGCGCATACGGCCAAGTGAGCCAGGAGCAGCTTGAGGATCTGATGCTCGGCATCGAGATCGAAGGCGTGCGCTATGGCCCTATCAACGCCAATATCGAACGGCGAACCGGAGCAAATCTCTGGATCGAGATGACGCTGACGGAGGGCAAGAACCGCGAAGTCCGCCGCGTCCTGGAATATCTGGGCCTCCAGGTCAGCCGCCTGATCCGCACTCGCTATGGCCCCTTCTTTCTGGGTGACCTGCCGCCCGGCGACGTCGATGAGATCCGCCAAGCGGATCTGATCACCTTCCGCACCGTGCTTTCCAAGCCGGGCGGCGGCAAGGCTGCGTCGAACCTCCAATTCGCCGTTCGCCAGCGCGTGATCGAGCCGGTAGAGAAGCCGAGTAAGGTGGAGCCAGAGGGCCGTCGCCGGATCGCAAAACCGGCCGCGGCACCGGCCGCAAAGAAACCCGTTTTCACCCCCCGCGCTACGCCCGAGGCGAAGGCGAAGCCCGGCGCACGAACCCCTGGCCGGCTTTCCGCACGCGAGGGCACTGCCGATCGGGTTGGCAATCCGGCACGCGCCGGGCGCGCCAAGGCATTCCGGGACAATCGCGAGCCGCGCGAGACGCAAGGCATGGAACGCCCCTGGGCCACGCGTGACGATCGCCGCACTCGAGAAGGTACGGAACGCCCGCGCGGAGAGCGGCCACAGCGTAGTGGCCCCGTTGGAGGCGCAGGCGAGCGTCGCGCTGCGCATCCTCGGGCCGAGGGCGAAGAGCGGCCGGGCAGCTTCCGCTCGCAGCGGACCGGCGGTGAACGTCGGCACGACGAGGCGGGACGCCCCAGGGCTGACCGCAGCGAACGCAGCCGCGGCGCACCGTCCTCTCGATCAGGCGAGCCGGAACGGCCACGGAGCGGCCCGCGCACGCGTCCCGGCGGTGATAGCGCCGACCGGCCACGGGGCGGACCGCGCCCGCCCCGGCCAGGCGGCGGCGATCACCCGCGCGGCCCGCGTCCGGGCGGTCCCGGCAAGCCTGCCAGGCCGCCACGGGGGCGCAACTGATGCGGATCATCGCTGGTGAATGGCGAGGTCGCCCGCTGCTCGCGCCTAAGGGCGAAACGACTCGGCCTACGGCAGATCGCACGCGCGAGGCCCTGTTCTCGATGCTCGCCTCGCGCATTGGCAGCTTCGAGGGCCTGGCGGTCGGCGATTTTTTTGCCGGATCGGGGGCATTGGGCTTGGAAGCCCTGTCGCGGGGGGCGGGCTCGTGCGTGTTCGTTGAGCAGGATCGCGGGGCGCTCGACGTGCTCAAAGCCAATGTCGCAAAGCTCGGCGCGAAAGGTGCCGATGTGCGGCCTGGATCGGTACTCGCGCTTGGGCCCGCGCGCGCGCCGCTGGATCTGATCATGATGGATCCGCCCTATGGCACCAGCGCCGGCGCCGTCGCGCTCGACAAGCTCGCACGGCTCGGCTGGACTGCGCCGGGCAGCTGGGTGAGCATCGAGACCGCCTATAACGAGGACGTGTCGGTCGCCGGCTTCGTCATTGATGTCGAGCGGGTGCATGGCAAGGCAAAGCTCACCCTGCTTCGCCCCGCCTGAACACCTAGCGCGTGCTGCACCGCGTGAGCCAAAGGCCGATCAGGCTGACGCCTGCGGCACCGGCGAGGTACCAGCCGACCATGCCGATGCCACTGTGCTGGACCAGGGTCTCGGCGATCAGCGGCGTCAGGCCGCCGCCAAGGATCCCGCCCAGGTTAAACGTCACCGAAACGCCGGTGTACCGCACCTGCGCGGGAAACAGGCTGGGCAGCCAGCCGCCGAGCGGTCCGTACACGAAGCCCATTACGAACAGGCCGGCGACCAGCCACACGAACACCGCGCCCAGCGCCCCCGGCACGAGCAGCACCGGCATTGCCAGGCCCAGCGGCACCATCGCCATACAGCCCAGCGCTAGCGCCAGTCCCGGCCCGCGCTTGTCCGCCAGCCAGCCGGCGGCCCCGATTCCCAGCGCCATGAACAGGATCGCGCCGAGTTCGACGCCCAGAAACGCCCCGCGCGGATAGCCTAGCGTCTTGGTACCAAAGCCGATGGCGAACAGCGTGGCGACGTAGAATAGGGCGAAGCAGGCGATCGTGCCCAGCGTGCCAGCTAGGGTCGGCCCCAGATGCGAACGGACCAGCACGCCCAGCGGCACCTGCGGCGGAGGCGCATGTTTCGCCGCCTCGGCAAAGGCGGGCGTTTCGGCGATGCTCAGGCGCACCCAAAGACCCAGCGCGACCAGCCCGGCGCTGGCAAGGAACGGCAGGCGCCAGCCCCAGTCGCGAAACGCAGCATCGTCCAGGAACGCGCCAAGCAGCAGGAACAAGCCGTTGGCGGCGATGAAGCCGACCGGCGCGCCCAGCGGCGGGAAGCTGCCATAGCGATATGCCCAGCCCGTGGGCGCATATTCCACGGCGAGCAGGCTGGCACCGCCCCATTCGCCGCCCAGACCCAGTCCTTGGCCGAAACGCAACAGGCACAGCAGCAGCGGCGCCACCCAGCCGATCATCGCATGGCTCGGCAGGCAACCGATCAGGACGGTGGAGATTCCCATCAGCATCAGCGAAGCGACAAGAGTCGATTTGCGCCCAAGTCGATCACCGAAGTGGCCGAACACCAGGCCGCCGAGCGGGCGCGCAAAGAACGCTACGCTGAAGCTGGCATAGGCGGCGAACTGCTGCAGCCAGGGTTCCTGCGCCGGGAAGAAGAGTGGGCCGAACACAAGCGCGGTCGCCGTGGCGTAGATGTAGAAATCGTAGAACTCAACCGACGTGCCCACCAGGCTCGCAAACAAAATGCGGCGGTGGGACGCTGGCGCTGCGGCATCGGCCATGTGGCATTCCTCCCCGTCGCTTCCCTCCACCGAGCCGACGCGTCGGTCAAGCGTCGTTCAGCGGACGGAAAGTTTCGGCAGGGTACCGATAGGCCCGCACTCGCTGCACCGGAAATTGGGAGACGGATATGCGCGAATCGCCGCTGAAACGACTGGTTTACGCTACATTTTTCGCCTTGCTCGCAGGCGGACTAGTCGCCTGCTACAATCCCGTCGAGCACGTGAAGGCAGATCTTCGAGCCGATGCCAGCGGCGTGGGCAACAGCCTGCATTTGGCGTTGCAGGACCTTCTGCACGGGTAAGCGGCGGGACAGCCCCCCCGCCGCTTTGATCAGTGCAGGCCAAAGGTCCGCACGGCACTGAGCATCAGCCAGTATAGCCCACCGGCGAGAAGCATCGCGGCGGGAAGTGTGAGCAGCCACGCCAGCGCCAGGTTGCGCAGGGTTCGCGCCTGCAGTCCGGCCCCGCTCGCCACCGATGCGCCGGCCACGCCGGACGAAAGGATGTGCGTGGTGGATACCGGGAGGCCGAAATGGTCCGCCGCCAGGATCGTACCGGCGGCCACGATCTCCGCCGAAGCGCCCATGCCATAAGTCATGTGCTGCTTGCCGATCTTCTCGCCCACGGTGACGACGATCCGCTTCCAGCCGATCATCGTGCCCAGCCCTAGCGCCAGCGCCACCACGATTTTCACCCAGATCGGGATGAAGCGCGTGCCCGCCTCCAGACTCTTCTGATAGGCTTTGAGCGCCGACAGTTCGGCCGGCTGAAATGCCGTTTCCTTCTTCAGGGCCAGCCGAGTCGTATCGAGTACAAGATACATGTCGTTGCGAATGTTGGACGTCGCCTCTGCCGGCACCGCGCGCAGCGAGCCATAGCTGGCAACTCGCGCCGTCAGATGGTGCGACAGCGTTTCAAGCGCCGCGAACACCTTCGGCTCCTCTGCCTTGCGGAGCTGCAAGGCTTGGGTCAGCGTCGCCCGCGCGGCCGCCGGCGCCAACTGGATGCCGTCGCTGCGGGCATCGAACGCGGCCGTGGCCTGGTTCGCCGTCTGGACGAAGGCGGGCGTCGAACTCGCCGGTAGTGTGCGGTTCAGAGCATAGGCGGTAGGCGCGCAGCCGATCAGGATCAGCATGATCAGCCCCATGCCCTTCTGACCGTCGTTGGATCCGTGGCTGAAGGACACGGCGGTGCAGGTGAAGATCAGCACCGCCCGGATGCCTTTGGGCGGCGGGGTGCTGTCCCCCGGCGCACGATACAGCGTCGGGTTGCGGATGAGCAGCCGCATGACCAGCAACAGCAGCAACGCAGCGGTGAAGCCGATCAGCGGCGCCATCCACAGGCCGGTTAGCACCTTCTGCGCCTGGCTCCAGTCGACACCGGCCGTGCCGCCCCGCGATCCGGCCGAGATGAGCTGGTTGGCGAACCCGACGCCCAGCACCGATCCAATCAGCGTGTGGCTGGACGAATTGGGCAGGCCCACATACCAGGTGCCGAGGTTCCAGAGCACCGCCGCGAGCAGCAGCGCAAAGATCATCGCAAAGCCCGGAGCCGAGCCCACGTTCAAGATCAGATCCACCGGCAGCAGCGTGATGATCGCATAGGCAACCGCTCCGCTGGAGGCCATCACGCCCAGGAAATTGAACACGCCCGACCAGACGACCGCGAAATGCGCCGGCATCGAATTGGTGTAGATCACGGTAGCGACGGCGTTAGCGGTATCGTGGAATCCGTTCACGAACTCGAAGCCGAGCGCGATCAGCAACGCCAGCGCGAGGAATAGGAACGCGCCGATCGCGAGTTCTTCGCCCACCCCGCGCGTGTCGGTCAGCACGCTCCAGCCAGCGAAGGCAAAGCCGCCGACCAGGATCGCTGCGAACAGCAGCTTGGCGAGCGGATGCGTCTGATAGTCGAAGCGGGGACTTCGCGGCGTTTCCGCCTGCGGAGCCTGTTCCATTGCTAGCGTCGCCATGATGTTAGCGCCTTTGGAGGGAACGTGTGACAGGAGAATGACGGTTCGGAGCCATCGCGCGGTTCAGTCCAAGCACGCGGTGCGGACGATGCGCACAACCTTGCCGCTGGAGTCGCGCTCTTCCCTGCGATCATTGGTGCAGCGCGGTTGCTGGTCCGCGCCGTCCATGCGCCACGCTGCAACGGCCGCGACGATCGCGAGCGCCAGCACAAGTGCGAGCCGAATCTTCAGCCGGCGAGAGGGGTTGCGAATTGCCATAGGTTAGTCTCGCGTCGCCCATAGGCTTCGGCTGAAACGGAGGCAATCCACCCCATCAGCGGCCGGATGCGGGCAGAATGCAACTGCGCGCGCTTGCCCCGGCCGCCGCCGTTCCCTAGTTGTTCGCCAATGTCCCTCCCCACCACTCCCCAGGACGCCCCCTATCTTCATGGGCTCAACGAACCACAGCGCGAGGCCGTGCTGACCACCGAAGGGCCGGTGCTCGTGCTGGCCGGCGCCGGTACCGGCAAAACGGCGGCGCTCACCGCTCGGCTGGCGCATCTGCTCTGGACGCGGCGCGCCTATCCCTCGGAGATCCTTGCAGTCACCTTCACCAACCGCGCCGCGCGTGAAATGCGGGAGCGCGTCGGGCGGCTGGTAGGCGAGGCCGTGGAGGGGATGCCGTGGCTAGGCACGTTTCACGCGATCGGCGCGAAGATGCTGCGCCGTCACGCGGAGCTCGTCGGCCTGCAGAGCAACTTCACCATTCTGGACACGGACGACCAGCTTAGACTGCTGAAGCAGCTGATCGTCGCCAACGAGCTGGACGAGAAGCGCTGGCCGGCGCGGCAGCTTGCCGGGCTGATCGACGGGTGGAAGAACCGCGGGCTGGTGCCCGCCGACATCGATGCCGGCGAATCCGAAGCCTATGCCAATGGCCGCGGCCAATCACTATACACCCAGTACCAGGAACGGCTGCGACTGCTGAATGCCTGCGACTTCGGCGACCTTCTGCTGCACATGCTGACTATTCTTAAAACGGATCGTGAGGTTCTGGCGCAGTATCAGCAGCGCTTCCGTTACATCATGGTCGACGAATATCAGGACACCAACGCCGTCCAGTATCTCTGGCTCCGGCTGCTCGCACAGGAGCGGAAGAACCTTTGCTGCGTGGGCGACGACGATCAGTCGATCTACAGCTGGCGCGGCGCGCAGGTGGAAAATATCCTAAAGTTTGAAAAGGACTTCCCCGGTGCAGCGGTGATCAAATTGGAGCAGAATTACCGCTCAACGCCGCACATCCTAGGCGCCGCATCGGGCGTGATCGCCAACAATGGCGGGCGTCTTGGCAAGACGCTGTGGACCGACGTCGACGTTGGCGAAAAAGTGAAGGTGCTCGGCGTCTGGGACGGCCCCGAAGAGGCGCGGCGCGTTGGCGAAGAAATCGAAGCACTGCAGCGCGACGGCCTCAGCCTTGATGCGACGGCGATCCTGGTGCGCGCGCAGCACCAGACGCGCGAGTTTGAAGATCGCTTCATCGCGATCGGCATGTCCTATCGCATCATCGGCGGCTTCCGCTTCTATGAACGGCAGGAAATCCGCGATGCGCTCGCCTATCTGCGGGTGGTCGCCCAGCCCGCGGACGATCTGGCGTTCGAGCGCATCGTCAACGTGCCCAAACGCGGTCTGGGCGACAAGGCGCTCGCCAAAGTTCACCAGTTCGCCCGTGCCCAGGGCCTGCCGCTCGCCACGGCTGCCGCACGCATCCTGGATACCGATGAACTGACGCCGCAGGCGCGCCGCGCGCTCGGCAACCTCATCGGCGACATGGCTCGCTGGCGGAGCATGGGCAATGATCTGCAGCATCCGGATCTTGCCCGCATTATCCTGGACGAGAGCGGCTATACCGCCATGTGGCAGGCGGATCGCACCGCAGAGGCGGCCGGGCGGTTGGAAAACCTGAACGAACTCGTGCGGGCGATGGAGGAATATGAAAGCCTTTCCGCTTTCCTTGAGCATGTCAGCCTGGTGATGGACAACGAGGCCGCTGCCGAGGAACCCAAGGTGACGATCATGACGATCCATGCCGCCAAGGGCCTGGAATTCGACACCGTGTTCCTCGCCGGATGGGAAGAAGGCATTTTCCCGTCGCAGCGCGCGCTGGACGAGGGCGGGCTGGCGAGCCTGGAGGAAGAGCGCCGCCTGGCCTATGTCGCGATCACGCGCGCACGGCGGCGCGCAATCATCCTCCACGCCGCCAATCGGCGCATTTATGGCCAGTGGACCTCAAGCCTGCCCAGCCGCTTCGTCGGCGAGTTGCCTCCCGAGCATGTCGAGTCGGAAAGCACGATGAGCGGCGGCGAAAGCCTGTGGCGAGCGAATTGGAGCGAGCGGAGCGATCCGTTCGCGGACGTGTCGCGTGGTACCGGGCGCGGACCTGGCTGGCAGCGCGCCGCGGGCGTCGACTTGAAGAATCCCGGCGGCAGCGTCGCGGCCCGCGGCTTCACTCGCGAACAGCCGCGCGTGCTGGAAAGTCGCGCGTCCGCGGTGAGTTTCGCAGCGAAGCCAAGAACCGATCTGAAGATCGGCCTGCGCGTCTTTCATCAGAAGTTCGGCTACGGCCTGATCGCCGAAATCGAAGGCAATAAGCTGGAGATCGACTTCGAGCAGGCCGGCCGCAAGCGCGTTATGGACAGCTTCGTGAGCGTGGAAAGCTGATCAAACTTCAGACGAAGTCTGAAACTCACTCCCGAACGGAATTGCGAGTCACGCTTGGGGTTCGATCGCCATCAGCGTGACGCCGGCATATTTCTCCAGTTCCGCGTCGAACAGCGGACTGATGTCGAACGCGCGATCGAGGACGGAGACTTCCCTCAGACCGTCGACCTTGAACGTAGCAATCTTCGGCTCGCGCGGCAGCATCCCCTCCCGCGAGACCACCAGCGCATCGGCATAGAGCGAGTCGTTGCGCGTATACAGGATGTGCGGGCCGATAATCATGCGCGTGCGATTATACGTCACCTGCAGACAGCGCAGGCGGACGATTCCCTCCAGCACGAAAGGGTTGTTGTTGATCGGGGCTTCAGTCACGGTGTTCGGAACGCTCATGGTACAAATATGATACCAATGCTGCATAGCAGCAAGAACAAAGCGCGTCAGCCATGCGTGCCCTCCCCCGCGTTCGTTTCAGTACAGCTTCGTTCAGCCAGCCTTCACGCGCAAGCCTGGAAGAAGTGCGCGCACCCGGCGTTGTACCGGTACCGCTGATGAAGGAGATTGGAAATGAAGCATTTCGTGGCGCTTGCCGCTGTGATGGCTGCCGGGCTGTCGATCGCAGCGCCGGCGTCGGCGCAGAACGATCCCCGCTATTCCTCGCCGGAGCAGGAGCGTGCCCGTTTCGAAGCGGCGCGCGAGCGATTCGATCGCGAATATCGCATTTTCCAGCAGGCCGCCGATCGGTATGCCGACTATAGCGAGTGGCTGGCCCACGCCCCGCCGCCCCGGGCCGACATTCGCGACGAAGCCGATTGGGATCCCTCCCGCTACTACCGCCCTGGTTCCAGCGAACGCGTGCTGAGTTCGGACGACCGCGTCTATCGCGGTCAGGACGGCCGCTATTATTGCAAGCGGCCGGATGGCACGACGGGCCTGATCGTCGGCGCGGCCGCGGGCGGCCTGTTCGGCAACGTCATCGCCAGCCGCCGTTCCAGCACCGTCGGAACGCTGCTGGGCGCAATCGCCGGCGGCGCGATCGGCGCCTCGGTCGACAAGAACAACCAGATGAACAACCAGGATATTCGCTGCCGTTGATTGGTGCAGGGGCCTTACGCGAGATTTTTGCGCGAGGCCCCTTGCGCGAAGCGGCCACGCGCATAAATTGCTAGGTGCGGGACCGGGCCCCTCTGGCGGCGGCTTCACCTGAAGCCCCGTGATGTCGGACCGCATCGAGTGCGCTCGGTGCAGGTTCGGTGGTGTTCTCCCCCTCCCCGCACCTCCAGTCTCATCGGGCCACTCGATCGATGCACTTTCATCGAACGGAGCCATGACGATGACGATTGTTGAACGGCTGATCGCAACCCACCGGATGCTGGAACGGGAGATCCGCCGCGAACTGCGCCGGCATTTGCCGGATGCGTTCCGCCTCGCCGAACTCAAGAAGCACAAGCTTGCCGTGAAGGATCGCCTCCACCTGTATCTGCCGGCCCCTGCCGCGCGGCTTGCACTGGTGCCCAGCCGCCGCTGACCCGGGCACGGGCGGGGACCGTCGCACGCGCGACGGTCCCCGCATCTTCCAGCGCCGGAGCAGCGGCAGCAGGGGGATTATGGCGCGAAAGGGAGTTCCTGGCTGGGAACCCCCAGCCGCTTTATGCACTAAGGCCGCGATGCAAATCGAAGGTCTTCCCCTGCCCCGCCGCCTGGCCGCTATCGCTGCCGTCTCGTTCGGCGCGGCGCTGGTAGTAATCGACGGGGCCATTGCCACGGTGGCGCTGCCCACCATCGCCCGCGACCTGCACGTCGAATCCTCCGCAGCGGTGGCGGTGGTAACGATTTATCAGCTCGTGTTGGTGATGCTGCTGCTGCCCTTTTCCGGTCTCGGCAACCGCATCGGGCTGAAGCGGCTATATCAGGCCGGGCAAATCGTGTTCACGGTGGCGACGATCCTCTGCTTCTTCGCCAAAAGCCTCCCTTTTCTGCTGATCGTCCGCGCGGCGCAGGCGGCGGGCGCTGCGGCGGCGCTCAGCGTTTCTTCGGCGCTGGTTCGGCAAATCTATCCTGCCCACCAGCTTGGCCACGGCCTGGGGGTCAATTCGGTCGTGGTCTCGGTTTCGTCCGCGATCGCGCCTACGCTCGGCGGACTTGTCCTGGGCTTTGGCCCGTGGCCGTGGGTGTTCGCCTCCGCGGTGCCCTTCGCCATCGCCAGCCTGTTGCTCGGCCGCGCCTTGCCGGACGTGCCGCGCTCCGAAGCGCGGTTCGACGTTCTGGGCGCTGTGCTCTGCGCGGCGATGTTCGGGTTGGTGATCGGCGGGCTGGAAAGCGCCGTGCACGGGGACAGCCCCGTCGTATCCGCGGCGGTGGTGCTGGCCGGCGTCGCGATCGGTGTGATTTTCGTTCGTCGCGAACGCGGCGAGGCCGAACCGATCCTGCCCGTCGATCTGCTCGGTCGCCCGGTGCTGGCGCTCTCCACGATCGGCGCCTTCACCGCCTTTGTCGCGACGATGAGCATCCTCCTGTCGCTGCCTTTTCGGCTCCAGCACGGCTATGGTTTTGCGCCGTCCGAGGTGGGCGCGGTCATCGCGCCGTGGCCACTGACGACGATGTTTGTAGCGCCGATGGCGGGATCGCTCTCCGATCGATATCCGGCGGGAGCGCTGGGTGGCATCGGCATGGCGATCGCCATCGCGGGACTCGTTAGCCTCGCCTTCCTGCCCCACGATCCCAGCTATCTCGACATCGCCTGGCGCATGTCGCTCACCGGAGCGGGCTTCGGCATGTTCCTTTCGCCCAATGCGCGGCTGATCATCGGCTCCGCCCCCGTCGAGCGGGCAGCGGCGGCCGGCGGCCTTATCTCGACGACGCGGATGGTGGGGCAGACTGCTGGTGCGACGTTGGTAGCGGCGTTGCTCGCCGCCGGAGTTGGCGCCGGGATGGCGCCCGCGCTCGTCGCCGCGGGGCTGGCACTGATTGCCGGAATCTGCAGCCTCGCCCGCCTGCGGCCGTCGGTACGCAACCCCGCAAAGGGCGAGGCGACCGAGGCGCAGCCCGCCCGGATGGGGTGAAGCTTTACATGCCCCAAACCATTCGATGATTGCGCGGCGAGCACCTGCGGGCCAAGAGCGCCGCATGGCTCAACATCCTTTCGCCATCGGCAATTTTCGCGCTTATTTCGTCGCCCGGCTCGCCGCCACGCTCGGGCAGATGGCGATGGTGATCGTGATCGGCTGGCAGGTGTATGACATTGCCCGTCGTTCGATGGGCATCAAGGAAGCGGCGTTTCAGCTCGGGATGATCGGCGTCGCGCAGTTCCTGCCGCTGCTGTTCCTGTCGCTGTTCGCCGGATGGGTGGCGGATCGGATCGATCGCCGCTGGATCGCACGCGCGGCAGTTGCGCTGGAGGCGTTTTGCGCGCTTGCGCTCGCATGGCTGACGTGGCGGCACACCATCACCCTGCCCTATTTGTTCGGCATCGCGGCGCTGCTCGGCGTCGCTCGCGCCTTTGCCAGCCCGGCACTGGGGGCGCTCGCGCCCAATCTGGTGCCGAAAGCGATCCTGCCGACTGCGATCGCGCTCAGCTCGCTTGCCTGGCAGACCGGAACGGTGATCGGGCCTGCAATGGGCGGCTATCTCTATGCCGCCGAGTCATGGCTTGCGTATGCCGTTTCGGGCGGGCTGTTTCTCGTCTCGCTGCTCATGCTGTTCCTGATCGGGCCGATCCCGACCGCCGCCCGCAAGTTCACCGGCAGCCCCTGGGCGCAGATGATCGACGGCCTCCGCTATGTCCGTCGCAACCGGCTGGTATTGGGCGCGATCTCGCTCGACCTGTTCGCGGTGCTGCTCGGCGGCGCGACGGCGATGCTGCCGGTCTATGCCCGCGACATCCTGCAGGTGGGATCGGAGGGCCTGGGGCACCTTCGCGCGGCCCCTGCGTTGGGTGCGGTGGTGACGGCCCTGTTCTTCTCGTGGCGCCCGCTCAGGACCAATGTGGGCGTGAAGATGCTGGTCGCGGTCGCCTTGTTCGGCCTGGCGACGGTGGTGTTCGGCGCCGCCGCACCGCTGCTGGTGCCGGTGCTCGGTCCCAAGGCGGTCGGCACCGACCTTTCGCCCGCGGTGCTGATCTCGCTGGCGGCTCTGTTCGTGCTGGGCGCGGCCGACATGGTCTCGGTGTATGTCCGCCAGTCGCTGATCCAGCTCTACACGCCGGACGAGATGCGCGGCCGCGTCGGCGCGGTCTCCACTTTGTTCATTTCCGGCTCCAACGAGCTGGGCGAGGCCGAAAGCGGCTTCCTCGCCGCGCTGATCGGCCCGGTTGCCGCGGTGATCGGCGGCGGCGTCGGCGCGATCCTTGTCACGGTCCTGTGGTCGAAGCTATTCCCTGAGCTCAAGCGGGCTCGAACCTTCGATCCCCCGGCCACCCTCGAAGTTCCTCCCAAGGAGATGACGACATGAAGGCCAATTCGATCCTCGAGACGATCGGCAACACGCCGCACGTCCGCATCAACAAGCTGTTCCCCGGCGCCGAAGTGTGGATCAAGTCCGAGCGCGCCAACCCCGGCGGCTCGATCAAGGACCGCATCGCGCTGGCGATGGTCGAGGCGGCCGAGAAGGACGGCAGCCTCCAGCCCGGCGGCACGATCGTCGAGCCTACCAGCGGCAACACCGGCGTCGGCCTGGCGATGGTCGCAGCGGTGAAGGGCTACAAGCTGATCCTGGTGATGCCCGAGAGCATGTCGCTCGAACGCCGTCGGCTGATGCTCGCCTATGGCGCCACCTTCGATCTCACCCCGCGCGAAAAGGGCATGAAGGGCGCGATCGAGCGCGCGCTGGAAATCGTCGAGAGCACCCCCGGCGCCTGGATGCCGCAGCAGTTCGAAAACGCTGCGAACATCGACGTCCATGTGCGTACCACTGCACAGGAAATCTTGAACGATTTCCGCGACACGTCGATCGGCGTCATCATCACCGGCGTCGGCACCGGCGGGCACATCACCGGCGTCGCCGAGGCGCTGAAGAAGGAATGGCCGAACCTCAAGGTGTTTGCGGTGGAGCCCGAACTGTCGCCGGTGATCTCGGGCGGCCAGCCGGGTCCGCATCCGATCCAGGGCATCGGCGCCGGCTTCGTGCCGAAGAACCTGCACACCGACGCGATCGACGGGGTGATCAAGGTCGATGCCGCGGTCGCAAAGGACATGGCGCGCCGCTCGGCCGCCGAAGAGGGTATGCTGGTCGGCATCTCCTCGGGCGGTACGCTCGCCGCGATCCTGCAGAAGCTGCCCGACCTGCCCGACGGCGTCCGCGTGCTCGGCTTCAACTATGATACCGGCGAGCGCTATCTCAGCGTGCCGGACTTCCTGCCCGAGAGCTGATCAGAGGTGGAAGGCGCTGCCCCTCCACCGACATCCCGGCGAAAGCCGGGATCGATTGGCTTCAACGGCGCGGCTCCTGCCGAACCGGAGGAGATGAATGGATCCCGGCTTTTGCAGGGATGACAGCGTGTTAGGGCCTATTTCTGGGACTTGGGATCAACCGCCGGAGCCTCGGCGGTTCCGTTGTCGGCTGGAGCAGTCGGCGTCTCCGCAGCGACAGGCAGCGCGACCTGCCCCTCCACCCGCCGGTTCTTCGCCCGCGCCTCGGGATCGTCGCTGCCGTCCGTTTTGGCGTTCGGCACCAGCGCGCGGGTCTCGCCGAACGCGATCACCGTCATTCGCTCGGCCGGCACGCCCTTCGATAGCAGATAGTCGCGCACCGCCTCGGCCCGCTTGCGCGAGGCAATGAGGTTGTCCCGGTCATTGCCGCGCGTGTCGGTGTGGCCGCCGATCGTGATCGTACCGCCTGCGGCGGTCGTCGGATTCGCCAGCATCTCGTCGAGCAGCTTGCGTCCAGCATCATCCAGCTTCAGCCCCGATCCGCCGAAGGGCACCACAACTTCCAGCGGCTTGAGCTCGGCCTTCTTCGGCTCGTCCGGTACCACCTCCGGGCGCAGGATCGATTTGGGCGCCTCGGCAGCGCTGTTGTTCGCCAGCGCATCATCCTCGACGAAAATGCTCCTGTTCTCCGCCGCGGCATTGTCGCCCGGCGCCTCGCGGGCGTCACAGCCCGCCAGCACCCCCAGGAGCGCCAGCATCGCCCATCTGCTCATGCAACCTCCTCCTGAAGCCGTCGCGCCGGCATGGGGGGCACGTACGAGATGATCGTGTCGCCGGGCTGCGGCGTCGGCCGGCTGGCGTGCGAGAAGAAGCGGAGCATTCCGCTCTTGCGCACCAGCAGCAGCATGTCGGCAGCATCGGGCAGGTCCGCCTTGGCGGCGTCGAAATCGAACTGCTCGGTCAGGCGGGTCTTGCGGAAGCTCCAGCCCTCGCGATCGCGTTCGACGATTTCCTCGACACCGTGGCCGCTGGTAAACAACGCGCGCCCGCGCAGCGATTCCGGCAGGGCGCGAGCATCCTCGTCATCGCCGCCGCTGCCGAGCTGGTAGACATTGTCGCGGCCCATCTCATGCGCGAATTCGTTGCAGACGAGCGCGTTGTACGCCTCGTTGTCGCTGGTCGCGGCGAGCACCTGGAACTGCGACATGTCCAGCCGATCCTCGGTAGCTTCTGCCAGGATCTCGCCATGGTAAGTGGGAATTCCGATCTGCCTGGCCGGCCGGAGCCGCTGCCAGCTCGTGTCGCAGATCGTTACCGGCACTTCGAGCTGGCGCAACTGCTCCGCCAACGCCAAGCTCCATGGCGTACCGCCCACGATCAGCAGGCCGCGATCCGTCGCGCCCGTAACTTTGAGCAAGCGTGCGACCGGCCCGATCGAGAAGCCGTGCGCGACGATGGTTACGACGACCACGGCGAAGGAGAGAGTCACCAGGATCGAGCCGTCGCTATAGCCGAGCTTGTCCAAACGTAGCGCGAAGAGCCCCGAAATAGCCACTGCAACGATACCGCGCGGCGCGATCCAGGCGACCAGCAGTCGCTCGTTCCATGGTACGCGCGTGAAGGCGAGGCTCGCCAATACGGTGATCGGCCGCACGAGGAACAAGAGTGCCGCAAGGAAGGCGAGAAACCGCCATTCGAACTGACGCAGCACCTCGAAATCGAGCGAGGCTGACAGCAGCACGAACACGCCCGAGATCAGCAGGACGGTGACGTTCTCCTTGAACGGATGGATATCCCGCAGCGAATCGAGCCGCATATTGGCAAGCGCCACGCCCATCACCGTCACCGTGAGCAGCCCGGTTTCCTGCTTGATCAGGTTCGAACCGACGAACACGCCGATCACCGCGACCAGCAACACCGGCGCTTTCAGGTATTCGGGGACATGGCCGCGCGGAAATGCCCAGCCGATCGCCTTGGCAGCAAGCCAGCCGATCAGACCCGCAACGATGCTGGCAGCGAGCAGCGACAGGAATACGCTGGCGAGTGTCCCGCCATCGCCCACACGACGCAGATATTCATAGGTGATCAGGCCGCACAGTGCGCCGATCGGATCGTTGACGATCGCTTCCCACTTCAGGATCGCCCGTGGCCTCGCCGCGACATTGCTCTGGCGCAGCAGCGGCAGGACCACGGTGGGGCCGGTGACGACCAGAATGCCGGCGAACAGCGTCGCGACAGGCCACACCAGCCCAGCAGCATAATAGAGCGCGAGGGTACCCAACGCCCAGCCAATCGGCACGCCCAGGAAGACCAGCCGGGTCACTGCGCCATCGGTGCGCCGCAGCTCGCGGAAGTTGAGGCTGAGGCCGCCTTCAAAGAGGATCAGCGCCACTGCGATCGAGACGATCGGCTCCAGCAGTTCGCCGAATACGCGCTCGGGGACGATCAGCCCGGTGACCGGCCCTGCCAGCACCCCGGCGACGAGCATCAGTGCGATGGCAGGCCAACCTGTACGCCAGGCGATCCACTGCGCGCCGATGCCGAGCGCACCGATCAGCGCGATGACGAGCGCGGGTTGATGCATTCGGAGAAAATACCTTCCTTCACGCGCCAAGACGATGCGCGCCCCATCGCAATACGGCTGCGACACTGGATCGGTTCCGTTTCAGTTGCGGACGAAATCCGGGCTGTTCCCACCTTTGCCGCTTTGGGATAAGGCCGGCCACCTTCGATCGAGAATGCCACAACCGCCTGTGCCGCCTGATAACCCCACCACCCCGCTTGCCTCCTGGCTCCGCCTGGTTCTCGGCATCGTCACGCTCGCCGCCCTGGTGGTGCCGACGCTGCTGGTGCTCAATGCGCCCGGCGTGCCGCACCGTCCGCGTCGCGTGCCCCCCGTCGTGCTGCCAGCGCGAGTCGTGCCCAAGGAGGAGCTGCCGCCGGTAGAGCCGGTCGCGATCGCCAATCTTGCGCCGGAAGATGCGCGGGCGTTCAACGCCTCGATACCCATATCCACCGCGCCGAACCCGGCGGCTCGCCCTTTCCATCTCACTGGCAGCGCGGCAAGCCAGGAACGCGCAGTCGACTGCCTCGCTGCCGCCGAGATATATGAAGCCGGCGACGACGCGCTGGGCGAGCGGGCGGTAGCGCAGGTGGTTATCAACCGCGTACGCCATCCGGCTTTCCCCAAGACGGTCTGCGGCGTGGTGTTTCAGGGATCGGAGCGGAGCACCGGCTGCCAGTTCACCTTCACCTGTGACGGCGCACTCGCCCGCTGGTCGCCCACCCCCATCGCCTGGACCCGCGCCCGGGAGATTGCCCGCATGGCGCTGCGCGGCGCAGTGTTCCGCCCCGTGGGGCACGCCACTCACTATCACACCGATTGGGTCGTGCCCTATTGGAGCGCCAGCCTCGACAAGATCGTCGCGCTCCACACCCATCTGTTCTTCCGTTGGGCCGGCTGGTGGGGCACGCCGCCCGCCTTCAACCGCGCCTATATCGCCGACGAACCGAACATCGCGCTGCTCGCGAAACTTTCCCCCGCGCATCAAGGTTCGGCGGATGCAGTCGTCGGTGCTGCCGGGAATCCCGGTGCGACCGGGCTGCTGTTCGACGTGCAGAAGGCGGCCGCCGCAATCCCGGCCACTGACGTGCCGGCAGCGGTTGCCGGGGATCAGAACGTGTTCCTCGTCACGCTTTCCGAGGACATGCTTCCCGATCTCTACCCTGCGCTTGCGCTGCGCACCTGCGGCGACCGCCCGTATTGCAAGTTCATGGCCTGGCTCGATCCGGCGAAAAAACCGGCGCGGCTTCCGCCCACCGGTGAACAGGCAGCGGCGATGGCATTCAGCTATTTGCGCGACACGCGGGTGCAATATGTAAAGGCGCTGTGGAACTGTGATCAGTTTCGCCGTCCCAGCCCCGCCCAGTGCATGCGCCGGCAGCCGCCGCCCGCACCGGTTGCCACGCTGGCACCAGCGCCGAGAGCCGAGCCCGCGCCGCTCGACGGCGTACGGCGCAAGGCGCCTCCCGCACAGAACAAGGCCGGCGCAGCGGCTCCCGCTGCGCCGGCCTCGCAACTGCCCGCAAGCAGCGATTAGGCGGCCTTGAACATCTCCGGGTCGAGCGCCATCACCGCTTCGCTACCCGCCTCGATCTTGCGGCGCAGGCCGCTCGCATCGGGGAGGAACCGCTCGGCATAGAAGCGCGCGGTGACCAGCTTGGCCTCGAGGAAGGCGACATCCTCGGCGCCCTGCGCCAGCGCCTCGCTCGCGGCCTTGGCCATGCGCAGCCACATCAGGCCCAGCGCCACCGTGCCGGTCAGTTGCATGTAGGGATAGGCACCCGCGCCGACCTCGTTCGGGTTCTTGAAGCCGTTCTGCGCCAGCCACATCGTCGCACCCTGGAGATGCCCCAGCGCCTTCTCCAGTGCCTCGGCAAAGCCCGCAAGCTTCGCATCCCCCTTGGCCGCGGCGACTTCCTCGCTCACGACACGGAAGAAGGCCTGCACCGCCCGGCCACCGTTCAGCGCCAGCTTGCGGCCGACCAGGTCCATCGCCTGTACGCCGTTGGTGCCTTCGTAGATCATCGCGATGCGGGCATCGCGGACATACTGCTCCATGCCCCATTCGGCGATATAGCCATGGCCGCCATAGACCTGCTGGCAATCGGTCGCGACCTTGTAGCCGATATCGGTGCCGACGCCCTTGATCACCGGGGTTAGCAGGCCGATCAGGTCGCCGGCGAGCTGGCGCTCCTCCTCGGTTGCGGCGGCATGTTCCATGTCGACCTGGAGCGCCCCCCACAGGCACAAAGCGCGTAGTCCCTCGATCTGCGCCTTGGCTTCCATCAGCATGCGGCGGACGTCCGGGTGAACAAACAGCGTGTCCGCCTTCTCGGCCGGCTCCTTCGGACCGGTGAGCGCGCGGCCCTGACGGCGGTCGCCGGCATATTGGACGGCGTTCTGCATCGCGACTTCGGCGATGCCGAGGCCCTGCAGGCCGACACCCAGCCGCGCGGCGTTCATCATGATGAACATCGCGGCGAGACCCTTCATCTCCTCGCCGACGAGCCAGCCGGTGGCGCCGTCATAGTTCATCACGCAGGTCGAGTTGGCATGGATGCCCATCTTGTGCTCGATCGAGCCGCAGCTCACGCCGTTGCGCGCGCCGAGCGAGCCGTCGTCGTTGACCAGGAACTTGGGCACCACGAACAGCGAGATGCCCTTGGTGCTGTCCGGCGCGCCCGGGGTCTTGGCCAGCACCAGATGGATGATGTTGCTGGTCAGGTCGTGCTCGCCCGACGAGATGAAGATCTTGGTGCCGGTGATGCTGTAGGAGCCGTCCGGATTGGGCTCGGCCTTGGTCTTGATGAGGCCCAGATCGGTGCCGCACTGCGGCTCGGTCAGGTTCATCGTGCCGCCCCATTCGCCCGAGACCATCTTCGGGACGTACTTGGCCTTCTGCTCCTCCGAGCCCTTGACCAGCAGCGCGGCGATCGCGCCATGGGTCAGGCCCGGATACATGGCAAAGGCCATGTTCGAGGCGATCATATATTCCTCGAACGCGGTCGCCACGACATGCGGCATCGCCTGGCCGCCATACTCGGCCGGCGCGCTGAGCGTGCCCCAGCCGCTTTCGACGAACTGCTGATAGGCTTGCTTGAAGCCGTCCGGCGTGGTCACGCTGCCATCGGGGTGGCGGGTGCAGCCCTGCTGGTCGCCGCTATGATTGATCGGGAACAGCACCTCGGCGACGAACTTGCCGCCTTCCTCCAGCACCGCGTCGACCACGTCGGGCGTCGCTGCCTGGAAGTGCGGCAGGTTGGTGTAGCGATCGAGCCCGATGACCCGATCCAGAATGAAGCGCGTGTCGCGCACAGGGGCGGTAAACTGCGGCATTTCAGGTTCCTCAGCGTTCGTTGTTCTTAGTGCTCGTTGTCTTTGCTTTTGATCAGGTCGACGAACTGCGCGAGCTCGGCGATATGCGCATCGATGTCCCGCTTCTGCGCTTCGAGATGGCGGATGCGGTCCATGCACCGCTCCAGCGTCACCTGGCGCTGGACGCGCCGGCCGTCGCCAAGATCGTAGAGATCGATCATCTCCTTGATCTCGCCCAGGCTGAAGCCGACGCGCTTGCCGCGCAGGATCCAGGCGAGCCGGGCGCGGTCGCGGTGCGTGTAGATGCGCTGGGTGCCCCGCCGCTCGGGCGAAATCAGCCCCTCGTCCTCATAGAAGCGTAGCGCGCGCGGCGTAACGCCGAACTCGGCACACAAGTCGGAAATCGAGAAGGCGTCGCGGTCGGGACGCGGTTCGATCGGCGCCAGGGCCTCGATCGGAAAGGCAGCAGCGGTCATGCTGCTTTTGTAGTTTCCCTTTACGTGAACGTCAAGTGTGCACCGCTAAATCATGCCCGGTGGTTGCACGTCTTCGAGACACCCCCCGATGCAGCGGCATCTATCAGACGGTCACTCTTCGCAAAGGGGTTGCCCTTTTGCATCGCGCATCGCTCGTGCCTCGGCCATCGACTCGCCTAGCCGGGTGAACTGCGCGCCTGCGAGCCCTGCCCTGCCCGTGCAAAGCCGCGCGCACGGTGCCGGCACCGCCCCCGGCAGGGCGAGGTGATCGCCATCGTAACGGGCGGTGAAGCGGCAGGCGTCGGCGGATCCGAGTATCAATTCCAGCCCGTCGGCAGTGCGCCGCACCGACCCCGTCGCGCGGCAGCCATTCGCCGCGTCATAATCGATGACGATGCCGACCCGGTTCGCCTTCGCCGAAGGGAGGATGCAAAGCCTGTCGGGCCCGCGGGCAAATGCGCCGAAAATCGCGCGGTTCTGCGGATCGCGCACCAGCCCGCGTTCGATGGCTGCCGTTTCCAAATCGGGCGAGACAGCGGACGTCGGACCGGTGGTAGGCCCGCCGCATCCGGCAAGTCCCAGCAGCAGCGCCAGAACGCGCCGCTTCATGCGTCGCGCACCAGCGCTCCCTTCTCGATCCGGCGGTAGAAGCAGCTCAGAGCGCCCGTGTGGCAGGCTGGGCCGTGCGGCTCGACGCGGAGCCACACCGCATCCTGATCGCAGTCGATCCGTGCCTCGACAAGGTTAAGAAAATGCCCCGAAGTCTCGCCTTTGGTCCACAACCGGCCGCGGCTGCGCGACCAGAATGTGGCCCTGCCCGTCGACAGCGTCACCGCCAGCGCCTCGGCATTCATATGCGCGAGCATCAGCACCTCGCCGGTGCTGGCATGAGTAGCGACGGCGGTGATCAGGCCGTTGGCGTCATATTTCGGGTCGAGCGTGGCGCCCGTTTCACGGATATCGGTCACCAGGCAGCCTTAGCGGAATCGGCCGAAGACGTCATCTCCTGATACGACCGGAACCGCAAGCGACAGGTCAGGCTCCGCCTCTTCCGAAGCTGCGAGAGACGATCTCAGTGGTTGCGAATCGCCTTCACCAGCGCCGCCTTGTCCTTGCTCGAACGCCCCTCGATACCGATTTCCTTCGCCTCGTCGTACAGCTCGGCCTTGCTACGCTGCTCGAGCTTGCCGCCGCCGGCGTCGAGGGAACCATTCGCCTGCGCATTAGCGATCCGCGCCGCCTTCTCTTTCGAGGCGCCTTCCTTCCGCAGCTTCTCGTACACTGCGTCGTTCTTGATCTGCGAACCGTGGTCCTTCGCCATGTTTCGTCTCCCACTTAAAGGGAAGGTAACCGGCGAATCGGGAAAATGGTCCTTCGCGGAACGTGGCGCCCCGGACCAGCAGGTCCAGGGCGCATGCGGGACTTACCAGTTCCACATCGTCCCGTCTTCCAGACGAGCGACCGGCAGATAGGCCGGCTTGTAGGGATATTTCGCCGCCAGTTCCTCGTCGATATCCACACCGTGGCCCGGCGCCTCGCCGCAGAACAGATAGCCCTTGTCGAAGTGATAATCGTGCGGGAACACTTCATCGGTTTCTTCGGAGTGGCGCATATATTCTTGAATGCCGAAGTTCGGCACCCAGGTATCGAAGTGAAGCGCGCAGCCCATCGTCACCGGCGACAAATCGGTGGCACCGTGGCAACCGGTGCGCACCTGATACAGGCTGGCCAGATCGGCGAGGCGACGCAGATGCGTCAGACCGCCGGCGCCCACCACGGTGGCGCGCAGATAGTCGATCAGCTGGTTCTGGATCAGGTCCTTGGCATCCCAGATCGTGTTGAAGATCTCGCCCACGGCCAGCGGGGTCACGGTGTGCTGGCGAATCAGCTTGAACGCTTCCTGATTTTCGGCTGGCGTCACGTCTTCCAGCCAGAAGAGTTGATAGGGCTCGAGCATCTTGCCCAGATTCGCGGCTTCCTGCGGCGTATAGCGGTGGTGGCCGTCGTGCAGCAGATGATGGTCGAAGCCATAGGTGACGCGCAGCTTGTCGAACAGCTTGGGTACATAGTTGAGCGCCTTGCGCGTGTCCCAGCCCGTGACGGAAGGGAGCGCAGCATCGGCGGGCTCATAGTAGAGCGTGCCGCGGCCGACGCCATATGCGTCCTTGATGCCGGGCACGCCGGTCTGGGCGCGGATCGCCTTATAGCCCATGTCGATATACTGGCCGACCGCGTCCACGGTCTGCTCGATATCTGCGCCATTGGCATGACCATAGACCATCACGCCATCGCGGCTACGGCCGCCTAGCAGCTGGTATACGGGCATGCCCGCCATCTTGCCCTTGATGTCCCACAGCGCCATGTCGACCGCGGCAATCGCGCGCATGGTCACCGGCCCGCGACGCCAATAGGCACCGCGATACAGATACTGCCAGATATCTTCGATCCGCCGCGGATCCATCCCGATCAGGCAGGGTATCACATGATCTTCGAGGTAGGAGACGACCGCCAGCTCTCGGCCATTCAGCGTCCCGTCGCCAATGCCATAGACGCCCTGGTCCGTTTGGATCTTCAGCGTGACGAAATTGCGGCCCGGGCAGGTCACGATGACCTTGGCCGAAACGATCTTCATGGAACAACCCCTGCTAGCAAATCGATCGCAAAGGCCTGACCAATCGCAAAGCGGATGTCAATAGCGCGCAAATTGGCCAGACCGACATCTACCTTAGCTGGATCTGCCTAAGCATTTATCAACGCGCAGGCTCGATCGTCACCAGCGCAATGTCGTTGGTGGCCAGCGGCAAGCGATAGGCAAGCGTACCACGTCGATCAACGGTTACCACCCGTTCGACTTCGGGCGTGTCGCGCGTCAGGCTCTGAAGCTGGCTGACTTGCCCGGCGCTCAACGACTTGGGCATGCCCAGGTCGATATAAGCGGAATAGGCGTCATTGTGGCGATAGCCGGTGCGATTCACCCGCAACCGATAGCGGCCTGGCGCAAGCCCGGAGACGGTAAGTGCCGCGGGTGCCTCTGCTTTGGCCGGGACGATCCGCGTATAGTAGGGCCGGTTGCTTACGGGCTGCACCGGCTGATGCCAGTCCCACACTAGCGCCACGACCCGTCCACCATCCTTGGCGGCTAGGCTGTAGGTATCGCCGGTCGCCAGCGCCTGCCCACGCAGCGCGTTAAGATATTTGTAGGCGAACCAGGCCGGCTTGCGGATGCCTTCACGGTTCATCAGCCCGAAGCCGCCATGGAAAGGCGTGGGCGGTGGGCCGGGTTCTTCGAACAGATCAGTATAGGTCCAGTAGCTCATCGCCTGCACCGAACCCTGCACTGCCTTGAGCTTAGTAAGGATATAGGGCGCGCTAACGTAGCTGTCGTGCACCGCATCGCGCGGCGTATAGCTCGTGCTCCATTCCGTGAAGTAAAGCGGCAGCTTCGGGAACGGCGACGCGGCGATCTCGCGCCGCACTTTCAGCACGTCGCCGACGATGGCATACGGGCTGGGCGAGAGCTTGGTATCCTGCTCCCCCTTCTCGTCCAGAAAGCCGCCGTCGACGCCATAGGTATGCGTGGTGACGAAATCGACCGGCACCTTGTTTGCGGCGACGTGCGCCAGAAATTCCGGCACCCAGGCCGCGCCCGCGGTTGATGGGCCGCCGACCTGCAGCGCTGGATCGACCGCCTTCAGCGTCTTGGCGGTAACATCGTACAGCTCGAAATAGGCTTTCTGATCCGCCTTCTCCCAGAAGCCGTCCAGGTTCGGCTCGTTCCACACTTCGAATGGCCAGGTCCGGACTTCGGCGGCGCCATAGCGCTGGATCAGGTGGCGCGCGAACGAATCGATCAGATCGCGCCAAGGCCCCAGCTTCGGATGCGAGGTGTTGCCTTTCCAATAGAAGATACTGTTGTCCGAAGTCTTGAGCGCCTCCGGCGTGAAACCGAGTTCGACGAACGGCTTGATCTTCTTCGCGAGCAGATCATCGTACAGGCCATCGATGCCGCTCCAGTCATATACGATCGTGCCGTCCGGCTGCCGGCGCACCGTCTTCAGAACGTCGTGGAAGATTGCGTGGAAGCGGATCATGCGGAACCCAAGTTCCGGAACTGCCATCGCCAGCTGCGCCTGACTGTCCGGCCGTGCGAGCGTACCGGGAAAATCCGATCCGATCGAAAGATCGAAGAATCGATCCACCGGCCCCTGCGGCTTGGCAGCGTCCAACCGAATGGTACGCACGCCGGTTGCCGGCTGCGCCAGTGCCGGTGTCGTGCCAACCAAAGCAATGGCAAGCGCGATCCCCGCATGATTGTTGCGCATTCCATTCCTCTCCATGGTGCCTGATTGCACGTTAGCGCTACCAGCGTAGCGTCGTTTGCATGGGTAAAACAACCCTGACACTGCTGAAGATCACGCTCACGGATTTCGACAAGGTTCAGAATGCAGCTTTGCCAAACTCCTGGCGGGTTACCGGATGGCTGGAGGAGAGCCCGCCATCCACCACGATCGCTTGCCCGTTGACATAGGAGGCTGCGTCGGATGCGAGGAACACCGCCACTGCGGCGATCTCTTCAGGGACGCCTGCCCGGCGCAGCGGATTGAGCTGGCCCAGCCTGTCCTCCCTGCCGCGTTCGCGCGCATATGTGAAGGCGCGCTCGGTCATGCCGGTCTCGATCAGCCCGGGGCAGATCGCGTTCACCCGCACGCCGGAGGTGGCGAGTTGCTGCGCCGCCGTCTGGACCAGATTGATGACGCCTGCTTTCGACGCCGAATAGGGCGTACCTCCCGCTCCGGAGCGAAGCCCCGCAACGCTGGCAGTGCACAAGATCGCACCCCCGCCCCGCGCGACGATGCGCGGTGCCGCGTGCTTGATCGCCAGTGCCGGGCCGATCAAGTTGACGCGCAAAACCTCGGTCCAAAGCTCTACCGTCGAGTCGAGGATACCCGCGGTCCCCCCGGATATTCCGGCATTGGCGTAGAAGACGTCGATGCCGCCGAAGCGATCGCATGCCGCCTCCACCAGTTGCTGCACGGCCGCTTCGTCGCCGGCATCGATCTGGATAGCCAGCGCCTGCGCCAATCCCGCCACCGTTTCGTGGACGCCTTCTGCACAGTCGGCAGCGACCACGCTGGCACCTTGCGCAGCGAACGCGCGCACCGTGGCCCGGCCGATTCCCGATGCGGCCCCAGTAACCACCACGACCTTGCCCGAAAAAGCCGATGCTTGCTCCATCATGCCCCCGCCTTCCGCGCGAAATGCCAAGCCGCGGCGGCAAGGCCCGGCAGTCGTTCCACCGTGGCCGCCGCCTGCGCGCTGGAGGCGTTGCCATCGATCATACGTTTCTTGATGCCCTGAACGATGCCGGCGAGCCGGAAGAAGTTATAGGCGAAGTACCAGTCGAGATCGGGCACCCCGTCGCGCCCCGTGGCCACGCAATAGCGGTCGACCACCGCCGCCATTGTTGGGATTCCGCTTTCTTCACCGGCCAGCCCCTTCACCCCCGAGCGGCCCTCCGGTTCGGTAACCCAGTTCATCAGAAAATAGGAAAAATCGGCTAGCGGATCGCCAAGGGTCGACAATTCCCAATCCAGCACGGCGAGAACCTGCGGGCGATCGGCGGCGAACATGACATTGTCAATCCGATAGTCGCCATGCACGATGCTGGTGCGCGTCTGCTCCGGCGCGGTGCGCGGCAGGAACTCGATCAGCCCATCCATTTCCGGCAGCTCATCGGTCTGACTTGCACGATATTGGCGAGTCCAACGTTCGACCTGCCGTGCGAAATAGTTGCCGGGCCGACCATAGTCTCCCAGGCCCACCCTGCCAGGATCGATGCCGTGCAGCTGCGCCAGCGTGTCGACCAGCGCATTGTAGAGTGCGGTGCGCTCATCCGGCGCCATGTCGGGCAACGCCCCGTCCCACAACGTCCGCCCTTCCACCATTTCCATCACGTAGAAGGGCGAACCGATCACCTGTATATCTTCGCACAGCGCGAACGGGCGTGCGACGGGAAACCCCGCCGGGTGCAGGGCCGAAATCAATCGATATTCACGATCTACCGCATGCGCCGAGGCCAGGATCGGGCCGAACGGCTTGCGCCGCAGCACATAGGCGCCGCTCGCCGCATCTACGCGATAGGTGGGGTTGCTTTGTCCTCCGGGAAACTTGGCGGCACGGATTGGCCCGGAAAAGCCTGGGATCTGCGCCTCGCACCAGGCGCAGAGACGGATTTCGTCGAGGTCACTCATAGGAATTCGATCACCGATCGGACGCTGTGGCCGTCCCGCAGCTTGTCCAGCGCCGCATTCACCTCCGGCAATCGGATCCGCTCCGCCACCATCGTGTCGAGATCGAGCACGCCGTCCAGATACATCTGCACCAACCGTGGAATATCGATCGGGAAGCGCGTGCTGCCTAGCAGCGAACCCTGGATCTTCTTGCCAGTGAGGAAACTGGGGCCCGGCAGGTGCACATTCTGGCCGGGCGCGATCATGCCCAAGATCGTCGCGGTGCCGCCCCGCCGCAGGATCTGCCAGGCGAGTTCTGCCGAGGAGGGTCTTCCCACCGCCTCGATCGCATAGTGCACGCCGCCGCCGGTAAGGCCGAGCACCTGTTTGGCGATGCCCTCCGTGGTAGGGTCCAAGGCGTCGGTGGCTCCCATTTTAAGCGCCAGCGCGCGCTTTTCCGGCACCGGATCCAGCGCGAAGATCCGCCCTGCCCCGGCAATCCGCGCGGCATTGACCGCCGCCAGGCCGATGCCGCCGGCGCCGATCACCGCCACGCTTTCTCCCGCCCGGACGCGGCTGTCGTTGAAGATCGACCCGGCGCCGGTGATCACCGCGCATCCCAGCAGCGCAGCGCGATCCAGCGGCATGTCCCGGCTGATTGCGACGCAGGCGTTTTCATGGACGAGCATCATTTCGGCGAAGGCCGAAAGGTTTAGGAAGGGCGCCAAAGGCGTGCCGCTCGCCAGCCGCAGCCGCGGCTCCGCATCGGCGGAGCGACGCGTCGAAGGGTCGACGCAAAGCGACGGCCGGCCGGTTATGCACGCCTCGCATGCCCCGCAGAACGCCGTCAGGAAGGTGATAACATGGTCCCCCGGGCGGAGGCGGGTCACGTCCGATCCCACAGCTTCCACGATCCCGGCCGCTTCGTGCCCGGGTACCGTCGGCACCGGATGCGGGAAGGCACCATCGACGAAATGGAGATCGGACCGGCAGACTCCCACCGCGGCGGTGCGGATCAGCACCTCGCGCGCGCCGGGCTTGGCAACCAGCACCTCCTCGATCATCAATGGCGTTTTCGCCTCGTGCAGCACGGCAGCCTTCATCGTAGCCTCCGCAAGGGGCGCGACGCCCTCACCGGCTGACCCCAAGGTCGCCCGACGAAAGGCCGCCCGCGCGATGCGCGGCATATCGGCCGAATTCGGCGCGGGCGATGGCGCGCGCATGCACTTCGTCCGGCCCGTCGGCCAACCGCAGCGTCCGGATGCTGCCCCAATGGCGGGCCAGATCGAAATCGTCGCTCACGCCGGCACCGCCATGCGCCTGGATCGCATCGTCGAGGATCTGCAGGGCCATGCTCGGCGCCTGCACTTTGATCATCGCGATTTCCTGTTGCGCCGCCTTGTTGCCGGCGCGATCCATCATGTCGGCTGCCTTTAGACACAGCAGCCGCGTCATCTCGATGTCGATGCGCGCCCGGGCGACGCGCTGTTCCCAAATCGAGTGATCCGCAATCCGCTTGCCGAACGCGACCCGCTCCACCAGCCGCTTCGCCATGGCGGCGATCGCCTCCTCCGCGACTCCGATCGTCCGCATGCAATGGTGGATGCGGCCGGGCCCCAGCCGGCCCTGCGCGATCTCAAAGCCGCGGCCCTCGCCGAGCAGCAGATTCTCTGCCGGCACGCGCACATCCCGCAGCACCACCTCGCCATGACCGTGCGGCGCGTGATCATACCCGAAAACCGAAAGCATCCGCTCGACGGTGACGCCCGGCGTGTTCAGCGGCACCAGGATCATGCTCTGCTGGGCGTGCTTCGCCGCACCGAAATCAGTCTTTCCCATCAGGATGGCGATCCTGCACCGCGGATCCCCGGTTCCGGAGGACCACCATTTTCGGCCGTTGATCACATAATGATCGCCGTCGCGCTCGATCCGCGTCTCGATGTTGGTCGCATCCGAAGAAGCAACCGCCGGCTCGGTCATCAAAAAGGCGGAGCGGATTTCGCCGCGCATCAGCGGCGCCAGCCACGCTTCTTTCTGCGCGCGCGTGCCGTAGCGGTGCAGCACCTCCATATTGCCCGTGTCGGGTGCGGAGCAATTGAACACCTCCGGCGCCCAGTCGATCCGGCCCATTTCCTCCGCGCACAAAGCATATTCGAGGTTCGTCAGTTGTTCGCCCTCGAAGCGGAAACTGTCGTCGACATGCACCTGGCCGGCATGAGGCGGCATGAACAGATTCCAAAGCCCCTGAGATTGAGCGATTGGCTTCACCTCCTCCAGCACCGGGTTGACTGCCCAGCGGTCCCCCGTTGCTGCGGCCGCCCGATAGGCGAGATCGCGGGGCCGGATCTCGGCGTCGATAAAGGCTTTCACCCGATCGCGGTACTCGGCCTGTCGCGCGCTCAGCGTGAAATCCATGGCGTCGCTCTCCTGTGGTTCTTTGCCACCGGCTTATAGCGTACCGGATATTCGGTAAAGGGTCAGCCAAAGGCAAAAATGCCCTACGCAGACTTCAAAAAACCGTTTTGGCTATGGGCGGAAACGGCTAAGCTGATGCCATGGACGCCCCCGCGAAGATCGAAACGAGCAGCACCAAGCGATTCCAGGCCAAGCGCGATGCGATCCTGGCAGCGGCAGCAGCCGCGATCAACGAACAGAGCGCGAAAGGCATGACCTTCGCTGATGTAGCGCGTCGCGTCGGGCTCAACACCACGTCGGTAACCTATTATTTCAAGCGCAAGGAAGATCTTGCCGCGGCGGCGTTCGAACAGACACTGGCGTGGCTCGATGGTAGTCTCGATCAGGCGCTGGCCGAACCGTTCCCGGAAGCCAGGGTCGCGCGCTTCCTCGCGATCAACATGGAGCGCCTCGCGCGCATCGCCCGCGGCGAGGAACAGGCGGTCGCGATCCTTTCGGATCTTCGCGCGATGGAAGAGCCGCTGAAAGGCAAGCTGCTCACCGGCTGGCGCAACGTGTTCCGCAAGACGCGCAGCCTGTGGGGCGCCGATGGCAGCCGCGCGCAGACGGACCTACGGGGCGCGCGCGCGCACGTCCTTCTGGAAAACAGCTTCTGGCTGAACGCGTGGATGTCGCGCTACGAACTGGACGAATATCCGCGCGTCGAGGCGCGGCTGATGGACGTGTTCCGGCACGGCATCGCCGCGCCGGGCCAGCGTTGGCAGCCCCGCCTGTTCGAACTGGTCCATGAAGAGCCGGAGCCCGGCCGCGAGGCTTTTCTGCTCGCGGCTACTCGGCTGATCAACGAACTCGGCTATCGCGGCGCCTCGGTGCAGCGGATCGCCTCCGAACTCAATGTCACCAAGGGCAGCTTCTACCATCACCTCGATGCCAAGGACGATCTGGTAACCGCTTGCTACAAGCGCAGTTTCGACATCCTGGTCGATGCCCAGCGCCTCGCGGAAGGCGCCAGCGGCACCTATTGGGAACGGCTTGAAAGCACCCTCGCGACGCTGCTCGATTACCAGTTCTCCGAACGAGGGCCACTTCTGCGGACCACCGCCCTGTCCGGCCTGCCGCTCAACGTCCGCAACATCATGCTCGATCGATCGAACCGGATCGCACGCCGCTTCGCCGGCATGCTGTCGGACGGCATTGCCGAAGGATCGATCCGTCCGATCGATCCGCTCGTCGCCAGCCAGGCGCTGATGGCGCTGCAGAATGCCGCATTCGACATGCGCAAATGGGCTGGCACGATGCCGCGAGACCGCGCGGTGGCATACTATGCGTCCACCCTCGCCTTCGGCCTGTTCGACGATCGCGTACTGGAGGGCTGAACAGGCGCAGCGCGGCGCGCGACAGCGAATATCCAAAAAAAATGGGCCGGAGGGCATGCCCTCCGGCCCCAAGCTTTCCTCCCCAGGAAAGGCTTCAGAAGCGCGTCCGCAGCGTCAGGCCGTAGGTACGCGGCTCGGCGAGATACGCCGAGAAAAGCTGGCGTCCGCCGGGATATTGCGGATCGACAAAAGGAGCCCCGGTCGCGCCTTCCTGGAAGGGCGAGTTGAACACCACCTGCGTGTAGTTCTGGTTGAACAGGTTCTGCGCCCATAATTCGATGGCCCAGCGCTCGTCCTTGCCGCGGATACCGATGCGGCCGTTGACGACGTTGAAGCCGTCTTGAATCTTCTGCGGGAACAGATCCGATCCGGTGTTGAAGTCGCCCGTCATGCGCGTGTCGAAATAGACAAGGCCGCTCAGTCCCGAACTGCCGAGCGGCGGCGTCCATGCGATCGAAGCGGTGGCGACCACTTCGGGGGCGTTGGACAGATTACTTCCCGGCAGCAGCCGCAATGCCTGGTCCAGCGGCGCGCCCTGATCGGTGCCGACCAGCTGATCGCGATAATGCGTGTCGGCATAGGTCAGCCCCAGACCGATCTGCACGTCGCGCGCCGGCACCAGCGTGGCTTCGAGTTCGACGCCCTGCGATACGACGCCATAGCTTACATTGTCTGCCCCGCAGGCGCCGGTGGTGGTGGCGGCTGCGTTGTAGTTGCTGGCGGTGGTGAACTTGCTCTGGTCCCGGTCGCCGCCCGCGAGGCTGGCCGTACAGCCGTTGATATTCTGGACCAGGAACACCGTGCCGTTAAAGGTATTCAACTGGAAGTTCTTGAACTGCTGCCGGAAAATGGAAGCGTTCAGGCTAAACTTGCGCGTCGAATATTTCAGGCCGAGTTCGAAGGCGTCGTTTGTTTCCGGTGCGAATTGCAGGTTACCGACCACCGCTTGCGCGCCGCCCAGTGACGCGAATGTCGCGATCGGCAACTTCAGTGCGGAGCGATCGAGATTGAACCCGCCCGCTTTGTAGCCGCGCGAGTAGCTGCCGTAGAGTAACAGATCGTCCGTTGGCTTGTACGACAGGATCGCGGTGCCGGTGAATTGATCCTCCTTCCGCGTGTCACGGATCGAAACGCCGTTCAGTTCGGACGTGGAATTTCCCTGACAGGAAAGACCGACGATCGCATCCACCACGGCAGTCAGCGAAGCGACCGAGCGGAGCGGCAGCAGCGACGCCTGATTGGCGACGCAGGCCGTGTTGTCGTTACCGAAACCGGCGTTGAAGCGCTTCCGCTCATTTGTGTAGCGCAGACCCATGGTGAGGTCCAACCTGTTGGTCACGTGGAAGATATTGTGCGTGAACAATGCCCAATTGCGGCTGTTCTGCCGGTACACGTCGCGCGTCGTGCCGCGATCGTTGATGCCGTCCAGGCGGTCGAACGCCGCATAGATCAGCGGAGAGGCCGCGCCGAAAGCAGCCGGGCGCGCCGCCAGGCAGCCTGCGGAGGTCGGAGAATAGAGCGCCGCAAGCGCGCCTCCGGAGATGATGCGGCAGGTGGCGAAGCGGCCATATTGGTTGCCGAACCGCAGATTATCGACAACGGTCAGATCCTCATCGGCGTAATAGCCGCCGACCAGCCAGTCCAGCCGGTTGTCGAAGGCATTGCCGTTCAGGCGCAGTTCCTGACTCCAGGTTTCGAACGCGCGCGATGAATTCGCGTTGGGCGAACGATACAGGATGTCGACGGCGCTATAGTCGGTATCGGCGCCTTGGCTGGCGAAATAGTTCCGATAGCCGGTGATTGACGTGAGTGTTGCACCACCGAGCGTCCAATCCACCTGGACCGAGCCGCCCCAATCCTCGGTGATGCCGCCATAGCTGCGGCCGCGTGTGACATAGACATCGCGGCTATAGGGGTTGCTGAACGCCGCCAGGGGTTGCCCGAGATCGCGCAGCACGCGCACAATGTTGTTCGACGTGGGGCTGTTGAGCTGGCCGATATAAGGGCTGTTGGCCGAATCCATGTAGACGGCAGCGCAGCATTCTTCCTTGCGCTTGGTGTAATCGCCGATGACGCGCACGCGCAGATCGCTCGAGGGCTCGAACAGCAACTGCCCACGCAGGAAATAGCGGTCGCGATTGTTGATGTCGCGATTGTTGGTAACATCGCGGTGGAACCCGTCGCGCTTCATATACACGCCGTCCAGCCGACCCGATACGTTGCCACCGATCGGCACGTTGACGAAGCCTTGCGCGCGTATCGTCTCGTAATTGCCGTATGTCACTTCGCCGCCCGCGGAGAAGTTGGGCTCGGGCATTCTCGACACGATGTTGATCAAGCCCGCCGAGGCATTGCGGCCGAACAGCGTACCCTGCGGGCCGCGCAGCACTTCGATCCGCTCGATTTCGCCCAGCTCGTTGAGGCCGATGCCGGAACGCGAGCGGTACACACCGTCGATGAACACCGCGACCGAGCTTTCCAGGCCAGGATTGTCGCCGACGGTGCCGATACCGCGGATGCGCGCCGATCCGTTCGCCTCGCTACCCGTGGACGAGACGAGCAAAGATGGCGCCACCTGGTTCAATGCGCGGATATCGTTGGCACCCGTGCGTTGCAGGGCTTCGAAGCTCACGGCCGAAACGGCAATTGGCACATCGGCAAGCGCCTGGGCGCGCCCTTGTGCCGTGACGATGATTTCGTTGGATTCGGTTTCGGACAGCGGATCGGGCGTTTCCTGCGCATAGGCAGGCATAGTGAGCGCGATCGCGAGTGCCGGCGCCGCACAGGCCGACAGAAAGCGTAGCCGCATAGACATCTCTCCACCTTGGCTGGAGCCTCTTTCGCGCTCCATACCGTACCTTCGAATACACGCCCTCCGCCAAGCGCCGTCAAGAAAAACTAAAGTTTCAAAATGCTACCCGAACCAAAATGTGGCACGGAAAGCACAGTGACGGCGAACCATATTGGCAAGCGCCGCACCGCAACATGCGCCGCAGCAAACCCCGGCTGCATCTCAGCACGCGACGGCGGGCTCGCCACGGTTGCGCTTGCCGTAGCGTCTGCAGTGCCGCTTCGTCGCGCGCTACCCTTCGTCGGAAGGGCCAATCGCCCCTTTCGCCGCACCGGCGACAAATTGCGACATTTTCGTGGGCGCCTGACAAATCTGCGCGACATCATCGCGGCAAAACCAGGATGCGTGCCGGGGTCATGTCCCCGCCCTCGGCACCAATCACCGTGCAGGAGCTTCCAGATGCTGAAACGTCTCACCCTCACCGCGATCGGGGCAACGCTCCTTGCGGGTGCGGCCCAGGCCCGACAGGCCGAACCGCAGGATGGTCCCCGTCCCGGACCCCGTCCCGACCTGATCGGTATGGCAGACAAGAATAAGGACGGTGTCGTCACCCGCGACGAAATGCTCGCCGGCATCGCGACCCACTTCGCCGCGATGGATACCAATCACGACGGCAAGGTCACGCCCGAGGAACGCGCCGCCTTCCAGGCGACGATGCGCGCGCGCATGGGCGGCCGCATGCCCGCACCGAAGGAAATGACGCTGGCCGAGGAACAGGCTCGTGCCGGCCGCATGTTCGACCGGGTCGACACCAATCACGATGGAAAGATCGATGCGACGGAACGCAGAGCGGCAGCGAAACGCATGATGGCGATGGGCGGCCGCCGCGGTCGCGGAGGTCCGCCGATGGGCGGCGACATGCCTCCACCCCCTCCGGCCGGCGAAGACTGACGCCAGGCCGGATCAGCCGGGCGGGAGCGCCAACGGCGTCGTTCTTCCGTCCCCGTCGGAAGTAAAAGCGCCTCCCCCGTCGCTTCACCACGGCGCCCGCGGATCTCCTCCCTCCCGCCCGGCTCTTCCCCCTTCCGCCGAAAGCGCTAGTCTGCTCCGATGTCCGACGTCCCCCACCTGCTGCTAGTCGACGACGAGCGATCGATCCGCGAGCCGCTCGCGCAATATCTTACGCGCCAGGGATTTCGCGTAACCCAGGCGGGCGATGCGGAAAGCGCGCGCGCGCGGCTGAACGCCTATGCGATCGATCTGGTAGTGCTCGACATCATGATGCCTGGCGAGGACGGGCTGAGCCTGTGCCGCCACATCCGCGAGACCAGCGAAACGCCGGTGATCCTGCTCACCGCTCGCAGCGAGGAGACCGATCGTATCGTCGGCCTTGAGATGGGCGCGGACGATTATGTGGTAAAGCCGTTCAGTCCGCGCGAGCTTTCGGCGCGTATTAAGGTGGTGCTGCGGCGCTGGTCCGCCGGCGGTGCGAAACAGCACCCACCGGAAACCGGCTCCTTCGCCTTTGCCGGCTGGGTGCTGCGTACCGGCGAGCGGACGCTGGTCGATCGCGAGGGCGTGTCGGTGCCGCTTTCCACCGGCGAGTATAACCTGCTGCTCGCGCTGGTCACGCGGCCGCGCCAGGTGCTTACCCGCGACCAACTGCTTGATCTTACGCAAGGGCGCGAGGCCGCGGCATTCGATCGCGCGATCGACAACCAGGTAAGCCGCCTGCGCAAGAAAATCGAAACCGACGCCAAGAACCCGTCGATCATCAAGACGGTGTGGGGCGGGGGCTACACCCTGGCGGCCGAGGTTACGCGGCTTTGAAGCGCTTCTATCCCACCAGCCTTGTCGGACGCATCGCGCTGTTGGTCGCGGCGGCGCTGTTCGTGGCGCAGGCGATCAACTTCACGCTGTTGCTGCACGAGCGGCAAAAAGCCCGCTTCGCGCTGGTGATCGTGCCGGCGACGACCCGGCTTGCCGATGCAGCGGAACGGCTGCTGACGTTGCAACGCGAAATGCCGGCAGAGCCCGGCGTCGCGAAGCGACGCTTCCTGTCGGATCCGCGCACCCATGTGCGCCTGCATCGCGACAATCCATTCGCAGACCAGCCCAATCGCCGCGCGGACGTGGAGCGCGACTTGCGACGCGGGCTGGAGGATGCAGGCCTGCGCGCGGGCACCATCGTCGCGGCGCTGCGGCCCGTCCATCCGCAACGCCTGCGCAACCCCAAGATGGATCCGCTCCGCGCCGAGCGGCTGCGGCGGATGGGCGCCGAAATGCTGGTGGCGGTGGAGCTGCCGGGCAAGGGATGGCTGACGCTCGCCACCCCATGGCCGCGCAGCGACTTCGGGCTGATCTGGCAACTCGCGGCGCAGACGCTGATCCTCTATGTCGTCGTGCTGATACCGGTGTTGCTGGTCGGCGGCCGGATTGCCCGGCCGCTGCGGACGCTCACCGATGCGGCGCGTACCTTCCGCCCCGGCGACGATACCCCGCCGCTGCGCGAGCGCGGGCCTAGCGACGTGCGCGCGCTGATCGCCGCCTATAACGCGCTCGGCCGGCGGGTAACGTCGATGCTGGACGAGAAGGATCGGATGCTCGGCGCGATCGGCCACGATCTGCGCACGCCGCTCCAGGCACTCCGCGTCCGCATCGAATCGGTGGAGGACGAGGACGATCGCGCCCGCATGGTCGACACGATCGACGAGATGAGCCGCACGCTGGACGACATCCTGTCGCTGGCCCGGCTGGGAAGGCCGAGCGAGCCAAACACCGATGTCGATCTAGGCGCGCTGGTCGATGCGGTGGTCGAGGACTTCCGCGATCTCGACCATGACGTGACGTTCGAGGAGCCGGCCAGGCTGAAGATGCGGTTGCGGCCCACGCTGATGCGGCGCGCGGTCCGCAACCTGATCGAGAATGCCGTCAAATATGGCGGCGGTGCGGAGGTGCGTCTGATCGCGGAGGCCGAACGCATCACGATCGAGGTTTGCGATCGCGGGCCCGGCATTCCCCCGGAGAAGATGGACGCGGTGTTCAACCCCTTCACGCGGCTGGAGGAGTCGCGCAACCGCAATACAGGCGGCATCGGTCTGGGCCTCGCGCTGGCACGGGCAATCGTCAGCGATGCCGGCGGCACGATCGCGCTTTCGAACCGCGAAGGCGGCGGGCTGGTGGCCACAATCACGCTCCCGCGGTGAGGCCGATCTCTGGCCCCTCCTGCCGGGAGGAGGGGTTGGGGATTCCGGAACGTTAGTAGGTCTCGGTGAGATACTGCCCACCCCCGCCCCTGAGGGGGACTCAAAACAAGAAAAAGCCGCGCTCCCATCGGAAGCGCGGCTCTTTGTCTCTGCCGAAAGAGTCAGCCGATCAGCCGACGATTTCTTCCGGCTTGAAGAAGAAGGCGATTTCGATCGCGGCATTTTCTTCCGAATCCGAACCATGGACCGAGTTGGCCTCGATCGATTCGGCCAGTTCCTTGCGGATCGTGCCGGGCTCGGCATTGGCCGGGTTGGTCGCGCCCATGATGTCGCGGTTGCGCTGCACGGCGTTCTCGCCTTCGAGCACCTGCACCACGACCGGGCCGGAAATCATGAATTCAACCAGGTCGTTGAAGAAGGGGCGCTCCTTGTGCACCGCATAGAAGCCTTCAGCCTGCTCGCGGCTCATCTGGATGCGCTTGGAAGCGACGACGCGCAGGCCGGCATCTTCCAGCATCTTGGTGACGGCGCCGGTGAGGTTGCGGCGGGTTGCATCGGGCTTGATGATCGAAAAGGTCCGGGTCGCGGCCATGGCCGTGCGGCTCCTATAGTTGGGGATGGGGAAAAGTTGCGGCTCCCTAGTCCCGGCGCCTCGGCAATGCAAGCTCAGGCGACTTGCGCCCAGCGTCCATTTTCGTCCTGCCGCCAATAGCGGCGATCGATGCCTTCGCGTTCGCCCAGCGCCCGCCAGGCGACTCGGGCGGCGGCGATATTGTCTTCATCGAAAAAGTGAAACACGCGATCGAAGGCGAGCGCCTCGTCGCGCCAAAGGCCGTCGATCAGCGCGACGTACCTGGCCCCGTTGGTCGCCAGCACCTGTCCGGCAATGAGGATGGGCTGCTCGGCATCCCACGCCTCGCCCGCCTCGCCATGGGGAAGGAAGCTGGCCGGCGCATAGCTCCAGAGCCGCTGATCGATCTGCTTGCGCAGCGCTTCCTCGCCTGCCACGACCAGCAGGCGCGCGCCACCCGCCAACACCTTTTCTGCGATCTGCGGCAGCACGCGCTCCAGCGGCGCCTTGGTGAGATGATAGAAATCGACCTGCATCGGGCCCCGATAGCCGCGATAGGCGTTCGGGCCAACGCATGCCGCCGTTGCGATGGCGCAACCGCTGCGATAGGGCGGCTTTTGGCGTACGGGGAGTTGACGCGAAGGTGGGAAGTATTGTGACGCGCAGGGCCCTGTCCGTTTCGGCCGCGCTCGGCCTGTGCCTGTCGGCCGAGGCCCGCGCGCAGCAGGCCGCCGAGCCGGTTCGGGCGCCCGCGGCCGATGCTGCCGCGCAGGATGTTCCCGCCGCAAACCTTCAGGATCGGCCGGTCGAACCGCCGCCGCCCTCACCAACCGGCCTGCCCGACGACCCAGACCAGGTGCAGTTCACCGCCGATACGCTCGATTATGACATGAACAACGACGTCGTCACCGCCAGTGGCGACGTGCGCCTTTTCCGCCAGAGCAACCGGCTCAGGGCGGACAAGGTGAGCTGGGATCGCCGCACCGGCAAGGTAACGGCGGAGGGCAACATTGCCGTGATCAACCCACAGGGGGATGCGGCCTATGGCGACCGGATCGAGCTGACCGACACGCTGAAGGACGGTGTGGTCGAGAATATGCTCGTCGTGCTCGAAGCCGGCGGCCGCATCGCCGCCGAGCATGGCCAGCGCAGCGACGGCGGCGTGATCACCGTCGAAAACGCCGCCTATACGCCGTGCACCGTCACCAACACGGCGGGGTGCCCCAAGGAGCCTTCGTGGAAGATCACTGCCGATCAGGTCGTCTATGATCCGAATCGGCGCCGACTGCGCTATCGCGGCGCCCGCATCGGCGTTTTCGGTTTTCTCACCCTGCCGCTGCCCGCTTTCTCGCATCCGGCCGGTGGACAGAGCGACTCCGGCATCCTGACGCCCGACGTGCGCTACAGCCGGGTTAACGGCTTCCAGCTCGCCGTGCCTTATTTCATCAGTTTGGCGCCCAACCGCGACCTGACCGTCACGCCGCGTGTGTTTTCCGATACGCTGCCGATGCTGCAGGTGGATTATCGCGAATTGAACAGCCTCGGCTCGTTCCGCGTCTCCGCCTATGGCACCTACAGCCGCCGCGCGGACGATCTCACCGTGTCGCAAACGCCATCGTCGCTGCGGAACGACGTACGCGGCTATTTCGATCTGCTCGGCCGCTACCAGCTCGATACTAACTGGTCGGTATCGGCATCTCTGCGGATGGCGAGCGACCGGACCTTCCTGCGCCGCTACGACATTTCCCGGGACGACCGGCTGCGCAACAACATCTCGCTCGAACGGATCGATGCCAACAGCTATTTCGTCGTCAACGCCTGGGCCGCGCAGACGCTGCGGATCACCGGGCCACAAGGGCTGCAGCCGATCGCGCTGCCGGAAATCGATTATCGCCGCCGCGTCGAGGAAAACATAACCGGCGGGCATTTCGATTTCGAGGTGAACACGCTCGCCCTGACCCGCACCGCAGGCCAGGATACGCAGCGCGCCTTTGCCAGCGCCCAGTGGAGCCTCCGCCGCCTGACGAATTGGGGGCAGGAAGTGACGTTCACCGGCTACGCCCGCGGCGACATTTACAACACCAGCGATTCGCTAACGACCAGCGTGATCAACTATCGCGGCGAAGACGGCTTCCACACGCGTGGGATCGCCGCGGCGGCGGTGGACGTGAAGTGGCCGTTCGTCGGCGCCTTTCTGGGCGGATCCCAGCGCATCACCCCGCGCGTGCAGATGGTTGCCGCGCCGCATCTCGCCAACATGGAGATTCCGAACGAGGACGCGCGCGCCGTGGATCTCGAGGATTCCAACCTTTTCGCGCTCAATCGCTTCCCGGGCTATGACCGGTTCGAGGATTCAACGCGGTTCACCTATGGCCTCGACTATGCGCTCAACCTGCCGGGCTTCAGCATCGATGCCAATATCGGGCAGAGCTATCGCCTGACCACCCGGCCCACCCTGCTGCCCAACGGAACGGGGCTGACCGACCGGCTCTCGGACATCGTGGGACGGACGGTCATCCGCTTCCACGATTTCGTCAGCTTCACCCACCGCTACCGGCTGGACAAGGACGGGCTGGCCGTGCGCCGCAACGAGCTCGACATGGCGCTCGGCTCACGCGCGACCTATGTCCAGATCGGCTATCTGCGGCTCAACCGGAACATCAGTGCCACGCTGGAGGATCTGCAGGACCGCGAGGAGCTGCGTCTGGGCTCGCGCGTGCAGATCGCGCGCTTCTGGTCTCTTTCGGGATCGACGTTGATCGACCTGACCGACAAGAACGAGGATCCCCTGTCCGCCGCCGATGGCTATCAGCCTATCCGCCACCGTATCGGCGTCTTCTATGAAGACGACTGTCTGCGTGTTGGGGCCACCTGGCGCCGCGACTATGCCACCACCGGTGACGCCCGCGCCGGCAATTCGTATCTTCTCACCCTCGCCTTCAAGAATCTGGGGCGCTAATACGGTGCGAACCGGAGGCGGGCGCTAAGCCTTGGTTCAGGCACAATTGACGATTAAGCGCAGCGTTTCCGAAAAGGATGAGGGCCGTTCTGAAGTGACTATCGCTGTGGGCAGAATTGCGGGCATGGGTGCCAAGTGGCTGGCGGGTGCCGGGATCGCGGCGCTGGCGACGGTGGCGCTTGCCCAGACGAATCCCGGCCAGGAGAGTGGGAAGTCGGCGAATGCGGGCCTCGATTTCCCTGCCGATGTGGAGATTTTCGGCAAGGCCGATCCGAACATTCGCAAGCCGACCGCAATCGTCAACGATTACGTCCTCACCGGCACCGAGGTTGACCACCGCGTCGCGCTGGTCACGGGCATGCAGAAGCTGACGCTGAAGCCCGAAGAGCGCGAGCAACTGAAGCTCGCCATGCTACGCCAGCTGATCGACGAGACGCTGGAGATCCAGGAAGCCAAGGCGAAGGACATCAAGGTTGATGCCCGCGAGATCGAATCCAGCTTCAGCCGCGTGTCGGCCCGCTTCCAGCGGACGCCAGAACAGATGCGCGCCTGGCTGCGCGAAATCGGTTCGTCGGAACGGTCGATCAAGCGCCAGATCGAAGCCGAACTGGCGTGGAGCCGCCTCCTGCGCAAGCAGGTGAACGTCAATGTCGGCGAAGCCGAAGTGAAGGCGATGATCGATCGCCTCACCGCCCAGAAGGGCACCGACGAATATCACGTCTACGAGATCTATCAGAACGCCACTCCCGATCGCGCGCAGGAAGTCGCGGGCGGGATGCAGAAGATGATCGAGCAGATGCGTCAGGGCACGCCCTTCGACTATCTTGCCCGTACCTATTCGCAAAGCTCCACGCGCGCCCGCGGCGGCGATCTGGGCTGGGTGCAGCCGGCGATGCTGCCCGATGGTCTCGCCCAGGCGGTGCAAGGGATGGAGCCGGGCCAGGTGGCGGGCCCGATCCCGCTCTCCGCCGGCTTTTCGATCGTGTACCTGGCAGACAAGCACAAGGTGGGCGTGGCCGATCCGCGCGACGCCAAGCTGAGCATCCGCCAGCTGTCGATCGCGTTCACCAAGGACATGACGACGCCGCAGCGGAACACGCGCGCGGAAGAGTTCGGCAAGGCCGTGCAGGCCATTCGCGGTTGCGGTGACGTGACCAAGGCGGCCGCCGGCATCAATGCCGAGGTGGTCGACCGCGATGGCATCGCGATCAAGGATCTGCCGCCAGCGTTGCAGAACATGGTTCTCCCGATGCAGGTCGGACAGGCGACGCAGCCGTTCGGCTCGCTTGAGGACGGCGTACGCGCCTTCGTGATCTGCGGCCGCGACGATCCGCCTCCTGCCTATACCCCGTCGGTGGAGCAGGTGCAGGAACAGCTGGAAGACCAGCGCGTCAACCTGCGCGCGGAGCGGATGCTGCGCGACCTGCGCCGCGACGCACTGATCGAATATCGCTGACATGGCGCCCGGCGCCTCCCGCCTGGCGCCGCTCGCCGTGGCTCTGGGCGATCCCGCCGGGATCGGCCCGGAGATCGTCGCCAAGGCCTGGAACGCGCGCGTTCTTCATTCGCTGCCACCTTTTTTCGCGGTGGGTGATCCAGGCTCGATCCAGGCGGTGTGGAACGGGCCCACGGTCACCATCGACACACCAAGCCAAGCGTTCGAGCGGTTCGACGACGCGCTGCCGGTGCTGCCGGTGCGGGATTCGGGCGCCAGTGTGCCCGGCCAACCAAACATGGCTTCTGCCGCAGTCGCGCTCCAGTCACTGGAAGTTGCGGTCGGCCTGGCAAGCGCCGGTGCCGCCGGTGCGCTGGTGACCGGTCCTGTTTCCAAGACCCAGCTCTATACGATCGGCTTCAACCATCCCGGGCAGACCGAGTTCGTGGCGGAGCGCTGCGGCGTCACCGCCGAGAATGCGGTGATGATGCTCGCGGGACCCAGCCTGCGCGTCGTGCCGATCACCGTTCATATCGCGCTGGCCGATGTGCCGGAACGGCTCACCATCGATCTCATCATCGCCAAGGCACGCGTCACCGCACGCGGGCTCCAGCGCAATTTTGGGATCTCCCGGCCGCGGCTCGCCTTTGCCGGTCTCAACCCGCATGCCGGCGAGAATGGCGCGCTCGGCCGCGAGGAAATCGACGTCATCGCTCCTGCGATCGAGCGCCTGCGCGCCGAAGGCATTGACGCGACCGGCCCGTTTTCGGGCGACACGATGTTCCATGCCCGCGCTCGCGCCACCTATGATGCGGCGCTGTGCCCGTTCCACGATCAGGCGCTGATCCCGATCAAGACCCTCCACTTCGACGACGGCGTGAACATCACGCTGGGCCTGCCGATCGTACGCACCTCGCCCGATCACGGCACCGCCTTCGGACTGGCCGGACGCGACGAAGCCAATCCCGGGGCGATGATCGCCGCCATCCGCATGGCCGCCAGCGCGGCACAACGCCGGAGCGACGCAGCGGCGTGACCACCCTTCCCCCGCTCCGCGACGTCATTGCCAGATACGGACTCAGCGCCAGCAAGGCGCTGGGCCAGAATTTTCTGTTCGACGGACAGTTGCTCGGCCGCATCGCGAAGGTGCCGGGCGCATTGGGCGATGCAGAGGTGTTCGAGGTCGGCCCCGGCCCGGGCGGGCTCACTCGCGCGCTGTTGCAGGCGGGTGCCCGCGTGACCGCGGTGGAGCGTGACCGCCGCTGCATCCCCGCGCTGGAGGAATTGGGCGGCTATTTCCCCGATCGCCTGCGCGTCATCGAAGGCGACGCGTTGCAGGTGGACGCTCCCGCCCTGTTCGCCGGCAAGCCGCACGTGGTTGCCAACCTGCCCTACAATGTCGGTACCGCGCTGCTGGTCGGCTGGCTTTCGGCCGAATGGCAGCCATGGTGGGCCAGCCTGACGCTGATGTTTCAGAAGGAGGTCGCCGAGCGCATCGTCGCTCCGGCGGGCAGCGAGCATTATGGCCGGCTGGCGGTGCTGGCACAGTGGCGGTCGACCCCGCGGATCGCGATGCATGTCCACCGGTCCGCCTTCACGCCACCGCCCAAGGTCATGTCTGCTGTCGTGCACGTCGTGCCCGCCGAGCCGCCGGAGGGAGTGCGCCTTGCCACGCTGGAGGCAGTGACGGCGGCGGCATTCGGCCAGCGCCGCAAGATGCTGCGGCAAAGCCTGAAAGCGGTGCCCGGCGCCCTCGCCGCGCTCGACGCGCTGGGCATCGATGCAAGCCGGCGCGCGGAAACCGTTACCGTCGCCGAATATGTCGCGATCGCCCGCGAACTCGGGCGGGCCGGCTAGGCCGGTTCAGGGCTTGGCGGCTTCCTTCGCAGGCACTGCCTTGGTCGCCGCATCGTTCGCAGCCACAGGGGTTGGCGGAGGCCCTTTGGCGATGCTGCCTGCAAGGGTGGTCGCATCGGCGCACGCGTTCTTGCAGATCGTCTTGATCTTGCCCAGATTTTCCTTTGCGCGCTCGATCGCGCCCTTCGCCACCATCGCCTCGCCCTGCCCGCGCAGCGCAGCCAAGTCGTTCGGTTCCAGCTTCAGCGCCTCGCCATAGAAGCGGATCGCCTTGCCGGGCAGGCTCTGCGTCCGCGCGATATCGGCAAGCAGCACGAACGCCTCGCGATTGCGTGGATCGACGGCCAGCGCCGTTTCCAGCAGGTCATTGGCCCCGCCCAGGTTGCCCGCGCCTTGCGCGGCGCGCGCCTGACGGACCAGTTCGAGCGAACGCGGATCGATCTGGCTATCCGGACGCTGAGCGCTGAGGCTGGAGGACACGGTAAGGACCAGCAGCGCCGCTGCCGCCGAAACTGCGGTGATCCGCATCAAAATCTCCGATAGACTGGAAGACGTTGCTAGCATTGCCGCACCATCTTCGCGACAAAAAAGCCATCGGTCGAGTCCTTGTGCGGGGTCAACCGAAGGCCGTGCCCGCGTAGCGCCCCGATCGGCGCATCCAGTCCAAGTGCCGTCCATTCGGGCTGCACGCCAAGGAAGCGATCGATCTGGCGCGCACCCTCCGCGTCAAGCAGCGAGCAGGTAATGTAGACCAGCGTCCCGCCCGCCCGTACCAGCCCGGCCCCGATCGCCAGCAGCCGCGCCTGCGTCTCGACATATTGGGCAAGCAACGGCGGCGTCAGCCGCCAACGCGCTTCGGGATTGCGCCGCCAGGTGCCGGTGCCCGAACAAGGCGCATCGATCACGACCAGATCGGCGCGTGCCTGCCAATCGCTCATCATGGCGCTTTCCTGTCCCGGGTTGAGCAAACGGGTGGCTGCGATCGTCACCCCGGCCCGCGTGGCCCGCGGCGCCAGGCGCGAAAGGCGCGGCCGATCGACGTCGCAGGCAAGAATGGCGCCCTTGTCCTCCATCGCGGCAGCCAGCGCCAGCGTCTTGCCTCCGCCGCCGGCGCAGAGATCGATCACCGCCATTCCTGGTTCGGCGCCGGCTAGATGGCTCACCATCTGGCTGCCGGCATCCTGCACCTCGATGCGGCCGTCGGCAAAGGCGGGCTCGCGCTCTACCGGCACGTCGGTTTCCAAGCGTAGGCCGTGCGGGACGAACGACAATGGCGTGGCACCGGCAATTTGTCCGGCAAGGGCGTCTCGTGTCGTCCGAAGCGCGTTCACGCGCAGATCGAGCGGCGCCCGATCGAGCAGAGCGTCGCGCTCCGCCTCATCCAGTCCCGAGTCCGCAAGGGCCTGTTCCAGCCAGGCAGGCGCCACACCCATCCGCGCCGGCGCTTCTCCCTCATGAACCGGCGCGGGTCCATAGCGCGAGCCATCGAACAGCGCGGCCAGTTCAGGCCGCACCCCGGCCAAGGCGATCATCGCCGCACGTCCGGTTTCCGGCGGCTCGCCGCACAGGCGAATGGCATCGTACACCAGGCCGCGGATCGCCCGGCGGTCTTTCGATCCGGCGAAGCGGCGCGCAGCAAAGGCGCGCGCCAACAGCACATCGGCGGCGGGCCCGCGGCTCCGCGCCGCCGTCACCACCTCGTCCAAAAGTTCGATCGCCATCTGGAGGCGCGCTGCTGGAGTCATGCATCCGCGCTAGGCGATTGGCGACGGCATGGGAAGCAGGGCGAATGATGATATGGCAAACGTATGGATAGCCTCCACGGCCAATCTCTTGTACCGTTTGCCTGCAAAGCATGCCTTGGGCGTGAGGGGTCGACGAGGAAGCGTTGGTGGACCGTTGGGGGGCGATCTTCGCCCTGTTCGTAGCAATCGCCGGCTTGATTCCCGGTGCAGCCTTTGCGGTGGGGGTGCCGCTGGACGGGCGTGTGTGCCATGTCGTAACGCCAGCCGCCGTGCCGGACGGCAATGCCTCCACGCTGCGGTTCACCTGCGGCGGCGAACCCAGCGGTTATCAACGGGGAAGCCTCTGGCTGCGTATTGATCCTGCTCGCTACATGCAGCCTGGCGAGACACCGACGCTGCTCGTGCACCACAGCCGGTTGGACAGGTTGGCCGTCGAGTTCCGCTATGTGGACGGCCCGGCCGAATGGCAGCAGGTGCGCAACGGCGCGTATGGGGATTTCTGGCGGCCGGGCGCCCAACTCGCCTTTTCGCCCGCGAACCGCAACGACCATGTCGCCGCGATCGTACTGCGCTTCGATCGCCTGGCCAGCCATCACCTGCTGCGGGTGCGGCTGGTTCCCTCCGGCGCTGCCGAGCGCCAGTCGGCGATGCTCGCCGCCTTGATCGGCGCTGCGCTGACGCTGCTGGCGATCGGCGCGATCTACAACCTCTCGCTGGCAATCGCGGTGCGGCGGCAATATCTGGCGTGGCAAGGCGCCTGGGCCGCCACGGTGTTCGTGTGGGGCACGCTGTGGTCGCAATTCGCGCTGCTGGTGGTGCCGGGCTTTGCCGGCAGCTTCTCCGCACAGGCTTCCACCTTCCTTTCCGCGAACGCGATCACGCTGGCGACGTTCAGCGCCGTCACCTCGATCCCGCGATCAATCCTGCCGAACTGGCTTCGAGGTGTCGCGCTCGCGTTGGGCGCGGCGGTGGGTATTCTCGGCATACCGACCAGTCTGGTGCGCAGTGCGTTGATCGACACCCTGGGTGCCATGCTAGGCATCTTCGTGCTGGCAGACCTGCTGGCGGTGGCGATCTGCCTCGGATGGGCGGTGCGGCGCGGCAGCGCAGAGGCGCGCGATCTCGTCGCCGCGTGGTCGGTGCCGATGGCGGCGCTGGCGCTCACCCAGTTCGTTGATCTGGGCAGTGCGCTCTGGGGTGGCGGCGCGCAGATCCTGGTGCTGTTCGCCGCCGCGTGGCAGACGATCTGGCTGTCCATCGCCGCCAGTCGTCGGCTAGCGCGCTTCCGCGCCGAACGCGATCGTGCTCTGGCGGCGGAAGCGCGCGCCAGCGAACTCGCCACACGCGATCCGCTGACCGGCATCCATAACCGCCGCGGCTTCGTTGCCGCCGTAGCACCGCTGATGCAGTCGGCGCAGCGCGACCAGACGCCCGTCGCGCTGCTGCTGATTGACATAGACCGATTCAAGGCGATCAACGATGTGCACGGCCACGAGGCCGGCGACAGCGTATTGTGCACCCTGGCCGATCGCCTCACGCGCTGGCAGGGCCCAATGTGTGCGACCGCGCGTTTGGGCGGCGAGGAATTCGCGCTGATGATCGGTCAGCTCGAGGGGCGGTCGCTGCTGCAATTCGCCGAGCATGTCCGCCAGGAACTCGGCGCCTGCGATCACCGGCAGGCGATCGGCGATCATCTCGTCACGGTGAGCATCGGCGTGGCCGAGCGGCGCGGCACGGCCGATTATCAGCAGCTCTACCGTCTCGCCGATCAGGCCCTGTATGTCGCCAAGGATGGCGGGCGCAACCGCGTGATCCATGCGGACTATCTGGGGCCGCCCTGCGAACCCCATAGCGGCAAGGACGGTGCCCAGGCCCGCCGCTGAGGCGGGCCCGCGCACCTGCTGCTGCTCATCACCGCGTAGGGTAGTTGGGCGCCTCGCGCGTGATCGTCACGTCGTGGACGTGGCTTTCCTTCAGGCCGGCATTGGTGATGCGCACGAACCGGGCCTTCTTCTGAAATTCCGGAATGGTGCCCGCACCGACATAGCCCATCGACGCCTTCACGCCGCCGACCAGCTGGTGGATAACATCGCGCGCCGGTCCCTTATACGGCACCTGGCCCTCGATGCCTTCGGGCACCAGCTTGAGCTGGTCCTTGATGTCCTGCTGGAAATAGCGATCGGCCGAACCCTTGGCCATCGCGCCGACCGAACCCATGCCACGATAGGATTTGTAGGCCCGCCCCTGATAGAGGAAGGTTTCGCCCGGTGCCTCTTCGGTCCCGGCGAGCAGCGATCCGATCATCGCCGCGCCCGCACCGGCGGCAAGCGCCTTGGCGATGTCGCCGGAGGTGCGAATGCCGCCATCGGCGATCACCGGGATGCCGGACTTGGCAGCCTCGTTCGCCGCCTCCATCACTGCGGTGAGCTGCGGCACGCCCACGCCGGCTACGACGCGGGTGGTGCAGATCGAGCCGGGCCCGATGCCTACCTTCAATCCGTCCGCACCTGCATCGATCAGGGCACGCGCGGCCTCGGCCGTGGCGATGTTGCCGGCGATCACCTGCACCCGGTTGGACAGTTTCTTCACCCGCTCCACCGCGCGGCTGACGTCCTTGTTATGGCCATGCGCGGTGTCGATCACCACCAGGTCGACTTCCGCATCGACCAGCGCCTCGGTACGGGCGAAGCCCTTGTCGCCGACCGTGGTCGCGGCGGCCACGCACAGGCGGCCGCTCGCATCCTTGGTGGCGTGCGGATAATTGACAGCCTTTTCGATGTCCTTGACCGTGATCAGGCCGACGCAGCGATAGGCATCGTCTACCACCAGCAGCTTCTCGATCCGGCGCTGATGCAGCAGGCGACGCGCCTCGTCCTGCCCAACGCCAAGCTTCACCGTCGCCAGGTTCTGGTGCGTCATCAGCTCGGAAACGAGCTGGTTGGGGTTCTCGGCGAAACGCACGTCGCGATTGGTGAGGATGCCGACGAGCTTGCCGCCCGCCTCGACGATGGGAATGCCGCTGATCCGGTGCCGCGCCATCAGCGCCTGCGCTTCCGCCAGCGTGCCGGTGGGTGCCATGGTGATCGGGTTGACCACCATGCCGCTCTCGAAGCGCTTGACCAGGCGAACCGCCTCGACCTGCTCTTCGATTTCCATGTTGCGATGCAACACACCAATGCCGCCAAGCTGCGCCATCACGATCGCCATGTCGGCTTCGGTGACGGTATCCATGGCAGAGGAGAGGATGGGGATGTTGAGCGCCAGCCCCTTGGTCACGTGCGTGCGGGTATCCGCCATGCTCGGAACGATCTCGGATTCGCCCGGGTAGAGCAGGACGTCGTCGAAAGTCAGGCCGAGGGGGATTTCCATGGGGAGCGCCAAATCCTTGAGTCGAGAGTTGGCGGCCCATGTAACCGCAAGGGGGGATCTGCGCTAGGGGGCAGGTTCAGGCGAGCACGGGGGGCACATCGGGGTAGAGCAGATCGCGTTCGCGCTGCACCTGGTTGCGGATGAACTCCGCCAGCCGCCGCGATGCGGCGACATAGGCAGGCCATTGCTCGATCGCCCGCGGTGTCGGCCATGCGCTGACATGATCGGTGTAGAACATGCGCATGTCCATGTTGCTGCCGCGCACCGCGCGCGCCGCTTCCGCTTTGGCGCCGCCCTCGCTCATCGCGGCGTTGACGAGCAGATCGATCGCGCGTCGTCGCGCTGCTACCGCGCGTGCCGTCTGATAGCGCGCGCGCGACAGCGCAGCGACGTCGACGCAGGGCAGCGCGAGCAGATTCTCGATCGCTCCGATCGCCTGGAGCAACGTCATGTCCAGTTCGTGCATGCTCTCCATGTTTCAACCATAGAAGGCGCTTTGATCCACCGCGGGCGCGTGCGCGGAATTATTCCGCAGATCCGGCACGCGCGAGGATGTATTCCGCCTGCGCGACATGCATTGCTTCGATCATGCGATCGCGGAATCGCTCGGCACCGCCTCTGGCAGCGGCGATCAGGGCCCTGGCATCCGCGATCTCTCCGGGGGTGGGTGCGAAGGCATCGGCGGCAATGGCGATCTGGCCGGGATGAATCAACGTTTTCCCGTCGAAGCCGAAGGCGCGTCCTTCGCGGCATTCGGCGGCCAGGCCCTCGGGATCGGTGAGGGCGTTGAACACGCCGTCCAGTGCCCAGGCCTCGCCCGCGCGCGCCGCCAGCACCACCGATTGCAGCGCCACCGACAATCCCGCCCGGCCCGCTCCAGAGGGTATGCCGAGGCTGGCCTTCAGATCGTTCGTGCCGGCGATCAGACCGGCGACGCCGGGCAGCGCCGCGATGGCCGCCGCCGCCAATACGCCCGCCGGCGTCTCGATCATCGCGAGCAGGGGTTTGCCGGCCGCTTCCGCAATCCTCCGCGCGGCCGCCGCATCCTCCACCTTCGGCATCACGATCATCGCCGCCGCAGAGGCTGCCGCCGCTTCGATATCGGCAGCATGCGCCGGCGTGCCCAATCCGTTGATGCGCACGGCGGCGATCCGATCACCGAAGCCGGTGGCAAGCGCTTCCACTGCTGCAGCGCGCGCAGCGTCCTTGTCTTCGGCCTTCACCGCGTCCTCAAGGTCGAGGATGATCATGTCGACCGCCAGGGTGCGCGCCTTGGCGATCGCGCGCGGGTTCGAGGCGGGCAGAAACAGCGCGGTGCGCGGCGCATGGGGGATGCTGGTCATGCGCCTTCCCTATGCTACCACGAGGCGGAATTGCGAGGGGAGTCGGACGGCATGGAGATCATTTCCGCGTTTCTCGTGGCGTTGGCGGTGCTGGTGGTGCTGTACCTGATCGCCAGCGTGAAGATCGTCACGCAAGGATATCAGTACACGATCGAACATTTCGGCCGGTTCACCAGCGTCGCCGCCCCTGGCTTCAACTTCTACCCCGCCTTCTTCTATCGCGTCGGCCGCAAGGTGAACATGATGGAGCAGGTGATCGATATCCCGGGCCAGGAGATCATCACTAAGGACAATGCGATGATCTCCACCGACGGGATCGTCTTCTTCCAGGTGCTCGATCCCGCCAAGGCCGCTTATGAAGTCTCGGACCTGTATGTCGCGCTGCTGCAGCTGACCACCACGAACCTGCGGACCGTGATGGGCTCGATGGATCTCGACGAGACTTTGTCGAAGCGCGACGAGATTAACGCCCGGCTGCTTTCCGTCGTCGATCACGCGACCACCCCCTGGGGCGTCAAGATCACCCGCGTCGAGATCAAGGACATCCGCCCGCCCGCCGATATCGTCAACGCGATGGGTCGCCAGATGAAGGGGAACGCGAAAAGCGCGCCAGCATCCTGGAGGCGGAGGGCGCGCGCCAATCGGAAATCCTGCGTGCCGAGGGGCAGAAGCAGGCCCGTATTCTCGAGGCGGAGGGCCGACGCGAGTCGGCCTTCCGCGACGCTGAAGCGCGCGAGCGCGCCGCGGAAGCCGAAGCCAAGGCAACGCAGCTCGTTTCGGACGCGATCGAAGCAGGCAGTTCCCAATCGCTCAATTACTTCATCGCGCAAAAATATGTGGAAGCGGTAGGCAAGTTCGCCACCTCGCCCAACGCGAAGACGATCCTGTTCCCGGTGGAAGCGACGCAGTTGATCGGTACGCTGGGCGGCATCGGCGAACTGGCCAAGGACGCGCTTTCCGGTGGCGCGCCCAAACCCCCTGCCCCGCCGGCACCCGCGCCGCGCCGGCCCACCCCCTTTGAGCAGCAGGGCTGATCGAGTCGGTGGACTGGCTGCAACACCCTGCCCTGCTGTGGCTGATCGGGGCCGTCCTGCTCGGCATCGTCGAACTTGCGGTGCCCGGGGTGTATATCGTGTTCTTCGCGATCGCTGCGGCACTGACCGGGCTGCTGGCGTTGCTGCTGCCGGACCTCGGGCTTGCCGGCCAGCTGGTCGGCTTCGCAGCCTGGTCGGTGGCCGCAGTGCTGATCGGCAAGCGTTGGTATCACGACTTCCCCGTGGCCAGTGCCGATCCCATGCTGAACGATCGCATCGCACGGATGATCGGCCAGGTCGTCACCGTCGTGGAGCCGATCGATGAAAATGCCGGGCGAGTCCGTGTCGGCGACGGCGAATGGCCAGCCCGCGGCCCGCTGGCAGCAGCCGGCACCCGCGTCCGGATCACCGGCGCCGACGGCACGATGCTGCGCGTCGAGCCCCTGCCCACCCTTCCCCAGAACTGACAACCGAATAGAGGTCGATTTCATGCGTACCACTCGCCGAGACGTGTTGCTTGGCTCCAGCGCGGTGCTGGCCACCGGCGCACTCGCCGCCCCCGCCTTTGCGGCTTCGGGCGCCGCCGAGGATTCCGCCAAGGCACTGATCGATCGCACGGCAGAGGCGCTGCTGGCGCTCAATCCCGAAGGCGCGACCGGGCTGGGCATCGACAAGGGCACGCGCGCTGCACTGAAGCATCAGCTCGGTGATCGCTCCCCCGCAGGCGTCGCGAAGATGGCTGCGCACCTGAAGGCGACGCTTGCCGACATCGATCGCGTCGACCTGAAGGCCGTGAGCCCCGAAATGCGGGTCCATCTCGATGTGATCCAGGCGGCCTATGCCAATGGGCTGCAGGGCATGGCGTTCCCCTATGGCGACGTTTCCGTCGGCGGCTGGCGCAACGCACCCTATGTCGTCGTTCAGAATGTCGGCGCTTATATCGATGTGCCGCGGATGCTCGACAGCGATCACCAGATCGCGACGCGCGACGATGCCGATGCTTATTGCGACCGTCTCCAGGCCTATGCCGGTGCGCTGGATGGCGAGACTGCGCGGCTGAAACAGGCTGCGTCGGTAGGCGTGATCGCCCCGGACTTTCTGCTCGACAAATGCCTGAAGCAGATCCGCCTCGCCCGTAGCGGCGATCCCGCGACATGGGACGTGGTGACCTCGCTCGCCAAGCGCACTGCGACGATGCCCGGCGGCTATGAAGCGCGCGCCGCGAAAATCGCCGCGAGCCAGGTTGCGCCAGCGCTCGATCGCCAGATCGCCGAGTTGGAACGTCACCGCGCCCGCGCGACGTCGGATGCCGGCGTGTGGAAGTTCAAGGACGGCGACGCTTATTATGCTTGGGCGCTGAGCGCCGGCACCACGACGACCATGTCGCCGGATGAAGTGCACGAAATGGGCAAGGCGCAGCTCGCCGAACTCCAGTCGGAAATGGATACGATCCTGAAAACGCTCGGCTATACGCAGGGGAGCGTCGGCGCCCGAATGCGGGGGCTCGCCACCGATCCGCGCTTCGCCTTCCCGGAAAGCGATGCCGGCCGCGCCGAGATCATCCGCATCCTGCAGGACAGCATCGACGACATGCGCAAGCGAATGCCGCAGGCGTTCCACACGCTGGTACCGGGAAACGTGGAAGTGAAGCGCATCCCGCCGGTCGAGGAAGCCGGCGCGGCAGGCGCCTATGGCGGACCCGGCACAATCGACGGCAAGGTGCCGGGCCGCTTGTGGATCAATCTGCGCTCTACGGGCATCTGGACCCGGTTCAGTCTGCCCGACCTGGCCTATCATGAAGCAATCCCCGGCCATGCCTGGCAGGGGGAATATACCTTCAAGATGCCGCTGATCCGCTCGCTCCTCCAGTTCAACGCCTATTCGGAAGGCTGGGCACTCTATGCCGAGCAATTGGCCGACGAACTGGGCGTGTACCAGGCGAACCCGGCGGCGAAGCTCGGCTATTTGCAGTCGCTGGGCTTCCGGGCGTGCCGACTCGTCGTCGACAGCGGCCTGCACGCTAAGCGCTGGACGCGCGATCAGGCGATTCGCTGGTTCGTGGAGGCCAATGGCTCTTCGGAGGACGAAGTGCAGGGAGAAGTGGACCGCTATTGCTCCTGGCCGGGCCAGGCATGCGGCTACAAGGTCGGCCATACCGCGATCAACCGTCTCCGCGACGGGGCCAAAGCCGCACTGGGTGACCGGTTCGACTTCCGCGCCTTCAACGATGCGCTGCTGCTCGGCGGCAATGTGCCGATGACGGTGCTGGGGCATGTCGTCGACCGGCACGTCGCGGCGCGGAAGGCCTGATGCGGAGACCAGACAGCTAGCGTCTTTTCAAGTGAACCGCTTCCCTAGAGCGTTTTCGCTTATGGTGAAAACGCCCTAGGGAAGCGGCGCGAGGTCCGGTTCGACGAAGCCGCGCCGCGCAGCCACCGAAAACAATCGATCGCGGCTATAGAAGCGCAACGGCCAGTCGCGCCGCCCCATCGGCGCGTCCAATAGCCCGCTCACCCGATCGAGCAGTTCGGCCTCGACACACGCCGCGCAATATTGGCGCACGCCGGCAAGGTACACGCGGGTGATCGTCTCGTGATAGCCTTGGTGATCGTCGTTGGTCCCGCCAAGGCTTTCGTTGTAGCGTCGGATGAGCGCGCCGATCTCGACATCGACATCCACGTCTGGCCGCTCGGTAAGCAGATAGAGGCACGCGGCAAGATGCGCTTCATGCGTCCATTCCGCGCGGGGAAGCGTGCAGGCAAGCAGACCCTCTCCGACACGGGCGATCGCCGCGGCGCTGGCGAAGCGCCGCGGCGGTAAGGGCTCGGGCGCGCCGCCGCTCAGGCCAGGGCCCGCGCTTTTGGTGCGGCAGAGCGTACGCCTTGTTCGACATGGTCTTCGAACTGGGCGAAGTTCTCGACGAACTGATCGACCAGCTTCTCGGCCGTGGCATCATATTCGGTCTGGTCCGGCCAAGTCTCGCGCGGGTCCAGGATCGCCGCGTCCACGCCCGGCACCGCCACCGGCACCTCGAAGCCGAAATAGGGATCGATGCGGAACTCGGCCTGGTTCAGGCTGCCGTCGAGCGCGGCGTTGAGCAACGCGCGCGTCGCCTTGATCGGCATGCGATGGCCGATGCCGTATTTGCCGCCGGTCCAGCCAGTGTTGACCAGCCAGCAGGCGACATTGCCTTCCGCGATCCGCTTCTTGAGCAGGTTGCCATAGATTGAGGGGTGTCGCGGCATGAACGGCGCGCCGAAGCAGGTCGAGAAGGTCGCCTCGGGCTCGGTCACGCCGATCTCCGTGCCCGCCACGCGCGCGGTGTAGCCCGAGAGGAAATGGTACATCGCCTGTTCGGGCGTCAGCCGGGCAATCGGCGGGAGCACGCCATAGGCGTCGGCGGTGAGGAAGATCATGTTCTTCGGCACCGGTCCGAGATTGTCGGCCGAGGCATTGGGGATGAAATCGATCGGGTAGGAGCCGCGGCTGTTCTCGGCGAGGCTCGCATCGTCGAGGTCGAGTGCGCGCGTCACCGGGTCCATCACCACATTCTCCAGCACCGTGCCGAAACGCTTGGTGGTGGCGAAGATCTCCGGCTCGGCCTCGGGCGAGAGACGGATCATCTTGGCATAGCAGCCGCCCTCGAAGTTGAAGACCGCGGTGTCCGACCAGCCATGCTCGTCATCGCCAATCAGTGTGCGAGTGGCATCGGCCGAGAGCGTCGTCTTGCCGGTGCCTGAGAGGCCGAAAAAGATCGCGGTGTCGCCTTTCGGTCCAATATTGGCCGAGCAGTGCATCGGCATGATGCCCTGCTCGGGCAGCAGATAGTTGAGCAGGCCGAACACGCTCTTCTTCATTTCGCCGGCATACGCGGTGCCGCCGATCAGGATCAGCTTGTCAGTGAAGCTCACCGCGATCACCGTCTCGCCGCGGGTGCCGTGGCGCGCGGGATCGGCGCGGAAGCTCGGCAGGTCGATGATCGTGTATTCGGGAACGAAGTCCGCCAGCGCTTCCGCTTCGGGCCGAACCAGCATCGTGCGGATGAACAGATTGTGCCAGGCGAGCTCGTTGATCACGCGCACCTGCACGCGATGCTCCGGCTGCGACCCGCCATACAGGTCCTGGACGAACAGTTCGTCGCGCTTGCCCAGCTCGGTGAGGAAATCGGCCTTGAGCGCGGCGAAATGCGCGGGTGTCATCGCCTGGTTGGTCTTGCCCCACCAGACGCTGCTCTCCGTCTCGGCATCCCGCACGATGAATTTGTCCTTCGCAGATCGCCCGGTATGTTTGCCGGTAGCAACGACCAAAGGACCATCGGCCGCCAGCCGCCCTTCGCCGCGGCGAAGAGAGTGTTCCACCAATGGTGCGGTAATCAGATTCCAGTGCAGCGTTGCACCGGTAACAAAACCCTGCTCGCCAAGATCGTGGCGCGATTGCCGATTGCTCACCCAAACCTCCATATTTATTATTACGCCATTTATATGACAAAACAGACGATTTGCCGTTGGCGCAACTTTATTGCGGACCATTGCTTGCATGGAGGCCGGAGCGGGGTCAATCCGCGTTAACGTTGTCAGGTTGTTGAGGCGCGCCGAACTTTGGTCTAACGGGTGGTATGATGATTTTGCGCCAGCCCAGGGCCGCCGGATGACTGCGACGATCGCGCTGGTCGACGACGACCGCAACATCCTGACCTCCGTATCGATCGCGCTTCAGACCGAAGGCTTTCTCACCCGCGTCTATTCGGACGGCGAAAGCGCCCTGAAGGCGCTTATCGAAAACCCGCCCGAGCTGGCGGTGCTCGATATCAAGATGCCCAAGATGGACGGGCTGGAACTGCTTCGACGCCTGCGCGAGAAGAGCAGCATCCCGGTGATCTTTCTCACCAGCAAGGATGATGAGCTGGACGAAGCGCTCGGCCTGGCGATGGGTGCGGACGACTATATCGCCAAGCCCTTCTCGCAGCGCCTGCTGATCGCTCGCATCCGTGCGATTCTCCGCCGCACCGAGCCTGCACAACCACTGGCCGAGGGCGCCCCGCCGGCGGAGCCCGCCGAGGTGCTGGAGCGCGGACGACTGACGATGGATCCGGCGCGTCACAAGGTGACCTGGGGCGGCATCAACGTCACGCTCACCGTCACCGAATTCCTGATCCTGGAAACGCTTGCCCAGCGCCCGGGCATCGTCAAGACGCGCAACCAGCTGATGGACGCCGCGTACCAAGACGATATCTATGTCGACGATCGCACGATCGACAGCCACATCAAGCGCGTCCGCCGCAAGTTCCGGCAGGTAGATCCGGAATTCGACGCGATCGAGACGCTCTATGGCGCGGGCTATCGCTTCTCGGATGAATGACGAGCGCGACCTGGCGCTGCGATGGTCGGGCCGGGTCAGCCTCACGCCACGGATCCTGGCGGTCAACATCTTCGCGTTGGCGCTGCTGTGCGGCGGGTTCTTCTATCTCGACAGCTATCGCAGCCGCATCGTCGACAGCCGCGTCGAGCAGACCAGCCGCGAGGTGCGGCTGATCGCGCAGGCGCTGGCCTCGGCCACCGACAAGCGCCGCGACCTGCTGGTGCTCAGCCTCGCGCGCGACATGGGCACGCGCATCCGCCTCTATGATCCGCAGGGCAAGCTGCTCAGCGACAGCCGCGAGCTCGGCCTGCGCAACCTGGTGCTGCGCGATCCGGACAAGGATCCGGTGGGGCAGACGATCGCCCGCTTTCTCGATGCGGTGATCGACAAGGTCGCCGGTGCCGATCGATCGCCGCTCTATCGCGAGCGCCCGCGCGACGCCGGACTTAACTGGCCCGATGTGCGCACCGCGCTGGAAACGCATGCCGCCGCCGCTACGGTGTGGCGCGCGCCCGATCGCACGCCCGTCATCACCGCCGCCGCGCCGATCACCGGCCTGGGCGTGGTGATGACGGCCTTCAACGCCCGCGACATCACGCAGACGGTGCGTCTCGAACGTTATCGGCTGGGCGTCGTCCTCGGCATTGTCTCGCTGGTTTCGGTGCTGCTCTCGCTGTTCCTGGCGCGCACCATCGTCCGGCCGCTGCGCCGGTTGGCGCTGGCCGCCATCCGCGTGCGGCTCGGCCGGGCCCGCGAAGTGGTGGTGCCGCGTCTGCCCGAACGGCGCGACGAAATCGGCATGCTCGCGCGCGCCCTGTCCGACATGAGCCAGGCGCTGCGGGCGCGGATCGATGCCACCGAAACCTTTGCGGCGGACGTGACGCACGAACTGAAGAACCCGCTGGCCTCGCTCCGTTCCGCGGTGGAAGGGCTGTCGACCGTCAAGGATCCGGCTTTCCAGGCCCGGCTGCTCGATATCGTGCGCGACGACATCCACCGGCTGGATCGCCTGATCACCGACATTTCCGAGGCCTCCCGGCTGGATGCCCAGTTGAGCCGCGCGACTTTTGAGCCATTCGACCTCGGCGCGCTCCTCGCCGCGTTGGTGGCGCAGCGCGCGGAGCGCGGCACGCTCGGCGATGTGCGGCTGCGTTTCGATCGACCGCGCGGGCAATCGATGCAGGTCATGGGAGAGCCGGCGCGCCTGGAACGGGTGTTCGAAAATCTCATCGAAAACGCCCTCTCCTTCTCTCCGCCCGGCGGCCTGGTCGCCATCGCGGCCGAGCAGGAGGAAGCGGGGATGCTCGCCGTCCGCATCGAGGACGAGGGCCCCGGCGTGCCGGAGGAGGCGCGCGAAGCGATCTTTCGCCGCTTCCATTCGGTGCGCCCCTCCAGCGAAGCGTTCGGCCAGCATTCCGGTCTCGGCCTTGCCATTGCGCGCACCATCGTCGAAGGCCATCAGGGCAGCATCGTGGTGGAATCGCGGGAAGACAGGCTCAGCGGCGCGCGGTTCGTGGTTCGTCTTCCGCTGGCGGAGCAACCATGAGCGCCCTTGCCAGTTCCTCCCGCTTCGCCCGTATCCGGAAGCACATCGCATGAACCCGCGTCGCCCGAAGCACATCCTTCTCGTCACCGGCATGTCCGGCGCCGGCAAGTCGACGGTGCTGCGCACGCTGGAGGATCTCGGCTGGGAAGTGGTGGACAATCTGCCGCTGCTGCTGCTCAACCGCCTGCTCGATACCGCCCCTGCCGAAGCCGCCGAGGGCGACGACCAGCGTCCGCTGGCGCTCGGCATCGGCACCCAGACGCGCGGCTTTGATCCCGAAAGCGTCGTCCAGCGCATCAAGAAGCTGCGCGAGGAACAGGGCCATGACGTCGGCACGCTGTTCCTCGAATGCGCCGGCGCGGAGCTGGTCCGCCGCTATTCCGAGACCCGCCGTCGCCACCCGCTGGCGCAGGATCGTCCGGCGGTGGACGGCATCGCGCGCGAACGCGAGCTGCTGGGCCCGCTGCGCCGCTGGTCCAACCGGCTGATCGACACGACGGACATGACCGCCAACGCGCTTGCCCAGGCGATCCGCGCGATCTTCTCGGCGGACGGCACCGGCAAGACCACCTTCAGCGTCACCTCGTTCGGCTTTTCGCGCGGCCTCCCGCGCGACGCCGATCTGGTGCTGGACATGCGCTTCCTGCGCAACCCGCACTGGGATGCCGCCCTGCGTCCCGGAACGGGCAGGGATGCCGATGTTTCCGCCTATATCGCCGCCGATCCGGCCTATGATGCAGCGATGGAGCAGATCGAATCGCTGCTGTTGCTGCTGCTGCCGCGCTATCAGGCGGAAGGAAAATCCTATGTCACGATCGCATTCGGCTGTACGGGCGGCCGACATCGATCGGTGCACGTCGCGGAGCGCGTGGCGCGTCGGTTGCGCGCGGCGGGATTTTCCCCCACGGTAACCCATCGCGACTTGCAGACCGCGCCGCAGGACTCGCTGGAGGGAGCGCCGGTGACGATACAAGGGGGCGGAGAAAAACAATGATCGGGTTGGTACTCGTGACGCACGGACGGCTCGCCGAAGAGTTCGTCGTCGCGATGGAGCATGTAGTGGGAAGCCAGGAGCAGGTCGCCGCGATCTGCATCGGCCCCGAGGACGACATGGAAACGCGCCGTGCCGACATCAAGGCGGCGATCGCCGCGGTCGATTCGGGCAAGGGCGTGATCGTGCTGAGCGATCTGTTCGGCGGCACGCCCTCGAACCTCGCCATCTCGCTGATGGAAGCGGGGCGGATCGAAGTGATCGCCGGCATCAACCTGCCGATGCTGATCCGTCTCGGCAGCGCCCGCACCACGATGAAGGTTACAGAGGCGGTGGCCGCCGCCCGCGATGCGGGCCGCAAATACATCACCATCGCCTCGGAGGTTCTGGGAGAAGCCGCCGCGTGAGCCGTACCAGCCGCACCGTCACCATCGTCAACCGCCGCGGCCTCCACGCCCGCGCCAGCATGGCCTTCGTCACCCTCGCCAGCACCCAGCCCTGCGAGCTCACCGTCGAGAAGGACGGCAACAGCGCCGCCGGCACCTCGATCCTCGATCTGATGATGCTCGGCGCCGCCAAGGGCGACACGATCACGATCTGGGCCGAAGGCGACGGCGCCGAGGGCGCGGTGCAGGCGCTGGTCGAACTGGTCGAAGCGCGGTTCAACGAGGAATAGGCCTCCGCCCCTGCGCTCCCCTCCGGCTTGCGGGAGGGGTCGGGGGAGGGATTGACGTGGAAGAGGCGCTGCACCGTTCCAGCCCCTCCCCTAGCCCCTCCCGCAAGCGGAAGGGGAACGCAGGCTAAGCGCGCCGCCGCACCCCAACTAGCCCCCGCCCCCGTCCCGCCCTATAGCGCCGGGATGCCACGCGAAATCACCGCCTATTCCAACCCCCTCATCAAGCGCATGCGCAACCTGCGCGACAAGCGCCACCGCCGCGAAGAGGGGCTGTTCCTCGCCGAGGGCCTGCGCATCCTGACCGAGGCGCGCGAGGCCGGCCGCATCCCCGATTATCTGTTCTACACCGCCGAGACCGCCCGCCACCCGCTGGTCGTCGCCCTCGTCACCGCCACCGAGGCGCAGGGCGGCGAGGCGATCGAGACCAATGCCGACATCCTGTCGAAGCTCTCCGGCAAGGACAATCCGGGCGCGGTCGTCGGCGTGTACCCGGAGTTCGCGCTGGACCTTGCCGATATCGACCGCAGCACCGCGCCGATCTGGCTGGTCGCCGAGCGCCTGCGCGATCCCGGCAATCTCGGCACCATCCTGCGCACCGGCGACGCGGTGGGCGCCGGCGGGCTGATCCTGATCGACGACTGCGTCGATCCCTTCTCGGTCGAGGCGGTGCGCGCGAGCATGGGCGCCTTGTTCACCGTGCCCGTCGCCCGCGCCCGCTGGGAGGAATTCGAGCCCTGGCTGCGCGCCGGCCCCGGCCAGCTCGTCGGCCTCAGCCTCGACACGGATCACGACTATCAGGCCCCGCGCTACGCAGCACCCACCTTCCTGCTCACCGGCAACGAGGCGCAGGGCATGCCGCCGCAACTGGAAGCCGCCTGCGATCTTCTGGTAAAGATCCCCATGCTCGGCAAGGCGGACAGCCTCAATGCGGCCGTGGCAACGGCGGTGATGGCCTATGAAGTACGCAACCAGTTCCGGCAGGGGTGATGGGATGGGGGTGACGTTGCGCGGCCACCCTCACCCTTCCCACTGCCTGCGGCAGCGGGCCAGCATCGGGTCGGCCCTGCCCCCGGCAGGGCCTGAACAGTGCGGGGGCACTGTTCACCCGATGCTCCTCTCCCAAGGGGAGAGGGAGCAAGACCCCTCTCCCCTTGGGAGAGGGAGGGGCCCATCGCGCCAGCGATGGGAGGGTGAGGGTGAAGGCCCATGCAAATACGCCGCCGCCCTCCTCCTGGCCCTAACCCTCCTCCTCCCCCTCCCCGCCGCCGCGCAGACCACCGACCCCACCCCACCCCGCGAGCAACCCCGCGCCGAGACGCCCCCGCTCTCCCCCGAGGAACAGCGCCTCCTTGGCGACTGGCGCATCACCGGCGTCGACGGGCACGCCGTCATCCCCGGCAGCCGGCCCCGGCTAAAGCTGGAGGGCCTGCGGATCAGCGGCACTACCGGCTGTAACACGCTGGTCGGCATCTATCGGGTGGAGCGCGGCTACCTGACCACCGGCGGCGTGATCACCACCCGCCGCGCCTGCTCTCCGGCGCTGATGCGGCAGGAAAAGGCGCTGCTCGCCCTGCTCGACCAGCGCCTGGCGGTCCAGCAAAGCCATCGCGGCCGGCTGCTGCTCACCGGGCGGGATGGGAAGACGCTGGTGCTGGTGCGGGCAAGCGCACAATAGCAAAACCACCCGCACCGACTAACCTAATCATGGAAAAACAGAATAGAATTGGTCAGATAATCCACTTTGCGTACTCAGCCTTCGCCTGAGTTGGCACAGTGGCAGGATCGATCATTTTAACCAACGCCTTAAATCGATCCCGACAAGACTGGTACGCATATAACCTACTGGCTAAAATCGTTTGCTTTAGCGGCAGTTCAAGAAAAATAGACACTTCAGCCGGTGAGAGCGATTTTACCATAGTTACGTAGTAGGTGTAGGCGCCATTCGAAACACCGTATCGGCTGCCGGTAGCTGCGGTGGCGAGCGCCTCTACGAAAGCATGCTGAGCGCTTTCAGGTACTCGGTTTTGAGACGTAAGGCCAAGTAGACGTTCCGCGAACGGGGGCTCGTTATAGAAGTTGTTATAATCTTGATGAACCGACATCAGCGATTGAGCGGCCTTCGTTATAAGAAGGTGAACTTCTGCTTCACCAAGCAATGATAGCAAGCCGAGACGCTCAAAAAACTGCTGCGAAGCAGTATGCCTAGCTACCTCACCCTTAGCTACGTAATCCTGATGCCTATCAACAAGAGTTGACTTAGTGTTTGGGGTTAGAACATCCAATATCGCCTGACAAACACCTATAGCGTTTACACGTGCTTCTTCGCCAGACGCTGGATCACAGTACATTCCATGAAGGGTCCCGAAAAGCATTTCACGCTGAGCGTCAAACGTTTCAAGAAGGCGGCGCTTCCACGCATCAAGCTGGTCGGCCGAAAAGCGGCTAAGTTTAAGCGCAGCCAGAAAAGCGGGAATGTCTACGCCAACTAGGTTGCGCTCATTAGACAAAGCATGGCGAGCAACACGATTGAGAAATGATAAAAGCTCATCTTCATCAATTACCCCCATCGAAGGATGAGCAGCGGAGAAATTATTTCTGATCGCTCGACATTGATCTAAGAGGAAAAATCCATCTTCAGATATGAGGTTCAACTTCAGACACAGCTGAAGCAACTCCACATCCTTCAGATCGACCAGCGCAGCCTCATCAAATTGTTTTCCAATTATCTGAGGAATAACATTGAGGCCAAAACGTCGAACTTTTTGGCGAAGTTCGACAACAGCTGCGTTCCATGCATAGTTAATGGCGCTGTCGAACAAGCCAGACGCCACAGCTACACACATTCGGGCCAAGGTCTCATTGCGGTGTTCAGCCGGGATCCTGCCCAGCAGCCGCGGAAGGTTTCCCCAAGCATGGTCGATTTGATCGTCAACCGCCAACACCTGACGATCAACACCCAGCGCCGCTGTTAATGCGTCTAGCATCGGCCCCGTCACACCTGTGACTGCGGGCAGAGCTAACGGCTGAACCGCGCCCAAACTTCCACTCATTGTCTTTGAAACTCCCCCACTGAAATTCTCAAATCGAACATTTCGCCAGATTAGTGAACAATCTGCTTACAGGGAAGAATCATATTCGGATCAAGTCACCCCTAACGTGCAAGTAGACTTGGCGCCAACAGTCTCCTGCTCACTCCGCCGCAGCCGCTTCCTCCACCTCGCCCCCCTCGGGCGCCGGCAGTTCCGCCGTCGGTGCCCGCGCGATCACATCAACGCTGTCGATCGTATCCAGCGCGCTGTTCCCGACATCCACGTTGAGCGCCTGGAAGCGCCGCGCGGAGACCATCACCCGGCCTTCGAAGCTCGCGACGAACTTGTTGTAATTCTCCACCGCGCTGTTCAGCCCGCCGCCGACGCGCTTGAGGTGGCTCGCCGCCGTCGCCAGCCGCTCGTACAGTTCCTTGCCCAGCTTGCCGACTTCGCGGGCATCCTCGGTCAGCTTCTGCTGGCGCCACATCGACGCGACGGTGCGGGCGAGCGGCAGGAAGGCCGAGGGGCCGGCGATGATCACCCGGTTGCGCGCCGCGCGCTCCCACAGCTCCATGTCCACTTCCAGCGCGCTCGACAGGAAATTGTCGCCGGGGATGTACATGATCACGAAATCGGGCGCCTTTTCGAACTGCGCCCAATAGGCCTTGCGCGACAGCGCGTCGGCATGGGTGCTCATCGCCTTGGCATGGGCCTTCAGCGCCGCCGCGCGCTCCTCGGCGCTGGTCGCCTCGGCGGCCTGGAGATAGCCGTCGAGCACGCATTTCACGTCGACGATCAGCTGCTGGTCGCCCGGCAGGCGGATGATGAAGTCCGGCCGCAGCATGCCGTCCTCGGTGGTGACCGAGACTTCGGCGGCGAAATCGACATGGCCGGAAAGCCCGGCGATCTCGATCAGGTTGCGGAACTGCTGCTCGCCCCAGCGGCCGCGCGTCTTGGGGGCGGCGCGCAGGGCATTGACCAGCTTGGAGGTTTCCGCGCGGGTCTCGCCCAGGCTGGCATGGACGGCGCTGATCGCCTCGCGCAACTGGCCATAGCTGTCGCTGCGATCCTTCTCGACGCGCTGCAGGCCTTCCTCATAGCGCTTGAGCGTGGTGTCGATCGGCTGGAGCAGCGTGCGCAGCCGCTCCTCATTCTTCTCGCCCGCCTGGTGGAAGCGCGCCTCGGCGCGTTCGAGAAAGGCGCGCTGCGTCTCGCCGAGCATGGTCGAGGCGAGTTCGCGGAACTGGCCGGCCATCACCTCGCGGGCATTGACGAATTCGGCGAGCCGCTCCTCGAACGATCCCGCCTTGGCCTTCAATTCGGCGAGCTCGATGCGGGCGGCGTCTCGCTCGTTGCGGAGCATCGCCGCTTCCTCGCGCAGCCGGGGGAGCTGCGCCACGCGTTCCTCGGCCATGGCGAGATCGGTGATCGCGGCCTTGAAATCGGCCTCGCGCCGGGCGCTCTCGGCCCGCGCCTCGCTCGTGCCGCGCGCGCCGATCAGCCAGCCGACCACCACGCCCACGACCAGGGCCACCATCACGAAACCAACGACGAACGGATCCAACACCAAATCTCCCGGGAACAGGAGGCGAACTTACGCCGTGCGGGACGGGGCCGCAAGGGCGGCGGGCGTCGGTTGGGCGCGCGTGGACAAGGGTTCGGTGGATAAATGGCGGGGTGTGGCGGGGCGACGCCCCCTCCCCCTCAATCGTCATCCCCGCGGAGGCGGGGATCCATTTGCCAGGACGGCACGGCACCTGCTTCCACGCACAGGCCAATGGATTCCCGCCTTCGCGGGAATGACGGCGGGAGTCATGGAACAGACGTTTCCTCCCCCTGGCGGGGGAGGATACTGCAGGCTCAACGCGCCGTCGCGATAATCAGGCCGCCTTGCGGGCCTTGTTGAGCTTCTTCAGCAGCATGTCGCGCTTGAGCCGCGAAAGGTGGTCGAGGAACACGATGCCCTCCAGATGGTCCATCTCGTGCTGGATGCAGGTGGCGAGCAGGCCTTCGAAGACCTCGTCATGGCGCTCGCCCTTCTCGTCGAGCCAGGTCACGCGGCAGCGCGCGGGGCGCTCGACATCGGCGAACTGGTCGGGAACGGACAGACAGCCCTCGGTATAGACCGAAAGCTCCTCGGCGGGCTCGTGGATCTCGGGATTGATGAAGACGCGCGGGTGCCGGATCGGCCTGCCCTCCTCGTCCTCTTCCTCCTGCAGGTCCATCACGATCAGCCGCTTGGGCACGCCCACCTGGATCGCGGCGAGGCCGATGCCCGGCGCATCGTACATCGTGTCGAACATGTCGCCGATCAGCGTGCGCACGTCGTCATCGACCGCCTCGACAGGGGTGGAGACGAGACGCAGACGCGGATCGGGTACTTCGACGATGGGGAGGATGGCCATCGCCTAAATTTAGGTGGCGCGGCCCGCAGCGTCAAGCAACCGGGCGGCGCGCGCGGAGCGCCTGGGCGAGCGTGCCTTCGTCGAGATAGTCGAGTTCGCCGCCCACCGGCAGGCCGTGGGCGAGTTGGGTGACGCGCACGGGGAAGGCTTCCAGCCGTTCGGAGACATAGTGGGCGGTGGTCTGGCCCTCGAGCGTGGCGTTCATCGCGAGGACGACCTCGTCGATGCCCCCCGCGCCCACCCGGCGGACCAGCGCGTCGATGCGCAGGTCCTCGGGCCGCACGCCGTCGAGCGCGGAGAGCTTGCCGCCCAGCACATGGAAGCGGCCGGGGAACAGCCGCGCGCGGTCGAGCGCCCAGAGGTCGGCGACTTCCTCCACCACGCACAGCGAACGGTCGTCGCGGCGCGGGTCGGCGCAGATCGCGCAGGGGTCGTGCGTGTCGACATTGCCGCAGATATGGCACGTGGTGAGCTTCTGGCTCACCGCGCTGAGCGCCGCGAGCAGCGGGTCGAGCGTCGTCTCGCGCTTCTTGAGCAGGTGGAGCACCGCCCGCCGCGCCGATCGCGGCCCGAAACCGGGCAGCCGCGACAGGGCCTGGGTCAGCGCTTCGATTTCGGGAGAGGCCATTCGTGTCACATAGGGGCTTGCATGCGCGCCTGCCAAGCGGTTGAGGGGGAAGCATGCGCATTCTCTTCATGGGAACCCCCGATTTCGCCGTGCCGGTGCTCGACGCGCTTGTCGAAGCAGGTCACGAAATCCTTACCACCTACACCCAGCCCCCCCGCCCCGCCGGCCGGCGCGGCAAGGCGCTGACCCCCTCCCCGGTCCATGCCCGCGCCGAGGCACTGGGGATCGGAGTGCGGACGCCGCTGAGCCTGAAAGGTGCGGAGGAGCAGGCAGCGCTGGCCGCGCTGGAGGCGGACGTGGCGGTGGTCGCGGCCTATGGGCTGATCCTGCCGAAGGCGGTGCTGGCGGCGCCGCGGCTGGGTTGCCTCAACGTGCATGGTTCGCTGCTTCCCCGCTGGCGCGGCGCTGCGCCGATCGAGCGGGCGATCCTCGCCGGCGATGCGGAGACCGGCGTCGGCATCATGCAGATGGAGGCCGGGCTCGATACCGGCCCGGTGCGGCTGGAGGGCCGCACGCCGATCGACCGCAAGACCGCCGGCGAGCTGCGGGCGGAGCTGAGCGCGATGGGTGCGCGGCTGATGGTGGCGGTGCTTGCCGACTTCGACGCCTATCCGGCGGTGCCGCAGCCCGAGGGGGGCGTCACCTACGCCGCCAAGATTGACAAGGCCGAGGCGCGGCTCGACTTCACCCGCAGCGCGGTGGAGGTCGAACAGGCGGTGCGGGCGTTCAATCCTGCCCCGGGGGCGTTCTTCGAGCTGAACGGCGAGCGCTTCCGCATCCATGCCGCCGATCTGGTCGACGCCAGCGGCTCGGCCGGCACCGTCGGCGACGACCTGCTGATCCATTGCGGCGAGGGCGCGATCCGCCCGACCGCGATCCAGCGCGCCGGTCGCGGGGTAATGACGGTCGCCGAGCTGCTGCGCGGCTTCCCGATCCCGGCGGGGACGCAGCTTTGACGCGCTTCGCGCTGACGGTGGAGTTCGACGGCCGCCCGTTCATGGGCTGGCAGCGGCAGGATCACGGCCCCAGCGTCCAGCAGGCAATCGAGGACGCGGCCCATGCGGTCACCGGTGAGGACGTGATCGTACATGCCGCCGGGCGCACCGATGCCGGAGTCCACGGGTTGGGCATGCGCGCACATTGCGACATCGCCAAGCCGATCACGCCGTTCCGGCTGATGGAGGCGCTCAATGCGCGGATGCGGCCGAACCCTGTGGCAATCCTTGCCTGCGACGAGGTTTCGGGGGACTGGCATGCGCGATTCTCGTGCCTTAGTCGCCATTATGAATATCGGATCGTAACTCGGCGGGCCCCACTGACTTGGGAGAAGGGCCTCGCCTGGCGCCTCTCGGGACCGCTCGACGCGCCAGCGATGCAGGCAGCGGCTGCGTATCTGGTGGGCCGCCACGACTTCACCACCTTCCGCTCGGCGCATTGCCAGGCGGACAGCCCGATGCGCACGCTCGACCGGCTCGACGTGGCGCAGGAGGGCGAGCGGATCAGCGTGTTCGCCTCGGCGCGCTCTTTCCTGCATCATCAGGTGCGCTCGATGGTCGGCTGCCTTTCGCTGGTCGGCCAAGGCAAATGGGCACCGGAGGATGTGCGCGATGCACTGGCGGCGCGTGACCGGACCACATTGGGCTTGAACGCGCCGCCCGACGGCCTGTTTTTCCTACGCGCGGAATATCCTAGCGACTAAACTTTGCGGCCAGTTCGACATGGGTCGACCAGCGGAACTGCCCCACCGGCTGCACCCAATCGAGCCGATACCCGCCCTTGCACAAAATCTCGGCATCGCGTGCGAAAGTACTGGGATTGCACGAAACATAGGCCAGGATCGGCGCCTTGGAGCCGGCGAGTTCACTTATCTGCTCGCGCGCACCTGCCCGCGGCGGATCGAGCACTACCGCATCGAACCGGTCGAGCTCGGCAGTGGTGAGCGGGCGGCGGAACAGGTCGCGGTGATCGCCGAACACCTGGCGTTCCGCCACGCCCGCTGCCGTCTTCAGCGACAGGATTGCGTCTCGAGCCGCCTCGCCGGCATAGACCCGCGCACGCTGCAGCGCGAAGGTGAAGGTGCCGAGCCCGGCGAACAGGTCGGCTACCGTCCCCACCCCGCCGACGATCTCCCGTACGGCCGCCACCAGCGCCGCCTCGCCCTCGGGCGTCGCCTGGAGGAAGCTGCCGCTCGGCAGCGGCACCGCGACCCCGCCGAGCGTGATCGTCACCGGCACCGGCTCCCAGCGCGCTGTCGGACCAAAGCCCTCGTCAATGGCAAAGCGGGCCAGTTTCTCGGCTTCGGCAAAGGCGGTGATCGCCTCCGCCGCGGCCAGGCCTTCGGGATCGATGCCCTCGACCAGCACGTCGCGCCCCTGATCGCTCAGCGCGAGATGCACATTCACCCGCCGCGCCTCGGGGAGCAGCGTCGCCAACAGCCGGCGCAGCGGCGCGAGCAGCGCGAACAGCTCGGGCGCGAGGACATGGCATTCGACGAGGTCGATCAGCTTGTGGCTGCCCGCCTCGGTGAAGCCGATCCTTACCTGCTTGCCGCGCCGCTCGGCGTGGAGCGTCGCGCGGCGGCGGGTGCGCGGCGGCGAAAGCAAGGGCGTGCGGATCTCCGCCTCCAGCCCCTGTGCCGCGAGCGCGCTACGCACGCGCTCGGCGAGGAAACGGCTCCATGCGGCATCGTCTAGATGCTGGAGCTGGCAACCGCCGCAGCTCGGGAAATGAAGGCAGGGCGGCGTCTGGTGATGCGGACCGAAGCGAACCGCACCATCCTCACCCACCCAGTCGCCCGGCGCGGTGAGGGGGAAATGCCGGCCGTCGCTGGTTACCCCATCGCCCCGCGCGGCGACGCGCACCACTTCGACTTCGCTCACAGACATTCCAAACACGCTTCCGCCAGTTGAGCGACGAGCTGATCGGCGAAAAAGGCGGGACCTGCAAGCTGCGCCGCGCGGCCATGCAGCCACACCGCCGCAGCCGCCGGATCGACCCCGCTGCCGCCCTGCGCGATCTGCGCGCCCAGCACGCCGGCAAGCACGTCCCCGGTGCCGGCAGTCGACAGCCAGGGCGAGGCGCCGGCCAGCACGCGGACATTGCCGTCGGGGCCCGCGATCACCGTGTCGCCGCCCTTGTGAACCACGGTTGCGCCGCTCGCGGCCGCCGCCTGCAATGTACGATCGATCTTGCTGCCTTCGCTATCGAACATCCGGTCGAATTCGCCGCCATGGGGCGTAATCCACACCGGCGCCTCGCGGGCCGCCAGCGCAGCCGCCGCGCCGGTACCGAGCAGGCTCAGCGCATCGCCGTCGAGCACCAGCGGCTTGTCGGCCGCCAGCCCTGCCCGCAGGAACGCTTCGGCACGGCGATCACGGCCAAGCCCGGGGCCGAGCACGATGGCGTCGATCCGATCGCCGGCGAAGAAATCGGCGAGATCATCGGCATCGTCGATCGTGCGACGCACCAGCGCATCGGGCGCCGGACCCGCCGGCTCCGGCCCGGCGAGCATCACATAGCCCGCCCCGCTCGCCATCGCCGCCCGTGCTGCGAGGCGGCCCGCGCCGGGCATCGCACCTTCCACCACCGCGACCAGCCCGCGGCTATACTTGTGGCTCTGCGGGCCCGGCGCCTGCAGCCGAGGCCGGGCGACGGTCTGCCAGGCGGTGTCGGCCGGAATGCCGATATCGGCGAGCAAGACATGGCCGCAGCGGGACAGCCCGTCGCCGAGCAGATGCGCCGGCTTGAGCGCGCCCAGCGCGACGGTGGCGTTCACGCCACGCGGGGCGCCGAGCTCGTCGCCGCTATCGGTATCCATCCCCGAGGGCAGATCGATCGCCAGCGTGAACTCGGCCCCGCGCACCAGTTCGGAGAGCACGGCGGCGATGCTGCGCTCCAGCGAGCGCGTGACACCGATCCCGAACAGCCCATCGATCACCACCGGCCGCACCGGCGCGCCGTAGAGCGACGTCGTCGGCCCATCCCAGCGCGCGTGCATCCGCTCGGCCGCACCGGGCTTCGGCGCACCCGAGGCAGCGACCAACACGTCGAGACCTGCGTCGCGCAAATGTCGCGCAACGACATAGGCATCGCCGCCATTGTTGCCCGGGCCTGCGAGCACCAGCACCGGGCGCCCCATCGCGAAGCGCACCGCCTCGCGCGCCACCGCCGCGCCGGCGCGCTCCATCAGTTCGTCCTGGGAAACGCCGCGCGCGAACACCGCTTCCTCGGCGGCTCGCATCGCGTCGGCCGTAAGAATTGGGGCGCCGGGCGGGATCATTGCCCCGCTGTAGCGCCCTTGTCCGCGAGGCGATAGCGCATCCCGCCGATCGTCACCTCGGTGGCGCGACCGACAGCGCTGGTCGTGGCAAGTTCCGCGCCATCTGCCGCAGTGATCGTATTTGCCTCGATCCGCAGACGCCGAAAGCCGCCATCCGGGTGATGAGGAACCAGCAACCCGTCTTTGCCGCGCTCCAGCGTACATACCGGCAGCAGCGCCTCGCCCACCGGCGCGCAGGCAACCGTCTCACCTGCTTGCGCAGCGGGCTGCGACGCCGGATCGGCACCGCAGCCCGCCACAAGCAAGGTCAGCGCGAGACTAGATGTCCGCGTAGACATGGCGCTCGGCCTTGGCGCCGGGGTGCGTCACCGCCCCCTGATAGGCCGGGCCGACATTCTGCGAATAGCGGTAGAGCGCGCCCGACTGATAGTCGTTCACCCGCGGCTGCCAGCGCGCGCGGCGCTCGGCGAGCACGTCCTCGGGCACGTCCAGGTCGATCGTGCCCGCCTCGGCATCGATGCGGATGGTGTCGCCGTCCTCGACCAGCGCGATCGGGCCGCCCTCGGCCGCCTCGGGGCCGACATGGCCGATACAGAAGCCGCGGGTGCCGCCCGAGAAGCGGCCGTCGGTGATAAGCGCCACCTTCTCGCCCATGCCGAGGCCGTAGAGCGCCGCGGTGGTCGAGAGCATCTCGCGCATGCCCGGGCCACCCTTGGGCCCTTCGTAGCGGATGATGATGACCTCGCCTTCGTTGATCTGGCGGTTCTCCACCGCCTGGAAGGCATCCTCCTCGCAATCGAACACGCGCGCCGGGCCGGTGAACTGGAGGCGGTGCATGCCCGCCACCTTCACGATGGCACCTTCGGGCGCGAGGCTGCCGCGCAGGCCAACGACACCGCCCGTGGGCGTGATCGGCGTCTTCACGTCGTAGATCACCTTCTGGTCCGGGTTCCAGGTAACCTGGTCGATATTCTCGCCCAATGTCTTGCCGGTCACGGTCATGCAGCTGCCGTCGAGCAGGCCGTTGGCCAGCATCGTCTTCATCAGCATGTAGACGCCGCCGGCAGCGTGCATGTCCTTGGCGACATACTTACCACCTGGCTTGAGGTCAGCGATGTAAGGCGTTGATTTGAATGCTTCGGCAACGTCGTGCAGGTCGAACTCGATGCCCGCTTCGTTGGCCATCGCCGGCAGGTGGAGCGCGGCGTTGGTCGAGCCGCCGGTCGCCGCCACCACGCGGGCGGCATTGATGAAGGCGGCGCGGGTCGCGATGTCCCGCGGACGCAGGTTCATCTCCAGCAGGTTCATCACCTGATGGCCGGCCGCGATCGCGATTTCTTCACGGCTCTTGTAGGGAGCAGGCACCATATTGCTGTTCGGCAAGGACAATCCCATCGCCTCACCGACGCACGCCATGGTGTTGGCGGTGAATTGGCCGCCGCACGCGCCGTGCCCCGGGCATGCAACCTTCTCGAGCGCGGTCAGGTCCTTGAGCGGGCAATTGCCGGCGGCGAATTTGCCCACCGCCTCGAACACGTCGACCACGGTGACGTCACGATCCTCGAACCGGCCCGGCAGGATCGAGCCGCCATAGACGAAGATCGACGGGATGTTGAGGCGCAGCATCGCCATCATCATCCCCGGCAGCGACTTGTCGCAGCCCGCGAACGCAACCAGCGCGTCATAACAATGGCCGCGCACGCTGAGCTCGACCGAGTCGGCGATCACTTCGCGGCTGACCAGCGAGGATTTCATCCCCTGATGGCCCATGGCAATGCCGTCGGTCACCGTGATGGTGTTGAAGCGGCGCGGCATGCCGCCATTGGCGATCACGCCCTGGCGCGCGGCATCGGCCTGGAAATCTAGGGTGGTGTTGCACGGCGCGCTGTCGTTGCCGGCGCTCGCCACGGCGACGAACGGCTTGGCGATATCCTCCTCGGGAATCCCCATGGCATAGTAGTAGCTGCGGTGCGGCGCGCGCTCCGGCCCCACGGAGACGTGGCGGCTGGGGAGCTTGGACTTGTCGAATCGGTTGGTCATAGCGCGCAAGCCTATGTCGCGGGAGCACCCTTTTGCGCAAGAGTGTTGCGTAGAAAAACCACGAGCGAGGTGAGACGCTGGACCCAGCAGGCCACGCCTGCAGGATCGCGGATGAGATCGTTGCGGATCTCCAGCGCTATCGAGGGAATACCCTGCGCCTCGGCATGGCGGTTCAGCGTCGCGTTGAACATCCGGCCGGAATAAGGCTCATTGTCGCCCGTCGAAATCCCCTGTCCGCGCAGCCACGCGATCGCAGGACACGCAGCGCGTACGTCGCGATTGTAGAGGACGCCGATCTCCCAGGGCCGCGGGCTGCCATGCTGCTCCAGGCGGGGGGTGAAGCTGTGGATTGACAGGATCAATGCCGGGCGTTGGCGGCGAACCTGATCGCGCAGGTGCCGGTGATACGGCGCATGGAACCGGGCAATCCGCGCATTTCGATCAGCGCCGACATTGCCGGGGATCGGGTGTCCGTCGCTGCTGCTCCGGATCAGCGCGTCATGGTCCGGCTCGCGATGGAGATCGATGACCAGCCGGGAAACCGTTGCGAGGATCGCCGGCGCCCCCAGTCTTGCGGCCAGTGCTCGAGTCACCGCCGCAGCACCGATGTCGACGGCGATGTGCAGATCCAGCAGCGCCGGATCGATGCCGAGCTTCACATCCGGCGGCACCGCATTGGATGCATGGTCGCACAACAGCAGCACTTCCTGCGCGCTGCCGTCCAGGAATTCTATAACGCTCATTCGAACACCGCCCGTCTGCGCGCCTTGAATGCTGCCAATCCTTCCGCCAGTTCCGGACCGCCAAAGGCTGCGTCGAACGCACGATCGAGATCGGGATCGTCGGGGCGGCGCAGAGCCCCTTTCAGCTGACGGATCGCAGCCGGCGCATTCTCCGCGATTCGCGCCGCAAGCTTCGCGGCGGCGGCCCCGGCGTCGGGCGCGCGGCGCTCGACCAGGCCGATGCGTGCCGCGCTGTCGCCGTCGATCGCGTCCCCGGTGAAGAGCAGTTCGGCCGCCCGCCCGCGCCCGACCTGCGCAGCGAGCCGAGCGACGTCTTCACGCGGATAGCCGAGCCCCAACCGCGCCGGCGTTACCGCAAACTGCGCGCCGTCGCCGGCTATACGCAAGTCTGCGGCGAGGATCAGCGCCACGGCGGCACCAAAACAGCCGCCGTCCACGGCGGCGACGACTGGCATCGGCAGGGCCGCCAATGCATCGATCGCGCAGCGCATCCGATGGCGGAAAAGGGTTCTGGCGTCGGGATCCACCTGCAAATGCGCGAATTCGCTGACGTCGGCCCCGGCGGAGAAAATGCCCGGCATGTCCGAGCGCAACACTACCGCTCTTGCGTCGCCCAGTCCGGCGATCAGGGCGGGAAGCCGCTCCCATCCTGCCATCGGCACGGCGTTACGCGCGTTGCCGCGTGCGAGTGCAAGGGTGGCGATCGGCCCATCCCAACGAACTTCGATCATGTGAAGGAGCTGTGCCCGATCTGCGCAGCCAAGTCACGCGATGGCGCGCGGGCAGACTCCCGAAAGAGCGTGCCCGCGAGCCAAGGACGAACGTTCGCGCTGCGCCAGATTCGCCGCCGAGCAGGATCGCGGCCAATGCTGAAGATTACGTTACCCGATCAGCAGAGCGCCGTCGCGGCCACCCACCAGCCGGGCAGTCTCAGCGCGCGCGCAGCTGCATCGCGGGCGGCATGGTTCTCCAGCAGCGCGAAGCAGGTTGCGCCTGATCCCGACATGCGGAACAGCAGCACGCCGGGCTGGGCAGCCAGTGCGGCGAGCACGGCGTCGATCTCAGGCGCCAGCACCCGTGCCGGCCGCTCCAGGTCGTTGCGCCCCGCTTGCGCGGCGGTGAGCAGATCGCCCGTGCCGATGGGCCCGCGATCCTGACCGTCCCAGCCTCGAAAGACCGCCGCCGTGGATACGGCAACGCCGGGGTTCACCAGCAACGCTGGCGTTCCGGCAAGCCCCTCGATAGGCAGGAGGCGTTCCCCCCGCCCCTGCCCCAGCGCGGTTCGCCCCAACAGACAGGCGGGTACATCCGAACCCAGGCGGTCGGCGATGGCGAACAGCCGGGGGTCCGCTGGGTCTACACCATGGATCCGAGCCAAAGCACGCAGCGTGGCGGCCGCATCGGCCGATCCGCCGCCGATCCCGGAGGCGACCGGCAGATGCTTTTCCAATTCGATGGCATGGGCGCCGCCGCCGAACGTTGCTCGGAAGCGGGCCGCCGCGCGAGTGACGAGATTGTCGCCTTCGGCGGCCAGCACCGAAGCGAACGGCCCGGTAAGCGTGAAGCTGTCTTTCGTGGCGGGCGCGACGCGCACGATATCGCCATGCTCGACAAAGGCGAACAGCGTCTCCAGTTCGTGATACCCATCCGCGCGTCGGTGGCGGATGTGCAGCGCAAGGTTCAGCTTGGCACGGGCCGGTTCGGCGATAACGGTAAGATCAGGCATCTCAGCGCCCCTAGCGCGTTCAGGAGGCGCCCGTCAGCCCCTGGTCGAGCTTGCGGTCGATCCGCTCGGCATCGGCCGGGGCGGCATGGATCACCGCCGCACGCCAAGCATAGCGCGCCTCGAATTGCCGCCCTAGTCGCCAATAGGCATCGCCGAGATGCTCGTTTGCGATGGTACCTGCCGGATCCGCCAGCGTCGCCGCCTCCAGCAAGGGCACGCCGCGCGCGACGTCGCCATGCTGCACATAGGCCCAGCCCAGCGCATCGGCGATCTCCGCGTCCTCGGGCGCGAGTTTGCGGGCGCGCTCGAGCAGGCGGAGCGCCTCCGCCGAATCGCTGCCATGCGCAAGCAGTGCGGTGCCCAGCGCGCGAAGCGGCTCCGCGCGGTTCGGCTCCAGTTCCGCCGCGCGGCGATACTGGGCGAGCGCCTGCTCCCAGCGACCGGCACGATCCAGCGCCGCGCCATGATCGAGATGCAACTCTGCGCTGCTTTCACCGCCCCGCCGGATCGCGGTGGCATAGACCCGTGCCGCCGCATCGTGTCGGCCCGTCGCGCTCAGCAACTCGGCATAACGTTCCGCGTCCAACACCGTGGCGGAGCGGCCCTCGGCGAGCATTCGGGCTTCCGCCAGCGCCGCTTCCGCCCGATTGGCGTCGCGCAGGATCTGGACGCGTGCCACCGCTGCACGGCGGAAGAAGGGGCTGTCGTTCCGCACCTGTCCCAGCGTGGCGAGGGCGAGATCCTGGGCGCCGGCGCCACTCAGCCCCTCCCCCAGCAGGATGCGCGCGCGCTCCTCCTGCGGATCCAGCACCAGCGCCGAACGGGTAAGGGCAATGGTAAGCGTCGCCATCCGGTCGGTCGAGAGATCGCTTGCGAGCGCCAGCAACAGCCGCGAGACGCCATAGACTGCATCGGCCGTGCGGGGGCCGCGCCATTGCTTCTCCACGCCCCGCAGATCCGACCCGCCCGGATCGAGCAGGGCGCGCGCCTGGTCCCGCTCCAGCACCCGTGCCAGATCGATGCGCGCATCGTCGGTCCCCGGCCCCGCCAGCGACGGTAGGACGGCGACAGCGGCGGCCTCTCCCTTGCCGCGCGCCACCAACATCAGCGCGCGCTGCACCGGCACATAGCGTCGGGCCAACGCACCCGGATGAAGGGAGTCGAGTACGGCCGGCCCATCCAGTCCCCGCGCCTGCGCCAGCCAGGCCGTCAAAATCGGCATCAGAAAGTCGACCGGGGTGCCTTTCAGCCGCTTGACCGCATCGGCGGCGCGCGGCTGGTCCCCGGCCGAAAGCGCGACAGCCATTTCGAACAAGGCGGCATCGGGCGGCGCGACACCTGCCTTTTCCATGACCGCGACAGCGCGCACGGCCAGCGCCACATCGCCCACCATCAGCGCTTGGCGATAAGCCCGAAGCGCGATCACCGGATCGTCAGGAGTCGCAGCCAGCGCACGGCCATAGCCTTGGGCCGCAACCGTCGCTATGCCAGCCGCATCGGCGGCACGGGCACGGACGTACTCGGTCAAATCCGAGGTCTGCGCCGCTGCAGGAATCGCCTGCACCAGCGCCAGACCAAGGCTACATGTTCGGATAATTCGGCCCGCCGCCACCTTCCGGCACCACCCAATTGATGTTCTGGGTGGGATCCTTGATGTCGCAGGTCTTGCAGTGCACGCAATTCTGCGCGTTGATCTGGAACCGCAGATCATCGCCTTCCCCTACGACCTCATATACACCCGCCGGACAATAACGCTGCGCGGGCTCTGCGTACATCGGCAGATTATAGCCGATCGGAACTTCCGGATCCTTAAGGGTCAGGTGGACCGGCTGGTCCTCCTCATGATTGGTGTTCGATATGAACACGGAGGAGAGCCGGTCGAAGGTAAGCACGCCGTCCGGCTTGGGATACTCGATCTTCGGTGCCTGGTCAGCGCGCAGCAGGCCCTCATTGTCGGGCTTGTGCTTCATCGTGATCGGCCAGCGCAGTCCCAGATGCTCGCTCCACATCGCGGCGCCGGAGAGTAACGTGCCCCAGCTATCGCCGAACTTCTTAACGAGCGGCGCCACGTTGCGGACACCGCGCAACTCCCTGTACACCCAACTCGCCTCATAGGCTTGCGGGTACGCGGTTAGTTCGTCGCCGGCGCGGCCGGCCTGGATCGCTGCGAACGCCGCCTCCGCTGCCATCATCCCGCTCTTCATCGCGGTGTGCGTGCCCTTGATCCGCGGCACATTGAGGAAACCTGCGGAATCGCCGATCAGTGCCAAACCCGGTGCCACCAGCTTCGGCACCGCCTGCCAGCCACCATCCGAAATTGCCCGCGCACCGTAAGACACGCGCTTGGCGCCCTTGAGCAGCGCGGCAATCTCGGGATGCGTCTTCCAGCGCTGCATCTCGTGGAAGGGAGAAAGCCAGGGGTTCTTGTACCCCAGCCACACCACGAAGCCGATCGCGACCTGACCGTCGGCCTGGTGGTAGATGAACCCGCCGCCATTACTGCCGTCGGTCAGCGGCCAGCCCTGGGTGTGGATTACCCGGCCCGGCACATGGCGTGCGGGATCGACGTCCCACAATTCCTTGATGCCGATGCCGTACACCTGGGGCTGGCTGTCCGCATCAAGTTCGAACTGGCGGATCAGTTGCTTCGACAAATGGCCGCGGCAGCCTTCAGAAAGGAAGGTGTATTTGGCGTGGATCTCCAGCCCGGGCTGGTACTCGGGCTTGTGGCTGCCATCCTTTGCCACACCCATGTCGCCGGTGGCGACGCCCTTTACGCTACCGTCTTCGTTGTACAGCACCTCGGCGGCGGCAAAGCCCGGGAATATCTCCACGCCCAGCTCGCCTGCCTTTTCCGCCATCCAGCGGCAAAGATTGCCAAGGCTGCCGGTATAGGTGCCCTTGTTGTGCAGATAGGGCGGCGTGAGGAATTCAGGGAAGGACGATTTGCCCTTGTCGCTCAGCACCCAATGATGATTTTCGGTCACCGGCGTGCGCGCCAGCGGGCAGCCATCGTCGCGCCAGTTCGGCAGCAGCTCGTCGAGCGACTTGGGATCCACCACCGCGCCGGAAAGGATATGCGCACCGACTTCGGAGCCCTTCTCCAGCACGCACACAGAGAGTTCGGCGCCGGCCTCGGTCGCGAGCTGCTTCAACCGGATCGCCGCGGAAAGACCGGCAGGCCCCGCGCCGACGATCACGACGTCATAGGGCATCGACTCCCGTTCGCTCATCCTTGTTCCCCTAAGTCCTTCGTACTAACACGGCCGTTGCGGCCACCTGTCGTCGCGCGCCCGCAACGTTCCGTCTATCCGGCGATGAAGCCAGATTGACCCCGCCGTCAACTGGGATTCAAAGAATGGGTATGGGGGTGCAACCAGACAATAGCTGGCACAAGGCGCTCGCGAGCACGCTCGAATGGTGGGATGCCGCAGGAGTCGACATGCTCGTCGAGGACGAGGTGCGCGACTGGTTCGCCAAACCCGCGCCGCTCCGCGCCGAGCCGCAGGCCGAGCCTGCCGTAACGGCCGCACCCGCTGCCCTGCCCCAGACGCTGGCCGAATTGATCGCCTGGCGGACAAGCGAAGCCGCGCCCGAAGCCGGTTGGCACACGCCCCTGGTTGCGCCTGCGTTTGTCGAAAACGCCGCTTGGACGATTTTCGTCGACATGCCCGAGCCAGAGGATAGCGCCACGCTGTGGAGCGGTCCGGCGGGCGCCCTGCTCGATCGGATGCTGGCGGCGGTGGGGCTGGCGCGCGAGTCGGTGCAACTGGTGCCGCTCTGCTTCGCCCGCCCCCTCACCGGGCAGGTGCCCGCCGATGCGGCGCCGAAGCTGGTCGAGCTGGCCAACCATTTCCTATCGTTGGTGCAGCCGAAGAAGCTGTTGCTGCTCGGCCATGCGGCGACCCGTTCGGTTCTCGGGGCGGAAGCCTGGCCGCCGGAACTTCGTTCGTACGACGTTAACCGCTACGAGACGACAACCCAGGTGGTGGCGACCTATCATCCGCGCTCGTTGATCGAGCGTCCGGCCGCCAAGAGCGAAACCTGGAAACATCTGTTGCTGCTGAACCGGGGACCGAGCCGTTGACCTTGCGCATTCTGCTTGCCGCCACGCTGCTGGCGACGCCGATCGCCACACCGGCGCTGGCCCTGCCGTCTGATGATAACACTCCCACGCTGATCGACGAAGCGGATGCCGCTTCGGGCCCCCGTCGCGCGGGTGATGGTATTCCGTCGCAGCTCGATCCGGCGCAGCGCTCCGATTACCGCTTCGTCTTCGATGCGATCCGCAATGGTCGCTGGGCCGATGCTCAGATCAAGCTCGATTCGATGCCGCCGGGCCCACTCCACGCGATCGCCCGCGCCCAGCTATACACCGCCAAGGGTTCGCCGCGCGTCGAAGCGGCGCAATTGGTGGCGCTTATCACCGAAGCGCCGGAGCTTCCGCAGGCCGAACAGCTCGCGCGTCTTGCCAAGACGCGCGGCGTGAGCGACCTTCCTTCCCTCCCGGTGGCGCAGCGGCTGATCTGGTTCGATGGCGCGCCGATCCGCAAGCGCGCTCGCTCGATCCGCAGCGACAATGCCGCGACCGAAGTAGCGATCCTGATCGCACCGCATGTAAAGGCGGATAACGGCCCTGCCGCTGAAGCGGTGGTTGCACGCTTCGCGGGCGATCTTACGCCCGAAGCGTTGACCGAGTGGCAGCAGAAGGTCGCCTGGATCTACTATGTTGCCGGCGACGATGCCAATGCGCGCCGCATGGCGGCCAAGGCCGAGCAGGGAATGGGTGAATGGGCGCCGCAGGCCGACTGGGCAGATGGCCTTGCTGCCTGGCGCCAGCAGGATTGCACGGGCGCCACCGCTGCGTTCGAACGCGTCGCCACCCGGGCCAGCGATACCGAACTGCGATCCGCCGGCCTCTATTGGGGCGCCCGTGCGGAAATGGCGTGCGGGCGGCCAGACCGAGTGGCACCAAAGCTGCGGGCGGCCAGCCAATATGGCGAAACCTTCTACGGCCTGCTTGCCCGATCGAGCTTGGGCATAGCGGAAAAGCGGCTGGAGGGCGATCGGTTCATCAACAAGGACTGGGCTGCGCTCGAACGTCGCCCGAACGTCCGCGTCGCTGCCGCGCTGTCGGAAATCGGCGAGACGGCATTGGCCGATCAGGTGCTGCGCCACCAGGCGAAGTTCTGCACGCCGGACGATCACGGCGCGCTCACTCGCCTTGCCGCGCAGCTGAGCCTGCCGCAGACCGAATTGTGGCTGGCGCATAACGGGCCGGCCGGCGCCAAGCCGATCGTCGAGGCACGCTATCCAGTGCCGAACTGGTCGCCCGCCGGCGGATGGCGAGTCGATCGTTCACTGGTGTTCGCTCACACGTTGCAGGAATCACGCTTCAACGCGGAAGTGCGCAGCGCCGCCGGAGCCATGGGCCTGATGCAGGTGAAAACCGGCGCCGCGATTGATGTAGGTCGGCGCCGTGGGGTCACCTATGCCGCCAGCGATCTCACCAAGCCGTCGGTGAACATGGAGATCGGTCAATCCTATCTCGAGCAGTTACGCGACCTGCCGCTGACGCAAGGGCTGCTGCCTAAGGTGATCGCCGCCTATAATGCCGGGCCCAGCCCGGTCGAGGCCTGGAACCAAGCCTCGCGCGACGGCGGCGATCCGTTGCTCTACATTGAAAGCATCCCTTATTGGGAGACGCGCGGCTATGTAATGACGGTGCTGCGCAACTATTGGATGTACGAGCTGCACGACGGCAAGCCCTCCGCCAGCCGCGCCGCACTGGCTGCCGGCATGTGGCCGCGCTTTCCCGGCATGACTGGGGCCAAGGCGGTGAAGCTCAGCACGCGCCGCGCCCCGCCGCTTATCTTCCCCGCGCCGCAGCCGCTAGCGCCGCAGGCGCCTTCGGCGCTCCAGCAGCAGTTCCAGCTGCCGGCCACCGGGGCCAGCGTGACGATCAGCGCCGCCAAGCTGCCGAACGAGGTGGCGCGTGGGAATTGACGCGAGCATCGCCTTCCGCCCTGTTCGCATTGCCGTTCTCACCGTTTCTGACACCCGCACGCTCGCTGAGGATCGATCGGGCGACCGGCTGGTCGAGCGGCTGACCAGCGCCGGCCACTTGCTTACGGACCGCACGATTCTCCGCGACGATGTCGACGTGATCGCTGCTCAGTTCGAGGCATGGATCGCAGCGCCAGGCGTTGAGGTGGTTCTCGCCACCGGCGGCACGGGCGTCACCGGCCGCGACGTGACACCGGAGGCACTTGCCCGCGTCTGGGACAAGGAAATCCCGGGCTTTGGCGAACTATTCCGCTGGCTGAGCTACGCCAAGATCGGCACGTCGACGATTCAGTCCCGTGCCACCGCCGGTGTTGCGCGCGGCACCTACCTCTTCGCACTGCCGGGCTCGACCGGTGCTGTCACCGATGCATGGGACGGCATTCTCGCCAGCCAGCTCGATATCCGCCACAAGCCCTGCAACTTCGTCGAGCTGATGGGGCGCCTGCAGGAGCGGTAAGGAAGCTGCAGGCGGCCCCACCTGCCCGTACCCTGCGCTTCCCATGCCCTGCGAAAAACAGGGGCCCAGGGCCTTAAGCGACGCCCTCTCCTACCCGGCCTCCTGCTGTCGCAACGGCAAGGTGTCACCACGTGGCTCCGACTGGAAGCGACCTCAGTCCTCCACCACCCATGCTGCCAGCTCATGCCCCTGCGGATCTCGGAAGTGGAACCGCCGGCCACCGGGAAAGGCGAAGATCGGCACCGTGACCGTGCCGCCCGCCGCTTCCACTGCTGCAAGCGTCGCTTCCAGATCGTCCACCGCGATCACCGGCAGCAGCTGCGTCCGCCCCTGCGCGTCGCCGTCCAGCCCGACATCGGTGTCGCCGGTCATCGTTGCCGCATAGCTGGGGCCGAAATCGGTGAAGGCCCAGCCGAATGCCTGCCCGTAAAAGGCTTTCAGCCCCGGCACCTCGCCAACCGGTAGTTCCAGATAATTCAAGCGCGCCATCATCACCCCCTTACATGTTCTTGCTTCGTTCTACAGTCCGACGTACATTCACGCAATGGCAAAGAGTCGCCCGGTACGCGGCGCCACGCTTAATGCGGAGAGCGCTCGTTTCAACCTTCCTGCGCGCGAAGCCGATGGTGACTGGCTCGACGCGCAGGCGGTGGTCGACGGCGCGCCGCCGCCGCTCCGCACGAGCGTGACGGTCGAGACGCCGCGGACGATCATCAGCCGCAACCAGTCGCCCGACATCGGCTTTGACCAATCGGTGAATCCCTATCGCGGCTGCGAGCATGGCTGCATTTACTGTTTTGCACGGCCGAGCCACGCCTATCTTGATCTCTCCCCCGGCCTCGATTTCGAAAGCCGGCTGTTCGCCAAGCCGAGCGCGCCTGCGCTGCTTCGCGTCGAACTCGGCAAGCGCGGCTATGTCTGCAAGCCGATCGCATTCGGCACCAATACCGATCCCTATCAACCGATCGAGTCGACGTGGCGGGTCACCCGTGGCTGCCTGGAACTGCTCGCCGAGTGCCGCCACCCCCTGATGATCACCACCAAGTCGAATCGGGTGGTGCGCGATCTCGATCTGCTGGCGCCGATGGCGGCGCAGGGGCTGACGGCGGTGATGCTGTCCGTCACGTCGCTGGACCCGAAGATCGCGATGACGGTGGAACCGCGCGCGCCACGCCCCGAGCGCCGCCTGGCAGCGATCCGCACCCTCGCCGATGCGGGCGTGCCGGTCTTCGTCTCGATGTCGCCGGTGATCCCGCACGTCACCGATCACGAGATGGAGCATATCCTCGAGCGCGCCGCGGAGGCGGGCGCACGCGGCGCCTTCTTCCTGCCGGTCCGTCTCCCCTGGGAAGTCGCCCCGCTATTTCGCGCCTGGCTCGACGCGCATTTCCCCGATCGCGCCGCCAAGGTGATGGCGACCATCCAGTCGATCCGCGGCGGCAAGGACAATGATCCCGCGTTCTTCACGCGGATGCGTGGCCAGGGGCCCTGGGCCGAACTGCTCCGCACCCGCTTCACCCGCGCGGTGAAGCGCTACGGCCTGGAGGGCGAGCGCATCCGCCTGCGAACGGACCTGTTTCGCCCCCCCTCCGGTCCCCAGGGGGAGTTGTTCTAGCGCAGCAGCGCCAGGGGCACCGCGGCCGCCATCGCGCGATAACCGTCGATCGAGGGGTGGAGCCCGTCGCCGCTGTCATATGCCTTGCGCAACCGGGTGGGATCGGCCGGATCGCGCATTGCGGCGTCGAAATCGATCACCGCGTCGAAGTTGCCCGGGGTGCGGATCCAGCGGTTCACCGCCTGGCGGTCCGCTTCGTTCAGCGCATCGGGATGATAGTAAGCGGACGCGGCATAAGGCATGATGGTACCCCCGATCACCTTGATGCCATGCGCATGTGCCCGCGCGACCATCTGCCGATAGGCGTCGATCATCCGCGTCACCAGCAGGGCATGGGCTTCCGCAGTGACCGGCGCATCGCGAGTCAACGTCCCCAGATCGTTCACGCCCTCCAGCACGAGGACATGGGTGACGCCGGGCGGCGTCAGCACGTCGCGGTCGAAACGGGCCAGCGCATTGGGGCCCAGCCCATCGTTGAGCAGCCGGTTGCCGCCGATCCCGGCATTCAGCACGGCAACGTCGCCAAGCCCCGGCGCTGCCCGCAGGCGAGCCTGCAGCGCATCGGTCCACCGCGCATTGGTGTTGGGCTTCACCCCGTAGCCATCAGTGATCGAGTCCCCGAATGCTACGATCGCGCGGGCACGCGGCGCGGCCGCCTCGATCCCGGCAATCTGGTACCAGTGATCGACCGTCTTGGCACCTGGCAGATCGGTGGCGCCGCCCTGGCTGCCGCGCGCCAGATACGAGGTTGCGCGCGAACCCGGATGGCTTGTCTGTACGCCCGGCGCGCTGGGCAGATGGAAGGAGACGGCAAGGTCGGCCCCGCGCGCAGCGTTGAGCTCGACCGGATCGCTCCAATAGTCGGCGCCGGCGGGAATGGTGACCGTCCCGCTGCCGCCAAAGCGCAGCGTACGGAGAGAGGCGGGATCGATCGCGGCACGGGCAGGATCCAGCGCCCGCGCCACAGTGGCGCCGTCCAGGATCAGCGGCGTCGTGCCGAACCGATTGGTGAAGCGGATGCGCACCCTGGTTACCGACAGCGGGACGCGGACGATCTGGCGTAGCGTCGCGTCGGTCAGTTCCTCCTGGGAAAGCGCGTTCGGTCCCTCCGCCACCAGCTGCGCCGTCGCCCAGATCGCGGACCAGCGTTCCCCCGGAGCGGCATGCGCGCCTGCCACCAACAGCAATGCCATGGCGGCACCGCTCACCCATCCTCGCATCCAGCCTCTCCCGAGCATCTTCTGATATCGGTACCATAGCGACGGCGGACGGTGCGGCAAGCGACCAAATCGGAGGGACGTCAGCGGATGTGATATTGCAACATCGAAGCGTCGGACCTAGTCCTGCATGCCGTTTTCGAAGGACCCTTGATGCGCGTTTCCCTGCTCGCCTGCACTGCCCTGTTCGCCCCCAGCCTTGCCCTGGCGCAAACGCCGCAGCCGCAAGGCAAGCTGCCGGATGTCGCCACGCCCGCCGCCTATCGTCTGGATTTCACCATCCTGCCGGAAAAAGACCGCTTCAGCGGCCATACCGAGATCGATGTCGATCTGAAGCAAGCGGCGAGCGCCCTCTGGATGCATGGCCGTGACCTGCGCGTGAGCAAGGCGACGGTGCAGATCGGTAAGAAGCGCATGCCAGTGCGGTTCACGCAAAAAAGCCCGACCGGCCTCGCCCAGCTAGATTTCGGCACTACCGTTCCGGCAGGCCGCGTAACCCTGCGCTTTGATTACGATGCCCCGTTCGGAACGACCACGTCCGGCATGTACCATGTGAAGGTGGACAATGCCTGGTACAGTTGGACCCAGTTCGAATCAATCGATGCCCGCGCCGCCTTCCCGTCCTTCGATCAACCCGGCTACAAGACGCCGTTCACTATTTCGATCACCACCCGGCCCGGCTTTGTGGCCGTCAGCAACGCGCCCCAGGCCAGCATGCGCAAACAGGGAGCGCTGGTGAAACACCAGTTTGCGCCCACCAAGCCGCTGCCCACCTATCTGGTGGCGCTCGTCACCGGCCCATTCGCAACCACCAAGACCAGCATCGCGGCGACGCCGGAGCGCAAGGATCCGATGCCGTTAGGCGTGATCGGCACGCAGCCCAATGCTGGACAGCTGGCCTATGCCCGCGATGAATCGGGCAAGATCGTCGCGCTGCTCGAACGTTATTTCGGTCAGCCCTTCCCCTTCCCCAAGCTCGACCAGATCGGCTCGCCGATCATGCCGGGAGCGATGGAGAATGCCGGCGCCGATATTTATGGCGACGACATTCTGTTCCTGGACGAATCGGCTTCCACCGAACGGAAGCAGGCGTTCGGCATGGTCGTTGCGCACGAATTGTCACACCAATGGTTCGGCGATCTCGTCACTCCGGCTTGGTGGGACGATATCTGGCTGAACGAGAGCTTCGCCAATTGGATGGGCTATCGCATCGGTAACGAATGGCGGCCGGATCTCGAAATGGGCGTCAACGCGATCGAAGAAGGCTTCCAGGCGATGACGCTGGATTCCCTTCCGACCGGGCGACCGATTCACGAGCCAATTTTGCGGGACGGCGATATCGATGCCGCGTTTGATCAGATCACCTATGGCAAGGGCGGCCAGGTGGTTGCGATGATCGCCGACTATATGGGCGACGAACGGTTCCGTGATGGGGTGCGCCTCCACATGCGGCGCCACGCCTATGGCAATGCCACCACCGATCAGTTCTTCACCTCGCTGGCGGATGCCGCCGATGATCCTCGCGTGCTCGCCTCGCTCAAGAGCTTCGTCGACCAGCAGGGCGTGCCCCTCGTCACGCTGCGCCGCGAGGGCGAACGGCTGATCGCCAGCCAGTCGCGCTTTGCCTATTTCGGCACCAACCTGCCCGCGCAGCAATGGTTGATCCCGCTATGCCTGCGCCGCAGCGAAACCAAGAGCTGCACGCTGCTCGATCAGCCGAGCGAAGCGATCGAAGCCAAAGGTAGCGGAACGATCGTGCCCAATGCAGGAGGCTGGGGCTATTATCGCTTCGAACTTGATCCCGCCGATTGGACGGCACTGATCGCCGCTGGCACAACGCTGCCGCAAGGTGAGGCGCTGGCGCTGGACGATAGCGTGTGGGCGAGCTTCTATGCTGGCCGCAGCGACGTGACGCGGCCGATCGCCCTGGCCCGCGCCATGGCCGCGCACCCCGCGCAAAAGATTGTGTTCGACAATGCCGATCGCCTGCGCGGGCTGGAAGCGCGAGGGCTGCTGACGCCGGCGGCGTTGCCCGTCTACCGTAAGCTGATTGTCGATCTCTACAGTCCGATGCTGGCGAAAAGCGGCTTCGATCCCAAGGCGGACGCCCATGCCGGTGAGACTGCCGACGAGCAGGAATTGCGCAGCCGCCTGCTCGACCTGCTCGTCTTTTCCGGGCAGGACGCAGCACTGCGCGCGCAACTGCTGAGCGCATTCGATGCCTGGGCGGCTGGGGACGCCAAGGCATTGGATCCCCAATTTGCGTCAATGGCTGCGGCGGTCGCCATCAACGAACGCGGCTTGGACTACGCCAAGGCACTGCTCGAACAATCGCTTGCCGGCACCAGCACCGTAGATCGCAGCATCGTCGGCGAGGGGATCGCCCGATCTGGACGCGCCGATATCGCACGCTGGTTCCTGAACGAATTCAACGACCCGCGCTTCAGCCCACAGATGCGCGCCAGCGTCGTGGCAGGCTTTTTCCAATCCCCCCACACACGCGATCTCGCCAGCGATGCGATGCTCGCGAACTTCGACACAATGATCAAGGAAAGCGGCAGCGCCGGCATCTTCGCTGCGCGTGCCGTTGCGATGTTCGGCCGGCTCTGCTCGAACGCCCAGGCCGACAAGGTCGACGCCAAGCTGCGTCCCACGCTCCAGGGCAGCACCTTGGCGCTCGATCGCACGCTGGACGGCATTCGAACCTGCGCTCGCTTCCGCGAGGCGAAGACGGAAGCGATCAGCGCAGGGATGCTCGCCGCCCGGTGAGCGGCCTGGTGACGGCGGCTGCGATGCAGTCGTCGCCCCTGGCCTCACGTTCAGGCAGCAGCGAGCGAATAGTCCTTGTAGCGCTGGCGGATCTCCATCTTCAGCAGCTTGCCCGTGGCGGTGTGGGGCAGCGCATCGACGAAGTGGATCTCGTCGGGCAGCCACCATTTCGCGACGTGCGCCGCCAGATGCGCTTGGATCTGCTCGGCCGTCACATCGCTGCCCGGCTTGCGAACTACCAGCAGGATCGGCCGCTCCTCCCAACGCGGGTGGTGCACGCCGATCGCCGCCGCCTCGGCGACGCCTGCGCAGCCCACAGCGCAATTCTCCAGTTCGACCGAGCTGATCCATTCGCCACCGGATTTGATCACGTCCTTGGCGCGATCGGTGATCTGCATTACTCCGTCCGAATGGAGTACGGCGACGTCGCCGGTGTCGAACCAGTTATCGGAGTCGATCGCCGGCGCTTCCTCGCGGAAATACTGGCGGACCACCCAGGGCCCGCGCACCTGCAGCCGCCCGGAGGTCTTGCCGTCGCGCGGCAGCACCTTGCCTTCGTCGTCCACCGTACGCAGTTCGACGCCATAGGGTACTTTGCCCTGCTTGCTGACCTGATCGACCTGGGCGTCGAAGCTCAGTTCGTCCCAGTCGGGCGATGGAGCGCCCATCGTGCCGATCGGGCTCGTCTCGGTCATGCCCCAGGCGTGATTGACGCGCATCCCCATCTTCATCAGTCGCTCGATCATCGCTCGGGGTGCCGCCGAGCCGCCGATGGTGACGATCTTGAGGTATCTCGGCGCCTCGCCGGTCGCGTCGATATGCTGGAACATGGCGAACCACACGGTCGGCACGCCGGCTGAATGAGTCACCTTCTCGCGGTTCATCAATTCGCACAGGACCTTGGGATCATTGACGGCCGAAAACACCATCTTCGCGCCTACCGCCGGTGCGGCCCACGGCAATCCCCAACCAACAGCGTGGAACATCGGCACGATCGGCATCGCGACGGATTGGGTGGAAAGATCGAACTCGGCCGGCTGCAATTCTGTCAGCGCGTGAATAACCGTCGAGCGATGGGTGTAGACCACGCCCTTCGGATTCCCCGTGGTGCCGCTGGTGTAACAGAGCATCATCGGCTCGCGCTCGTCGCCCTGCGCCCAGCTATAGGCACCGTCTTCGGCGCCGATCCAGGCCTCGAACCCCTCGGGCCCGAGATCGTCGAAGCAGATATAATGTTCGATCGTGGTCCATTGCGGCTTCAGCCGCTCGACGACAGGCTCGAACATCCGATCGTAGAGCAACACCCGATCCTCGGCATGATTACCGATAAAGGCGAGTTGATCGTCGAAGAGCCGCGGATTGATGGTGTGGATCAGCGCACCCATGCCGGTTGCGCCATACCAGGCGACGAGGTGCCGGCTGTGGTTCATCGCCAGGGTTGCGACCCGATCCCCCTTGCGGATTCCCATGCGCTCGAGCGCCTGCGCCATCCGCCGCGCGTCGTGCGCGATACCTGCCCAGCTCGTGCGCGTCTCGCTGCCGTCCGCCCACCGCGTGACGATTTCGCGAGGCCCGTGCTCCCGCGCCGCGTGATCGAGCAAGGTGGATACCCGAAGCTCGAAATCTTGCATGCCGCCCAGCATATGCCTCTCCATTGCGTGGCTGTTTTGGGCGCAAGATACGCCTTCACCTGCAGGAGTCGAGAGGGTCGGGTGTTACATTGGGTTTCTGAAAAATGACGTACCGAAAACTCTGCTCCTTTCCCCTCACGCGAGAGGGAGGGGCCGCCGCCAACAGGCGGTGGGAGTAAGAGGGATCGGTTTGCAGGAGCAAATCGCGCGGTGTCTTGCGCCGCTCACCTTCTCGAAGCTGCGCTGATCGCTGAAGCACCAAGCTTCGCTATCCGCCCCCCAATGGCGAGGAGGTACAAGGCCCCGCTACGCCGCCGCCGCCAGCTTCATGCTTGCCGGCATCAGCGAAGCGCCTTTCACGCCGGGCAGCCCCTCGATCCGCGCCGCCAGCTCGGTGTCGAGTCGGAAGCCCCGACCGAGCATCACCGTCGCCTCGCCGCCTTCGATCGGCGCATGGAGCAGGATCTCGCCCCTGCCCCCGCCGCGCAGCTCGCCGACCAGTTCCGCCAGCTGCGGCGGAACCGTGGGATCCTCGATGCGGATCTCCATGATCAACTGGGTCGTACCGGCCAGCGTGTCGAACGGCTGCACCCGTTTCACGGCGGCGCGTGGAGTATCCTCGCCGGGACGCTTGTCGAGTTCGAGCGTCAGGATCGCGCAGCCGGTACCTTTCGCGCACTCCTCCATGTCCTTCGCGATCAACTCGTCGAAGCATGAGGTCTGGATTTGCGCGCTCTTGTCCGAGATCGTCGCCATCAGATACCGGTTGCCGCGCGCCGAGGTGCGGTAGCGGCAATCCTCGATCAGCGCGGCGATCTGGGCTGTGACCCGGGCGCCTTCGGGGATGTTCATCTCCGGGAGCGTGGCGATGTCGCGCACGCCCTGTCCACGGAACAGATGCTCGTATCGGTCGAGCGGATGCGCCGAGAAGTAATAGCCAAAGGCATCCTTCTCGGCGTTGATGCGGTCGGACATGCTCCACACCGCGTCCTTCGGGACGGCGATCCCGCCCCCGGCCGGCTCTGCATCACCGAACAGCCCGCCTTGTCCACTGGTGCGGCTGGCATGGTCGCGCTGGGCAACCGCGAGGATCGTCTCCGCCGCGGCATGCACCCCCGCCCGATTGGGCTCGATGCTGTCGAACGCGCCGGCCGAGGCGAGCGTTTCCAGCTGCCGCTTGTTGAGCACGCGCGGGTCGACCCGCTTGGCGAAATCGTCGAGGCTGGCGAAACGGCCATTCTTCTCGCGCTCCTCAACCAGCAACTCCATCGCCCGTTCGCCCACGCCCTTGAGCGCGCCGAGCGCGTAGCGCACCGCGAGCCCCTCGCCCTGCGCCTGCACGGTGAAATCCGCCTCGCTAGCGTTGATGTCGGGCGACAGCGCCTCGATGCCAAGCCGCCGCATGTCGTCGGCGAACACCGCCAGCTTGTCGGTCTGGTGAATGTCGTACGCCATTGATGCGGCGAAGAATTCGTGCGGATGGTGCGCCTTGAGCCACGCCGTCTGGTACGCCAGCAAGGCGTAGGCAGCGGCATGCGACTTGTTGAAGCCATAGCCGGCGAACTTGTCGATCAAGTCGAACAGCTCGTTGGCCTTGGCCGCCGGAATGTCGTTCACTTCCTTGCAGCCCTTGACGAAGATGCTGCGCTGCGCATCCATCTCCGCCTTGACCTTCTTGCCCATCGCGCGCCGCAGCATGTCTGCGCCGCCCAGGGTATAGCCGGCGAGGATCTGCGCGGCCTGCATCACCTGTTCCTGATAGACGAAGATCCCGTAGGTCTCCTTCAGGATCGGTTCGAGCAGGTCGTGCGGATAGACGATCGGCTCCCGCCCCGCCTTGCGCGCGCCAAAGGTCGGGATGTTGTCCATCGGGCCCGGGCGGTAGAGCGAGACGAGCGCGACGATGTCGCCGAAATTGGTCGGCCGCACCGCGGTCAGCGTACGCCGCATGCCTTCGGATTCGAGCTGGAACACGCCCACCGTGTCACCGCGCTGGAGAAGCGCATAGACGCCCTCGTCGTCCCAATCGAGCCGGTCGAGGTTCACGTCGACGCCGCGCTTGGCGAGCAGCACGACCGCCTTTTTGAGCACCGAGAGCGTCTTGAGGCCGAGAAAGTCGAACTTCACCAGCCCGGCGCCCTCGACATTCTTCATGTCGAACTGGGTCACCGGCATGTCCGAGCGCGGATCGCGATACAGCGGCACCAGCTGCGCAAGCGGCCGGTCGCCGATCACCACGCCGGCGGCGTGGGTCGAGCTGTGGCGCGGCAGGCCCTCCATCCGCATCGACAGGTCGACAAGGCGCTTCACATCCTCGTTGCCGTTATATTCGGCGAGGAACTCGCTGACGCCGTTCAGCGTGCGCTCCAGCGTCCAGGGGTCGGTCGGGTGGTTCGGGATCTGCTTGGCGAGGCGATCGACCTGGCCATAGCTCATCTGCAGCACGCGCCCGACGTCCTTGATCACCGCGCGCGCCTTCATCGTCCCGAAGGTGATGATCTGCGCCACGTGATCGCGGCCGTATTTTTCCTGAACATAGCGGATCACTTCGCCGCGCCGGGTTTCGCAGAAGTCGATGTCGAAGTCGGGCATCGAAACGCGTTCCGGATTGAGGAAGCGTTCGAACAGCAGACCGAGCTTGAGCGGATCGAGATCGGTGATGGTCAGCGCCCAGGCGACCGCCGAGCCCGCGCCCGAACCACGCCCCGGCCCCACCGGAATGTCGTTCGATTTCGCCCATTGGATGAAGTCGGCGACGATCAGGAAGTAGCCCGGGAAGCCCATCTGGATGATGATGTCGAGCTCGAACTGGAGGCGCTGGTTGTACACCTCCACTTCCGCCGGATCGGTGATGCCGGCGAATTGGAGTCGCTGGCGCAGGCCCTCCCAGCTGCGCTCGCGCAGCATTGCCGCTTCCCCTTCACGGTCGCCGGCGAGGCTGGGCAGGATTGGCTTGCGTTTGGGCGCGGCATAGGCGCACCGCTGGGCGACTACGAGCGTGTTCTCAATCGCCTCGGGCAGATCTGCGAACACAGTCTTCATCGTCTCGGCCGGCTTCAGCCAGGCCTCAGGTGAGGAGCGCGGGCGATCGTCCGTTTCCAGATATGTCGAGTTGGCTATGCACAGCATCGCGTCATGCGCGCTGTAGAAATCGGCCTCGGCGAAGCAGGCCGGGTTGGTGCCGACCAGCGGCAGGTTCCGCGCATACGCCAGGTCGATGAGCTTCACCTCAGCACGAGTCTCTACCTCGTTGTTGCGCCGAGCTATCTCTACGTAGAGCCGCTCCGGGAACAGCGCTCCCAACTGGCTGGCATAGGCCTCGGCGGTTTTGTCCTGCCCTTCGGCATAGAGCCGAGCGAGCGCCCCCTCTGCCCCGGCGGTGAGGCAGATCAGCCCGTCAGTATACCCCTCCAACGCCGCAAAGGGCACATGCGCATTCTCCTCGATCGGGCGATCGAGATGCGCTTGCGAGACAAGGTGGCAGAGGTTTTCATAGCCGGTCTGGTCCTGCGCATAGAGCGCGAGCCAGTCGATCGGCACGTTCAGCCCTTCGGCCAGGTTCGAGCGCTTCACCGCCAGCAGCGTGCCGACGATCGGCTGGACACCCGCTTTTTTGGCCGCATCCGAAAAGCTCATTGCTGCATAGAGGCCGTTGCGATCGGCGACTGCGATGGCAGGGAAGCCGTGGCTCTTGGCGTGCTTGGCGACCGCCTTGGGGTCGATCGCCCCCTCAAGCATTGTGTAGCAGGAGAAAACCCGAAGAGGGACGAAACCGGAATGCGCCATGCCCGAACCTAGGGTGTGCCGTGCCACTTTGCCAAGCCGGCGCGCCGCTTCTCCACAGCTTTTCGCACCGGACGTAATGCTAGGGACAATCCCTTAAGACGACGATAAAGATGGCGGAACCTGTCCGATTGTGGGATAATCGTGGCGCGGTCGGAAGCTTGCAACCTCCCGATTTCCGGCCGCACCGCAATTCTTTAAAGGAGCGACTCGATAGTCGCGGCTAAGTCCCGCGGCGGCTTGGTAGGAGCATAGCGCCCCACGACATCACCACTGCGATCGACCAGGAACTTGGTGAAATTCCATTTTATAACTTCGGTCCCTAGCACGCCCGGCGCTTCGAACTTTAGCCGATCGAACAACGGCGCAGTATTGCTGCCATTCACATCGATCTTGCCGAAAACGGGGAACGTCACGTTGTATGTGGTGGAACAGAATTGCGCGATGTCTTCCGCATTTCCGGGTTCCTGTCCACCGAACTGGTTACAGGGAAAGGCAAGCACGGCGAATCCGCGATCGCGATAGGCGCGCCATAGCTGCTCGAGTTCGGCATATTGGGGGGTAAAGCCGCATTTCGACGCAGTGTTGACCACCAGCAGGACCTTGCCGGCGTAGGCAGCCAGATCGCCAATGCTGCCATCGGAAAAGGTTACCGGCGTCGCGGTGATGGGATCGCTCAAGCTGCTTCCTCCAGTCTGCCCTCGTGCAGTCTCACCACGCGATCCATGCGCGCCGCAAGTCGCTCGTTGTGCGTGGCGACCAGCGCAGCCGATCCTTCGTTCCGTACAAGATTCAGGAACTCGTCGAACACACGATTCGATGTGGCTTCGTCTAGGTTGCCAGTCGGCTCGTCCGCCAGCACCAGCGGCGGACGGTTGGCCAGCGCGCGCGCGACGGCAACACGTTGCTGCTCGCCCCCCGACAGCTGGTTCGGCCGGTGGGTCAGCCGGTGGCCTAGGCCTAGTAGCGTCAGCAAGTCGGTAGCCCGCGCCTGTGCGTCCGCGCGCGGCGCGCCGCGGATAAGCTGCGGCAGGATGACGTTTTCGGTGGCGTCGAAATCTGGCAGCAGATGGTGGAATTGATAGACGAAGCCCAGCCGATCTCGCCGCACTTCGGTGCGACCGCTTGCGCTGAGCTTTGCCGCTTCTTCGCCCACGATGCGGATCGATCCTTCGAAGCCGCCTTCGAGCAACCCCACCGCCTGCAGCAACGTCGACTTGCCCGACCCCGATGGGCCGAGCAGCGCCACGATCTCGCCCGGCTGCACGTCGAGATCAACACCGCGCAGCACGTCGATGCGGACGCCACCCTGCTCGAAGCTGCGGCGGAGGTCCCGCGTCTGGAGAACCGGATCATTCATAGCGCAGCACCTGGACAGGATCGGTACTCGCCGCCTTCCACGCCGGGTACAAGGTAGCGAGGAAGGTGAAGAGCAAGGCCATCGCGCAGATCGCGATCGTCTGCAGCGGATCGGTCTTGGCAGGCAACTCGGTCAGGAATCGCATCTGCGGGTCCCATACTTTCTGTCCGGTCACTGCGCCGATCGCCCAGACGACCTTCTCGCGATAGGTGATGAAGAAGAAGGCAAGCACGCCACCCGCGCCGACACCCAGCGCGCCGATCGCGGTACCGACAGTGACAAAGATCCGCATCATGCTGCCCCGCGTCGCCCCCATTGTTCGCAGCACGGCGATGTCGCGCGTCTTGGCGCGCACCAGCATGATCAGCGAAGAGATAATGTTGAACGCAGCGACGACCAAGATGATCGACAGGATCGTGAACGATACCACGCGGTCCACGGCCAGCGCCTCAAAAAGCTCACGGTTCATCTGCCGCCAGTCGGTGATCTGGCCGGCGTTGCTCACCTTGTCGGCCAGCGGGCCTACCAGCTTTTCGATCTGATCCGGATTGCTTGTATCGATCCGAACCATCCCCACCGAGTCGCCCATCAGCAACAGCGTCTGCGCGTCGCTCATGGGCATGATGATGTAGGCCTTGTCATAGTCATACACCCCCACTTCAAAGATGGCGGCGATGCGATACTGTACGATTCGCGGCATGGTGCCGAAAGGCGTTGCCGATCCCTGCGGATTGATGATCGAAATTTGACTGCCGATCGTTGCTCCCAGCGCCTCCGCCAGGCGGGACCCGATCGCGATCTGTTCGCTGCCAGGCTTCAGGTTCCGGAAGGATCCCAGGATCTCCTTCCCCTTTAGCGTCGGGTTGTTAAGGATGTCCTCCGTCCGCAGACCGCGCACCAGCGCAAATTCTACTCGACCGTTATAGCTTGCGAACAGCGGCTGCTCGATCAGCGGGGTGGCGGCGGTTACGCCGGGAATGGCCTTCGCCTCGTCTGCGATACGGCGCCAGTCGCGCAGCTGGCCACCATAGCCCTGCACCACGGCATGGCCATTGAGGCCGGCAATCTTGTCGAACAGTTCGGCGCGGAACCCGTTCATGACACTCATCACGACGATCAGTGCCGCAACCCCCAACATCACCGCTACCAGGCTAAACCCAGCAACCACGGCGATGAAGGCTTCACTGCGTCCGGGCAGCAGGTAGCGGCGGGCGATCATCCGCTCGTAGCGCGATATCAGCATGCGGCTGCTCTAAGGCCCATTCGCGCGCAGGGGAAGCGCCCTGTTGCTATTTCGACACAGGGCGTGGGCAAACTGCTTACGCCAGCCTGTCGACGGGTGACAAAGCAATGCTGGGATCGTACCAGAACAGCGTCGAAACGCAGGCACCAAAGGCCACGGTTCGGGGAGGCTCCCAGCTCCACTTGCAAGCAAATGCAGGTGTTTAGAAGCGGGATCCTGTTAAGGGGGCTGACGAGCATTCGTCACGCAGGCGCCCGGATCGGAAACGGTCCGGGCGTTTGTCTTTTCCAAAGCCTGGGCCTGCTGACCCCCTAGCTTTCCCAACTGCAACATCATGGAACGGGTATCGGGCGGAGCAGGCTGCCCTGCCCCGCCCGCTAACCTCTCCCGGCCAAGGCTAGAGGCCAGACGGTCACCCGATCAGAACGAACCGCTGATCGTGAACCCCCAAGTGCGCGGATCGCCAGGCTGCCCGACGATCAAGCCGGTATTGCCCGATTGCACCGACAGCAGCTCGAAATAGCGCTTGTCGAATGCGTTCCGCACCCAAGCGAAGGCATTCACCCTGCCCTGACGATAGCCGATGCGGAAATTGGACAGCGAATAGGCGGCGATCCAGGTATAAGCCGAAGGCGATGGGTTCGACGAGAAGCGCGATCGCCAGCTGCCATCATAACCGAGATAGGCCTGACCTTCCGCAACCGGCGCGTTCACCTCTCCGCCGAAGCCGAAGGCCCATTTCGAGATTCCCGGCAGCACCTGACCCGAAATGTCGCAATTGGTCGGACTGTTCGCTCCCCCGGAAAGCTCTGGCGGGCACGGCGCGTCGCGGAACCGGATATATCTGGCATCGGTGAACGCGCCATTGGCATAGATCTTGAGCCGATCGCTGGGCTGAACGTTGGAGTCGAATTCGAAGCCGCGCACGCGCACCTTGTCGGCATTCGCCAGATAGCCGCGGATCACGCCCAACTGGCCGTTGGTGACTGTCGCCTGATAGTCGTTCACTTCCGTCCAGAAGCCGGCAAGGTTCAAAGTCGCGCGCCGGTCGAAGAACTGGGTCTTCAGGCCGATTTCATAATGGTTCACCTTTTCGGGCTTCACCGTCACGGCGGCGAGGATAGGGTTGTTGTTCGCGTCCAACGGCAGGCCAGATAGGTTGATACCACCCGATTTAAAGCTGCGCGCATAGGTGGCGTACCCATGCACGTCGCGATCGAAGTCATAGGAGATGGTGACGTCTCCGGAGACGTTCCAGTCGCTGAACCGCGGCGAATAGCTTTGCAGCGCGAGCACCCCGCGCTGGTCGGCATTCAGCGTCGTGCTGCCGGTGCCGGTCGTCACCGTAGCGACATAGGAGCCGCTCTTCTTGTCGTAATTCAGTCGCAAGCCGGGTTGCACCCGAAGTTTCGGCAGCACCTCCCAATTGAGCTTGCCGAACAAGGCAAGGCTCGTGTTGTCGAAGCAGATCGTGTTTCGGGACGTAAGGCCGTTCAACACGGCGGGGTTACAAGCATTCGCGGTTAGTGTCGCACAGCCGCTTGCACCCGGTGCGACATTGCCCGGATTGAGCAGCCATCGGCTCGCCGCCGGCCCCTGCACCTGCGATCCCTGCGTATCGATCGTCTGGTGGAACAGGAACAGACCGGCGGTGTAATCCAGCCTACTCTTGCCATTAGAAGCAATGCGCAGCTCCTGCGTCACCTGCTTCTGCTGCGACGGATTCTGTGAAACGGTGGTGATCGGCAGCCCAACGAAATCCCGATCGTTGGCGGGCTTCCAATCCCAATAGCGCCAAGCGCTTACCGATGTAACGGTCGCGCTGCCCAAGTCCCAATTCGCAACCAGCGACGCACCGCCTATCTCCTGGCGCGAATTGATGTCGGCATCGAGATCGGTCTTGCGATCGAACGGATCGGTGCTGGGCGGGGCATAGCCGAACGCAGCCGCCAATGCGGCATATTGCCGGTTGAGCGGGCGCTGCGTCGCGCCGACCCGCGCGTAATATTGGACGCAGCACAGCGGGTTCTGCAGGTTGAAATCGCCCGACAGCGTCAGGTCCAGATTGGAAGCGGCACGCCACAGCAACTGGCCGCGCAATCCATAATTATCCAGCCGATGCAGATAGCTGTCGGTCGTGGTGTTGTATATCGTGCCGCGTCGGCGGGATACCGAGGTAGACAGTCGGACCGCCAGCTTCTCGTCGGCGATGGACGCCGAGGCCGCCCCCTTCAACTGTACGAAATTGTAGTTGCCAAGCGTCGCTTCATAGCGAACCTCTGGCGTGAAACTCGGCGCCCGCGTGGTGATGTTAATCGCGCCAGCGGTGGTATTCTTACCGTACAGCGTACCTTGCGGACCGCGCAGCACCTCCACCCGCTGGACGTCGACGAAATCGAAGGTCGAGGCACCTACGCGACCGATATACACGCCGTCGACATAGAAGCCGACACCTTTCTCGATGCCATCGTTTGTCAGGCCAAACGGCGCGCCGAGACCACGGATATTGATGGCCGTGTTGCGAGGGTTGCTGGAATAAAATTGCAGGGCCGGCTGCGATTGCTGGATGCGGCTGACGTTGAAGGCGCTGCTTTCCGCCAGAGACTCCCCTGTGAGGACGGAAATGGCAAGCGGCACTTCTTGCACCCGCTCCTCGCGGCGGCGGGCCGTAACGACAATCTCCCCGCTCTGCGCCAACTCCTGCAAAGGATCAGCGGACACTGCCTCCGGCTCGGGAGAGCCATGCGGGCCGCCCTGCGCACCTCCAGCGGCAAGCAGCAGCGAAATCAGCGCCAAACTCATTATCGTCCCCTTGATTGCATCGCGGTCAAATCTCCACCGAACAACTATGATTTAGCGAACAAGGAGATGTTTAGCGGCCCGAAGCGTCGTTTGCTCCGCTCCCGAACGCCCTTGAAACTCCCAAACCCCGTGCCAAGATAAGGTTCAGCAGGATGCCGAGAGGGTTCTGCCTGGTGCCGCAAGTTGTTGAGCACCTCAAAATGCGACGTACCAATTGCTCATAGGAGGATATGAAGATGCGTCAGTTCGACTTTACACCATTTCGTCGGTCGGCGATCGGCTTCGATCGCCTCTTCGACTTGCTCGAGGCCAGCGCACGCCAGACCAGTTCTGAAAACTACCCGCCCTTCAACCTGGAGCGTATTGCGGAAGATCGCTACCGAATCACAATCGCGGTTGCCGGCTTTAAGGCAGACGAAATCGACATTACCGCGCAGCAGAACCTGCTGTTGGTGGCTGGCAAGAAGGCCGGGGAAAATGAGAACAACCAGGGCAATTATCTGCACCTGGGCATTGCCAACCGCAGCTTCGAGCGCCGTTTCGAGCTCGCCGATTTCGTGCGGGTGGAGAATGCGCACTTGGCCGACGGCCTGCTGACGATCGAGCTGCTGCGCGAAGTGCCCGAGGCGATGAAGCCCAAGAAGATCCAGGTGGGTACCAGCAGCGACGCGGCCGCAATCGATCATCGTACAGCCGACGCTGCCTGATCCTCACGCAAAAGCTCGCGGCGTCCCCCTCCCTTTGGCGTCGCGACGGGGCGTCCGGGCAATAGTCCGGGCGCCCTTTCTATGTGCCGCGTACGCCATCAGAACGATGCCCAGTCCGCGTTATCCGCCAGTGCCGGCTCGGCGAATAGCGGCATGACTGCCGAGGCGTAGCCGGCCCGCGCGGAAGAGGACGCAACCATGGTTGTCGAGCGCTGCCGCCAAACCGTGCCAACATCGAAGCGACGCGCCTGTTCGATCAGCGACTGCACTTCGCCGGAAAGGTTGCGTGCTGCCGCGGAGGTCTGCTCCACCATAGCTGCATTTTGCTCTGTAGACTGGTCCATCGTGCCTACCGCGGACGAGATCTCCGTGATGGCAGTCGACTGCGCCTGGTTGTCGGTCGCCAAGTTGGACAGAAGGGCGTGAACGCCGGCCACGTCCTCGGCTATCCCGGCAAGCGCGCCATCCACCTTCTGCACCATGTCCACGGCAGTGACGATTTCGGTCTGGGTGGCGGTAAGCTGGTCGCGGGCGCACCCCGCTTCCTCTTCCGCCCGCATCGCCAGTGCCGACACCAGATCCGCGACCACGGCAAAGCCCCGGCCTGCCTCGCCCGCACGGCCGGCTTCCACTGCGGCATTCATCGCCAGCACGCGAGTCTGGAACGCAATCTTGTCGAGCCCCTCAATCACGCTGTCGATGCCCTTGGCGCTTTCAGCGACGCGCGTCATCGACTGCACCGCCGCATCGGTGGTTTCGCGTCCGCTGCCCACCGTTGCGGTCGCTCCATCGGCGCGCGCGACGGTTTCCGAAGCTGCCCGGGCCGATACCTTCAGCCGCTGGTCTATCTGTGCAATCGCAGCAGCTGTCTGTTCCAGGCTCGCGGCATTCGCCTCGGTTCGCCGAGCGAGATCCTCCGAGGCTTGCGCGATCTGTCCGGAGCCGCTGTTGATCGCCGCCGCGCTTTCCAGCACCGATCCGATCAGACCGCGCAAGCTACTCAAGGCGGCGTTAAAATCTTGGCGGACCGCCTCATAGTCCCTTGGAAACGGATCGCGTATGTCGCGGGTGAGATCACCGGCCGAGATCGCCGAGATAGCGGCGCGCAACGCTCCGGTGATTTGTGCCTGGTCAGCGGCATTCTCCTCCTCAGCGCGCGCCTGGTCGACTGCGGCGCGACGGAACACCTCACAGGCCCGCGCCATGCGGCCGATCTCGTCCAGCTGAGTCGTGTAAGGGATGCTCGCGTCATGTGTAGCGGCCAGCGCTTCCATCGCGTCCGCCAGCGTACCGATCGGCTGGATGATGCTCTTGCGCGCAATCTGAAGCGCGAAAAACCACACGCCGGCCACAACGATACCAATCGCGATCGCGATCCAGGCCACCATGGCGGTTGAACGTACCGGCATCGCCCGTCACCTCGCCCGCGATCCGGATCTGCTCGCTCACCAGCGCGGACATCGCATCGGAAACAGGATCGATCGCTGCGTACAGCCGGCGGACCACGAACGCGTCCAGCGCAGCACGGTCCTTGCGGTTGAGGATTTGCTCCAGCGCATCGACCTCGGCTTCGGCCTTCCGAATCTGCGCTTCGGTCTGGTCGGCGAGTTCCGCTTCGTGGCCCTTGATCGACGTTGCGCGATAGGCCTTCCAGTTTTCGGCGGCGCGGGCGCGGCCTTCGTGGACCCGACGTTCGGCCTCAGCCATGGTGAAATTACCATTCCGCGCCTTATGCGACGCATCGACGATGCTCACCGCATAGGCATCGGCAACCACCTTCAATTGGCGGAGCGGCAGCACCCGATCAGCCAAAAGAGTCTCGAACTTGGCCGTGTTCGAGCGCACGCTGAGGTTCAGCGTCGCGATCGTGCAGAGAAAGGCCGCAGCGAACAACGCCAGACAGAACATGAGCTTCGCACGGATCGTGTACCTGGCCAACATTGCGTCTTTGTCTCCCCGCACGGAGCGCGGGCAGCATGATGCCGCCCGTCGCAACGATTGGAAACGTTATAGCAATAAATCGAGCGCCCCGGCGGTTGCGACCGGCTTTAACCTTCATTTTCAGTTAGATTGCGGGTGGAAGCTCTGCTTGCGCCCCTTTACCTCAGTTTGCTGGCTTCAGCCCCAGCAGCCACGGCTTCACTCGGCCGGTAGGTTTGGCAACGCCATCCAGTCGCTCGGCCCGCACGATCGTTACCGGTTTCAGGATCATCTGGCCCTTCATCACGTCGCGACCGCCACCGCTCGGCAGCGCGAGAATGCGCCGGACCACGTCCATGCCGCCTATGACACGCCCGAATGCCGCAAATCCCCGGTTGGCGCCGCGCGCGTCGAGGCCCGGATTATCGCCGACCATGATCGAGAAGTTGCCGTTCGCGGAGTCAGGATTGGGCCCGTGCGCCATCGAGATGCTCCCGCTCAGGTGGCGCAGCCCTGTCCGGCTGGTCGGCTCGAGCGGCAGCGGCTCCAGCATTCGGCGCGCATCGGTACCGATCCCACCCTGGATGAAGCCCTGCGTGGGATCGGCCTTGCGCCGAGCGGTGCGGTAAAAGGTCGTGCCCTCCAACCGCCCATCATCGACATAAGCGAGGAAATTGGCGACTGTCTTCGGCGCGTGCCGCGCATCCAGCGCGACGATGATGTTGCCAGCACTCGTCACCAGCCGCACCCGCACCTGACCAGGCGCTGCCTGCCGCTGGGACGCCGGCGCGGCTGCAATCGCCAACAGCGCCAACCCGGTAACCAATCCTCGCCGCAGCACGCCTCAGACGAGCCGCGAGTGTTTCACCGCCGCTTCGATGAAGCTGGCGAACAGCGGGTGCGGATCGAACGGCTTCGACTTGAGCTCCGGATGGAACTGCACCCCGACGAACCAAGGATGGTCCGGCCGCTCCACTATCTCCGGTAAGGTGCCGTCCGGCGACATGCCGGAGAAAACAAGGCCGCCCTGCTCCAGCACCGGCTTGTAGGCCGTGTTAACCTCATAACGATGGCGGTGACGTTCGCTGATCGCATCGGTGCCGTAGATCGATGCAACGACGCTGTTACCGCCCAACTTCGCCGGATAGGCTCCGAGCCGCATCGTCCCGCCCAGGTCGCCGCCCGCTTCGCGCTTCTGCAATCCGTCGGCGGTCATCCATTCGGTGATCATGCCAACCACCGGCTGCTCTGTCGGGCCAAATTCGGTGGTCGAGGCATTGGCGACCCCCTCGGCACGCACGCCTTCGATACAGGCCATCTGCATGCCCAGGCAAATTCCGAAGAACGGTACACCACGCTCACGCGCAAAGCGCACACCGGCGATCTTCCCTTCGCTGCCGCGCTCGCCGAAGCCGCCGGGCACGAGAATGCCGTGCATCGGCTCCAGCATCGCCGCGACCTCGGCCTGCTCCTGCTCGAACAGTTCGGCATCGAGCCAGCGGATGTTCACCTTCACTTGGTTGGCGATGCCGCCATGCACGAGAGCTTCGGTCAGCGACTTATAGGCATCCGGCACGCCCATATATTTGCCAACGACGCCGATCGTCACTTCGCCTTCTGGATTCTCCAGCCGCTCGACGATGCCGCTCCAGCGGGCAAGGTCCGGCGAGGGACCCGGCTCGATGCCGAACGCCTTGAGCACTTCGACGTCGAGACCTTCGCCATGATATTGCAGGGGCACGGCATAGATGCTCTTGGCGTCCAGCGCGGGAATGACGGCGGATGCCGGCACGTTGCAGAACTGCGCTATCTTCGCGCGCTCGCCGGCCGGCAGCGGCCGCTCGGCACGGCACACCAGCACGTCGGGCTGTACGCCCAGCGCCGCCAGTTCTCGCACGCTGTGCTGGGTCGGTTTGGTCTTCAGCTCGCCGGCGGCGGCAATGTACGGCACCAGCGTCACGTGGATGCTGACGGTCTGGCCGCGGCCGAGATCGTTGCGGAGCTGGCGAATCGCCTCGATGAACGGCAGCGATTCGATGTCGCCCACCGTGCCGCCGATCTCGCACAGCACGAAATCGAGATCCTCGGTCTCGGCCTGGGCGAACGCCTTGATCGCGTCGGTCACGTGCGGGACCACCTGCACGGTGGCGCCCAGATAGTCGCCGCGGCGCTCGCGCTCGATGATCGTCTTGTAGATCCGGCCCGAGGTGACGTTGTCCGCCTGGCGCGCGGTCACGCCGGTGAAGCGCTCGTAATGGCCGAGGTCGAGGTCGGTCTCCGCGCCGTCGTCGGTGACGTACACCTCACCATGCTGGTGCGGCGACATCGTGCCGGGATCGACATTGAGATAGGGATCGAACTTGCGGATGCGGACTCGATAGCCACGGGCCTGGAGCAGCGCCGCGAGGCTCGCTGCCATGAGACCCTTGCCGAGCGAGGAGACCACGCCGCCGGTGATGAAAATGTACCGCGCCATGGGAGAAAACGCCTAACGTCAAAGGGCGCAGACCGGCAAGCGTAAGAATCCGCCGGCTGCGCAAATTTTATGATGGATCTGCCACCGAAGCGGCAGAAAACGAAGTTTACTGGCTGAACGGAACCTGGCCGTTGCCGACGGGCTCTTGCGCCGGAACCGGGTCGGTTGCCGGTGCCACTGCTGCCGGGGCGGCTTGGCGCTGCAGCGTCGGATCGATCGTCGTCGAGTGCCGGGTCGCTGCCAGGAACGCGAGCAGGATGCTCATCGCGATGAACGCGGTGGCTAGAATAGCAGTGGATCGGGTAAGGAAATCGGCCGCACCACGCGCCGACATGAGCCCGGCAGGGCTACCGCCCGTGGTAAGGCCGCCCCCCTCGGACTTCTGCAGAAGGATCACCGTCACCAGCAGGGCGGCGATGATGAACTGAACGACGAGGAGGAAGGTGAACATGAATGTGTCGGAGCCCGTATTTTGAAGTCGGCGACATAGGCGAGCATGTCCACGCAATCAACTGCCTGTTCCCCCGCCCTCTCCGCTGTGGGCGCGCAACTCCATGCACTGCCTGCATTTTCGCCTACGTTTTCACGCAACATTTCGCACACGCACTGAAACCTAGTCGCAAAATGCGCGTTTGTTTGAACGGTTCGATGCCGTGCCGGGCCTGAAACGAACGAGTGATGCTGTGAACGCTATGTCCGAACAGACCCTGGGGTCATGGAAGAATACGCTGATTGACTATGTGCGTTCGGGAGAGCCCGACCTCACCAATCGACAAATGGCGTTACTGATGCTTGTGTATCTCGATCCCGGCCCCCATACGGTGCGCGGATTGGCGCGGGCGCTGAACGTGTCCAAGCCGGTCGTCACCCGCGCCTTGAATCGGCTGGGCACGCTCGGCTATCTGCGCCGCCAACGTGACGACACCGACAAGCGCAACATCTTCGTAGCGCGCACCGCGGAAGGGGCAGAGTTTCTTGCAGAGTTCGGGCATTTCCTCGCTGGCAACCACCTCAGCGAGCCAGTCCCACAGCGCGCCGACGCGTAAACGGGTAGCTCTCGACGGGCGGTCGGCAACGATGGACCCGCGCATCGACGCGGTTCGGCCCGACCTTGCCGACATCCGCCTCGCCGGACGGGTGTTCGCACCCCATTACGCAGCGCCGCTGCCGCGTGTCGTGCAGGGCGAAACGCCCCTGTACGACACGCCCAGCCGCACCGAACCGCCACTGCACCTGCTTCGGAAAGGCGATGTCTTCGAAGTGCTGGAGTTCGCCGGCGGCAAGGCGTGGGGCGTTGCGCCTGGGCCCGCGCTGGTCGGCTATATCGATGCTTCGGCGTTAGGGGAAACCGAATGATCGTGCAGGTTTTCATCGATGGGGCTGCTGGCACCACCGGGCTCGAGATCCGCGAACGGCTTGCCGGCAGGCCCGAAATCCAGGTGCTTCTGCTCGACGATCAGGAACGCAAGAACCCCGCGAAGCGTGAAGAGGCGCTGAATGCCGCGGACTTCGTGATCCTATGCTTACCCGACGATGCCGCACGCGAAGCAGTAGCGATGATTCGCAACGATCGCACGCGGGTCATCGACGCCTCTACCGCATTTCGCACGGCGCCCGAGTGGGTTTACGGCTTCGCCGAGCTGGAACCGGGTCAGGCGGCCGCGATCGCCGAAGCGCCGCGGGTAAGCAATCCCGGCTGCTACCCTACCGGTTTTCTGGCGCTTGTCCGCCCGTTGATACGCGCTGGGTTGATCCCACACGATTTCCCGCTGAGCGTGAACGCGGTCTCCGGCTATTCGGGCGGCGGCCGCTCGATGATATCGGAGTTCGAAGAAACCGGCCCGGGTCACACCGGCACAGCGTTCCGTCCCTACGGTCTGGCACTCGCGCATAAGCACGTTCCGGAAATGCAGAAGCACGCCCGGATCGTGCACCCGCCGATATTCATGCCGTCGGTTGCACGCACTTATCGCGGCATGGTCGTGGAAGTGCCGCTCCCTCTGTTCGCATTCACGCGCAAGCCCTCCGTCGAAGCGCTCGAGAACGTGCTGCGCGATTCCTATCGCGATTCGCCGGTCGTGCAGGTGCTCGCGACCGATGTGCCAACGATCGCGATCGAGGAAAATGCCGGCACCGATCGGCTCTCGATTCGCGTGTTCGGCAATGACGAGACCCGCCAAGCGCGGCTGATCGCGACGCTCGACAATCTCGGCAAGGGGGCGGCCGGCGCCGCGGTGCAGAACCTGAACATCATGGCTGGCCTCGAATCTACTGCCGGCCTAGTCCTTTAGCGAGACGGTCCTACCGGATCGAGGAGGATTTCGCCTCCGCCGGCTTGCTATTCACCCCTTCGACTTGATCTTTCGGCCGCATTGGTGTCTCGCGGGGCGAACCAATCATGAGGGAAATGATGCAGCAGCCCGTAGGCAAATTGCTTCTGTTCGGCGCCACCGGCGATCTCGCCCAGCGGATGCTGCTCCCCTCGCTTTACGCGCTGCACGCCGACGGGCTGCTGCCCCCCGATCTTACCATCACCGGCACCGCGCGCTCCGATCACGACGACGAGGGCTATCGCGCCTTTGCTGCCAAGGCGTTGGATCAATTCCTTCCGGCGGACCGGAAAGACGACAGCGCTGTCCAGGGCTTCCTTCAGCGACTGTTCTACCAGACGCTCGATGCCTCGACCATCGAAGGCTATGCCGCACTCAAGGAGAAGATCGGCGACATCTCCGGCGGCCTCGCGATCTTCCTGTCGACCGCGCCTTGGCTATTTGGCCCCACTATCAAGGGACTCGAATCGGCAGGGCTTGCGGGCGAGAACGTCCGCATCAGCCTCGAAAAGCCGCTGGGTCGCGACCTCGCCTCCAGCCGCGAGATAAACGACATCGTCGCGGAAGCCTTCCCGGAGGAGCGCACCTTCCGCATTGACCATTATCTGGGCAAGGAAACCGTCCAGAACATCCTCGCGCTGCGCTTCGGCAATTCGCTGTTCGAGCCGGTGTGGAACGCCCGCGGCATCGACAGCGTGCAGATTACCGTATCGGAGACGGTCGGTCTCGAAGGGCGTGCTGGCTTCTATGACGATACCGGCGCGCTGCGCGACATGGTACAGAATCATATCCTCCAGCTAGTCGCCCTAATCGCGATGGAACCCCCTGCCCGCTTCGACGGCACTTCGATTCGCGACGAGAAGGTCAAGGTCCTGCGTTCGCTCCGCAAGATCGCGGCGGCAGATGCACCCAACCTTACCGTGGTCGGCCAGTATGGCGGAGGCGCTGTAAAGGGGCAGATCGTCCGCGACTATGCCACCGATCTCGGTAAGGAGTCGCGCACCGAGACCTTCGTCGCGATCAAGGCGCATGTCGACAACTGGCGCTGGCAGGGCGTGCCCTTCTATCTTCGCACCGGCAAGCGGCTGGCCGAGCGCCGCTCCGAAATCGTCATCCAATTCAAGCCGGTGCCGCACTCGATTTTCGCCGAGCGCGGCGGCATGCTCCAGCCAAACGCACTGGTGATTCGCCTCCAGCCAGAGGAATATGTCCAACTGCTGGTGATGGCCAAGCAGCCCGGCCTTGATCGCGAAGGCTATCGCCTGCGCGAAGTGCCGCTGAACCTCAGCCTCGACGCCGAGTTCGCCGGAACCCGCCGCCGCATCGCCTATGAACGCCTGCTGCTCGATCTGATCGAAGGCGATCCCACGCTGTTCGTCCGCCGCGACGAAGTGGAAGCGCAGTGGGAGTGGGTGGACGCGATCCGCGCCGGCTGGGATGCGAACGATCTGAAACCGAAGCCCTATGCCTCCGGCAGCTGGGGTCCGTCTCTTTCGATCGCGCTCACCGAGCGCGATGGGGTACACTGGCACGAATGAGCAGGGCGAGCGTCTTTTCCACCTTCGCGCCCCTCCCGCTCTTGGGAGGGCTCGGTCGAGGGATCGACATGGAGAAGGCATCTTCGACGGTTCGGCATGCGAACCGTCGATTTCCGCCCCAAGCCTCTCCCGCGAGCGGGAGGGAGCAATGGCGGAACATCCATCTTACATCGGACCCGCGCGGCAACCGAGCCGTTGACGCGGTCCCACCAAAAATCAAGGAGCTGACATGACGACCGAAATCGAATGGTGGGACTATGACGACTCCGCCGAGATGGGCGAAGCCCTTGCCGGCGACATTCAGTTCATCATCGAAAGCGCGATTGACGCGCGCGGCGCGGCAGTCATCGCGCTCGCCGGTGGCCGCACTCCCGCCCCCATCTACGCCAAGCTGAGTAAGGCCAAGCTCGACTGGAAGCGTGTGACAATCATCCCCACCGACGATCGCATCGTGCCGATGGGCGATCCGATGTCGAACGTCACTGGTCTCGCCAAGGTGTTCCTGCCACTCGGCGCTCGGGTGATCCCGGTGGTGAGCGAAAAGGCCGACGACTACAAGGCTGCCGGCCGGGCGGCGGACGCGCGCCTGCAGGACTTCCACTGGCCGCTAGACCTGTGCTTGCTCGGCATGGGCGCCGATGGCCACACCGCCTCGATCTTCCCCGGCCCGGATCTCACGGAAGCGCTCACCGGCCCCAAGGAACGCCGCGCGTTGGGCGTGATGCCCGATCCGCTGCCGCCCGAAGCACCCGTCGCCCGCGTATCGCTGTCGCTCGCCGCGATCGTCTCTGCACGTGCGTTGATGATCGCGATCACCGGCCAGGAAAAGCGCGACGTGCTGGAGCGAGCGATTTCTGAAGGTGCGGGCTCGACGTTGCCGATCGGACGCGTGCTCGCCGAAACCGAACTGCCCGTCGACATCCACTGGAGCGTCTAAATGACCACCCTCCATGCTGAAATTGCCGCCGTCACCGAGCGCGTGATCGAAAGGTCCAAGACTGGCCGCGCAGCCTATCTCGCGCTGATCCAGCGCGAGCGCGAATCGGGCAATGACCGGCCCAAGCTGGGCTGCGCCAACCTCGCCCATGCCTATGCCGGCACGGAAGAACAACGCGAGGAGCTGAAGACCGGCGCTCGGATGAACATCGGCATCGTCACCGCCTATAATGACATGCTTTCGGCCCATGCGCCCTATTATCGCTACCCCGAACAGATGAAGATCTGGGCGCTGGAAGCCGGTGCCACCGCGCAGGTCGCAGGGGGCGTGCCTGCGATGTGCGACGGCGTCACCCAGGGCTATCAGGGCATGGAACTGTCCCTGTTCAGCCGCGACACCATCGCGATGGCGACGGCAGTATCGCTCAGCCACCGCGTCTTTGAAGGCGCTGCGCTGCTCGGCATTTGCGACAAGATCGTGCCGGGCCTGCTGATGGGCGCGCTGCGCTTCGGTCATCTGCCGATGGTGCTGATCCCCGGCGGCCCGATGCGCTCGGGCCTGCCGAACAAAGAGAAGGCCGCCGTCCGCGAGCGCTTCGCCGAGGGTAAGGCAACCCGCGAGGAGTTGCTGGAAGCCGAAATTGCCGCCTATCACGGCAAGGGTACCTGCACCTTCTACGGCACCGCGAACTCGAACCAGATGATGATGGAAGCGATGGGCCTCCACGTCCCTGGCGCCGCCTTCGCTAACCCCCAGACTAAGCTGCGCCAGGAACTGACCCGCGCTGCCGTCCACCGCCTCGCTGAAATCGGCTGGAACGGCAACGACTATCGCCCGATCGGCCATGTCGTTGATGAAAAGGCAATCGTGAACGCCGCGATCGTCCTGCTCGCGACGGGCGGCTCTACCAATCACCTTATCCACGTCCCTGCCTTCGCACGCGCCGCCGGCATCGTGATCGACTGGGACGATTTCGATCGTTTGTCGCGAGTCGTGCCGCTGATGACCCGTGTTTATCCGAACGGATCGGCCGACGTGAACCAGTTCGAGGATGCCGGCGGCCCCTCCTTCGTCATCAAGGAACTGCTCCGCGCCGGGTTGATGCACGGCGACGCGCTGACCATCGCCAAGGAGGGCATGGCCGCCTATGGCCGCAAGCCCGATATCGAGGGCGACGCGCTGGTCTGGACCGAGCATGGCGAGAAGAGCAACGACGAAAATATCGTCCGCACGGTAGAGACGGCCTTCTCCCCCGAAGGCGGCTTCCGCATCCTCAAGGGCAATATCGGCCGCGCCTGCATCAAGGTCTCGGCGGTCGAGCGCGAGCGCTGGATCATCGAGGCGCCGGCCCGTGTCTTCTCGGACCAGTCCGAAGTGCTTGCCGCCTTCAAGGCGGGCGAGCTGGAGCGCGACGTGGTCGTTGTGGTCCGCTTCCAGGGCCCGCGCGCCAACGGCATGCCGGAACTGCACAAGCTCACCCCCCAATTGGGCGTGCTGCAGAACCGCGGCTTCAAGGTCGCGCTGGTCACCGATGGCCGCATGTCGGGAGCCAGCGGCAAGGTGCCAGCGGCGATTCATCTGTCGCCTGAGGCGCTGGGCGGCGGCCCGATCGGCAAGGTGCGCGATGGCGACATCATCCGCCTCGACGCCGAGGCAGGGACGCTCGAAGCGCTGGTGCCGGCCAACGAGTGGGACGCGCGCGAACACGCAGTCGCCCCGCCGCCGGCCATCGGCACCGGGCGCGAGCTTTTCGCCATGCTCCGCCACCATTGCGACGAGGCCGAAAAGGGCGCGTCGGCGATGCTGCACGAAGCCGGTCTGTAAGTTTGTAACGGATGTAAATCGCGCCTGATGCGGCCCTCGGACTTTACATCCGCGCGGCAGACGGGAAGAAGGGCCGCGCCTACTGGCAACGTTGACAGGGGTAGCAGAGAGAGGATCGAAATCGGATGGAAGTCGTCGCGGTCGACATTGGGGGCACGCACGCGCGCTTTGCGGTAGCAGAGGTCGCGGAAGGCCGCGTCGTTTCGATGAGCGAGCCGATCACACAAAAAGTGGCCGAGCACCCCAGCCTGCAGCTCGCCTGGCGCGCGTTCGGCGAGCGACTGGGTCGGCCGGTGCCCAAGGCGGCGGCGATCGCGGTTGCCTCGCCTATCAACAACGATCTGATCAAGCTCACCAACAATCCCTGGATCATCCGCCCGCCGCTGATCCCGGATCGCCTTGGTGCTGACGTCTGGACGATCGTCAACGATTTCGCCGCGATCGGCCATGCCGTCGCGCAACTTGAAGATGAAGCGTTCCTGCATCTCTGCGGCCCGGAGACGCCACTGCCGGAGAAGGGCTCAATCACCGTATGCGGTCCAGGCACCGGGCTGGGCGTCGCGCAGGTCTTCCGCCATCGCGGCGGCTACGACATCATCGCCACCGAAGGCGGCCATAGCGACTTCGCCCCGCTCGATGCGATCGAGGACGCTTTCGTAAAGCGCCTGCGCCGCACCTATCAGCGGGTCTCCAAGGAGCGGATCGTCGCCGGCCCGGCGATCGTCTCGATCTACGAGACGCTGGCCGATCTGGAGGGCGTGCCTGTTCCCCGTCTCGACGACAAAGCGATCTGGACGCTGGCACTAGAGGGCAAGGACAGCCTGGCGGTCGCCGCGCTCGATCGCTTCTGCCTCAGCCTGGGCGCGGTGGCGGGCGACCTCGCGCTTGCGCACGGCCCCACCGCCGTGGTGATCGCCGGCGGTCTGGGCTTGCGCCTGAAGGATCATCTGCTGCAATCGGGCTTCGGCGAGCGATTCGTCGCCAAGGGGCGCTTCCGCTCCCTGATGGCGACGATCCCTGTCAAACTGATCACCCATCCCCAGCCGGGCCTGTACGGCGCAGCCGCCGCCTTCGCCCAGGAGCATGCACAGTGAGCGACACCCGTCCTTCGATCGAAGCCATCATGCGCACCGCACCCGTCATCCCGGTGCTGGTGATCGACGACGCCGCTAAGGCGCGTCCGCTTGCCGAGGCGCTGGTGAAGGGCGGCCTGCGCGTGCTCGAAGTGACCATGCGCACCCCCGCCGCGCTGGACGCGATCCGCGAGATGAAGCAGGTCCCCGGCGCGATCGTAGGCGCGGGCACGGTGGTGAACATTGCCCAGTTCGAGCAGGTGATGAAGGAGGATGCCGAGTTCATCGTCTCCCCCGGACTCACCGACCGCCTTGGCGACGCGATCGTGAAGAGCGGCGTGCCGTATCTGCCGGGCATCGCCAATGCCGGGGACATCATGCGCGGGCTCGATCTGGGCCTGAGCCACTTCAAGTTCTTCCCGGCCGAGACCTCGGGCGGTCTCAAGGCGCTCAAGGCCCTGGCGGCGCCCTTCTACCAGGCGAAGTTCTGCCCCACCGGCGGCATCAGCCCGGCCAGCGCGCCCGAGTGGCTGGCCTTCGATCCGGTGCTCTGCGTTGGCGGCAGTTGGATCGCCAGCGGCTCGCTGGAAGAAGTGGAAGCTAAGGCGCGCGAAGCAGCGGCGCTGACGCGCTGATTCTCACTTCTTAAGCCCCTCCTCCTTGGAGGAGGGGCTTGGGGGTGGAGGGATTCCAGAACATTGGTTGGTCTCTGCGGGACATAGCCCCACCCCAACCCCTCCCCTGAAGGGGAGGGGCTTAGAGGCGCACGCCCCTTGCCCTTCCTCAATATACGAACCATATACGCTCCGTAATCCCACGCAGACCGGAGCACCCATGGGCATTGTAAAAATTGCTGACGAACTGCACGAGGAGGCCCGCCGCGCCAGCGCGGTGATGTGCCGCTCGATCAACGCCCAGGCCGAATACTGGATGAAGATCGGCATGCTCGCCGAGGCGAATCCCACCCTGCCCTTCAACGAGATCGTCCGCCGCCAGCTGGCCGAGGCGCAGGTCGGCGCCGCCGCGCTCGAGGCCGCCTGAGATGGTCAAGACCCCGCAGGAACTCGAGCTGATGCGCGAGGCCGGCCGGCTGCTCGCCCAGGTCTTCGAGATGCTCGACCGCACCCCGCTCGCCGGCATGTCGACGCTGGAGATCGACACGCTGGTCGAGCGCTACATTACCGACGAGCTTCACGCACGCCCCGCTAGCAAGGGACAATATGGCTATGGCTTCGTACTCAACTGTTCGATGAACCATGTTGTCTGCCACGGCGTGCCCGATGCCCGGACGATCGTACAGGACGGCGACATCATCAACCTCGACATCACGTTGGAAAAGAACGGCTTCATCGCCGATTCAAGTAAGACCTATATGGTTGGCACCGTGTCGCCCCAAGCCCGGCGGCTGGTGAAGGTGACGCAGGAAGCGATGTGGAAGGGCATCGCCCAAGTCCGCCCCGGCGCGACGCTGGGCGACATAGGTTTCGCCATCGAACGCCATGCCAAGCAGCACGGCTATTCGGTGGTGCGCGACTATTGCGGCCACGGCATTGGCCGCGAGATGCACGAGGAGCCCTCGGTGCTGCATTTCGGCCGCCCCGGCACCGGCATGAAATTGCGTGAAGGCATGACGTTCACGATCGAACCGATGCTCAACCAGGGCACCCGCAAGGTGACAACGCTCGCGGATGGCTGGACGGTGGTGACCAACGACCGCAAGCTCTCCGCCCAATTCGAACACACCGTGGCTGTAACGAGTGATGGCGTGGAAGTGCTCACGCTGCGCAGCGACGAGCAGGCAGAGGCCCGGCCGCACTGATTGCCGCCAGCCGCGGTCAACGCAGCTTCAGCGCAGCCCGGATGATATAGTGGAGATCGGTTTGGTCGAGCAACCCGCTGACGTTCACCGCGCCGGGGCCATAGGCGGCAATACGCAGCTGCGTGCCGGTATGCCCCTGCGAGCCTTCCTCGGCAGTGCCGTAGTTCACCGTCATTACCCCGCCCTCGCGCGTGTTGAGAGCGGCGGTAAGGCCTGGCGCACGCGTGCCGTTGCCGACGATCTGGCTGGTATGGGCATGATCGGCGGTGACGATCACCAGCGTGTGCCCATCCGCCTTGGCGAAGGCCAGCGCGACCTGCACCGCCTCGTCTAGGTCGACAGTCTCGCCAATTTGCCCGCACGGATTGGCGCCGTGATCTTCCTTGTCGATCGATGCGCCTTCCACCTGCAGGAAGAATCCCTTGCGGCGCGTCTTCAGAAGATCGATCGCCTTCCGGGTCATCGCCGCCAGCGTGGGAATGGCTGCCGTGCGTGCCGGATTAGGCTGGCAGGTGACGGCAGGTTTGTCGATATTGCCGTGATGGCTGGCGCGCGGTCCGGTCCAGCGTACCGGCATATTCCCTTCGGAGAAGATGCCGATCAACGGGCGTCGGTCATCGGCGCGAGCCACAGCCTCCAGGCTTGCCGCATCGCGAACCACGTGAAAGCCCCGCGCCTGCGCCTGATCGAGCAGCGTTCGGCCCTTCCATTTGCCGGCACGCGCCGTTTCGGCGAAGCTCGCCGCTCCGCCACCTAGCACCACATCGGCACGCGTCTCGAGCAACTGCTCGGTGATTGATCCAGCGCCGCCATTTTCGAGGGCATCTTGCGGGCACGTTGCGCTGGTCTCGGCAGGGCCGAAGCATTTGCGCTGGACGACATGGGCAAGCTGCGCACCCGGCGTCGCGTCCTGAATATCGGCGGTGGAAACATCACCGGTGGCGAGCCCTGCGGCCTTGGCGCGCTCGATCAGCGTCGGCTGCGGCCGCCCGCGCACATCAACGCCGATCGCGCCGTTATAGCTTTTCACGCCGGACGCCCAGGCGGTCGCAGATGCCGCCGAATCCGTGACATAGTTCGGCTTCCCGGTTTCGCGATCAAGTGAGTAATGCGTGTACTGTCCGGTGAACGGTAGCGCGTCGATCCCTTTGAAATAGCCGCCCGCACCTTCGGCATAGTTCCGAGCGATGGTGATCTCGGAATCCCCCATGCCGTCGCCGATCAACAGGATCACTTTGCGAACCTCCGCGTCCGTGCTCAGCTCGCGATAGGTCTGTCGCATGTCGCCGGGCAGCCGCCGGGCACCGCCGGGTTCGTGCAGCGACCCCCGTGACCCCCGCGCGAGATCGGGCGTAGCTTCCTGGGCGCGCACGGGCTGAGCGCAGAACACGAGACAAACGGCAAGGGCAACACGCGAGATCATTGGAAACTCCATAAAGGGCGCGCCCCGCGCGCGGGCAGCTGCCGGGCGGGCATTTAGAAAAGCGTGACAAGCCGGCCCCGCCGCGCGGACAGCAGGGCCGGCCGAACTCAGAACTGAACGCGCGCGCCCAGGCTGATCCGGCTACCGGACAGCTCATAGGTGGCGGGGAAAGACGGATCGATCGTATAGCCCTGCGTCTTCGCATTGCCCACGTTGATGCCCTGCAGTTCGACGCGAAGGTTGTCCGTCACCTGGTAGCTGGCGGCGACGTCGAACTGACCATACGCCGAGCGATACACTGGATACATGTTTCGCTCGATCCGCTCCACATATGCGCCCTTGCGATTGTACGAGACGCGTACCGACAGCGGCCCATGATCGTAGAACAGCGTAGCGTTGTACGTGTTATCCGCCAGCCCGATTGGCGCCGTCGGAATCTTCAGGTCCGACTGGCCGGTCAGCGAGCTGTCCAGGATGGTATAGTTGGCGTTGACGCCAAAGCCATTCAACCATCGCGTGAACATGCCGAACGGCACGACGGCGTTGAGCTCGATGCCGCTGACGTCGTAGGATCCATTCATATTTACCGGCTGATACACGTCAAAGTCATAGACGCCGTCGATGGTGCCGTTCGCGTTGTATTTGGTTACGTTCGGCACCACGCCAGTCAACTGGTTCTGCACCACGCCCTTGATCTTCTTCCAGAAGTACGACGCGGCCAGGACGCCGCCCTCGCCCAAATACTTCTCCACGCCAACTTCCCACTGGTCGGCGAACGTCGGTCTCAGGCCGGGATTGCCATCAGAAAAGCGGAAGCTGTTGAAGCTGGCGGTGCGCTTATAGGCAAGATCGGTAAGCGCGGGACGGATCAACGTCTGCGATGCCGCCGCGCGCAGATAGAGGCTCTTGGTCAGTTCGGCGCGGCCGTTGAACGACGGCAGGAGCTTGCTGTAACGGCCCTCGCTGGAAATCGGCGCATTGGTGTAGCCCGTCGTACCGTCAGGACGCTGCACCTGGTGAAAGCCTTCTGAATGCACCGTGGTGCGGATATAGCGCGCGCCCAGGTTAATGAACACCGGCGCCGCGATGTCGAACTCGAAATCGACCATGCCATAGCCTGCCCAAGTCTCTTCCCGAACTTTGTAGTATTGGCCATTGTCGAACGGCGTCACAAAACGGGCGGGACGAAAGAAGCTGCGCGCATAGTCGTTCGAAACCTGCGCCCAGCTTAGGTTGCGCGCCTGATAAGGTTTTCCGCCCGCGATAGCGATGACGTTTTCCAACGGACTATCCGCCAGCGTGCGCTTGTTGACGTAGGCAGTGCTGCCGCGCGTCGGCCCCTGGATCTTCTCCTCGCCATATTGGCGTTCGTTGGTCTTGTTTGTGTAACGTCCACCGAAGTTGAATGATTTCAGCGCCTGGAAGCCGGTGAGATCGAATAGATGGGTGATATCTGCCTGGGCGGCATATTTGTCGTCCTTGATCTCCTCCAGAGTCGTCTCGTACGCTTCGAAGAGATAGGAAGCGGGCGCGTTGTACATGTCGATCGAGCGCGGATTGTCGCTCTTGATCGTCTCGCCGCCATTGCTGGTGTATCGCGTGCGCGAAGGTGCATAGGCGACGTGTTTCAGGTTGGCATAATCGCGGGTCTTCTTCGCCCCCGAGTAGCCGCCCAGCACATTGATGCGCCATTGGCCGGTTTCCCAATTCAGCTCGCCGCCGAACTGGCGATAATCGGTGTTGTTGCGGTATTCCTTGCTCAGGAATTCATGCTGCGTGTTGGTATAAGAGACGTCGCGGAGCACAATGATGCCCGATTCCGAAAGCGTCGTCTTGTCGGCTTCGTGGATTCTCTCCAAAGTCGAATTGCTCGATGCCGAATAGCCGGCAGCGTCATATTCGTCCTCGACCGTGTCGTACGATCCGACAAACGCATCGAAACTGATGCTCAGGCGACCGCTCGGCTTGTACTGCACCGCACCGGCCAACCCTAGCCGATCTTGATCGTTGAAGTACACGCGGTCGCCTACCTTATCCAGGAAGACGATCTTGTTCTTGTCGGCCTCTGTGAAGGACACGCCCGCATCGCGCGCCAGCACGGCGGTCGCTTGGTTGCGATTGGTACCCGCACGATCGGTCCAGCGCGAAATCGGGCGAAAATTGATGCCGGAGTTGGAATCGGTGCGGTTGCTGCGCTTCTGCCGAGCAACCGACAGCAGGACGCCGAAATCGCCGAACGTGTTGCTCGCAAGCACTGAAAAGTTTGGATCGACCTTTTCGGAAATCGAGTTGTACGCCCCCTCCGCGCTGCCCACCAGGCGGAAGCCGGGCGTGTCGAAGGGCCGCGCGGTGCGGATCGCGACCGAGCCGGCGATGCCGCCTTCTTCGTCCGCCGCGCGGGGTGATTTCTGCACGGTAACCGATTGGATCAGTTCCGAGGCGAAGGTATCGAATTCCACGTCGCGCCCGCCTGAGCCTGATGCGGTCGCCAACTTGTTGATCGACACGAAGGTGAAGTCGCTCGGCAGTCCGCGCACGTTCACGCGCGTGCCCAGGCCTTTGTTGCGCTCGATCGTCACGCCCGGCACACGTTGCAGCGCTTCGGACAGGTTCTGTTCTGGAAAATCAGCAATGTCGGTCGCGATGATCGAGTCGGAAAAGCCGATATTCTCCCGCTTCAACTCGATCGCTTCCTGCAGGCTCCGACGATAGCCCGAGACGACGATTTCCTCCCCCTGCTCCGCCGTGCCAGCGTCGGCGGACGGATCTGTCTGCGCCGATGCCGGCACTGCCCCCAGCGCAATTGCGGCCGCACCGGCAAGAAGATGCGAGCTTCGAATGACCCGGTTGACGTTAGGCTTCATGTTCTTCCCCCACTTGTGAATTAGGCGCAGGACCTCGCCGCCGTACAGGCGTGCACGGCGCCGGAAATCTGCTGATACTTGCGGTCGCGCGAGCGTCGCGCGGCGCTGTCACACGGCGATCACCCGCGTGCGTTCCGGGCCGCGGTGCGGCGGGTGGAAGAAGTCACGCGGACCGGCGGTACGACGCTGAGCACCATTACCCCATGTTCGCGTTGGCCAAATTTCCATCCCCAGCTGCCCCGTTGAACCGTAGAGCATCGCGGGTGGGGAAAGATTGTTACGCCGACATGACCGGACGTTATCAAAAGAACGTAAGGATAAGCTCTAAAAGCGCGCGCACGCCCTGAAATCGGCTCGGCAGCGACGGCACGAAGCGTTGCTTCACCTGCAGCTTACAGCGCAGCACATGCTTCCGCAGAGATTGGCGGCAGCACGCCGATCGCCGGCCGTGCATACCAATAGCCCTGGTGATAGCGCACGCCGAGCCGACGCAGCATGGCTGCCTCACCGGCGGTCTCGATACCTTCCGCGATCAGCAGCGTACCCAATTCCGCGCAGAGCCCAACGATCGCCCGAACAATGGCTTGCCTGCGACCGTCGCTATCGATGGTGCGCACCAGTTCCATGTCGAGCTTCACCTCGTCCGGCGCGAACCGTGCGAACATGCCGAGCCCCGCATGCCCCGCCCCGAAATCGTCGATCGCCACCTTGAAGCCGATCTGCTTGTAGGATTCGATGATGTTCGAAACGTGATCCGGGGAAGCAATGACTTCGTTTTCGGTGAATTCAAAGATCAGCCGGTCGAGTGGCATGGCGACCTTGCGCGCCGTTTGCAGGGTAAGCTGGATGCAGGCTACCGGAGAGTAGACAGCGTTGGGGAGGAAGTTGATCGAGAGACAGGCCGGCGTCTCCATCAGCCCGGCGGCCATCACCGTTTCAATTGCCTTGACGCGGCAGGCCTGGTCAAAAGCATAGCGATTTGCATCGGTCACTTGCCCCAACACTGCCGCCGCACTCGACCCGTCGATGCCGCGCACTAGCGCTTCATAGGCAAAGGGCACACCCGTCATCGCATCGACGATCGGTTGGAACGCCATCGTGAACGGGATGTCGAAATCGACGCCGTCACGGCAACCCGTGCAAATTTTCCGCATTTCCATGCTCAGTATATAGGATGCCCGAAGCTTTCTTAGCGTATTAAAGTCTGGGGCGGCAGCGGCTTGGCACTGAGCCGGGCCAAACCTCGATCAAACCGGCAACTCTAGCGGCGCCCGCGCCCTCGAGATGCAATCGGCGCGAACCGATTGGTAGGTATTTGGAGGCCTTGAATTGCCCCGATAAGCTGAATGGCGATAGACCATTGCCAGCGGCACCTCCCCCGGCTATCTCGCCGGCATCAGCCGCCGGTGGCAAAGCACTTCGCTAGGCACAACCCAGCGGATTGCGGGTGTAGCTCAATGGTAGAGCAGAAGCTTCCCAAGCTTACGACGAGGGTTCGATTCCCTTCACCCGCTCCATTTTTCGATCTCACGACATCCCACAGAGCTTTGTAAACCGCGGAAATCTGCGGTATTTTTGGCGTTATCCGGCTCACTGGATCGCGCAAGATTTCAGGAAAGCTCCCGAAGGTGGGGGCCACTTTGCGAGAAAAGCGGGCCGAAAAACGCCCGTGGCCCCCAAGGTGGGGGCCACGCCTCGGAAAGGGCTCCACGGGGCCACGCCTCGGAAAGGGCTCCACTATGCCTTTGACAGATATAGCTATTCGTAAGGCCAAGCCGCGCGAGAAGGCCTATAAGCTTTGCGATATGCAGGGCCTGTTTGTCCTGGTCCAACCCTCGGGCGGCAAGCTCTGGCGGATGAAGTACCGCGTGGGCGGTGTTGAGAAGAAGCTGGGCCTGGGCACCTATCCCCAGGTCAGCCTGCGCGACGCCCGGAAGAAGCGGGATGAAGCCCGTGATCTCTTGGTCGAAGGCAAGGACCCAGGCCTGGAGAAGCAGCGCGAGAAGCTCCGCGCTGGAGCGCTGGCGGAAAACACTTTCACCAGCATCGCGAACGAATATTGTCGGAAACGACGGCGCGATGGCGACCGTGCCTGGGCACCCTCCACCGCCGCGCGCTGCGAGCACCTTCTCAGCCTGCTCGACAACTCGATCGGCAAAATGCCGATCCACGAGATCGAGCCGATCGACGCTCTTGCCGCCATTCGGAAGATCGAGAAGCGCGGCAAGCTGGAAAGTGCGCGGCGCGCCTTGCAACTGGCCGGCGCTGTGTTCCGCTATGCAGTTGCCACCGCTCGGCTGAAATCCGACCCGACGAGGGATTTACGCGGCGCCCTGATGACCCCGACGGTCACGCACTATGGCGCCGTCACTGAGGCCGAGGAAGTCGGTAAGCTGCTCAGGGCCATCGACAACTATGAAGGCCAGGGCATGACCAAATGGGTGCTGCAACTGGCACCGCATGTGTTCGTGCGCCCTGGAGAACTGCGCCATGCGCGATGGGACGAGATCGACTTCGACGCCGCTGTCTGGACCATCCCGGCTGAGAAGATGAAGATGCGCAAACCGCACCACGTTCCGCTCTCGACCCAGTCGATCGACATTCTGCTGGAGATCCGGTCGATCACCGGATCCAACGGCTATGTCTTCCCGTCGATGCGCTCGCGCTCGCGGCCGATGTCGGACAATACCCTCAACGCCGCACTCCGCCGCTTGGGCTATGCCAGCAATGAAATGACCGCGCATGGCTTCCGGGCCATGGCGAGCACCCTGCTCAACGAGTCGGGCAAATGGTCCTACGACGCAATCGAACGCGCGTTGGCGCATGGCGATACCGACAAGGTTCGTGCGGCCTATCATCGCGGTACCCATTGGAAAGAGCGGGTAGCGATGGCGCAGTGGTGGTCGAACCTGCTCGACAGCCTGCGCAGCGGCGCCACGATCTTGCCCTTCCCGGGAGTGCGGGTCGGCTGAACGCCTTCGGTCACGCCGCGCCCGATCGCGCGCCGGTAGGTGTCGGCACACGACACCACACGCTTATTGGGCGGGGTCTTCCCAGGGATTGAGCAGCGGGACGCCGGTTTCAATGAAGTCGGCGGTGTTGCGGGTGACGACGGTGAGGCCGTGAACAAGGGCGGTGGCGGCGATCATCGCGTCACGTTCCGAGCGGGGATCAGGAACGTGGAGCGCTGCGCAGCGACGGGCCACCGCCGCGTCGAAATCTAGAATCTGATCTGCAAATCCAGGCATCACGGTCTTGTCCATCCAGCGACGGAGCGACTCTGCCTGTGTTCCATCCCGACGTTGCACCCGAAGGATGCCGATCTCAATTTCCATGATCGTCACGGCTGACAAGAACGGGCGAGCACCGACGGCCATCTTTGTCCAAGCCTCGAACGCAGGGCCTGCCCGTTCCGGCTTTCGGAGTGCCGATACGACGTTGGTGTCGAACAGGAACATCAATCCTCGCCGAACTCGGCCGGGCGGAAGCCGATGTTCAGCTTGGGCGGGTCGAAATCGAAGTCGCCGCCATCATCCTTGTCCGCGAAGATATCCCACAAGGTCTGGCCCTTGCCGATTAGCCGTTGATATTCTTCGATCGAGAGCAGGACATGCGCGGGGCGCCCGCGATCGGTGATGAAGACGGGGCCATGCAGCGCCGCCTTCTTGGCGCGCGCGGCGTCCTGATTGAACTCTCGGCTGGTAAGGCTGGTGATACCCATGACGCCCTCCTGGCGCTTGACGATATGTTGCTACATTGTCAGCGGGCCAGCGAAAGTCAAGACGCGTGGCACTGTAATGCGCTATAGCCGGGCCCCGGTTGGCCCCTTTGCCCGCGCGGAAGTAGCCACTAGGCCCTTGATGTTCGAAGCCTTGGCGAGATCGATCAGCTCTTGTGACCAGTACCAGCCAAGTGCGTCATAATCGGAAAATGAATGGACACCGGCCCGGATGTCACCGGCTGGCTCCCCGCCCCCGCACGAACCCGCGATCGCTCTCGAGGAAGGATGTCAGCATCGCCGGGATCAGATCCGTCACCGCCTCCTTCTGCCCATAAGTGTCGGCATATAGCGCAGCATAGTCCTGCAGCCGCTGGTGCAGGTCGGGCGTGATGAGGATCGCGAGCTTGACGGGCTTTCGATCCGGGAGCTTGGCCAGTTTCAAATCAGGCATGTCGGCCTCCTATCCGCGCCAAGGCGCGAGGATCAGGTCCTTGTGGACCACGAGCAGCACATTCGTGCCGGGGCGAATTGTGAGCGTCGGCTGGATGTTTAGATTACGTGAGGTCATCTGGTCGCCCGCGCGTGCGACATTCTGCTGCGTTGACTGCCGGATCGCCCGGACCAGATCGCTGTCACCAGAAACCGTCAGCTCCGAGCCTACGCCGAGCAGGGTCGACAGCGCGATCCCCTTGAGCAGCGTCCAGGTATGGAGGTCGACCTTGTCCTGCAGGCCGGCATAGCCCGAGGCGTCGGTCGCCGGCACGTTGTCGATCCTGAGCGAGCTGCCGTCCGGCAGCAGGATGCGCTGCCAAATGACCAACGCACGCTTTTGCCCGTACGCGGCCACGGAGTCGTAGCTTCCGACGAGCCGCGCGCCTTGTGGGATGAGCAGGATGCGCCCGGTGGGACTGTCGAAAACGTTCGCCGTCACCTGCGCCGTCACCAACTCCGGGTCGAGCTTCGGGGGGCGCGGGACGACATCGTCGCTCATGACCGCTTGCCTTTCGGCGCAGGAACCTCGGTAACCCGATCGATGCGGACGACCTGCTGCTTGCCGGTGCCGAGCCGCAGCTCGGCCCGGTCGAAGATGCGATCGACGACATAGAAACGGCCGCGCATGCGGTAGTTGACCAGCTCGACATCCCCGGCCGCACCGATCACGAACAGCGGCGGCACCTCGCCGACCGCAATGCTCGCCGGGAACTCGACGAAGGTCTGCCGCCCGTCGTCGAAGGCGCGCAGCGGCCGCCAGGCCGGGCTGTCGCCGTTCACCGTGTAGTTGAAGTGCAGGCTATCGACCGACAGGCCCGCAGCGATCGGGGCTACCGCCGCCGCCTGGGCTTCCTTCTGCCGGAGCGCGATCAGCTGGTCGGCAGGATAGGTCCAGGACAGGGCAGCCGTTGCGGTCCGCGCGGTGGCCGTAAGCTGGAGGTGATAGCTGCGCCGATCGGTGGTGATGACGAGGTTGGTAGCAAGGCTGCTCGCGAAGGGCTTCACGAGGATAGCGTTGTGCTCACCGTATGCCTTCTCGATCTGGTTGAGGCTCTGGGCGATCAGGAAAGCGCGGACGCCATAGCCGGCGAGAAACGCCAGGTGGTCTCGAAGAAGTCGAGGCGCCCCAGCGCGGGGAACTCGTCGAGCATCATCAGCAGCTTGTGGCGGCCCCCGGTCTGGGCGGTCTTCTCGGCTTCCAAGTGCTCGGTGAGGCGCCTGCCGATCTGGTTGAGCACGAGACGGATCAGCGGCTTGGTGCGGCTGATGTCCGAGGGCGGCACCACTAGGTAGAGCGACACCGGCGCCTCGGCTTCGACCAGGTCGGCGATGCGCCAGTCGCAGCGCGAGGTGACGGCCGCAACCGTCGGATCGCGGTAGAGTCCGAGAAATGACATGGCGGTCGACAGCACGCCGGACCGCTCATTCTCGGACTTGTTCAGCACCTCGCGTGCCGCCGATGCGACCACCGGATGCACCGCCGGCGCTTCCGGGGTTCCGAGATGATTGGTGGTCATCATCCGGTCCAGCGTGTCGGTAAACTTGCGCTGCGGATCGGAAAGGAAGGACGCGACCCGGGCCAGCGTCTTCTCCTCCTCGGCATAGAGGACATGAAGGATCGCGCCGACCAGCAGCGAATGGCTGGTCTTCTCCCAGTGGTTGCGGCGCTCCAGCGCCCCTTCGGGGTCGACCAGAACGTCGGCAATGTTCTGGACGTCACGCACCTCGTCCTTGCCGCGGCGGACCTCCAGTAGCGGATTGTACCGCGCCGATCGCGCGTCTGTCGGATTGAACAGCAAGCAGTGCGAAAAACGCTGGCGCCAGCCTGCGGTCAGCTGCCAGTTCTCGCCCTTGATGTCGTGGACGACCGTCGAACCGGTCCAGCCAAGCAGCGACGGTATGACGAGGCCCACGCCCTTACCGCTCCGGGTCGGCGCGAACGCCATGACGTGCTCGGGGCCGTCATGACGCAGATACTGCCGACCCACGCGGCCGAGGAACACGCCGGCCTCCGTGACGTGTCCGGCGGCGCGAATATCCTGAAAACTTGCCCAGCGGGCTGAGCCGTACGTCGTGACATGGCGCCGCTGACGGGCACGCCAGAGGGACCCGAAGACTGCCGCCCCGCATCCGACCAGGCCACTCGTGGCTGCAATCGCGCCCGCCTCTTCGAAGATCGTCGGGGCATAGGCCTCGAACGAAAACCACCAGCCGAACAATGCCCAGGGCCGATAGAAAGGGCGCCCGAAGGCGACAAACCAGGGCCTGCCCAACTCGGGCTGATACGCCAGTTCTGCGGCCGCCCACTGCGTGGCGAACCAAACGCCCGACAGCACAATGACGAGCACGATCAGGACCTGTCCTATGAGCAATTTGGTAGGAGTCATGCGGGCCTCCGCCCGCCAGGTCAGCCCGCGCGGGATCGGTGCCTAGCTTCCGCTGTTCCCGTCTTTCACATCCGTCACCGTCTGGTGCAGTTCGCTACGACCTTGGTGCAGTTCTTGGCCAAGCGCGGTGCGCCGTAAGCCCAACCTTACCACTTGATCCCACGCTTGCCTCAGATCGCGACAGTCCGATTCCGACCAACATACGCCGTTCGCCGATCGCCGTTAAGACGGCAGCTTCTGCCAGAACCCGCCGTCGCTCAGCGCACAGTCATCTGGCAGCAAGGCGCTCCATCGCGGGCCAAGCCGTTAGGCTTCGAGCACAGGCCATCGTTCATATTGGCCCCGACCAACCGGAGCATGGCGTCCCACGGACCTCTGAGCTCGGTCGGTGTGGAGCTTCACTCGGCAGAAGGCGGAAATCGCCGACCGCGACAAGCATTTAGGTCCCAAATCAACACGTTCAAGCGGGTGCTCCCGCACCGTGAAAAGGCATGATGGTTCGAGTCCGGCCAGGGCACCACCGTCGCAATCCTCGGACATGCTGGCTTCGTGCGAACCCCATGACATTAGCAGCGTATCACCGTGGGATCGGCAGGTCGGCGGGGATCGCCATCTGACGATGCCAGAAAGACGCCGCCGCGAGAGTGAATTCTGCTAGCGGCCCCCAGTCGGCATGTAATTCGGCTTGGCGCAGCCGGATGATATAGCCGCCGCGGGAAAAGACGCCGATTTCATAGAGGGGCAGATAATAGTCCCGGGCGGCACCTGGCCCCGCGATCAAATTGAAGAGGATGCGCGACGCCCGGCCGTTGCCGTCGCTCAGCGCATGGCAGTTCACGATCATCGCCGCTGCGACGATCGCCCGAAAGCTGCTCGGCGCCCCTACGGATTCCGCCAGGAACCGATCCAGGCGGCCAAGCTGCGGCTCGATATGTTCGGGGCCGGGGAAGACGATGTGGCGGCCCATCGGATCGCGATCGGTCGCGATCTGACGGGTGCGGAACGCCGGATTGTCGACGAGATGGCGAGCCGCTGTACGAACCAGCTGCGCGGCAGGCACCAGAGGGGGCAGACCGGCGGCTTCGTCGGCCATCGCCAGCGCCGCGCGCCGCTCCATCTGCGATCGCGACAGGTCGATCGAGGTGCCTACCGGCGCGAACTTGGCGGCCAGCGGATGATGAATGCCGCGCAGTCGATCCCGCGGCGGCGGCAACCTTCTGTTCAGCCCAGCATCCGCCAGCGCCGCCGCCCGGCGCGCGCCGGCCGCTATAGCAGCGTCCGCGGCATGGAAGACTGCGCGATGCTCCCCAAGGGCGTCCCAGGCAGGTGGCATCAGCGGTTTGCGCCAAAGCCAGCGCCGCGGTACCGCCGACGCGGTCATCAGGCTGCCGGGCAATAGGTCTTGATGACGATGACGCTGCGCAGCGCGGGGCAGTCGCGCGACGGGGAGCGGGCGGCATGGAAGATATTGCCGCTGAAATGTACCAGCCGCCCCGGGCGCGGATAGGCGGCCGCGACGACGTCGCTCTTGCCCGCGTTGTAGAACAGCGTCTCGCCGCCCCAGTTCGGATCCCATTCGGGATGCGCGTAATAGAGCGACGTGAAGTGTCCGGGCTGATCGGCATCGCTGTGGATGTGGCCGTCACCGCCATAGGTCTGGCCGTTGGCGTAGACGCGGACCGGCACGTGGCCGGGCGCCAACTGGTCGCGGATCAGGTGCCACAGCTCGAGCACCGGGCTGACGAGCGGGCGGTTGTGAAGCTCGTGCTCGCAATCGGTGTTGCCATGGTCGTCGCTGTCGCCGGCGAAATGCGAGTGCCAGAAGAAGTGGCTGGTCTGCGTATCGGCGGCCTTCCAGCCATAGCGCCAGATGTTGCGCCCCATCAGCGCCGAAAGCTGGTGGCGAAGGTGCAGGGGCACGAAATCGTCGAGGATTCTCAGCGTGCCTGTCCCACGATCGAGCGCTTCGAGTTCGCGCTCCGAATCCCGCGGCGTCAGGGGAAGGTTGAAGCCGAATGTTGCCTCCACCTCCTCCGCTGCGGCCGGTAGCAAAAGCGGCCGCGCGTGACGCAGAAACCCAATATGCGAGGAACGCTGCGAAGCGCGCATCCGTGGAAACTGTTCGAGCCAGTTAGCGACGAAGAGATGGAGCAGGTCGCTCTTTTCGGGATCGATCGGCGCATCCGCGATGCGCGCGCCGAGGAACGCCTCCACATCGGCAAGGAAGGCGCGGGTATCGAGCGTGCAGAACTGGAACGCCAGCGCTTCCGCGTCGCTCCCGATCACCTTGGTAACCCGCGGGCGCGCTGCGATAGGAATCGTCTGCCGACGGAAATGCTCGGTGCCATAGACGGAGTGGAACAGCCCGGCGAAGCATAGATCGTCCCGACAGCCCCAGGCCTTGAGCTTTGCGTAGACGCCCTGGAGATGGGCAAGCAATGTCGTGTCGGTATGGCGGATTCGCGTACCCGGGATGCCGCGCAAAAAGGCGAGCGCCGCGGCTTCCCGATCCGGTTCGGGCGCGGCGTGGAGAAGGACGGGGGTCCCGAGGGTCGCAAGGGCATTGTTCATCTGCATCCTCTCCGTTGATGGCGCATCACAGTGCCGATGGTGTCGGCCGCGCATGCACCTTCCAAGCCCGCGTCGACTCCCAAAGCCGCTGGAATCAGGCCGATTTCACTCCGCCAGCGGAAGCAAATCGGCCGGGTTGCCGCCGCCCAGCAGCAACGTCAGCTTGGCGAAGCTCTCGTCGGTCATGCGCAGGAATACGCGCCGGCCATCCTTGGGATCGCGTTCGCGGTAGATGACGGCGCGATCCTGGAGGAGCTGGCACCAGCGCAGTGCCGACGTCATCGGCACGGACGCAGCCAGGCAGGCATTGCCCACCGGCACGTCGGCCGCTTCGGCGCGCGCGATGTAAAGCTCGAGCAGAATGTCCCAGACGGGCTCAGAGAACAGGCCGGGGCCGAACATCCGTTCGCGCCGTTGCCGGACGTTCAGCGCCTGCTTCGCCATTTTCAGGGCCCGCTGCTCTATCGATTGCGCCTCGATGGCTGCCCTGCCCGCGGTTTCTACGCTGTGTCGCAAGAGTTCGACGCTGGCGCACAGTGCCTGGACCTCGCAGGCCAGTTCACCGCTGCGCGGCCCACTGTCCGGATCGTACGATTGAGGTGTCGTAAAGGCGATGGAAGCAATTGCGTGTGCGGTCATATGCGACCTCGCTAGCTTAACCGAATACCAGCGCCCCGCTGACATGTCCGGCGACTCAAGTTGTATAACGCCTATATTTCAGAAGGTTGCAGTTTGAAATTAAGGTGCGTCAAAAAGACGGATTCGTACGATGAGTGGATCTACGTTACGAAGACGCGCTATCCCCCTCTTCCCGGCAGTCAACTAATACCAGCCCCCGCACGATCGTCATGCTACCCTCGTTCTTGCTGTACAGCATGCTGAAAAACGAGACGGTCTTGAGAACCACGATCGGATCAGCATCCAATGGGAGCGCGCGAAGGTCGAGGCGTTTCGCCTTGCACGACTTTAGGTATGTTCGGAGGCCTCGTATGTTGGGCGTTGTTCCGAACAGCGACTCGTAAAAGATGACAGCGTCGAGATCGCCCGGGTCAGGCTTAGGCCCGATCGCGCTGCCGCCCAGCAATGCCGCAACGGCACGGACCCCGAAAGTTCGGAAATCATCCACCGCGGCAACGAATTGCCGGACGAAAGCCTCGCGGTTGGAGAGAAAGCTGCCTTCTCTGAGGTGGGAGAGGCGCGCAACATAGGGGCTCGCGTTGAGAGGCGTGCTCTCGCGTTCCGGTCCAACAAATGGCGGAAACGCGAGTGCCTCCGCTGCAATGCGGCTCGAGTCCATGGTCTTGAGGATGGTGTCCATTGCCAAGCTCCCCTGTGTCCGCGGCGGCCGACGATATCCCACCTGCCAGCCTGCCGCTCGATCGCGATACAAACGGTTCGGGTGAACGGGAGTTGCCACCCGCCACGGCATTGTTCCGTGCCCAGGCTGTTGAGGGGCTGCGCTCGCGCCATGGACGGCCGGTGCCGCTGTTCGGGATTGCTAGCTGGGTTGTCGTCGCCTTCATCGTCGCCCTGCTCGTTGCCGTGCTGGCGACGCTCTTCCTGTCCAGCTTCGCGCGCAAGGAGACGGTCGAGGGTTTTCTTCAGCCGCAAAGTGGCAGCGCGACGATCACCTTCCCGCGGCCGGGCCGGGTTACCGACATCTATGTCCGCGAGGGGCAAATGGTCCGCAAGGGACAGCGGCTGATGAAGATCTCGCTCGACACCGCGCTGGAAGGCGAGACATTGGGGAGCCGCCTGGCCCGGGCGAACGATACGCAGGCGGCCGAACTGCGCCAGCAAATGGTCGCCGAACGTTGGTCTGACAGCGCGCGGCAGGAGGAAGCGGCGAGCCGCTTCGCCGGCGCCCAAACGCAGATCGGACATCTGACAAAAGCGGCGTCGCTGCAGCGCGAGCGGTTGTCGCTTGCGCAGGAGACCCTCGCCGGGCTCGAGACGCTGCTTGCCCGCGGCTTCGTATCGAAGATGCGGTTGCGCGAAAAAGAGGCCGAGGTAATCATGATCCGCCAGGCGATCAGCGACACCGAACGCCAGATTGATCAGGCGCGTGCCGATATGGCGACGCTGCGCGCTACCTCCGGCCAGGCCCGCGCCGATACGGCCCGCACGGTTGCGCAACTCCGCTCGAACAAGGCCCAACTGGAACAGCAGCGCGCCCAGTCTGACGCCGAGCGCGACGTCATCCTCGTCGCCCCCTATGCTGGCCGCCTCGTTACGGTGCGCGCCGTCATCGGCTCTGCACTAGACGCGAATACGCCGCTAGCGACCGTCCTGCCCCAGGGCGATAAGCTTGAGGCTGTCCTATGGGTACCCTCGCGCGCGATCGGTTTCGTCACGCCTGGCGATCAGGTGCGGTTGATGTTCGACGCCTTCCCGTATCAGCGATTCGGGACCGGTCATGGCACCGTCCGCGCCATTTCCACCACGCCGGTCGATGCCCGTGAACTGCCGTCCCGGACGCTGGCCGATGAGGGCGTGGTCTATCGCGTCAAGGTCCAGCTCGAGGCGCAGGCGATCGATGCCTATGGCAAGTCCTGGGTGCTAGCGCCGGGCAGCCGGCTTCGCGCCGACCTGATTCTCGATCGCCAGTCGCTGCTCGACTGGGTCCTCGACCCGCTCCAAGCCTTCAGGAAGCGCAGCACATGAACTTTTCCTCGCTACGCAACCTGCAGAGCGAAGCCGCCGAATGCGGCCTGGCCTGCCTTGCCGTCGCGGCGCAGCGGGCAGGCTCGCAGATCGACCTTGCCTGGCTGCGCCAGCGCTTTCCCGGATCCCTGCGCGGGATGAGCATGCGCCAGTTGAGCGAAGTTGCGCACGGCATTGGCATGACGACGCGCGCGGTACGCTGCGAACCGGAGGAACTGGACGACCTTCAGCTGCCGGCGATCCTGCACTGGGGATTGCAGCACTATGTCGTGCTCGAGAAGGTGCAGCGCGGCAAGGTCCGCATTTTCGATCCGGCTCGCGGCCACGTCACCGTGCCCATGGCTGAGTTGGGCCTATGCTTCACCGGCATCGCGCTCGAACTTGCCGCCTCGCCGCGCTTTCAGCGCAAGATCGAGCGGCCGCCGTTCAATCCGCTGTCGCTGATCCACTGGTCGGCCGACGTGAAGAGCGGAATCGTTCAAGCGCTGTTTCTGTCGCTGGTACTGCAGGTCTATCTGATCGCCTCGCCGCTCTACATCCAGGGCGCGGTCGACAGCGGTGCCCTGCGCGGCGACAAGGAACTGCTGTTTGCATTGGCGGCCGGATTCCTTCTCTTCGCGCTGTTCAATGCCGGAGCGACGGCGATGCGCGCGGTTGTGCTGCAACGGCTGGGCGCAGTGTTGAGCTGGGACATGAGCCGGCGGCTGTTTCACCACATGATCCGCCTGCCGCTCCCCTGGTTCGAAAAGCGCAAACTGGCTGACACAATGGTGCGTTTTCAGGCGATCGAGCCGATCAAGGCGCTGATCGCCACGGGATTGATCGGTTCGGTTCTCGACGGCGTGCTGTCGATCAGCATGCTCGCCTTGATGTTCGTCTATTCCCTGCCGCTGGCGCTGGTCGGCCTGGTCGGGTTCTTGCTGTCGATGGCGGCCCGATTCGCGGCGCTTCCGATGACGTTGCGTTTCGCAGGCGAACAGTTTCGCGCCTCGATCGGGGAGCAGAGCCGCCGCATCGAGACGCTGCGTTCGATTCAGACGATCAAGGTGATGTCCGGCGAGGCGCATCGCGAGGGATTGTGGGCCAACAAGCAGGCATCGTTGGTGAAGGCGCAGCAGAACAACGGGCTTGCCACAGGCCTGATCGGCGCGCTGCAGGGGCTGCTCGATACCGCCACCTTCGTCATCATCGTCTATCTCGGCGCGCAAGGCGTGATCGCGGGCAGCTTCACCGTCGGCGCCCTTTACGCGTTCGTTTCCTATCGCCAGCAATTCGCCAGCCGTGCGGGTACGCTGGTCGACACGATCATCAACTGGCGGATGCTCGAGGTTTATAACTCGCGCATCGCCGATGTCGTACTAACCGAGCCCGAGCGCGGTCTCGAAACCGAGCCGAGTAACCTGCCGGAGCTAAAGGGCAAGATTGAGCTGATCTCTGCGGCCTATCGCTACAGCCCCGGCAAGCCGATGGTATTCCAGAACGTATCGATGACGATCAACGCCGGCGAAGCGGTAGCGATCGTTGGCCGATCCGGCTGCGGCAAATCGACGCTGCTCAAAGCGATGTGCGGCCTATATCCCCTTTCGTTCGGCGAGGTGCGAGTGGACGGCCTACCGCTGTCGATCTGGGGACCCCGCGCGATCCGCTCGTCGATCGGCGTGGTTCTCCAGAACGATGATCTACTGCCGGGATCGGTACTGGAGAACGTCGCCTTCTTCGACGAACTGTTGGACGTTGACCGCGCGTGGGACTGCCTGGAGAAGGCAGCGATCGCCGATGAGGTGCGGCGACTGCCCATGGCCGAGCACACCTATGTCGGCGACCTGGGTTCGAGCCTGTCGGGCGGTCAGGTGCAGCGCATCCTCCTTGCACGCGCCTTGTACAAGCAGCCGCGTTTCCTGGTTCTCGACGAAGCGACGGCGCATCTCGACTTAGACTGTGAAAACCGGATCAACGAGTATCTGCGGTCGGCTGACATCACCAGGGTGATCGTCGCCCACCGCCCCAGCACGATTGCCGCGGCCGACCGCGTGTTCCTGCTTCATAACGGCATCCAGGATATCGGAAGCGGGGCGGACTATCGCGCCCGCTTCGAGCATCGCGGGCCAATGCGGATCATCAGCTGAAGACCGCTCGAAAACCCGATCCGCCCGCGGTGCGGATCGGGGCTGATGGCTCCTGGCATGGACCCGATGGTGCGAGGCAAGGGGGCAATGAACCGATAGCTTGCTTTTGGGATCAGCCCGGAAGGACATTTGATGCGCGAGTTGACGTTGCAAGAGCTTGAACTCATCGCTGGCGGTACGAGCACGGCCACCGCTTTGAGCGACGATATCGTGGTGACCGCAAACCCTGGTGACGGTGGTGGATATTACCCGCCGATCTTCAATGACGGCGGCGGCGATTGGGGTGGCGGCGGTGATTGGGGCGGCGGCGGTGGTGGCGACAGTGGCGACAGTGGCGGTGGCGATGCGCCCCCCGCCGAACCAGAACCCGATCCGGACGAAATCGTCGTCACGGCGCCACGTCCGACTGAACAATGCCCCGCTAACGACTGGTGGCCGGACATGTTCGAAGACTGGGGCGACGTTAAGTCGATCACGCCGGCGCTTGGGCCATGGACGCAATTCTGGCACGACCAAGGTACATGGTGCTTCTACGACGAGAACGACAAGCTGCAGGGCAAATTCGTGGACGATCCGAACGGAACGGACACGATAACCTTCACCAGCACCAACGGCCAGGCCAGCTTCAACGCGGGCGCCGCCACCGTATCGGGCGGCTTTGCCTCCAACGACTCCTCCTCGACGAGCATTACCTTCCACGTGAGCCGGGTCAACGAATGACGCGTTGCGCCGGGCGCATCGCCCTGATGAGCTTGTGGATGTCGGTCGCCGCGTGCGATCCTCGACCATCTGATCGGGGCGCTGCAGCCGGCGCCGGCTTCATAATGACGACCGAAGTTCGCGCGGCGGCGAACGGCTGCGGCGCACCGCCCGACAAGACGAAGTTGTACGACAGCGATGGTGGGCGATGGTGGCCCGATGGCACCCTTTGGTGTCGTGCCGGCGACACCGCCAAACCAGCTCAGACCTGGCTGCATGCGACCGGCGGCCGCGGCACGCACCGGCTTGTGTTCCAAGGGGAGCAGGTCTCGCTTCTGGAGAAAGAGGTCGCGCTTGCCCCCGCATCCACCCAGCCGCCGCCGCCGCCCTTCACCCGGTGCGGCACTGACACCCGCTCGCGGGCCTTCGCAGCCGAGAACCGGTTGCTGCATTCAGGCGATCTCGCCTGCGGGCAGACTTTTCGCGGTCCGGACTTCACACTGACCAGCGCGGGCTTCCAGGCTGCAAGCGGGACGATGCCCGCGCTGGTTACAACGCCGGCGGGCAGCTCGGCGGGCACGATCGTCTATCTGCTCGGCGGACCGTATGAGAACCTCCTCGCCGGTCTTGCCACGCGGGCGACGACGAACCACCTCCTGGCGCGTTGGGCGGGCCGGGCGGCGGTGGTGGTGCCTGCCTATCTGGGCATCGATCGTGTTCGACAAGGCGGAGGCGATGCCGCATCTGCACGCGCCGAGGTCGAGGCACTGCTGAAGGCGCTGGAACGGCGCGGCCCCGTCTGCGTGATCGGCTTCAGTATGGGCGCGGCGGTGGCGGCGCCGAGCGCCGCGCGACACCCGCATGTCGGCTTCCTGATGGCCGCGCCGCTGGCGGCGGCGCCCGCGACCTTCGTCGCTCGTGTCCGGGCAAAGGGGGGCGCGGCGCGGTACTTTGCGCTGACACCTGCAAATCCCAGCGATCGCGCGGTTACCATGGAATCGGACAAGGCCTTTCTCGATTACTTCGCGGGGAGCGAGTCTCTCGATCTCGCCGCGCTGCTTGGCCCGGGGCGCCATCCGAATGTGCGCGTCGCCTATGCTGCCGGCGACCTCGCGGTGACTGGCAAGGATCTGGCAGCGCTCGCACAGATGCTTCCGACAAACGCAATCCGTGGGCTGCCGGCGGCAGTCGGGCACTCGATAGAGGCCCCCTTTGCGGCTTCCGCCTACCGGCCGCCGATCGATCGCTTCCTCGCTGATTGTCTGCACGCGCGCGGCTAAGGGGGATTGGCGAGAGGTTTTCGGCCCCGACCGTTGCCCTATTGCTCCGCAAGTGGTGCAAATCGCGGCCGATGCCTCGCCCTGCGGAACCAATGGCACGAGGCAAGGAAGTGCCGGAGCGCTAGCTTGGCCCTGGAACCAGTAAGGAAGGGCGTTCGATGCGCGAGCTTACGTTGCAGGAAATGGAGCTGATCGCCGGCGGTACGACCACAGCCACCGCCTTGAGTGACGACATCGTGGTGACCGCTAACCCGGGCGACGATGGGGGATATTATCCGCCGATCTTCGATGGTGGCGGTGGCGGCGACTGGGGCGGCGGCGGCGGAGATTGGGGTGGCGGTGGCGGTGGCGGTGGCGGTGGCGGTGGGGGCGGCGACAGCGGCGACACCGAAACCGACACGACGACCGACAACAATGGCGAGATCGTTGTGATCGGTGCGCGCTTCGACGAAGCGGCGCGTTCGGCGGACATCGTTGCGCAGGTCAAGAACGCGTCGGGCTATATGGAATTCGTCTGGGACCTGGCGACGATGGACGTTCAGTCGCTCACGCTCAACATCAAGGACGACGTCAACAGCTTCACCGGGAGCGTCAATCTCAACAGCGGGATGGCCACTGGCACCTATGGCGTAACGTTCTCCAACGGCCTGACGGGATCGCTGACCTTCAGCAGCAACGGGACGAACTATTCGGTCTCGGCCGGGGTCAAGCTGAACTTCTGACGTATCGGGCGGGACGGCATCGTCCCGCCCGGCATCGGGACGATGCCATCGTGACAATGGCGCGGGCCGCCCGATTCCGCTGGTCGACCCGCTGCCTGGATCTTTAGGGTTGGAATCATGAAAGCCGCCATACTCCTCGCATCGCTCCTCCTTCCCGCAGGCGCTTTGGCGACACCGACCGGGCAGTTCGTTGCCCGCTGGCAGGCGGCATCGCAGGCGGCAAAGCCGGCCGGGAGCGCGGTCACGGCCGAACAGGCGCTGGCGACACCCGAACTCAAGGCGCTGCTGGACGAGTTCGCAGCGGTGGCTGGAGCCTATCGCCGGCAACTGCTCGACGCGCGTGCGGCGGGCAAGCCCCCGCGTGCCTGTCCGCCCTCGCAGGTTGATCTCACTGTCGATGCCGTGCTTGCCGAGGTTCAAACCCTGCCCGCGGCATGGCAGTCGCGCGAATTCGCCGACAGTTTCGGCGCCGTCATGGACAAGCGCTATCCATGTGCCAGTCTGTCGGCCCGCGGCTAGGCGGGCAATATGCGGATCCTTTTCCTGTGCCTCGCCCTTTTTCAGCCGCACAGTTCGCAGGATCGCTCGGAGGCGACGCCGCCGGGCGCCGATACCGCTACGCTCCGGCTCCGGCTCACCGACCGGGTCGATCGGGCGCCGATCGCGTATGAGGTTGTGCGGAACAATATTCTGTTTCGCGTGACGATCAACGGCCATCCGGCAACGGTGCTGCTGGACAACGGCGCCGATCGAACGCTGATCGACCGCAGTTTCGCGCAGCGGGTGGGGATCGGGCTCCGCCCGTCCAACCGGCGCGTCGTAACCAGCGCGCTGACCGAAGTCGCCACGGCGACGACCGACGCGGTGACAATCGAGGCGGCTCGCAGCTTCCGAGCGGAGGGCGCAATGGTGGCGCTGGATCTTCGCCCTGTTGAGCGCGCGTTGGGCAAGCCCATCGACGCGGTGCTTGGCAGCGATGTGCTCGATCATTTCGCCCTGCTGATCGATCCCCGCGCCAGGCAATTGTCCTTCCACCAGGGCGGCAGCGCCAAGCCAATGACGGGCACCACCAGCCTGCAGATCGGGCCCGGCTCAACCGTGGCGGCCGAACTCAACGAGCAGAAGGTCGGGCTGAGGATTGATCTGGGCTATAGCGGCGTCATCCGCCTGTCGAAATCGGCGTGGCAGCGCGTCATTCCCGCAGGTGCGCCGACGCGCGACGGATCCCAGACTTCCGCCGACGGCACCACGCGCGCGACCCAAATCGGTGAGGCTGCGTTGCGGATCGGCTCTGTTCGCATCGATCGCGTCCCCGTGGATAGCGGCTATGTCCCTGCCGGCACGGCCGACGGATTACTTGGAAACGGCTTCCTCTCGCGGGGGCCGTTCATCCTCGACCAGAAGGGCCGCCAGTTGTTGCTGCTCCCGCGCCAGCAGCGGCCAGACGGCCCGCGCACGCCCTGATCGATATGCTCCGGCCATGGTGCAAACGACGCAGGACGCCCGCCTGATCTGGATCGAATAGTCCGAGAGCGGTTTGCGGCGGCGGGGTAACATCGCGCATCCTTCATCGAGCAAAAGGCTTTCTCAATGCGCGAATTGACCTTGGAAGAGCAGGAACTGATCGCTGGCGGCACCGACACCACCGACCTTCCCGAAATCGTCGTCACCGCCGACCCAGGCGACGGCGGCGGTTGGGGAGATTGGGGCGATTGGGGCGACTATGGCGATAACGGCGACTATGGCGATGGCGGCGGTGGCGGCGATTCCCCACCCGATCCCAACTGTGCCGGTTCGACACCGCCGGCGGACTGGGCAGACAGCCCGGAGGTCAAGGCCGCGCTGGATACCGCCAACAAGGACAAGGCCAGCGTCGAGCGCGCGATCGACGGCTGGAACACGGTCGTCGCTGCGGCGAACGCGCACGGCATCGACCCGGCGCTGCTGGCCGCGATCGGCATTCGCGAGAGTGGCTTCAGCAACATCGATCAGCCCGACGGCCTGGGACGCGGCGTTTTCCAGATCGATTTGGGCGCGCACCCCAATGTGACCGAGGCGCAGGCGCACGACCTTGCCTTCTCGGCCGATTACGCCGCCGGCCTTCTCGCCTCCAACATGGCATCTTTGTGTGCCGAATTCCCGAATTTCACGGCGGATCAGCTTACGCAAGCGACCGCAGCGTCGTATAATTTCGGCGTGGACGATATTTCGGGCAACCCGGCAACGATCGATGTCGGTACGACGGGCAACAACTACGGTTCGAACATTATGGGGCTGATGGGCGCGTTCAAGGAACCCGCCTCCGGGATCACGCCAGGCGCTGGGCCCGATAACGGCGGCTGCAGCTGACGACAGGAGCCGGACATATGGACCGATTGGATTACGTTCTCTGGCCGGCCGCGGCGATCGTCGCCCTGGCGCTTGCGGGTCCTGCCGTGGGACAGGGCCCGCAAGCCCAGGACGGCTACGCGGATTGCGCGCCACGAGCGGGCGGGATCGATGCTCCCAGGCTTCGGCGCGCCATACTTGCCGCGGCCCGGCCGCGCATCGGCGCGGACACGTTCTTTGACGACAATGTCGTTGTCGTGGCGCCAGCCCGGCTGGGTCGGGGCCAGCCCGATGTGATCGCCTATGTAGCGGGACCGCGCATTTGCGGTTCGGGCGGGTGCAACGCCTATGTGTTTGAGCGTGAGGGCCGAGCGGGGTATCGGCCGCTCGGCACGATCGTTCCGGCCCGGCTTCCGATCCACGTGCTCGAGACCCGCCATGGCGGCCGGCAGGACCTGGGCGTCGCCGTCAATGGCGGCGGCGTGCGGGTGGGATATGTCGGCGCGCTCCCCTTCAATGGCCGCCGCTACGCGGGCAATCCCACCTTGTCCGGCGTCCGCCATGTCGCCCGCGGATCGGGAACGGTCCTTATCGGGTTGCCGGGGCAGGCCGAGGGGCAATGCCGCCTGCGCTAGCACCGGGCGGGAGGGGGGCAGCCGGTAGACCTGCGCCATCGTCGTACGAGGGCACCCATCGACATCCGTTTCCTGTCGCTGCGCGCGCCGGGGCACCCCTCTTTGCCTTTCACGGGGTGGCTTCGCCGCTCCGATCGCTCCGATAGCGGAGCAAATCACAGGGCCGCCCTGCCGGGCATGGATGGGATTGCGCCGAGAGCAAGGCGATGCATCGGCTAGCATTGTCGCCATCGAATCGGCGAAGGGTAATGCGATGCGTGAACTGACGCTTGAGGAGCAGGAACTGATCGCCGGCGGCACCGTCACCGACGGTACGGACAGCGGCGGGGACATCGTGGTGACCGCCAATCCCGGCGATGGTGGCGGGGGCGACTGGGGCGATTACGGGGACGGCGGCGGCGGCGGCGGCGGCGATGGCGGAGGCGATGCGCCACAGCCGCAGCCCCCGGAGCCGCCCTGTGGCGACAGCAATCCTGCTACGATCGAGACGGCCGACGGCACGAAATATGATGGCCTGGATGGCGCAAATATTACGTGCCCCAGAGCATCGACAACACCTACATCAACGCCGTCGCGGAGCATCTCCACGATGTGAGGACCAGCGGGTATCCTGGCCAGATCTATGTCGAACTGAATGATATGTATACAAATCCAAGCAATCCGTTTTTCCTGGATTTCAAGGAGTATGGCACATCTTCGATGCCGGGAACGGTGGATGCGGGCACGCAGAGCTATTATAGCGAGGCGGCGGGCCAATGGGTTGAGACCAGCTACTTCGAACCCTATGGCAACGTTCTGTACGGCTACATGATGACCGTGGCCGGCTATGCGCCAGAGGAAACCTGGGCGGTTGCCGCCGCGATGCAAGAGGGCAATCCGGGCACCGGCATTCCCCATGACGATCTTCAGGACCAGCCGCACGTCAATCTGGGCATCTCGGCCGCGCAGCAATATCTGGCGACCGGCCAGAGCTACTCCCCGATCAACATCGATTCCGCACCATGCGGATGAAGGTTGCCGGTAGGCTTGGGCCGGCACTGCTCCGATCGGTGATCGCGGCGTTGCTCGTCGGCGTGATCCAGCCCGCATCGGCTGCAGATTATGGCTGTGGCCGAACCGCGCGAAGCGCAGACGGGCGTGTCGCTGCGCTGGTGTTGCAAACCACCGGCGGGGTGACGCCCGATGGCCGTGCACCCGCATCCGGCGAAGCGCGTCTGAAGCTGGTCCTCTGCCAGAAGAGCGGATGCGGGCAGCCGATTGATCTCGGTAGGCCAAGGCCGTTGGCGGTCGGCTGGCAGGGAGAAGTGTTGACGCTTTTCTCGGACGCTATGCCCGATCGAGATATGCGACCCGAGGGTATTGCGATGCAGCCCTATGCCGCCGCCACATCGCAGGCGCTTCGCTACGACCTCGCATCCTGCCGGCGCCGGCCGAGTGCGGGGGGCTGACGCTGAAAGTTGCCGGTAGGGGGAGCATTTCGCACCCGATGCGCGGTGCAGGCGGCGCGGATATCGTAGGTTTAAGCGTCCGCGTTGCTGCCTGCTTGATCGGCCCCGGCTGGTTCGATCCGGCAGCGGAGCAATTACCGCCCGATCCTTGCCGAAATGGTGGTTGTGTTGGCTGACACGGCCGTGCCGTCTGCCGATTTCGGTCGAACGGTCGGCACTGACGGGCCAGCACCGCTTGAAATCGCCGCGCAGCAGATGCGCCGCCCGTCCGGATGGAAAGGGAATGATCGTGAACAACGCCAATACCGCCACACGCGACATGACCGAGCGCTGGGAAGCGCTCGCCGCCGAAATTGCGGCAGCGCAATATGATCCGGCTTGCAAGGGCCGGTTGATGGTGATGGGATCGGGCCTCGCCTTCACCGACTTTCTCCGCGATGCGGAGGACGAGATTCGCGCTGCCGACGCCTTGTTCCACTGCGTCTACGACAAGGTGACGCAAGTCTGGCTGGGGCAGATGCGACCCGACGCCTATGATCTGCGCATCCTCTACAATGACGATATCGAGCGCCACCTCACCTATGTGCGGATGGCGCAGGCGATGCTGCACCACGTCCGGCTCGGGCAACGGGTGGTCGCCATCTTCTATGGCCACCCGGGCGTGTTCGCGATGCCCGCGCACCGGGCGATCCACATCGCTCGCCATGAGGGGCACGAGGCGCGGATGCGGCCCGGCATCTCCGCGCTCGACTATCTAATCGCCGATCTTGGCTTCGACCCGGCGCTACCCGGCTTTGCCAGTTTCGAAGCCACCGATCTGTTGCTTCGCCGCCGTCGCCTCGACACGACGCTGCACATCGTTCTGTGGCAGGTCGGGGTGGTTGGTGAACTGGGCTATACCAGCCAGGGGTTCGCCAATCGCGGGTTCGACGTGCTCGCCCGGCATCTGTCCGATGTTTACGGGCCCGACTGGACCGTGACCCATTACATTGCGCCGCAATATGTGGGAATGGATGCGCTGGTCGAACGGATCCGGATCGGCGACCTTGCCACCGACGCGAACCGCGCGAAGATATCGTCGCTGTCCACCTTCTATATCGAACCGCGCGACGACGTGGAGACGGATGCGGAGATTTCCGTGGCCCTCGGCTGCACCAAGGCGGGGGACACCACATCGCGGCCGTTCCGCATCTACGATTACCGCCGCGACGGCCCACGCGAGCGCGCGACGATCCGGAACCTTGCGCAGTTTCGCGCGCCGGCCGGTTACCGCCTCACCGGCTACTCGCCCGAATATCAGTTCATGCTGGACCTCAGCCGCGACGCAGCCCTGCAGGCCGAATACCGCCGCGATCCCGCAACGGTCGTGCAGCGGGTCGCGGTATCTTTCCAGAACGAGCGGAAGGTAAAGCTGCTCGCCATCCCGCATCCCAAGGCAATCGACGCGGCGCTCAGTGAGGAACCGGAAGCGTTAGATGCGTAAGGCGAGGACGGGGACTTAGCTCGAATTTGTACGTTTTTCTCGACAATCCTGGCCTATTCGTCGCACCACGAATGCGCAGCTGCAGATAATAATTGCCGACGGGCTCGAGCGTCATCAGCTCGTCGAGGCTGAACAGCTGCGCCAGTCAGCGAGCAACGCTGTGATCCGCACGCCCCGCGTCGGCATTCCCCGCGCGGCGGTGTTGCCGAGCGTGAACAAAATGTCGCCAACAGCATCTTCATAGCCAGGGGCTCCAACGCGCATCGGCATATCGTCGGTCAGTCTGTTTCGCAGTGGGCTTTCAGCCGGCAAATGGGCGAGCATATCGGCCACGGTAAGCGCAAATTCCGAGCGCACGCCACTGTCTTCGCTGAGCGCGGTACGAAATGCCAGGAACGGCATATCAATATGACCCATCGGCTAACCTTGCCTTGCCTCGGCACCGCCCGGAATCTTCGTTCTGCGCTTGGTCAGCACGCGCGGCCGCTCCCTGTATGATGTTAAGATTGTGACAGGTTCGAGCCGGTCGACACTGGCCAGGCTGAGCACCAGCCGGACGATGCCGTAGCTGATCACCAGCGCCGACTGATCATCGACAGCGCCGCCGCTCCGATGGAAAGTGGGCCATAGGTCTGCGGGTGGGTCAATACCCACGTCTCCATTACCAAAATCGCCCCGCGCAGCGGGTCGTCTAATCGCCCGTTCGTCAAGGGGCAGGTGCAACTTGGTCAGTCGTTCCAGCCGGTGGTGTTCGTATGCCGGGTACAGGGTCATCTACGCGGTCGATGCCAGATTGATCGCCGCAGGATGGGTTCCGTCGGTGAGATCTTCCTATGTTCGTGACGCACTCCACCAGAGGCCCGCAGTGCTTCCCGCTTCGCGGAATGATCCCGTCCGCGTCCCGGCAGGGACGACTTGGCGCGTCATGCAAGGACGCTATCGGTGGAATGGCTGATAATGACTTCCGTCGACAGGTATCGAACAGAATCAAGCGGCAGCGGGGTTTCCGGCTTGCGGGTCGAACAGCTCGCCCGTTTTGAGCATCGCATGCATGATCACCGCGAGCTTGCGTGCCAACGCCACGGCCGCCCGCTTGAAGCCGAGCCTTTCCTTCAGTGCGAGCGCCCAGGTCCGCAACCTGCTCGTCTCCGTCGACCGGTTGAGGATGACCGCGGCAGCTTCATGAAGCAGGCTGCGCAGCTTGTGGTCGCCGCGACGTGAGATATGCCCATCATGATCGACCTCGCCGGACTGGAACCGCCTGGGGGTAAGCCCGACCCATGCACCGACGGCGCGCGAGTTCCTGAAGTTCGCCGGATCCTCCACCGCTGCGGCGAAGGCGGTGGCCGTGACGGTACCGACGCCAGGTACCGAGGTGAGCAGACGGCAGCGCTGATCCTCGCCTGCCATCGCCACCAGCTGCTTGCTCAGTTCGGCCACCCGAAGCCGGATATGGCCCCAGGCCTGAAGCATCGGCAAGACAATGCGCGCGAGCTTATCCTCGCCTTCCAAAAGGGTACCGACGTTGCGTTCGAACACACTGCCGGCCCCCTTGGGCACGATGAGACCGAAGGTCTTCATGAGCCCGCGGATCTGGTTGGACATCTGCAATCGCATCTTCAGAAGCTGGCGACGCGCCGTGACCAGCGTACGGATCAGCATGCTGTCGAAGCCCTCACCCGGACCTCCCGGTAGAAGCCAATCTCGGCCAGATGCGCCAAGCCATCGGCATCGTTGGCATCAGTCTTGTTCGCGGCCATGTCGAGCGCCGCCTTGGCATGCCGCGCGTCGATACAGATCGCCGGCATGCCCTCCGCGGTCAGCGCGTGGTAGAACCACACTGACAGCGGTCCCGTCTCGAACACTACCCGCCGGGCCTCCGGCGCGCGCTTGCGGATCATCGCCGCGAGTAGTTGCGGGTCTGACGCACACTTGCCCCGCCAGATCCTCTTGCCGCCCTGCCGGATCGAGATCGCCGTCTCTTTTATGGATACGTCGAGGCCGATATACTGGTCCATGGCTGTCCTCCGTTAGATGCCTGGGCCCGGTGTCGATCGTGAGCCCGTATCTTCATCTTATCGGGGGGCAGCCAACCGGCTAGACTAGGTGTTCGAACATTACCACCAAACCTACGTGGCAACCGCTCCCGCGATTACGTCATGTTCGTGCTCCGGCCCGACCTTCGTCATCCCCCATTCCCGTTCGGGGAAATGCCGAATGTCCGCTGCTGACCGAGGCTGTGTAGAAACGCTGTTTCGTGGTAGACTTTCCCG
>NZ_ALBQ01000019.1 GCF_000282895.1 Sphingomonas sp. ATCC 31555
GCCGCCGGTACAGCTGGCGTCGCGGGAGCAGCCGGCGCGGCGGGTGCGACCGGCGGCACCGGCGGGACCGGCACATCCTGCGCCGCCATCGCCGCGTCCACCGTGTCGCGGATGCGCTCGGCGGCCTGGGTGCCCGAAGCGGTGAGCGCCAGCGCGGCTAGGGAAACGGTGGTGATCCCGGCCAGCCCCGCGCCGATGCGGGTGGGGGAAAGCTTCCGGTGGATCGAGAGCATGCGTAATCTCCCTTTGACGTCGTTTATGGTGTGGAGGTGACAAGCCGCCGAGACCGCGCCCCCATGCGCGGACTTGACGATCGCACGGCCATAGGCATGGCGCAGTGCCTGGGCGCGGCCGGCGAGCACCAGTGCATCGCAGGCCATTTCCTGGTCGGCACGAAAGGCGCGGAACGCCCGCCATGCGACCGGATTGAACCAATGGGCGGCCAGCACGATCAGCGCGGCCCAGTTGGCTATCAGATCGCCGCGCAGATGGTGGCCAAGCTCGTGCGCAAGCGCGAGATCGCGTTCGACCTCGTCATAGCGCTCGGAAAAGTCGCGCGGAAACGCGACGTACTTGCGGAAGATGCCGAAGGCGAGCGGCCCATGCGCGGCATCGGTCTCGATCACGCGCACTCGCCCCTGCGCGACGGTACGGTCCACCCGTGCCCGCGACAGCAGGTGTCGGCAGAAGCGGCGATGCGCGATCAGGTGATAGGTGACGAACAGCAACGCGCCGATCGCCCACAGTCCCAGGAGCAGCAGGACGATGCTCGGCCCGCCCGGTGCCTGGGTCGGCGCGACCAACGCGGCCGGCACATGCTGGCCCGCCGCGCTCAGGTCGATCTCCAGCACCGCGCCCTGATCGATCGTCGACGGCAGCACGGCGGGATTCATGACCCCCATCACCACGCCCGGGCCTTCCTCTGCCGAGCGGGTCAGCGGCGCGAGCCACTGGCTGAGTTGCCATTGCCCCGGCAATGGCGGCAGCAGCATCCGTACCGCGGGCAGCACCCACAGGGCATACGCGATTTGGAGGCCGAATGCCTTGCGCACCGGCGCCCGCAGGACCAGCACGAGCAGCATCAGCAGCGTGCTCGCCAGCAGCGTTTCGATCCACCAGCCGATCATTGCTTCAGCTCCTTCAACAGGGCCTCGATTTCGGCGATGTCTTGATCGGTGATGCCGTCGCGCTCGGCGAGATGGGCCACCAGCGGCGTCAACCGGCCGCCGAACAGCCGGTCGATCAGTTTGCGCGACTCCCCTACCACATAATCGCCCCGCGCGACGAGCGGGCGGTAGCGATAGCGCCGCCCGTCCTCCTCGTGCCCGATCACGTTCTTTGCGAGCAGTCGCCCGAGCAGCGTCTTGACCGTGTTGGCGCTCCAGCCGCGATCGGCGGGCACCCGCTCGGTCACTTCCTGTGCGGTAAGCGGCGATTCCTCCCACAGAACCTCCATCACCGCATGTTCGGCTTCACTGATTCGCTCGGTCATGACACCCTCACTGACTACACCTGTAATCGCTCCGATTACGTCTGTAGTCAATGCGCTGAATATGGGATGAACCGGATATCGGACCGGCAAACCGTCGGGGAAATCTACAGTCTCGTGGCGCAGTTGACGGCGCTTCACCATCAGCCCTGCGGAACGCCGTGCATTGTGGAAACTGGCACGCAACCTGCAAAATGGAGGGCACCCGGAGCATTCCCCAAAAATGCTCCAGCGCCCCCCAAAGACGCTTCCGGGCGGGTCGATGGTTTACCGGCATGGCCATCGACCCGCCCGCACCGGGACCGGGTAGCCCCTCCGCCCACACTGGCCATCCTCATCAATGCCCGACGGCGCTCCCCGCATCCCATCGTCATCCCCGCGAAGGCGGGGATCCATTGTCGGAGGCTCGCGGCTCTTTCGGCATCGTCCCGGCAAATGGATTCCCGCCTTCGCGGGAATGACGACCATGTTGTGGAGAGCCTCCCCAAACGAAAAGGGCCCCCGCCGCCGGCGAGAGCCCTTCCCTATTCTCGTACGAAGGTCGCGCCTCAGGCCGAAGCCGCGACGCCCTTATCGGCCATCAGCTGGGTCAGCTCGCCGCTTTCGTACATTTCCATCATGATGTCCGAACCGCCGACGAACTCGCCCTTCACATAGAGCTGGGGAATGGTCGGCCAGTCGGAAAAGGTCTTGATGCCCTGGCGGATGCCCTGGTCCTGCAGCACGTCGACGCTCTCGAACTCGACGCCGAGATGGTTGAGGATTGCGATCGCGCGGCTGGAGAAACCGCACTGCGGGAACAGCGGGCTGCCCTTCATGAACAGCAGCACGTCGTTGTTGTCGACCAGCTGCTGGATGCGGGCCTGGGTATCGTCCGTCATTGCTTACTCCTCGGCTGGCGCTTCGGTGGTCAGTTGGAGCGCGTGCAGCACGCCGCCCATCCGCCCGCCCAGCGCAGCATATACTGCCTGATGCTGCCGCACGCGCGGCATGCCCCGGAACATGGGGGCGACGACGCGCGCTGCATAGTGGTCGCCATCGCCGGCCAGATCGGTGATCTCGATTCTGGCATCGGGGATGCCGGCGCGGATCAGCGCCTCGATCTCGGCAGCGGCCATCGGCATGTTACTTGGATTCCATCAGCTGGCGACGCGCCTCGACGGTCTGCTCCTCGATCGCGCGGCGCACGGTGGCCTCGTCGATCTCGGCACCGGCAGCCAGCATGTCGCCCACCAGCTTGCGGATCACGTCCTCGTCGCCGGCTTCCTCGAAATCGGCCTGCACGACGGCCTTGGCATAGGCGTCGGTCTCTTCGGCGGTCAGGCCCATCTTGGCGGCGGCCCACTGGCCGAGCAGCTTGTTGCGGCGCGCGGTGATGCGGAACGCCATATCCTCGTCGCGAACATACTTCGCCTCGAACGCGCGTTCGCGATCGTCGAAAGTGCTCATTACATGCCCCTTACCTAAACTCGTGTCCGAGATAGGGGGACGGGGCGGCGCTGGCAACGGGGGAGGTTCCGGATGGCGGGCGGCGGCGCCCCCTCAACCCGCCGGCTTGCTCAACATCTTCTCGTAGCACTCAATCGCACGCTGCAGCGCCAGCTTCTTTCGCTTCAATGCTACCCGGCGATAATATGCAATTCCACCCAGCATAACCCCGAAGAAAATGAAGCGAGCCGCGCCGTCGCCATCATGAAAATTATTGTAATAAAATCCACCAGCCACCAAAGCCATCAGCACCGCAAGCCAGGTAGCCCAAGTCTTAAAGCTCTCCACTGCCCAGCTCACATGCGGTTCCGGTCGCCCACTGCGAGGATCGGTAACATGGTCATGAAACCCAATCATACTCGCCCATTCCACTGGCTCGTCGTGGAAACAAATATCACGCATGCAATTAGCCACTTACAAGGCCTTCCGCTACGTCACGGCCACCCGCACCACAACCTTCCCGATCACCGCCCGCGCCGCCATCTTGGCGATCGCCGTTCCACCCTCCGCGAAAGGAAACACCTCCGTCACCCGCGGCGCGATCTTGCCTTCGCTCCACAGCCGGAACAGCGTCTCGACATGCGCGCGGTTGGCTTCCGGATCGCGCGCAGCGAAGGCGCCCCAGAACACGCCGCACACGTCGCAGCTCTTGAGCAAGGTCAGGTTGAGCGGCAGCTTGGGGATGCCTGCCGGGAACCCCACCACCAGATAGCGCCCCTCCCAGCCGATCGCGCGCAGCGCCGGCTCCGCATAGTCGCCGCCTACGGGGTCGTAGATCACGTCCGCGCCCTTGGGGCCGACCGCCGCCTTGAACGCCTCGGCCAGCGCCTTCGACGCTTCCTTGTCGAGCGGCCCGCGCGGATAGACCAGGGTCGCATCCGCCCCCGCCGCCCGCGCGGCCTCGGCCTTTTCCTCGGAGGAGACCGCCGCCACCACCGTCGCGCCGAACGCCTTGCCCAGCTCGATCGCCGCGAGCCCGACGCCGCCCGCCGCGCCCAGCACCAGCAGCGTCTGGCCCGCCGTCAGCCTGCCCCGATCGAGCAGCGCATGGATCGTCGTCGCATAGGTGAGCAGCAGCGCCGCGCCTTCCTCGAAGCTGCGGCCCTCCGGCAGGCGATAGAGCTGCGCCGGGCTCAGCACCAGCTTCTCGGCCAGACCGCCATGGCCCGGCACCGCGATCACCCGGTCGCCCGGCGCCCAGTCGGTGACGCCCTCGCCCACCGCTTCCACCACGCCGGCGATCTCGCCGCCCGGCGCGAACGGCCGGGGCGGCTTGAACTGGTACTTGTCCTCGATGATCAGCACGTCGGGATAGTTGATCGCGCAGGCCTGCACCGCGACCAGAACCTGGCCCTTGCCCGCAACGGGATCGGGCAGCTCTTCAAGGCTTAGAGTATCAGGTCCGCCCGACGCCTTCGACAGCAACGCCTTCATGTCCGCCTCCTACAGCGATCCACGGGCGTTCGTGCGCAACCGCGGATTCGAATTTCGAAATCGCGGTATCTTGTGCCAGCGTCATGCCGATCTCGTCCAGCCCCTGCATCAGGCAGTCGCGGCGGAACGGGTCGAGTTCGAAGGCGAAGCGGTCCTGGAAGTCGGTCGTGACGGTCATCGTCTCCAGGTCGACGGTGATCTCGTTGGCGGTGGCCACCTGCACCAGCCGGTCGATCGCCTCCTGCGGCAGCACCACGGTGACGATGCCGTTCTTGAAGGCGTTGCCCGAGAAGATGTCCGAGAAGCTCGGCGCGATCACCGCCTTGATGCCCATATCGGCCAGCGCCCAGGCGGCATGTTCGCGGCTGGAGCCGCAGCCGAAATTCTCGCCCGCCACCAGGATCGGCGCACCCGCATAGCGCGGATCGTCGAACAGATTGCCCGGCTCCGCGCGCACGCTTTCGAACGCGCCCTTGCCCAGCCCCTCGCGCGTCGTGGTCTTCAGCCAGTGCGCGGGGATGATGATATCCGTATCGATGTTCTTGGCGCCCCAGGGATAGGCGCGGCCCGAAACCTGCTGGATTGGCTCCATCAGCGGCGCTCCGCCGACACAGTGTTCAGATGCATGGACACAGCTTTCCTAACGAATGGCCGCCGGCCATCCCAATTGACCAGCAATCGGCCGGCCGCTCAGCGCGGCGCGACGACCACCCGCTCAAGCGCCGGCACGGTCTTGATCGGTGTCTCCGGCCGCGGATACGCACCCGCATAGGCAGCGGCGACTCCGCTAAGCACCGTTCCGGCAATCAATGCGACGAGCGCCTTCTGCACGGCGTATCTCCCCTTATCAGTTACGCGTTGTTCGCCATTAACTCGCGAACGTCCGTCAGGTGCCCGGTCACCGCCGCCGCTGCCGCCATGGCGGGCGAAACGAGGTGGGTTCGAGCTCCCGGCCCCTGCCGCCCTACGAAATTGCGGTTGGAAGTGGAAGCACAGCGTTCGCCCGGCGGTACCTTGTCCGGATTCATCGCCAGGCACATCGAACAGCCCGGCTCGCGCCACTGGAAGCCCGCCTCCAGGAAGATGCGGTCGAGCCCCTCTTCCTCGGCCTGCCGCTTCACCAGCCCAGAGCCCGGCACGATCAGCGCCTGGCGAATGCGATCGGCGACCTTGCGGCCCTGCACCACTGCCGCGGCTGCGCGCAGATCCTCGATGCGGCTGTTGGTGCACGATCCGATGAAGATGTGCTCCACCGGAATGTCCTGCATCGCCGTGCCCGGCGTAAGACCCATATAGTCGAGCGAGCGCTGCGCCGCTGCGCGCTTGGACGGATCCTCGAAGCTCTGCGGATCGGGTACGAGCCCGGTGATCGGCACCACGTCCTCGGGGCTCGTCCCCCAGGTGAGCGACGGCGAGATATCCGCCGCGTCCAGCGTCACGACAGCGTCATAGCGCGCGCCCTTGTCGGTCGGCAGCGTCTTCCAATAGGCGACGGCGCGGTCCCATGCCTCGCCGGTCGGGGCCATCGGGCGGCCCTTCAGATAGTCGAAGGTCTTCTGGTCCGGCGCGATCAGCCCCGAACGCGCGCCACCCTCGATTGACATGTTGGAGATGGTGAGCCGCCCCTCGATCGAAAGGTCGCGGATCACCCCGCCGGTGAACTCGATGACATAGCCGGTGCCGCCGGCCGCGCCGATCTTGCCGATGATCGCCAGCACCACGTCCTTGGCGCTGACTCCGTAGCCGAGCGTGCCGTCGACGCGGACTTCCATGGTCTTGGATTGCTTGAGCAGCAGCGTCTGCGTGGCGAGCACATGCTCGACCTCGCTGGTGCCGATGCCGAAGGCCAGCGCGCCCAGCGCACCATGCGCCGAGGTGTGGCTGTCGCCGCACACCAGCGTCGTGCCTGGCAGCGTAAAGCCCTGCTCGGGACCGACGACATGGACGATCCCCTGCCGCGCATCGAGCGCGTCGATATAGGGCACCCCGAACTCGGCGACATTGCCGCGCAGCGCCGAGAGCTGGCCCGCGCTGGCCGGATCGGCGATCGGCAGCGGAGCTCCGGCGGCATCAACGCGCGGGGTGGTCGGCAGGTTGTGGTCTGGCACCGCGAGGGTAAGGTCGGGGCGGCGCACCTTGCGATCGGCCGCGCGAAGGCCGGCAAAGGCCTGCGGGCTGGTGACTTCGTGGACGAGGTGCCGATCGATATAGATCAGGCAGGTGCCATCGTCCCGGCGCTCGACGACATGGTCGGCCCAGATCTTCTCGTACAGGGTGCGCGGTTCACTCGACATGCGCGCGCTTTAATCGAATCGTGCGCGGATGCAAGCTTTGGGGACATTTTCTGCCGCACCCTATCCTCCCCCGCCAAGGGGAGGTGGGCCGCACAGCGGCTCGGAGGGGGAGGAACCACGCCGGCCGCAGACTGGCGGCTTCCGCCCAGTTGCGGACCTTCGCGCAACTGCTCATCCTCGCTGCTATACAACGTCAGGAGGAGAAGAAGGGGATGGCCGCACTTCGGCAGGTTATCGGCGGGGCGGGTTTGATCTGTGGCGCAATATTTGCTGCATCTTATTGGAAACTCATTCACATCAGCCCAGCGCTAGAAAACGGTTTTATGGTCTGCTTCTGTGCGACGCTCTTTGCCCTGAACGTTGTTGAGCTGTGGGTTGATAGAAAAGCGCGCACTCGAAAGCGTAACGGACGGCAGCTAGCCACCCACTTCCAGCCGATCACTCCGGCAGCATCTCACGTAGATAGCGCTGCACCGCCTCCACCTCGTCCGGGCGGAGTGCGTGGAGGTTTTCCTTCACGATCGTGCCCATGAAGCCGACATCGCGGCCGCCGGCCCCAACGCCGTCGTGCAGCAGCCGACGGAACTCGGCCGGTGCATAGGAGGCGGCCATTGGCGCGAGCGGCGGCACCGGCTTGCCGTCGTGCGCGCGCGGCTCGGTGAGCGCATGGCATTCGGAGCATAGCACCTGCGTCAGGTACCGGCCCGGATCGGCCGGCCGCTTCGCCACGCCGTGCGGGTCCGCCACCAGGCTCGGGCGGGTCTTCCCGGTCAGGATCTTCCAGCGGCCGACAGGGCCGAACCAGGTGCTAGCCTGCACGTCGTCCGGCGCGGGCTTGAGGCTGCGGATCCAGGCGATGATCCGGCCGACATCGTCATCGGCAAGGTACGTCATCGACCAGGCGGGCATGATGAACAGCGTCCGCCCCTCCTTCGTCACGCCCTGGCGGATCAGCCGGGCGAGTTCGGCGTCGGAATAGCGCGCGGCGCTGCGGGCGATCGGCGGCGGGGCGACCTGGCCCTCGCGCCAGTCGACCGGCGTCCACACCGCGCCCCTGCCGTCGCCATGGCAGCTCTTGCAGCCGGTGAGCGTCGCCAGCCGCGATCCCTCTGCCAGCGCCGCGGCATCGTGCGGCACCGCGATCGGGGTGAGCGGCACGGCATGGCTGCGGCGGAGCACCCATTCGGAGGCGCCGACCAGCCCGCCCACGCCCAGCACGACGAGCGTTGCCACGCCCAACCCCAACCGCGCCCCTATATGCATCTTCATCCACCCACAGACGATCGGGCACAGCTATGCCAGAGCACCGCGGGCGCCGCCAAGCGCGTGGCGGCGGGCCATTGCGTTCATAGCCGGTCCTTTGATGGGCAGCGGAGGTGGCACCCCCACCTCCGCTGCCAATCCTCAGAACTTGAACCGCACGCCGGCCCGGTACACCCGGCCGATCTGGTCGTAGAGTGCCGGATTGTTGAAGATGGTCGAGCGCGCCGGATCGCGATCGAACAGATTGTCGACCTTGCCGTACAGCGTCACGCCCTTCACCACGTCGAACGTCGCGCCGATGTCGAGATAGAAGGCGCCGGGGATATAGTTGTTGTCGATCGTCGGCCGCGTCGCGGTGGAGGCGGGGCAACCGCTCTGGCATACGACATATTGGTTGCCGATCGTGCCCGCGCTGAACCAGCGCTCCTGCACCAGCAGCGAGAAGCGGCCGGAATCATAGGTCTGCACCGCCAGCCACTTCCAGTTCGGCGTCGCGCCCAGATTGTTGCCGGCATTCTCGACGGGCACCGTGCCCGGCAGGCCGGTATCGGTGATGTTGTTGATCACATGCGTCGCCAATGCGCGCACGGTCAGGTTGCCGGGCAGCCCCAGCGGCCGCTGCCAGCGATAACTCGCCTCGATGTCGAACCCTTCGGTGCGGATCGACGCCAGGTTGAAGGCCTGGACGTTGATGAAGTTCGGCCCGGCGGTATTGCTCAGGTTGAACGCGCCGCACGTCTCCGGCAGCACTTGCAGGAAGCACAGGTTGACGATGTCGGTCGCCGCCAGGCTCGAGATCACTTCGTTGATCTTGATCTTGTACCAGTCGAACGACAGGCTCAGCCCCGGCGCCCATCGCGGATTGGCAAGGGTGATGCCGGCGGTGGTGTTGCGCGCGATTTCGGGGCGAAGCGCGGTGTTCCCGATCGCGTTCTGGATCACCAGCACGTTCGTGTTGTTGAACGGATCGAAGAAGTTCGGCAGCGTCGTTGTCACCGGCGCGGCGAACAGTTCGGAAAGGTTGGGCGCACGCACGTCGCGCGAGGTGACGCCGCGGATGCGGAAACCGTCGATCGGCAGGTCCCAGGTGCCGCCGATCTTCCACGCCCAAACGGTGCCCGACGTGCTGTAGTCGGTCACCCGCACCGCGCCGTTCAGATTGGCGCGGCCCAGCGCTTCGGAGCGCAGGAAGGGCAGGTTCGCCTCGAAAAATGCTTCCTTGACGCTATAGGCGCCCTGGCCGTTCTTGTAGTTGCCGGCATACCAGTTGTTGCCGGTGGCCAGCAGCACCGGATCGGCCGGATAGTCGCCGCCTGGCGCGGTCGCGTCGAAGCCGGCGCCATAGGGGTCGGCGCGAACCTTGTAATATTCGTGGCGATATTCGCCGCCGAACGCGATGGACAGCGGCCCGGCCCACAGATCGACCGGCGAGCCCGAGATGTTGATGCTCGCCACGTCCTGGGTCTGGCGGGTGCGCTGATACGGCCCGGCCTCGGGCATGATATAGGCGAGCGCCGCCGCCGATGGGTTGCCGCCGATGATGTTGAGCGGCTGACAGCCATTGGCCCGCGCCGTGGCATCGCGGCAGACGATCGCGCCGTTCAGTGTGGTCGCGTCGATCGCCTGATTGAAGCGGCGGGAGAGCAGGATATTGTTGACGTCGATGTCGGTGTAGTTGGTGCCGTGCTCGCCATAGATGTCGTAGGTCCAGGGCGTGCCGGCGACCTCGATCTTGCCCTTGCCGCCCAGCACGAAGCGATATTGCCGGCGATTGGTATAGACGCGCGTGTTGCCCAGCGCCGCGTTGCTGGTGCCGAACTGGAAGCTGGTGATGCCCGCTGCGGCACAGGCATTCTGCACCAGTGCGGGGACAAACGGGTTGGCGCATTGCAGTGTCAGCCCGGGCCGGTTCTGCCCGTTCACCGGCTGGTTGTTGGTCTTCACCTGGCCGATGTTGAAGGTGAAATAGAGCTCGTTGTCCGGTGCGACGTCGAAGCCGACCCGGCCATAGCTGTTGACCCGCTGGATCGCCGATTTGAGCGAGCGGCCGGCATCGACATTGCCCGAAAGGTCGCCGCCCAGGCAGAAGCCGGGATAGCAGCCGCTGATCGTGCCCGCCGCGTTGCGCGCCGGCACGCCGTTCGATCCGTACTGGAACTGGAAGGGCTGCCCGCTCTGGTCGAAGGCAATGCCCTGCAGCGGGCCGGCCGTGATCAGGCCATATTTGGTGAAGGTGGTCGACTGGGCGTAATCGCGCACCAGAAACTGCGGCATGCCGTCGTTGCGAACGCCGCGGTCGATCAAGGTGCGCTGGGTGAACCAGTCGCGGCCATTGGCCAGCCCGATGCCGAACTCGCCGCCGCCGATGCCCTCTTCCTTGCTATACTCGGCGCTGCCGACCAGGTGCAGCCGGTCGCCCAGCGCGCTGGTGCCCGCCGCCAGCTGGATCAGTCCCGTGGCGTCGTCGCCATAGGTGGTCACGCCGCCCTGGACGTTGCCGCGAATGCCCTTGAAGCGAGTGTCGGTGATGAAGTTCACCACGCCGCCCACCGCGTCCGAGCCGTAGGACGCCGATGCGCCGCCATTGACGATGTCCACGCGCTGGATCAGCAGCTGCGGGAACAGGCTCACATCGGGCACGCCGGTAACGTTCGCGCCCACCACCCGCTGGCTGTCGAGCAGCGTCAGCGTGCGGATCGTACCCAGGCCGCGCAGCGAAAAGGAGCTCAGCCCCTGCTGCCCGCTGGACGTGCTGAAGGTGTTGACTTGCGTGCCGCTCGAACCCTGCAGAGACGGCAGCTGGGCGATCGTGGTGAACACGTTGGGCTGGGCATTCGCGGCAATCTGCTCGTCGCCCAGCACCGTGGTGGGCGTCGGCGCGGTGAAGCCGCTTACCGCGATGCGCGATCCGGTGACGACGATTTCGGTCGCTTGCGCATCGGAAACGTTGGTCCGTGCCTGCGCTGGCGCTTCATCCGCCGCCTGGGGGAGCGGCGCGGGCGCGGGTGCCGTCTGCGCCAGCGCCGGCAGCGGCGCGAAGCTCAGCCCCGCGGCAATGATCCGGGTGGAAGTCGAGCGCAGCCAGGCGCGGCGGCGATCCCGTTTATTGTCGAACATCCTCTACCTCCCTTTGTCGGGTTCCGATGGGTCGCGGACCTGGAAGGGATAGCGGCAGCGGACGGCAATGACGGCGGCGGTGCGCAAGCTCCGGCGCCAAGGCGCAGTCGTTCGTCTCGCGGTGCAGCAATGCACCACGCCTGCCGATCAGATCCTCCCCAGCCTACCCTATTACTTCGTCTTTATAGTCGCGCACTCACACCGCCCGGCGCGAGTTGATCGCCCCAGCGACAAACCTCGACCGCACGATGTTTACGTTAACATCGCCACGCTATTGTTGACTGCCTTCCGAGTCAATAGTCCGTGTAGATCAAGTTGGCCGTTCCAAGAGCTTCAGCGCGCCAGGCGTCGATATGCACGAACTTGGCGCGCGTTCAGCGCGCGGGCTCCTTGGGCGAGACATAGGCGGGATCGTGCGCGAACGGCAGCGGCGCGCCGTCGCGCAGCGCCGCCAGTACCGCCGCGAAGTCGGTCTCGCAGCGAAAGCCCAGCACGCGCTCGGCGCGCTCCGCATCATAGACCCGGCCGATGCTCGTCGGCAGCGTCCAGTTCCGCGCGGCATAAAGCGCCGCCGCATCCGGAAACGCCCGCGCGATCACCCCCGCCGCATCGCGCTTCAGTTCGGCGCAATCCCCTCGCGCGAACGGCGTCGGGGCGGAGATCACGAACACGCCGTGCCCCACCGCCGGCGCCCGCTCCAGCGCCACCAGATGGGCCCGCGCCGCATCCTCCACGGTCAGCCGGCGATGCAGGAACTCGTTTGCCTTCAGATTCTCGCCCGAAGGCGTGCGATGCGTATCGTCGTCCTCCGGGAAGAAGCGGCTGGTGCGCAGCACGATCGTCGCCAACCCCTGCTCCAGCCATGCGATCCGGCACAGCCCTTCGGCGGCGAGCTTGGTCACGCCATAGATGTTCCGGGGCTCGATCGGGCCGCTCGTCTCGTCCAGCCACACCGCCGCGTCGCCCGCCTCGTCGCGGATCGCCTGGGAAATCATCAGCGAGGTGGTCGAGGTGAAGACGAACCGGTCATGCCCCGCCGCGACGGCGCATTCTATCAGGTTCAGCGTGCCGGTGACGTTCACCTCTACGAAGGTCTGCGCCGAATACCGCGCGATGTCCGGCTTGTGCAGCCCGCCGGCATGGATCACCGCCTCGATACCGCGTTCGGCGAACACCCGCTCCAGCAGCGCCCGATCGGCGACCGAACCGAGTACGTCGGTATCCACGCCCGGAGCGACATCCAGCCCGGTCACGGCATGGCCCGACTCGCGCAGCACCGGCGCCAGGAAGCGCCCCAGCCAGCCTGACGATCCGGTGAGCAGCACCCGCATCACGGCCGCTCCGCATAGCGACGCGCCAGCACCGCGCAGACGAACAGCTGGAGCTGGTGGAAGATCATCAGCGGCAGCACGATAAGGCTCACCGCGCCGCCGGGGAAAAGGATCGTCGCCATCGGGATGCCGCTCGCCATGCTCTTCTTCGATCCGCAGAAGACGATGGCGATCTCGTCCTCCTTGGCGAAGCCCAGCCTGCGGCTGCCGACCATCGTCGCCGTGATGGCGATGGCCAGGATCACGGCGTTGAACGCCAGCACCAGCACGAGGTCCGCCGGCGATACCTGCGTCCACACCCCCGCGACCATGCCTTCACTGAACGCGGCATAGACGACGAGCAGGATCGATCCGCGGTCGCCCGCCATCGTCAGCACCCGGTGCCTGAGGATGAAGCCGCCGATCAGCGGCCGCGCCGCCTGCCCCGCCGCGAAGGGCAGCAGGATCTGCATCGCGATCGACTCGATCGACGAAAGCGAAAAGCCCGCCCCGCTCCCGCTCGGCAGCAGCAGCGCTACCAGCAACGGCGTGATCAGCACCCCGATCAGGTTGGACAGCGAGGCACTGCACAGCGCCGCCGGCACGTTGCCGCGGGCGATCGAGGTGAACGCGATCGACGATTGCACCGTCGACGGCAGCAGGCACAGGAACAGCAACCCGGTGGCGATCCCGCCCGGCAGCAGCGGACCGGCCAGCGCGAAGGCCCCCAGGCCGATCAGCGGGAACAGCAGGAAGGTGCTGAACAGCACGCTAAGCTGCAGCCGCCAGTTGGCCAGCCCCGCCCAGATCGCCGACGGCGCCAGCCGCGCGCCATAGAGAAAGAACAGCAGCGCCACCGCGATCGTCACCGCCTGGTCGGCCACGGTCGCCCAGCCGCCCTGCGCCGGCACCAGCGCAGCAATGCCGACCGTGGCGATCAGCAGCAGCAGATAGGGATCGATCCAGCGCCGAAGGGCAGCCATGCGGAACCTCGCAACAGGAAAAACCGCCCCGCCCATGGTCGCCGCCGCGCGGTCGCGCAAGCGCTCAGGCGGCGTCGGGCACTTGCGCCGCGTGCAGGTCTCCGCCGCGCGCCGCCCGATCGCTGCGCCGCCGCACCAACCGGTTCAGGAACAGCAGCTCCGAAAGGAGGACCGTTCGGTCGCCCGCTCCACAGGATCCCTCGGCCTTTCTTGACTTTGCGCGGGCCGGGCGCATGTGGAAGGGATGGCGCAGGATTCTCCCCTCGATCGCTTCCGGGACGTGCTCGCGGGGACCGCGCGTGCGCTCTCCGGCACTGCCGAACTCGAATTCGGTTTCACCGCCGATGCTCCGTTCCAGAGCGGCAAGACGGTGAAGGTGCCGATGCCCTCGCGCACGCTGCCGCCGGAGCAGGTGGCGGAAGCCCGCGGCTTCGCCGACGGCTTTGCGCTGCGGATGCGCCTGCACGACGGTGCGCTGCACGCGCGCACCGCCCCGCACGAACCCGTCGCCCGCGCCGTGTACGACGCAATCGAGACCGCTCGGGTCGAAGCGCTGGGGTCGCGCGGCTATGCCGGCATTGCCGATAATCTGGAACAGGCGCTCGCCATGCGCCTGCGCTCCGATCCGATCGGCCGCGCCCGCACGCGCGACGAAGTGCCGCTGTCCACCGCGGTCGGTCTGATGGTGCGCGAACGGCTCACCGAGCGGGAGTCGCCGTCGAGCGCGGCGCTCGGCCTGGCGCTGGTGCGCGAGTGGATCGAGGAGCGGGCCGGTGCCGATCTCGATGCGTTGTCGCTCGCGATCGACGATCAGCGCGCCTTTGCCGACCTTGCTTCCAAGCTGCTTCAGGATCTCGAGCTGACCGAAGGCGAGATGGTCCCCGACGAAGCCGATGAAGGCGGTGGCGAGGAGGAAGGCCAGGAAGAGCAGCAGGAACAGGGCGACGAGGAAGGCGAATCCCAGCAGCAGCAGGGTGAGGGCCAGACCGAGGCGCGCGGCGAACAGCGCGAAAGCGATCAGGGCGAGGAAGGCGACCAGCAGCAACAGTCCGATGCGATGGACGATGGCGACGGCGAGCCGGGGGACGATGGCGACGAAGGCATGATGCCGGTCCGCCCGAACCGTCCGTGGAGCGATCTGCCGCCCAGCTTCGAATATCGCGCCTTCACCACCCAGTTCGACGAAGTGGTGGCCGCCACCGATCTGTGCGACACCGACGAGCTGGAACGCCTGCGCTCCTATCTCGATCAGCAGCTCGTCCACCTTCAGGGCGCCGTCACCAAGCTCGCGAACCGGCTCCAGCGCCGGCTGATGGCGCAGCAGAACCGCAGCTGGGATTTCGATCAGGACGAAGGCCTTCTCGACGCCGCCCGGCTGGCGCGCGTGGTGGTCAATCCGATGCAGTCGCTCAGCTACAAGGTCGAGCGCGATACCGAGTTCAAGGACACGGTGGTGACGCTGCTGATCGACAATAGCGGCTCGATGCGCGGCCGCCCGATTTCGATCGCCGCGATCAGCGCCGACATCCTTGCCCGCACGCTGGAGCGCGTCGGCGTGAAGACCGAGATCCTCGGTTTCACCACGCGTGCCTGGAAGGGCGGGCAATCGCGCGAGCGCTGGCTGGCCGAAGGGCGCGTCGCCCAGCCCGGCCGCCTCAACGATCTGCGCCACATCGTCTACAAGCAGGCCGACGAGCCCTGGCGGCGCGCCAAGAAGTCGCTCGGCCTGATGATGCGCGAAGGGCTGCTCAAGGAAAATATCGACGGCGAGGCGCTGCTCTGGGCACATAGCCGGATGATCGCGCGGCCCGAGGATCGCAAGATCCTGATGGTGATCTCCGACGGCGCGCCGGTCGACGACTCCACGCTTTCGGTAAATTCGGGCTCGTATCTGGAACGCCATCTGCGCCAGGTGATCGGCTGGATCGAGGCGCGCTCGCCGGTGGAGCTGGTCGCGATCGGCATCGGCCATGACGTGACCCGCTATTACAGCCGCGCCGTGACGATCATGGACGCGGAGCAGCTCGCCGGCACCATGGTCGAACAGCTCGCCGCGCTGTTCGACAGCGAATAATTTATGGCGGGGCCGGAGATCGTGCCTCCGCCCGGGGGCTTTCACGGGCCGGTGAAGCGGTCGATCACCATCGCCGGCCACCCCACTTCGATCAGCCTCGAGCCGATCTTCTGGGCGGCGCTGGAGGCCGCAGCGGGCAAAGCCTCTCTACCGCTCAGCGCGCTGGTCGCGGCGATCGATCATGCCCGCATCGGCGCCGAGGATCCGCCCAACCTCGCCAGCGCTATCCGTACCTGGCTCATGGCGCAGCGCAGCTGAACCAATCCTCAGCCGCGATGCCGCGCTTCGGAAAGGTCCAGCTCACGGGCGATGCGGCGCGCCACCGCGCTGCCGATCTGGCGATCGCGCGCTAGGTCCAACAGGCGCTGCCGTTCGGCCTTGATTCCCACCAGTTGCAGCTCGGTCGACAACGCGGCCTGTGCGCGGGTCGTATCCGATCGATCGCCGGCGAGCCCTTCGATCCGCGCGCGATACCCGTCCATCACGCGCGCGCCGGCGGCAATGTACAGGTCGGGGTCGGCATGGTTTTCGGCCAGCCGGTGCTGGTGGCGCTCGATCGCGCGGATCGCCGCCTCGGCGGTGGCGATGCGGGCGCGATCCTCCTCGGCCTGCTGCGAAGGTTCGGGCGGCATCGCCAGTCCCTTCAGCAGGACCGGCAACGCCAGGGTCGCCAGCACCAGCGAAACGATGATCACCCCGGCAGCCAGGAAGATCGCCAGGTCCCGCGCCGGAAACGCGGTGCCGTCGGCCATCGTCATGGGCAGCGTCAGCACGCCCGCCAGGGTGATCGCGCCTTTTACCCCGGCGAACGACATCGTCGCCACCAGCCGCCAATCCGGGCTGCGGATCCCGGCCTCGGGCCCCTTGCGCAGGATGGTCAGCCGCAGCGACACCCACACCCACAGGAAGCGCAGCATCGCCAGTCCAGCGACGATCGCCGCGACATACAGCGCGAGCCACCACGGCGATTGATGCCCGGTCAGCGCCACCGTCTGCCGGGCCTCGCCCAGGATCGCCGGCAGCTGCTCGCCCAGCAGCACGAAGATGATGCCGTTCAGCGCAAACTGGATCGTGTCCCAAACCGAATGGCGCCGCATCCGGGTGATCGCCATGGCTTGGCGCGAAATCTCCGCAAAGGTCATCGTCACGCCCGCGGCGACGGCGGCGAGGATGCCGGAGGCGTGCAGATGTTCGGCCAGCAGATAGGATCCGAACGGGATCAGCAGGCTCACCAGGATCTGCGATCCGGTGTCCTCCCCCCAACGCCGCGTCACCCAGGCCTTGGCCCGCGATACCGCCAGCGTTACCAGCACGCCGATCACCAGTCCCGCCCCCGCCACCCACAGGAAGCTGAGCGCCGCACTGCCGATCGAAAAGCTGCCCGTCAGCGCCGCCGCGACGGCAAACCGCAGGCACACCAGGCCCGAGGCGTCGTTGAGCAACGACTCGCCTTCCAGAATGTGCATCATCCGTTTCGGGATCGGCACGCGCGCGGCGATCGCCGTCACCGCGATCGGATCGGTCGGCGACACCACCGCCGCCAGCGCGAACGCCACTGCCAGCGGCATCGCGGGGATCATCCAGTGGATGAACAGTCCCATGCCCAGCACGGTCAGCAGCACCAGCCCCAGCGCCAGCTCGACTACGACCGGAAGATCCTTGAACAACTCGTCCTTCGGGATGCGCCATCCGTCCAGGAACAGCAGCGGCGGCAGGAACAGCAGCAGGAACAGTTCGGGGTCCAGTTCCACCCCGCGCGAAGTGGAAACGCCGATAACCGCCCCCAGCGCGATCTGCACCAGCGGCGTCGGCATCGATACCGGCAGCATTCGCGACACCGCGCCGCTGACAACGACCGCCAGCAACAGGAACAGGGCGATCGATACGGCTTCCAACAATGCGTCTCCCGGTTGCGCTCCTTCCCTATCGCGACGCAGCCGGGCAATCGCAACCCGCGCCGGCGCGGCGCGGGCGTGGTTCGTCAGCGAAGGTCAGCGGCCGATCGCGAACTGCGCATAAACGCGCGCCTGCGTCTCCAGCGGGCGGGGCGAGACCGGGATGGCGACCGGGGCCGGCGGCGCCGGTGGGGCCGGAGGAAGACCCGCTCGCGCAAAGGCGCCGGTGACGAGCAACTCGTTGCGCCCGTTCTGGTCGCTCAGCGAAAGCAGCGGGCCCAGTCGCACGCCGGCGCTTGCCGCCATCGCCTCCGCCTGGCTTCGGGCATTGACAATCGCGGCCGCTGTCGCCCGGCGCTGCGCTTCCGCCGGGTTGCTGAGCACAAAGCCGCTCACCCGCGCGTCGCGCGCGCCCAATCGCGCTGCCAGCCCGGCGGCGGTACCCGCCTTCTCCACTGCCGGGGTCTGCCCGGTGCCCTGCAGCGTGGCAAGGAAGCCGAGCAGCGCGCAATCGCCGTCGCTCAACCGCGACCGATTATTGTAGTTGCCGGGCCCGTCGCATTTGGGCGAGCGCACTTCCATCACGCTCACTTCGCCCGAACTCAGCTGGGTGTCCGGTCCCAGCAGTCCCAGCAGTCCGTCGACGATCGTTTTCTGCTTGCTGGCCAGATTGGCACTAGCCTCGTCCGCTGTCTTGCCTTCACCGGTCACCCAATAGACCAGCGTGGCCCGGTCGGGCTTGGTGGAGACGGTCGCCACGCCCACCACTTGGATCGACGGCGGTGGCAGCGGCGGCTGCTGCTGCGCCCAGGCAGGCAGGGCAACCGCACAAATCCCAAGTGCAGCGATCAGGCGCATCGTTTCTCTCCCCTTTTTCCGGAACATACGCGCCTTTCGGATGCAGGTAAACGCATGCGGCCGCGCCGCTTTCCGGCACCGCACGCCGATCCAAATGCCACGCAGACTGTGCTATTGCGACAAGATCGCATTAGCATTGACACTGCAAGCGGCTCGCAATAAGGCGCCGGCAGCAAAACGAAAATCCAAGGGGATTGTGAGTGACTGATCGTTCCGCGCCGCTTTCGCGCGTTTCCACCTTCGCGGCGCTCGCCTGTGTCGGCTTCATCGTCTCGGCGCCCAGCCATGCGGAAGACAAACGCGCCGCCGATGTGGCCGATCACGGCCCCGCCGCCAGCGCGGATCCCGACGGCAAGTCGGATGAGACGCAGGATCGCGACACGATCATCGTCAAGGGCCAGCCCTATTCGCCGCATCAGGAATCGCCCAAGGCCACCCGGCCGGTGCGCGACACCCCGCAGACGATCACCATCCTCACCAACGAAGTGATCGAGCAGCAGAACCTGCTCACCCTGCGCGACATGTTGTCGACCGTGCCGGGCATCACCTTCGGCGCCGGCGAAGGCGGCGGCGGCTATGGCGATTCGATCAACCTGCGCGGCTATTCGGCCAACAGCGACATCACGATCGACGGCATCCGCGACAGCGCGCAGTACACCCGCACCGATCCGTTCAACCTCGAACAGCTCGAAGTCGTCAACGGCCCCAACTCCGTCCAGAACGGCGTCGGCTCGGTCGGCGGCTCGATCAACCTCGTCACCAAGAAGCCGCAGGCGAACACCCGCGTCCAGGCATCGGCCGGAATCGGCACCGACAACTACTATCGCGGCACCGTCGATGCGAACCTGCGCGTCAACGAGCTGATCGCCTTCCGCCTCAACGCGATGAAGCACGAGAACGACGTGCCGGCGCGCGATGTCGAGCAAATGAAGCGCTGGGGCGTCGCGCCCTCGGTGACGATCGGCATCGAAAGCCCCACCCGTCTCACGCTGCAATATGTTCACCAGGAAGACGACAACACGCCGCAATATGGCGTGCCCTATTATCAGGTCGCCGGCGGCGGCCTGCCCGGCGTCAGCCGCTCCAGCTATTTCGGCTTCCGCAACGTCGATACGCAGCAGACCAACGTCGATCAGGCGACCGCCACCTTCCAGCATGATTTCAACGATCGGGTGACGCTGCGCAACATCACCCGCTGGCAGGATGTGACGCAATATGCGGTGGTCAATCCGCCGCAGGGCACCTGGTGCCTGGCGAACGGCCGCACGCCCACGGGCGGCGCGTGCACGGCCACCGTCGGTACCGCAACGCTGACGGTTCCGGCCGGCTACTACCTGCCTTCCGGCCCGCGCGGGAATACCCGCGATACCCGTAACCAGCTCGCCTATGATCAGGTCGATCTGATGGCGCGGTTCAACACCGGCTTCATCGAACATTCGGTCACGCTCGGCGCGGCGGCGATGTGGGAGAAGTTCGAGCTCTCCACCGGCAACGTGCTGCGCGCCGCGAACGGCACCAATCCGTTCAGCTACTATCCGCTGATGAGCATCGAAAATCCGGGCGCCGTGGTCACCGGCCCGGCGGCCACTTCCGGCGTGGCGCGCGTCTATGGCAGCAACGTCTATACCGGCCCGATCAACTTTATCGAAAGCGCACGGCAGACCGGCGAGCTGACCAACTATGCCGTCTATCTGTTCGACACGATGAAGCTCGGCGAGCATATCGAGATCAACGGCGGCGTGCGCTGGGAATCGAACGACGGCAGCTACCGTGCCGACACCGTGTCCACCACCACCGCGACGTTGGGCCAGGTCACCACCGGGCGAACCTTCTTCAACAAGGACAAGCTGTTCTCCTACCGCGCTGGGCTGGTCTACAAGCCGATCACGGCCGTCAGCCTCTATGTCGCCTTCGGCAATTCGAAGACGCCGTCGAAAACCTCGGTCAACGGCTCGTGCACGGTGGAAACCTGCAACGTCGAACCGGAAACCGCACGCAACTATGAAGTCGGCGGCAAGGCCGAAGTCTTTGGCGGCCGCCTGCTGCTCACCGCCGCGCTGTTCCGCAACGAACGGACCAACTTCCGCGTCGCCACCGGCGATCCGCTGGTGCCGGAGCAGCAGCTGGACGGCAAGTCGCGGGTCAACGGCGTCGCGCTGGGTGCGGTCGGCCAGATCACCAAGGCCTGGTCGATCACCGCCAACTACACCTATCTCGACGGCAAGGTGCTCCGCAGCATCGCCCGCAACAGCCCGGCCGGGACGATCGATCCCGCGCGCAATGCCGTGCTCCAGAACACGCCGAGCCATTCGGGCAGCCTGTTCACCACCTATCGCCTGCCGTTCGGCCTGACGCTGGGCTATGGCGCTACCTATCAGGGCAAGGCGGCGTTCAACCTGCCGACCGCGGCCGCCCCGCAGGTGATCTACAGCCCCGATTTCTGGGTGCACAACGCGTTCCTCTCCTACGAGGTCACCCGCAATCTCTCCGCGCAGGTGAACGTGAAGAACGTGGCGGACTCGCTCTACTACACCCGCATCCGCAACAATGGCTGGGCAACGCCCGGCGACGGCCGCTCTGCGCTGCTGACGCTCAACTACCGCTTCTGATCGCACTGGCGGTTTTCGCGCGGCCCCTTCCGGCACGCCCGCCGGGAGGGGCCGCGCCGTTACGGCGATTGCGCCTCGCCTTTGATCTGGCGCATGTTCGGCGGACCGCGCGGCCGCCAGAAGCCGAGTGTACCCCGCGCAGGAGGCCCGTGCATGTTGATCCCGATCCCCGATCTGCTCTCGTCGGCAGAGCTTGCCCGCATCCGCACGCTGGTGGACGCGGCCGACTGGGTGGATGGCAACATCACCTCGGGCCCGCAGGCGGCACTCGCCAAGCGCAACGAACAGCTTCCCGAAGAAAGCCCGGCCGCGCGCGAAGCCGGCCGGATGATCCTCGATGCACTGGGCCGATCGCCGCTGTTCGTCGCCGCCGCGCTGCCGCTCAAGGTCTTTCCGCCGCTGTTCAACCGCTATGCCGGCGGCCAGAATTTCGGCACCCATGTCGATAACGCGATCCGCATCCAGCGCGGCAGCGAATTCCGCATCCGCTCCGATCTGTCGATGACGGTCTTCCTCGAGCCGCCCGAAGCCTATGACGGTGGCGAACTGCTGATCGAAGGGCTGTTCGGCGCGCAATCGGTGAAGCTGCCCGCCGGCCACGCCATTCTTTATCCCTCCTCCAGCCTGCACCGGGTCACGCCGGTCACCCGCGGCTGCCGCACCGCCAGCTTCTTCTGGCTGCAGTCGATGGTGCGCGACGATGCCGCCCGCCGCACCCTGTTCGATCTCGATCAGGCCATTCAGCGGCTTACCGCCGAAGTCGGCCAGGGCCATGCCCAGATCGTCGCGCTCACCGGCGTGTACCACAATCTGCTGCGCCGCTGGGCCGACGCCTGAACCGATGACAATAGGATAGACGATCGTGTCGGGGACGAGAGACGTCTCCTGGTGCGGCTCCGATCAGCCGAGCATCGCCTGCAGCGCCGGCGACAGTTGCTCCGCGAAACCACCGGCCTCGCGCGTCACCAGATGCGCGGCCAGCCCCTCCCGCTCGGCGACCGACATGCCCGCGGGGCCGAGCACGGTCAGCGCCGTCGCCCAAGCGTCGGCCAGCATCGCCTCGCGGTGGAGCACCGATACCGACACGACCTGGTTCGCCACCGGGCAGCCGGTGCGCGGATCGATGCTATGCGCATAGCGGCGGCCGCCATGGTCGAAGAAGCGGCGATAATCGCCGGACGTGGCTACCGACAGGCCGTGCAACGCGATCCGCAGCGGAGCCAGCCGCGCGCCCGGCACCGCCTCCAGCTCCACCCACCAGGGCTGGCCGTCGGGCTTGATGCCTTCGCCGCGCAGTTCGCCGCCGATCTCGATCAGAAAGTCCTCGATCCCCTGCGACACCAGCCGTTCGGCAATCGCATCGACGGCATAGCCCTTGGCGATGCCGGAAAGGTCGATCTGTGCGGCTTCGCGGCGGCGGATGCGCCGCTCCTCGCGGTCATATTCCAGGTGGCGCACGCCGGACATGCTCCGCGCCTCCCCCAGCGCATAGGCGCTGGGCAGGTCCTGGCGCGGCCCGGCCGGTCCGAAACCCCAAAGGTCCACCAGCACACCTGTGGCCGGATCGAACGCGCCGTCGCTCCGTTCGCAAACCGCGAAGGCGGCATCCAGCACCCGCATCGCCTCGGGCGACAGCGGTTGCCACTGGCCCAGCCGCATGCGGTTGAACCTGCCGACCCGCGAGCTTGGCTCATAATGGCTGAATTCGCCGATCATCCGTGCCAGCACCGCTTCCACGCAGTCCCGCACATCCTCGGGCGGATCGACGACCACCAGCCGCCAGCTGGTGCCCATCGTCGTCCCGCCCAGCGTGGCGACAGGCGCGGTAGACCGGCGGCGCTGGAACGCCGCCGGAGACAGGTTGGCCGGCAGAGCGATACGTGGTTCGGCGATCAGGGTGCCAGTACCTCCAGCGTCGTCGTGTAGCTTACTCGGCGGCCGGAAGGAACGCCCATGCCGGGCCCCGGCTGCGGGCCGCCTGCGCCGGGCTGCGGTGCCGCACCGCCGGGCTGCGGGCCACCGGCGCCGGGTTCGCGGCGTTCCTGCGGCGCGTTGGGGGTCACGTTCAGCCAGTACATGCCCGGCTCCGGCCAGGTGATCTTCACCTGGCCCTGCGAATCGGTGCGCAGATCCATCTGCTTCAGGCTGTCGCGATAGCGGATGCCGCCGGGGATGGCGGTGATGTACAGGCCGGCGGCCGGCTTGCCGTCGAGCAGGAACTGGAAGGTCGCGGCCTCGCCCGCCACCAGATCATTGGGGTGCGTCACCGGCACCAGCTCGATGCCCCGGCCGGTGGGCTTGAAGATCGTCTTGGTGGGTGCGCCCTGCGTCACGAAGATCTCGTTGCGCATCAGCGTCTCGCTGGTCTGCACATTGGTGGCGCCGGCCGGGATGGCGGTGGCCAGCTGCGCCTTGGTGGTGCCGCGCGGCAGCATCTTGGTTTCGCCGTTCAGCGTGTAGCGGCCGAACACCCCTTCGTTCACCACCGCGATCCGATACGTCCCCTGCTGCGTCAGGTGCACGTCGAAGGTGGCGCGGAACTGGCCCACCGCGTGATGCTCCACCTTGCCCTCGCTGCCGTCGGGCTGGGTGATGGTGGGGATCGCCGCCATCGGCCGGTGATCGAAGAAGAACAGGTCGTTCGACACCGCGGCATCCACGGTCACCCAATTGTCGGTGCCGGAAATCACGGTCGAAGACGGCAACAGCCACATGCGGTGCGCCCATGCCGCGGGGGCGGCGAGCGCGACGATGGCGGCCATGGCGAGGATCGGCTTGCGGAATTGCATGGGATTGGCCTCCGGTTAGCGCTTGAGTGCGATGGATACGGTGCCGAGTTCGGCGTTGCCTTTGGCGGTGGCGGTGGCGCCGCTGCCGTTCCAGCGGAACGGCAGGCGGACCAGTTCGCGCCCGCCAACCTCGCGCGCCGCTTCGACGACGAGCACATAATTGCCGGGGGTGATCGCCGGCATGCCGCCCTTGCCCGCCACCAGCCGCAGCTTGTGGACGCCCGGCGCGCGGGTGGCACCGCTTATGCCATCCGCCGGGAAGTTCATCGTCCGCCCCGATGCCCGCCACCATTGCCGCACGTCGCGCAGCCATTTGGTGCCTTCGCCGCCGCGCTTGTCGACATCGTACCACACCGAAAGCGTGTGTGGCGCGGCGCCTTCCTTCTCCAGCCACACCGCTACATAGGGGCGGTGATACTCGGCCACGGTCATGCGTGGCAGCTCGATCGAGAGATCCAGCGTCTGCGCCGCGGCGGAACCCGGCAGCAACGCGCCGGCCCCCAATGCAGCGGTGGTCCATCCGGTCAGGCGAAAATACATGCGGTCCCCCTCAGTGTATCAGAAGCAGCGCGATCAGCGCAGGAATGGCGAGGCCGGCCGTCACCAGCGGCCAGGTGCTGCGGCGGTGCTTGCTGTGCATCCACAGCAGCACCAGCCCGGTGAGCGTGAACACCAGGCAGGCAAAGGCGAAGATGTCGATGAACCACTTCCACGCGGTCCCGGCGTTGCGGCCCTTGTGCAGGTCGTTGAGGTAGGCGATCCAGCCGCGCGTGGTGACTTCGCTGGTCACCTTGCCGGTATCGCGCGCAATCGCCACCCAGGCGTCGCCTCCCGGTCGCGGCAGCGCCAGGTAGATCTCATCGGCGGACCATTCCGCCACGCCAGCGGCAGGCAGCTGCAGCTCCTGCTCGATCCACGTCGCGACAGGGGCGGGCAGCGGCTTCTTGGCATCGGGCTGGTCGTCGGGGGCAAGGCTGCGGGCAAGCGCAGGCGGCAGCTGCACCGCACGATCGCGGGTCGCCGGCGCGCCTTCGATATCGGCGGCGTGGTTCAGCGTGAAGCCGGTGATCGCGAACAGCAGCAGCCCGATCAGGCTGATCGCGGAGCTCATCCAGTGCCAGGTATGGAGCTGCTTGAGCCAGAAGCTCTTGCGGCTGCGCTTGCGCGCAAGCGGCGGGGACGAAGCATGCATTGGAAGGGCGCGATCTCGGTTTGGGATTCGATGAATCCGCATAACGCGAACGATTCGCAACTGCAATCAGGAAAAGCGATCGTCGCGGGTGCCCTGGGCCGCCTCGCCCTATGCAAGCACGTGCACGTCCTATTGGTCGGCTGCCGCCTCGTTCTCCAGCGCGTTCAGCCGTGCCTCGATGCGCTGGATCGCTCGCTCTGCCTGCGCCTTCACGTCATGGGCGCGGCGATGCTCCTCGCCCGCGCGTCGCACGGCCACCACCGCCACGAACGCAGCGAGCGCCAGCGCCACCAGGGCACCGACGCTCAGCCAGCGATAGGATTTGGGTTGGGCGCCGCGCATGGCCACTCTTTGGCAGGCGGCAGGCGGCGGCGCCAGCCGGTTCAGTTCAGTCGGCCGAGACCGGCGATCGCCCGATCGACGATGGGCTTGTCGGCAGATGCGCCGTGATTCTCGGCGATGATCGCCGCAGCAGCGCTCGTCGCCGCGTCGGCGGCCTTGGCACGAATCGCCTGCACCGCCGCGCGCTCGGCAGCGCCGATCTTGTCTTCGGCCATCCGGGCGCGACGCGCGGTCAGCTCGGCCGCATCGGCCTCTGCTTTCGCCTTCATCGCCGCCGCTTCGGCTTCGGCGTTGGCGACGATCTGGCGCGCATCAGCTTCGCTCGAAGCCGTCCGGGCCTTGGCGTCGGCCAGCAGCGCCTCGGCTTCGGCGCGCAGCTTGGCAGCCTCATCGAGCTGCAGGCGAATGCCGTTGATCTGCTTGTCGAGCGCCTTGGAGACCATCGACGGCACCCGCGCCAGCAGGATGATCACCACCACCGTCAGCATCGACAGCGCGACCCAGCCGGCCGCGGTGATGCCAAGCACGGCGGGTTCGTGGTGCAACTCTGCAGTGCCCACTTCGGCGCTCAGGGAATGGGTTGCCTCAGCCATGGGTCAGCGCAGCCTTCACATTGCGTTCGATGGTGCCGCGGTCGACCTGCACGCCGGAAAGGCGCGCCACGATCGCTTCGACGGAATCGACCACGGCGGTTTCGATTTCCGCGAGTGCCTCGCCGGTGCGGACGTCGATCGCCTGCAGAGCGCTGGCGATGCGCGCCTCATCGGCGGCAGCGGCGGCCTTCACCGCCGCTTCGGTCGCGGCGGAAGCCTGCGCCTTGGCGCCGCCGGTCACCCGCAGCGCTTCGGCACGGGCGGCTTCCAGCCCCGCCTGATAGGCCTCGTCCGATGCGCGCGCGGCATCCCGCGCGGCTTCGGCTGCGGCGATGTCGCCGGCGATGCGGGCGGAGCGATCTTCCATCGTCCGCTCGATCTTCGGAACCATCGCCTTGCCGATCCCGAAGTAGATCAGGGCAAATACGATCGCGAGCCAGAACAGCTGCGAGGCGTAGATCTCCGGGATCTGATCTAACTGCGGCATCGGCCGAGGCCCCCGTTCTGCTTACTTGACGACGAAGAGGATCAGGATCGCGACGACGAACGCGATCAGGCCCAGCAGTTCCGACGCGGCGAAACCGATGAACAGGCGGCCCTGCTGGCCGTCAGCCGCACCCGGATTGCGCAGCGCGCCTTCGAGGAACGAACCGAACACGTTGCCCACGCCCAGCGCGGCCAGGCCGATACCGATCGCCGCAAGGCCGGCACCGATGTACATTGCACCCAGATCAGTCATGTCTAGCTCCCTAGAAAATTCGAAAAAACCAAAACGATAAAATTCGGCGACTTAGTGCAGGTGCACCGCGTCGTGGAGATACAGCGAGGTCAGCAGCGCGAACACATAGGCCTGGATCGCGCAGACCAGCAGCTCGAGCGCGCTCACGCCCACGATCATCGCGAAGCTCAGCACGCCGACGACGCCGCCCAGCGGCGTGCCGCTGCCAAAGCCCTGCACCACGAAGCTGCCGAACACCTCGAGCAGGATGTGCCCCGCGGTCATCGCGACGAACAGTCGCAGGCCCAGCGAGAAGGGGCGCACCAGGAACGAGACCAGCTCGACGGGGATGATCACCGGCATCAGCCACGCCGGCGCGCCGTGCGGCACGAACAGCGAGAAGAACTTGAAGCCGTGCTTGATCAGGCCGACCGCCAGCACGATGCCGAACGAGAAGAAGGCGAGCACCGCGGTAACGGTGATGTGGCTGGTAACCGCGAAGGTGTGCAGGCCGGGCAGGATCGCCAGCGGCAGCACGCCGATCAGGTTCGCGAAGAGGATGAAGAAGAACAGCGAGAAGATGTACGGCGCGAATTTCTTGCCGCCCTTGCCGATGTTCACGGTCACCATCGAATCGATGAAACCGACGGCGCCTTCCACCATCAGCTGCCATTTGCCGGGGATCAGCTTGCGCTGCATGCCACCGATCATGAACACGAACAGCAACGCTGCCACGACGAACATGAACAGCGCAGAATTGGTGAAGGAGATGTCATAGCCGAACAGTTCGATATGACGGCCGAACAGCGGTTCGACCTGAAACTGCTCCATCGGATCGATTTTGCCGGCGCTCACTCCGCGCGCTCCTTCGAAATCTTGTAGATGTTGCGAAACGCCACGAACACGCTCACCGCCAGCAGGATCAGCAGCCCCCAGGGGCTCGTTCCCAGCCAGCGATCGAGCGCATATCCGATCACGAACCCGCCCAGCGGCGCGCCGATCAGCTCGGCCAGCACGCGCGAACCCTGCTTATAGCCCTTTTGGGGCTTGGGCGCCTGCACGATCTCGCCACGCGCCGCTGCCTTCGCATCGGCGATGCGACGGTCGAGGTCGGTACGGGCAGGGTCGTCAGACAAAGCGAGCACGGCGATCCAGATATGAAAAAGCCGCCGCGCATCGGGCGGGCGACATACAGCATCGACAGCCAGAAGCTGCGATGTACGGGCGCTTTAGGAAGACCAATCGACCGAGTCAACCGTTGTGCCGCCCGCCTCGCTCGTGCGGATTCTTGGGCGTCGAGAGCGACGTCAGTCGCACTTGGCGATGCTGCCCCGGCCTGCCGCTACGACGTCTTGGGGCCGCGCGCGATTGCAGCGCCTCGTCCGCGCCTGCATAGTCGCGTCCATGCCCGCCGACGCGCCCGAAGTGGAAAATAACGGCCACCGCGCCCGCCTGCGCCAGCGCCTGTTCGAAGGCGGGCCGGATGCGCTGCTGGACCATGAACTGGTCGAATATCTACTCGCCCTCACTATCCCCCGCATCGACACCAAACCGCTCGCCAAGGCGCTGCTGGCGGAGTTCGGTGGCATCGCCGGTCTGCTCACCGCCGATGCCGAGGCGATCGCGCGCGTGAAGGGCATGAAGGACACCAACATCGCGGCGCTGAAAGCGGTGCACGCCGCGGCGCTGCGCCTGCTTCAGGCGCGGGTGCGCGAGCAGCCGGTACTCGCCAACTGGCAGGCGCTGCTCGACTATCTGCGGGCAGATATGGCACCCCATACGATCGAGCGGTTTCGCGTGCTGCATCTCAACACGCGCAACATGCTGGTGCGCGACGAGCTGATGAACGAAGGCTCGGTGGACGAGGCGCCGGTCTATGTCCGCGAAGTCATCCGCCGCGCGCTGCACCTGGGGTCGGCCGCGCTGATCCTCGTCCACAACCACCCCTCGGGCGACCCCAGCCCCAGCCGCGCCGATATCGACATCACGCGCCGGATCGCCGAGGCGGGCAAGCCGCTGGGCATTCTAGTTCACGATCACGTCGTCATCGGCAGCGAAGGTCATGTCAGTCTCCGCGCCAAGGGGCTGATCTGAACCCCGCGCGATCGCGAAGACCAAGCCCCTCCCGGCAAGAGAGGGAGGGACGCGCAATTTCACCGACGGGGCTTTCAGCGCACCGCGCCTGGCGCAGCCAGATCGGCCATGGTCGTCACCGCCCGGCCGCTCGCGAAATGCAGCGTGATTGGAATTTTTTCCCCGGCGTGCACATTGGGCACCACGCCGAACAGCATCACATGCTTGCCGCCCGGGGCGAATTTCACGGCGCCGCCCACCGGCACATCGATGCGCTGCAGCGGCGCCATCGTCATCACGCCGCCTTCACCCTGCACGCTTTCGTGAAGTTCGGTGCGATCGGCCGCGCGAGTGGAAACCGAAATCAGCGCCTCCGATTCCCGCCCGCCCTGCAGCGTGAAATAGGCCGCCCCCGGCTGCCCTTCCACCGCGGGAAGGCGAATCCAGGCGTTCTCCACCTTCACGCCGTCCGCCTGGGGCGAACAGGCCGCCAGTATCGTTCCCGCAACCAGCGCAGCCAGAGTCCGCATCGGCACCCTCCCTCATCATGATTTGGAAAATCTTGTAGGAACCCCGCCGTCTTGCGGCAAGGCACGACGCACCTATATCCCCCCTCGGACATCTGGACGGCGGTCGCCACTTCTGGGGCCGGCATCTGGAGAACGCTTATGAACCCTTTTGTTTCGATTGTGGGGGCCAACGAGGACCATGGCTAAAGTTATCGGTATCGACCTGGGCACGACCAACAGCTGCGTCGCCGTGATGGAAGGCGGCAAGCCCAAGGTCATCGAAAATGTCGAAGGCGCACGCACCACGCCGTCGATCGTCGCCTTCGCCAAGGATGGCGAGCGTCTGATCGGCCAGCCGGCCAAGCGCCAGGCGGTGACCAACCCGGACAACACCATCTTCGCGGTGAAGCGCCTGATCGGCCGCCGCTTCGACGACCCCGTGACCAAGAAGGACACCGAGCTGGTGCCCTACACGATCGCGCGCGGCTCGAACGGCGACGCCTGGGTCAAGGCCGGCGGCGAGGAATACAGCCCGTCGCAGATCTCGGCCTTCATCCTGCAGAAGATGAAGGAAACCGCCGAATCGTACCTCGGCGAGAGCGTGACGCAGGCGGTGATCACCGTCCCCGCCTACTTCAACGACGCCCAGCGCCAGGCGACCAAGGACGCCGGCAAGATCGCCGGCCTCGAGGTGCTGCGCATCATCAACGAGCCGACGGCCGCGGCGCTCGCCTATGGCCTCGACAAGGACAACAACAAGACCATCGCGGTCTATGACCTTGGCGGCGGCACCTTCGACATCTCCGTCCTCGAAATCGGCGACGGCGTGTTCGAGGTGAAGGCGACCAACGGCGACACCTTCCTGGGCGGCGAGGATTTCGACTCGACGATCGTCCAGTTCCTGGCCGACGAGTTCAAGAAGGTCGAGGGCATCGACCTGACCAAGGACAAGCTGGCCCTCCAGCGCCTGAAGGAAGCGGCCGAGAAGGCGAAGATCGAGCTCAGCTCGGCCCAGACCACCGAGGTCAACCTGCCCTTCATCACCGCCGACCAGAACGGCCCGAAGCACCTGGTGAAGAACATCACCCGTGCCGATCTGGAGCGTCTGGTCGACGACCTGATCAAGCGCACGCTCGAGCCGTGCCGCAAGGCGCTGGCCGATGCGGGCGTCAAGGCCGACGCGATCGACGAAGTTGTGCTCGTCGGCGGCATGACCCGCATGCCCAAGGTCCGTCAGGTCGTGAAGGACTTCTTCGGCAAGGAGCCGCACACCGGCGTGAACCCGGACGAAGTCGTCGCGATCGGCGCGGCGATCCAGGCCGGCGTGCTCCAGGGCGACGTCAAGGACGTGCTGCTGCTCGACGTGACCCCGCTGAGCCTCGGCATCGAGACGCTGGGCGGCGTGTTCACCCGCATGATCGACCGCAACACCACGATCCCGACCAAGAAGTCGCAGGTCTATTCCACCGCTGACGACAATCAGCAGGCGGTGACGATCCGCGTCTTCCAGGGCGAGCGCGAGATGGCGGCCGACAACAAGATGCTGGGTCAGTTCGACCTGGTCGGCATCCCGCCGGCGCCGCGCGGCGTGCCGCAGATCGAAGTCACCTTCGACATCGACGCCAACGGCATCGTCAACGTGTCTGCCAAGGACAAGGGCACCGGCAAGGAGCAGCAGATCCGCATCCAGGCCTCGGGCGGCCTTTCGGATGGCGACATCGAACAGATGGTGCGCGATGCCGAGAAGTTCGCTGAGGACGACAAGAAGCGTCGTGCCGCGGCCGAAGCCAAGAACAACGCCGAGAGCCTCGTCCACACCACCGAGCGTCAGCTCGCCGAAAACGGCGACAAAGTTGACGCGTCGCTGAAGGGCGAGATCGAGACGGCGATCGCCGAGACCAAGTCGGCGATCGAGAGCGGTGATGCCGATGCGATGACCGCCAAGGCTCAGAACCTCGCCCAGGTGGCGATGAAGCTCGGCCAGGCGATTTACGAGAAGCAGGCTGCCGAAAACGCCTCGCCGAACGCGGGCGCCGCGGCCGGCGGCGACGCCGGGGCCGAGGAAGTGGTCGACGCCGAGTTCTCGGAAGTGGACGACAACAAGGCGTAACGAACGCCCCTCCCTCTCCCCGCCGGGGAGAGGGCCGGGGATGGGGGGAGCGGGCATGGTCGATGCGATCCGGCATCGGCCTGGTCTTTCTCCCTGTCCCTTGATGGGGAGAGGGCTTGCTGGATGACCACCGAAGTCGATTATTACGAACTGCTCGAAGTCGAGCGCACCGCGGACGATGCGACGATCAAATCGTCCTACCGCAAGCTCGCGATGAAGTATCACCCGGACAAGAATGCCGGGTGCAAGGATTCCGAGGCGAAGTTCAAGGCGATCAGCGAAGCCTATGACTGCCTGAAGGACCCCCAGAAGCGCGCGGCGTACGACCGCTTCGGCCATGCCGCCTTCCAGAACGGCGGCGGCGGCGGCCATCATGGCGGTCAGGGCGATTTCGGCGCGTTCAGCGATATTTTCGAAAGCGTGTTCGGCGAGTTCATGGGCGGCGGGCGCGGCGGCGGCCGGCCCCAGCGGCGCGGCGCGGACCTGCGCTACGACATGGAAATCTCGCTCGAACAGGCGTTCCACGGCCATTCGACCGAGATCACCATCGACGTCTCCGGCCCCTGCGACAGCTGCCACGGCTCGGGCGCGACGCCGGGCACCAAGGCCAAGACCTGCACCACCTGCGCCGGCCACGGCAAGGTGCGCGCGCAGCAGGGCTTCTTCATGGTCGAACGCACCTGCCCCGCCTGCCACGGCGCCGGCGAGGTGATCGCCGAACCCTGCCGCACCTGCCGCGGCGAGGGCCGGACCGACAAGACCAAGACGCTCAAGATCGAGATTCCACCCGGCGTCGACGAAGGCACCCGCATCCGCCTGACTGGCGAAGGCGAGGCCGGCGCGCGTGGGGCGCCCGCAGGCGATCTCTACATCTTCCTCCACGTCACCCGCCATTCGATCTACGAGCGTCAGGGCACGACGCTGTACGCCACTGCGCCGATCAGCTTCACCACGGCGGCCCTGGGCGGCGAGATCCACATTCCGGGCCTCGATGGCGAGGAACATGTGATCAAGATCCATGCCGGCACCCAGTCCGGCCGCGAAGTGCGCCAACGCGGCGCCGGCATGCCGGTGCTTCAAGGCCGCGGCCGCGGCGATCTGGTCGTCCGGCTCGAAGTGGAGACGCCGACCAAGCTCAGCGCCCGCCAGCGCGAGCTGCTCGAGGAATTCCGCAAGACCGAGACGGGCGAGGAATGCCCGCAGGCCAGCGGCTTCTTCGCCAAGCTGAAGGCGGCGCTCGGTTGAGTTTGGAAGTAGTGGGTCTGTCCTACAAGCCGTCATTCCGGCGGAAGCCGGAATCCATTGGGGTCATCGTCACGGCTCTTGCCGGACCGGAGTGCCGAATGGATCCCGGCTTCCGCCGGGATGACAGCAAAAAGTTAGTCGCATGACCCCTCGCGAACTGCTTGACACCGCCGACGTCCCCGGCGGCGAGCCCTTGCGGCTGTTTCGCCGGGGCGACGATCACATGATCGTGCTCGAACGCAACGAACTGATGAACAGCCGGATGAGCGGTTCGGAAGAGGCGCTCGCGGTGATGACGCTCGAGCGGCTCGGCAAGCGCGAGGCGCGGGGTCTGATCGGCGGCTACGGCATGGGCTTCACCCTCCGCGCCGCGCTGGCGGTGCTCGGCAGCAACGCCAGGGTCACGGTGGCCGAACTGGTCCCGAAGATCGTCGACTGGGCGCGCGGGCCGATGGCGGCGCTCACCAATGGCTGCCTCGACGATCCGCGCGTGCAGCTGATCTTCGACGATGTCGGACGCGTGATCGCCGGCGGCCACGGCGCCTATGACGCGATCCTGCTCGATGTCGATAACGGCCCGGACGGGCTGACGCGTGTCGGCAATGACGGCCTCTATTCGATGCGCGGGCTCGATTCGGCTCGTCAGGCGCTGCGCCCCGGCGGCATCCTCGCCGTCTGGTCGGCCGCTCCCGACCCCGCCTTCGCCCGCCGCATGCGCGATTCGGGCTTTCTGGTCGAAGAAGTCGCCGTCCGCGCCCGCCAGAATGGTAAGGGCCCACGTCATGTGATCTGGTTCGGCAAGCGGCGCTGAACCTTCTGGACAAATCGGCCCACGTCTGACTTAATCCACGCGAAGGCCCACTGCGCTATTTGCGCTACGCGAGGCAGGATCATGGGGAAGGATTGTACGTTCGGCCGGTTTGTTGTGCTGCTACTTGCTGGCGGATCGGTTTTTTTTGGCGGATCGGCTGCGGCGCAGACACAGGTCGACATTCCACACGAGCTTCAGAGCGACATTCTGGTGCGCAGCGAGCGCATGCCCGCTGCCGAAGCGCCGCGATCCGCTACCTGCGAGACGCTGGCGCGGAACCCGTATTTTGCCGCGCTCAGCACCACGGCTGTCGCGAACGGCGTGCTCGGCCCGCCCGTGCATCTGCCAACGCGCATGCCCCGCAATCCCGATTACAGCGCGCCGCCGCTCGTGCCGGTGGGTTCGCCGCTGCCGACGCCGCCGAAAAGCCGCTTCGGCACGGCAGCGCTTTTTTCCGGCTTCATCGATTCGACCGCCAGCCTGCCGACGTCGATTGGTGACGACAGCAATGCTGGTGCAAATCCCTTGGCCCGTGCGTCGCTCGACGATATCGCCGCGATCTGTCGCGCCAGCTATCAGCCGAACGGCGGCAGTCCCGAAGTGACCGGCCGGCCGCTCACCATCCCGGTCGACTATGCAGGCCCGACGCAGAAGACCGATGCAAGCCTGTTCCGCACCGGCCGCGACACCAGCCTGCCGATCGCGCTCCTGTTGTTCGATCAGCGGCGCTTCGCCGAATCGCTGCCCTGGTTCAAAAAGGCGGTAAACAAGCTGTCGTTCCAGACCGGCGGCGACGAGGCCGCGCTCTATCTCGGCAAGCTCTACCTGATGGGGCTGGGGGAACAGAGCGATCCGGCGGAGGGGGTGCGCTGGCTTGAAAGGGCGGCAACGGCGCGATTCAACCCGATCACCGATATACCTGTATTCGATCCCGATCAGCCCGCGCTCAACACCGCTTCGGGCGAGGCCGCGGTCATTCTCGGGAACCTCTACCGCACCGGGTATCGGGGCATCCCCAAGGATCCCCAAGCCTCGCGCAAGTGGTTCGACCGTGCTTGGGATGTTGGGCATGTGCCCGCCGCCAAGATGCTGGGCGATATCTACTTCGACGGAGCAGACGGTAGCCGGGATGTAGCCAAGGCCGTTGCTTATTACCGGCGGGCGGCAAAGCTGGACCTTCCCGCGGCGCAAGTGGCGCTCGCCCGCATATTGGAAACCGGCGACGATGGTGTGAAGCGCGACGAGCGCGAAGCGTTCGCCTGGTACCAGGCCGCGGCGCGCCACGAAAACGCCGACGCGCTTTACGCGCTTGCCCGTGCCTATGATCTCGGTCGGGGGGTGAAGGCCGATCCCGAACAGTCGATCGGCCTCTACAAGCGCGCGGCGCTGGCCGGGAATGCCGCCGCAATGGTCGCGCTCGGCACCTATTTCTACGAAGGCAAGCAGGTGGCGAAAGATGATGCCATCGCGCGCCGCTGGTTCGAACAGGGCGCCCATCGCGGCGATGCCGACGGCATGGTCGATCTCGCCGCGATGCAGATCCAGGGCCAGGGCGGCGACAAGGACATGGTCAACGCCTGGGTCTGGCTCACGCGCGCGGCAGCGCTGCAGCACCAGGCCGCACCCGCCGCCGTTGCCGCGCTCGAGCGGCGGATGAGCCCGGCCGAACGCGCCGCGGCGCAGGCCTCGCTCACCCGCCGCTGAGCGGTCACGCGCCCATCGATGCGATGTCGATGACGAAACGGTACTTAACGTCGCTCTTCAGCATGCGCGCATAGGCGGCCTCGATCTCGTCGGCGCGGATCATCTCGATCTCGGCGACGATGCCGTGCTCGGCGCAGAAATCGAGCATTTCCTGCGTCTCGGCGATGCCGCCGATCAGCGATCCGGCGATCGAGCGCCGCTTGAAGATCAGCGCCGCGACGTTGGGCGAGGGATGGGCATGCTCGGGCACGCCCACCAGCGTCAGCGTGCCGTCGCGCTTCAGCAGCGCGGTGAACGCATCCAGATCATGGCTTGCCGCGACCGTATCGAGGATGAAGTCGAAGCTGTTGGCGTGCGCCGCCATGGCTTCCGCGTCGCGCGAAACGACAACCTCGTCGGCGCCCAGCGCCAGCGCATCGGCGCGCTTGCTCTCGGAGGTGGTGAAGGCGACGACATGCGCGCCCAGCGCGTGCGCCAGCTTCACGCCCATATGGCCGAGCCCGCCGATGCCGACGATGCCCACCTTCTTGCCCGGCCCCACCTGCCAGTGGCGCAGCGGCGACCAGGTGGTGATGCCCGCGCAAAGCAGCGGCGCGACCGCGGCGAGATCCTCCTCGCCATGCGACACCTTCAGCACGAACTGGTCGCTGACGACGATGCGTTGCGAATAGCCGCCCAGCGTATGGCCGGGCGCATCCGGCGTCGGACCGTTATAGGTGCCGACAAAGCCATTCTCGCAATATTGCTCCAGCCCCTCGTCGCACGCGGCGCAGTGCTGGCAGCTGTCGACCATGCAGCCGACACCCACCACGTCGCCGACCGCGAACTTGGCGACATGCTCGCCCACCGCGCTCACCCGGCCGACGATCTCGTGGCCCGGCACGCAGGGGTATAGCGTGCCTTCCCATTCGGACTTCACCTGGTGCAGGTCCGAGTGGCACACGCCACAATAGAGAATGTCGATCTGCACGTCGTGCGCACCCGGCGCGCGGCGTTCGATGTCGATCGGTTCGAGCGGCTTGTCGGCGGCATAGGCGCCATAGGCTTTGGTGGCCATGCGGGATCCCCTTGGATGGTGGTAAAACGCGGGGCCGAACGGCCCCTGTCCGCTGATATGGGGCGCCGGCGATCCTGCGATTAGCCGCTGGAATCTGCATGCAGTGTTGAATAGAGTTCAGCAATGAACCGCCAGCAACTGTCCGAACTCGCTGCCTTCCTTGCCGTCGCCCGCCAGCGTAGCTTCACCCGCGCGGCGGCGCAGAGCGGCGTCACGCCTTCCGCCCTCAGCCATGCGATGCGCGGGCTGGAGGAACGGCTGGGCGTGCGCCTGCTCCACCGCACGACCCGCAGCGTCAATCTCACCGAGGCTGGGGAACGGCTGTTCGCCACGCTCGCCCCCCGGCTGGACGAGATCGAGGCGGAGGTGGCGGCGCTCAGCGCGTTGCGCGACAAGCCCGCCGGCCTCGTCCGGATCAGCGCCGACGAACATTCGCTGAAGACGCTGCTCTGGCCGCGCCTCACCCCGGTCCTGCGCGAGTTCCCGGACATTCGGGTCGAGATCGATACCGACTATCGCCTCACCGATATCGTCGCGGAGCGGTTCGATGCCGGTGTGCGCTTCGGCGACATCATCGCCAAGGACATGGTGGCCGTGCCGATCGGCCCGGATGCGCGAATGCTCGCGATCGCTTCTCCGGCCTATTTCGATCGCGCCGGCCGGCCGCAGGCGATTGAGGATCTCACCGCCCATGCCTGCATCAACCTGCGCCTGCCCACCTATGGTGGTCTCTACGCCTGGGAATTCGAAGAGGACGGCCGCGAACGCAAGGTCTGGGTAGACGGGCCCCTCACCTTCTCCTCGGTCTTCCCCATCCTGCGCGCGGCGCTCGACGGCTTCGGCATCGCCTGCCTACCCGATGCGGTGGTGCAGCCGCATTTGGCAACCGGCGCGCTGGAAGCGGTGCTGACCCGCTTCTCGCCGCCCTTTGCCGGCTATCACCTTTATTATCCCAGCCGCCGCCAGCCGACCCCCGCCTTCGCGCTGCTGGTAGATCGGTTGCGCTGGCGCGGCGATGGTTGAGGCTTGGGGCGGGAACCGGCAGCATCGCGCGAGGACCGTCACGCGGGCGAAAGCCGGGATGACGCGGTAAGACAGCATACGTCCTTAATCAGCGCAGCTTGGTATAAGACCATGCCGCGCTGTTCGGCGTGCTCCGGCTATGGCAGTCTGATCCGCCAGCCATTCCAAGCCGATATCGGGAGAGATGCCGTGAAGACCCTTGTTTGTGCCTGCGCCCTTGCCGCGGCGGCGCTGCTGCCCCTTTCGGCCTCTGCGCAGACTGCCACTGATGCGACCGCCTTCGCCGGCGCCAAGGATGTCCAGGCCCAGATTCGCGCCATGCTGGCGGAGATGAAGCCCGACCAGGGCTTTATGTGGCGTCCGCTGGTCCGCGACGGCGCGCAGATCGCGGCGATCGAGATATGGAAGAAGCCCGGTAAGCCCGCGGTCCACCCTGCCGACGGCGAATATGCCATCGTGCTGGAAGGTGCTGGCACGCTCGTTTCCGGCGGCACCCTCGCCGATCCGGAAACGCGCCGCGCCGATCTGGTCGAAGGGAGCCGCATCGACGGCGGCACCAGCCGCCCGCTTGCCCCCGGCGACGTCCTGCTCGTTCCGGCCGGCGTGCCCCACTGGTTCGGCATCACCGGGCAACGGCTGGTGCTACTGGGAATCAAGCTGCCCAAGGGGAAGTGACCCGAATTCCTCCCCGGGCGAGTCTCGGGAAGGGGAACCGCGGCTGCCAGCGAGAGCGGAGGGGCCACGCCGCCAGGCGCGGGCTCGTTCATCCGACGGAGCCGCCGCGTCTCGCGTCGTCCCGCCCCGTGTGCGCACGCAAATGTTCCACCTTCCCGTGCAGGGGGAAGCATGACGTCCGCTACCGCTCCAGCAGGCCTTCCAGCATCCGGCCCATATTCACTGCGGTGTACGGCTTCTGCAGCACCGGCACGCCGGCATGCTCCTCGCCCAGCTGCAGCTGCTCGCCATAGCCGGTGGCGAAGGCATAGGGCATGCCTTCCGCCCGCAGCCGGTCGGCGATCGGCAAGCTCGTCTCCGCACCCAGATTGACGTCGAGGATCGCGACATCGAACGTGCCGGCGTCGATCTCCTCCATCGCAGCGCTGATCGACGCCACCGTCACCACCCGCTCGGCGCCCAGCCGCGCCAGAATGTCCTCGGCGTCCATGGCGATGATCAGGCTGTCTTCCACCAGCAGCACCTGGCCCTTCAGCACCGGCCGCAGCGTGCCGTCGCTCACCACCGGCACCGGTTCTTCCACGCTCTTGCCGTGCTTCGCCGTGGCTTCGCCGTCCAGCACCACGTGCCGCGCCGGGATGCAGAACTCTGCCTCCAGCCCGGTCAGCGGGTACCGCACCACCGCCTTGCCGCCCAGGTCGTACGGTACCGATCGCTGGATGATCGTCGTGCCGAAACCCTGCCGCGTCGGCGGCTGCACCGCCGGCCCGCCGCGCTCGCGCCATTCGATGCGGCAATCGCCGTCGGCATCCAGCCACCAGCGCACCGATACGATGCCGCTGTCGGAAAGTGCGCCATATTTGGCGGAGTTGGTCATCAGCTCGTGGAACACCAGCGCCAGCGTCGAAAAGGCGGCCGGGCGCAGCAGCACCATCGGCCCATCCTGCTCCAGCCGGCCGGAACGCTCGCCCAGATAGGCGGCGGCCTCGGTGCGCAGCAACCGGCCCATCGGCGCCGGCGCCCAATTATCCTCGGTGATCTGGTCGTGCGCACGGGCGAGCGCTTCGATTCGCCCTTCCAGCAGTCGGATATAGGCGGCGGCATCGATTCCCGGCGCGCGCGACTGGCGCACCAGCCCGCGGATCAGGCCCAGAATGTTGCGCACCCGGTGGTTCAGCTCGGCGATCAGCAGTTCCTGCCGTTCGGACGCACGCTGCCGTTCTTCCTGCGCGTCGTCGGACAGGCGCAGCACAACTTCGATCAGCGAGGCGCGCAGCACTTCGGCGATGCGCATCTCGGCCTCGGTGAACGGCAACGATCGGCCGCGGACTTCCTGGCTCCATGCCTCGAAGCTCTGCCGCGGTGTCAGTCGGGCGCCGTGCGGCCCCAGTTCCACCGGCTTGTGCGGGTCGCCCGCCCAGGTCACCGAACGCACCATTTCCTGACGGAACAGCAGCACATAGTCGCGCGGGCTCCGGCTGATCGGGATCGCCAGCAGCCCCGCGCCGATATCGGCATAGTCCGCCGCCTGCGGCAGCACATCGGCGAGATGGTCGGTCGCGAACACCCGGCCGGATGCCATCGCGTTCAGCCGCCGCACAATCGTCGCGAAGGATGCGGGCGGCGGGGTGACGCCGCTATACGCCACCTTGCCGCCGATCCAGATCGCGATGCCGTCGCACGGCACCACTTCGCGTAGCCGGCTGCCCAGCCATTCGGGATCGTCGAGCAGCCCGCCGTCGCTCGCCACCGCCGCCAGCAGCCGGTCGCTCGTCGCGCGCGCCGCCGCTTCATAGGCGGAAAGCTCCTTGCGCTCGCGGCTCTCCAGCTTCAGCGCGAACATCTGGCCGAACAGCTCGGCCATCGATCGCCGTTCGAATCCGGGGCAGCGCGGCCCGCCATAATGATGGCAGGCGAACAGGCCCCACAGTTTCCCTTCGACGATGATCGAGATCGACAGGGATGCTTTCACCCCCATGTTCTTCAGATATTCGATATGGATCGGCGATACCGATCGCAGCACTGAGAGCGACAGGTCGATCAGCGCGCCGGTTTCGTCGCGCTGCGGCAGGATCGGCACCGGTTCGCTATGCACGTCGGCGATGATCCGGAACGGCGTGCGCAGATACAGTTTGCGCGCCTGGGCGGGAATGTCGGTCGCCGGATAGCGCAGGTCCAGGAAGCTGCCGATGCCGCTGCGCGCCGCCTCCGCCACCACCACGCCCGATCCGTCGCGTTCGAAGCGATAGACCATCACCCGGTCGAACCCGGTCAGCGCCCGCACCTGCCGCGCGCCTTCGCGGAAGAAATCGGCCAGCGTCGCCTTCTCGTCCAGCCGGCCCATCATCGCGCGCAGCGTGCTGGCGGTATCGCCCGCCGAGTCCGCCGTGCACGGCTCGCCTTCGACGATGATCGAATCGCCGCTGACGTGCAGCGCCAGGTCATAGGCCTGGCTGTGCCCGCGCAGTGCCTTGATCCCGAACAGCCGCTCCAGCGCATCCTCGCCGCGCAGCAGCGTCAGCCGGTTGCGCAGCGCGTGGATCGCATCGTCCTCGAAATAGGTGCTGGCATGGGTGCCCAGCATCTCTTCCGCCGGCAGGTCGAAATAGCGCGGCATGTTGGCCGAGGCGCGCTGGATCAGCCAATCGCTCGAGAACGCGATCAGGAAGCCGAAGGGTTGAATTGCTCCCAGCTGGTGGATCGGTTCGCGATCACAATTGGTCAGGTCGACCTGGAATACGCCGTCGTCTAACGCCACTCAACTCACCTTGCCCAGCCACCTTGCCCCGGCGGCCTCGAACCGACCGAAGGTCTGGTTGGCGGCAGTGACGGCGACGTCCACTAATGTCGGATCGTATAACAACGAATCAAGTTTCGCCAGCAATTCTGGCCACATATGCGATGGCTGAGGACTCGCCAGATAGGCTTTCGGCCAGTGCTCCGGCACCGATCGCACCAAGAAGCGCCCGCCGAGCCGCGATCCTTCCAGCACGTAGAGCATGCCCGCCATCGCGGCCGGTTCCGGTACGGAATCGCCCGTTTCGGCCGGCGCGGGCGTGATGCCCAGCGCGTCCAGATCGGCAAGGATCTCGTCGCCACGCCGCCGCTGCGGCCAGTCTGCCGTCAGCGCCTCGGCGCCGCCGCGATCGAGCAGCGCCTCCACCGGCAGCAGCGCTTCGGCATGTGCGGCGAGCAGCGCGGCATAGTCCGCGCGCCGCTGCAGGTCGAACCGCCCGAACAGCGCATCGACGCGTTCATGCGCCGCGCTGGTCGCCTCGCGCAAACGGCGATGCGTCGGAGTCACGCGGGCAGTTCGATCGGCAGAAGGGGATACACGACGGACACAAAGCGCCTGTCCTATATCCGTTCCATTAGGGCCGATGCGGCTGCTTCACGCCGCGCCGAACACGCGGGCGAAGATCGTGTCGACATGGCGATAATGATAGCCCAGGTCGAACTTCTCTTCGATCACGTCCGGGCTCAGCGCCGCGGTGACTTCCGGATCGGCCTTGAGCAATTCCATCAGCGACAGTTCGCCGTCCGATTCCCACACTTTCATCGCATTGCGCTGGACGAGGCGATAGGCGTCCTCGCGGCTCACGCCGGCCTGGGTCAGCGCCAGCAGCACGCGCTGCGAATGGACCAGGCCACCCATGCGATCGAGGTTCTTCTGCATGCGCACCGGATAGACCAGCAGCTTGTCGACCACGCCGGTCAGGCGGGCGAGCGCGAAGTCGAGCGTGATCGTCGCGTCCGGGCCGATATAGCGCTCGACCGAGGAGTGGCTGATGTCGCGCTCGTGCCACAGCGCGACATTCTCCAGCGCTGGGGTGACATAGCCGCGCACCATGCGGGCAAGGCCGGTCAGGTTCTCGGTCAGCACCGGATTGCGCTTGTGCGGCATCGCCGACGAGCCCTTCTGGCCGGGCGAGAAATACTCTTCCGCCTCCAGCACTTCGGTGCGCTGCAGGTGGCGGATCTCCACCGCGAGGCGCTCGATCGACGAAGCGATCACGCCCAGCGTCGCGAAGAACATCGCATGGCGATCGCGCGGGATCACCTGGGTCGACACCGGCTCGACGCTCAGCCCCAGCTTCTCGGCGACATGCGCTTCGACGCGCGGATCGATGTTGGCGAAGGTGCCGACCGCACCCGAAATCGCGCAGGTGGCGATGTCGGCGCGGGCGGCGAGCAGGCGCGCCTTGTTGCGCTGGAACTCGGCATGCGCCTCGGCGAGCTTGAGGCCGAAGGTGACCGGCTCGGCATGGATGCCGTGGCTGCGGCCGATCGTCGGCGTCATCTTGTGCTCGCGGGCGCGGCGCTCGAGCACTTCCAGCAGCGCGTCGATATCGGCGAGCAGCAGGTCGCTGGCGCGGGCGAGCTGGACCGCGAGGCAGGTGTCGAGCACGTCGGAGCTGGTCATGCCCTGGTGCATGAAGCGGGCTTCCTCGCCCACCTGCTCGGCCACCCAGGTCAGGAACGCGATCACGTCATGCTTGGTCACCGCCTCGATCGCGTCGATCGCGGCGACGTCGATCGCCGGCTTGGTCGCCCACCAGTCCCACAGCGCCTTGGCCGCGCTCTGCGGCACCACGCCCAGGTCGGCGAGCGCCTGCGTGGCGTGCGCCTCGATCTCGAACCAGATGGCGAAGCGCGTCTCCGGCGACCAGATATCGGTCATCGCGGCGCGGGCATAACGGGGGACCATGGCGTTCCTTCGTGCGGGAGGTTGGCGCCCGGCACGTCCGGGCGGAAACGACGCGGCCGCCCCTAGCAAGGACCGGCCATAGCGGCAACCGAGCGCCGCGCCCCTGCCTTGCGGCCGCGCCGGGCGCAGCTATGATGGCGCCATGGCGCAATTGATCGATCGATTCCGCGGTTCGACGCGGGGCTGGCTGAAGGGCTCGTTCGCCGGCTGGGGCACCCTGCTGCTCTGCCTGGTCGGCGTGGGGCTGGTGATCCTTGCCGTCCGCTGGATCCGCAACCATTCGGCGCTGTACGAAGTGACCGAGGATCGCCTGATCCTCTACAGCGGCATCATCCGCAAATCGATCGACGAGGTCGAACTGTACCGCGTGAAGGACGTCCGGCTCGATTACTCGATCGTCAACCAGATCTCGGGCATCGGCACGCTCACTATCACCACGTCGGACGAAACCACGCGCGGCGGCCCGCTGGTGATCCGCGACGTCGAATATGCCCGCGAACGCCGCGAAAAGCTGCGCGAGCTGGTCAGCAACGCCCGGCGCCTGCGCGGGGTGCGCGAATTCGATATGGTGCGCGAAGACCTGCACGAAGGCTGACCGCCGCCCTATCTAGAAGGCGATGCACCGCCGCCCCCTCACCGAAGGTGAAATCCGCCTGTCCCGAACGATCTTCGGCGATGCGATCGACTATACGCGCGCCGGCGTGCGCAATCGCAAATGGGCATTTTTCCAGTCCAGGAACACGGTGATGGCACCGCTCGGCACCATCCATTTCCACCCGGACGGTGGCCTCTATCGCGACGATTTCGCCACCGCCTCGCTCGATCTGCAGGCGCTGTTCCTGCACGAGATGACGCATGTCTGGCAGCACCAGTCCGGGCTGTTCCTCCCGCTCAGCCGCCATCCCTTCTGCCGCTATCGCTATCGCTACGATCCGGTGCGGCGCTTCACCCGCTATGGGATCGAGCAGCAGGCCGAGCTCGTCCGCCACGCCTTTCTCGCGCGGCACGGCGTGTGCGTGCCCGGCGCTCCGCCGATCGAGGCCTGGGCGACGCTGCTGCCGTTCGACACCCAAGCCTGCCGCTAGTTCTCGGGATTCAGGCGGCGCTCCATGTGCGGCTGCGGCGGGGCGACGGGACGCGGCGGCGGCGGGGGCGGCGCCGGGCGTGCGGCCGGCGGCGTGAACTGCGGCCGCGCGGG
>NZ_ALBQ01000020.1 GCF_000282895.1 Sphingomonas sp. ATCC 31555
AGTTCCTGCGGATATGATCCAGATTGATCGGAAAACGCTCTAAACGTCCATAGTTGGGGCGCTAGCTGCCATGGCGTCAAATGGAAGGCAGTGAACGTTGCTATTCGAGGCTGTATTTAGTGGCTCCGTTGCAATAACCTAGCTTCAGCCACTGCCCGCCCATGTCCAAGCACGTGTCGACCGCTATTTCGCCGCGCAACCAGCAACCGAGTCCGGCTCCGAGCGTAAGAAGCAGAACAGCCAAGGCAACTTTCTTCCACATCCGAGAACATTTGCGCAGTGCATAGGGAACTACAAGCTCGTCACGATTTTGGATGCGCGCGCGGACTCGCCCTTTGGAAGGCCTGCTCCGCGGAGCGGCCGGGATGCGCGGTGCAATCAAAAGGGGGCCGGCGTTGCCGCCAGCCCCCGTGTCGCCGGCCTGTGCCGCGACGATGCGCCGATCGTCGCCGCTCGGTTCGGCGGCATGCATCGCCCCGTCGGCAGGGACAGGAGCGATGCGGCGGATGCGGAACTCTCTCTAGGGCGAGACAGTCCCGATCCTCGATCGCACGCCGCGGTTTCCGGGTGGCACCAGCGTCGATACGACCGTGCAAGAGGTTGAAATTGCGCCGGTTTCCCGCCGTTTCGTTCACCCTTCCTACGCCCTTGAGGGTCGCATCGATGCCGAGTCGCACCAAGCGCTAACCGGTGGCGCCCGCCTGTTGATAGCGTGGATAACGGGGATAAGTGGCCGCCTTCAGTCGCCCGGCGGCGCCCAGCCCGGCGGCGCCAGTTCGAAGCCGGCAAAGTCGAAACCCGGCACCACCACACAGCTCACCAGCCCCCAGCCGCCGCGCGCCTCGGTCGCCTGCCAGCGGCCGGCGGGCACGCGAATCTGGGGCTGTTGCCCGGCAAGCACGTCGCCGCCCAGCGGAACGCGCTCAATTCCTGCCCCCTCGGCCGCGCCGATCTGCACCTCCAGCGGCGATCCGGCGTGCCATAGCCACAACTCGTCGGCATCCACACGATGCCAGTGCGAGCGCTGCCCGGCCTCCAGCAGGAACCATATCGCGGTGCCGATCGATCGCCCGTCAGGGCCGCCAGGCGCCCGCCACGTCTCGCGAAACCAGCCGCCTTCGGGATGCGGCGCCAGGTCCAGCCGGTCGATCATGGCGCGCGCCTCGGTCATCTCGTCTGCTCCCTGCCTGAACGTCCCGTCGTATCAGGTTCATGCAACCCGACGTAAACCCGCCACGTTGGTTTCATCTACAGCACATCGGGGAGTTTGTTATGCGTACTCTGCTTCTTTCGCTCAGCGCCGCGGCGCTCGCCATTCCTGCCGCGACGGTCCTTCCTGCCGTCCAGGCCGAAGCCAAGGTCGTCAAGCAGGATCGCGACTATCGCGATCGCGGCCGTTATCGCGACGATCGTCGCCGGCACAGCTACCGCGAATGGCGCGGCCGGGACGGCCGCCGCTATTGTCGCAAGCCGGACGGCACCACCGGCCTCGTCGTTGGCGGTGTGGCGGGTGCGCTGCTCGGCCGCACCATCGACACCAGCGGGGATCGTACGGCCGGCACGGTGCTCGGCGGCGTAGCGGGCGCGCTGGCCGGTCGCGCGGTCGAACGCGACGGTAATCGCAACTGCCGCTGATGCCAGGACGCGCGGCGGCCGGATCGGCCGTCGGGGAACCTGAAGGATCGTGCATGGTTTGAGTTTCTGCTGGGGACGTGAGGAGTGCCGCCATGCAGAAACCGAAGCCTTATCGCGCACCGATCCGGCGTGGCAGCCCCACGCTGCTGCCGCCCCGGCGCCTCCGGCGTGCCGCGGGCGGCAATGCGCGCGATCTGGAAATCATCTTCGACTGGGAAGATGCGCCGATCACCCAGCATTGACAGTCCGATTCGACTGGCGGAAGCTTGCCGCCGGATCCGAGACGGAGGCATTGCATGGCCGGCAAGAAGGACAAGAAAGCGACCAAGAGCGCCAAGCCGCCGTCGCTGCTGCCCAAGGTGATCGACGGCATCAAGCTGCCCAAGGATGCCCGCCGTCAACTGGCGGGGCTAGCCAAGCACCCGGTGATCGCCGATCTGATCGCCGCCGGGCTGACGGCGCTGGCCCATCGCATCAAGGGCAGTACCGCCAAGACCGATCCTGCCCCGCCTCCGCCGCCTGCCGATCCCGCCCCCGCAGCCAAAGCCGCGCCGCCGAAGCCTGCCGTGAAGCGCGTCCGCAAGCCTGCGGGGGATGCCGCGAAGCCCGAACCCACCCCGTCGCCGCCGCCTGCCGATCCTGCCCCCGCCACCGAAGCCGCGCCGCCTAAGCCTGCCGCGATGCGCGCGCGCAAGCCCGCAGGCACTGGGCCGAAGCCGGCGGTCAAGCGGGTCCGCAAGCCTGTCGAAACGGCCGCAGCGCCCGCAGCACCCGCTGCGCCTGCGGTGAAGGCACCGCCGCGCCGTGTCCGCAAGCCGGCAGACGCCGCCGCCAAGCCCAGGCAGCGTCGTAAAGCGCCCGCACCGGAGAGCTGATCCCAAAACGAAACGGGCCCCGCCTTTCGGCGAAGCCCGTTTCCTGTTGCTGCGGCGGGATCAGCCGCGGCGGCGGTTGCGATCCTGCTTCTCGTAGCGGACCTTGGCCGACAGCACGTCATAGCGACGATCGAGATCGCGGCGTTCCTGCATCGTCAGGCCAGGGCGCGAGGCGCGATAGCGGGCCTCCAGCCGCACCAGCCCGCGATATTCGTTGCGGATCCGGGTCGCCTCGCGGCGGCTCAGCGCGCCCGAGCGGATACCCTGGTTGATCCGCTGTTCCAGCCGGTCCTGCCGGGCGTTGATATTCTGCCAGCCACCCTGGAATGCGGGTGCAGCGGAGGCGGGAACGGCGGCGGCGGCAACGCCAAGGCCGGCGATCAGCAGCATGAACTTCTTCATCGGATACTCCTCACTTCGACTGGACCGCCCCTGCGGTCGAGAGCCGTTGTGGAACGCCGATGTCGCCGCTTTGTCCCAACGCCATGCCTTTTCCGTCACGAATTGTCGCAGGGCGGGTCGCTTCGTTCAGGTTCAGGCGGCGAGCAGCCGCTCCGCCTGCGCCCGCGCCTCGGGCGTGATCTCCGCGCCGGAGAGCATCCGCGCAATTTCCTCGCGCCGCTGCTCGGGCGTCAGCGGCGTCACGCCGGTGCGGGTGACGACGCCGTCATGGCGCTTGGCGATCAGCAGGTGCCGGGCGCCCCGCGCGGCCACCTGCGGGCTGTGCGTCACCACCAGCAGCTGCGAGCCCTGGGCCAGCCGCGCCAATCGCTCGCCGATCGCATCGGCCACCGCGCCGCCGACGCCGCGATCGATCTCGTCAAAGATCAGCGTGCGCGCGCCGCCTTCTTCGGCGAGCGCCACCTTCATCGCCAGGATGAAGCGCGACAATTCGCCGCCGCTGGCGATCTTCATCAGCGGGGCGAAGGGCGCGCCGGGGTTGGTCGAAACCTCGAACTCCACCCGGTCCATGCCCGATGCGCTCCACTGGCCTTCGTCCAGCGGCTCCACCACGGTGCGGAAACGCGCCGCGTCCAGCTTCAGCGGCTTCAGCTCCGCCGCCACCGCCGCGTCCAGTCGCGCCGCCGCCAACGACCGCACCGCCGATAGCGTCCGTGCCGCCTCGCGATAGCTGCGGTGCGCTTCCTCGGCCGCGCGTTCCAGCCGGGCGATCCCCGCGCCACCGCTGGTCAGCCGCTCCAGCCGCCCGGACAGCTCTGCCAGCAGCCCCGGCAGCTCGTCGGGCTGCACCCGGTGCTTGCGGGCGACGGCGCGCAGTTCGAACAGCCGCGCTTCGTCCGCCTCCAGCGCGGCAGGATCGAAGGCCAGCGCCTCGGCCGCGGCATCCACCTGCGCCTGTGCCTCGCTGCCTTCGGTGATCGCACGATCGATCGCGGCCAGCGCCTCGGCCAGCGCTTCGTGATCGTCGGACACCCGCTCCAGGATGCGCGCCGCCTGCCGCAGCCGCGCCAGCCCGCCGTCCGATCCTTCGAGCAGATCGGCGATGCCCTGCAGGTCGGTGGCGATCTTTTCGCCTCGTTGCATCGTCGCCCGGCGCTCGGCGAGCAGTTCCTCCTCGCCTTCTTGCGGAGCAAGCGCCGCGAGTTCGGTAACGGCGTGCTCCAGCCATTCGCGGTCGCGTTCGGCGCTGTCCTGCTCGGCCCGCGCCACCGCCAGCGCATCCTCCGCCACGCGCCATGCGCGGTGGGCCACCGCAACTGGCCCCGCATCGCACCGGCCGAAGGCGTCGAGCAGCAGCCGGTGGCCGCGCGGGTTGAGCAGGCCGCGATCGTCGTGCTGGCCGTGGATCTCGACGAGATGCGGCGCCAGCTCTCGCAGGAACCCGGCCGAAGCCGGCTGGTCGTTGACGAATGCGCGGCTGCCGCCGTCTGCCTTCACCATCCGCCGGATCAGCAGCGGCTCCCCCCGCTCCAGCTCCATGCCGTTCTGCGCGAAGAGATTGGCCACCGCGCTGTCGGCAGCGGGCGGGACGAAGCTCGCCACCACCACCGCCTGGCCCGCGCCGCTGCGCACCAGGCCGCTATCGGCCCGCGCGCCCAGCGCCAGGCCCAGCGCATCGAGCAGGATCGACTTGCCGGCACCGGTCTCGCCTGTCAGCACGCCCAACCCTGCGCCGAACTCCAGGTCCAGCGCCTCGATCAGCACCACGTCGCGAATGGATAGCGCGGTCAGCATCGCGGCCCCCTATCGCAGGAACAGGAGAAGAACGGAAGTGGTTTTAGCTCGCGGGCTTGGGCGGCGGGCTGGCCTTGGCCGCGGCCGCCACCTTGTCCTGGTTGTCCTGCATCAGATCGTAGGCGCGCTTGTACCAATCGGTGCCCGGGTAATTGGCCCCGAGCACCGCCGCCGCCTTGTTGGCTTCCTCGGGCACGCCCAGCGCCAGATAGCTTTCGGTGAGGCGCATCAGCGATTCGGGCACATGCGTGGTCATCTGATAATTGTCGACCACGGCGCGGAAGCGCAGCGCCGCCGCCAGCCACTGGCCCCGCTTTTCGTAGAAGCGGCCGACTTCCATTTCCTTGCCGGCCAGGTGATCGCGCACCAGGTCCAGCTTCAGCCGCGCATCGGCGGCATATTTCGAATTGGGATAGCGGCGAATCAGCTCGCCCAGCGAATCGAGCGCCTGCTGCGTGATCTTCTGGTCGCGGGTGACGTCGCTGATCTGCTCGTAATAGGAAATGCCGATCAGATAATAGGCATAGGGCGCATCGCGGTTGCCGGGGTGCACCGCCAGGAAGCGCTGCGCCGAGGCGATCGCTTCGGGATAGTCGCGGTTCAGATAGTAGCTGAACGCGCCCATCAGCTGCGCGCGCCGCGCCCATACCGAATAGGGATGCTGGCGCTCCACTTCGTCGAACAGCGCGGCGGCGAGCTTGTACTGGTGCTGGTCCAGTTTCTGCTTGGCCGTGCTGTACAGGGTGCCGACGTCGCGCGCGACATAGGGCAGGTCCTTCACCCCGCCGCGCTTTGCGCAGCCGGCGACGGAAAGGGCGAACACCGGAAGGAGCGCGAACGCAAGCGCGCGAGGCAGGGGACTACGCATATGCCGGGGTTCTTAGACCGGGGCCGTGGCTGCAAACAATCCTTTTCGGGGCGGGATTGCGGCGGAACTCGCTTCGCGCCACATGCGCTCCCGTTCCGGTACCGTCATTCAAGGGGATTCCTCATGCCCGCCACGCTTCTCGCCACCCATCGCGTCGAAAAACCCTGGGGCCGCCACACCCTGTATCCGGGCTTTGCCGATCCTGCCGCGGACGGTGAGCCGGTGGGCGAGGTCTGGTTCCAGACGCCGGGCAATTCAACCCCGGACCTGCTGATCAAATATCTGTTCACCAGCGAGAAACTGTCGGTCCAGGTGCATCCGAACGACGAGCAGGCCCAGGCCGTCGGCCTGCCGCGCGGCAAGGACGAATGCTGGATCATCCTCGATGCCGAGCCCGATTCGACGATCGCGCTCGGTACCAAGCAGCCCTATACCCGCGAGGAGCTCCGCGCCGGCGCGCTCGACGGCTCGATCGAGAACATGCTCGACTGGAAGCCGGTGAAGGCCGGCGATTTCTTCTACTCCGCCTCGGGTACCGTCCACGCGATCGGCGCGGGCATCACGCTGATTGAAGTGCAGCAGAACAGCGAGACGACCTACCGCCTCTATGACTATGGCCGCCCGCGCGAACTGCACCTCGACGAAGGTGTCGCGGTATCGGAGCCGGTGCCGTTCGTGCCGCACCCGATGCCGGGGGCGGTCGCGCCGAACCGCACCATCCTGGTCGAAGGCCCCAAATTCGTGCTCGAGCGCTGGGAAGGCGGCAAGCGCAGCTTCACCCTGCCCGAAGGCACGACCGGCTGGCTGATCCCGGTGAAGGGCGAAGGCGTGGTCGACGGCATCGCGTTCAAGGCGGGCGAGTGCCTGACGCTGGAAGGCCATGTCGCGATCCATGCGGAAGTCGGCAGCGACCTGCTGTTCGCCTATCCGGGCGACGCACGTGTCCCGTCGATGGACGCCGAATGAACCAAAGGTAGTTTCCCGTTCACGCAACCAGCCGCCGCGGGCACACGTTCGACACGCATCGATAACGACAAGGATTTCCCACGATGCGCATGTTGTTTGTTGCCGCTGCGGCGGCGCTGACGGTGACGGCGGTGCCCGCGATGGCGCAGGGCCCCCGCGAGCGCGACGCGCGCCAGGATTGTCGCCAGGATCTGCGCCGGGCGGACAGCCGTGGCGAATATCGCCGCGAGATGCGCGATTGCCGCCAGGATATCCGCCAGGCGTCGCGCGCCGACAATCGCCAGTGGCAGCGCGATTGGCGCCGCTACCGCAATTATGACTATAATCGCCTGCCCGCCGGCGAGCGCCGCTATTATGCCGACCGCTATTATCGCGACGGCCGCTATTATCAGGAACGCCGCCTGAGCCGGAACGACCGCATCTATCGCGGCAATGACGGTCGCTATTATTGCCGCCGCAACGACGGCACGACCGGCCTGATCGTGGGCGGTGTCGCCGGCGGGCTCTTCGGCAACGCGCTGTCCTCGGGCGGCAATGCGACGCTCGGCACGCTGCTCGGCGCGGCCGCCGGCGCGGCGCTCGGCCAGTCGGTGGATCGCGGCAACGTCCGCTGCCGCTAAGGCCGCAAGGTTTTCAGGAAGGGGGCTCGGTTCGACGGGCCCCTTTTTCATTGCGAAGGCAAGGAGCTCGGGAAGAGACGCGCGGTCTGTAGTCGTCATTCCGGCGATGGCCGGAACCCATTAGCGCCTCGACATCGGCTTCTGCCGCGCCAGGAATGGCTATCGCCGGGACAACGATGCGAAGCAAGCGCCACCCGAAGACGGCTGCGATCAGATGATCCCGCCGGTCAGCATCAGCCGCAGCCCGCTGACGATCAGCAGCACGAGGTTGAAGTTCCGCCCCGCCGTGCCCCGCGACAGCATGCCCACCACCGCGCCGGTGAGCGCGATCGGGAAGGCGATCCAGTTGATCAGCGGCACGAACGGGATGGGGATGATCCCCACCAGTGCGAAGGGCAGCGCGACCAGCCCGATCAGCAGCGAGAGTGCGTTGAACATGGCCCGAATGTGGGGCAGCCCAACTGTAGTATCAAGACAGAACACCAACAGAAGATTGCGCGCCGCAGCCGCTACCGCCCAGACGCCAGGTCATGATAGGCTGGAAACCGTCCCATATCTCGCGCCCGGAGGTCTGCTATGCTGCCCGCGCTTTCCGTCTTGCCGCTTGCCCTGCTGCTCGTCGGCGCACCGCTTGGGGAACGGACGCTCAACGTCCAGTACACGGTGACCAATGTCGGCGGCGGCCTTGGCGTTTTCGTCGACGAAACGGTGATTTTCGGCATGGTACCGAGCGGGACTGCGGGGCCACGCTGGGTCGCCGAGCGGGTGCGTCACGATCGACACTGGTGTGGAAAGCAGGGCGGGGACGGCAAATGCATCGCTACCGAACCCGCATCCATGATTGGCTGGACGGCGCGGCCTGCGCCACGGTGGCGCCGGCCTTCACCGCGCTCTGGGCCATTCGCCCCGCCGGTTTCGGCCAGGTTCGTGACTTCACGGTTGTATCCGACTCCTCCACCGTCACCATCAAGGGCACGACGACACAGGCAGGCTATTTCACCGAAGTCAGCGTCAGCCAGGACGCAGGCGACTTCGCCCGCTGGTGGCACAATGCCAGCAACGGATGGAAATCCTGCTGGCAGCACGCCGCGCCGGTGGTGGAAGGACAGGTGCTTGCTCCCCGCCTGGCGCTTCCCGCGAATTCGGCGCCATAAGGCCGGAACCTAGGCACTTTTCCGGGGCAGGCTTCGGCCCGCCTCCGATCTGCGTCAGCCCCGCGGATCCCCCAGCAGATAGACGTCCATCGCGCTGGCGCCTTGGCCGTGCAGTAGCTCGCCTAATCGTCGGTTTCCACCAGACCCAAGCAGTTGGATCCCTTGCGCCGGATGACGGCGGCGAGCGATACCAATCTCGGTTATGGCGGGAGGACCTGCCCGGCCGCGATCAGGCCTTGGGGGTTCAGGCCAGCTCCCATTCCAGCCCGATCTCGGCCTGGAGCAGCTTGGAGACCGGACAATTGGCTTCGGCATCGCGGGCGAGCGCTTCGAACTGCGCCCGATCGATGCCGGGCACCTCGGCGCGCAGTTTGAGATCCGAGCGGGTGATGGTGAAGCCGGCGCCATCCTGTTCGAGTTTGACCGCTGCGGTGGTCTCCAGCGTCCCCTCGTCGAACCCGGCCTTGGCGAGTGCGAAGCTGAGCGCCATGGTGAAGCAACCGGCATGCGCAGCGGCGATCAGTTCTTCGGGGTTGGTGCCCTTTTCGTCGCCGAAGCGGGTGTTGAAGCCATAGGGCGTCGCTTCCAGCACGCCGGAGGGGCTGGTGAGCTGGCCTTTGCCAGCCTTGCCGAAGCCGGAATAGCGGGCGGTGGCGGTGCGGGTGGTCATGGCGGACTCCTGGATTGCGGGGCAGGGCCGGGGATCAACCCCGGCCCCTCGCCCTCAACGGCACTTTACGTTGTCGCGGTCGATCGCACGGCCCGCGGCCGCACCGGCGGCACCACCCAAGATCGTGCCGAGCAAGCCCGAACCGCCCGGGGCGATGAGGTTGCCGAGCACGCCGCCGGCGACACCGCCGACGATCAGGCCGGTCGTGCCGTCGTTACGGCGGCAGTAATAGCGCCCGTCCTGCCCGCGATAGATGCGGTCGTTGCGCGAGAGGCGGCGCTCGCGATACTTGCCCTCGCGATAATAACGATCGGCATAATAGCCGTTATAGGCGGGATCCGGCCGGTTATAATCGTAGTCGCGATAGCCGCGATTATTGGCCGAACCTGCGCCAAAGCCGTCGCCGACACAGCCCGACAGCAGCGTGGCCGCAGCGACCGCGCCCAGAGCGAAACTACGCATGGACTCTCTCCTGATCCTGATTGGTATGAAGGGGCAATGCACGACCGCGCCGAAGGTTGCGCGGTCGTGCAGCTTGCCGGGCGATCAGGAGGGGGCTGCGTCGATGCGGCGCAGTTCATCGGCCTGGCCGGCGACCAGGGTGGGGGCCGATCCACCAGCCAGCGCCGGGCGCAGCGCTTCGCGCTCGCTTTCGGGCACGGGTGCGGTGGGATCGGGCCGGAAGGCCTCGATCGCGCGCTCGCCGCCATCGGGATGCGATTGGCCCATGAGATCGGTGGGCACCGTGCCGGGTTCGGCGGCGGCGTTGCGACGGTTGCGCAGCACCCCGAAGGCGATCGCCCCGATCGCGCCCAGCCCGGTCGCGGCGATGGCGGCGAGGCCGGTCTTGCGCAGGGTGGAGCGCTTTTCGACCTTGGTCGCGGGCGCGGCTGCCTTGGGTGCGCGCTTTGGCCGAGCCTTGGGCGCCGGCTTGGCTGCGGCAGGATCGGCCTTGGCGGAGGTGGCGGCAGCGGCGGGCTTGGCGGTGCGCTTGCGCGGCGTCTTGGGCTTGGGGGCGTCGGGAGTGGTGGCCATCGGAATCTCCTTGCGGTTGCGTGCCGATCAACGGGCCGAAGCGGCCGCCTGTTCCGGACCGTCAGGAGAAGCGCGGCGAAGGGCCGCAAAGAACCGCGATTCCGGCGCCCGCCCGGCGCCGCCGCGGTCAGGGTGCGCGGAAGAAGGCGGGGATGACGTAATTGGACAGCTTTTCCATGCGGACGCCGAGGCGATCGCAGGCTTCGTCCGCGGCGCGCGTGGCACCCTTCAGCAGGGCGTAATCGTCGAACACGACCAGACCGCCCCGGGCCATATGCGGCAACAGGCGATCAAGCGCGAAGGCGGTCGGCTCGTACACGTCCATGTCGAGGTGCAGCAGTGCGATCTTCAGCGCGGGATGCGCTTCGAGGAACTGCGGGATGGTATCGAAGACATTGCCCTCCACCAGCGTGGTGTTGGCGAAGCCCTTGGCGTCGAGCAGATCCTGCAAGCCGGCACGGGAAATGCCGTCGCCGCCGGCCGCCTCGAACCGCTTGATGAAGGCCTGATCGGTGGCTTCGGCGACGCCGTCGCTGGGGAAGCTGCCGAAAGCATCGAAGCCGACGACCATCCGGCTATAGGCATTTTCCAGAAGCTGGCGGAAGCTGGCAAAGCGCATCAACGACGCGCCCTTGTATACGCCAAGCTCGACGATCGCGCCCGGCAGGTCGACGATCTGCCGGTACAGCTCGTAGTGCGCCAGCAGCTTTGCCATGCGCGAGGGATGGGAGCGCAGGTAGAACTGGTTTTCGACCTCATAGGGGTCGAGCTGGTCCGTGGGCTGGTAATGCGCCATGTTATTCCCCTGCATTCTCGAACGTCGGTGCGGCGTCGTCGGTGGATCGGGCGCGGACCGAGGTTAACAGCGCCCGCACGCTGCCTATTGCCATCATAGCAGGCGTTGTGGCGCGCGGGACAAGAGCACCGCATTGTACCGCATCGCCCGGGGCTTCAGACGTCGGCGGCGATGCCGCGGGCGAGGATGGCGTTGGCCGAGCGACGTACCTCTTCGGCGATCAGCTGGAAGGCGGCATCCATGCTGCTGGCCTTGCGCCAGGCGAGCGCGATCGACCGATAGCGCGACCAGCCGGCGACGTGCAGCACGCGCAGGCCGGAGGTGCCGCCCACGTCCGAGGCAAGGTACAGCGTCGGCAGCAGGGCCATGCCGAGGCCGCTCGCTACCATCTGGTGCAGGCTGTCCAGGCTGGTGCCTTCGTAATCCGGCGTCATCCGCATCCCATAGGCTTCGGCGATGTGCGAGCATTGGCGGTGGAAATGGTGGCGCGGATCGAGCGACAGCAGCGCCCGGCCGCGCAGCAGCGCCGGATCGACTCGATCCAGCTTGGCCAGCGGATCGTCGACCGCCGCGACGAGGTGCAGCGGTTCGCGGAACAGCGGCTCCACCACCAGCTCGTCGCCCTCGATCGGCATCGGCCCGAGCAGCAGATCGAGCGCGCCGCGCGACAGTTCCTGCGTCTGTTCGGCGGGGATGCCCTCGCGCACGTACAGGTGCAGATCGGGCGCGACGCGGTGGAGCTCCGCGACGATCGGCGAAAGCAGATAGGGGCCCAGCGTGGGCGTGGTGCCGAGCTTGAGCGTGCCGGTGAGCGTGTCGGACGAGCGCGCCGCCAGGCTCTCGATCTCGCGAACCTCCGCCAGCACCTCGCGCGCCTTGGCGACGATCGCGCGCCCGACCGGCGTCAGCATCGCGCCGCCGGCACCGCGATCAAGCAGCCGCACGCCTAGTCGATCTTCCAGCGCCTTGATCTGATGGCTGAGCGTTGGCTGCGATACATGGGCGGAGCGCGCCGCCCGCACGAACGAGCCGGTGTCGGCCAAGGTGACCAGATAGTGGAACTGGCGAAGCGTCGGCATCAAAGGGGTATAGAGCCGTTCTATCGAATCTGCGCAAGTCTTTCGATTGGCCGGGCGGGCGCGATCCGGCTATTCAGTGTCTACCGGAGCGGCAGAGGAACCAAGTGCGTTGCCCCCTCGCACTTCCCAAGCCGACAGGCCTCTGCCGCTGCGGACCAGCTCACGCCCCATGGGGGCAGGCGATATCGCCCCTTGCGGAGACAGCTTCTCCGCCCTTCACCAGAAAGCTTTTTGATGCTGAAGCTATTGCTGCTCTCTATATCCATGGTCGTCGCCGGTGCGGCGGGCGCGACGACCATCCGCGTCGAGAACCACTCGGCGGCAACCCTCAGCCTATCGGCGCACGATGCCACCGGCGGCCTGCAGCGCCAGCTGCGCGGCACGTTGCTGCCGCATGCCAGCACCTTCGTGCGGCGGCCCGGCGGCAAAGTGCTGGCGCTGCGGCGCGAGGCCGACAAGCATCTGTTCGACATCGTCGTGACCAGCGAAGACGGGCGCGGGTGCCGGTTCCGGACGGTCGCCGAGCAGCATAGCGAGGAATGGGTGCTGATCATTCCCGTGGCGCACCCGATCGGGACCGGTCGCTGCGAGGCGCGCACCGGCCGCACCATCGGCGATTTCGTGTTCATCGCTTCCTGAACAGGGGCAGGCGCGCGAAGTTTGCCCGAAACCGCCTTGATGGGTGAACTTCATGGTGAATCCTCCTATCTGACTCGCCATGCCCACCCGCTTCGCTTCCGTTCCCCATCGGCGCTCCCTGATCGACCGCCGTGCCGTCGCCGAGCAGCTCGCAGCGCTCGACGCGCGCGACACCGCGGCACTGCGCCAGGCCGCGACCGGCGTGCTGAAGGCGGCGCTGGACCGCGGCCGCGCGGAGATTGCGCGGCGGCTGGCCGAGCATCCCTCGCGCGGGCTGGAAGCGGCGGCGGCGGGCGCGTTCCTGACCGACCAGATCCTGCGGCTGCTGTGGGACTTTACCGTCGAGCGGCTGCACCCCAATGCGAACCCCACCGCCGCCGAGCGGATGACGCTGATCGCGGTGGGCGGCTATGGCCGCGGCGAGATGGCGCCGCATTCGGACATCGATATCGGCTTCCTTACCCCCTGGAAGGTCACCGGCTGGAGCGAGCAGGTGATCGAATCGATGCTCTATTCGCTGTGGGACATGCGGCTGAAGGTGGGGCATTCGTCGCGCTCGCTCGACGAGATGGTGCGCCAAGCCAAGGCGGACGTGACCGTGTGCACCGCGCTGCTCGAGGCGCGCTATGTGTGGGGCGATACCGACCTGTACGAAGAGGCGGCAGTACGCTTCAAGGCCGAGGTGCAGGCCGACAGCGCGCGCGGCTTCATCACCGCCAAGCTCGACGAACGCAATGCGCGCCACAAGAAGATGGGCGACAGCCGCTATGTCGTCGAACCCAATGTGAAGGAAGGCAAGGGCGGCCTGCGCGACCTGCACACGCTGTTCTGGATCGGCAAGTTCGCCTATAACGTGCGCGAGCCCGCCGAGCTGGTGGAAGCCGGGCTGCTGACGCCGGCCGAATATCGCCAGTTCCGCCGAGCCGAGAATTTCCTGTGGGCGGTGCGCTGCCAGCTGCATCTGATCACCAACCGGCCCGAGGACCGGCTGACCTTCGACGTACAGCGCGAGATTGCCGAACGGATGCGCTTCGCCGATCGGCCCGGCATGTCCAAGGTCGAGCGCTTCATGCGCTATTACTTCCTGCAGGCGAAGGTGGTGGGCGACCTGACCGGCGTTTTCCTGGCGCATCTGGACGAGAAGTTCGCCAGTAGGGGTCGGCGGTTCGGTTTGCCGGCGCTGTGGCGCGGGCGGCGCAAGCTGAAGGGATTCGTACTGGAGCGCGGGCGGCTGGCACTGCCGCGCGACGATTTCTTCCGCGAAGATCCGGTGCGGCTGATCGAGCTGTTCGCGCTGGCCGATCAGCACGAGCGGGAGATCCACCCGCTGGCGATGCGGGCGGCGGCGCGCGACGCCAAGCTGGTCGACGACGTACGCACCGATCCGCGCGCCAACGCGCTGTTCCTTTCGGTGCTCACCTCGCCGCGCGATCCGGAGACGGTGCTGCGCTGGATGAACGAGGCGGGTGTGTTCGGCCGGTTCGTGCCGGACTTTGGCCGCGTCGTCGCGCAGATGCAGTTCGACATGTATCACCACTATACGGTGGACGAGCACTCTATCCGCGCGATCGGGCTGCTCAGCCGGATCGAGAAGGGGCAGCTGAAGGAAGACCATCCGCTTGCCAGCGGGATACTGCACCAGTTGACCTCGCGCCGGGCGCTGTATGTCGCGGTGCTGCTGCACGATATCGCCAAGGGCCGCAGCGGCGATCATTCCATCCTGGGTGCTGAAGTCGCCGAGCGGCTTTGCCCGCGACTGGGGCTCACCCCCGCCGAAACCGAAATGGTCGCGTGGCTGGTGCGCTGGCACCTGCTGATGTCGGCCACCGCGTTCAAGCGCGACCTGGCGGACTTCAAGACGATCCTCGACTTCACCGCGCAGGTGCAGAGCGCGGAGCGGCTGCGCATGCTGCTGGCGCTGACCGTGGTGGATATCCGCGCCGTGGGGCCGGGGGTGTGGAACGGCTGGAAGCGCCAGCTGCTCGGCAACCTTTACGAAGCCGCCGAGGAAGTGCTGCGGCTGGGCCATAAGCAGCGTGGGCGCGGCGAGCGAATCGCCGCCAAGCAGGACGATCTAGCCGCGGCGCTCGGCTGGGACTCTGCGCGGTTCGAGGCGTTCAAGAAGCGCTTCACCGAAAGCTACTGGATCGCCGAGCCGTCCGACGTGCTGGAGCGCAACGCGGTGATGGTGGCGCAGGCGGGCAACGCGACGCTGCACGTCGAGGCGCAGGTATATCCCGATCGCGGCGCGACGCTGGTGACGGTCTATGCGTCCGACCATCCGGGCCTGTTCTATCGCATCGCCGGTGCGATCCATGTCGCGGGCGGCAACATCATCGATGCGCGCATCCACACGACCCGCGACGGCATGGCGCTGGACAATTTCCTCGTACAGGACCCGTTCGGCCAGCCCTTCGACGAGGAGGCGCGACTCAATCGGCTGAAGGCCGGCATCGCCGATGCGCTGGCAAACCGCGCGCGACTGTCCGAACGGCTGAAGACCAAGGCGCCAGTGCGGCTGCGCGCCGATGCCTTCTCGATCGAACCCAATGTGTTCATCGACAACAAGGCATCGAACCGCTTCACCGTCATCGAGATCAACGCGCGCGATCGACCGGCGCTGCTCTACAGCCTGGCGCACGCGCTGTTCCAGTCGAAGGTTACGATCCATTCGGCCCATGTCGCCACCTATGGCGAGCGGGCGGTGGATACCTTCTACCTGACCGATCTCATCGGTGATAAGATCACCTCCACGTCGAGGCTCAAAACGATCGAGCGGCGGTTGCTGGAGGCAGCGGCAGGCGAAGAGATCGCGCAGGCCGCCTGACAGGGGGGCGGGGCATGCCGGTGGTTGGACTGGGCGGATATTTCTTCCGTGCGCGGGATCCTGAGGCGCTGGCGACCTGGTATCGCGAGATGCTGGGCGTGGGGGGCGGGTGCGGGACCGATGCCCAGGGGCAGCCCAGCCCGTGGTTCTGGTATCCAGAAGCCGGGCCGGTGGTGTTCCAGCCCTTTGCCGCGACCACCGACTATTTCGCCGCCGACAAGCAGGCGATGCTGAACCTGCGCGTCATCGATCTGGACGGGCTGCTGGAGCAGCTGCACGCCGCCGGCGTGGCGATCGAGACGCGCGCCGAATGGGACACGCCCGAAATCGGGCGTTTCGCGCGGATCCACGATCCGGAGGGCAACCCGATCGAGTTATGGGAGCTGCCGGCCGAAGCCGACTCCGCCGCCTGACGCGGCTCAGCCCGTGGGCAGGCGATCGACGCGGGCCGCCGACAGGCCGTAATAGCCGGACACGCGATCGGCATAGGCCTGGGTAAATTCGGGGGGATTGCTCGCCCAGCTCGGCCCGCCTTCGAGCACACGCCGATCGATGGTGACGATGTAATCATCGCCACCGGCATCATAGGCGATCAGTTCGAACGGCAGCGGATAATAGCTTTTGCCCATGCCGAGAAACCCGCCGAGGCTGAGCACGGCATAGAGCGTCTGTCCGCTGCCCTTTTCGACCATGAATGCCTGGACCTGACCCAGCGAATCACCATCGCGGCTGCGTACCTTCAGCCCGTCGACGCGGGCGGTGACGAGCAGGCTGGTGGTTTCGGTCGATTCGGACATGACGGGTCGTTCCTCTGCTTGGCTGCAGCGTTTGGAATGCCTGAAGCGCATTGTCGTTCCGGAGGCGCGACGAGCGGCGTGCCGGCAGATGGCATTTCCTATCGCCCGCGCTCCGCCTAGAGGAGAGCGATGCATCTGCGCGCCGAGGCCCTGATCCTGAGCGTTCGCCCGCATGGCGAACATGGCGCGATCGTACGGGCGCTGACCGCCGCGCACGGGGTGCAGCCCGGCTATGTGCGGGGCGGCCGATCGCGGGCGTTGCGGCCGGTTCTGCAACCTTCGAACGCCGTGCTGGGCGAGTGGCGCGCGCGCACCGATGAACAGCTTGCGGGGCTGGCCGTCGAATTGCTCCACAGTCGCGCGCCGCTGTTCGGCGAGCCGTTGCCGGCGGCGGCGCTGGCGTGGGTGACCGCGTTGACCGCGGTGACGCTGCCGGAAGCCTTGCCCTTTCCCCGACTATATTCGGCGCTGGAAGGGGTGCTGGCGGCGATCGAGGCGGCGCCCGCCGCACGGGGATGGGCCGTCGCGCTGGTGCGGTACGAGCTGCTGCTGCTGGCGGAACTCGGCTTCGGGCTGGACCTGACGCGGTGTGCGGTGACGGATGCGACCGAAGATCTGGCCTTTGTGAGCCCGAAAAGCGGCATCGCGGTGAGCCGTACGGGCGCGGCAGGCTATGAGGCGCGGCTGCTCGCGCTGCCTCCCTTCCTGCAGATGGGGGGCGAAGCGGGATGGGACGATATCCTCGCCGGATTGCGGCTGACCGGCCATTTCCTCGCGCGCGACTTGCTGACCGGCAAGGGGGCTGAGCCGATCGCGGCGCGCGAGCGGCTGGTGGACCGATTGTTGCGGGCGGTTGCCTAAACCGCCCCCGGGCGGCTAAGCGGCGTCCCCAGTCTCTCGCCCGTCGATCCCGATGGGCGTCGTCAGGGAAATGCGATGCCGTTGATTGCTGTTCTGCCCGGTGACGGGATCGGCCCCGAAGTGACGCGCGAGGCGCGCCGGGTTCTCGAAGCGCTGGACCTGGGCCTGACCTTCGAGGAAGCCCCGGTGGGCGGTGCCGCCTATCTGGCCACCGGCCGCCCGCTGCCCGAGACGACGCTGGCGCTGGCCAAGCGCGCCGATGCGGTGCTGTTCGGCGCGATCGGCGATCCGCGGTTCGAGGGGCTGGAGCGGGCGTTGCGCCCCGAAGCGGCGCTGCTGGGCATCCGCCGCGAGCTGGGCCTGTTCGCCAATCTGCGCCCGGCCACGCTGTTCGCCGGCCTGGAAGACGCGTCGCCGCTCAAGCCCGAGGTGGTGCACGGCCTGGACATCGTGATCGTGCGCGAACTGACCGGCGACGTCTATTTCGGCGAAAAGGGCCGCCGCAGCACGATGGAAGGGCTGCGCCAGGGGTTCGACGTCATGAGCTATGACGAGCGCGAAGTAGAGCGGATCGCACGGGTGGGCTTCGAGATGGCGAAGCGTCGTCGCAAGAAGCTCTGTTCGGTCGACAAGGCGAACGTGCTCGAGACCTCGCAGCTGTGGCGCGACGTCGTCAACGAGATGGCGACCGACTATCCCGAGGTCGAACTGACCCACATGTATGTCGACAATGCCGCGATGCAGCTGGTGCGCGCGCCGGCGAAGTTCGACGTGATCGTGACCGGCAACCTGTTCGGCGACATTCTGAGCGACCAGGCGAGCATGTGCGCCGGATCGATCGGGATGCTGCCGTCGGCATCGCTGTCCGACTGGTCGGGCGCGAACGGCATGTACGAGCCGATCCACGGCAGCGCGCCCGACATTGCCGGCCAGGGCAAGGCGAACCCTTGCGCTGCCATCCTTTCCGCTGCCATGTTGCTGCGGCACTCGCTGGACGATGAAGCATCGGCCCAGCGCATAGAAAAAGCGGTTGCCGCAGCGCTCGCCAAGGGCGCTCGGACGGCCGATCTCGGGGGTTCCCTTCCAACCACCGCGATGGGGGATGCGGTGCTGCTGGAGCTTCAGTGAGCGACACCCTGCTCGAACTTGCGATCGTTATTCCCACGTTCAACGAACGCGCCAACGTTCCTTTGCTGATCGCCAAGCTGGATGCGGCCCTTGCCGGTCGCGCCTGGGAAGCGATCTTCGTCGACGACGACAGTCCCGATGGGACCGCCGATGCCGCGCGTGCGATCGGGCGGGCGGACCCGCGCGTGCGCGTGATCCAGCGGATCGGGCGGCGCGGGCTATCCTCCGCCTGCATCGAGGGGATGTGCGCCACCGCGGCGCCGTGCGTGGCGGTGATCGACGGCGACCTGCAGCATGACGAGACGCTGCTGCCGAAGATGCTCGATGCGCTGCAGGCGGATGCGACGCTGGACGTGGTGGTCGGATCACGCTTCTGCGAAGGTGGCTGCACCGGCGACTGGGACCGCGAACGTGTGGCCAAGTCCGCCTTCGCGACCAAGCTCTCCCGCCAGGTGCTGAAGGCCGACCTGACCGATCCGATGAGCGGATTCTTCATGATCCGTAGCGAGATCCTGCGCGGGCTGGCGCCGGTGCTGTCGGGCATCGGCTTCAAGATCCTGCTCGACATCATGACCGCGAGTCCGAAGCCGCTGCACTTTCGCGAGCTGCCCTATGTGTTCCGCGTGCGGACGGAAGGGGAGAGCAAGCTCGATTACGTCGTGGCGATGGAATATCTGATCGCGCTGTACGACCGGATGTTCGGCAAGGTGGTGCCGGTGCGCTTCGCGATGTTCTCGGCGATCGGGGCGGCGGGAGCGGCGCTGCATCTGGCGGTGCTGTTCGTGCTGTTCCGCATGCTGGGCCTGCCGTTCGTGACCGGCACGATCCTGGCCACGATCGTCGCGATGACGTTCAATTTCCTGCTCAACAATGCGCTGACCTATCGCGAGCGACGGCTGAAGGGCGCCGGGCCGATGCTGGCGGGATGGTTCAGCTTCTGTCTGGTGTGCGGCGTGGGTGCGGCGGCCAATGTCGGGCTCGCGGCCTTCCTCCACAATGTGCAGCATGGCGACTGGCGGCTGTCGGCGCTGGCCGGAATCGCGGTGGCCGCGGTGTGGAATTTCGCGCTGTCGTCGCGGTTCGTGTGGGGGCGGTATTGACCGAACGATAGCCCCTCCCCTTCAGGGGAGGGGCTTACGTCCGCCTTACACCAGCTCCGCCAGGGCCGCCGGGCTGAAGTCCTTCAGGCCTTCGCTGTCGCCGGCCTGCACCTTCTTCGCCCAATCGGCATCGCTGATGAGGGCGCGGCCGACGGCGATCAGGTCGAACTCGTCGCGCTCCATCCGATCGATGAGCTTGTCCAGATCGGTGCGCTGCGAGGTCTCGCCGCCGAACGCCGCGATGAATTCGCCCGACAGCCCGACCGAGCCGACGCTGATCGTAGCAGCGCCGGTGAGCTTCTTCGCCCAGCCGGCGAAGTTCAGGCCGTTCTCGCCATCGACCTCGGGAAACTCCGGCTCCCAGAAGCGGCGCTGCGAGCAGTGGAGCACGTCCGCGCCGGCATCGACCAGCGGCTGGAGCCACGACGCCATCTCGTCCGGCGTGGTGGCGAGACGAGCGGCATAGTCCTGCTGCTTCCACTGGCTGAGGCGCAGGATAACCGGGAAGTCCGGGCCCACCGCCGCGCGGACGGCCTTCACCACGTCGACCGCGAAGCGCGAGCGTTCGGCGATCGTCGCGCCGCCGTAGCTGTCCTCGCGCGTGTTGGTGCCGGCCCAGAAGAACTGATCGATCAGATAGCCGTGCGCGCCGTGGATCTCGACCGTGTCGAAGCCGAGCCGCTTGGCATCCGCAGCAGCCTTGGCAAAGGCGGCGATGGTATCGGCGATGTCCTGCTCGCTCATGGCTAGGCCGCGCGGCTTATCCGGCGCGAGCAGGCCCGAGGGGCTTTCCACGTCCACGTCCGGCACCCAATCGGTCATCGTCCGCGTGGAGCCGGTGTGCCAGATCTGCGGCGCCATCTTGCCGCCGGCGGCGTGCACCTCGTCGATCACTGTCTTCCAGCCGGCAAGCGCTGCGTCGCCGTGGAAAAAGGGAATGCCCGGATGGTTGCGCGACGCCGGACGATCGATCACCGTGCCTTCTGACAGGATCAGGCCAACGCCGCCGTCGGCCCGGCGGCGATAATAGGCGGCATTGGCGTCGCCGGGAATTCCTTCGGGGGCGAAGGTCCGTGTCATCGGCGCCATGACGATCCGGTTGGGCAGATCGAGCGACTTGATGCGAAAGGGGCGGAAGAGGACGTCGGTCGGCGCGGCCATGGGGGCTCCGTTGCGATCTGAAACTGATGTGAAGCTAGGGCCTGCCGACCGCGCTTCAAGATGGCTGCGCGACCGCAACGAAATTTATCGCCAGTTGGGGAACCACATCCAGTGGGTGAAGCCCAGCGGGCCGTCGAGCGGGGCGGCGGAGAGGATCGGGTAAAAATAGCCGAAGCAGACCAGCGCCAGCGCGACATACCATTCTTCCCAGCCGCGCTGGCGGTTGCGATCGAAGTGATCGAAGGTCACCGGCAGCACCAGGCAGAGGAAGATCGCCGAGAGGTGATAGTAATAATAGAAGCCGAGCGACTTCGGGATGATGGCATAGATCGCCACCGAAAAGGTCCAGAGCAGCGCAAGCGCAACCGGGCGCACCGCTCGGCTGCGGAACCAGGCGGCATAGGCGGCGAGCACCGCGACCAGCCCGCCCCACATGATCACCGGGTTGCCGATCAGCAGCACGCCCCGCTGGGCCCCGGAATCCCATTCGTAGAAGAACCAGATCGGCCGCAGCATCAGCGGCCAGCTCCACCAATCCGACTGGTAATTGTGCGGGGCGAGCACCTGGGTCTGCGCCGCGTACATTTCGCGCTGGAGGGTAAGCAGGCCGCCCAGCCCCTCGGTCGCGCCGGTGAGATAGAAGAAGGTTGGGGCAAAGGTGAGGAAATAGACGGGAATGCTGATCGCGCCGAGCAGCACCAGTGCCGCCAGGGTGGACAGGCCGGGCCAGTGCGGCTGATCGGGTGCGAGCAGCGTGGCGGCGAGCGGGCGCTGTGCGCGGCGCGCATCCCGCACGCGGATCGCGACGAAGGCGAGGGCGACCATCGCGATATAGGGGGCCGCCGCCCATTTCACCGCGGTCGCCAAGCCGAACAGCGCCGCGCCGACGCACCAGCGCCAGCGCACCTGCGCAGGGCTGCCGCGCATCGCCCAGAGCAGGAATACCAGCGCCCAGAGCAGAAAGGCGCCGAGGAACACGTCGAGCATGGCGGTGCGCGCCTGGACGAACAGGCTCTGGTTGAGCATCGCCAGCGCCGCCCCGGTCACCGCCACCCGCAGCCGACCGCGCATCAGGATCATCAGAAAGGCAAAGACGCCGAGCACCGTCACGGTGCCCGCGATCGTCGGCATCAGCCGCCAGCCAAAGACATTGTCGCCGAGCAGATCCATCCCCGCGCCGATCAGCTCCTTGCCGAGCAGCGGATGTTCGATGTTGCGCGGGCCGGACAGTTCGATCAGCGCCTTCGCCGCGGGCACATAATGTACCTCGTCGAACATGATGCCGCCGGGCCGATCGAGATGGATGGTGAACAGCAGCTGCGCGGCCAAGCCGATCAGCAGGGCAACGAGCCACGGACGGGTGGCGAGAGCCGGAAGGCGGGGACGCATGGGCGCAGGCCTAGCGGAGGCGACCGCGGAGCGGAAGAGTGCGCGGCGACGAAGATCGTAGCAAGGCGCTTCGCCCAATTTTGGCGGCGGCCACCGGGCAAAGTTTAGGAAGTTTAGGCCTTCGCGGGTCTCGCGACGGCCGAGTGATGGGATGCGAAGTTTAGGAAGTTTAGGCTCGTGGAGGTTCCGCATCCGCCTGCTCCCCCAAAGCACGGCCCCGGGGCCGCGAAGCGCATCGCGCGCAGAAAGCGTCATGCAACGGAGTCAAAGAGCGCCCGCCAGGAGGCAGGACTGCTGGTACAAATAGGGAACACGTTGACGGACGCAAGGAGATGCCTGCCGCGTACGACCAATAGGATGATCATGGCAGCGAACGGCCAGAGTTGGGTGGAAAGCGGACACGTCGGTCATCAGTTTATAACGGGCCGAACAGACTTCCACGGTGCTTCCGCACAACCTCGCCTTCTGCAGAATCCTGCCTTCACCACTTCCGTCCTCACCCACGCAGCGCGCTTGGTTGAAGTGCCCGGTTCAAATTGAATTACGACCCGGCCGCCGCCGTTTGGAAACTTCGCCTTCTCAGCCAGGTATTTCACCAGCGTGCTAGCACTTATCGGCTGCGTGTTCCAAAAAAATTCACCGGATTTAGGAACTTCTATCAAGTCGCCATCGAGGAACTTGGAGGTGTTATCCGATGGAAAGGCATCTACATACGCTACTTGCTCGGAGGGCAAGCTGCTTGGTGGCCCGTTGCTTTTGTCACAACCCAAAAGCGACATGGCTATAACTGTGAGGCCAATAGCTCGCATACGCACAGTGTCTCAGGGACCTTCAATGTCCGCAAGTGGGCGAGAACCGCCTGTGTGGAATCTCGCGATGTGGTTGCTCGCCTGATTTGCATAGCCGACGTCGATGCAGGCGGGAAGGAACGCACCGCCCGTAAGGCCAGCATGAATCTAGTTCGCGAACTCATCAGCCCCACAGTGCCCGGCCATGCCGACGTCTGCTCGCCGGGCGAACGCCCGTCCCCTTTCGCCGGATCGTTCGGCCGCACGAGGCGCTTGTTGCTGCGGGTGGGGTTCCGGGCTGGTGGCCCGCTCCTTGTTCTTCGCCAGAAGGCGAGCGCTTTCGCCGTCGCTTCGCGCGCCATCGCGCCAAAAGGTTGACGCCGCGCCCCCAAGCGCCGCAAAGCAAACCCATGAAGCGTCGTACCGGACAAGACCCGAGCATCACCCGAACCTGGAAGCCCGCGACTCAGGCGGTGCGCGGCGGCACGGCGCGCTCGGAATTCGGCGAGACCAGCGAGGCGCTGTTCCTCACCTCGGGCTATGCCTATGATTGCGCAGGCGACGCCGCCGCGCGCTTTGCCGGCGAACAGGCCGGCATGACCTATTCGCGCCTGCAGAACCCGACGGTGGAGATGCTGGAGCAGCGCATCGCCCTGTTGGAAGGCGCGGAGGCATGTCGCACCATGGCGACCGGCATGGCGGCGATGACGGCTGCACTCCTTTGCCAGGTGCGCCAGGGCGATCATATCGTACAGGGCCGCGCCGCCTTCGGATCGTGCCGCTGGCTGACCGACACGCTGTTGCCGCGCTTCGGCGTGGAGACCACCACGATCGATGCGCGCGATCCGCAGCAGTTCGAGGATGCGATCCGGCCGAACACCAGGATCTTCTTCTTTGAAACGCCGGCCAACCCGACGATGGACGTAGTGGACCTGGAAGCGGTCTGCGCCATCGCGCGGAAGCACGGTATCGTGACGGTGGTCGATAATGCCTTCGCCACGCCCGCGCTCCAGCGGCCTATGGACTTCGGCGCGGACGTGGTCGCCTATTCCGCTACCAAGATGATGGACGGGCAAGGCCGCGTGCTGGCGGGCGCGGTGTGCGGATCCGAGGATTTCATCACGAACACGCTGCTCCCCTTCACCCGCAATACCGGCCCGACGCTGAGCGCGTTCAACGCCTGGGTGGTGCTGAAGGGACTGGAGACGCTGGACCTGCGCATCCGCCGCCAGAGCGAGAATGCGGTGAAGGTGGGCAGCTTCCTGGAGAAGCGGGTACCGCGGGTGAACTTCCCCGCGCTGCCCAGCCATCCGCAGCACAAACTGTTCATGCGCCAGATGGCCGCCGCCGGACCGATCTTCAGCTTCGAAGTCGATGGCGGCCGCAAGCAGGCGCATGCGCTGCTCGACGGGCTGGCGCTGATCGACATCTCCAACAACATCGGCGATTCGCGCTCGCTGATGACGCACCCGTCCTCGACCACCCATTCGGGCCTGGCCGAGGAGAAGCGGCTGGAGATGGGAGTCACCGAGGGAATGATTCGCATCAACGTCGGCCTGGAAGATGCGGACGACCTGATCGCCGATCTGGACCAGGCGCTGACGGGTGCCGGCTTGTGAAGGCGCTGTTCACCGACGAGGCGACGACGCGCGGCGTGGTCGTTCGCGTTTCGGTGTCGTACCTGCCCGAGCAGTCGGAGCCAGATCGCGGCCGCTGGTTCTGGGCCTATCATATCCGCATCGAGAACGAAGGCCCAATGGCAGTGCAACTGCTCACCCGGCACTGGATCATCACCGATGGGCGCGGCCTGCGCCACACGGTGGAAGGCGAAGGCGTGGTGGGCGAGCAACCGGTGATCGCGCCCGGCGCGAGCTTCGACTATGTCTCCGGCTGCCCGCTTTCGACCCCGAACGGATCGATGCAGGGGAGCTATCACATGATCGGCGAGGACGGATCGGCGTTCGACGTTGCGATCCCCCGCTTTTCGCTGATCGCGCCGGCCGTGGCGGGCGAGCAGTGAAGCGGACCCATCTTCCTCTCAATGGCATGCGCGTGCTCGATGCTGCCGCGCGCCATCTCTCCTTCACCCGCGCGGCGGACGAGCTGGCGGTGACCCCGGCTGCCGTCGGCCAGCAGATCCGCGCGCTGGAGGATACGCTGGGCGTGGTGCTGTTCCGCCGCACCACCAAGGGCCTGGAACTGACGCCCGAGGCGCAGAGCGGGCTGGCGGCGCTGCGCAACGGATTCCTGCAGTTCGAGGAAGCGGTGCGCGCGATGCAGGCGGGGCAATCCTCCAAGTCGCTGACCATCGCCGCGCCGCGCGACCTGACCGCCAAGTGGCTGATGCCGCGTCTGTCCGACATTGCCCGCGCCGATCCCGACCTGCGCTTCGTGCTGGTGCCCGCCGACGATGCGCTCGATTTCACCGAAGCCAATCTCGACCTGGCGATCCGCTGGGGCGAGGGCCCGGGGGAGCATGAAGGCGAGGCGCTGGAAAGCGACGGCATGATCACCGTCGAGCGGCCCGGTGGCGGCGGCATCGACGTGCGGATCTCCTGGCCCGGCTGCATGGCCGAGGATGCCGGATCGCTGGTGCGCGTCGCAGATGCGGGGCTCGCGATCGACGCGGCGGCGCAGGGGCTGGGCCGGGCGACCGTGCCCGAGCTGCTCGCCCGCGCCGATATGGAGGCGGGCCGCGTGGGCGTGGTCGGCGAGCCCAAGGCGTCGCGACTCGGCTATTGGCTGGTCGCCCCGCTGCCGCAATGGCGACAGAAGAAGGTTCAGACGCTGGTCGAGGCGCTGGGGGGCTAAACGCTTCTGGTGCGGCCGATCGGCACCGGCAGCAGCCGGCCCTGGTCGTCGCCGATCACCATCACCTCGACGCCGAAGGCATCGCGCAGCGGCTGGTGGGCGAGGGCGGTCTCGGCCGGGCCGAAGGCGATGGTTCTGCCCTCGCGCAGCAGCAGCACATCATCGGCGGCGCGGGCCGCCTGGACAAGATCGTGCAGCACGATCACCACCCCCATGCCGCCGGCCGCAAGCGCGCGCAGGCGATCGAGCAGATCGAGCTGGTGGACGGGGTCGAGGCTGGCGAGCGGCTCGTCGGCGAGCAGCCACTGCGGCTGCCCCGCCAGCACGCGCGCCAACAGCACGCGGGCGCGCTCGCCGCCCGAAAGCTGCGTGACGAGTCGATCGGCGAGGGGAGCGATGGCGGTGGCGTCGATCGCAGCATCGATGGCGGCGCGATCTTCGGTCGACAGCCCGGCGAACGGCGCGCGATGCGGCAGGCGGCCGAGCGCGACGAGATCGGCCACGCGAACATCCCAGTGCACCGTCGCTTCCTGCGGCAGATAGCCGATGCGGCGGGCGCGTTCGCGCGGGTCGAGCCGGCCGAGCAGCTTGCCGCCGAGCTTGACCTGGCCGGCATCGGGATCGAGCAGCCCGGCAAGCGTGCGCACCAGCGTGGATTTGCCCGAACCGTTCGGGCCGAGGATCGCGGTGACCTTGCCCGGTCGCAGCACCGCGTCCAGCCCCTGCAGCACCCGGCGCTTGCCGAGGCTGACGGCGAGATCGGAGACGCTCAATTCCATGTCGACCGCCGGAGCTTGAGGAGCAGCGCGAAGAAGAACGGGGTGCCGAGCAGCGCCATCGCCACCCCCAGGCGGATCTCGCCGGGGCCGGGGGCGAGGCGGACCAGGCTGTCCGCCGCAAGTACCAGGGCGGCACCGCCGAGCGCGCTGGGCAGGAGCAGCGCGGAAGGGCGGGCACCGGTGACCGGGCGGAGCAGGTGCGGCACGATCAGGCCGACAAAGCCGACGACGCCGGTCACCGCCACGCTGGCCCCGACGGCCAGGCCGGTGCCGAGCACGACGAGCAGCTGCGTACGCTCCAGCCGCAACCCCATCGATCGCGCCGCCGCCTCACCCAGAGTCAGCGCATCGAGCGCGCGGCCGGTGAACAGCAGCAGCGCGCAGCCGACCAGGATGAAGGGCAGAGCAAGCTGCACTTCGGCGTAGCTGCGGTCGGTGAGCGCGCCCATGATCCAGTCGAGAATCTCGGCGGTGGCATAGGGGTTGGGCGCGATCGAGATCAGGAAGCTGGTAAGCGCGGCGCCAAGGCTGGCCAGCACAGTGCCCGCGAGGATGAAGGCCACCGCGCTTTCCGCGCGCCAGGCGAGGCCGGCGAGCAGCAGCATCGATCCGCAGGCGGCCGCCATCGCGCAGCCGAACAGCATCAGCGGCGCGGTGCTGCCCAGCAGCACGATTGCGCCGACCGCTCCCAGCGCGGCGCTGGAAGAGACGCCGACCACGGCGGGATCGGCAAGCGGGTTGCGCAGGAACCCCTGCAGCACCGCGCCGGACAGGCCCAGCGCCGCGCCGATGGCAAGGCCCAGGATCGCGCGGGGCAGGCGCAGCTCGGCGATGATCCACCAGCGCGGATCGGAGCTGAACCAGGCGGCCGGCGGCACCCAGAACTTGCCCGCCATCAGCGAGCCGGCGAACAGCAGGGCGACAAGCAGGGCCAGGCCGGCATGGAGAACGACTCGGTTCAAGGAACACTCCGGCGGATGGCGGCGAGGCGAGTCATCGCGGCGGGAATAACGGGGCCGCCGCAATTGACCAGATGGCGCGGGAAGCGCGCTTGAAGCACGGACAGGCCGGTTTCGGCAATGACGCGCTTGCGCAGCGCTGCGGCGCGCGAGTCGCTGTCGTGCCCGGCGCCATCGGGTGCGAGCATCACGCGCGGCGGATCCGCGATCACCCGCTCCATCGGCAGCTGGCCGGTATGGACCAGCCCGTAACGCGCCGCCTGGTTGGTGAAGCCCGTGCGGACCATCATGTCGTCGAGCAGCGTCTGGCTGCCGTTGACGAGGTTGCCGCCGATCCACAGCAGCGCGGGAGCGCCGGCACCGTGCCAGCGGGTGGCGGCGACGGCGGCATCGATCCGGGCGTTCATTGCAGCGCCCTTGGCCGATGCACCCACGGCGGCGGCGAGTTCGGTCACCTGGGCCTTGCTCGCCTCGATCGACGACGGGATGTCGAGGTAGAGCGTCCTCAGCCCGGCGCGGGCGAAGGCTTCGCGCGTGGAAGGCGGGGTGAAGCTGCTGGCGATCACCAGATCGGGCTTCATCCCGATCACTTCCTCCGCCGTGCCGCTGGTGCCGCGAAAGCGGCGGGCGAGGTCGAGCGGAATGGAGGTGGATTCCGCCGCTTGCGAATAATGGCTGATCGCGGCGATGCGCGCGGGTGGCACCAGCTCCATCAGGGCTGCATCGGCGCAGGGATTCATCGAAACGATGCCGCCGCCGCCGGTGGACGGCGGCGCCGCGCAGCCCGCGGCCATCAGGCAGGCGAGCAGCGCGGCGCCGCGGATCACTGGAACCGCACCCGGATGCCGCCGTACGCCGCACGGCCATAGCTGCTGTAGCCGGCGATCTGCTGATAGCGTGCGTCGCCGATGTTATCGACGCGGCCATAGACCGACAGCAGGCGGTTGAGCGGCATTTCCGCCCGCACGCCGGCCAGCGCGAAGCCGTCGATGCGGGTGGCGTTGCCGGCATCGTTGAAGCTGTCGCCCACCATCGTCACCGTGCCGCCGACCGAGAGGCCGAAGGGCAGGCGATAATCGGCAGAGACGCTGCCGCTGTCGCGCGGGCGCCGAGGCAGGTCGCGGCCGAGGCTGCCCGCGCTGCGGTTCTCGGCATAGACATGGGTGAAGTTGGCGCGCACCGTCATCGCCTCGACCGGTCGGAGCACGGCTTCGAGCTCGATGCCCTCTGCACGCGTCTTGTTGAGATTGAAGTAGCTGGACGTGGCGAAGTTATAGTCAATCTGGTTGTCCGCGTCGCGGTGGAACCAGGTGGCGCCCAGCGCGAGCTTGCCGCCCGCGAGCATCTGGCGCACGCCCGCCTCGTAGCTCTGCGCGGTTTCGGGTTGCAGGTCCGCAAAGCCATAGGCGCTGTAGAGCTGGTAGAGCGTCGGCGCCTTGAAGCCTTCGCCATAGCTGGCGTGGAGCAGCGTATCGGCAGTGGCGCGCACCGCGAGATCGGCGTTCCAGGTCCAGTGATTGCCGAAGCGGCTGTGATCGTCGTTGCGGACGCCCGCCGTCACCGTCACCGGCGCGATCGGCGTGACGATCGCCTGACCATAGACGCTGGTGATGCCGGCCGAATAGCGGCCGGTGCTGCCAAAGCCTTCGTCATAGCGGATCCGGCTCTGCTCATGCTCGGCGCCGAACACGATGCGGAGCTGCTGCGCGATCCGCGCATCGCCCTGATAGAGATAGCGTTCGGCGCGGCCGCGATAGCGATAGGCGATGCTGTCATCGGCATTGTGGCCGTCGCGATCGATATCGGAGAAGGTGAAGCCGATCCGGCTGCGCAGCGCGCCGCCAAAGGCTTCGTGGCGCAGGCCGGCATAGCCATAGACTTCCTGGGTCTTGGCATATTCGCCCGTGTCGCCGAACGCGAAGCTGGGCGGCGCATAGCCGTCGAGATCGACCTTGCCGTCGGCATAATAGCCGCGCAGATCGATCGCCAGGCCTTGGGCGAGGTTCACCGTGACGTTGCCGGTGGCGCCGAACTGGCGATAGCCGTCCGCTTCCGTGCCGCTGGCCGCCGCCGAGATGCCGTCGGTGGTGAGATACCCGGCGGAGAGCCCCGCGGTGATCCGATCGTTGCCGCCGGCAATCGCGGCGTTGCCGTTGAACGTGCCGAACGATCCACCCTCGGCATTGCCGCGGACCTTCAGGCCCTGGCTGCCCTGCAGCGTGGTGACGTTGACCACGCCGCCGATCGCCTGGCTGCCCCAGATCACCGAATTGGGCCCGCGCAACACCTCGACCCGTTCGATCGAGCCGGAGAGCAGGCTGGCGAAGTTGAACGCACCGCCGGTGGAAGAAGGATCGTTCACGCGCACGCCGTCGATCAGCACCAGTGTCTGGTCGCTCTGCGCGCCGCGGATCGAGAGCGCGGTCGCAGTGCCGAGACCGCCGTTGCGCACGGCGGTGATGCCGGCGGTGGTGGCGAGCAGATCGGAGAGCGCGACGGTCTGGCGCTGCTCGATCTCGGTGCGGTCGATCACCGTCACGGAACGGCCGACTTCGTCCGCCGGCTGGGCGACGCCGCTGGCGACGACGATGATCTTTTCGTCCTCGCGCTGAGCATGGGCAGCCATCGGTGCGAGCGCGGCGGTGGCAGCAAGGGAAAGTCGCAGGAATCGCATCTGGTACAGACACCCGAAAACGCGGGCCAACCGGGCCCGGCATGGTTTGGTGTCGCTCGCGCGGGGATTTCAGCCCCGATCACCCGGTGCACCCCGCCCGCGTGAAGGAATCGACGGCAACGGGCAGGTCTCCTGGCTTCCGGGTCGTCGCTGGCGTGCCGCCTTCCCGAAGCCGGCGGCTCCAGTGGCAGAGAGTGGCACGCCGGCTCGCCGGCTACAGTTGCGGGGGCAGCCTCGGACTATGGACCGAGTTCCCTTTTCATCCTCCCGTGGGAGGACACCCATTGCGGCGGCGGCTTTAGCGCCAAGGCGCGGCGGCGGGCAAGCCCCGGCGGCCGGCAATGCCTTGAGAGCTCTTAACCTGGCATAGTTTCGCAATTGAAATCAGGTAGATGGATTCGAGGTTTCGGAACAGCACGGTGCAAGGCGCGTTCAGTCGTGCCAGGAACGAGGAGTATCCAATGATGAAGAAGCACCTGCTGATCCTGGGTCTTGCACCCGTGCTCGCGCTGGGCGCCTGTGGCGGCAACACCGAGAATACGGCGATGGACAATGGCGCCGTGGTCACCAACTTGCCCGCCGACGAGGGCATGGGCGACAATATGGGCGCGATGAACGGGATGGGGGACAACGCGATGGCGGCCGCCCCGATGACCGGGCAGGATTTCGCCAACACGGTCGCCGCCAGCGACGCCTATGAGATCGCCGCCGGCCGGCTGGCGCAGACCAAGGCGACCAGCGACGACCTGAAGGATTTCGGCAAGGACATGGTGGAGGAACACACCAAGTCGACGGGCAAGCTGAAGACCGCGGCCGGCACCGCCAGCCCGGCCATCACCCCTGCTGCGGCGATGACCGCCGAGCAGCAGGCCAATCTGCAGGCGTTGCAGACGGCGACGGGCACGGCGTTCGACACCGAATACAAGGCACAGCAGGTGGCCGCACATGAAAAGGCGCTTGCTGCCGTGCGCGCCTATGCCGCCAGCGGCGACGTGCCGGCGCTGCGCGAGTTCGCCAGCGATGCCGAAGACATGATCTCCAAGCATCACGACCGCATCCGCGGCATGTGAGTGCCGGCGGGGAAGGCGGGTTCAGCCCGTCTCCCCGCCCACTGCCTGAAGCAGCACCGGGGCCGGCGCCGCGGCGGCCGCATTGGCGCCGCCCATATGCTTCAGCCGGCCGTCGATATGGCCGCCCTGTTCCACCGTCAGCGTTTCGTATTCGACATCGCCGGTGATTCGGGCGGTTCGTTCGATGGTGAGCTGGCGCACGCAGACCGATCCTTCGACCAGCCCGGCCAGCCGCGCGTCTTCGGCTTCCACCCGCCCGAAAATCTGACTTTCGGCGCCCTGAACCAGGCTGCCGCAGCGCACATCGCCCTCGATCCGGCCGTCGACATGCAGATCGGACGTCGCGGCGATGTTGCCGGCGACGACGATATCCGCGCCCAGTACCGAGAACTGGCCGCGCCGGGCATGCCCCTGCGCCTGGGCGCTGCCCGAGGCGGGACGCTCGTCGCGATTGCGGTTGCCGTTGAACATGTCTGCTCCCCATGCGGTGGTTGCCGAATCCCTGGTCCGCGGGCTAGCACAGCCGCGTTGCGGTGGCAGCCCCGGGAAGCTGCGAGCCCGCGCGGGCGCAGCGGTTGACCGCGAGGGCGCGCATCGATATAGGCCGCCCGGTTCCGCGTGGGGCGATTCCCCTTGTGGCGCAAAGAGCTGAACGTTGCTGGAGACGCAATCGCCCGGGGGGCTGAGGCCGCCGGGGCTTTTTCGTATTCTGTCCAACAGGGCTCCAGCAAAGTAACCATCTGAAAGGTGAAGGGCTTCATGCCGACGATTAACCAGCTGGTCCGCAAGGGCCGCGAACCGCAGAAGGCCAAGAGCAAGGTCCCTGCGATGGAACAGAACCCGCAGAAGCGCGGCGTTTGCACCCGCGTGTACACGACGACCCCGAAGAAGCCGAACTCGGCGCTTCGCAAGGTGGCCAAGGTCCGTCTGACCAACAGCCGCGAAGTCATCAGCTACATCCCGGGTGAAGGCCACAACCTGCAGGAGCACTCGGTGGTGCTCATCCGCGGCGGCCGTGTGCGCGATCTTCCCGGCGTCCGCTACCACGTCCTTCGCGGCGTGCTCGATACGCAGGGCGTCAAGGATCGCAAGCAGAGCCGTTCGAAGTACGGCGCGAAGCGTCCGAAGTAATCAGGCCATAGTAAGCCCCGAACAGGTTTCGGAACGGCTGAAGATCATAAGGAAAAGTTGAGATGGCACGTCGTCGTCGTCCCGAGAAGCGGGAAATCCTGCCCGACCCGAAGTTCGGGGATGTGGTTCTTTCGAAGTTCATGAATTCGGTGATGCTGGACGGCAAGAAGTCCGTCGCCGAAGCGATCGTGTACGGTGCGCTCGAAACCGTCGAGACCCGCGCCAAGCGCGAGCCGCTCGGCGTGTTCCATGACGCGCTGAACAACATCAAGCCCGGCATCGAAGTCCGCAGCCGCCGCGTCGGCGGTGCGACCTACCAGGTCCCCGTCGAAGTGCGCCCCGAGCGCGCCCAGGCGCTGGCGATCCGCTGGCTGATCGCATCGGCTCGCAACCGCAGCGAGCACACCATGGCCGCCCGTCTTTCGGGCGAGCTGATGGATGCGGCGAACAACCGCGGCAACGCGGTGAAGAAGCGCGAGGACACGCACCGCATGGCGGAAGCGAACCGCGCCTTCAGCCACTACCGCTGGTAAATTTCTTACCTACATATTGGGGAGCTGGACGGTCCGGCTCCCCAAATTTTCAAGGAAACCACGATCATGGCCCGCAGCCATCCGCTCGAGCGTTACCGCAACATCGGCATCATGGCCCATATCGACGCCGGTAAGACGACCACGACCGAGCGCATCCTTTATTACACCGGCAAGTCCTACAAGATCGGCGAAGTGCATGAAGGCACCGCCACGATGGACTGGATGGAGCAGGAGCAGGAGCGCGGGATCACGATCACGTCTGCTGCGACCACGTGCTTCTGGCGCGCTGCCGACGGCAAGGGCGAAGAGCACCGCATCAACATCATCGACACCCCCGGCCACGTCGACTTCACCATCGAAGTCGAGCGTTCGCTGCGCGTGCTCGACGGTGCGGTTGCGTGCTTCGACGGCGTTGCCGGCGTTGAGCCGCAGTCGGAAACCGTGTGGCGCCAGGCCGACAAGTACGGCGTGCCGCGCATGTGCTTCATCAACAAGCTCGATCGCACCGGCGCCGACTTCTATTTCTGCGTGAACTCGATCGTCGACCGCCTCGGCGCGCGTCCGGCAGTGCTGTATCTCCCGATCGGCATCGAGGGCGGCTTCAAGGGTCTCGTCGACCTGGTCGAGAACCGCGCGATCATCTGGCTCGAAGAGAGCCTGGGTGCGAAGTTCGAATATCAGGAAATCCCGGCGGATCTCGCCGAGAAGGCTGCGAAGTATCGCAGCGACCTGATCGAGATGGCCGTCGAGCTCGATGACGAGCTGATGGAAGCCTATCTCGAAGGCAACGAGCCGAGCGTCGCCGACCTCAAGCGTCTGATCCGCAAGGGCACGCTGGAGATGGCGTTCGTGCCGGTGATCTGCGGCTCGGCGTTCAAGAACAAGGGCGTGCAGCCCCTGCTCGACGCCGTGATCGACTATCTGCCGAGCCCGCTCGACGTTCCGGCGATCAAGGGCGTCAAGCTCGACGGCGAGACGCCGGACGAGCGTCCGTCCTCGGACACCGAGCCGTTCGCGGCGCTGGCGTTCAAGATCATGAACGACCCGTTCGTCGGCACCCTGACCTTCGCGCGCATCTATTCGGGCAAGCTCGAAGCGGCCACCACCGTGATGAACTCGGTGAAGGACAAGAAGGAAAAGGTCGGCCGCATGCTGCTGATGCATGCGAACAGCCGTGAGGACATCCAGGAAGCCTATGCGGGTGACATCGTCGCGCTCGCCGGCCTCAAGGATACCACGACCGGTGACACGCTCTGCGCGCAGAACGCCCCGATCATCCTCGAGCGGATGGAATTCCCCGAGCCCGTGATCGAGCTTTCGGTGGAGCCGAAGACCAAGGCGGACCAGGAAAAGATGGGCGTCGCGCTCAATCGTCTTGCCCGCGAGGACCCGTCGTTCCGCGTCTCCTCCGACTCGGAGAGCGGCCAGACCATCATCAAGGGCATGGGCGAGCTCCATCTCGAGATCCTGGTCGACCGCATGAAGCGCGAGTTCAAGGTCGAGGCGAATGTCGGCGCGCCGCAGGTGGCGTATCGCGAATATCTCGCGAAGCCGGTCGACATCGACTACACGCACAAGAAGCAGTCGGGCGGCACCGGCCAGTTCGGTCGCGTCAAGGTCAAGCTGACGCCGGGCGAGCGTGGTTCGGGCATCATCTTCAAGGATGAGATCAAGGGCGGTAACATTCCGAAGGAATATATCCCCGCGATCGAAAAGGGCTTCCGCGAGACGGCAGCTACGGGCTCGCTGGTCGGCTTCCCGATCATCGACTTCGAAGTGCTGCTGTATGACGGTGCGTACCACGACGTCGACTCGTCGGCGCTGGCCTTCGAAATCACCGCACGTGCGGCGATGCGCGAAGCTGCCCAGAAGTCCGGCATCAAGCTGCTCGAGCCGATCATGAAGGTCGAAGTCGTCACCCCGGAAGACTATCTGGGCGACGTCATCGGCGACATGAACAGCCGTCGTGGCCAGATCCAGGGTACGGACACCCGCGGTAACGCGCAGGCCGTCACTGCCATGGTGCCGCTGGCGAACATGTTCGGCTATGTGAACGCGCTCCGCTCGTTCACCCAGGGCCGCGCGCAGTACACGATGCAGTTCTCGCACTATGACGAAGTGCCCGCCAACGTCGCCGACGAAGTGAAGGCAAAGCTGGCGTAATCGGAAAACAGCCGCTATGGGGCCGCGTTCTCGCGAGTCCCCTGGCGGCACGGGAAATTGAATCAGAAGGTAGGAAGACAATGGCGAAGGCAAAGTTCGATCGGAGCAAACCGCACCTCAACATCGGCACCATCGGTCACGTCGACCATGGCAAGACGTCGCTGACGGCTGCGATCACCAAGATCCTCGCGGAGAACGTTGCGGGCAACGCCGCGGTCGATTTCGCGAACATCGACAAGGCACCGGAAGAGCGCGAGCGCGGCATCACCATCTCGACCGCGCACGTCGAGTATGAAACCAACAGCCGCCACTATGCGCACGTCGACTGCCCGGGTCACGCCGACTATGTGAAGAACATGATCACCGGCGCGGCCCAGATGGACGGCGCGATCCTGGTGGTGGCAGCGACCGACGGTCCGATGCCGCAGACCAAGGAGCACATCCTGCTCGCCCGTCAGGTCGGCGTGCCGACGATGGTCGTGTTCCTCAACAAGGTCGACCTGGTCGACGACGAGGAAATCCTCGAGCTGGTCGAAATGGAAATCCGCGAAGAGCTCTCCAAGCGTGAGTTCGACGGCGACAACATTCCGATCATCCGTGGTTCGGCTACCGCCGCGCTCAACGGCACCGACGACAAGCTCGGCAAGGAAGCCATCCTGGCGCTCATGGCCGCCGTCGACGAATCGATCCCCGAGCCGGATCGTCCGCTCGACAAGCCGTTCATGATGCCGATCGAAGACGTGTTCTCGATCTCGGGTCGCGGCACCGTGGTGACCGGCCGTGTCGAAACCGGCATCATCAAGGTTGGTGAGGAAGTCGAGATCGTCGGCATCCACGACACCCGCAAGACCGTCGTGACCGGCGTGGAAATGTTCCGCAAGCTGCTCGACCAGGGCCAGGCCGGCGACAACGTCGGTGCGCTGCTGCGTGGCGTCGCTCGTGACGAGGTGGAGCGTGGTCAGGTTCTGGCGAAGCCGGGCTCGATCAAGCCGCACACCGAGTTCAAGTCGGAAGTGTACGTCCTGTCGAAGGACGAGGGCGGCCGTCACACGCCGTTCTTCGCGAACTATCGTCCGCAGTTCTACTTCCGCACGACCGACGTGACCGGCACCGTCGAGCTGCCCGAGGGCACCGAGATGGTGATGCCGGGCGACAACGTCTCGCTGGGCATCAAGCTCATCGCGCCGATCGCCATGGACGTCGGCCAGCGCTTCACGATCCGCGAGGGCGGCCGTACCGTCGGCGCCGGCGTGGTCGCGCAGATCGACAAGTAAGCACTTCGCCGGCGCATGCCGGCAGGTGAAAGAAGCAGCCGCCCGGCACCCGAAAAAAGGGGTGTCGGGCGGTTGCCTTTTTATAGGAGCGCCGTTAAAGGCCGCCCCTTCGGTTTTAGAGTTCAACAGCAAGAGGCGGCCATTCAGCCGTCGTCCCGGTTCAACCGGCGCCAGTTCGATCCGCTTTCCAGGCGGCAGGGCAGGGGCCGGGGCTTCGCCGGGGTGGCATTGGGTGCGCAGCCCCGCTCTTTCGCATCGGTAGGACCATGGAAACGCAGAATATCCGCATTCGCCTCAAGGCGTTCGATCACCGCGTGCTCGATCAGGCTGCCGGCGACATTGCCGACACCGCTCGCCGCACCGGCGCCCTTATCCGTGGCCCCATCCCGCTCCCGACTCACATCGACAAGTTCACCGTCAACCGGGGTCCGCACATCGATAAGAAGTCGCGCGAGCAGTTCGAGACCCGCACCTACAAGCGCATGCTCGACATCGTTCAGCCGACCCCGCAGACCGTGGACGCGCTGATGAAGCTCGACCTGGCCGCTGGCGTCGACGTCGAGATCAAGCTGGCCTGAGCCGGCACCGGCCCCCGCGCTTCGCGGGGGCTTTTGGCGTTCGCCCCTAAAAAGGTGGACAGGGAAGCGCAGCTGACGTAAAGGCGCCGCTTCCACGAGATTCGCGACTTCCCTGAGGGGAGTCGCCATCCTCCTCGACCGGATCGTTCCCCGATCCAATGCAAGGAGCGCCGAGCCGGAACGGCTCGCATCGACAAGGGATACCGCCGGCGGCTTTCGAGTGGCCGGGCCTGCGTCCCCCGTCTCTCCCGCCGCAAGGCGGGGGTTCAGCCCGGACGGGGGCTTCGCAGTAAATTCTAGGGCTGAACACGCACCCGCGGGAATGGTCCCGGGGGTGCCTCTGTGATAGGAGCAACAGGCCGATGCGCACTGGCGTTATCGCGAAGAAGATGGGGATGACCCGCCTGTTCCAGGACGATGGCCGGCACGTGCCGGTGACCGTTCTGGCACTGGAAGGCGTCCAGGTGGTGGCACAGCGCACCACCGAAAAGGATGGCTATGTGGCCGTTCAGGTCGGCGCCGGCACGGCGAAGGCCAAGAACGTCGCCAAGCCGCAGCGCGGTCACTTCGGCAAGGCCGAAGTCGAGCCCAAGGCGATCCTCTGCGAATTCCGCGTCGAGGAAGATGGTCTGCTGGACGTAGGCGCCGAAATCTCGGCCGACCATTTCGTCGCAGGCCAGCTGGTCGACGTGTCGGGCCGTACCCAGGGTAAGGGTTTCGCCGGCGCCATGAAGCGTTGGGGCTTCGGCGGTCTGCGCGCCACCCACGGCGTTTCCGTCTCGCACCGTTCGCACGGTTCGACCGGTAACCGCCAGGATCCGGGCCGCGTCTTCAAGAACAAGAAGATGGCCGGTCACATGGGCGACCGCAATCGCACCCAGCAGAATCTGGAAGTGGTCGGCACCGATGCCGAGCGCGGCCTGATCTTCGTCAAGGGCTCGGTCCCGGGCTCGAAGGGTGGCTGGCTGATCGTGAAGGACGCCGTCAAGGTCGACCGTCACGCCGATGCGCCGTACCCCGCCGGCCTCAAGGCCGTCGCGAACAGCAACGAGGCTCCCGCCGAAGCGCCCGCCGCGGCCGCTCCGGAAGCCACCGAAGGCCAGGAGGGCTAAGTGAAGGTCAAGGTTCAAACCCTCGACGCCGCCGAAAAGGGCGATATCGAGCTCAACGACGAGATCTTCGGTCTCGATCCGCGCGCCGACATCCTGCATCGCGTCGTCACCTGGCAGCTCGAGAAGCGTCGCGGCACCGCCCGCGGCACCCGCGAGCGTGCGGACGTTGCGCGTACGGGCAAGAAGTGGGGCCGCCAGAAGGGCGGCGGCACGGCACGTCACGGCGATCGCCGCGCCCCGGTGTTCATCGGCGGTGGTAAGGCGCACGGCGCTCGCGTTCGCGACTTCAATCCGTCGCTGAACAAGAAGATCCGCGCGCTGGGCCTGAAGATGGCGCTGTCGAGCCACGCCAAGGCGGGTTCGCTGATCGTCATGGACAGCCTGGTCGTCGAGAACGGCAAGACCAAGGTGCTCGCGGGCAACCTGGAAAAGCTGGGCTTCGGCAAGAAGGCGCTGGTGATCGACGGCGACACCGTCGAGACCACGTTCGCGCTGGCGGCGGGCAACCTGCACCAGGTGGACGTGCTGCCGGCAATCGGCGCCAACGTCTACGACATCCTGAAGAGCGACACGCTGGTTCTTACCCGCGCTGCCGTCGAGAAGCTGGAGGCGCGCTTCAATGGCTAAGCAGTCCAAGCCGGTCGACAACCGTCACTATGACGTGATCGTCGCACCGCACATCACCGAGAAGTCGACGCTCGTCTCCGAGGCGAACGCCGTGGTCTTCAAGGTCGCCAGCGATGCGACCAAGCCGGAGATCAAGGCCGCCGTCGAAGCGATCTGGAACGTGAAGGTCACGGGCGTGAACACGCTGGTCCAGAAGGGCAAGACCAAGAAGTGGAAGGGTGCGCCCTACCGCCGCTCCGACATGAAGAAGGCGATCGTCACCCTCGCTGAAGGTGAGCAGATCGACGTGACGCAGGGGGTCAACTGACCATGGCGCTCAAGAATTACAATCCGACGTCGCCGGGCGTCCGCGGGCTGATCCTGATCGATCGTTCGCAGCTCTACAAAGGTCGCCCCGTAAAGGCGCTGACCGAGGGCAAGACCAAGACCGGCGGCCGTAACAACAAGGGCCATGTCACTTCGCGCGGCATCGGCGGCGGTCACAAGCAGCGCTATCGCGTCGTCGATTTCAAGCGCCGCCTGTGGGACGTCGAAGGTACCGTCGAGCGGATCGAGTATGACCCGAACCGCACCGCCTTCATCGCGCTCGTGAACTACGGCGCCGGCGAAGACGGCAAGGATCGTCTGGCGTACATCCTGGCGCCGCAGCGCCTGGGCGTCGGCGACAAGGTGATCGCCGGCAAGAAGACCGACGTGAAGCCGGGCAACGCCATGGAGCTGGGCCAGATGCCGGTCGGCACCATCGTCCACAATGTGGAGATGAAGCCGGGCAAGGGCGGCCAGATCGCCCGTTCGGCCGGTGCGTACGTCCAGGTTGTCGGTCGTGACCGCGGCATGGTGATCGTGCGTCTGGGCTCGGGCGAGCAGCGCTATATCCACGCCGCCTGCATGGCGACCGTGGGTGCGGTGTCGAACCCCGACAACCAGAACCAGAACTTCGGCAAGGCCGGTCGCAGCCGCTGGCAGGGCAAGCGTCCGCTTACCCGCGGCGTCGCCAAGAACCCGGTCGACCACCCGCACGGCGGTGGTGAAGGCCGCACCTCGGGCGGCCGTCACCCGGTCACCCCGTGGGGCAAGCCGACCAAGGGTGCGCGCACCCGCCACAACAAGGCGACGGACAAGATGATCATCCGTTCGCGTCACGCGAAGAAGAAGGGCTGATAGATGGCTCGCTCCGTATGGAAGGGTCCGTTCGTGGACCTGCACCTTCTCAAGAAGGCTGAAGCCGCCCAGGAAGCTGGCACGCGCGCTGGTCCGATCAAGACCTGGTCGCGTCGCTCGACGATCCTCCCGCAGTTCGTCGGCCTGACGTTCAACGTGTACAACGGCCGCAAGTTCGTGCCGGTGTCGGTCAACGAGGAAATGGTCGGCATGAAGCTCGGCGAGTTCGCGCCGACCCGCTTCTTCCCCGGCCACGCCGCCGACAAGAAGGGTAAGCGCTAATGAGCAAGCAGGCAGCCCCCCGCAAGGTTGGCGACAAGGAAGCCCTTGCCGTCGCCACGCAGATCCGCGGTTCGGCCCAGAAGCTGAACCTGGTCGCGGGCCTGATCCGCGGCCGCACGGCGGCCGAGGCGATGAACATCCTCGCTTTCTCGAAGAAGGCGATGGCGGTCGACGCCCGCAAGGTGCTGGCTTCGGCCATCGCCAATGCCGAGAACAACCACAATCTCGACGTCGACGCGCTCGTCGTCGCCGAGGCTTCGGTTGGCAAGTCGATCACGATGAAGCGCTTCGCGACGCGCGGCCGTGGCAAGTCCACCCGCATCCTGAAGCCGTTCAGCCGTCTGCGCATCGTCGTGCGCGAGCAGGAAGAAGCATAATGGGTCAGAAGAGCAATCCCATCGGTCTGCGTCTGCAGATCAACCGCACCTGGGACAGCCGCTGGTTCGCAGAAGGCGCCGATTACGGCCGCCTGCTGCTTGAGGACCTCAAGATCCGCAAGTTCATCGTCAAGACGCTGCCGCAGGCCGCGATCTCGAAGGTGGTGATCGAGCGTCCGGCCAAGCTGTGCCGCATCTCGATCTTCGCGGCACGCCCCGGCGTGATCATCGGCAAGAAGGGCGCGGACATCGAGAAGCTTCGCAAGAAGCTGGGCGAGATGACCTCGTCGGACGTGTCGCTGAACATCGTCGAGATCCGCAAGCCGGAAGTCGATGCGAAGCTCGTCGCGCAGGGCGTGGCGGACCAGCTGGAGCGCCGTATCGCGTTCCGCCGTGCGATGAAGCGCGCGGTGCAGTCGGCGCTGCGTCTCGGCGCCGAGGGCATTCGTATCACCTGCGCCGGCCGTCTGGGTGGCGCGGAAATCGCCCGCACCGAATGGTATCGCGAAGGCCGCGTTCCGCTGCACACGCTGCGTGCGAACGTCGACTATGCCGAGGCCGAAGCGCACACCGCCTATGGCGTGTGCGGCGTGAAGGTCTGGATCTTCAAGGGCGAGATCCTGGGTCACGATCCGATGGCGCAGGACCGGCTGAACGTCGAGGCGCAGACCTCGGGCGTGCGCCCGGCGCGCGACGATCGCCGCTAAGGACTAGGACAGAACAATGCTGCAACCGAAGCGCACCAAGTTCCGCAAGGCCTTCAAGGGCCGCATCCATGGCGAAGCCAAGGGTGGCACGGCGCTCAACTTCGGCTCCTATGGCCTGAAGGCAATGGAGCCCGAGCGGATCACCGCGCGCCAGATCGAAGCGGCTCGCCGCGCGATCACGCGTCACATCAAGCGTCAGGGTCGTCTCTGGATCCGTATCTTCCCGGACGTTCCCGTTTCGTCGAAGCCGGCCGAAGTCCGCATGGGCTCGGGTAAGGGTTCGCCGGAATTCTGGGTGGCCCGCGTCAAGCCCGGCCGCATCCTGTTCGAGCTGGACGGCGTTCCCGGCCCGCTCGCGGCGGAAGCGTTCGAGCGCGCTGCGATGAAGCTGCCGATCAAGACCAAGGTCGTCGCTCGCCTCGGCGACACGTCGCACCTGGAGGGCTGATAGAATGACCAAGGCAACCGACCTTCGGGCGAACACCGACGACCAGCTCGCCGAGCAGCTGGGCAACCTGAAGCGCGAGGCATTCAACCTGCGCTTCCAGGCTGCCACCAGCCAGCTCGAGAAGCCGACCCGCGTGCGGGAAGTGCGTCGCGACATCGCCCGTATCAAGACGCTGCAGAACGAGCGCTCGCGCTCGGCTGCGAAGTAAGAGGACCGAGACCATGCCGAAGCGCGTGCTGACCGGAAATGTCGTCTCGGACAAGGGCGACAAGACTGTGGTGGTTCTCGTCGAGCGTAAGGTGAAGCACCCGCTCTACGGGAAGATCATCCGCCGCTCGAAGAAGTACCACGCCCATGACGAGGCGAACGAGTACAAGGCCGGCGAGACCGTGCGCATCGAAGAGACTGCGCCGATCTCCAAGCTGAAGACCTGGAAGGTGATCGAGCGGGTGAACACCCACGCGACGCCGAACAAGGTCGACGCATAATCGTCATCTCCGCTCTTGCGGAGAACTCGAGTTGCGGCCATAGGCCGCCGCTTTGGTGCCCCGGCCGGTAAGGCCGGGGTGACGCATTAGAAACGGAACCACCGGGCGCGTCCCGGCAGGCCAAACGAGAAGGAACCGGATCAATGATCCAGATGCAGTCCAATCTCGACGTCGCAGACAACAGCGGCGCGAAGCGGGTGCAGTGCATCAAGGTGCTGGGCGGGTCGAAGCGTCGCTTCGCCGGCGTGGGCGACGTGATCGTCGTCAGCATCAAGGAAGCCGCTCCCCGCGGCAAGGTTAAGAAGGGCGACGTGCACCGTGCGGTGATCGTCCGTACGGCGAAGGACATCCGTCGCGCCGACGGTTCGGTGATCCGTTTCGACGGCAACGCCGCTGTGCTGGTCAACAAGAACGAGGAGCCGATCGGCACCCGTATCTTTGGCCCGGTGGTCCGCGAGCTCCGCTCGAAGGGCTTCATGAAGATCATTTCGCTCGCCCCCGAGGTGCTGTGATGGCTGCTGCCAAGATCAAGAAGGGCGACAAGGTCGTTGTCCTGTCCGGCAAGGACAAGGGCAAGACCGGTGAGGTCGTCAAGTCGCTGCCGAAGGACGACAAGGTCGTCGTTGCCGGCGTGAACATCGCCGTGCGCCACAAGAAGCCGACCCAGGGCGATCCCCAGGGTGGTCTGGTGCGCACCGAAGCGCCGCTGCATGTCTCGAAGGTCGCGCATGTGACCGCCGACGGCAAGGCGACCCGCGTTCGCTTCGAAACCCGCGACGGCAAGAAGGTTCGCGTCGCCGTCAAGACCGGGGAGGTCATCAATGGCTGATTCCTACACGCCGCGGATGCGGAAGCTGTACGACGAGACCATCGTCAAGGCGATGACCGAGAAGTTCGGCTACAAGAACGTCATGGAAATTCCGCGGATCGAAAAGATCGTGCTGAACATGGGCGTTGGCGAAGCCACCCAGGACAAGAAGAAGGTCGAGCAGGCCGCTTCTGAAATGGAACTGATCGCCGGCCAGAAGCCGGTCGTGACCAAGGCGAAGAAGTCGATCGCGCAGTTCAAGCTGCGTGAAGGCATGCCGATCGGCTGCAAGGTGACCCTGCGCCGCGAACGCATGTACGAGTTCCTCGATCGCTTCATCACGATCGCGCTTCCCCGCGTCCGCGACTTCCGTGGCCTCAACCCGAAGTCGTTCGACGGTCGCGGCAACTATGCCTGCGGCATCAAGGAACAGCTCGTGTTCCCCGAGATCAACTATGACCGCATCGACAAGGTGCGCGGCATGGACGTGATTGTTACCACCACTGCCAAGACGGATGACGAGGCTCGCGAGCTTCTCCGTCTCTTCGGTTTCCCGTTCCCGCAGGCGGACGGCGAAGCGAAGCAGGCGGCGTAAGGAAGGAAGAACTTAAGTCATGGCGAAACTGAGTTCGATCAACAAGAACGAGCGTCGCAAGCAGCTGGTGAAGAAGTATGCCGGCAAGTATGCGAAGCTGAAGGCGATTGCGAACGACGAAAGCCTGGATGAGACCGAGCGTCTCATCGCACGGCTCAAGATGGCCGAGATTCCCCGCAACGGGAACCCGACCCGCATTCGCAACCGGTGTGAGCTGACGGGTCGTCCCCGCGCTTATTACCGCAAGTTCCGTCTCGCACGTGTCATGCTGCGCGATCTGGCCAACAAGGGCCTGATCCCGGGTGTCACGAAGTCGAGCTGGTAAAGGACACGCAAGATGGCAGTGACCGATCCCCTGGGTGATATGCTCACCCGCATCCGCAACGGCCAGCGTGCGCGCAAGGACTCCGTCCTCACGCCCGCGTCGAAGCTGCGTGCCCGCGTCCTCGACGTGCTTCAGCGCGAGGGCTATATCCGTGGTTACAGCGAAGAGCAGATGGGCCCCGCGGCCGGCATCCGCATCGAGCTGAAGTATTTCGAGGGTCAGCCGGCGATCAAGCACGTCGCGCGCATCTCGAAGCCCGGCCGCCGCATCTATTCGGGGGCGCAGGAACTTCCGCGCATCCGCAATGGCCTCGGCATCACGATCGTCTCGACGCCTCGCGGCGTTCTGTCCGACGCGGAAGCGCGCGAACAGAATGTCGGCGGCGAAGTGCTGGCGGAGGTGTTCTGATGAGCCGCATCGGCAAAAAGCCGGTTCCCGTCCCCCAGGGCGTGACCGCGAACATCGACGGCGGGCAGATCTCGGTGAAGGGCCCCAAGGGCACCCTGACCATGCCGCTCGCCGACGACATCAAGTACGAGATGGTCGAAGGCGGCATTTCGGTGCAGCCGGCGAACGACACCAAGCGCGCTCGTGCCTTCTGGGGCATGCAGCGCACCCTGGTGCAGAACCTCGTCACCGGCGTGACCACCGGCTTCACCAAGAAGCTGCTGATCACCGGCGTGGGCTACCGCGCTGCGTCGCAGGGCAAGGTCCTGAAGCTGCAGCTCGGCTATTCGCACGACGTCAATTTCGACATTCCCGAGGGAATCGAGATCAAGACGCCGGATCAGACCACGGTCGAGATCTCGGGCATCGACAAGCAGAAGGTCGGCCAGGTGGCCGCGGAAATCCGCCGTTGGCGCAAGCCGGAGCCCTATAAGGGCAAGGGCATCAAGTACGATGGCGAATTCATCTTCCGCAAGGAAGGGAAGAAGAAGTGATCAGCACCAAGGGTCTTTCGCTTTTCGAAAAGCGTCGTCGTCGCAACCGTACCGCGCTGCGTGCGCGGGCCGGTGGCCGTCCTCGTCTGTCGATCCATCGCTCGGGCAAGCACATCTATGCCCAGGTGATCGACGATACCCAGGGTCGCACCGTCGCCTCGGCCTCCACGCTCGAGAAGGACGTGCGTGGCCAGACCGGCGCCACGATCGCCGCGGCACAGGAAGTGGGCAAGCGCGTTGCCGAGGCCGCCAAGGCTGCAGGCATCACCCAGGTCGTCTTCGACCGCGGTGGCTTCCTCTACCATGGTCGCGTCAAGGCGCTGGCGGATGCCGCGCGTGAGAGCGGATTGGAGTTCTAAACATGGCCGATGAAATCAACACGACCGATACCCCGGTCGAGGCGCAGGACGCCGGCCAGGCGGCCCCCGAGCAGCAGGGCCGTGGCCCGCGCGGCGGCCGTGGCCGTGGCGGCCCCGGTGGCGGTGACAACCGCGGCCGTGGCGGCCGGGACGGCAACCGTGGTCGTCGCGACGATCGTCGCGGCGCGCAGGAAGATGGCGGCGAAGAGCTGATCGAAAAGCTCGTCCACATCAACCGCGTCTCGAAGACGGTGAAGGGCGGTAAGCGCTTCGGTTTCGCCGCGCTCGTCGTGGTGGGCGATGGCAAGGGCCGTGTCGGCTTCGGCCATGGCAAGGCGCGCGAAGTGCCGGAAGCCATTTCGAAGGCGACCGCTTCGGCCAAGAAGGCGATGGTTCGCGTTCCGCTGAAGGAAGGCCGCACGCTGCACCATGACGGCAACGGGCATTTCGGCGCAGGCCGCGTGACCGTCCGTTCGGCGCCGCAGGGTACCGGCATCATCGCCGGCGGCCCGATGCGCGCGATCTTCGAATCGCTCGGCGTTGCCGATGTGGTGACCAAGTCGGTCGGCACGTCCAACCCGTACAACATGATCCGCGCCACGTTCGAGGCACTGGGTGAGCAGACTTCGCCGAAGTCGGTCGCGCAGCGCCGTGGCAAGAAGATCGCCGACCTGCTCGGCCGCGGTGGTTCGCAGACCGCCGAGGCGGACGCTGCGGCCGTTACGGAGTAAACGATCATGGCGAAGATCAAGATCAAGCAGATCGGCTCGCCGATCCGCCGCACCAAGGATCAGCGTGCCACGCTGATCGGCCTTGGCCTCAACAAGATGCACAAGGTTTCGGAGCTGGAGGACAGCCCCGAGGTCCGCGGCATGATCCGCAAGCTGCCGCACATGGTCGAAGTGATCGAGGGCTGAGCCTTCGGCTCGCTGGACCAGCGACATTGGAAAAGGGCGGTGGGCAACCACCGCCCTTTTTCGTTGTGCCGGGGGAGAGGGACGGTGGCGGGGCAGGCGTGCAAATCGTCGGAGCGGAGGACCGATCCGCCACTCCGATCGCTTATCCAGCGATGAACGCTACTGCTCTGCTTCCAGACCCGTACATCCTGATGCTGACGGGGTTGGGCGTGCTCATCGCGCTGGTCGCTTGGCTGCCCTTGGCGCTGCGGCGCTTGCCGTTGTCGCTTCCGATCGTCTGCATCGGCATTGGCGCGGGCATCTTCCTGTTGCCGGGCGTGACGTTGCGCCCGCTGCCGTGGCGCTATCCCGAGATTACCGAGCGCTTCACCGAGCTGATCGTGATCATCGCGTTGATGGGCGCGGGACTGAAGATTGATCGTCTATTCGGCTTGCGGCGCTGGGCCTGCACCTGGCGGCTGATCGGCATAACGATGCCGCTCAGCATCCTTGCGATCGGCGTGCTCGCGGGATGGGCGCTGGGCGTGCCGATCGCGATCGCGTTGCTGCTGGCGGCCAGTCTCGCGCCGACGGACCCCGTATTGGCAGCGGACGTCCAGGTGGGGCCGCCGAGGAGCGGCGAGGAGGACGAGGTTCGTTTCGGGCTGACGTCGGAGGCCGGCTTCAACGATGGTGCGGCCTTCCCGTTCGTCCACTTGGCCATCATGCTCGCCGCAGCCGCCGCATCCGGGGGGCCTTGGCTTGTGGAATGGCTCACCTATCGGGTGGCCTGGGAAATCCTGGGCGGTGTGATCGCGGGCTGGCTGGTCGGTCGTGCCTTTGGCTGGCTCACCTTCCACATCCCGGCAGAGACCAAGCTGGCGAGGACCGGGGACGGCCTGATCGCCCTGTCCGCCACCTTCGTGTCCTACGGTCTCACCGAGGCGATCGACGTCTATGGCTTCCTGGCGGTGTTCGTGACCGCGCTCACCTTCCGCCATGCGCACCGGGAGCATGATCTGCATCACGAGATGCACACCATCATCGAGCAGGTGGAGCGGCTGGTGATGATGATCCTGCTGATCCTATTCGGCGGTGCGTTGGTGAGCGGCTTGCTGGCGGCAGTGACCTGGATCGATGTCGCCGTAGCAGCAGTGATCCTGCTGGTGATCCGGCCGCTCTGCGGCTGGATCGGTCTGCTGGGCTATCCCGCCGATGCGGGGGAGAAGTGGACGCTGGCGTTCTTCGGGATCCGGGGAGTGGGAACGATCTACTACCTCGCCTATGGCCTGAATCACATGCAGGTCGCCGATGTTGGGCGGCTTTGGGGCGTCGTCGGTCTCGTCATACTCTTTTCGATCCTGCTGCACGGTCTGACGGTAACGCCGATCATGCGCTCGCTGGACCGATGGCATGGTCGGGATCCAGACGCCGCGGGTGCACCGCCCGGGCTGCAGGGGCCTGCGCGCGACTGACCGGCTGGGGCCTGCGCGGCGATCGCTGTGAGACGGCCGAGGAGGCCCAAACAAGAGTCGACATTCCCCCCGCACGCCGCTATGAGCCCGCGCTTCCCATCAACGCGCGACCAAAGCGAAAGCGAGTGCACACATCATGAAGCTGAACGAACTCAACGACAACCAGGGCGCCCGTCATCGCCGCATGCGCGTGGGCCGTGGTATCGGTTCCGGCAAGGGCAAGACCGGCGGCCGCGGCGTCAAGGGTCAGAAGAGCCGCGAAGGCGTCTCGATCAACGGCTTCGAGGGCGGTCAGATGCCGCTCCACATGCGTCTGCCGAAGCGCGGCTTCAACAACATCTTCGCCAAGGACTATGCCGAGGTGAATCTGGGCGCGATCCAGAAGGCCGTCGACGCCGGCAAGCTGACCGCGACCGACATCGATCACGCCGCGCTGAAGGCCGCGAACCTGGCCCGTGGCGGCAAGGACGGCGTCCGCATCCTCGGCAAGGGCGAACTGACCGCCAAGCTGACCTTCACCGTCGCCGGCGTGTCCGCCTCGGCGCGTGAGGCGATCGAGAAGGCCGGCGGCACGGTCAACGTGATCGAGGTGGTTCCGGCCGCCGACAAGGCCAAGGCGAAGCACCGCACGGCACAGGCCGCTGCCAAGGCCGCCAAGCAGGGCTGACGAAATGCGAAGGCGGGGCTCCCAAGGCCCCGCCTTCCTTCGTGCTGGGCCTGGTGGGCGCGTCGTGAACGACGCTGTTTCCCCCAGATCCGTCATCCCGGCGAAAGCCGGGATCCATTCGCCGCTCCGTCGCGGCAAGCGCCGAAACGCAGACCCCAATGGATTCCGGCTTTCGCCGGAATGACCGGGGAAGGGGCAACGCCCGGTTTCTTTCGGCGCCCGCAGCCATTAGACAAGCCGCGCACAACCCCTATATGCGACTCCGCAGGGCGGGGGAGCGCCCGTCACTTATCCGGGACGAAGATACGAAATGGCATCCGCAGCCGACCAGCTGGCCTCCAGCATCAATCTGGCGAAGTTCAGCAAGGCCACCGACCTCAAGAAGCGCCTGTGGTTCACCCTCGGCGCGCTGATCGTCTTCCGCATGCTGAGCTATGTGCCGCTGCCGGGAATCGACCCGACGGCGCTCGGCCTGCTCGCGCAGCAGACACAGGGCGGCGTGCTCGATTTCTTCAACAATTTCACCGGCGGCGCGCTGTCGCGCATGTCGATCGTGGCGATGGGCGTGATGCCCTATATCACCGCGTCGATCGTCGTGCAGCTCGCCTCCTCGCTGTCGCCGCAGCTCGCCGCGATCAAGAAGGAAGGTGAAAGCGGCCGCAAGCGGCTGAACCAGTATACCCGCTACGGCACCGTGTTGCTCACCGCCGTCCAGGGCTATTTCCTCGTGCAGGGACTCGAGGCTGCCGGCGCCGCTAACGGTCTCAGCCCGGTCGTCGAACCCGGCATCGCCTTCACCATCACCGCCGTGGTCAGCCTGATCGGCGGCACCATGTTCCTGATGTGGATCGGCGAGCAGATCACCAGCCGCGGCATCGGCAACGGCATTTCGCTGATCATCATGGCCGGCATTGTCGCCCGCCTGCCGGTCACGCTCGTCCAGCTGTTCGAAAGCGGCCGTTCGGGCTCGATCGATCCGCTGCGCCTGATCTTCGTGATCGTCTGCGTCGCGGCGCTGGTGCTGTTCATCTGCTTCATGGAGCGCGCCCAGCGTCGCATCCTGATCCAGTATCCGAAGCGCCAGACGGCGCGCGGGGTGCAGGCCGAACGCAGCCACCTGCCGCTGAAGCTCAACACCGCCGGCGTGATTCCGCCGATCTTCGCCTCGTCGCTGCTGCTGCTGCCGCTCACGATCACCCAGTTCGCCGGCCAGGCCACCACGGGCGAAAGCTGGTGGGGCGATCTGATCGCGAACCTGAACATCTGGCTGCGCCATGGCTCGCCGATCTACATGTCGCTCTATGCCGCCGGCATCATCTTCTTCTCGTTCTTCTACACCGCGGTCGTGTTCAATCCCGAGGAGACGGCCGACAATCTGAAGCGCTATGGCGGTTTCGTGCCCGGCATCCGCCCCGGCAAGAACACCGAGCTGTACTTCGATTACGTGCTGACGCGCATCACCGTGATCGGCGCGGCCTATCTGACCATCATCTGCCTGCTGCCGGAATGGGCGTTCTCCGCGATGAGCATCCCGTTCCTGATGGGCGGCACTAGCCTTCTGATCGTTGTCAACGTAACCATGGACACGGTGACGCAGATCCAGTCGCACCTGCTGGCCCACCAGTATGGCGATCTGATCAAGAAGGCGAAGCTCAAGGGCCGGATGCGCTAAGCGCGCGGTCGTAAGGGGAGGATCTGTTGAATATCATCCTGTTGGGCCCGCCGGGGGCCGGTAAGGGCACCCAGGCGAAGCGGCTCGAGACCGAGCGCGGCATGGTGCAGCTGTCCACGGGCGACATGCTGCGCGCGGCGGTGAAGGCGGGCACGCCGACGGGCCTGAAGGCCAAGCAAGTGATGGAAGCGGGGCAGCTCGTCTCCGACGAGATCGTCTCGGGCATTATCGGCGAGCGGCTCGATATGGCCGACACCGAACAGGGCGCGATCTTCGACGGCTATCCGCGCACGTACGCCCAGGCCGAGTCGCTCGACGACCTGCTCGCCGAGCGCGGCCGCAAGCTCGATTATGTGATCGAGCTGCTGGTCAACGAAGAGGCGCTGGTCGATCGCGTCGAGGGCCGCTTCACCTGCGCCAAGTGCGGCGAGGGCTATCATGACAAGTACAAGCTGCCCCAGGTGGACGGCGTGTGCGACGTGTGCGGCGCGACCGAGTTCAAGCGCCGCCCTGACGACAATGCCGAGACGGTGCGCACCCGCATGGCGGAATACCGCGCCAAGACCGCGCCGATCCTGCCCTTCTACGAAGAGAAGGGGCTGGTCCGGCGTGTCGACGGCATGGCCGATATCGACGAAGTGACGCGGCAGATCGCCGCGGTGCTCGACGGGCAGGGATAACGAAAAGGGCGGGGGACACCCCGCCCTTTTTGATTCGGGGGCATTCACTCGGGCGATGTGCCATCGCCCAGTCGCGGGCGTTCAGATCGTGCACCTGCGATCCTAAAAACTGCCGATCATTGCGGGGGATCCGTGCCGATCTCTCTTTTCCGGCGCGCTAGAGCGGATTTCGACCGCACTGAATCGGTGAGGGATTCCC
>NZ_ALBQ01000021.1 GCF_000282895.1 Sphingomonas sp. ATCC 31555
CGCGCCGCGAGGCGCGGAACTCGTTCGAAGGGCAGGATCCCGCCGCGTGCCGCGGCGGCCCCTCCACCATGTGCTGCGCACATGGTCCCCCTCCCCGTACCGGGGAGGAATGAAGGTAGCAGTATGACCGCCCCCATCCTCCCCACCGCCGTCAACCCCGACAGCGACCAATTCCGCGCCCAGGCCGCGCACCACCGCGCGCTGGCCGAGAAGCTCCGCGCCGACGTGGCGCTTGCCGCGCTCGGCGGCAGCGAGTCCGCCCGCGCCAAGCATGTCGCGCGCGGCAAGCTGCTCCCGCGCGAGCGCGTGGAACGGCTGCTCGATCCGGGCAGCCCCTTCCTCGAGATCGGCCAGCTCGCGGCCTGCGACCTCTATGACGGCGAAGTCCCCGGCGCGGGGGTGATCGCCGGCATCGGCCGCGTCTCCGGCCGCATGGTCATGATCGTCTGCAACGACGCCACCGTTAAGGGCGGCACCTATTATCCGATGACGGTGAAGAAGCATCTCCGCGCGCAGGAGATCGCCGAGGCCAACCGCCTGCCCTGCATCTATCTGGTCGACAGCGGCGGCGCCAACCTGCCGCACCAGGCCGAGGTGTTCCCCGACAAGGACCATTTCGGCCGCATCTTCTTCAACCAGGCCAACATGTCCGCGCAGGGCATCCCGCAGATCGCCTGCGTGATGGGCAGTTGCACCGCGGGCGGCGCGTACGTGCCCGCCATGTCCGACGAGAGCGTGATCGTCCGCAACCAGGGCACGATCTTCCTCGCCGGCCCGCCGCTGGTGAAGGCGGCGACCGGCGAGGAAATCAGCGCCGAGGATCTGGGCGGCGGCGACCTCCATGCCCGCCGCTCGGGCGTGGTCGATCACCTGGCCGAGAATGACGAGCATGCGCTGACCATCGTCCGCGACATCGTCAGCCACCTCCCCGCCGACCGCATTCCCGATGTCGCGCTCAAGGATCCGCGCCCGCCGAAATATGCGGCCGAGGAGCTGTACGGCATCCTCCCCGCCGACGTCCGCGCACCGTACGATGTGCACGAGGTCATCGCCCGGCTGGTCGACGGCTCGGAATTCCACGAATTCAAGGCGCTGTACGGCAGCTCGCTGGTGTGCGGCTTTGCCCATATCTGGGGCATGCCGGTGGCGATCCTCGCCAATAACGGCGTGCTGTTCTCGGAGAGCGCGCAGAAGGGCGCGCATTTCATCGAACTCGCCTGCCAGCGCCGCATTCCCCTGCTCTTCCTCCAGAACATCTCCGGCTTCATGGTCGGCGGCAAGTACGAGGCGGAGGGCATCGCGAAGCACGGCGCCAAGCTGGTGACGGCGGTGGCGACGGCAAGCGTGCCGAAGCTCACCATCCTGATCGGCGGCAGCTTCGGCGCGGGCAATTACGGCATGTGCGGCCGCGCCTATTCGCCGCGCTTCCTGTTCAGCTGGCCGAACAGCCGGATCAGCGTGATGGGCGGCGAGCAGGCGGCGAGCGTGCTGGCGACGGTCCACCGCGATGCCGCGAGCTGGTCCCCGGAGGAAGCCGAGGCGTTCAAGGCGCCGATCCGCCAGAAATACGAGGATGAGGGCAATCCCTGGCACGCCACCGCGCGGCTGTGGGACGACGGCATCATCGATCCGGCGCAGACCCGCGACGTGCTCGGCCTGGCGCTGGCGGCAACGCTCAACGCGCCGATCCCTGAGCGGCCGCAGTTCGGCGTGTTCCGGATGTGAGCGAAGGTTCGCTTCCCTTCGTTGCACTGGTGCCTCGCGCCCGGCGTTCGCGCTTCGCGCGCCCCTCCACCATGCTGCGCATGGTCCCCCTCCCCCAGCAAGCTGGGGGAGGAATGCACTTCACCGAGATCCTCCCCCAGCCCTGCTGGGGGAGGGGGACCGCCGGCCGCAGGCCGGTGGTGGCGGGGCCGGCGCCGCAGGCGACGGAAAGCGCTCCGCCCGCCCTACGCGCCGTTTATCTTCCTGCGCCGCTCGGCCACGGCTTCGCCGATACCGACCAGAACACCCTCAAGGTTGTTCAACACCTCTGCTGCGGGCACGCGCAGCGTCACCACGCCCTGCGCCAAGAGCCAAGCATCCCGTCGCGCATCCGCTACGGGCGCATTGCCACGCGCATGCATTTCGCCATCGACTTCGACACACAGCCGTGCCGCATCGCAGTAGAAGTCGAGCACGTACGGCCCGGCAGGATGCTGCTTGCGCCACCGCTCGCAGGCCTGACCGCGCAGTTGCTGCCAAAGCAGCACCTCGGGCAACGACATTTCCCGCCGCAGGCGCCTCGCTCGACGATACGATCTGCCGTTGCCCTTGAGCATCGCTGTCCCCGTTCGCGCTTCGCGCGCCCCTCCACCATGCTACGCATGGTCCCCCTCCCCCAGCAAGCTGGGGGAGGATCTTATCGCTGAAGGCTGAATCATGCTCCTCACCCTCCTCGCCCTCACCCTGACCCCGCAGACCGCCGGCCTGCCGCCGCCTGCCGCCAACCCCACGCACAGCACGCCCTCTCCGACCAAGCTGCCGCCCGCCAACCCGCTCGCTCCGCCCGACGGCAGCGACGAGCGCGCCGTGCTCGCGACGGTCGACAGGCTGCTGGGCGGGATCAACACGCGCGACGCCGCGGCGATCGGCGCCGTCCTCCACCCGAGCGCAAGTGCAACGATCGTCACCGAAGCCGTCGGTGGACCCAGCACCGTCCGCACGCTGACGAACGCCGAGCTGCTCGCCCGCTTCCAGCCCGGCCCCGAGACGTTCGACGAGCGCATCTCCGGTCCCGCGGTCGAGATCGACGGCGATCTCGCGATGGTCTGGGCGCCCTATGTGTTCCGGCTGAACGGCAAGGTGCATCACTGCGGCACCGATCACTTCAGCCTGGTGCGCGAGAACGGCGCCTGGAAGATCGCCAGCCTAGCCTGGACCTCGCGCACCACGGGGTGCCCGGCATGAACCGCGACACGCTGTTCGTCCTCGACACCGACTGGGCCGACCCGGCCTATGGCGGCGCGCGCCGCTTCTACTGCAAGGACTGCATCACGGTGGAGGGGCTGCTCGCCGCCTTCCCCGAGCGCGCCGCGAACATCGAGGTCGTCCGCGTCGCCTGGCCCCGCCCGCGCGCGGCGGTGGTGGCGCGGCTCGGCGCGGACAACCAGAACCTCCCCGCGCTCGCCTTTGCCGAGGGCGGCTTCGCCAACGACATTGAGGGCGTGCTCGCCGCGCTCCACACCCGCCACGGCTTTCCGGAGCGCCACCCGTGATCCAGTCCCTGCTCATCGCCAATCGCGGCGAAATCGCCTGCCGCATCATCCGCACCGCCCGCGCGATGGGTTTGCGCACGATCGCGGTCTATTCGGACGCCGACTCGAACGCGCTGCACGTCCGCCAGGCCGATGAGGCCGTGCATATCGGCCCCTCCCCTGCGCGCGAAAGCTATCTGGTGGCTGAGAAGATCATCGCCGCGGCCAAGGCAACCGGCGCCGAGGCGATCCACCCCGGCTATGGCTTCCTCTCCGAGAATGCCGAGTTCGCCGAGGCGGTGCTCGCCGCCGGGCTGGTCTGGGTCGGGCCGAAGCCGGACAGCATCCGCGCGATGGGCCTCAAGGACGCCGCGAAGGCGCGGATGATCGCGGCGGGCGTGCCGGTCACCCCCGGCTATCTCGGCGAGGACCAGAGTCCCGAGCGGCTCCAGGCCGAGGCCGATGCGATCGGCTATCCGGTGCTGATCAAGGCGGTGGCGGGCGGCGGCGGCAAGGGCATGCGGCGGGTGGAAAGCGCCGCCCAGTTCGCCGATGCGCTCGCCAGCTGCAAGCGCGAGGCCGCCTCCTCGTTCGGCGACGACCGCGTGCTGCTGGAGAAGTACATCCTCTCGCCCCGCCACATCGAAGTGCAGGTGTTCGGCGACACGCATGGCAATGTCGTCCACCTGTTCGAGCGCGACTGCTCGCTCCAGCGGCGCCACCAGAAGGTGATCGAGGAAGCCCCGGCCCCCGGCATGGACGCTGAGACCCGCGAAGCGATCTGCGCAGCGGCCGTACGCGCGGCTAGGGCGGTCGACTATGTCGGCGCAGGCACCATCGAGTTCATCGCCGATGCGAGCGAAGGTCTGCGCGCAGACCGGATCTGGTTCATGGAAATGAACACCAGGCTCCAGGTGGAGCATCCGGTGACCGAGGAAATCACCGGGCAGGATCTGGTCGAATGGCAGCTGCGGGTGGCGAGCGGCGAGCCCCTGCCCAAGCGGCAGGACGAGTTGGCGATCAACGGCTGGGCGATGGAAGCACGGCTCTATGCGGAGGATCCGGCCAAGGGGTTCCTGCCGAGCGTGGGGCGGCTGGAGATTTTCCGCCCGTCGTCGGACGTCCGCTATGAAACGGGCGTGCACGAAGGTGCCGAGATCACCGGTTTTTACGATCCGATGATCGCCAAGATCGTGGTGCATGCCGACAGCCGCGTCGAAGCCTGCGAGGCGCTCGCCCAAGCCTGCGCCGCGACCGACATCTTCCCCGTCAAGACCAACGCGCCGTTCCTTTGGCGGGCGCTGGATGACGCGGATTTCCGAGCAGCGCGCATCAACACCGGCTTCATCGCCGAGAAAGGCGACGTCCTGCTGCCCCCGGCCGAGCCGACCGACGACATGATCACGCAGGCTGCCGCCGCGCTGGTCGTCCAGGAATATCGGGGCGAACCCACCATGCTGCACGGCTGGGACGACGATCTGCTGGAAGCGCCGCAGCCGAATCCGTGGCGCGGTGCCCTGGGATTCCGCTTGAATGCCGCACCGAACCGCCGTGTCGCGGTGGCTGTCGACGGAAAGGTCCATATTACCGAACTGCCGGCCAACTGGCGGACGGCCACGGTCATCGCCGAGCCGGTGACCGACGGGATCGCGGTGAACGATGACGGCCTATCGTTCCTCGCATCGCTGGCACGCGTCGGTCCGACGAGCGGAACCGCCCCCGCCGACGGCGCCCTGCTCGCCCCCATGCCGGGCCGTATCACGGCAGTGGATGTCGCTCCCGGCGCACAGGTCACCAAGGGTCAGCGGCTGGTCACGCTGGAGGCGATGAAGATGGAACATGCGCTCACCGCGCCCTTCGACGGCACCGTTGCCGAGCTTCCGGTCGAAGTCGGTGCGCAGGTGCAGGTGGATGCGCTTGTGGTGCGGATCGAGCCACGCGAATAAGCCGGATCGCCGTATGATCAAGGCCGTCACCGTTTGGGTGTGCCGCCATGCGGGCTTATGATGCAGGATTTTACCCCCCTAGGGGGGAAGTGGTGCCCAGAAGAGGACTCGAACCTCCACGACCTTGCGATCGCCAGCACCTGAAGCTGGTGCGTCTACCAATTCCGCCATCTGGGCACGGGGTAGGCCGGCGCCTCTAGGGGAGGTTTGCAGGGGCTGTCAACGACCTTTTGTGAAAAATGTTGGACTTCGTGCGGCGCTTGCCGTTTAGCCCTTCACACGGCATTGGGGCCGCAGGTTCGCGCATGCAGTGAGGCGATAGATGAAGGACAGGCTGGTAACCCTGATCGGCGGTGGGGGCTTTCTGGGCCGCTACGTGGCGCAGGAGCTGCTGAGCGCCGGCGCGCGCGTCCGTCTGGTCGAGCGCAAGCCACGCGACGCGTGGTTCCTCAGGACGCAGGGCGGGCTCGGCCAGACCCAGTTCGTCGTGGGTGACGTCACCAAGCCCGAAACGCTCGCCCGTGCGCTGCAGGGTAGCGATGCGGTGGTGAACTTCGTCGGCATTCTGTCGGGCGATTTCGACAAGGTCCACGTCCAGGGCGCGCGCAACGTGGCCGAAGCCGCAAAGGCAGCAGGGGCCAGCGCGCTGGTCCACATCTCGGCGCTCGGTGCCGATACCGGTTCGCCTTCCGCTTACGGGCGCAGCAAGGCCGCCGGCGAGCAGTCCGTGCTCGCCGCCTTCCCGGGTGCTACCATCCTGCGTCCCTCGATTGTGTTCGGCCGCGAGGACGCGTTCGTGAACCGCTTTGCCGGCATGATCGCGGGTGCGCCGCTGGGCGTGGTGCCCGTGGTGCGGGGTGAGACGCGGTTCCAGCCGGTCTTCGTAGCCGATGTCGCACAGGCCGTTGCCGCCGCCCTGGCGGATCCGGCCGCGCACGGCGGCAAGACCTATGCGCTGGGCGGCCCCGATGTGCTAAGCATGACCGCGCTGATGCGCTGGATCGCTGGTGCGATCGGGCGCAAGCCGCACTTCATCGAACTGCCGGATTCGCTCTCCGGGCTGATCGCGTCGCTGCCCGGCACCCCGATCACGCGCGATCAGTTCGCGATGCTGCAGGCGGATAATGTTGTGCCGGCGGGCGCCGAGGGCCTTGCGGCGCTGGGCATCACGCCCACGCCGATGGCGACGGTGGCGCCCACCTGGCTGGTGCGTTTCCGCCAGGCGGGTCGCTTCAGCCGCTTCCGCACCGCCGCCTGACCCCGCACTCCGGCCGGGCGGCGCCCTTCCCGGGGGCCGCGTGGCGCGAAACCCCCGAAGGAGCCTCCCCATGACCACGCTGCTGGTGGCGATCCTGCTCGGCATCGTCGAAGGCGTCACCGAATTCCTGCCCGTCTCCTCCACCGGGCATCTGATCCTCGCCAGCGAACTGATGGGCTATGATTCGGCACGGTGGGCGATGTTCAACGTCGTCATCCAGCTCGGCGCGATCCTGGCGGTGGTGGTGCTCTACTGGCGCACCTTCTGGGCGGTGATGGAGGGTCTTCTGAAGCTCAATCCGGTGTCGATCCGGTTCGTGCGCAATCTGCTGATCGCGTTCATTCCCGCGGCGGTGATCGGACTGGTGCTGCACCGGCATATCGAGGCGCTGCTGGGTGCGCCCAAGGTGGTGGCCTGGGCGCTGATCGTCGGCGGCGTGGCGATCCTCATCATCGAGCGGCTCGTCAAGTCCGCCACGATCCACGGCATTGCAGAGATCCCGCTGCTGCGGGTGATCGGGATCGGCTTTGTCCAGTGCCTGGCCATGGTACCGGGCGTCAGCCGCTCGGGTGCCACGATCATGGGTGCGCTGTCGCTGGGCGTCGAGCGGCGCACCGCAGCCGAGTTCAGCTTCTTCCTGGCCATCCCGACGATGCTGGGCGCTACTGCGCTTGAGCTGCTGAAGAATCATGAGATGCTGGTGACGAGCGGCGTAGGTTGGGGAGAGATCGGAATCGGCTTCGTGGTTTCGTTCGTCGTCGCGCTTGCCGTGATCAAGTGGTTCGTTGGCATCGTAAGCAAACATGGCTTCACGCCGTTCGCGTGGTATAGGATTGTTGCTGGCGCGACCGCGCTGATTTGGCTTTCCGTTCGATAGGACCGTTCCGGGCCTATTTGGCTGAAAATCTTTAGCCTGATTGAGCCTTTTTGATGTTCTAACGTCATATAGGTCAGCACTGCTGTCTTTATCGTTGCGCCGCTCTCCTGTACGGGGGCGGCATGGCTGACGATCCCATGCTCAAATTCGTCGGACGCCCCCAGGCGTATCCGGCCAAGCGCCCCGCCCAGCTGCGTGCGGAAGACTTTCGCGAGATCGCGGAGCGCTATGCGGTGCCGGATGCGGAGGCGCAGGCCGGCCGCTGCAGTCAGTGCGGCGTGCCCTATTGTTCGGTGCACTGCCCGCTGCACAATCATATCCCGGATTGGCTGCGCCTGACTGCAGAGGGGCGGTTGCGCGAGGCCTATCAGCTTTCCAACAGCACCTCGACCATGCCGGAGATTTGCGGTCGCATCTGCCCGCAGGATCGGCTGTGCGAAGGCAATTGCGTGATCGAATTCTCCGGCCACGGCTCGGTGACGATCGGCTCGGTCGAGAAGTTCATCACCGACACCGCTTGGGCCGAAGGCTGGGTGGAACCGGTGCAGGTCGGGCGTGATCGCGGCCAGTCGGTCGGCATCATCGGTGCGGGGCCCGCGGGTCTTGCTGCCGCCGAGTATCTGCGTGGCTATGGCTATGAGGTCCATGTCTACGATCGCTACGATCGCTCGGGCGGGCTGCTCACCTATGGCATTCCCGGCTTCAAGCTGGAGAAGGACGTGGTGATGCGCCGCGTCGCGCGGCTGGAGGAAGGCGGCATTGTCTTCCACCGCAATTTCGAAGTCGGCCGCGACGCGAGTCTCGGCGAGCTCCGCCAGCGCCACGATTCGATCCTGGTCGCCACCGGCGTGTACAAGGCGCGTGCGATCAAGGCGCCGGGCGTCGGCGCCAAGGGCGTGGTCGACGCGCTCGACTATCTGACCGCGTCCAACCGCAAGAATTTCGGCGACGCCGTGCAGGCCTATGACGATGGCAGCCTCAACGCGCTCGGCAAGCATGTCGTGGTCGTCGGTGGTGGCGACACCGCGATGGACTGCGTCCGCACCGCGATCCGCCAGGGTGCGGCCTCGGTGAAGTGCCTTTATCGCCGCGACCGGGCGAACATGCCGGGTTCGCAGCGCGAAGTAGCCAATGCCGAGGAAGAAGGCGTCGAGTTCGTCTGGCTCTCCGCGCCGGAAGCGTTCGAAGGCACCGAGCAGGTGACCGGCGTCCGCGCCTCCAAGATGCGCCTCGGCGCGCCGGATGCATCCGGCCGCCGCGCGCCGGAAGTCGATCCGGGCGGGGCGCTGCAGATGCCGGCCGATCTCGTCATCAAGGCGCTGGGTTTCGAGCCCGAGGACCTGCCCAAGCTGTTCGGCGCCGAGGAACTGGGCGTCACCCGCTGGGGCACGCTGCGCACCGACGGCAAGACGATGATGACCAGCATGGATGGCGTGTTCGCCGCCGGCGACATCGTCCGCGGCGCGAGCCTCGTCGTCTGGGCGATCCGTGACGGCCGCGACGTGGCGGCGCATATGCACGCGTGGATGAAGGCACGCGCCATGGCCCCTGCCGCCAAGGCAGCCATTCGCGAGGAGAGCCTGGCATGAAGATCCTCGTCAACGCACTGCTGCTCGCCGTCGCCAGCCCCGCACTGGCGCAGACCCAGTCTGCGCCGCCGGCACCCGCCGCCGCGCCAGATCCTGCCCGCCTCGCTGTCGCGCGGGAACTTGCCGACAAGCTGGTGCCGCAGGGCATGTACCAGCGGATGATGGGCGAAAATTTCAGCCGGATGATGGAATCGATGGTCGGTTCAGCCGGCGACATCCCCGTTCGCGACTTCGCGCAGATCGGCGGCCTTTCCGAGCAGGATGTGTCGCGGCTTGGCAAGACGACGCTGGGCGAAGTGATGGCGATTTACGATCCGCATTGGCAGGAGCGCCAGCAGCGGATGATGCGGGCCATGATGGGCGAGATGGGCAAGTTAATGTCCACGCTGGAGCCGAAGGTACGCGTGGCGCTCGCGCGTGCCTATGCGCGCGAATATAGCCTGCCCGAGCTGCAGGATCTGCAGCGCTTCTTCGCCACGCCGGCCGGCAGCCATTATGCGCGCAGTTCGATGGAACTGATGATGGGGCCGGACATGGCGCAGACGATGGGTGAAGCAATGCCGGAGATCATGAAGCAGATGCCGGCGCTTATCCAGACGGCGCAGACCAGCACCAAGGATCTGCCGCCGCCGCGTAAACCGGCCGACCTGACTCCGGACGAACGTGAGAAGATTGTGAAGCTGCTGGGCGCCAAGTCCGGCCAGCCCGCCAAGAAGTAAGCATCGCCGCCCGTTAGGGCCGCGCGCACGAAGATCGAGGAAGACCATGGACGACATCAAGCTGGCTGCCGAGCGCGAGCGCCTCGCCCGCGAGGGCATGTACCGCCCCGAATATGAAGGCGATGCCTGTGGCGTGGGCATGGTCGCGGCGACCGACGGCCAGTCGTCGCGCCGCGTTGTCCAGTCGGCGATCGATGCGCTGAAGGCGGTGTGGCACCGCGGCGCCGTGGATGCGGACGGCAAGACCGGCGACGGCGCCGGCATCCATGTCGATCTCCCCTTACGCTTTTTCGACGAGCAGATCGTCGGCAGCGGCCACCGCGTGCTGCCGAACCGACTCGCCGTCGGCATGATCTTCCTGCCGCGCACCGACTTGGGCGCGCAGGAGACCTGCCGCACCATCGTCGAGAGCGAGATCATCGAGGCGGGCTACACCATCTATGGCTGGCGCCAGGTGCCGGTCGACGTCTCGGTCATCGGCATGAAGGCGCAGGCGACGCGCCCCGAGATCGAGCAGATCATGATCGCCGGGCCGCAGCCCGACGCGATGGACGCGGCCGAGTTCGAGCGTCAGCTCTATCTGATCCGCCGCCGTATCGAAAAGCGGGTGATCGCGGCGCAGGTCGGCGGCTTCTACATCTGCTCGCTGTCGTGCCGCTCGATCATCTACAAGGGGCTGTTCCTCGCGGAGTCGCTGTCCGATTTCTATCCGGACCTCAAGGATACGCGCTTCGAGAGCCGCGTCGCGATCTTCCACCAGCGCTATTCCACCAACACTTTTCCGCAATGGTGGCTGGCGCAGCCGTTCCGCTGCCTGGCGCATAACGGCGAGATCAACACGATCCGCGGCAACCAGAACTGGATGCGCAGCCACGAGATCAAGATGGCGAGCATCGCGTTCGGCGAGCAGAGCGAGGACATCAAGCCGGTGATCCCGGCCGGCGCGTCGGACACCGCCGCGCTCGACGCCGTGTTCGAGGCGATCTGCCGCTCGGGCCGCGACGCGCCTACCGCCAAGCTGATGCTGGTGCCGGAGGCCTGGCAGCAGGACGAGGATACGCCGCCGGCGCACGCCGCGATGTACCAGTATCTCGCCTCGGTGATGGAGCCGTGGGACGGCCCCGCCGCGTTGGCGATGACCGATGGCCGATGGGCGGTGGCGGGCATGGACCGCAATGCGCTGCGTCCGCTGCGCTATACCCAGACCTCGGACGGGCTGCTGATCGTCGGCTCCGAAACCGGCATGGTGCCGGTGCCGGAGGCGAACGTCGTCGCCAAGGGCCGGCTGGGGCCGGGCGAGATGATCGCGGTAGACCTGGACGAGGGCAAGCTGCTCCACGACCGTGCGATCAAGGATCAGATCGCCGGCGAGGCAGACTATGCCTCGATGGTGAAGGGGTTCCTGTCGGTCGACGATCTGCCGGCCGCGCCTGCCGAGGCCTATTATGAGCGCGCCGAGCTGTCGCGTCGTCAGGTCGCCGCCGGGCAGACGCTGGAGGACATGGAACTGATCCTGGCGCCGATGGTCGAAAGCTCCAAGGAAGCGATCGGCTCGATGGGCGATGACACGCCGCTGGCGGTGATCTCGTTCAAGTCGCGGCTGATCAGCCAGTTCTTCCGGCAGAATTTCAGTCAGGTGACCAACCCACCGATCGACCCGTTGCGCGAGCGCTACGTGATGTCGCTCAAGACGCGGTTCGGCAACCTCGCCAACATCCTTGATACCGAGGGCGCGGGCAGTCCCGTACTGGTGCTGGAGAGCCCGGTGCTCACCAATGCCGATTGGCACCGCTTGCGCGCGCATTTCGGGGCGAACGCGGCGGAGATCGACTGCACCTTCGCGGCGGACGGCGATCCGGAATCGCTCAAGGCAGCGATCAAGCGTATCCGCCACGAGGCCGAGCAGGCGGTCCGCGCCGGCTGCACCGAATTGTTCCTCACCGACGAGCATAGCGGGCCCGACAAGGTCGCGATTGCCGGCGTCCTGGCCGCGGCGGCTGTGCACACGCACCTCGTCCGGCGCGGCCTGCGCTCCTATGCGAGCGTCAACGTTCGCACGGCGGAGTGCCTCGACACGCATTATTATGCGGTGCTGATCGGCGTCGGCGCGACCACGGTAAACGCCTATCTTGCCGAAGCTGCGATTGCAGATCGCCATGCGCGCGGCCTGTTCGGCGACCTCAGCCTGTCCGACTGCCTGAAGCGCCACCGCAAGGCGATCGACGAGGGGCTGCTCAAGATTCTGTCGAAGATGGGCATCGCGGTGATCAGTTCCTATCGCGGCGGCTACAATTTCGAAGCCGTGGGCCTCAGCCGCGCGCTGGTGAACGATCTGTTCCCCGGTATGCCCGCCAAGATCTCGGGCGAAGGCTATGCCTCGCTCCACCTCTCGGCGATGATGCGCCACGAGGCGGCCTATGATGCGGGCGTCGCGACGCTGCCGGTCGGCGGCTTCTACCGCCAGCGCGCGGGCGGCGAGGCGCATGCCTATTCGGCGCAGCTGATGCACCAGCTGCAGACCGCGGTGTCGAACGACAGCTATTCGAGCTACCTCGCCTTCTCGCGCGGGGTGCGCGATCTGCCGCCGGTCTATCTACGCGATCTGCTCGAGTTCAACTTCCCCGAAACGGGCGTGCCGATCGACCAAGTCGAGGCGATCACCGAGATCCGCAAGCGCTTCGTCACGCCCGGCATGTCACTCGGCGCGCTCAGCCCCGAGGCGCACGAGACGCTCGCCATCGCGATGAACCGGATCGGCGCCCGCGCCGTCTCGGGCGAGGGCGGCGAGGATTCGGCGCGCTACACGCCCTATGAGAATGGCGACAACGCCAACTCCTCGATCAAGCAGGTCGCCTCGGGTCGGTTCGGCGTGACGGCGGAATATCTCAACGCCTGCGACGAGATTGAGATCAAGGTCGCCCAGGGGGCGAAGCCCGGCGAGGGCGGGCAGCTGCCCGGCTTCAAGGTCACCGAGTTCATCGCCAAGCTGCGCCATGCAACGCCGGGCGTGACGCTGATCTCGCCGCCGCCGCACCACGACATCTATTCGATCGAGGATCTGGCGCAGCTGATCTACGATCTCAAGCAGATCAATCCGCGCGCGCGGGTGTGCGTGAAGCTGGTGAGTTCCGCCGGCATCGGCACGGTCGCGGCTGGCGTCGCGAAGGCGCATGCAGACGTGATCCTCGTCGCTGGTCACACCGGGGGTACTGGCGCGTCGCCGTTCACTTCGATCAAATATGCCGGCACCCCTTGGGAGATGGGCCTGTCGGAAGTGAACCAGACGCTGACGCTCAATGGTCTGCGCGGTCGCATCAAGCTGCGCACCGATGGCGGGCTCAAGACCGGGCGGGACATCGTCATCGCCGCGATCCTCGGCGCTGAGGAATTCGGCATCGGCACGCTGAGCCTGGTCGCGATGGGCTGCATCATGGTGCGCCAGTGCCATTCGAACACCTGCCCGGTGGGCGTCTGCACCCAGGACGAGAAGCTGCGCGCCAAGTTCGTCGGCACGCCGGAAAAGGTCATCAACCTGATGACCTTCATCGCCGAGGAAGTGCGCGAGATCCTCGCCAAGCTCGGCTTCAAGAGCCTGGACGAAGTGATCGGGCGTACCGAGTTGCTCCGCCAAGTCAGCCGCGGCGCCGAGCATCTCGACGATCTCGACCTCAACCCGATCCTCGCCAAGGTGGATGCGGACGATGCCGAGCGGCGCTTCAGCCTCAGCACCTTCCGCAACGCCGTGCCGGACAGCCTCGACGCACAGATGATCAAGGATGCCGCACCCGTGTTCGCACGCGGCGAGAAGATGCAGCTCACCTATTCGGTGCGTAATACGCACCGCGCGGTGGGCACGCGGCTCTCGTCCGAGGTGACCAACAAGTTCGGCATGTCGACGCTGCAGGATGGGCACGTCCATGTCCGGCTGCGCGGCTCGGCTGGCCAGTCGCTCGGGGCATTCCTGTGCAAGGGCATCACGCTCGAAGTTTTCGGCGACGCCAACGACTATGTGGGCAAGGGCCTCTCGGGCGGCGTGATCGTGGTGCGACCGATGGTCAGCTCGCCGATCGAATCGTGGAACAACACGATTATCGGCAACACCGTGCTCTACGGCGCGACCTCGGGCCGACTGTTCGCGGCCGGCCAGGCGGGCGAGCGCTTTGCGGTGCGCAACTCGGGCGCTGACGTGGTGGTCGAGGGCTGCGGCGCGAACGGGTGCGAATACATGACCGGCGGCACCGCCGTGGTGCTGGGCCGCGTCGGCATGAACTTCGGCGCGGGCATGACCGGCGGCATGGCGTTCGTCTATGATGTCGACGGCAGTTTCGAGCGCCACGCCAATCCGGAGAACATCACCTGGAACCGGCTGGCCTCCAGCCATTGGGAAACCAAGCTCCGGGCGCTGGTCGAGGCGCATGCCGAGGAGACCGACAGCAAATGGTCGAAGGGCCTGCTGGAGGACTGGGACCGCGAAGTCGGCAAGTTCTGGCAGGTGGTGCCGAAGGAAATGCTGACCCGGCTGCCGCATCCGCTCAACGATACCGTCGAGGCGGTGGCGGCAGAGTGATGGGATGGAGGTGGGGACCGTTCCCCACCTTCGTCATCCCGGCTTTCACCGCGATGATAGACGTAAGCAGGCTGCGCTAATCAAGGGCAGAGTCGATGTCGGTTTGGCGGAAGTCATTGCCTTTGAAGAGTAAAGGGCACTCAGCCAAGGCAGCCACGGCATAGGCCATGCAGTCGCCATAGTTCAGGCGCGCTGGCCGCCCGCTGAAGCGGCCCAGCGCGTTGGCGGCGAGAACGGCATGCGCCTGCGTCCATGGCACGACTTCAATTGTTGGCAGGTGCAGCAAGCGCCATGCGCTCGGCAGAAAATCCTCACCTTTCTGACGTGAGACTACCAGTTCGAACTCAAAAACAGTTGGAGCTCCGATTAGAACTCGATCGGGGCTTGCCATCGCGCGAAGAAACGCCTCGGCTTCGGCCTCCTCCTGCAGGATTGCCATCAGCGCGGAGGTATCGACCGCTATCACTTCGGCAGGCCGTTCTTATCGTAGAGGATCGCATCTGGGTCACGCATATCGAGCGTAGGCAGCGCAGCGTAAGCCTGGCGCACCTCGTTAACAACGGAACGATATACCGTCAGCCGCTGCTCCGCGTCCGGATCGGTGACCGGCTCGCCGCTGCGCCGAAGTGCCTCCGTAACCGCCATCCGGATCGCCGTGGTATAGCTCACCCCCTTGGCGCGCGCGTAGCGGCGGACCAGCCGGTCGGTCTCTTCGTCTTTGATGCTGAGCGCCATGGTGCGGCTCCGTTCTAGAATGCCGATCAAAATATAGAATTGCGACCCGCGCTACAACGAGTCTTCCCCGGCCCATTTCCGCTGCTTATGGCTTTGCCCATGTGGCAGCTCCTTCAATTCCCGCTCTGTCCCTTCTCGCGCAAGGTCCGGCTCCTGCTGGGCGAGAAGGGCATTGCCTATGAACCGGTACGCGAATCGCCCTGGCTGCGTCGCGACGAGTTTCTCGACCTCAATCCCACCGGCCAGACCCCGGTGATGATCGATGCCGAGCGCCATGTGACGCTGATCGACTCGACCGTGATCTGCGAATTCTTCGAAGAGACCGTCAGCAAGAACGCACTGCTCAACGGGTCTGCAGTCGACCGCGCCGAGATACGCCGGCTGGTCGTGTGGTTCGATAACAACTTCTACAGTGACATCACGGCGCCGCTTCTCCACGAGCGAATGATCAAGCGCATCGTCTATCGCCAGCCACCCGATGCGAAGGCCTTGCGCGATGCGATGAAGGCAGCGGTCGGCCATCTGGATTATATCGATTATCTGCTCGACCACCGCACCTGGCTGGCCGGGGCGACGATGAGCCTGGCCGACATTACCGCCGCAGCGCAGATTTCTGTCGCCGATTATCTGGGCGGGATCGATTGGAAGAGCCACGAACTCGCCAAGCGCTGGTATATCGGAATGAAGAGCCGCCCCAGCTTCCGTGTACTGCTCGCCGAACGCATGGAAGGGATCACGCCCCCCGCGGATTACGAAAAGCTTGACCTGTAACGCGGGATAATCGCGGGCGGCGGCGCGTTTGACGGACAAACGGGAGAGACCGCGATGCTCGAACATGTACCGCATTGGCTGGGAAGCGCACTGAAGGGGCTGCGCGCGGGGGCCGGCAAGCTGGCGATCGTCCAGCCCGAACTCGGCAGCTTTGACGTGCTGCATCTCGCCAGTCCTGCCTTTGCCAATGGCGCCCGCTTGCCGGAGCGATTCACTGCGGACGGCGAGGGCGTCTCGCCGCCTCTGTTTTGGAGCGATGTGCCCGAAGGCACCGCATGCCTCGCGCTGATCGTCGAGGATCCCGATGCGCCGGCGCCGCAGCCGCTGGTCCATGCCGTGGTCTGGGGCCTTCCGGTCGATGGAGACCTGAAGGAAGGCGCAATCCGGGCCGATGGCGCCGGCGACGCCGAGGGCAAGGATGTCGGCCGGAACAGCTATCTCGGCGAAGGCTGGCTGCCGCCCGATCCGCCGACCGGCCATGGCCCGCACAACTATGCCTTCCAGCTGTTTGCATTGGGGGCCGGCTGCGAGATCGGCGACAATCCCGGCCGCAGCGCGCTGCTGCGCGCCATGGCCGGGCATGTGATCGCCGCCGGGCTGCTGACCGGCGTTTATTCACGCGGGGAGCCAGCCCCGACCGGCCTGGTCGGGGAGATCGCGCCGGTCTGATCCAGACCGGCGCGGCGCATTCAGCCGTTCACGATGGTCCCGCCATTGGGATGGAGTACCTGACCGGACATGTAGCTCGAGTCCTCGCATGCGAGGAAAAGGAAGGCGGGCGCGACTTCGTTCGGCTGACCTGGGCGTCCCATAGGCACGCTTTCGCCGAAATGTTCGAGCTTCTCGGGCGAGGCGCCGCCGCTGGGATTCAGCGGTGTCCAAATCGGTCCAGGCGCGACGGCGTTCACGCGAATGCCCTTCTCGATGAGGTTCATCGAGAGGCTGCGCGTGAAGGCGGTAATCGCACCCTTTGTCGAGCTATAGTCGAGCAGTTCGGGTTCGCCCTGGTACATGGTGACCGACGTGCAGTTCACGATGGCAGCGCCCTGCTTCAGATGCGGTGCCGCGGCCTGCACCAGGAAGAACATGCCAAAAATATTCGTCTGGAAGGTGCGGCGAAGCTGCTCCTCGGTGATGTCGGTGATATCCTTGTCCGGATGCTGCTCGCCGGCATTGTTCACTAGGATGTCGATACGGCCGAACTCCTCGATCACCTGGCGCACGGCCTGGTCACAGAAGCTCTTGTCCCCGACATCGCCTGCGATCGTCAGCGCGCGGCGGCCTTCGGCGCGGACGATTTCGGCCGTGTCCTCCGCGTCGGCATGCTCGTTCAGGTAGACGATCGCGACATCGGCACCTTCCCGGGCGTATAGCGCGGCGACGGCACGGCCAATGCCGCTATCGGCGCCGGTGACGATGGCGACCTTGTCCTTCAGCCGGTTCGACCCCGGATAACGCGGCTGCCATTCGGGCTTGGGATCCAGCGTGCGCTCCTCGCCGGGCAGCGCATCTTCGTGGATTCGTTCTATGGTAAGATCGTCGGGCATCGGCACGGCTCCTGCAGCTTTATGGAGGGTGCCGGAAAAACCGGTGGGGCAGGGCAAGGGTTCCTGCGATGGGGCCGCCGGAGCGGCCACCGGGTTCAGCCGATGAGGCTGGAACCCTGGAGGCCGCTGCCCAGGATCAAAACGGCGGTGATCGCGAACGATATCATGCCGATCATGATGTCGCGTACCATGCGGAGCGTCTCCTGCTGTGCGAGCATCATGCGATCGGAAGGATCGGCGTGGATACCGCAAGCAGAACCGCGGTGAAAAGCAGCGCGCCCGTGGTGGCGAGGGTGCGGTGAAAGGCTTCGATACGAAACGTCATGGTAGTTACTCCCTGAAGGCGGCGTCCGGACCATCCAGTGCCAATGCCGCTATCTTTGCAGGGACCGTGCCAATTATCTAAGATATTGATTTGAATGCGATATCGCTTCGAGGCGATTTCTCAAATGGTATAATTCACTAGGCTTCTGCGTGAAAATTACCAACTATCGTGATTTTTCACGCATGTCCGCGCCGCCTACCTGCACCATATTCCTCCCAGCGCTTTTGGCGGCGTAGAGCAGGCGATCCGCACGATGAAAAGCGGTCTGGTGCATCTCGCCCGGCGTCACCAGCGTAAGTCCGGCCGAGAAGGTGATCTCCCCCAAGGGGGCGTCCGTATCGCGCAGCTTGTAGCGCTTCGCCTGCACCGTGCCGCGGGCGTGGTCCAGCGTCTGCCGGGCTCGATCCAGCGAGATGTTGGTGAACAGCACGGCGAATTCTTCGCCGCCATAGCGTGTCACCAGATGGCCGCGGCAGCTGTGGCGCAGCGCATCGGCAATGGCCTTGAGCACTCGATCGCCCACCGCATGGCCAAACCGATCGTTCACCGACTTGAAGTGATCGATGTCGCAAACCGCCAGACACATCCGGCCGCCTGCACCTTCCTGCGCGGCGAAGGCTTCTTCGAAGGCGCGGCGGTTGGGCAGCTGGGTCAGCGGATCGCGCCGCGCGTTTTCGCGCGCTTCTTCCAGCTTCTCGCGGAGATCCTTGGCCTCACGTGTCGTAGTTTCCAGCTTCTCTTCCGCAATCCGGATGCGCTCCAGCATCGCGGCGGTAATGCGGACGACGTCGTCGTTCTGCGAAGGCTCGCCCGCCGCTGCAGACATCGCTTCGGCGCTGGCCGCCAGATCCCGTCCGAAATCGGCGGTTTCGGCGCGCATCGCCGTGACCATGTCGGCAAAGCCTTCGACCTGCATCTGCGTTCGTGCGACTAGACCCTCGGCCCGTTCCTTCACGTCGACGGGTGCCTCGGCCGGTTGTGCTGTGTCTGCCGGCTGGAAGTCCGCATTCAGGGTCAGGATATCGCGTGGAGTAAGCCGCACGCCGCCTTCGGTGATCATCTCCACTGCACGGGCGAGCGGCCCTTCGGGATCCGTGAACAGGCGATGGACGAAGGCATAATGGGTCGGGCTCGGCGGCAGCCGCTGATCCATCAAGAACTCGCCGATGCGTTCGAACAGCCTCCGGCCGTCTTCCTGCTCTGCCTCCGAATGAACGGCACGCGCGATGCGCATACGCTCCAAATCCCCCGTGCGAAGTCACGGCATGTATGGCCGCTATATGGCCCGTGGTAAGTAGAGGAAGAGTGCTAAAATCTGGTTGTTGCGGGGATGCCTTGTTTCGGCGTCAGCGCCAGACGGCGCCGATCTGCTGAAACAAAGCCCCTGTTTTTCAACGCGCTGCTCGGCCAGCGCCTCCTCCCGCCGCATCCAATAATAATTGCGGCGGGAGTGGACAGGATCACCGGCCAAGCGCTGCGGCGATCAGTGGCGATGCGACTCGTGATATTTTTGGACCGCGGCGAGCGTCTGGCGGATGTGATCGGCGGGGTTCGGATCCGAATGGACGAACAGAACCTTCCCGTCGGGCGCGATCACATAGCTGGTGCGCTTCGTGTACTTGGCGTTCTGCATCAGCACGTCATAGCCCTTGGCGACTTCCGGCGTGGCGGCTGCGACGGCGAACTTGCCCGCACAATATTGGCTCGAGAATTTTTCCAGCTGATCGACGTTGCCGGCCGTCATCCCGATCACGGTGGCGCCTGCCTTGGTGAAATCGTCGAGCGATTCGGCAAAGGCATGGGCTTCGGCGTTGCAGCCCGAAGTGAAGGCGGCGGGGAAGAAGTACAGCACCACCGGGCCCTTCTTCAGCGCAGCCTTCAGGTCGACGGTGATCGGCTTGCCGGCAACCGCGCCCTTGGCGGTGAACATGGGTGCCTTGGCGGCGGGTGCCAGCTCGGCGCCGGCCGGCATGGCCAGCGGCAGGGCGAGGGCGGCGAGGGCGAGCTTCAGGCGCATGACATTCCTCCCATAAGTCGGTGTGGGTCGATCTCTACGCCGCCCTGCGCTGCACCGCTAGCGGGTGAAGGCGATCCCCAGCCGGGCATGCGTGGTGCGGACGTTATAGCGGTCTAGCGCCTCGCCATAACCGGTGAATGCCTGTCCGAAGAGGTAGATGCCAAGCCCCCCGCCGATGCGGGTGAGCGGATAGGAGACGAACAGCTCGCCCGCCCCGCGACCCGTACGAACATTGCCGCGCCCGGTCACGGCGATCTTGATCCCGTCCTTCTGCTGGATCGCGGCGGTGAGCGCGGTATAGCCGAAATAATCCTTCATGTCCTGGAAGGTGCCGCTGCTGCCGACATAGACCCAGGCCTGCGGCGCCAAGTCGATTCGCCAGTCCTCGCCCAGATCGAACCGCTTTTCGGCGCGCAGGAAGATGCGGTTGATGTCCACTGAGTCGGTTTCGCCACGCCCGTTCGAATCATGCCGCCAGCCGAGCGCCACGCGCGTCGTTTCGTCATAGGGGATGTCGGCATAAAGTTCGGGGCTGTAATTGGTCGAACGGAACGGACCGGAAGGCTCGCTGAGCGCCCAGAACATAGTCTGGGTATAGGCGAAGCGCAGATGGCCGAGCTGCAGCGGTGCATCTTCCGCGAAGGGGCGCACCGCAAAACTCACCTGCAGCTTGCCGCCGGCATCCTTCAGCCCGAAGGCGCCATAGACCGGCTCATGCGGTTCAAACCGCTCGAGAAAGCCCGCGGAGCTGCCCGTCGAACTTTGCACCACGGTTTCCTGTGGCGGAACCTCTGCGGCCTGGTGGCGGACAGCAGGGGGTAACGCAAGCCCGGCAATGCCTACCGGCACATAGCGGGCCTTTGCGAAGCCTCGCGCCGCAATCGTCGGCACCGGTCCGGGCGTTCGTTCCAGCACGAGCCGCGTACCGTCCGTCGCCGTCACTTCGATCTGGCGCGGCCCGGCATCGGCGATCGGCGCGTCGGTTTCGTTGACGAGGAACACGTCCACGCCGCGCAACGCCGCCTGTTCGGAAGCGGGCTGGGCCGGCACCGCCCGAATCTGCGCACGGGCAGCGGGAACGGCAATCAGGAATCCAAGCAGGGGAAGCGCGGCCATCAAACGCATGTCGTGCGAAGTGGCAGGCGTTTGTGACCTTGGCGAGTCAATTTCGGCCTTGTAGGGCACGGACATGCCCGTTTCCCAGCACGATATCGCCCTCGCTGCGCGCCTCGCCGATGCCGCCGGCGCCGCCATCCGCCCCTATTTCCGTGCCGAGCATGGCGTGGAGGCAAAGGAAGACCAGTCTCCCGTCACGCTGGCCGATCGCGCTGGCGAAGAGGCGATGCGCAAGCTGCTCATCGCAGAGCGTCCGATGGACGGGATCATTGGCGAGGAATTCGGCATCCGCGAAGGCACGAGCGGCCGGCAATGGGTACTCGATCCGATCGACGGCACCCGCGCTTTCATCGCCGGTCGGCCGGTGTTCGGCACGCTGATTGCCTTGGTGGAGGATGGCTGGCCGGTGTTGGGCATCATCGATCAGCCGATCATCGGCGAACGCTGGCTCGGCGTGACCGGGCGGCAGACGCTGTTCAACGGCAAGCCCGCCAGCACGCGCATCTGCCGCGAACTGAACCAGGCGATCCTCGGCACCACCTCGCCGGCGCTGTTCGACGATTCGCAACTCCACGCCTTCGAGCATCTCGATGCCAAGGTAATGAGCACGGTGCTCGGCGGCGATTGCTACAATTATGGCTGCGTCGCGAGCGGCTGGCTCGACATCGTCGTCGAAGCTGGGCTGAAGCTGCACGATTTCGCCGCGCTGGTACCGGTGATCGAAGGCGCGGGCGGGCGGATGTGCGATTGGCAGGGCGATCCGCTCCACGCCGGCAGCAAGGGCGAAGTGATCGCCGCCGGCGATCCGGCGCGGATCGACGACATTTTGGAGGCAATGGCCTGCGAGGGCCATTGAGCCGCGCTGCTGAAAGGCAGCGGGGAGGGCAGCGCTTCGCTGCTAGCGCCCCGCCCAGAATTCCGGATGCGCATCAATCTCGTGGATCAGCCAGGCGGCGATGCGGCGATGCTCCTCCAGCCCATAATGGCCGTGGCACGCCGTTGCCCGGAACGCGCCGGCCGGAAAAGGCAGGAACAGTACATCCCGTGCGCCGGCCGTTCGCGCGGCATCGCTGATACGGGCTTCGGCGGCGCGTAGCCGGGCCTGCTCCTCGGGCGGTGCGCTGCGGCCGTCGAACCACCACAGGAGGAACACTGCACCCGGGTAGCGGGCGTGGAGGCGGGCCAGGAAGCGCCCATATCGGGTCGCATAGTCGCCAAGCAGCGCGTCCATGCTGGGCCAGCGCGTGTCGGGGCGGAAGCCGATGAAATCCGCCTGCAGCTTCAGCATCACGATCTGCGGCTGCCATGTCGGGTCCGCATAGGGTTCGGGCTCGGCGGGCATCGACCTCGGCCAGATCCGTTCCATTCCGTCGCGCTGGTCTCCGGCGCCCAAGCCCCGCATGAGCCCCAGGCCGGACACCGCATTGACCTGATAATCCGCCCCGTAATGGCGTGCGGCCAGCGCAGCGAACGCATTGGGCGTATCGGTGGTGGCACGTACCTGTTCGGGCGAACAGGCGCGTCCGGGCGAGCGCGCGCCATAGCCGGTCATCGACGAGTCGCCGATGAACTCGATCTGGCGGCGGCGTGGCGGAGGTGCAGGTAGCACGCGGCCCGGCGCGACGAAGAAGCCGCCGAACCATGCCGGCTGCGCGCTTTCGGTTACCTTGTCCAGGCGGATCCGGTGTGCACCGCCGCCCAGACCGGCGAACGTAACACCGCGCGTGCCCGGGCGGTCGATCGTCTGTGGTGGGCTCCCGTCGATGGACGCGCGATAGGCATTGGTGGCGTCATCGAAGCGCAACGACACGCGGTCTCCGCGGAATGCGGCTTCGAAATAAACGCCAGGCCATTGGTGGCGAAAGCCGCCCAGCTTGCGCTCCACTCGGCCCCCCGCCTGCACCGGCAAGGCCGACATCCCGGCGAATGCAGCGGCATCGGCGACGGTGCGCTGCACCGGGCGGCTGTCGCTCGTCGCGGCAAGCGCAAGGGCAAGGACGGTCAGGCGCAGCATCGGCGCAAACTGTGCGCCGCGCTCTCGCACGGAGGCAAGGGCGGTCAGAAGATGCCGAGGAACTTCTTGCGCTGCCGCTTCACTTCGCCCGGATTGGCCTTGCCGCTTTCCGATTTGGCGGTGGTCCCGCCGCCGACATCGTCTCGTGGCCGGCCCTTGGCGTCGCGCTGACTCGCTGCGCTGGCGCCCGCCAATACCGGCCCGCAATCCGTCGCCTTGGCGTCGCCGAAGTCGACAAAGGTCAGCACTCCCGCGATCGGCGACGCCACCAGTGCCAGGCCAAGGCCGCCACCGGCACGCGCGAGCAGTTCGGGGCTGATGACGCTGATCGACGGTTTGGCGAAGCTGCCGCCGATGCCGACGGGGGACTGGCCGGAGAACAGGCTGAACCGCTTCGAATCGGCGCGGAAGGCGAGGTCGATCGTCTCGTTCTTGAAGCTGAAGCCGCCGCGGCCGAGCATTACATTCTTCTGCGTATCGATCAGGATCGGATCCGCCGCCGCGACCCCGTCGCGGACCGTGAAGCCGATCAGTCCGCAGTTGATCTGCACCGGCTCCTTCAACCGACGCTCGAACATCTTCTGGACAAAGGTGCCGAGGTCGAATTCGGCCAGTTCGGTGTTGCGCGTCCAGAATTCGCCCTTGGGCATGATCACGGCGATACGGCCATTGGCACTGGCCAGCGACTGGCGCACGCTGTCGCCGGTACCTTCCATCTGTACCCGCGCCTTCAGCATGCCCGTGGTGCCGGACTGATCGGCGCCGAAGCCGGCGAGCAGCACCCCCATGGGCGTAGGGGAAAGCCGAATATCATAGCGCGTGAACACCGGTGAACGGCGAGCGTCGATCCGGATGTCCGACGTGACCGTGCCGCGGGCGAGGCTGAAGTTCAGCGGGCTGAGCGTGAGCAGGCGATCTTCGAGTTCCAGGCCCAGTTCGATGTTCGACACCGGTAGGTTCGGAGCGCGCACCGCCCGCACCTGCCACTTCACCCGGGCATCGAAATTCTTCAGCGCCTCGGTCCGCAACGGCGCGTCGGGTAGGAGGCGCGGGGGGCCGGCCGTCTGCGTTACCGCTGCCTGCGCACCCTGGGTTGCGAGGGCATTCGGATTATAGCCGATGAACGGGCCCGCATCGATGATGTCGAGGATCTGGGTAGCAAGGTCTGCCGTCACCAGCATGCGCGGTTCGCGCAACTGCACCGTGAACTTGCCGGCAAGGTCGCTGTCGCCGAAACGGCCCTTCACGCCGGTGAAGCGCCATTCGTCACCCTGCTTGGCAACCACCGAGGTCAGCCGATACCCGCGCGTGTCCGGCACGGCGATGCCGGCGAGCATGAAGATATCGGCCAGATTCTGTCCACGCAGGTTCATGTGGAGCTTCGCACCGTCCAACACCGTTGCGCCGGGCAGCGTGCCGGCGATGTCGACCCGGCTGCGCACCCCCTCGGCATGCAGGCGCAGCCGGTTCTCGCCGCCCGCCAGCGTCTTGTTGGAGGAGAGCAGCGCCCCCGCCAGCGTGAAGCGGGCGCCGCGCGCGGTGCCGTTGCCGTCGAATCGGATCGTGTCGGCGAAGCGATTGTCCTCGGCTGCCACGGTGTCCACGCGAATCGCCGCATCGAGCCGGTGACGGGGGTCGAGATAGCGGAGCTGCGTGCCCGCGATCCGCGCGCGCTGGATCAGCGGCATCTCCAGCGGCTTGCCGCCGCCGCTGCCGAAAGTCCATGTATTCTGCTTGCCGTCGCGATCCCATTGCAGGTCGATTCGCCCGTCGGTGAGGCCCAGCCACTGGAACCGCTTCTGATGGGCGAGCAGCGAGAAGGTGGCGATTCGCGCATCGATGCGCGCGGCGCTGAAGAACGGGCTGGTGCCCGCCCAGTCGGGGTTCTCGACGCTGAGCCCTTCGGCGACGAACTTCAGGTTGAAGGGCGCGAAATAGAGCTGGAAATCGCCCGCCACCCGTACCCTGCGCTGGGCGCTGCTGCTCGCGATCGATTCGAACGTGCCTTTGAGGAACCGCCCCTTGGTGACGAACAGCACCGCCCAGGCCAGCACCACCAGCCCGATCAGGCTGGTGACGACGGCGATCGTGGCGGCGAGCGGCGTGCCCATCGAGCGGACGGGCCGGGGCGGCGGTGCCTGGTCGGCGGCGAGCAGCGGTGCGTCCAGGTGAGCCATGACTGTCAAAATCCCGGCCTCGCGCGGGGTTCCCGGGTGGTTGCAAAGCCGTGATCCATCGGCTAATGGGCCGCCTTTCCGCGATCGAGGGACCGTCCGGCCAATAGGGCTGCCGCGGCTGTCCGCAATCGTCGAACCAAAAGGAGACGAAAATGCCCAAGCTCAAGACCAAGAGCGGTGTGAAGAAGCGCTTCAAGTTCACCGCGACCGGCAAGATCAAGCACGGCGTCGCTGGCAAGCGTCACCGCCTGATCAGCCACAATGCAAAGTATATCCGCCAGAACCGCGGCACCTCTGTGCTCGCCGACGCCGACGTCGCACGCGTTGTCGCGTGGGCGCCGTACGGCCTGAAGTAAGGAGGGCCTGACACATGGCACGAGTAAAGCGTGGTACGACCACCAAGGCGAAGCATAAGCGGATTTTGGATCAGGCGAAGGGCTATTATGGCCGTCGCAAGAACACCATCCGCATCGCGCGCCAGGCCGTCGAAAAGGCCGGCCAGTACGCCTATCGCGACCGCAAGGTAAAGAAGCGCAGCTTCCGCGCCCTGTGGATCCAGCGCATCAACGCCGGTGTGCGCGCCGAAGGCCTGACCTATTCGCAGTTCATGCACGGCCTGAAGCTGGCGGGTATCGAACTCGACCGGAAGGTCCTGGCCGACATCGCGATGCACGAGGGTGAAGCCTTTACGGCCATCATCGCGCAGGCGAAGGCGGCTCTGCCCCAGGCCGCCTGAGCGGACCTGCGCGCAAGCTGAACAAGGGGCGTCGAGGCTGCGGCTTCGGCGCCCTTTTTCATTCCAACCGGGGGAGACGATCCCGTGGCGATGAAGACCTGGTGGCTCTATGTCACCGCCGTGTTTTTCGTGTCGATGACGCCGGGGCCGAACATGCTCCACGTGATGGTGCAGAGCATCCGCGAGGGCGCACGCAGCGTGCTGCCGACCACCGCCGGGCTGATGAGCGCGAACATGTTCTGCCTGGGCGCCTCGGCGGCGGGGCTTGGGGCGTTGCTCAAGGCATCGCCGGGACTGTACGACGCGCTGCGCTATGCGGGGGTCGCCTATCTCGTATGGCTGGGCATCAAGGCCTGGCGTGCGCCGGTGGCGGGGGCGCATGCCGATGCGCCGGTGCCGGCGCGGCAGTCGGTTCGCGCGCGCTATCTCACCGGGCTCGGCACGGGGCTGTCCAACCCCAAGCTGATCGTCTTCGCCGCCGCGCTGTTCCCGCAGTTCCTGGACGTCGGCCACCCGTTCCTGCCGCAGCTGGCGATCCTCATTGCCACCTTTGCGGTGATCGAGGCCTTCTGGTTCTCGGTCTATGCGCTGGGCGGCCGCTCGCTCGCGGCATGGCTGGCGCCTGCGCGCCGGCAGCGGATGTTCAACCGGGTGACGGGCGGCGTGTTCGTGGCGTTCGGCGCGGCGCTGTTCGGCAGCCGGGTGTAGCGTGCCCGCAAATACCTTGACCTGCGAGCCCGTCTGGGGTTCCAGCCACCTCGCACAGTGAACGGAAAACGATGACCACCGATCTCGATACCCTGCGCGGCGAGCTGCTTGCCGCGATCGATGCTGCCACCGCGCTCGATGCGCTGGAGGCGGTGCGCGTCCAGGCGCTCGGCAAGCAGGGCGCGATCACCGGCCTGCTCAAGACGCTCGGCAAGCTGAGCCCCGAGGAGCGGCAGGAACAGGGGCCGCGCATCCACGGCCTGCGCGAAGCCGTGACGGAGGCGCTCGCCACCGCCAAGGCGGCGATGGAACAGGCCGCGCTCGACGCGCGCCTCGCCAGCGAAACGGTGGACATGACGCTGCCGGTCGACGGCGTCGCGCCGGGCTCGGTCCACCCGGTAAGCCAGGTGATGGACGAGCTGGCCGAGATCTTCGCCGATCTGGGCTTCGCGGTCGCCACCGGCCCCGAGGTCGAGGACGACTGGCACAATTTCACCGCGCTCAACATCCCGGAGACGCATCCGGCACGTGCGATGCACGACACCTTCTATATCGCCGGCGAACATGAGCGGCCGATGGTGCTGCGCACGCACACAAGCCCCGTGCAGATCCGCACCATGACCAGCCAGAAGCCGCCGATCCGCATCATAGCGCCCGGCCGCGTCTATCGTTCGGATTCGGATGCGACGCATACGCCGATGTTCCACCAGATCGAAGGCCTGGTGATCGACAAGGGCATCACGCTCGGCCACCTCAAATGGACGCTGGAGACCTTCCTCAAGGCCTTCTTCGAGCGCGACGACATCGTGCTGCGCCTGCGCCCCAGCTATTTCCCCTTCACCGAGCCTTCGGCCGAAGTCGATGTCGGCTTCACCTGGAAGGACGGCAAGCGCGTGATCGGCGGCAGCGGCGACGCGCCCGGCGGCGGCTGGATGGAAGTGCTGGGCAGCGGCATGGTGCACCGGCGGGTGATCGAGGCCTGCGGGCTCGATCCCGATGAATGGCAGGGCTTCGCCTTCGGCACCGGCGTCGACCGGCTGGCGATGCTCAAATACGGGATGGACGATTTGCGCCCCTTCTTCGACGGCGATCTGCGCTGGCTCAAGCATTACGGCTTCTCGGCGCTCGACGTGCCCACGCTGAGCGGAGGAGTCGGCGCATGAAGTTCACCCTGAGCTGGCTCAAGGAGCATCTGGAGACCGAAGCCTCGCTGACCGAGATCCTCGAGGCGCTGACCCGTATCGGCCTTGAGGTTGAGGGCGTCGAGAACCCCGCCGAGCGGCTGACCGGCTTCCGTGTCGCCCGCGTGCTGACCGCCGAGCGGCACCCGCAGGCGGACAAGCTGCAGGTGCTGAGCGTCGATTTCGGCGAAGGCCCATTGCAGGTCGTCTGCGGTGCGCCGAACGCGCGTGCCGGGCTGGTCGGTGTGCTGGGGCTTCCCGGCGCGGTGGTGCCGGCCAACGGCATGACGCTCAAGGTCGCGGCGGTGCGCGGCATCGAATCGAACGGCATGATGTGCTCGACCCGCGAGCTGGAGCTCGGCGAGGACCATGACGGCATCATCGAGCTGCCGGAAGATGCGCCGGTCGGCACCGCCTTCGCCGACTATGCGGGGCTCGACGATCCGGTGATCGACGTGTCGATCACGCCGAACCGCCAGGATTGCATGGGCGTGCGCGGCATCGCCCGCGATCTCGCCGCGGCAGGCCTCGGCACGCTCAAGCCGCTCGACGCGGTGGTGGCAGACCTGCCGGCGATCGTACCGCAAGGTGCGGGCCCCGACGTGCGGACCGACGATGCGGCGGGTTGCCCGGCTTTCTATGGCCAGATCGTTCGCGGGGTGAAGAACGGGCCGTCGCCGGACTGGCTGCAGCAGCGACTGAAGGCGGTGGGACAGAAACCGATCTCGGCGCTGGTCGACATCACCAACTTCGTGATGTTCGGGCTGGGCCGTCCGCTCCATGTCTATGACATGGCGAAGCTCTCGGGCGGGCTGGTCGCGCGCAAGGCGAAGGACGGGGAGACCGTGCTGGCGCTGAACGGCAAGACCTACACGCTCACCGACTCGATGACCGTGATCGCCGACGATGCGGCGGTGCACGACATTGGCGGCATCATGGGCGGCGAGCATTCGGGCTGTGCGGACGACACCAAAGACGTGCTGATCGAATGCGCCTATTTCGATCCCGAGCACATTGCCCGCACCGGCCAGAAGCTGCTGCTGACCAGCGATGCGCGCACCCGCTTCGAGCGCGGCGTCGATCCCGAATTCCTCGACGAGGGGCTGGCGATCGCTACCCGGCTGGTACTGGCGCTGTGCGGCGGCACCCCGAGCGAGGTCACCCGTAGCGGCACGCCGCCCAAGGTAGGCGCGGTCGTCGGCTATGATCCGGCGCTGGCCGAGACACTGGGCGGCCTCGCCATTCCCGCAGAACAGCAGGTCGAAATCCTCGAAAGTCTCGGCTTCATCGTCCAGCCGCTCGACGGCAATGGGGATCCGGTCGAGTTCGGCGACGGCTTCGAGGCCCTCCGCGTCACCGCGCCGAGCTGGCGCCGCGACGTGGACGGCCCGGCCGACATCGTCGAGGAAGTGATCCGCATCGCCGGCATCGATAACGTGCCGTCCACGCCGCTGCCCCGCAACCCCGGCGTCGCGACGCCCACCGCCACGCCCGAGCAGAAGCTCGAGCGCCGGATGCGCCGCACGGCCGCTGCGCGCGGTCTCAACGAAGCGATCACCTGGAGCTTCCTCCCCGAAGCCCAGGCGGACGTCTTCGGCGGCGGCGCCTGGACGCTCGCAAACCCGATCAGCGAAGACATGAAGGTCATGCGCCCCTCGCTGCTGCCCGGCCTGCTCGCGGCGGCGGAGCGTAACCTCAAGCGCGGCGCGACCAGCGTCCGCCTGTTCGAGGTCGGCCGCCGCTATCTGGCGGACAAGGAGCGCCTCACGCTGGGCGTCGTGCTGGCCGGATCCAAGGCCGCGCGCGGATGGCAGGGCGGCAAGGCCCAGCCCTTCACCGCCTTCGATGCCAAGGCCGAGGCGCTGGCGCTGCTGGAGGCCGCCGGTGCGCCGGTCGCCAACCTCCAGGTGATGGGCGAGGCGGGCGCCGCCTACCATCCCGGTCAGTCGGCGACGCTGCGGCTGGGGCCGAAGAACGTGCTCGCCAGCTTCGGCATGGTGCACCCGAGCGTGCTCAAGGCATTCGACCTCGACGGCGCGGTCGCGGCAGTGGAGATCCATCTCGACGCACTGCCCGCAAAGAAGGCCGTAGGCTTCACCCGCCCGGCCTTCACGCCCCCGGCGCTGCAGGCGGTCACGCGCGATTTCGCCTTCCTGGTGCCGACCACCCTCGCGGCGGGCGATCTCGTCCGCGCCGTGAAGGGGGCTGACAAGGGCACGATCGTCGACGCGCGGCTGTTCGATCTGTTCACCGGCCAGGGCGTGCCGGAAGGGCAGAAGTCGTTGGCGGTCGAGGTCACGCTGCAACCGGGCGAGAAAAGCTTTACGGACGCAGACCTGAAAGCGGTAGCGGACAAGATCGTCGCGGCGGCGGCGAAGCTGGGCGCGATACTGCGCGGCTGACGCGCAGCAAAGGGGCATGGCGGACGTTTCGGCCGTGCCCCTTTGCGCCGGTCGGGAAAACGGCGCCCGTTTACCATCTACTGTGTCGAATCGACGCAGCAACGTGCTTTGCGAATCTAGTAAATCTAAATAAAACAGGAACTTGAGCGCGTTAGGCATGCCGCTTTACCGTATTGGTAACGGCTGTGATTCTCCCACGCCGCAACTATGCCGATGGGGCACCGGCGCGCTGGACAGAGCGCGCGGACGGCACGGTATCGGCGACGGCGTAACACGGGAGATGTATATGAAGCGTTTGAAGGTTCTGCTGGCGGGCGCGGCAGCGATGGCGGGCTCCATGGCTCTCGCGGGGAGCGCACAGGCGGCGACCTATGTCTGCACCACCGGCCCGGTCTGCTCGTTCGACGGCACCACCGGCGGCTTCACCGTCCGTCGCGCCGCACAGACGACTGCTGGCGACCTCTTCGAAATCGTCTTCGCGACGGCCGGCACGCTCAAGGTTACGCTCACCAGCGCGCAGGCGAACTTCACCCACCTCGCGTTTCTGGGGCAGAGCTTCACGCCGAGCAAGGGTACGCCCTACGCGTTCAACATTGCCAGCAGCGGCACCTATCTGCTCTCGCTCACCACGCAGAACGGCACGGCACGTCCGGCGGCGTTCAGCGGGACGTTCGATTTCGCGGCGGTTCCGGAGCCGGCTGCCTGGGGCATGATGATCGCTGGCGTGGCGATGGCCGGTGCGGCGCTGCGCCGCCGCCGGGCACCGCGTGTCGCGATCGCCTGAACCGAGCGCGTCCGGCGCTTCGCCGCGCTTAATCTGGGGGTGCGGTGCATGCATCGGCCCCATCTTACAAGAATGATGCAGAACCCCCTTGCGTCGCCGATCCGCTTGCGGTAGGCGCCGCCCCTCCAATGCGCCCGTAGCTCAGCTGGATAGAGCATCAGACTACGAATCTGAGGGTCGGACGTTCGAATCGTTCCGGGCGCGCCATTTTCTCCTTTATTGATCGGCATGGCGGCGGATGCTCCCGCTTCCCGCCTTCACGCTCCGGCGCTACAACCCCCTTGGCCATCGGCCAGGAGGAGGACGCCATGTGTGACGAAACGACCGCAGCGGACAACGATCGGCATCTGGCGGGGTTCAGCCGGCGCGACTTCGGCGTCGCTGCTGCTGCAGCGGGCGCGATGGCGCTGCTGCCCATCCCGGCCAATGCTGCAGCGGTGACGGGCCGTGACGTCACGATCCGGACGCCGGACGGCATTGCGGATGCCTACTTCGTCGCACCCACCCATGGCCGCCATCCTGCCGTGCTGGTGTGGCCGGACATCATGGGATTGCGCCCCGCCTTTCGGCAGATGGCGGATCGGCTGGCGCAATCCGGCTTCGCCGTCCTGACCGTCAACCAGTTCTACCGCTCCACCAAGGCGCCGTTCCTGAAACCCGGCCAGTCGTTTGACCAGCCGGAAGTTCGGGCGATGATCATGCCGTGGCGCGAGCCGCTGACGCCGGCGGCCATCACGGCCGATGCCAAGGCGTTCGGCACCTTTCTCGACGCCCAGCCAGAGGTAGATGCCAAGCGCGGCATGGGCAGTACCGGCTATTGTATGGGCGGTCCCTTCGTTTTCCGCACCGCCACTGCCTTGCCGGGGCGGGTGCGCGCCGGCGGCAGCTTCCACGGTGCTGCACTGGTCACCGATGCGGCGGACAGCCCCCACCGGCTGGTGCCTCAGATGCAAGGCCGCTACCTGATCGCCATCGCCGAAAATGATGATGCTCGCGCGCCCACCGATAAGGATGCGCTGCGCACGGCCTTCGCCGCCGCCAAGGTGCCGGCGGAGATCGAGGTCTATGCGGGCGCGATGCACGGCTGGTGCCCGCCGGACAGCCGTGTGTACAACGCGGCGCAGGCCCAGCGTGCATGGGATCGATTGCTCGCCACGCTCGCCATTCTGTAGCGGATTGACCGCAGTCCTGCTTCATGTTCTCTTATTGTTCCCACGCCGATGCGTCGTGGGTAAACAGGGGCTTCGAATCATGGCAGACGAACTGGTTCTCTATACCAACCCGCAGTCGCGCGGCCGCATCGCCCGGTGGATGCTCGAAGAGATTGGCGCGCCCTACCGCGCCGAGGTGCTCGAGTATGCAACGACGATGAAAGCGGCGGAATATCGCGCGATCAACCCGATGGCTAAGGTGCCGGCGCTTGTTCATAACGGCAAGGTCGTTACCGAGTGTGCGGCGATCTGCGTCTATTTGGCAGAAGCGTTTCCGCAAGCTGGCCTGGCGCCCCTGCCGGAAGAGCGGGCGGATTATTATCGCTGGCTCTTCTTTGGGGCGGGGCCCGTGGAGCAGGCGATGACGAACCACTATGCCGCCTTTCATGCCACTGAAGAGCAGGGCCAGATGTTCGGTTATGGCAGCTATGATCGGGTCGTCGACGTTTTGGACGAACTGTTGCTTTCGCGGGCCTATATCGCGGGCGATCGCTTCACCGCCGCCGACGTCTATGTCGGCGCGCAGCTCAGCTGGGGAACGATGTTCGGGCTGTTGCCGAAGCGGGATTCGTTCCTCGCCTATGTCGCGCGTATCGAAGCGCGGGAGGCGCACCAGCGGGCATCGGCGCTCGACGATGCGCTGATGGCGGAGCGGCAGACGGCGACGGAGTCGGCGTGATACCCGGAAGCTCGCCCGCGACACGCAGGCGATGAACTCTGGAGGCAGGAAGGCCGGTGCACGATGCGCCGGCCTTTCAGCAGGCGGGGCGCACCAGGATCGGCGCGCCTGCGCCGATCCTCACGACTCGATGACGTAGTTCAGGAAGTCGGGGATCGGGCCGTTCCAACCATCGTCGGGCCCGTCATCCTGATCGCGGCGGCGGCGGCGATCGTCGCGCGGCGGAAGAGCGGCGCGCGCTTCGGCCTGCACCTTGGCGGGCACTTCCTTGCGGCGACGCGGCGACGCTTCCTTCTGCGGCTCGGGTGCGGCTTCTGCGGCAATCGCATCCTCGCGGCGGGGCTCGCGCTTTTTCGTGTCGCGCTTGCGGCTGCGTTCGCGGGCCGGCGCGGCTTCCGTCGTGTCGGTCTCGACCGGGCTCGGCACCCGTTCGATCTTGTGGCCGGTCAGCTTTTCGATTTCGGCGATGTTCTCCGCGTCATCGGGCGCGACCAGCGTATAAGCAATGCCGGTGGCGCCGCCGCGGCCGGTGCGGCCGATGCGGTGGACATAATCGTCCGGGTGCCAGGGCGCATCGAAGTTGAAGACGTGGCTCACGCCCTTCACGTCCAGGCCGCGCGCCGCGACGTCGGACGCGACCAGAATGTTCACATCGCCATTCTTGAACCGGTCCAGCTCGGCGATCCGCGCCGGCTGATCCATGTCGCCATGGATTTCCGCCGAGCGGAAGCCGTGCTTCTTCAAGCTCTTGTTGAGATCGCGCACCGTCGTCTTGCGGTTGCAGAAGATGATCGCGGTGGACACCTCGTCCTGCCGCAGCAGTCCGCGCAGCACCTGGCGCTTCACATGCGCAGTGGCCGGCACTTCGACGATGCGCTGGGCGATATTGATGTTGGTGGTCGCCGGGCGAGCCACTTCGATCGTCTTGGGATCGGTCAGGAAGCGGTCGGCCAGCTTCTTGATCGGCGGTGGCATCGTTGCCGAAAACAGCAGCGTCTGGCGGTTCTTCGGCAGCTTGGTGCAGATTTCCTCGATGTCGGGGATGAACCCCATGTCGAGCATCCGATCCGCCTCGTCGATGACCAGCAGGCTGCAGCCGGTCAGGAGGATCTTGCCCCGGCCATAGAGGTCCATCAGCCGGCCCGGCGTCGCGATCAACACGTCGACGCCCTTTTCCAGCGCCTTCACCTGATCACCCATCTGCACGCCGCCGATCAGCAGCGCCATCGAGAGCTTGTGGTTGAGTCCGTATTTCTCGAAATTCTCGGCGACCTGCGCCGCCAGTTCGCGCGTCGGCTCCAGGATCAGCGATCGCGGCATCAGCGCGCGGGTGCGCCCTTCGCCGAGCACATCGATCATCGGTAGTACGAAGGCTGCCGTCTTGCCCGTACCCGTCTGGGCAATGCCGATCAGGTCCTTGCCCATCAGCACCGACGGGATCGCCTGGCGCTGGATCGGAGTCGGCTCGGTATAGCCGGCATCGGTGACCGCGCGGAGAAGTTCGTCGGATAGGCCGAGATCGGCAAAGCTCATGCAAATGTCCGGAAAACGGGCGCGTTCACTGCGCCTCAGAAGAGGCTAACGCGCTTGCGGATTCAAGCGCAAAAGTCAAGTCTTAGCGCGCGCGCACCAAGTTGCGGAATGCCTGGACCGGACAGGAGCGCCCGGAGCGGGAGCGTAGCGAATCACGGCCGGCGCACACTTTGTTGTCCTTGCTGGGTCGGAGATAGGCGCCGGAGTAGAAGCCGAGTGCGGGGCATTCCGATCCCAGCTTCGCGCGGAGCAGCGACCCGTCATCCAGGATCAGATCGACACTGTCGGCAGCGTTGACGGTGAAGCCTTCGATCCGGTCGACCTTCACGCAATCATTGGCGCGGCGCTCCACCAGCCGAGAGTCGGCTTCGCGGCGAACGATAATCGTCGTGGAGGTCACGGTCATGCGCGGCACGTGAATCGATACATGCTGCTGCACCGAGGCGTCGGCGGGATCGGCGCGCACCGCAGGCGTTGCCGCAGGTACGGCAAGCATCAGCAACAGACCGGTGGCGGCGATCGGCAGATTCGACATAACGGCTTCAAAGGCTATGCGCATGGGCTTGAACAGTGGATGAACTGCCCCAGCCCATGCTATCGCGCAATGGTGATGACACCCGAGCAGCAGCGCATCGTCCACTTCGCCGCCGAACGTTTCGGCCCGAAGACGGTCACCACCGATCCTTCCGATATCGAACCCTGGCTCACGGACTGGCGGCGTCGCTATCATGGCGTCTCCCCCGCGATCCTGTCGCCGGCGTCGACCGCAGAGGCGAGCGCGCTGGTTGCGCTCGCGAATACGTGCGGGGTGCCCTTGGTGCCGCAGGGCGGCAATAGCGGCATGGTCGGCGGCGCGGTTCCACCCCAGGATGGTTCGGCGCTGCTGCTTTCCACGCGGCGCATGAACCGCATCCGATCGATCAATCCGGAGGCGAATCTCGCGATTGCCGAGGCTGGCGTGATCCTGGCCACGTTCCGCGATGCGGCCGAAGCTGCGGGACGGCGCTTTCCGCTGGACCTGGGTGCGCGGGGCAGTGCGACGATCGGCGGCCTGGTCTCCACCAATGCGGGCGGCGTGCAGGTGCTGCGGTTCGGCACGATGCGGGCGCTGGTCGCGGGCGTGGAGGCCGTGCTGCCGGATGGATCGGTGCATGACGGGCTGTCGGCATTGAAGAAGGACAATCGCGGCTACGACCTCACGCAGTTGCTGATCGGCGCGGAAGGCACGCTGGGCATCGTCACTGCCGCAACGCTGCGGCTGGTGCCGGCGGCGGCGGCGCGCGCGGTGGCCTGGGTCGGCCTGGACAGCCCGGCCAAGGCGCTCACCCTGTTGCGCCGGCTGCAGGCTGCCACGGACATCGTCGAGAGTTTCGAGATCATGCCCGACGATACAGTGGCGCTGGTGCTGGAGCATGTGCCCGGCACGCGGATGCCGCTGCCCGGTCGGCATGGTTGGCACGTATTGGTGGAAGCCGTGTCAAGCGATGCGAACGGCGAGGCGCCCGGCGTCGTTCTCGAGCGGCTGCTTGCCGATGCCTTTGCCGCCGATCTTGCCGAAGATGCTGTCCTTGCCGCCAGCGAATCGCAGGCGGAGGCGTTCTGGCGCATCCGCCATTCGATCTCGGAAGCGGAGCGGGCGGCCGGCCCGGCGGTGCAGCACGATATCTCCGTGCCGGTGGAAGATATGCCCCGCTTCATGGTGGAAGGCGGGGCGGAAGCGGAGGCGCGCTTTCCTGGCACCCATGCGATCGCCTATGGCCATCTCGGCGACGGCAACGTCCATTTCCACGTGCGCGCGCCGCAGGGCGTGGATCGCGATCGCTGGTATGCCGAAGACGGGCCGCGCATCACCCGGCTGGTGCACGACATGGTGGTGGCTGCCGGCGGGTCGATATCCGCCGAGCACGGTATCGGCCAGATGAAGCGCGACGAACTCGCCCGGCTCTCGGCTCCTGCCCGGATCGCGGCGTTGCGCGCGATCAAGACCGCGCTCGATCCGAACCATATTCTCAATCCGGGAAAGCTGGTCGCGCTTGCGCCGGAAACGGGCAGGCCATAGACCCGCGACCCGTTGAAACCAGCGTTCGACCCAAATCTACGCCGTCAGGAGATCATCATGGCCAGCGCGCCGCAGTCGCTTCCCTTGTTCTACAACCAGATCGAGCCGCTTTCGAGCCAGGTCCATGCCGATTTCCGCTCGCGTTCGGTCGATCGCGCCGCGTTCCTTGCCAACCAGCATGCTGTGCCGGTCACCGTCGAGGAATTCCCGCTGGTGCAGCGTTTCATGCCGATCGTCTTCTCGGTCGGCGACGATCCCGTTCCGCTCGCGCTGATGGGGCTGAACGAAGGCGTGAACACCTTCTTCGATGCCGAAGGCAAGCTGGTGGAGCCGAACTTTTACGTGCCGGCCTATATCCGCCGCTACCCCTTCCTGCTGGCACGTCTGCGGCCGGACAGCGACGAGCTGTCGCTCTGCTTCGATCCGACGTCGGACGTGATCGGCAACTTCGAGGAAGGCGAGGCGCTGTTCGAGAATGGCGAGCCGAGCGAGGTCACCAAGAACATTCTGCAGTTCAACGAGCAGTTCGAACAGGCCGGCGCACGCACCAGTCAGTTCATGCGCGAGCTGAAGGATCTGGGCCTGCTGATGGACGGCGAAGTCTCGATCCAGCCCGAAGGCGCCGGCCAGCCCTTCATCTATCGCGGCTTCATGATGGTCGACGAAGCCAAGCTGAATGAGCTGCGCGGCGATCAGCTCCGCAAGATCGTCCAGAGCGGCATGCTGCCGCTGATCTACGCCCACCTCTTTTCGCTTGGGCAGATGCGCGAGCTGTTCGCGCGGCAGATGCGCTCGGGCTGGCAGCCGGAAGTCCAGCTGGTCGGCTGATCGGCTGCCACTGTCGCTGCAGGAAACGGGCCTCGCCGATACAATGTCGGCGGGGCCTTTTCTTTGCGCCGCCGATCAGCGGAGCAATTGTTGCGGCGAGCCGCCTTGAAGTCGGTTGTCCGGCCTCTATATTTGTTGTGTGCGGCTTCGTGTCCCCCCTTTCGCGAGGTCGTACGACGCGCCTCCGGGCGTGTCTCCTCCCTGAACCTTGGCCACCTCGTGGGAAACCGCGAGGTGGTTTTTTATGTGGCGCAGGCTGGCATTATTCCGCGGCTAGGGCGCGGGGGAGCGCCTCGTCGGCGATCGCGTCGATAATCCCGCGCAGCAGCGCCTTCGTCATCGCCGCCCCTGCGCCGGGCTGGTCCAGCGCTGCGTCCAGATAAAGCGCGCGGTCGAATTCGAGCTGGATGGCATGAATGCCGCCGCGTGGATCTCCGTGCCGCTCTAGGATGTACCCGCCGGCATAAGGCGTGTTCGCTGCTGAAGCGATGCCATGTTGCCGGGCTACCCCGGCAATCCGCGTGCCGAACCGCGCCGCCGCCGCCCGTCCAAACCGGTCGCCGATCACCAGTTGCGGCGCCGAAGCGGCGTGGCCCAGCGGCGGCATCGAATGGATGTCCAGCAGCACTGCGATTCCGAACCGCCGATGCGCTGCCCCCAGCGCTTCGGCGAGCGCAGCATGATAGGGGCGGTGGTCCTCCTCGATGCGCTCGACGATTTCCGCGTCGGTGAAGCGCCGGCACCAGAGTTGGCCAAGATTGCCCACGCGCCGCGGCACGATTCCCAGCCCGCTCCGCAGCTTGGCCGACGGCGGCCGCCCGATGCGCTGCGCGCCGTCGTCGATATGCGGATCGCGTTCCTGTTCGGAGCGATTGAGATCGATCCAGGCGCGGGCCCGCGTTGCCACGAACAACGTCTCTTCTCGCCTGGCATCACGGGCGAGCGCATCGACATGCCGATCCTCCAGCGCGCGCAGGGCCGGCAGCGGCACACGCAGCGCGGCTGCAAGCACTGCTGGATAGTCCCGTCCGGCATGTGGCGCAGACAAGACCACCGGGCTTTCCGGCAGCAGCGGTCCATACCGCTCGAAGCTGGGCGGGCTGTTCACGGCCGCCACCCTAGGCCGCCGCTCTGGCGACGGCAACGGCAGCCGGATCGCGCTGGAATTTCTTAATGGGTTTGCGCATAAGGGGTGGCCCGTTGACGCGCATTGGGGAAATGATGATCCGGATTCTGCTGGCCGAGGACGACCGCATCATGCGGGAATACCTCACCCGAGCGCTGGAGCGCGCGGGCTATGCGGTCAGCTCCGTCGATCGTGGTACGGCGGCGATCCCCCTGCTTGAAACCGAATCATTCGATCTGCTGCTCACCGATATCGTCATGCCAGAGATGGACGGGATCGAACTGGCGCAACGCGCCAGCGAAATGGCGCCCGAGATGCGGGTGATGTTCATCACCGGCTTTGCGGCCGTGACGCTGCGGGCCGGCCAGCAGGTGCCCCAGGCCCGTGTGCTCTCCAAGCCGTTCCACCTCCGCGATCTGGTGCTGGAGGTGGATCGGATGTTCGAATCGGAGAATGTCGGGCAGAACTGAAATCGGCGCTTGCGCGGGCGAATAAGCCTCGCTAAAGGGCCGCTTCCCGAGTTTCGGGCGCGTAGCTCAGTGGTAGAGCACTGTGTTGACATCGCAGGGGTCGCAAGTTCAATCCTTGCCGCGCCCACCATCCAAAAGGCCCGTCGGCGCACCGCGCTGGCGGGCTTTTTCGTTTCGAACTCCCCCGAACGAATATTTTCCGATCACGCATGTGCGGGTTCGGTGCCGCCATATCGTTATAGGTCCGTGATGATTTTCCGTTCTGCTAGCAAGGTAGACGCAAGAGAAATTTGAAGTTTTGCGGGCTGCCCTTACTATGGTCGTTTGATCATCGGTGACACGACAGGGCAAAACCACGTACCGATGCAGGGGAGTTGCGGTTGCGGCCACAGAATTCTAGCGGACGTATTCGCGTCATGACGTTCCTCCACAGCTTCGAACCGGGCGGAGTGGAGCGCGTTGCTTTGCGGCTGATCCGGCATTGGCGAGCTGCAGGGGTGGATGCGCCGCTGTTCGTCGGTCGGCCCACCGGGCCCATGCGTGCCGAGTTCGGCGATATCGGTTTCGAAACGCCCCCGCAGCCGCGCCGCAGCCAGGCCGGCTGGGAAACGCTGTGGATGATCCTCACGCTGCCGGCGGCAATACGGCGGGTGCGGCCCGACATCCTGTTCGTTGCCGGTTCCACCTATACCATTGTCGCGGTGATGATGCGCGTGCTGCTCGGGCGACGCTGTCCGCCGATCGTCGTCAAGATCAGCAACGATCTGGCGCGGCGCGATCTGCATGCGGTTCCCCGCTTCTTCTGGCGCCTCTGGTTGCGGATACAGGGCCGCAGCGCGCGCTTCTGGGTGGCGATGGACGAATCGATGCTGATCGAATTGCCGCCGCTGATGGCCCGGCGCAGCCGGGTGGTGCACGATCCGGCGATCGAGCTTGAGCGCATCGCGGCCCGTCCACGCGTCGCGAACGGCGCGCCCCGGCGGTTTGTCGCGGTCGGCCGGATGGTGCCGCAAAAGCATTTCGCACTGCTGCTTCGGGCCTTTGCCAAGGCGGCGCAGGCAGGCGAGACGCTCACCATCCTCGGCGACGGTGTCGAGCGGCCTGCACTGGAAGCGCTGGCGCGCCAGCTCGGCATTGTCGATCAGGTTCATTTCGCCGGCCATGTGCCCGATGCGGCCGCCCGGCTTGCGGATTTCGACGTGCTGCTGATGTCGTCGCGCTATGAAGGGATCCCCGCAGCGATCCTGGAGGCGCTTGCCGCCGGCCTGCCGGTGATCACCACCGATTGCGGGCGCGGCGTGCACGGGCTGTTGGGTGACGGGCGCTTCGGCGTCATCGTGCCGCAGGACGAAACGGCGCTTGCCGCGGCGATTCGGGCGCCCGCGCCGGTGCTCGATTGCACCGAGGTACGCGCGTTTCTGGAGCGGTTCACGATTGAGCGGTCGGCCCAGCTCTATCTCAACCTGTTCGCCGAAGCGGCCATCGAGCAGCGTGCGGCACCGCAGCCGGCGGAATGGGCCGCGCCGCTGGTCCGCTGATCGCGCACGACGCGCGCTGCACTCCACCATGGTTGAAATAGCCGCCGGGGCCGGGTTCGGCCTGGCAGCAAACATATATGTGCCCGGTGCGGCCAGCTTGCCGGCCGCACCGGGCGCAGGCGCGATCAGTGGTTGTCGCGCGGGATGCCGTGCACCTGGGCGATCCGCTGGAACTGCTCGGATCCTTCCAGAATTGCGCCGGTGTTCATCTGGCCCACCATCGAGCGATAGATTGCCTGCCACGGCGTCTGTGACGCAGGATGCGGATAGCCGCCGGCCTCGGCCAGCGCACGGCGGCGCTCGGCCAATTCCGCATCGGGAATCAGCACATCGGCGGTGCCGCGCTTCAGGTCGATTCGCACGCGGTCGCCGCTCTTGAGCAGCGCGAGCCCCCCCATCGCCGCCGCTTCGGGCGAGGCGTTGAGGATCGAAGGCGATGCCGAGGTACCAGACTGGCGGCCGTCGCCGATGCACGGCAGCGCATGCACGCCCTCGCGGATCAGATAGGACGGCGCGCGCATGTTCACCACTTCGGCAGCGCCCGGATAACCGATTGGCCCGGCGCCGCGCATCACCAGCAGCGTTTCCGCAGTGATGCCCACGGTGGGATCGTCGATGCGGTGGTGGTAATCCTCCGGCCCGTCGAACACGACCACCGGGCCTTCGAATGCGTCGGGATCGTCGGGATTGGAGAGATAGCGGTCGCGGAATTCGGGCCCGATCACGGATGTCTTCATGATCGCCGCGTCGAACAGGTTGCCGCGCAGCACGACGAAGCCGGCGGCTTCGACCAGCGGCTCCTCGAACCGGCGAATGACCTTCTCGTCCTCGATCTGCGCGCCGCGGCAATTCTCGCCGATGGTGCGGCCATTGGCGGTGATCGCATCCTCGCGGATCAGGCCCTGCTGCATCAGCTGGGCGACCACGGCGGGAACGCCGCCGGCGCGGTAATAATCCTCGCCCAAATACTCGCCGGCAGGCTGCAGGTTGACGAGCAGCGGCACCTGGTGGCCATGCGTCTGCCAGTCGTCCAGCGACAGCTCGGCGCCGACATGGCGCGCAATCGCGGCGAGGTGGATCGGCGCGTTGGTCGATCCGCCGATCGCCGAGTTGACGACGATCGCGTTGAGGAACGCGTCGCGCGTCATGATGTCGGAGGGCTTCAGATCCTCGTGCACCATCTCGACGATGCGCTTGCCGGTACGATAGGCGGATTCCTGCCGGTCGCGATAGGGTGCCGGGATCGCTGCCGATCCGGGCAGCATCATGCCCAGCGCTTCCGCCAGCGAGTTCATCGTCGTGGCCGTGCCCATCGTGTTGCAATAGCCGGTCGACGGCGCCGAGGAGCTAACCAGGCGGATAAAGCCTTCGTCGTCGATCTCGCCTGCGGCAAGCAGCTCGCGCGCCTTCCACACGATCGTGCCCGATCCGGTGCGCTCGCCACGGTGCCAGCCATTGAGCATCGGCCCCACCGAAAGCGCGATCGCCGGAATGTTCACGGTCGCCGCTGCCATCAGGCAGGCGGGCGTGGTCTTGTCGCAGCCGGTGGTCAGCACCACGCCGTCGATAGGATAGCCGTAGATCAGCTCGACCAGGCCCAGATAGGCGAGATTGCGATCGAGCGCAGCGGTGGGGCGCTTGCCGGTTTCCTGGATCGGGTGCACCGGAAACTCGATCGCGATCCCGCCCGCCTCGCGGATCCCTTCACGGATGCGCTCCGCCAGCACCAAGTGGTGGCGGTTGCACGGGCTCAGATCCGACCCCGTCTGGGCGATGCCGATGATCGGCTTGCCCGAGCGTAGCTCCTCCAGGCTCAGCCCATAGTTGAGGTACCGCTCGAGATAGAGGGCGGTCATGTCGACATTGTCGGGATTGTCGAACCACGCGCGGCTGCGCAGCTTCGGCGGAGTGTCGGTCATCGGAAAAGCCTTGCGGGAGGAAAGATCAGTTGGTGGTCGAGAAGCGGTAGACGATCACGTTGCGATAGGTTTGGCCGGGGTTCAGCCGCGCCGAGCCGAATGCCGGCTGGTTCGGCGTGTCGGGGAAGAGCTGGGGTTCGAGCGCAAGGCCGTCGCCCTGGCGATAAGCATGATTCGACTTGCCGATCGCAGTGCCGTCCAGGAAATTGCCGGTATAGAATTGCACGCCGGGCTGATTGGACAGGATCTCCATCACCCGCCCGCTCGACGGATCCTCCACGCGGGCGTGCAGGGTCGGCTGGGCGGCGGGCGCCTTGGCGATCACGAAATTCTCGTCATAGCCCTGGCCGAAAACGATCTGCGGATCGCGCCCGTCGCGAATGCGGGCACCGATCGCCATCGGCTTGCGGAAGTCGAACGGCGTGCCTTCCACCGGCCGCAGCTGGCCGTTGGGTATCAGCGTCGCGTCGACCGGCGTGGTGGTCTCGGCGGGGATCGTCACGACATGGTCGTAGATCGAACGCTGCGAGGCTTCGCCGGCGAGATTGAAGAAGCTGTGGTTGGTGATGTTGACGATCGTCGGCTTGGTCGTCGTCGCGGTATATTCGACCGACAGCTCGTTCTTCTCGTTCAGCGCATAGGTGGCGGTGACGGTGAGCTGGCCGGGATAGCCTTCTTCACCATCGGCGGAGACATAGCGCAGCGTCACGCTGGCGTTCTCGCCGCTGGTAACCTTTTCCACGGTCCACAGCTGCTTGTCGAAGCCCTTCGGCCCGCCATGCAGCGCGTTGGGGCCGTTATTCTTGGCCAGCGTGTAGGTCTTGCCGTCGATGGCGAAGGTGCCGCCCTTGATGCGGTTGGCATAGCGGCCGACGGTGGCGCCGAAATAGTTCGGGGCGACAAGATAGCCTTTCATGTCCGTATAGCCGAGCGTCACGTCTTCCGACTTGCCGTTGCGGTCCGGGGCCGAAAGCGCCTGGAGGATCGCGCCATAGGTGATGATCGTCGCGCGCACGCCATGCTGGTTGCTGAGCGTGATCGCTTCCACCTTGCGGCCGTCGGGCAGGGCACCGAAGCTGGCGCGAGTCGTTTCTCCCGCCTGCGCAGCCACCGGTATCATCGTCGCGGCGATCAGTGCGCCCCTGATAAGATAATTCATGCAAAACCTCTCCCTGTCGGCTATCGCTGTGTGGTGGGCGATGCCCGTTGACGCTGGACGTCGGCTTGAATACTCCGACTAGAAAGCGAAGAGCAACCCCGCCGCGTGATGAGCGTGGCAAAATCGAGAGGATCATACCAACATGGCGGTCGTGCCAACGTCAAAGGCTGCTCCGGCGGGGGCCGGGCAAGCCGCACCTCCCACCCAATATGGTCGTGCGCTGGCGCTGCTCGCCACGCTTTTCTTCATGTGGGGGTTCATTACCGTTATCAACGGTACGCTGCTGCCCCATCTGCGCAGCGTGTTCGACCTCAGCTATTTCCAGGCGGCGCTGATCGAAAGCGTCTGGTTCATCGCCTATTTTTTCGCCTCCATCCCGTCGGCGAAGCTGATTGAGCGGATCGGCTATCAGAAGTCGCTGGTGGTCGGCCTGCTGATCATGGCGGTCGGCGCGCTGGGGATGACGCTGGCGGCAAGCCTGCCGTCCTATGGCGTCACGCTGTTCATGCTGTTCGTGATCGCCAGCGGCATCACCCTGCTGCAGGTGGCGGCCAATCCCTATGTCGCGGTGATCGGCCCGTCCGAAACCGCTTCGTCGCGCCTCAATCTGGTGCAGGCGATGAACTCGATGGGAACGATGCTGGCGCCGCTGTTCGGTGCCTATCTGATCCTCGGTCGCTCGAAGGGCGGCACGGCGGAAGCCGGCGCAACCCTCACTCAGGCAGAGCGCCTGGCGGACGCGCATGCCGTGATCCTTCCCTATGTGCTGGTCGCGGCCGTGCTGTTCGTGCTCGCCGTGGTGATCGCGCGCTTCCCGCTTCCGGCGATGGGATCGGCCACCAGCCGCGTCGCCAAGGAAGAACGCAAGCATCACAGCCTATGGAACCATCGTAACCTGGTGTTCGGCATCGGTGCGATCTTCATTTACCTGATCGCCGAAATTGGCGTGGGCAATCTGTTCGTCAATTTCGTCAGCCGTCCCGAAATCGGCAACATGACGACCGAGCAGGCCGGTCGCTATCTCACGCTGCTCTGGGGTGGCATGATGGTCGGCCGGTTCATCGGCTCCGCGATCATGCAGAAGGTCGATGCGGCCCTTGTCCTCGCCGCCTTCTCGATCGGCGCGTTCGTGGTCATGATCGTCACCGTGTTCACTCAAGGTGAGGTGGCGATGTGGTCGCTCATCCTGGTGGGCCTGTTCCACTCGATCATGTTCCCGACGATCTTCACCCTGGGCATCAAGGGCCTCGGCCCGCTTACGGAAGAAGGTTCGGGCCTGCTGATCATGGCGATCGCCGGCGGCGCGCTGGTGGCGGTGCAGGGCTGGCTGGCCGACATGTACGGCCTGCAGAACTCGTTCCTGCTGACCGCGGTCTGCGAACTCTACATCCTGTTCTACGCGCTGTGGGGCGCCAAGCCCACCAACGCGATCGAAGACTGATCGAAGCGCCTCCCCGGGCTTCGGCCCGGGGAGCGTTGCCGCCTCACATCGAGAGGCGCGTATCCTCCAGCGCCAGGTCGACCAGGATGCGCATCGCCGCAGCCGCGGCCTCTGCATCGCCTGCCGCGATCGCATCGAACACGCGGATATGATCAGGCACCGGATCGCGCGGCAGCGCGCGGGCGCGCTGCTTGTACTTGGTGGTCCAGCTCACTGCCGCGCTGATGCTGGCGCTCAGCGCGATTAGTGCATTGTTGTGCGTCGCGGCGAGCAGTGCGTCGTGGAAGTCGCGGTCCGCTGCACGACCGGCCTCGGTGGCCAGCGTATGCCGGCGCATCTTGGTAAGCGCGTCGCGCATCGCCTTCACATCGTCCCGCTCGCGACGCTCTGCCGCAAGGCGCGCTGCGGCGGGCTCCACCATCGCGCGCAGCTCGAACAGGTCTCGGACGAAATCGGTATCCGGCTCGCCCGAGAATGCCCAGGCGAGCACTTGCGGGTCGAGCATGTTCCAGCGGGTGCGCGGTAGCACATGCGTGCCTGCCTTGGGGCGGCTTTCCACCAGTCCCTTGGCGGTGAGCACCTGCACTGCCTCGCGATAGGCGCTGCGCGATACATCGAGCGCCTCGGCATTGGCGACTTCGCCCGTCAGCTTCTCGCCGGGAGCGATCGCACCGGAGACGATCTGGGTGCCCAGATAATGGGCGATGGCGCCGCGCAGCCGCCGCCCCGACCCTTTGGGCGTCCGCGTGATCGGCTGCACGCCAGTTTCGTCCAGCGCCTCGGGCTGATCGTCCAATGCCATCCGGCTCGTCTCCTTTTCGCACCCGTGTAGCGCGATCGAACCGATTGCGCCAAACACTGCAAGATTGCCATTCGGGAACTCTGCTAATAAGTCGGACTAAACGGAGCCAAGGAGTGGAGCGAATGGCGTTACGGTTGATGCAGTATCGGGGAGCGGCGGGTGAGCGCCGGGTGATCGCGGCGGACGAGGCGGGCGCCGGGTTCGTGCGCGGATTCGCCGATGTGCGCAGCCTTGCGCTGCACGCGATCGAAACCGGCCAGTCGCTGTCGGCGGCAGTGGCCGCGGCGGGGCGTGAGGGCAGCGTCGATCCTGCCGAGGCGCTGGCGGCGGGCCAGCTGCTCGCGCCGATCGATCATCCCGATGCGGCGCATCTGGTGCTCACCGGCACCGGCCTGACCCATCTCGGCTCTGCCGAAGGGCGCGACAAGATGCATCGTGACGCTGCGGCCGCCGAGCACAAGACCGATTCGATGCGCATGTTCCTGGAAGGCGTCGAGGGCGGCAAGCCGGGCGCAGGCGCGATCGGCCAGCAGCCCGAATGGTTCTACAAGGGCAATGGCCATCATCTCGCCGGCCCCGGCGATGCGCTGGAAATGCCGGGCTTTGCGCAGGATGGTGGCGAGGAGCCCGAACTGGCCGGCATCTACCTGATCGGTCCCGACGGCACGCCGTGGCGCATCGGCCTGTGCCTCGCCAACGAATTCAGCGACCATGTGACCGAGCGGCACAATTATCTGTGGCTCGCCCATTCCAAGCTGCGCCAGGCGTCGCTCGGGCCAGAACTGCTGGTCGGCGAGGTACCCGCCGACGTGCGTGGTACCAGCCGGATCGTGCGCGACGGCGAGACCTTGTGGGAAAAACCGTTCCTCTCCGGTGAGACGAACATGTCGCACAGCCTCGCCAATCTCGAGCATCACCACTTCAAATACGGGCTGTTCCGCCAGCCGGGCGACGTGCACGTCCATTTCTTCGGCACCGCCACGCTGTCGTTCAGCGACGGGGTGAAGACGGAAGTGGGCGACACGTTCGAAATCGAAGCGGCGCCCTTCACCCTGCCGTTGCGCAACCCGCTGGCGCAGGTGGAAGATACCGGGCTCACGGCGGTGAAGGCGCTGTAAATCAGGGCGAACCCAAGTCCCCCTCCCGCTTGCGGGAGGGGCTAGGGGAGGGTGCGACGTGGAGGTTCTTTCTGAACCGCGTCGCCCGCTTCTCTCACACACCCTCCCCCGTCCCCTCCCGCAAGCGGGAGGGGTGCGAAAGAGCCGGGGCGTCAGCCTTCGATCGCCACCACCGCGACCGACTTCGCCGGCAGCTCCAGCGTCACCGCGTCCTTGGCTACGCTGCCGCGGATCGGCTTGGGCACCACCGTGCTCGGTGCCTCGAAGCTGTTGACCGCGTCGACCTTCGCCGCCGTCAGTACCTCGCCCGCGGCGCTCTTCGCGGTCACGCCGGCGAACCTCACCGCGATCCGCGCCGGCTTGTTCGGATCCAGATTGGTCACCGCCAGCCACAGCTTGCCGTCCTTGCCCCGCGCCGCGATCGCATCGACGCGCGGCATGGTCACGCCTTCATGGGTGTAGGTCCCGGCGTCGAACGACACCGGCACTGCGCGCGCATCCTGGAACGGCACGTACATGCGGAACACGTGATAGGTTGGCGTCAGGACCATCTTTTCCTTGTCGGTCAGGATCATCGCCTGCAGCACGTTGATCATCTGGGCGATGTTGGTCATCCGCACCCGGTCCGCATGGCGGGCGAAGATGTTGACATGGAGTGCGGCGATGATCGCGTCGCGCAGCGAGTTCTGCTGGTAGAGGAAGCCGGGGTTGGTACCGGGCAGCGGCGCGAGCCACACGCCCCATTCGTCGACGATCAGCGGCACCTTCTTGTCGGGATCGTACTTGTCCATGATCGCCGAATGCTTGGCGATCATCCCGTCCATCGCCAGTGCGGCCTTCACCAGCTTGGCATAGCCGGTCTCGCCGAAGCCTACGCTGGGATAAGAGGGCGGCCAGCCCCCCGTCGTATAGGCGTGCATCGACAGGCCTTCGATGTTCCACGCCCAGTCATGGCCCTTCCAGGCCGCCATTACCGCTTCGGTATAGCTGGTATCATTGTCGTTGGGGCCGACGGCGATGCGCTGCATCGGCTCGGGGCCCTTCTCGCCCTGCTTGGGATCCAGATTATGGGTGAAGCGGGCGAAGCGCTTCATGAGGTCGACATAATGGTCCGGCCGCATCGATCCGCCGCAGCCCCAGCTTTCGTTGCCGAGGCCGAGATACTTCACCTTATAGGGGGCTGGATGGCCGTTCGCCGCCCGCTCCTTGCCGGCGGTGGTGGAAGGATCGGCCGTCATATAGGCCAGCCAGTCGGCCGCCTCCTGGATGGTGCCCGAACCTACATTGACCGAGACATAGGCGTCCGCACCCACCTGGTCGGCAAAGTCCATGAACTCGTCGGTGCCGAAGCTGTTCGGTTCGCCCGCGCCGCCCCAGTTGGTGTTGACGCTGCTCTTGCGCTTCTCCTGCGGGCCGATGCCGTCACGCCAGTGATATTCGTCGGCGAAGCAGCCGCCCGGCCAGCGCACCACCGGCACGCGGATCGCGCGGAGCGCCGCCACCACGTCCTTGCGGATGCCGCGCACGTTCGGGATCGGCGAATCCTTGCCCACCCAGATGCCGCCATAGATGCCGGTGCCGAGATGCTCGGCGAACTGCCCGAAGATGTTGCGATCGATCGTCGCGCCCGGCTTGCCGGCGTCGACGGTTACCGTGACGGGCGCGTCCTTGCCTTGCGCCGCCGCAGGCACCGGGGCAAGCAACAGCGCCGCGCCGGCGAGCAATGTCCTTCGAAGCATGAATCCTCCCTTTGGCATCTTTTCAGCGGGCTGGATGCCATAGATTCTACTCCGACAATAGGGGGGTGAAACTTAGATCGGCGGCAGAGCAGGGGGAAGAATCGACCGCGCCACGACAACGATCGCCGCGACGACTGCAACGCCTGCCAGAACGGCAAGCACGCGACGCGGCGAAACGCGCGCGCCCGCAGCCGCGAGCACCGCCAGGCCCGTCGCCAACATGCTCCAGCAATGATAGCGATAGTCGGACGCGACACCGACCACGCCGAACGCCAGCTCGGCGAGCAATGCGGATAGCGCCAGGCTCACGGCGACGCCGCCCGGTCCGCTGCGCGCCGGCCAGGTGCAGAACAGCACCCCCAGCGCGATCGCAAACCACAGGATGGGGGCCCCGGCCGCGCTTTCCGCAAGCGTCGCTCCCAGCTTCTGGAAGCCCGTGATGCGCTTGGCAGGGGAGGCGAGGCCCAGACGGTTGGGCTCGCTGCCGCTCAGCGGCCCGGTGCCCGGCATGATAGCGGGCGTCCACAGCCGCATCTCGCTGTTCCAATGGGCGATGCGATGCTGGGCATAGGCCAGCGGATGCGCGGCGATCGCGGCCAGCCAGGCGTCGCGCAATTCGCCTCGCGGCGCAGTGCGCTGCAGCGTCGTGAGGATGTAGCCGCACGCTTCGTCATCCCCCAGCGGATCCCAGAGGATGGGCGTCAGGCACCCGCGGACCTCCGCGCGTCGCCACAGGCGGGCCGGCACCTGTGGCACCGCCGTTGGGCCGGCGTGATGGACGATGCCGCCCAGGTCGAACAGCGGCAGCGATCGCTCCACCCCGCTGGGCCGGGCTTCGAGCAGACGGTGGTTGATCGGTGCCAGCAGGAAGAGCACGGCCGCCGTCGCGGCGAGCACCACGGCCCCTTGCAGCCAGGGCCGCTCCCAGCGCCATCCGCCCAGCAGCCCGAACGCCAGCGGGATGGTGGCGAAGGCGGCATTGAACCGCACGAGCGTGGCATAGCCCAACAGGATCAGCACCAGCGCAGCCGCCCAGATCGGCAGGCGGCGATCGCCGAGCCGCCACCAGCTCGCGACGCCCAGCGCCGCAACCAGCGCGCCGACCATCTGGCCGTCCTTCAATACGGCGATTTGCCAGCCGAGCACCGGTGGCCACAGCCCGAACAGCAGCACGGCCAGCGCCGCCAGCGAACGTCCAGCGCGCGCCAACGCACCTGCAAACAACGCAAGGCCGCTCCAATAGAGCAGCAGTTGCAGCGCGAACATCGGCGCCTGCCCCTGCCATCCGGCGCCATGGAACAGCGCCCAGAGCCGCGCCATCGCCGGCGGGTGCCAGTCGTCATAGCGGCCGTCCAACAGCTGCCGATATTGAACCAGGCTGTCATAGCTCGCCACGCCCGGCCAGAAGAAGAACAGGGTGATCGCGGCGAGCAACGCGGCGATCACCATCGCCGATACTGCCTTGCGCCGTGGCCCGATCGGTACGCGGCGCAACGCTCGCCCGCCGCGGCCGCGCGGAGATCCGCCAAAGGCCGAGGAACGCGAACGATACATGGTCATCAGTCGATTTCCCGAGGGCAGGTGCTGGGCGCGCGAACCTTAGGCAGGATCGCCGCGCCGCGCCAGCACGCCCCGCACGGGATGGCGCGCACAATGGTGCGGACACCGCGATGTTCGGCAAGAGCCGCCGCTGCGAAGTTCACGCAAGTAAACCTGGAGTAGCTTGCAGAAGCGCATAATTAGAGTAGGATAAAGATGTAGATGCGAGTCGTCGCATTTGCCGGGTGGCAGCTAACCATAAAAGAACCAATTTGAACATGCTTGGCTATATCGGCCGAGTGTGCTTTTATTTGTCCAAACGACGGCTAACCTCGTCGAATATGTTGGTGCGTCCAAAATGGCAGGAGAGATGCAATGACGGTCTATGCGATCCAGAATCAATGGGGCGGAAGCAACGCGCCCTGGCATGAAGGTGGTATCTTCAATATCGGCAATCGTGCCGATCAGCGGCCCGTGGCGTTGGCAATTCAGTCGGGTGATGGCGGCAACAGCTTTTCCGGGACGATGACGTACCAGGGGGAAGGGCCGATCGGCGTGCGGGCCACGCTGGTCACCACGAATTGCTATCGTGTCGAAAACCAGTGGGGCGGCAGCAGCGCGCCCTGGCACGATGCCGGCCTGTTCCTGCTGGGCGCGCGCAACGGCCAGAACGCCGTCGCCTTCGATCTCCGCTCCGACGATCAGGGGCAGACGCTCACCGGCACCATGACCTACCAAGGTGAAGGCCCGATCGGCGTGAAGGCCGCGGTGTCGGATGGCGTCGCGTTCGATGCGCAGAACCAATGGGGCGGCAGCAGCGCGCCCTGGCATCCCGGCGGCCAATGGGTGATCGGCTGCCGGCCGGATCAGCCGGTGGTGGCGATCGACGTCACCAGCGGCGACGCGGGCAAGACGCTGGCGGGCACCATCACCTACAAGGGCGAAGGCCCGATCGGTTTCCGCGGAACCTTGATCATGGCCAACACCTATAGCGTGGTGAACCAATGGGGCGGCAACGATGCGCCCTGGCACCCGGGCGGCACCTGGGTGCTGGGCTGCCGAACCAATCAAGGCGTCGTGGCGATCAAGACGACCGGCAACGGCAGTCAGATCGACGGCACGATGACCTATCAGGGCGAAGGCCCGATCGGTTTGGAACTGCAGCGTTCGTCGCAGCAGGCGCTCGCCGACGCCTGATTATCGCAAGACCGGAAATGGCTCCCGCCCGGGGACCGCCCGGGCCGGAGTTTTTCTGCGTAGCTGGCAGCGTCGGAGGACGCCGCCGCCGGATCAGATATGCAGCGCCTTGCCGTATGCGCCCAGCACGGCCTCGTGCATCGTCTCGCTGATCGTCGGGTGCGGGAACACCGTTTCCATCAGCTCGGCCTCGGTCAGCTCGCCGGTCTTGCCGATCGTGTAGCCCTGGATCATCTCGGTCACTTCCGCGCCGATCATGTGCGCGCCGAGCAGCTCGCCGGTCTTGGCGTCGAACACGGTCTTCACGAAGCCTTCCGGCTCGCCGAGCGCGATCGCCTTGCCGTTGCCGATGAACGGGAAGTTGCCGACCTTGACCTCGTAGCCCGCCTCCTTGGCCTTGGCTTCGGTAAGGCCGACGCTGGCGATCTGCGGGTGGCAATAGGTGCAGCCAGGAATGTTGCGCGGGTCCATCGCGTGCGGGTGGCCGCCGTTGATGGCTTCCACCGCGATCACGCCCTCATGGCTGGCCTTGTGCGCGAGCCAGGGCGGCGCGGTGACGTCGCCGATGGCCCACAGGCCGTCGACATTGGTGCGGCAGGCGCCGTCGGTGACGATATGGCCGCGCTCGGTCTTCACGCCCAGCGTCTCGAGCCCGATATTCTCGGTGTTCGGCACGATGCCGATCGCGACGATGACGTGGCTGAATTCCTCGACGGTGACCTTGCCGTCCTTGTCCTTGATCGACGCCTTCACGCCGGTCGCCGTCACGTCGAGCTTGTCCACGCCGGTCTGAGTGAGGATGGTCATTCCCTGCTTCTTGAACGCCTTTTCCAGGTGTGCGGAGACGTCCTTGTCCTCCACCGGCACGATCCGGTCGAGCATCTCGACGATCGTCACCTTGGCGCCCATGTCGTTGTAGAAGCTGGCGAACTCCACGCCGATCGCGCCCGAGCCGATGACCAGCAGCTTGGTCGGCATCTCGGTCGGCGTCATCGCGTGGCGATAGGTCCAGATGCGCTTGCCGTCGGCCTTGGCAAAGGGCAGGTCGCGGGCGCGCGCGCCAGTGGCGACGATGATGTTCTTCGCCTCCAGGTCGGTCTTCTTGCCGTCGGCGGCGGTGACGGTCAGCTTGCCCTTCGCGGTCAGCACGCCGGTGCCCATGTGCACGGCGATCTTGTTCTTCTTCATCAGGTGCGTGACGCCCTGATTCAGCTGCTTGGCAACGCCGCGCGAGCGCTTCACCACCGCGTCCAGATCGGCGCTGATCTGATTCGCGATCAGGCCGTAATCCTCAGCGTGCTGCATATAGTGGAAGATTTCCGCCGAGCGCAGCAGCGCCTTGGTGGGGATGCAGCCCCAGTTGAGGCAGATGCCGCCGAGCAGCTCGCGCTCGACAATGGCGGTCTTCAGGCCCAGCTGGGCCGCCCGGATCGCCGCGACATAGCCGCCGGGGCCCGAGCCGAGAACGATGACGTCGTAGGATTCAGCCAAGGTTTGCTTCCTTCTGCTCCCTTCCCATCGGCAGGGGAGGGCTGGGGAGTACATAATGCGGAGCCGGCGAATTGCATGGGCCGCCCGGCTTCCGCGGGTGCGTTACGCGATCTGTTCCACCGGTCGCGGGCGCTTGTTCTCGTCGACGGCGACGAACACGAACTGCGCCTGGGTGACGAGGCAGCTTTCCTCGACATGCCGGCCGCGCCGCCACGCCTGGATCTCGATCGTCATCGAGGTGCGGCCGACCTTGACCAGCTCGGCATAGACCGAGACCTCGTCGCCCACCGCGACGGGGGAGTGAAATTTCATCCCCTCCACCGCCACCGTCACGGCGCGACCGCGCGAATAGCGCGAGGCGAAGAGGCCCGCCGCCATGTCCATCTGGCTCATCAACCAGCCGCCGAAGATATCGCCATAGGGATTGGTATCCGCCGGCATGGTTGTCACCCGGATCGCCGGCTGGCGATCGGGCGGGCCGCCCTGTTGATCAATCATCGCGAGCCTCCTGATTGCCGTGCAAGCGGGCACGATCCTCGGCATAGGCGCGCCGCAGCGGGCCGATGCCCATCGCTACCACCGCCACCATCGCGACATAGGCGACCAGCCAGATGTCGTGGGTGGCGCGGCGATAGGACCAGGCGGCGAGCGACGCGATCAGCACCGCCGCGAGCAGGCCCGCGACGATGTGTAGAACCTCGATCAGCACGCGCACCGCCCGGCTCCGATCAGGCAATCATGCCCATCGGGGCTTCGACGAGTTCCTTGAAGATCTTCATCATCTCGGCCCCGTCGGCACCGTCGATGGCGCGATGGTCGAAGCTGCCGGTGGCGCTCATCACCGTCGCCACGCCCAGCGCGTCGTCGATGATGTACGGGCGCTTCTCGCCCGCGCCGATCGCCATGATCATGCCCTGCGGCGGATTGATCACCGCCTCGAACTGCTTGATGCCGTACATGCCCATGTTGGACAGGCTGGCGGTGCCGCCCTGATATTCGTGCGGCTGCAGCTTGCCCTCGCGGGCGCGGGCGGCGAGGTCCTTCATCTCGGTCGCGATCGCCGAGACGCTCTTGTTCGCCGCATCCTTGACGATCGGGGTGATCAGGCCGGTGGGCGTCGACACCGCAACCGACACGTCGGCGCGATTGTACTTGATCAGCTTGTCGCCGGTGAAGGTGACGTTGCACTTCGGCGTGCGCGCAAGCGCGACACCCAGTGCCTTGATCAGCAGATCGTTGACCGACAGCTTCACGCCGCGCGCTTCAAGCGCCTTGTTGAGCTCACCGCGCAGCTTGAGCAGCGCGTCGAGGCGGATGTCGACGGTGAGGTAGATGTGCGGGACGGTCTGCTTCGATTCGGTGAGGCGACGCGCGATCGTCTTGCGGATGTTCGAGAGCTTCTCTTCCTCGTGGGGGATCGAGTCGTCGAACCAGACGGCCTTGGTCTCGGTGCTCGCGGCCGGCGCGGCAGCCGGTGCGGCGCTGGCGGCCGGAGCGGTGGCGGCGGGGGCGGCGGCCGGAGCGGCGCCGGGCTTGGCGCCTTCGACGTCGGCCTTGACGATGCGGCCGTTCGGGCCCGAGCCGCTCACGCCGGCGAGGTCGACGCCCTTGTCGGCGGCGATGCGGCGGGCGAGCGGGCTCGCCTTGACGCGCGAACCCGAAGCGGCGGCGGGCTGCGCCGTCGCCGCAGGTGCCGGAGTCGGCGTGGGCGCCGGTGCGCTCGCGGCCGGTGCCGGGGCGGGCGCAGGGGTCTGGCTCGGCGCGGGGGCGGCGCTGGCGGACGACACGTCCTCGCCTTCGCCGGCGATCACCGCGATCACGGTGCCGACCTTCACATTATCGGTCCCTTCGGCGACCAGGATCTTCCCGATCACACCTTCGTCGACCGCTTCGAATTCCATCGTCGCCTTGTCGGTTTCGATCTCGGCAAGCAGGTCGCCGGATTTCACCGTGTCGCCTTCCTTGACGAGCCACTTGGCAAGCGTGCCCTCCTCCATGGTGGGAGAAAGTGCCGGCATCTTGATTTCGATTCCCATGAAGGTTCCCGTCGTTGGTCCTGGGGTGGCTGGCATCTCCTTTGCCGCCGTAAACCCTAGGGTCAAGCCCCGGTCTTGCGCTGTGGCCCGCGGCGGTCCACCTAACGCGGGATTGCGAGGAAGGCCCCCATGCGCACCTATCTGGTGGTGATCGATGATTCGCCCGAGGCCGAAATCGCGCTGCGATTCGCGGCGCGGCGCGCTGTAAAGACCGGCGGCAACGTCGAAATCCTGGCCCTTATTCCCCCCGCAGAATTCGTCCAGTGGGGCGGGGTGATGGCGACGATCGAGGAGGAAGCGCGCGAACGCGCCGAGGCGCTGGTGATGCGCGCGGCCGGCACGCTGTTCACCGAATCCGGGCTCACGCCGTCGATCACCGTACGCGAAGGCGATGGTCCGAAGGTGGTGCGCGAGATGCTGGCGGCCAATCCGGACGTGGCGGCGCTGGTGCTCGGCGCGGCGCCCAGCGGTGCGCCGGGCAAGCTCGTCGCGCACTTCACCGGCGCCGATGCCGGCAAGCTCACCGTGCCCGTGATGATCATCCCGGGTTCGCTGGACATGGATGCGATCGATCGGTTGAGCTGAACCGATTGACCGAAGCGCCCGGCCGCGCCAGCATAAGCCCATGCGCATCCTCGCTCTTTTGCCGCTCGCCCTGCTCGCCAACCCCGCTGCGGCACAGGATCGCCCCGATCCCGCGCGCCTGAAAGCGACGGTGGAAAAGCTGGTCAGCTTCGGCACTCGACACACGCTTTCGGATCCGGATCATCCCACGCGCGGCATTGGCGCGGCGCGGCGGTGGTTCGGCGGCGAACTGGCGAAGATCGGCACCGCCTGTGGCGGCTGCATCGAAACGAGCGAGGTCGCGCGCGCGTTCAAGGGGCCGCGTGCGCCGAACGGTGTGCGGATCGTCGATGTGCTCGGCATCCAGCGCGGCAGCGAGCCGAACCGCGTCGTGATCGTCATGGGCCATATCGACAGCCGCGTGACCGACGTGATGAACGCCACCGCCGATGCACCGGGCGCCAATGACGATGCCTCGGGCGTCGCGCTGGTGCTGGAGGCGGCGCGGATCCTGTCGAAGCACAAGTTCAAGGCGACGATCGTCTATGCGGCGCTCTCGGGCGAGGAGCAGGGGCTCTATGGCGGGCAATTGCTCGCCGAAACCGCCAAGGAACGCGGCTGGACCGTATCGGCGGTGCTCAACAACGACATCGTCGGCAACACCATCGGCCAGGACGGCCGTCGCGTGGCGGACCGCGTTCGCGTCTTCTCCGAAGGTGCGCGGGATTCGGAGACGCTCGCGGAGGCGAAGTCGCGCCGCGCCGATGGCGGTGAGGATGACGGCCCCAGCCGCGCGCTGGCCAAGGCGATCCGCGGCGTCGCTGCCGCCGATGCCAAGGGATTGAAGGTGCTGATGGTCCGCCGCCCGGATCGCTTCGGGCGCGGCGGCGATCATTCGCCGTTCCTCGCGCTCGGCTATCCGGCGGTGCGCTTCTCGGTCGGTGTCGAAAATTACGATGCGCAGCATCAGGATCTCCGCACCGAGTCCGGCAAGGTCTATGGTGACACGGTCGACCGGATGGACTTCCCTTATCTCGCCAAGGTGACGGCGCTCAACATCGCCACGCTGCGCCGCCTTGCCAGCGCGCCGGCCGCCCCCACGCCGGTGGTGATCGGCGGTGCGCTCGCCACCGACACCAGCGTCAAATGGCCGGCAGTGCCCGGCGCGGCGAAATACCGCGTCTATTGGCGCGCCGCCGATGCCGATGCCTGGAGCCGGCATGTCGATGTACCCGGAAGCCAGACCGAAACGGCGTTGAAGGGCGTGATCGTCGACGATAGCTTTGTCGGCGTCTCCGCCATCGCTGCCGATGGGGCGGAAAGTCTGGTGAGCTTCGGCGGCCGCGCCGCGCCGCGCTGATCTCCTAACGCAGACAATTGAACCCCGGCGCTTCAAGGTTCATAGGGAGCGCAATGCGGGGGCGTATCAGAAGTGTAAGGCAGCGTAATCATGCTCGCAACCCAAGCCGCCATTGACGACCCCGCCACCCTGCTGGTGGTGGATGACGACCGCGACATCCGCCTGCTGCTCGCCAACAGCTTGGGTGCGCGCGGATATCGCGTCGAAACCGCGTCGAACGCGCGCGACATGGATCAGATTCTCGAAACAACGCCGGTCGATCTCGTGATCCTCGACGTGATGATGCCGGGCGAGGACGGGCTCTCCGCCTGCCGCCGCATCGCCACGCCCGACGGCCCGGACGTGATCCTGCTGAGCGCGCTGGGCGAGGAACAGGATCGCATTCTCGGGCTGGAGGTGGGGGCGAGCCATTATCTGCCCAAGCCGTGCAGCCCGCGCGAGATCCTTGCGACGGTGCGTGCCGCGCTGCGCAAGCGCGGCACCGCGCCCACCTCGCCGAGCGGCGATGTTTACAGCTTCGAAGGCTGGCGTATCGATCTGGGCAGCCATGAACTGTTCGATCCGCAGGGAGTGCTGGTGGGCCTTACCGACGGCGAATTCGCCGTGCTGCGCGTGTTCATCGAACGGCCGCGCCGGGTGCTGTCGCGCGAGGCGCTGCTCGCGGCCGCGCGCGGGCCGGATTCCGATGCCTATGATCGCGCCATCGACGTGCAGGTCAGTCGCCTGCGCCGCAAGCTGCGCGCCGGCGGCGACGAGATCATTCGTACGGTGCGCAACGAAGGCTATCTGTTCGTGCCGCGCGTCCTGCGCGCGTGAGCCAGGGGACTGCGGCGCGTTCGCCGCTGTTCCTGCGCATTTTCCTGCGGATGCTCGCCTGTGTCGGCGTCGTCCAGCTGCTCAATCTCGGCTTGTTGTTCGCCATTCAGCTGCCGCGGGCGAAGCTCTACACGGTCGGCCATGTCGCGCAGGCGATGCACCACCCGGAAGCGCCGCCGGATGGCTTCGGGGTCAACATCGTCGCGGATGTCCGCCCGCAACCCTGGAACCCGCGAATCGAGCGAACCCAGCTGGCGCTCGCCACCGCGCTGGGCGTCGCACCCGATCGCGTCATCTTCCGGTTTCCACCCGGCTTTCTGCAACGCCAGCCGGTCTATGATCGCTCCAGCGTGCCGCGAACGCCGCCGCCGGCGAGTCGCGCCGCCGCGCAGGATGTGGTGATCGCCGGCCCGTTCGAAGCGTCGCTGCGCCTGCCCGATGGGCGTTGGCGGACGGTTTCCACGCGCGAGGGGCTGGAGCCCTGGCGCTTGCTCTTCCTTGCCTGGCTGGCGCTATCTGCCGTTGCAGTCGCGCCCTTTGCCTGGGCGCTGGCGCAGCGCTTCGCGCGGCCGATCGGCGCCTTTGCGGCGGCGGCGGAACGGCTCGGCCGCGATCCGCGTGCGCCGCCGATCGAACTCGACGGCCCCGCCGAAATCGCAGAGGCCGCACGCGCCTTCAACGACATGCAGGCGCGGCTGAATCGCTATGTCGACGACCGCGCCACGATGATCGCTGCCGTCGCCCACGATATGCGGACGCCGCTGATGCGGCTCGGTTTGCGCATCGAGGATGCGGAGCCGGGCATACGGGCCGCCTGCGAAAACGATATTCGTGAAATGCAGGCGATGCTTTCGGCGGTGATGGCCTATGTCCGCGAAACCAGCCGGATCGGCATGCGACGCACGCTCGACCTGCGCTCGCTGGCCGAAACGGTGGTGGACGAGGCTGCGGATCGCGGCGCGGCGGTGACGCTGGCGCCCGGCGATCCGCTGGTGATCGAAGGCGATCCGGTCGCGCTGAAGGCGATGCTCGCCAACCTTGTTGGCAATGCGGTCAAATATGCCGGTGCAGCCGACGTGGCGTTGCTGGTCGCCGAGGAAGCGGTGATCCATGTCGCCGATCGCGGCCCCGGCATCCCCGATGCGGATATCGAGCGCGTGTTCGATCCCTTCTTCCGTGGAGAGCGTTCGCGCAATCGCGACACGGGCGGCATGGGGCTGGGCCTGGCAAGCGCACGCGCCACGGCACGGGCGCATGGCGGCGACATCGTGCTTGAAAACCGCGCCGGCGGTGGATTGATCGCAACGGTGACGCTGCCGCACTAGGGCGCCGCGCGAATCTACGACCTCGACTTGCTGGTTCGCCGCCAACTTTGTTGATAACGCTACCGAATGTACGGCGGGCAAGCGCCGCGACGAGGAGGAGCAGGATCATGGGAACGCGACGCGACGTGCTCGGCGGGATCGGCGCGGGCGTGCTGGCGAGCACGCTGGGCGGTTCGGCCTGGGCGCAGGGCAAGCGCAAGCTCGGCTATGCCGTGGTCGGCCTGGGCAGCTACGCCACCAATCAGATCATGCCGCGGATCAAGGACTGCGAATTTGCCGAGCTGAAGGCGCTGGTCAGCGGCACGCCGGCCAAGCTCGAGAAGTACGGCGCGCAGTACGGCATCCCCAAGACGCACTGGTACAGCTACCAAGATTACGATCGGATACGCGACAATCCGGATATCGACCTTGTCTACGTCATCCTGCCCAACAGCCTGCATGCGGAATATTCGATCCGCGCCAGCCAGGCCGGCAAGCATGTGCTGTGTGAGAAGCCGATGGCGACCTCGGTCGCGGAATGCCAGGCGATGATCGCCGCGGCGAAAAAGGCCGGCAAGAAGCTGATGATCGGCTATCGCAGCCGGTTCGAGCCGCACAATCTGAAGGCGATCGAAACGGTGCGCTCCGGCGCGCTGGGCAAGCCGACGCTGATCTTCGCCGAGCATGGTTTTCCGATTTCGCCCAACCAGTGGCGATTGGACAAGCCGATGTCGGGCGGCGGATCGATGATGGATATCGGCATCTACAGCCTGAACGCTGCCCGCTATCTCGCCGGTGAGGAGCCCATCGCGGTAAGCGCGATGGAGTTCACCGATCGCAGCGATCCACGCTTCAAGACGGTGGAAGACCGGATCGACTGGCAGTTTCGCTTTCCCAGCGGCCTGATCGCCAATTGCGTGTCGAGCTATAGTTCGGCGCACAATGCGTATCGCGTCACCGGCAGCAAGGGGTGGGTCGGGCTCGAGCCCGCCACCTCCTATCAGGGGCAGGAGATGTGGACGCGGATCGGCGGCAAGCGCGAGCAACTGGTGTTGCCCCAGCCGCCGAAGAACCAGTTCGTCGGCCAGCTCGATCACCTGGCCGAGTGCGCCATCTCCGGTCGCGAACCGATCGTCTCGGGCGAGGAGGGCTTGCGCGACATTCGGCTGATCGAAGCGATTTACCGCTCGGCCCGCGAACAGCGCACGATCACGCTGGCATGAAGCGTCGGGACGTGTTGGCGGCGGGTGCGGTGCTTGCCGCATCTGCCTGGACTCCGCTCGCCCGCGCCGCTCGGCCGCTGGCTGCCGATCACCGCGCTCGCATCCAGGCGCTGATCGGGCAGATGACGCTCGCCGAAAAGGTCGGGCAGATGAACCAGATCGCGGGCGGGCGGCAGAAATCGCTCAACTCTAAGCTCGACGCGGCGATGCTCGATCGGGTGCGCAAGGGCGAAATGGGCTCGTTCCTCCACGTCGCGGGTGCGGAGCCGCTCCGCGACTTGCAACGCGTCGCAGTGGAGGAATCGCGGCTCAAGATTCCGCTCTTGTTCGCGATGGACGTGATCCATGGCTATCGCACCATCCTGCCGGTTCCCCTGGCATTGGCGGCGAGCTGGGATCCCAAGGTCGCCGAGCAGGCGGCGCGGATCGCGGCGGAAGAGGCTTGGGCGGCGGGGCTGCACTGGACCTTCACGCCGATGGTCGATGTCGCGCGCGATCCCCGCTGGGGTCGGGTGGTCGAAGGCGCGGGAGAGGACGCTTATCTCGGCAGCCGCATCGCCGAAGCGCAGGTCGCCGGTTTCCAGGGTGCGGATCTCGCCAAGGGCGTGCGAATGATGGCCTGCGCCAAGCATTTCGTCGGCTATGGCGCGGCGAGCGGCGGGCGCGATTATGACAGCGCTGACATTGGTCCGCGCACCCTCAACGAGGTCTATCTTCCACCCTTCCACGCCGCGGCGCGGGCGGGGGCCGGCAGTTTCATGACCGCGTTCAACGATCTCGACGGCGTGCCGATGACTGCTCATGCCGATCTGGTGCGCGGCTTCCTGCGCGCGCGCTGGAACTATCAAGGTCTGGTGGTGAGCGATTGGAACGCCATCCGCGAACTGGTCAATCACGGCATCGCTGCCGATGCGCGCGAAGCGGCGGTGCTGGCGCTCAAGGCTGGGGTGGACATGGACATGGCGAGCGGCAGCTACGCCACCTACCTTGCCGAAGCCGCCACGGCCGATCCGGGCCTCGTGCCGCTGATCGACGAAGCGGTTGGGCGCATCCTTGCTGCCAAGGCGCGGCTGGGTCTGTTCGACGATCCCTATGGTTTCGGCGATCCGGCGCGCGACAAGGCGCCGCTGCGGCGTACGGAAGCGCGTGATCTTGCGCGGCGCTCGGTGGTGCTGCTGCGCAACGAAGGCGCGGTCCTCCCGCTCAAGCCGGATGCCAAGCTTGCGCTGATCGGCGCCCTGGCCGACGACGCCTCCTCGGCGATCGGATCGTGGCGCGCGCGCGGGCAGGCGGCCGACGCGGTAACGCTCAAGACCGCGCTGGCCGGCGCAGAGTATCAGCCCGGTGCCGACATCGCGGCGGCGGTCGAAGCGGCAAAGCGCGCCGACGTGGTGCTCGTCGCAATCGGTGAGGATTTCGATCGTACCGGCGAAGCGCGCAGCTATGCCGATATCGGTCTTCCCGGCACGCAAGGCGCGTTGCTGGAGGCGCTCAAGGCGACGGCCAAGCCGATCGTCGCAATTCTGATGGGCGGCCGGCCGCTCGCGCTCGAACGCGAATTGACCGGTGTGCCAGCGGTTTTGCAGACTTGGCTACTGGGCGTCGAGAGCGGGCCGGCGATAGCGGAAATCCTTTCCGGCAAGGCCGCGCCCGGTGGTCGTCTTCCCATCGGCATGCCGCGCAAGACCGGCCAGTCGCCGCAAAGCTATGCGCATCTGCCAACCGGCCGCCCGGCGAACCCGGATCTTGCAGTCGATAGCGCGCGCTATCACGATACCGACATCGGGCCGCTCTTCGCCTTCGGCCACGGTCTCAGCTATGGCGACATCGCATATGGCCCGCTGACGCTCAGTGCGGAGACGCTGGCGCCGGGCGGTCGCGTCACTGCCTCGGTGCAGGTCACCAATCGTGGCACATCGGCGGCGGAGGAGGTGGTACAGCTCTACGCGAACGATCCGGTCGCCGCGGTGTCGCGGCCGGTGGCGGAACTGCGCGGCTTTGCGCGCGTGCCGCTGAAGCCGGGGCAGAGCCGCACCGTGCGCTTCACCCTCACGCCCGAACAGTTCGCCTTCTGGCGTGACGGCACATGGATCGTCGAAGCCGGCGAGATACGGCTGATGGTCGGCGCTTCCTCGGCCGATTTGCGCGGGGAGGCGAAGTTCCACATCGCGGCAGGTTCGGAGGGGCAGGTGCCCGCGGCCTCGCTCGCTACCAAGGTGGAGATCGCATGATGGGCGAGCCCTGGAATACGCTGGCGATCGTCACCGCCAGCATCGCGGCGGTCATCCTGCTGGTGTTGCGGCTGAAGCTGCAGCCCTTCGTGGCGCTGCTGCTGGTGGCGCTGATAACCGGCCTTGTCTTCGGCAACGATCCGCAGGCGGTGATCGCGGCGATCCGCAAGGGCACCGGCGAGGCGCTTGGCTTCGTCGCGGTGGTGATCGGCCTCGGCGCCGTGCTGGGCGGGATGCTTGAAGCCTCGGGCGGCGTCCAGGCGATCGCGCGGCGGCTGCTGGACCTGTTCGGGGAAAAGCGCGTCCCCTGGGCGCTCACTGCAATCGGTATCGTCGTCGGCATTCCGCTCTTCTTCGACGTCGCCTTCATCATCCTGGCGCCGCTGCTCACCACGCTGGCGGTACGCGCCGAGCGGCGCGTCACCTATTTCGCGCTCCCGCTGCTCGCCGGCCTGATGACGATGCACGCGCTGCTGCCGCCGCATCCGGGGCCGGTGGCGGTCGCCGAACTGCTCCAGACCGATTATGGCCGCATGGCGCTCTATGGCCTGATCTGCGGTATCCCCTCCGCGATCCTTGCCGGCCCGGTCTTCGCCAAGCTGGCGCATGGCGCGCCGGGCTATGGTACGATCGGCGCTCCGCCAATGCTCGACGAAGGCGCGCCGCAGACGCACGCGGTGGGGTTCTTGCCGGCGCTCGCGGCCATGCTCCTGCCCTTGGCCCTCATCCTGACCGGCACGGTGGCCGGCGAGACGATGGCGCCGGGGCTTGCGCGTTCGACGCTGGTGTTCCTTGGGCACCCCTTCACCGCACTGGTGATCGCGGTGATCGGCGCGATGCTGTGGCTGCGCCTGGTGGCGGGCGCCGGCTTCGAAACGCTGTCGAAGATCAGCACCCGCGCGCTTGAACCGGCGGGCCTGATGGTCCTCATCATCGGCGCAGGCGCAGCGTACAAGGAAGTGCTGATTCAGTCGGGCGCGGGTCAGCAGATCACCCAGGCGGTGACCGCGGCCCAGGTTTCGATCCCGGTCTTCGCCTTCCTCCTCTCCGCCTTCGTTCGGGTGGCGCAGGGCTCGGCAACCGTCGCCATGGTCACCGCCGCCGGCCTGGCCGCCCCGCTGATCGGGGCGGCGGGGCTCAGCCCGGACCGGATCGCGCTGGTCACCGTCGCGATCGGATCGGGCGCGACGATCGCAAGCCATGTCAACGACACGGGCTTCTGGCTGGTGAAGCAATATCTCGGGCTCACCGAGGCACAGACCTTTCGCAGCTGGACGCTTGGTGCCACCATTGCGGGACTGACCAGTTTCGCCATGGCGCTGCTGCTATGGCCGTTCGTCTGAGGGGATCCTGACCATGCTCGCCACCACCCGCCGCACCCTGCTCGGCGGCCTTGCCGCATTGCCGCTGCTGCCGGGGATCGCGCGCGGCGCGGGGGCGGGGACGATTACCCGGCTTGATCCCGAACTCGATACGCTGCTCGACATCCAGTCGCCGCTTGAGGTGATTGCGGGCGGCATTCAATGGGCGGAAGGGCCGGTATGGATCCGCGACGGCGCGGTGACCGGCGGCGCATCGGGGGGCGCGAGCGCGTTTGATCGCAGCTATCTGCTTTTCTCCGATCCGCCGGCCAACATCGCCTATCGGTGGGACGGCCGCGAAACCAAGCCGTTCCTCGTCCCCTCGGGGCTGGCGGGTCCCATTCCCGCGGGCGTGCGCGAGGCGGGGTCGAACGGCATGATCCAGGGCCGCAAGGGCGAACTGCTGATCGCTGACAGCGGCACCCGCGCGATCGCCGCGGTTGACCTTGAGACCAAGGAAAAGACCATCCTCGCCGGTCGGTATCAGGGCAAGCGGTTCAACAGCTGCAACGATCTGGTGCAGGCGAAAAACGGCGCCATCTACTTCACCGATCCGCCCTATGGCTTCACCGAGGGGGACAAATCGCCGATGAAGGAATTGCCTTTCAACGGCGTATATCGGCTCGATCCGAACGGCACCGTTCACCTGATCGATTCGAAGCTCACCCGGCCCAACGGCATCGGCCTCTCTCCGGACCAGCGGACACTTTACGTTTCGGTTTCCGATGATGCTACCCCCTACACCTGGGCATACCCCCTAGGCGATGACGGCTTGGCGACGGGGCGGCGGATGTTTCTTGATCATAGCGCCGGAACCGCGGCGGGGCTGGAGGGCCATGCCGATGGGATGAAGGTGGCAGCCAGCGGCCATCTCTACGCCAGCGGCCCCGGCGGCATACACGTCGTCGCGCCGGATGGCCGCCGGCTAGGCCTGATCTCCACCGGCAAGAAGGCGGCAAACTGCTGCTTTGGCGAGGACGGCAAGACGTTGTTCATCGCCTCCAGCGACGAGATATTCCGCCTGCGCCTGCGCGCCTCCGGCTGGTAACCCCACGGCAGGCGGCGTAAAGGCGGCGCTATGTCCCCCGTCGCCGAACCCATTCCCGCCGCCACCGTCGTGGTGATGCGCGATCGGGCCGGCGGGCCTCCCGAATTGCTGATGGTCGAACGATCGCGAGCGATGGCGTTCGCGGGTGGCGCGCTCGTGTTTCCGGGGGGGCGGGTCGACCCCGGCGATCATCTCTTCACGCATGCCTATCCCGATGCCGCTGCGCGGGTCGCTGCGATTCGCGAGACGATCGAGGAAGCCGGTGTCGCGCTCGGCATTGATGACAAAGCGGATCGGCTGAAAGAACTTCGAGCCGCGCTTTATGGCGGTGCCCCGTTCGCCCAGCTGCTCGAAGCGGCGGGGCTGACGCTCGATCTGGACGTGCTGGTGCCCTTTGCGCGCTGGCTACCGCACGGCCTGCCGCACCGCGTGTTCGACACCCTTTTCTATCTGGCGCGATCACCCGAAGGCGCGGAGCCGCGGGTCGATGGCAACGAGAATGTGCGGCTGTTCTGGATCACCGCGCAAGGCGCGCTCGATCTGGCGGATCGCGGTGATGCGATGCTGATCTACCCCACGCGCCGCAATCTGGAACGCCTGGCGCTCTTCGACGGTTTCGAATCGGCGATGGCCCATGCCCGCGCCTTTCCCATCGAGCCGATCACGCCGCGCGTCCAAACGCGAGGCGGCATCGACTATCTCTGCATTCCTGAGGGGCTCGGCTATCCGATCACCGCCGAGCGATTGGATCGCGCGGTGCGTGCGTGAGGGCCCTGAAACAGGCCATCTGGGTGGTGATCTTGTTCCTGCTGATCGCAGGCGTCGCGCTGGTGCTGCTGACGCTGGCGCGTAGCCGGCCGCAGGACGTGCCCTGGACCCCGCTCGATCTTGGCCAGCCTATCGGCGCCTTTACCGGCCGCAAGCTGGCGGGACTGGGCGAGGATTTCGGCCAATGCCAGGCGCTGCTCACTCGGGCGGGCGTGCGCTATGACAGGCTGGCGCCGGTCACTCGGCAGGATCAATGCGGCTATAGCAACGGCGTGCGGTTCATGCCGGGCGGCGCGCGGACGATCGGCTTCAGCCCGGCGCTCGGCACCGCCTGTCCGGTGGCGGCGGGGCTGGCTCTGTGGGAGTGGAACATCGTCCAACCCGAAGGGCAGAAGCATTTCGGCTCGCGGGTTGCGCGGATCGAACATTTCGGCAGCTATTCGTGCCGCCGCATGTATGGTCGCAGCAGCGGCGACTGGAGCGAACATGCCCGCGCCAATGCGGTGGACATTGCGGCCTTCGTGCTGGCGGACGGGCGGCGCATCAGCGTTCTGAACGACTGGGAAGGCGAAGGCGAGAAGCCCGCGTTTCTGCGGGCGGTGCGGGACGGAGCCTGCCGACTGTTCGCGACCGTGCTGTCACCCGAATACAATGCCGCGCACCGCGACCACCTCCATCTCGACCAGGCTGCGCGGGGAGAGATGGGGTGGCGTGCGTGCCGCTGAGGAAGTTCAGTTCGGCAGCGCGTTGGTGTCGATCTTTTCCACCCATTGCGGGAAGAAGCTCGGCTGGCGGTTCGACCAGCCCGATGCGGTCGCCGCGGCTTCGCTGATCGACTGGAGCAGCTTGCGGCGCAGATCCGGATGGAGGTGCGGCAGTGCCGATGCCGAGCAGAAGGCCGCCGGCAGCCAAGGCCGCACTTCCGCGCCGAGAAGCCGCTCGTAGAGAAAGCGATAGGCCGAGAAGCTGGTCAACCGACCCTGGCCGAGATCGAATGCCGAAAGCGTCACCAGCGGCGCCATGAACGGTTCGATCGCGTTCAGGTCGCTGTCGTTCGGCAACATCGCGCGGATATCGGAAAGGCGTTCATAGATGCGGGCCTGCGCCCGAATGCTGGCGGCCTCCACCACGTCGCGCGACCAGCGCGATAGCGCGTCGTCCCGCTCCAGTCCCACGTCCAGCGAACGGCGAACATAGCGCTGGGTCGCTGCGGTGAAGCCCGCGAATTCCTTCATTTCCGCCAGCGTCATCGCACCTTCGGCCGGTTTCGCTCGTGCAGCCATTTCGATTCTCCCGCTCGGTTCCTTCTAGCCCCGTGGAAGAGGATCATGCTCCGGACTGGTTAACGCAGAGCTTAATGACCCCCTCCGTATCCCCACGAACATTGGAACCTAAAATGTGCTGCGACGCAACATCGGTTTGCGACGAATGGATGACACTAGGGAAACATCCTTAGGTTACTGATTTAATGTCGTATTTTCCCGTAGGCCGGTGGGCCGGGCTGCAAATCGGCAAACGGTTGCACGCGGCGGGGCAGGGTAGACTCGAACTTGGTTCCCGACGTTCATAAACCGTTCAGCGCACCTCGTCTGCGCATTACAACGGTTCGTCGGATCGGCGTGCCGCAGGGCTGTACGGGCGTCCTATAGTTTGGCTAGCAACCCTCAACCACTTCCTTTCCTGACCGGGGGGTCCAAAGATGTTCACTCGTTTCGCAGCGCGTTTTGCGCTGATGGCGGCGTGCGCCCTGATGACTGTCGTACCCGCGCAGGCAAAGGGGACCTTCTGGCAGTGCGTCACGTTCGCGCGTCAGGCCTCCGGCGTCGAATTGCGCGGCAATGCCTGGACCTGGTGGAACCAGGCGGAAGGTCGTTATCAGCGCGGCGAAACCCCTGCCGTCGGCGCGGTCATGTCGTTCCAGCGCACCGCGCGGATGCCGATGGGCCATGTTGCGATGGTTTCCGAAGTGATCAGCGCACGCGAAGTGCTGCTTACCCACGCCAATTGGTCGCGTCCCGGCGCGGTCGAGCGCGACGTGCGCGCAATCGACGTGTCGCCCAATGGCGACTGGAGCGAAGTGCGCGTGTGGTACGGCCCGGTCGCCGGCCTGGGCACGTCGGTCTATCCGGTCAACGGCTTCATCTATCCGGGCGCTGCGCCGTCGAACGACTGGGCGAACGTGCAGGTCGCCTCGCTGGTCCTGCCGACGCTGGTCGCTACCAACTGATGCCCATCACGCGCGCGCCGTGAAGCGCAGCGCGACCCCGTTCATGCAATAGCGCTTGCCCGTCGGCCGCGGGCCATCGTCGAACACATGGCCCAAATGCCCGCCGCAGCGTCGGCACAGCACTTCGGTCCGCTCCATCCCCAGGCTGCGATCGCTCCGCGTCACCACTGCGCCGCGAAGCGGAGCATAGAAGCTCGGCCAGCCGGTGCCGCTATCGAATTTGGTCGCCGCATCGAACAGCGGTAGCGCGCAGCCGGCGCAGCCGAACACGCCCTTACGGTGCTCCTTGTTCAGTGGGCTGGTGAAGGGATATTCGGTCCCGCCATGTCGCAGCACATTATAGGCGGCCGGGGTCAGCTTCTTCTTCCATTCCGCATCGCTCAGCTTGAACGGAAAATCCGGCAGCGGCGCGGCCGGCGCGCTGCCGCAGGCGAACAGCGGCAGCGCCATGGCGGTGGCTCCGGCGGCGGCAAGCAACTGGCGGCGATCGATCGACATGGCAAACCTCATCGGGAATGGTCCTCGATATAGGTTCGGTGCCGGCAGCTGAAAGGTTGCAGGCGTCCGCCGAAACAAGGTGCACTCTTCAGGTCGTCGCCTTGCGACGCCGCTTCGGCCCGCCGGATTTCAGCACGCCGCGGCGGAACAGCCGCGCGGCGATGCCCAGCGTGATCGCCACCCACAGGGCCTGCCAAGCAAAGCCTAGCAAATGCGGCCACAGAGTCGGCACGGCCGCCGCCCGCGCCACCATCGCCATTGGCGAACTGAACGGCACGATGGCTGCCACAATGGCGACCCAGCTCTGCGGATTGCCTGCGGCATAGGAGGCGAGGCCGAACATCGCGAACTGGAAAATCGTGATCGGCAGCGACAGCATCTGGATCTCGCGCTGCGTAGAAGCGAGGGATCCGACTCCCAGGAACACCGCGCTCTGCAGCAGATACGACATAACGAAATAGCCGACGAACAGCAGCGGAAACAGCGGCCCGACCGCTACGCCCAGTTGCGAGACGAAGCCTGCCACATCGCCCGGCAGCAATCGCGGCAGGTTGGCCACGAGCGCGCCCCAGAAGCCCACGAACAGCAGCGCCGACCCGAACGCGCCCAGCAGCTTGCCGAAGAACACGCTTTCCAGCGGGACGGCGGCGGCGAGCACTTCGATCACCTTGTTCGAACGCTCCTCTGCCATCGCGCCCACCGCTTGGCCCGACAGCATCAGCGTGAGGAAGAAGATGCCGAAGGTCGCGAAATAGGCTGTCTGACCCTTTCCGCTTTCGCTGGGCACCGCGCGCCCGATCGTCTCGAACCGGGGCGTACTGGCGGCACCGGCATCGCCCGCCCGCTCGGCGCGGACGACTTGCAGCGCCAACACGGCGAGGTAGCGGCCCTCGGCCTTGGCGCCAACGCGCTGCAGGATGGTAGGACGGTCCATCGGCCCGTAGAGAATGGCCGCAGGCTCGATCGCGGGATCGTCGAACAGCGCGCGGGCCTGGCGGGCACGATCGCCCGCCAGCGTGTCGACGCGCAGGACAGGGCGGACATCGGCGCGCGTGAAAACCCGGCGCAGCTCCCGATCGACAGCGACAATCCGTGCTTTCTGGTCCTCGGGCGCGATCACCACCAGGCGCTGCCGCGCCTCGCCGGCATTGGTCGCGGTCGATGCGCTCAGGCTACCGATCACGCCGAACCCGATCATCAAGAGCGGACTGAGCAGGAACAGCAGGAAGGTAGGGGTCATCACCGTCGCGGTGATGTCGCGCCGGGCGATCGTCAGCGCCTGACGGAGGAAGCGGGCGGCGCTCATGCTTCGGCCTCCATCTGGGTCCCGGCCAGGGCGTCGGCGCCGACGATCCGCACAAAGGCGTCGTGCAAACCGGGGCGCTCGATCGACAGGCCGGAAATGCCGTGTCCTGCCTCGATCAGCCGCACCAGCAGCGACTCGATGCCGGATTCTGGCACAGTGAAGCGCCAGCTGCCTTCTTCATGGACCGCATCCGGCGGCAGCATCGCGGCGATGCCGGGGCCGTCTTCGCGCGGGGCATAGCGTGCGCGTGCGGGCAGCAGCGCGCGCGCCGTGTCCACCGTGCCTTCGAAACGGACCTTGCCCCCGGCGATGATCGAGATGCGTTCGCACAGCCGTTCGGCATGTGCCATGACATGGGTCGAAAACAGGATGGTCGCGCCACGATCGCGCTGGGCGCGGATCAACTGCTCCAGCCGTTCCTGGTTGACCGGGTCGAGTCCGGAAAAGGGTTCGTCCAGCACCAGCAGATCGGGTTCGTGCACCACCGATCCCAGCAGCTGGACAAGTTGCGCCATCCCTTTGGAAAGCTTGCGGATCTTGTCGTCGGCGGCATGCCCCAGCCCGGCGCTCTCCAGCAGCTCGCGCGCACGCTTGCGGCCGGTGGACCAGGGCAGGCCGCGCAGCGCGCCCATGAAGGCGATCGCCTCGCGGCACTTCATGTTGGGATAGAGCCCGCGTTCCTCCGGCAGATAGCCGACCCGATCGCTCATTTCGCGCGGACGCGGATTGCCGAGCAGCGTCCGTTCCCCGTCATCGGGCTCGATGATGCCGAGCAGCATGCGCAGGCTGGTGGTCTTGCCCGCGCCATTGGGGCCTAGCACGCCGTAGATCAGCCCGCGCGGAACGGCGATGTCCACGCCACCAACTGCGACCCGATCCCCGAACCGCTTGACCAGTCCGGAAGCGCTGACGGCCAGATCGCTCACTTTCGCCTCCCCCACGGTTCGCCAAACGTGGTAGCGGGTGCCGGTGCGACAAGACAAGCCCATCGAAGTGCTGTTGAAGGCAAAGGCGGCGGAAATCGGCTTCGCCGCCTGTGGCATCGCGGATGCCGATGCCGCGCCGCGCACCGCCGAGCGCCTGCGCGCCTGGCTGGACGAAGGCGCGCATGGCGACATGCTGTGGATGGAGGAACGCGCCGAACAGCGCGGCAGCCCGCGTGGGCTGTGGCCGGCGGTGCGATCGGTGATCGCACTGGGCATGAGCTATGCGCCCGCCGCCGATCCGCTGGCGCTGGCGGGCGAGGGTGAGGTGGGACGCATCTCCGTCTATGCCCAGGGTGCCGACTATCACGATGTCGTCAAGCGGCGGCTGAAGGAATTGGCGCGCTGGCTGGTGGAGGCGGCGCCGGGTGCGGATGTGAAGGTGTTCGTCGATACCGCGCCGGTGATGGAAAAGCCGCTATCGGAAGCGGCCGGACTAGGCTGGCAGGGCAAGCATACCAATCTCGTTAGCCGCAGCCACGGCAGCTGGCTGTTTCTGGGTGCGATCTATACTACGCTGGCATTGGCCCCCGATGGTCCAGGCCGGGGCGGCTGTGGAAGCTGCGATGCATGCCAGGCTGCCTGCCCCACCGATGCCTTTCCGGCGCCCTATCGCATCGATGCGCGGCGCTGCATTTCTTATCTCACCATTGAGAACAAGGGACCGATACCGCGCGAGTTCCGCGCCGGTATCGGCAACCGCATCTATGGCTGCGACGATTGTCTGGCGGTGTGCCCTTGGAACAAGTTCGCTGCGGCGGCACAGGCGAACCTGGCGTTCCATCCTCGCGCCGAATTGACGGTGCCTTATCTCGCAGACCTTCTGGCGTTGGACGATGCGGCCTTCCGTCAGGTATTCGCCGGATCGCCGATCAAGCGGATCGGTCGCGATCGGATGCTGCGCAATTGCCTGATCGCGGCAGGAAACAGTGGCAGCGCCCGGTTGCTGCCGCCGGTCGTGGCGCTGCTCGATGATCCGGCACCGGTCGTGCGCGGCGCGGCGGCATGGGCGTTGGCTCAGCTCGATCCGGCACTATGGGCGGCGGAGCGTAGCGCCCGGATGGCCGCCGAAGCCGATGCGGACGTGCTCGCCGAATGGGCCTGAACGCCGGCGTGCTTGCCCCGACGGCGGGCAACGTTATCACCGAGCGACCAGAACCAGGGGAGGAAGCGTGGCAAGTCTGTTCCGTCTGAAATCGATCACCTCGGCGGAGGATCAGCCGCATGCGCATCGCCTGGCGCGTACGCTCGGCTGGTATCATCTGGTAGCGCTCGGCGTCGGTGCGATCGTCGGCACCGGCATCCTTACCCTGATCGGTGTCGGGGCCGATCGTGCCGGCCCGGCGGTGATTCTCTCCTTCGTCGTCGCGGGGGCGATCTGCGCCTGCGCCGCACTGGCGTATGCCGAGCTGGCGACGAGCATCCCCACCTCCGGCAGCGCCTATACCTATAGTTACGTCGCGCTGGGCGAGATCGTCGCGTGGGTAGTCGGCTGGAGCCTGCTCGCCGAATATACGCTGGTGGTCGCCACCGTCGCGGTCGGCTGGTCGGGCTATGCGACGCCCTTCCTGCTCGGCATGGGCGTCCCACCGGAGTTGACCCACGGCCCGCAGATCGTCGCGGGGCAGGTCGCCGCCTGGGGCGTCAACGTGCCTGCGCTCTTCGTCGTCTGGCTGGTCGCCGGGTTGCTGATCCTCGGCACCCGCGAGAGCGCGACGCTCAACGCCATCCTTGTCGTCGTGAAGCTGATCGCCCTGGCCGTGTTCGTCGCGGTCGCGTTGCCCTATTTCGATGCGGCCAATTTCGATCCCTTTGCCCCCTTCGGCTTCGCCAAGCAGTCGAGCGGCGGGGTAGAGCGCGGCATGATGGCCGCCGCGGCGATCATCTTCTTCGCCTTTTACGGCTTCGATGCGATCTCCACCGCCGCCGAGGAAGCCAAGAACCCCGGCCGCGACCTTGCGATCGGCATCGTCGGATCGATGGTGGTTTGCGTCGCGATCTACATGGTCGTGGCACTCGCCGCGGTGGGGGCGCTCCCCTACACGCGCTTCGCCGCCAGCCCCGAGCCGCTCGCGCTGATCCTGCGCGAGGTCGGCCAGCCGGGCGTCGCCAAGTTCCTGGCGCTCAGCGCAATCGTCGCGCTGCCGACGGTGATCCTGGGCTTCCTGTTCGGCCAGAGCCGCATCTTCTTCGTAATGGCGCGCGACGGGCTGCTGCCCAAGAGCCTCGCCAAGGTCTCGCGCCGCGGCTCGCCGGTGCGGATCACGTTGTTCACCGCCGCCGTGGTGAGCTTTTTCGCCGCCTTCCTGCCGATCGACGAGATTGCCGCGCTCGCCAATGCCGGTACGCTCACTGCCTTCGCGGCGGTCGGCCTGTGCCTGCTGGTGCTCCGCCGCCGCGCGCCCGATCTCGCCCGCCCGTTCCGTACCCCCGCCGCCTGGGTGGTGGGCCTCGGCGCGATCTTCGGCTGCCTCTACCTCTTCCTCAGCCTGCCGACTCAGACGCAACTCTGGTTCGGCGGCTGGAACCTCTTGGGTCTCGTCGTCTATTTCGCCTATGCCCGCCGCAACGCAGCAAAGGGTGACGCATGAGCGGTTGGACGATCGGAATCATCGGCGGTTCGGGCCTCTACGATGTCGAGGGCATCGAGGGCGGCGAATGGGTGGAGGTGGCGAGCCCCTGGGGCCAGCCGTCCGACGCCTGCTTCGTCGGCCATGTCGGGCATGTGAAGGTGGTGTTCCTGCCGCGCCACGGTCGTGGCCACCGAATCAGTCCCTCGGACCTCAACGTGCCGGCCAATATCGACGTGCTGAAGCGGCTGGGTGTCACCGACGTGCTTGCCGTCTCGTCGGTCGGCTCGCTCGCCGAGGAGCGCGCACCGGGCACCTTCACCATCGCCGACCAGTTTATCGACCGCACCAAGGGCCGCACGCCCAGCTTCTTCGGCACCGGCATGGTCGCCCATGTCTCGATGGCCGATCCGGTTTGTCCGCGCCTCTCCGCGCTGGCGGCGGCGGCGGCGCAGGCGGCGGGTGCCGTCACCCATGTCGGCGGCACCTATCTGGCGATGGAAGGCCCGCAATTCTCGACCCGGGCCGAGAGCCATCTCTACCGCAGCTGGGACTGCCATATCATCGGCATGACCGCGATGCCCGAGGCCAAGCTCGCCCGCGAGGCGGAGCTGCCTTATGCGCTGGTCGGCATGGTGACCGATTATGACTGCTGGCGCGAGGGCGAGGAGGCGGTCGACGTGGCGCAGGTGATCGCCCAGCTTTCCAGCAATGCCGAGAAGGCGCGGCGGATGGTGATGCACCTGCTGCGCAACCTGCCGGAGGAGCGCACCCCTTCGCCGATCGACACCTGCCTCGACACGGCGCTGATCACTGCACCCTCGGCGCGCGATCCGCAGCTTCTGGCGAAGCTCGACGCCGTTGCCGGCCGGGCGCTCGGCTGATGGCGCGGCATCTTTTCGCCGCGGGCGCGCTGCTGCTTGCCACCCCCGCCATCGCGCAGGAAGCGGCTCCCGATCCATCGCAGGATCTGCGCTGGCAGAGCGCCCAGTCGCTCGCGCTGGCCAGCCGCGGCTCTGCTCAGGGTTGGCGCGTCCTGGAAGGTGGGCTGCGCTGGCGCCGCGTGAAGGGCGACGGGTCGGGGCCGCATCCGGCGGTCAGTGACATGGTGACGCTGCACTATGCCGGCACCTTCGTCGACGGCAGCGAATTCGACAGCTCCTATGGCGGCCCGCCCGCGCGATTCCCGCTCGATCGGCTGATCCGTGCCTGGCAGGTGGCGGTGCCGCTGATGGGCGTGGGGGACACGATCGAAATCGCCGTGCCGGCGGAGCTTGGCTATGGCTTTCGTGGCAAGGGGCCGATCCCCGGTGGCGCGACGCTGCTGTTCAAGATTGAACTGCTCGGTATCGGCGACAGCTGAGACGAATACGGCCCCGCTCCGGATCGGAACGGGGCCGCCTTCTTCCGTTCGGACGCGCTTGCCTCAGGCGTAACGGACCTGCACCTTGCGGGTACGATAGCGCATCGCACCGCCGATCGCGCCAAAGCCCAGGATCAGCATCATCCAGCTTGCGGGTTCGGGCACGGGACCACCGGCGAAGTAGGAAGCGTACACATCGCTGGTCGTCACCTTGTACCCGCTATTGGCCAGCACATCGACGTTCACGTTCCAGCCGATGGCATCGAACAGCGCCAGGTCGGCTGCGGTGATCTCGTCCACGAAGCCGTCGCAGGTATAGGGGTTCATCACGCCGACATAGCCGGTGCAGGTGCCCGGCGCCTTCCAGTGGGAAGCCTGCCAGCCGTCGCCGTTATTCTCGCCGGTCGAGAAATACGCATCGCCCTGGAACACGGTGGCACCGCCGTCGATCGAGAAATATGCTGGCTGGTCGAACGCCCAGTTCAGTTGGCCGTCGCCGGTGTACCGGAACATGTCGGAGGCGTAGGCCCACCAATAATTGTCCGTTTGGAACCCCGTGCCGACGGAATAGTCGAAATCGTCGGCGCCGCTCAGAAAGCCCAGCGCATGGCCCATTTCGTGGATCGCCACGCCGATGAAGTCATAGGCGTTGGTGGTGATGCCGTCCGTCGGATCGAAGTCGAACGCGAAGTCACTTGAGAACAGGATCCGGCCGTCTGTCGCCGCAGCTTGACCGGTAAGGGCTTGCCAGTTCGATGAAGCCACCGCGATGGTGTTGCTGATTTCCATGCCATCGGGCGTCAGGCGCGTGCCAGTCGCCGCCACACCATTTCCGCTGGCCGGCAGGGCATATTGCGGAACGATCGCCTGTACGCTGCCGGTAGCGCTCAGCGGCTGCAGGTTCGCAACGGCGATAGCGTCCAGCGCACTGTTCCCGCCGGATGCCAGCGCGTTGTAATAGTCGGCAATCGGAACATAGGTGTAGAGTGCAGTGGAAGTTCCCCCCAGGACGTTGGGACCCAGCGATGAAAAGCCGACGTCGAAATGCAGCGTCACATTGCTGGTAAGAACGCTCTCCCAATAGCTCGCCGCGATCTGGAAACCGAGTTCGGCCGGCGATCCGGTAACACCGCCAATATCGTTGAGAACAATCTTCGTTTGCGCAGATGCAGGCGCAGCGATGTTGCAAGCAAGCGCCATTGCGCTGCCAACCAGCAGCTTCACAATATTCGATTTCATTCGAACCCCCCTATTGGTCGAAGATGGATGTCGATCACTGCCCAAGGTTAATCAACATTAACCAAGGTGCTGGAGGGACTGCCTGCCGTCAAGAAGATTTGTGCGGGGCACAAGCAACAGGCGGTGTTCGATGCCGCCAAATTGGACATATCGCTGGAAAAGCTGGTGCGTAGCAGCGAAGTAAACAGATCAATCGCGCACAAAAAAAGGGCCGGCGGCATGCCCTTTCAGGCATGCCGCCGGCCCATTGCAAGACGAATCAGGCTGCGAGTTTGCGCAGCACGTAGTGGAGGATGCCGCCGTTAAGGAAATATTCCAGCTCGTTGACGGTATCGATCCGGCAACGGGTGAGGAAGGTTTCCGACGAGCCGTCCGCACGGGTGAGCTTCACTTCCACGTCCTGGCGCGGGCGCAGGCCCGCGACGCCGGTGATGGTGAAGGTCTCGGTGCCGTCCAGCTTCAGCGTTTCGCGGGTCACGCCCTCGGCGAACTGCAGCGGCAGCACGCCCATGCCGACCAGGTTCGAACGGTGGATGCGCTCGAAGCTCTCGGTGATGACCGCGCGCACGCCGAGCAGGTTGGTGCCCTTCGCCGCCCAGTCGCGCGACGAGCCGGTGCCATATTCCTTGCCCGCGACGATGACGAGCGCGGTGCCGTCCGCCTTGTGGCGCATCGCGGCGTCGTAGATCGGCATCACTTCGCCGGCGTACTTGGTCATGCCGCCTTCGACACCCGGCACCATCTCGTTCTTGATGCGGATGTTGGCGAAGGTGCCGCGAACCATGACCTCGTCGTTGCCGCGGCGCGCGCCGTAGCTGTTGAAGTCCTTCTTGGCGACCTGGTGCGACTGGAGGAACGCACCGGCGGGGCTGTCCGCCTTGATGCTGCCGGCCGGCGAGATGTGATCGGTGGTGATCGAATCGCCCAGGATCGCCAGCGGCTTGGCGTCGACGATGTCCTGCACCGGCGCCGGCGTCATCGACATGCCCTCGAAATAGGGCGGGTTGTGGATGTAGGTGGAGCTGGTCGGCCAGCTATACGTATCCGAACCGGTGACGGTGATGCCCTGCCAGTGGCGATCGCCCAGATAGACGTTGCCATAGCGCGAGCGGAACATGTCGTCGTCGATATTCGCGGCGATCAGGCCCTGGATTTCCTCGTTCGAGGGCCAGATGTCCTTCAGGAAGACCGGGCCGTTGGTGCCCTCGCCGATCGGCGTCTCGTACATGTCCTCGGTCACCGTGCCCTTCAGCGCATAGGCGACGACCAGCGGCGGCGAGGCGAGGAAGTTGGCGCGGACGTCCGGCGAGACGCGGCCCTCGAAGTTGCGGTTGCCCGACAGCACCGAGGCGGCGACGATGTCGTTGCCGTTGATCGCCTGGCTGATCGGCTCGGCGAGCGGACCCGAGTTGCCGATGCAGGTGGTGCAGCCATAGCCGACCAGGTTGAAGCCGATCGCGTCGAGGTCCTCGGACAGGCCTGCCTTGTTGAGGTAATCGGTGACCACCTGCGAACCCGGCGCCAGCGAGGTCTTCACCCACGGCTTGCGGGTGAGGCCCAGCGCGCGCGCCTTGCGGGCGACGAGGCCGGCGGCGATCAGCACCGACGGATTCGAGGTGTTGGTGCAGCTGGTGATCGCGGCGATCACCACGTCGCCGTCGCCGATGTCATGGTCGCGGCCTTCGACGCTCACGCGCGCCGGCTGCTCCTTCTTGTACACCTTGGTCAGGTCGCCGTTGAACACTTCGTCGACGCTGTCGAGGCTGACGCGGTCCTGCGGACGCTTGGGGCCGGCGAGCGACGGCCGGACCGTCGACATGTCGAGCTCGAGCGTGTCGGTGAATACCGGCTCGGGGCCACCCACGTCGTGCCACATGCCCTGCGCCTTGGCATAGGCCTCCACCAGCGCCACGGTCTCGTCCGGACGGCCGGTGAGGCGCATGTAATCGAGCGTCTTGTCGTCGATCGGGAAGAAGCCGCAGGTCGCGCCATATTCCGGCGCCATGTTGGCGATGGTCGCGCGGTCGGCGAGCGTCATCGAATGCAGGCCGGGGCCGTAGAACTCGACGAAGCGGCCGACGACGCCCTTGGCGCGCAGCATCTGCGTGACGGTGAGCACCAGATCGGTCGCGGTGATGCCCTCGGGCAGCGCGCCGGTCAGCTTGAAGCCGACGACTTCGGGGATCAGCATCGACACCGGCTGGCCGAGCATCGCGGCTTCCGCCTCAATGCCGCCCACGCCCCAGCCGAGCACGCCCAGGCCGTTGACCATCGTGGTGTGGCTGTCGGTGCCGACCAGCGTGTCGGGGTATGCGATCGTCGCGCCATCGGGGGCCACCGACGACCAGATCGACTGGGCGATATATTCCAGGTTCACCTGGTGGCAGATGCCGGTGCCCGGCGGGACCACCGAGAAATTGTTGAGCGCCTTGGAGCCCCACTTGAGGAACTCGTAGCGCTCGGCATTGCGCTCATATTCGAGCTTGACGTTGTCGTCGAACGCCTGGGGCGTGCCGAACTCGTCGACCATCACCGAGTGGTCGATCACGAGGTGCACCGGCACCAGCGGGTTGATCTTGGCCGCGTCGCCGCCGAGCTTGGTGATCGCGTCGCGCATCGCGGCCAGGTCGACCACGCAGGGCACGCCGGTGAAATCCTGCATCAGCACGCGTGCCGGGCGATACTGGATCTCCCGGCTGGGCGCCTTGGGGTTCTTCTGCCAGTCGACGATCGCCTGGGCATCCTCGGGCGTGACGGTCACGCCGTCGTCGAAGCGGAGCATGTTCTCCAGCAGCACCTTCATCGAGAAGGGCAGGCGGCTGATGTCGCCGAGCTTCTCCGCCGCCTTGGGAAGCGAGTAGAAGCTGTAGGTCTTGCCGGAGACGGTGAGCGAGTCACGCGTGCCGAGCGTATCGTTGCCGATGGCGGTCATGAGGCGCGGGGTCCTTTCCCTAATTAGGTCCGCCGGGCGCTCGGGGGACGCAGCCCATTATAGACCGCGCGGGCGCACCGTCGGGGTGCTGCGAATGCGAAGATTCGCCTGCGGCCTTAGCGCGGGTTTACGGGGAGGGGAAGGGTGCCCGCATAGGGGTAAACCCTGTGATAGCGCTAACTTCAATGGCTGCCTTCCGTGGCAGCGGCTGCGACATTGTGTGCGAATGCCGTCACCGTTTCGCCGCACTCTTGCCGCGGGCGAAACTGTGTATAGGGCGCCATCCAAGCGGTGACGGATTCCCCGACGCCGTTCGCTTTTGAGTGTCCGGCCCGCAGCGATGCTATCGACCACGTCCGCCTCGCCCGCGCGCCGGCTGCGCGTTTCGCTGCGCGGGCGAGGCGCCGCCATTCTGCTGGCGCTGGCGATCGAATTGCTGATCGCGCTGACGCTGCTGTGGATGGCGCCGAAGATCACGCCGAAGGAGAAGTCGAAGACCGTCGTTTTCGGCATCGAGGCGTCTGACGGCAGTGAGGCGCCTGCGCGGCAGGAAGCGGAAAAGGCGGAGCAGACTGCGCGCAAGCCGGCTGGCGCCCGTGCGCAAGCGCAGGAGCAGCAGCCGACCGCGGAGACGCCGCCGCCGCCCGTGCCCCCGCCGGTTTCGAGCGGCCCGCCCAGCTTCATCCAGATGAGCCGCGCCGAATATGCCGCATCCGACGTGTCGCGCGTGCCCGCGGCCAAGGCCGGCGAAGAAGGCGATGCCGAAACCGCGGCGGCGAGCGGCGGCGGCAGCGCCGGCGATACGCCGCGTGCCGGCACCGGCCCGCATGGCGAGACGCTCTACGCCGCGGACTGGTATCGTCGCCCGACTAATGCGCAGCTCTCTCCCTACCTCCCGCAGCGGGCGCTGGGTCGGGAAGGCTGGGGCGAAGTCGCCTGCCGCACCATTTCGCGCTACCAGGTGACGGATTGCCAGGAACTGGGCGAGTTTCCGCGCGGCTCCGGCTATGCTGGCGCAGTGCGTCAGGCGGCATTCCAGTTCCTGGTCAGGCCGCCGCAGCTCAACGGCAGGGCGATGGTGGGCACCTGGGTGCGGATCCGCATCACCTATACGCAGCGCGCCGGCGGTGATGATTGAGGCCGTCCGTCAGAACAGGCGGCGGATCTGGAAATACACATATTGGCCCCGCCGCTGCTCGCGCCGTTCGCGGTACAGCAATGGGGAGGCATTGCGCGGGCCCGCATAGATGTCGCGGTCATAGAAGCGGGCCGCATTGTTGATATTGGCCAGGTCGAGCCGCAGCGTCAGCTTCTTGGTGGGCTTCCACTGGCCGAAAATCTCGAACGAGGGCTCCAGCTCGGTCGTGCGATATTCGGCGATGCGATACAGGTGATAGGGCCGGTTGCCGCAGCTGGCATAAGCGCCATAGGTGAAGCGGCCGCCGAAAATGTCGTGGCTGAAGGTGGCGCTGCAGGTGAATGGAATCTCGTTGGCATAGCGGCGGCGCTCGCCGGTCAGCGGATCGGTGACGCGCGAGCGGACGATCGATCCGTTGGCTCGCAGCCGCGCGTTGCGGATGCCCAGCTTGTCGAACGGCAGCGTCATGCTGCCCGACAGGGTGTTGCGCGTGCCGTTGCCGATATTGCCGGTGGCATCGAAACCGTCGAGCAGCGGGATATAGTCGATCACGTTGCGGGTGGCTTCGTGCTTTGCGCTCAACTCGATCGCGCCATTTCCCCAGAAACGATGCTCGTACACCGCCTCCAGCGTCAGCGTCTGTTCGGGCACGATCCCGCCATTGCCGGCCAGCACCGTGCCCAGATTGTTTTCGGTCGATGCGACGAAATCGCTGAAATCGAGCTGGCTTACGGTGCGCTCGGCGCGGAGCCGCACCTGGTCGCGCTTGCCGGGGCGCCAGGTCAGCTGCACGCGCGGCTTGGGGTAGAAGAAGGAACGGCTGCGGTCTGTGTCTCCGTCGGCGGCGATGCGGGAAACCTCGGCGCGCAGGCCGGCCTCGATCGTCAGCCGCGCCCCGGGCTGCCAGCGGGCAAGGCCGAACAGCTCGCCGCGCACTTCGTTGACGAATACCTTTGCGTCCTGCAGCACAACAAGCACCCCCTGCTCGCTATACTCGGTGCGGTTGTCGAGAAAGTTGTAGGCGATCTCCCCGCCGCCTTCGAACGACAGCGTCTTGTTCAGCTTGTAGCGCAGGATCGGGCGCAGGATCGATTCTCCGTTAAGCGATCGAGAGCCGAAGCGGCTGGCGAAGCTGCCGGACACCACGGACGAATCGTACCGCACGCTCCCCAGCCGCTGGAGCGCGATCAGTTCGGCCTCGCCCTTGTCGCCCAGCGCCCGGCGCCAGTTCGCGCCAAGCTCGCCCTTCCATTGACGCGTGCTGTCTTCCGCTCGCCCGTCATTGCCGGTGCCGGCGAGCAGCGTGACGGTCTGGCTGGTGGGATAATCGAGATAGTCGATCCGGCTGTTGATGGTCAGGACCCCGCCCCCGGCCCGACGCTGCACCAGCCCCCGTGCGATGACGTTGCGGACATGGTCCCACAGATCCAAGTCGTGGCGTTGAAGCAGTGTACCGTCCGCGTTGGTGCGGTCGCGCGTGCCATAGGCGGTGCCCGGCGTGCGATCGCTCACGCCTTCGATCGAGGCTTCCTCTCGCGCATCGCCGTTGCGATGGGTGTACTGCAGCGTCAGGTCGGGGCCGATATAGCCGTCGCGATAGGCATAGCCTTGAAGATCGATCAGCTTTTCGGTCGTGTCGGTGCGCTTCAGGACGATGTTGGCGATTACCGCGCGACCCTGCATGTCGATGCCGGGCGCACCGCCGCGAATCAGTTCGATACGCGCGATGCTGGCGATCGTGATGCGGCGCAGTATCTCTCCCAGCCCATCCGTCTTCGATGCCGGCGGCTTGCCGTCGATCAGCACATTGCCGGTGTTGCCTGCCAAGCCGCGTGCGTCGCCGTTGCCCACATCGAGCGCGAAGCCGGGCAAGCGCTGCACCACCTCCAGCGCGGTCGCCAGTGCCGTCCCGGAAAAGAATTCCGGGCCATACACAAGGACACCCTGCTGCGTTGCGGGCGCGGCTTCGGGCGGCGGGGTGGGCGGCTGTTGCGCCAGTACGGCGCCAGGGCAGATCGCTGCGGCGACCGCAGACACGCAACGAACCCTCATCCGATTCAAAACACCCCCCGGCTCCAGCACGATAGCCAAAAGCCTTCATGAACTTTGAAACAGCGCGGCGGGCGCGCGCAATTGAAAAGCGCAGGTGCGCATTTTCGCGGGTTCCGCGTTGCCGCCGAGCAACAACGCGGATCAAGTCAAAGCGCTTGTGCCGCCGCCCAGCCGCTCGCCCAGGCCCATTGGAAGTTGTAGCCGCCGAGCCAGCCGGTTACGTCCACTGCCTCGCCGATTGCATAGAGGCCGGGGACGCGGCGCGCCTCCATCGTCTGTGAGGAAAGATCGGCGGTGCTGATCCCGCCGACGGTCACTTCGGCCTTGGCGAAGCCTTCGGTGCCGTTCGGCGTGAATCGCCAGCCGGCCAGCTGCGCCTCGGCCCGCTCCAGCAGCGCGTCGCGGCAATTGCCGAGTTCGCTGGGCAGCGCGATGCGTTCGGCCAGGGTGGTGGCGAGCCGCTCGGGCAGCTGGCGATTGAGCAGGCTGCGGAGGCCCAGACGGGGTTCGGTACGCTTGGCCTCGCGCAGCCAGCCCTTTGGCTGCTCCGGGAGGAAGTCGATCGCGATCGACTCGCCATGCTTCCAGTAGGAGGAGACCTGGAGGATTGCCGGGCCGGAAAGCCCGCGATGGGTGAACAGCGCCGCTTCGCGGAAGCTTGCCTTGCCCGCGTTTGCGGCCACGGGCGTGGATACGCCCGAGAGATCGCGGAACAGCGCCTGGTCGGGGCCGAGGGTGAGGGGGACGAGCGCGGGGCGCGGTTCGACAACCTTGAGACCAAAGCGGCGGGCAAGGTCATAGGCGAAGCCGGTCGCGCCGAGCTTGGGGATCGCCGGCCCCCCGGTGGCGATGACCAGGGCAGGGGCCTCGGCCACGCCTTTGCTGGTGGTAACGCGGAAGCGGCCGTCGGCGTGGTCGACGTCGGTGATGCTCGCGCCGAGCTGGATCGTCACGCCGCCCATCGCGCATTCGCCGAGCAGCAGGTCGACGATCTGCCGCGCCGAGCCGTCGCAGAACAGCTGTCCCAGCGTCTTCTCGTGCCAGGCAATACCGTGGCGCTCGACCAGCGCGAGGAAATCCTGCGCGGTGTGGCGGCCCAGCGCCGACTTGGCGAAATGCGGGTTGGCGGAGAGGTAGCGATCGGGCGCGGTGCCGACATTGGTGAAGTTGCACCGCCCGCCGCCCGAGATCAGGATCTTCTTCCCCGGCGCCTCGGCATGGTCGAGCAGTAGCACGCGGCGACCCCGCTGCCCCGCCATGGCGGCGCAGAACATCCCCGCCGCACCCGCGCCGAGAATGATTGCGTCATGGGTGCCGAGGGAGTTGGTCATGTCGGGGTCGTTAGCGCGGTTCTCGGGCCCCGAACAGCAAAACGCCGCCGGGGATGCCGGCGGCGTCTGCTTCGGTTCGGGAGGGCCCGGATCAGATGTGGATCGGCTTGCCGAGCACGCCCATCGCCGCTTCCTTGATCGCTTCGGAATGCGTCGGGTGGGCATGGCAGGTGTACGCAATGTCCTCGGAGGTCGCGCCGAATTCCATCGCCTGGGCGACCTGGGCGATCATCGTGCCGGCCGGCGCGGTGATGATCCAGGCGCCGAGCACGCGATCGGTCTTGGCGTCGGCGATCACCTTCACCCAGCCGGTGGTGTCGTCGATCGCCTTGGCGCGGCTGTTGCCCGCCATCGGGAACTTGCCGACCTTCACCTCGCCCTTTTCGCGCGCCTGCTCCTCGGTGAGGCCGACGCCGGCGATTTCGGGGTGGGTGTAGACCACGCTCGGGATCACCGCATGGTTCACGATGCCGGTGAGGCCCGCGATGTTCTCGGCGACCGCGATGCCTTCGTCCTCGGCCTTGTGCGCGAGCATCGGGCCCGGGATCACGTCGCCGATCGCCCACACGCCGTCGACGGCGGTGCGGAAGCTGTGGTCGGTCTCGATCTGGCCGCGCTGGTTGGTGGCGAGGCCGATCTTGTCGAGGCCCAGGCCCTCGGTGTTCGGACGGCGGCCGATCGCGACGAGCACGACATCGGCTTCGAGCGTCTCGGCGGCACCGCCGGCGGCGGGCTCGACGGTGACGGTGGCCTTGTCGCCATTGACGGCAACGCCGGTCACCTTGGTGGAGAGCTTGATCTCCATGCCCTGCTTCTTGAAGATCTTGGCGGCTTCCTTGCGGACTTCGCCGTCCATGCCGGGGAGCAGCTGGTCGAGATATTCGACCACGGTCACCTTGGCGCCGAGGCGCTGCCAGACCGAGCCGAGCTCGAGCCCGATCACGCCGCCGCCGATGACGACCATGTTGGCCGGTACTTTCTCCAGCGCGATCGCGCCGGTGGAGTCGACCACGACCTTCTGGTCGATCGTCACGCCCGGCAGCGGGGTGACCGACGAACCGGTGGCGATGACGATGTTCTTGGCGGTGACGGTACGCTCGCCGACCTGCACGGTGTGCGCGTCGATGAAGGTGCCGAGGCCCTTCACCCACTCGACCTTGTTCTTCTTGAACAGGAATTCGATGCCGCCGGTCAGGCCCTTCACGGCCTTGTCCTTGTCGGCCATCATCGTCGGCAGGTCGAGTTCGACCGAGCCGAGCTTGACGCCGTGCTTGGCGAGCGCGCCCGAGGCGGCTTCGTAGAACAGCTCGGACGCGTTCAGCAGCGCCTTGGAGGGGATGCAGCCGACGTTGAGGCAGGTGCCGCCCAGCGTCTCACGGGCTTCGACGCAGCCGGTCTTGAGACCCAGCTGCGCCGCGCGGATCGCCGCGACATAGCCGCCGGGGCCGGAACCGATGATCAGGACGTCGAAATCATATTCAGCCATTTTCCGCTCCATGCGTGCGCGTGCGGGCGCTTAAACTATCGGCCGTGTCGCCCGGGGCTCTGGGCCCCTGCTTTCGCAGGGGAGCGGGCGGGTCCAGCCATATCCGTGCTCCTGCGAAGGCAGGAGCCCAGGGCCACAAGCGATGTACTTTCCTACCCTGGGCCCCCGCCTTCGCGGGGGCCCAAGATGTATCAGAGGTCGATCAGCAGACGGGTCGGATCCTCGATCGCGTTCTTGATCGCGACGAGGAAGGTCACCGCCTCGCGGCCGTCGATCAGGCGGTGGTCGTAGCTGAGCGCGAGATACATCATCGGGCGGACGACGACCTGGCCGTTCCGCACCACAGGACGATCCTCGATGCGGTGCAGGCCGAGCACGGCCGACTGCGGCGGGTTGATGATCGGGGTCGACATCAGCGAGCCGAACACGCCGCCGTTGGAAATGGTGAAGGTACCGCCCTTCATCTCGTCCATCTTGAGCGAGCCGTCCTTGGCGCGCTTGCCGAAGTCGCCGATCGTCTTCTCGATGCCGGCGACCGACAGGTCCTGCGCATCGCGGATCACCGGCACGACCAGACCCTGCGGGGCCGAGACCGCGACCGAGATGTCGCAATAATCGTGGTAGACGATCTCGTCGCCCTCGATCGAGCCGTTGACGCCGGGGATGTCCTTCAGCGCCATGCACGCGGCCTTCACGAAGAAGCCCATGAAGCCCAGGCGGACGCCGTGCTTCTTCTCGAACAGGTCCTTGTACTTGGCGCGGGCCTCGATCACCGCGGTCATGTCCACGTCGTTGAACGTGGTGAGCATGGCGGCGGTGTTCTGCGCTTCCTTGAGGCGCTTGGCGACCGTCTGGCGCAGGCGGGTCATCCGCACGCGCTCTTCCTTGCGGCCGCCGGTCGAAGCCGGAGCGGCGGCAGGCGCCGGCGTGGCGGCCGGAGCCGGCGCAGCGGGCTTGCTGCTGGCGGCGGCGATCACGTCGTCCTTGGTCAGGCGGCCGTCCTTGCCGGTGCCCTGCACGGTCGAGGGATCGACGCCGGTCTCGAGCACCGCACGACGCACCGACGGCGACAGCGCGGCGGCATCGGCCGAGGGGGCCGGGGCAGCGGCGGGCGCAGGCGCCGGCGTCGCAGCCGGAGCGGCAGCGGCGGGGGCAGCAGCCGGAGCGGCGGCCGCACCTTCACCCGCGATGATCGCGATCACCGCACCCACTTCGACGGTATCGCCGACCTTGACGATCTGCTCGCCCATCACGCCGGCGACCGGCGAGGGGACTTCGACCGAGACCTTGTCGGTCTCGAGGCTGGCGATCGGCTCGTCGACGCGGACGGGATCGCCCGGATTCTTCAGCCATTCACCGACGGTGGCTTCGGTGATCGATTCGCCCAGTACGGGGACTTTGACTTCGGTGGCCATTCTCAACCTTTCCGGGTGCGGCGGATTTCATCGCGGACATTATGGCCGAGCGCGTCGGCAACGAGCGCGCCCTGCTCTGCGGTGTGGCGCTTCATCAGGCCGGTGGCGGGCGAGGCCGCCGCGGCGCGACCGGCATAGCGCGGACGCTGTACCTTGGTGCCGGCATCGATGAGGCACTGCTCGATCAGCGGCTCGACGAAGAACCAGTAGCCGTTGTTCTTCGGCTCTTCCTGCGCCCACACCACCTCTTCGAGGTTGGTCATGCGCTTCAGCCGCTCGGTCAGCGGCTCGCCCGGGAACGGGTAGAGCTGCTCGATCCGGACGATCGCGGTGTTCTTGTCGCCGGCCGCGTCGCGCGCTTCGATCAGGTCGTAGGCGACCTTGCCGGTGCAGAGCACGAGGCGCTTCACCTCGGTATCCGCCGGCGCGTTCGGGTCCGACAGGATCCGCTTGAAGTGGCTGTCGCCCAGGAACTCCTCGGCGCTGGACACTGCCATCTTGTGGCGGAGCAGCGACTTCGGCGTCATCTGGATGAGCGGCTTGCGGAAGTTGCGGTGCATCTGCCGGCGCAGCAGGTGGAAGTAGTTCGCCGGCGTGGTGATGTTCACCACCTGCATGTTGTCCTGCGCGCAGAGCTGGAGGAAGCGCTCCGGACGCGCCGAGCTGTGCTCGGGCCCCTGGCCTTCATAGCCGTGCGGCAGCAGCATCACCAGGCCGTTGGCGCGTAGCCACTTGGACTCGCCCGACGCGATGAACTGGTCGATCATGATCTGCGCGCCGTTCACGAAGTCGCCGAACTGCGCTTCCCACAGCACCAGCGCCTTCGGATCGGCCAGCGCATAGCCATATTCGAAACCGAGCACGCCATATTCGCTGAGCGGCGAATCGAGCACCTCGAAGCTGCCGTGCGGCACGGTGGTTAGCGGCACGTACTTGGCCTCGGTCTTCTGGTCGACCCAGACGGCGTGGCGCTGCGAGAAGGTGCCGCGGCCCGAATCCTGGCCGGACAGACGCACCGCATAGCCTTCCGAGAGCAGCGCACCGAAGGCGAGCGCCTCGCCGGTCGCCCAATCGAAATTGGTGCCCGACTTGAACATCTCGCGCTTGGCATCGAGCACGCGGCCGAGGGTCTTGTGGATCTCGAGACCCTCGGGAACGGTGGTCAGCGTGCGGCCGAGACTGTCGAACAGCTTCTTCTCGATGCCCGTCTCGACATTGCGACGCGCAGATTCGCCGTCCGAAGGCGCGCCCAGGCCGGACCAGCGGCCCGCGAACCAATCCGCCTTGTTCGGCAGATAGCTCTTGCCCGCCTCGAACTCGCCTTCGAGCAAGGTCGTGAACTGATTGGTTTTCTCGTCGATGAAGCCCTGGTCCACCACGCCTTCGCCGATCAGCTTCTGGCCATAGATGCTGCTCACCGGCGGATGCTGGCGGATCTTCTGGTACATCAGCGGCTGGGTGAAGCCGGGCTCGTCGCCCTCGTTATGGCCGAAGCGGCGATAGCACCACATGTCGATCACGATGTCGCGATGGAACTTCTGGCGGAATTCGATCGCCACTTTGCACGCGAAGGTAACCGCTTCGGGATCGTCGCCGTTGACGTGCAGGATCGGGGCCTGGACGCCCTTGGCGACGTCCGACGGATAGGGCGAGGAGCGCGCGAACTGCGGGCTCGTCGTGAAGCCGACCTGATTGTTGATGACGAAGTGGATGCAGCCGCCGGTGTTATAGCCGCGGATGCCGGAAAAGCCGAGGCATTCCCACACGATGCCCTGGCCCGCAAAGGCCGCGTCGCCATGGATCAGCACCGGCAGCACCTGCTCGTGCTCGCCCAGGGCGCCGCGAATCGTCTGCAGCGCGCGGGCCTTGCCGAGCACGACCGGGTTCACTGCTTCGAGGTGCGAAGGATTCGCCACCAGCGACATATGCACGTTGATGTCATCGAAGCGACGGTCGGTGGAAGTGCCGAGGTGGTACTTCACGTCCCCCGAACCGGCGACATCGTCAGGATTGGCCGATCCGCCGCCGAATTCGTGGAAGATCACCCGGAACGGCTTCTCCATGACGTTGGCAAGCATGTTCAGGCGGCCGCGATGGGCCATGCCGTACACGATCTCGCGGACGCCCATCTGGCCGCCATACTTGATGATCGCTTCCATCGCCGGGATCATCGATTCGCCGCCGTCGAGGCCGAACCGCTTGGTGCCGACATATTTCTTGCCGAGGAATTTTTCCCACTGCTCGGCTTCGATCACCTTGGAAAGGATCGCCTTCTTGCCATCGGCAGTGAAGTTGATCTCCTTGTCCTTGCCCTCCATCCGGTCCTGGAGGAAGCGGCGCTCCTCCACATCCGCGATGTGCATGTATTCGAGGCCGACATTGCCGCAATAATTGGCCTGAAGGATCGCGACGATCTCGCGAACGGTGGCCTGCTGCAGCCCAAGCGTGCCGCCTAGAAAGATCGGGCGATCAAGGTCGGCGCCGGAGAAGCCGTGATACTCCGGCGTCAGATCGGCCGGCAGATCCTGGCGGGAGAGGCCCAGCGGGTCGAGATTGGCCGCGAGATGGCCGCGCACCCGATAGGTGCGGATAAGCATCATCGCGCGGATCGAATCCTCCGCGGCCTTGGTCACATCCGCGGTCGACGCGGCGGGGGCGGCCGGCTTGGCGGGCGCGCCGCCCTTGGCGGGCTTCGGCGCGGGCTCCATCTGGGTGGGGTCGAGCCCGGCCGTCAGCGCGTCGGTTTCAGTCAGCGGCCAGTTGGCGCGCTGCCAGCTGGGGCCAGAGGCCGTGGATTCGAGACCCTCGAACCAGGCACGCCAGCTCGGTTCGACAGATGCCGGATCGCTCTTGTAGCGCCGGTACAGGGTCTCGACGAAGCCGGGGCTAACGCCGCCGGCGATGTCGTCGAAGTCGAGGCCTTCATAGCCCATGATCATGCTTCCGTTCGTGTTAGCGCTCCCATTCCCACCTATATAGGAGCGCTACCGTTGCAAATTCAGCCCTTGAGCACTTCCATCAGCGTTTCGCCGAGCAGCGAGGGGCTGGGGGAAACGCGGATGCCGGCGGCTTCCATCGCCGCGATCTTGTCTTCGGCGCCGCCCTGGCCGCCCGAAACGATCGCGCCTGCATGGCCCATGCGACGACCCGGAGGGGCCGTGCGGCCCGCGATGAAGCCGGCCATCGGCTTCTTGCGGCCGCGCTTGGCCTCGTCGATCAGGAACTGCGCGGCCTCTTCCTCGGCCGAGCCGCCGATCTCGCCGATCATGATGATCGACTGGGTGGCTTCGTCGGCCAGGAACAGCTCGAGCACGTCGATGAAGTTGGTGCCGTTGACCGGGTCGCCGCCGATGCCCACCGCGGTGGTCTGGCCAAGGCCGGCATTGGTGGTCTGGAACACCGCCTCATAGGTGAGGGTGCCCGAGCGCGACACGACGCCCACCGAGCCCTTGGAGAAGATCGAGCCCGGCATGATGCCGATCTTGCACTCACCCGGCGTCAGCACGCCTGGGCAGTTCGGGCCGATCAGGCGCGACTTGGAGCCGGAAAGCGCGCGCTTCACCTTGACCATGTCGAGCACCGGAATGCCTTCGGTGATCGCGACGATCAGCGGGATCTCGGCGTCGATTGCTTCGAGGATCGAGTCCGCCGCGAAGGGCGGCGGCACATAGATCACGCTGGCGTCGGCGCCGGTCTTGTCCTTGGCGTCGGCTACCGTGTCGAACACGGGCAGGCCGATATGCGTGCTACCGCCCTTGCCGGGGGTGACGCCGCCGACCATCTGCGTGCCATAGGCAAGCGCCTGCTCGGTGTGGAACGTGCCGGTGGCACCGGTCATCCCCTGGACGATGACCTTGGTGTTCTTGTCGACGAGGATGCTCATTCAGTTCGCCTTTTCCGGGTCGCTGGGAGGGGTGTAGGAGCGCAGCGCAATCCAGCCGCCGAACGTGGCGAGCGTATATTGCGTCGTGCCGAACGAAGCGGCGACGAAAGTCGCGCCGTCGGGCTTTGAAGCGGGGCGTGCATACAGCGGCACCTTTGCTTCGCCCGGCAGCACGATCTTGCGTGCCGAAAGATAGTCTTCGCCGCTGCTCAGCCACAGGACCAGGCAGGAATCGGCGATCATGCCGGCATTGGTGCCGGCCTTGGGTACGAACAGATAGGTGTTGCCGCCGGCGATCCGATAGATCGTGTTGGGCACGCGTGCGGCCGCCGGGACAGTCGCCTTCAACGCCGCGGCCGCGTCTGCTTCCGCCGATTCGCCCAGCGCGCGCTGCGCCGGGAGCGGCAGGGTGGCATAGCTTGCCGGTTCGGCCATGCCACGAGTCAGCCGGGCGGCGCCGCCCATGCACACGGCACGGAACAGCTCCACCGGCTCCGTCGGTGCCGTGGCGATCGCTTCCTGCGCGGAAGCGGCGCCCGGCACCGTCAGAAGCGCGGAAAGGATCAGCCGAGCGAAGGTTCGATCGACTTGCATGCGGCGACCAGTTCCTTGACCGCGTCCACCGAGACATCGAAGTTCTGCTTGGCGGCGGCGTTCAGTTCGATCTCGACGATACGCTCGACGCCATCCTTGCCGATAACGATCGGCACGCCGACATACAGGTCGTCGACGCCGTACTGGCCGGTCAGGTGCGCGGCGCACGGCAGCAGGCGCTTCTTGTCCTTCAGATAGCTCTCGGCCATCGCAATCGCGCTGGTGGCGGGCGCATAATAGGCCGAACCGGTCTTGAGCAGCGCGACGATCTCGCCACCGCCCGAACGGGTGCGCGCGACGATGGCGTCGATGCGCTCCTGGGTGGACCAGCCCATCTTGATCAGGTCGGGCACCGGGATGCCGGCGACGGTCGAATATTCGATCACCGGGACCATGGTGTCGCCGTGGCCGCCGAGCACGAAGGCGGTGACGTCCTCGACCGAGACGTTGAATTCTTCGGCGAGGAAGTGGCGGAAGCGCGCCGAGTCGAGCACGCCGGCCATGCCGACGACCTTCTGGTGCGGCAGGCCCGAGAATTCGCGGAGCGCCCACACCATCGCGTCGAGCGGGTTGGTGATGCAGATCACGAACGCATCCGGCGCATACTGGGCGATGCCTTCGCCCACGGCCTTCATCACGCCCAGGTTGGTCTTGAGAAGATCATCGCGGCTCATGCCCGGCTTGCGCGGGATACCGGCGGTGACGATGCAGACATCGGCGCCCGCAATGTCCTCATAGCTGTTCGCGCCCTTGAGGTTGGCGTCAAAGCCTTCGACCGGACCGGACTGGGCGAGGTCGAGCGCCTTGCCCTGCGGGGTGCCCTCGGCAATGTCGAACAGGACGATGTCGCCCAGTTCCTTGATGGCGGCGAGGTGCGCGAGCGTACCGCCAATCATGCCGGAGCCGATCAGCGCGATCTTCTTGCGAGCCATGGAATCTCCTTGGTTGGATCCAAGCAAAGCGGTCGCGCAACGGCACGCCGCGGAAGCGGAGGCGGGATAGGCCTATAATAGCGTGGCTGCAACCCGGGATTCAGCTTCTGGTCGGGATTATTTTTGCAACTAATTCGCAGAAGCAATAATACGCATTTGCGCGGGTTCAGCTGGCGCCATGCCCCTTGGCCAGATAGGCATCCGATTGCATCTCAAGCAGGCGGCTGACCGTCCGGTCGAACTCGAAGCGCCCGTCCCCCGCCTCATAAAGCTGCTCCGGAGGCGCATCGGCGGCGGCGAGCAGCTTCACCTTGTTCTCGTACAAGGCGTCGATCAACGTTACGAAACGCGCCGCTTCGTTGCGATTCTCGGGCCCGAGCTTGGGAATGCCAACCAATATGACCGTGTGGAAACGGCGAGCGATGGCCAGATAGTCGGGGGCACCTCGCGCCTCGCCGCACAGCCGCTTGAACGAGAATACCGCCACGCCCTTAACGCATTTCGGCACTTGGATCTCGCGTCCCCCCGGGATCGGCACCGCACAGGCGGGCACGCGCGCGCGGTCCTCGACGGGATAGTCGGTCAGGCGGAAAAAGGCGGCGGACAGCGAGGCGGTCGCCTCCGCCCCGTTCGGCACCAACCAGGTCTCTACGCTGCCCAGCCGATCGCGCCGGTAATCGACGGGCCCGTTGAGCGTGAGCACGTCCATTTTCTCTTCAATCAACTGAATGAACGGCAGGAACAGCTCGCGGTTGAGCCCGTCCTTGTAGAGATCGCTGGGCGGGCGGTTGGACGTCGCGATCACCGTCAGCCCATGCGCCATCATCGCCGTGAACAGCCGCGACAGGATCATCGCGTCCGGCGGGTTGTTCACCACCAGCTCGTCGAACGCGAGCAGACGGATGTCGCCGGCCAGGGCGTCGGCGACGGCGGTCACCGGATCGGGGGTGTCCTTCTGCCGTTCGGCATTCAGCCGCTCGTGCACCTCGATCATGAATTCGTGAAAGTGGACGCGGCGTTTGCGACGGATGTCGAGGCTGTCGAAAAACAGGTCCATCAGCATCGATTTGCCGCGGCCGACCCCGCCCCAGAGGTACAGTCCGCGCGGCACCGCCGGCTTGCGGCCGGTGATCCGCCACAGCACGCTCCCCTTGCGGGGCGCCGCCTGCAGTTCCTCTGCCAGCGCATCCAGCCGTGCGGCGGCGGCTTCCTGTTCGCGATCGGGCTGAAGCTCGCCTGCGGAGACGAGGGCGTGGTACCGATCGAGAAGGCGGGTCATGGAGGAGGCTTCACCAAAAAAATGAGCTGCCGGGCGGTGTGCCCGGCAGCTCGGCATTATCGTATCGACGGAACGGCTGCGCTCAAAGCACGCGCTCGGCCGCCATCTTCTTCACTTCGGCGATTGCCTTGGCCGGGTTCAGGCCCTTCGGGCAGGCGTTCGCGCAATTCATGATCGTGTGGCAGCGATACAGGCGGAAGGGATCCTCCAGCTGGTCGAGCCGCTCGCCGGTCATCTCGTCACGCGAGTCGGCGAGCCAGCGATAGGCCTGGAGCAGGATCGCCGGGCCGAGGAACTTGTCGCTGTTCCACCAATAGCTCGGGCACGAGGTCGAGCAGCAGGCGCACAGGATGCACTCGTACAGGCCGTCGAGCTTCTCGCGATCCTGCGGGGTCTGCAGCCGCTCCTTGCCCGAAGGCGTGGTGGTGACGGTCTGCAGCCACGGCTTGATCGAGGCGTACTGTGCGTAGAAGTGCGTGAAGTCGGGCACCAGGTCCTTGATCACGTCCATATGCGGCAGCGGGGTGATCTGCACCTCGCCCTTCACATCCTCGATCGCGGTGGTGCAGGCCAGGCCGTTCTTGCCGCCGATGTTCATCGAGCACGATCCGCAAATGCCTTCGCGGCACGAGCGGCGGAAGGTCAGCGACGAATCCTGCTCGCCCTTGATCTTGATCAGCGCGTCGAGGACCATCGGACCGCAATCGTCGAGATCGACCTCGAACGTGTCGTAGCGAGGGTTCTCACCCGAGTCCGGATCGTAGCGGTAGATCTTGAACTTCTTGACCCGCTTGGCATCGGGGCTCGCCTTGTGCTCCTGGCCCTTGGTGATGCGGCTGTTCTTGGGCAGGCGGAATTCGGCCATTCCTGAAACTTCCTCTTTCGCTTCGGCGCGACGCCTCTTTGAGGGGCGAGCTATGCCTTTCGCATCCGCAGCGCAAGTGTCCTTTGGATCGCCGCACTTAGATCACGTCGAGCACCAGCCCCAGATCGCGCGCCTCCTGCGCCTCGATATACCAGTTATAGGGCGCGCGGCGGCGCAGCTCCTCGAAATCGATGCGCGAACCCGCGACCAGGGCCCGGAACCCTTCTTCCTCGATACGGATCGAATGCTCGATCTCGTTCAGCTTGGCTTTCAGGATCGCCGGCAGCATCTGCAGCGGACCGGATAGCTCCAGCGACGAGTGCATCTGCCGCTCGTGCAGCATCAGCCGGGTACCGCGCGTGAGGAACCTTTTGTCGACGGGGAAAGCGGACATGAACGTCGCTCCGGCCGAATACACGGCCACCTTGCCCAGAAATAGCAGTTCGCGGCCGCTCTGGTCGTGCAGCAGGCGGAGTTCGTCCGCCATCAGCCTGGCGACTTCCGGATCGCCCCCCAGCGTGGAGAGCGCCACCACCAACGGCCCGTCGCCGTCCGCGCCCAGCAGCTGCTCGCGAAAGCGCTGGTACATCGCATCGTCGACGGTGCCTTGCAGTCGCACATGCGGCGTGGCGAGCAGCGGATAGCGCTGCAGCGGGCTCTGGGTCTCGGTCATCTGCCGCCAACCGGCGAGCGGGGGCAGGGTTCCGCGTCAGGGTTCCAGCGCATCGGTCGCCGGTGCGCCGACGGGCGTAGTGGCGGCCTTGGGCATCCGCGCCTCCAATGGGCCGAGCCAGCTTGCAACGCCATCGCCGATCGTTACCTGCGGATGCGAAGGATCGAGCCGGCCGGCGCGTTCCCAGCCGATGATCGTCTGGCGCGCTTCCGCTGCAGCATCGGCAAGCGGCTGCGGCTTACGCAGCGCATGGTTGATCAGTGCGTCGCCAAAAAAGGTCCAGTCATTCTCGGCCCGGCACCCGAAGGACGTGCGCGCGGCGGAGGCGGCCGTCAGAATTGCACTGGTATCGCTCAGCAGCCGAGGCACGAACGCGCCCGAATAGCAGGCAGAAAGCAGCAACAGCCGATTGCGGATGCCAAGCCCGTCGAGCATCGCCGCCAGCCGTGCCGGCGAAAGGATGCCAAAGCCTTCGTCGCCGTCGTGATAGGCGATGCCAGCATCGGGCGCGCCATGCGCGGTGACGAAGAGGACCAGCGCATCCTGTTTCCGGTCCATCACTTCCGCGACTCGGGCCAGCGCCAGGCTCAGCGCAGTGATGCTGCCGGCAGGCATCGGCGGTGCGCCGCGGCCGTCGGCGCCGGCAAGCACCAGCGATCGCCCCTCCGCGTCATAGCGGCGCGAGAGCACCCGGGCGCTCTCGCGCGCCTCCCGTGCGAACACGGGATCGCTGTCCAGCGCAACGCTCACGACATAGGCGTCCACCACCCCCTTGCGCTCCGGCTGGAGCCCGGCCAGCGCCGCCGTGAGCCGGCGCTGCTCGGCGAGCATGGCCTGGGGGCTGCGCCCTCGCTGGAGTTCCGGTCCGCTTTCCAGCCCATCGATTCCGGAGTCGCCCGAGACAAGGCCGGGCCATTCGGTGCGGTGCTCGGGCGGTTGTTGCTGGGCGACAGCGGGCAGGGCGCCCAACGAAGCGAGCAACAGGGCAGGCACACGCCAGAACCGCATTTGGCACAACCGCATTCGGGCAATTTCCCCCGGAACAGGTGAACCGCCATCCTTGCCTGCGCGGATGCGAAGTCAAGCGCCGGCCGCAGAAACGGATTGGCTTCGCCGGCGCCGCACCGTATCGCTGGCGCCATGCTCAAGCGCCTTCTGATTGTCTTCGCCCTGCTCGCCGTTGCTGGCGCTGCCACCTGGTATTGGCTCGGCCGCCCGGACATCGCAACGCTGAGCGAGACCGCCGTCACCGGCCGCGTGCCGCAGATCACCGATCCGCGCTATCAGAATGTGCCCACCGTCGGCGTCGCCAAGGCGGTCGGCTGGCCAGCGGGTGCGATGCCGAAGGCGGCGGCAGGCCTGAAGGTGCAGGCATTCGCTGACAAGCTCGATCATCCGCGCTGGATGTACCAACTGCCCAATGGCGACATCCTGGTGGCGGAGAGCAACTCGCCGCCGCGCGATGGCGGCGGGATCACCGGCTGGGTCATGGGCCTGCTGATGAACAAGGCGGGCGCCGGCGTGCCCTCCGCCAATCGCATCACCCTGTTGCGCGACAGCAATGGTGACGGCGTGGCGGATATGCGCACTGCGTTCCTCACCGGCCTCAACTCGCCCTACGGCATGGTGCTGGCGAACGGCTGGCTCTATGTCGCCAACACCGATGCGCTGGTCCGCTATCCCTATCGCGACGGCCAGACGAAGATCGCCGCCAATCCGCAGAAGATCCTGGCGCTGCCCGGCGGCGGCAACCATTGGGCGCGCAACGTGGTCGCGTCGCTGGATGGCAAGAGCCTCTATGTCAGCGTCGGATCGGCATCGAACATCGCCGAAGGCGGGCTGGAAGAGGAAGGGCCGATCTACACCGCCGAAAGCCCCGGCCAGATGGCGACGGCGGCAACCCAGCCGACCAACCGCGCCGTGATCCTGGAAGTCGATCCCGAGCGCAAGACCAGCCGTATCTTCGCCTGGGGCATTCGCAACGCCAACGGCATGGCCTTCGAACCCAAGACCCAGGCGCTGTGGGCAGTGGTGAACGAACGCGACATGCTCGGTTCGGATATGCCGCCCGATTATCTGAGCCGCGTCGATCTGGGCGCCTTCTTCGGCTGGCCCTGGCAATATTGGGGCGGCTATGTCGACAAGCGCGTCGAGCCCGGCCGCCCGGACCTTCGCGAATATGTCCGCCGCCCGGATTTCGCGCTGGGCGCACACACCGCGCCGCTCGGCCTGACGTTCGCCGACGGTGCGCGCCTGGGCGACGCCTATGCCAACGGCGCGTTCGTCGGGCTGCACGGCTCGTGGAACCGCAAGCCGCCCTCGGGCTATAAGGTTGTGTTCGTGCCTTTTGCGGAGAACGGTTTCCCGAACCGCGATGCCAAGCCGCAGGACGTGCTCACCGGCTTTCTTAATGCCAAGGGCGAGGCGCAGGGCCGTCCGGTCGGCGTAATTGTCGGCACCGGCGGCGCGTTGCTGGTGGCGGACGATGTCGGCAACAGGATCTGGCGGGTGAGCGCGGCGCGCTGACCGTCGCCCGTTCGCCTCTCCCCTCAGGGAAGAGGCGGGCGCATTCAGGCGAGCAGCCGGGGGCCTTGCGTCACCAGCAAGTCGCGCACCTTGCCCGCGAACAGGGCGAGCATGCCAGGCAGCGCGACTTCGACATGGACATGCGAGTCGGCCACGTCGAGCCGACAGGCCACCGTCTGGCCCATTGCCCCGACGGTGAAGAACATGCTGTCGCCCTCCCAGCGATGCTCCACGGTGGCCCCGCCAGGGATCTTGTCCGCTAGCCGCCCGATCTTCGAATCGATGCGGGTGCGCGCGTCGGCGCGGGTCAGCTGGTGCGGGATATCGGCTTGGGTGGGCTGTGGAGTCATTTGGCGAACACCATGGCGTCATCGGCAAACGCCTTGAATTCCAGCGCGTTCCCGCTGGGGTCGCGAAAGAACATCGTCGCCTGCTCGCCCACCTGACCCTGGAAGCGGATGTGCGGGGCAATGCCGAACGCCACCCCGGCCGCTTCCAGCTTCGCGGCAAGCGCGTGCCAGTCGTCCATCGTCAGCACCACGCCGAAATGCGGCACGGGCACGTCGTGGCCGTCGACCGGGTTGGTCGCCGCGACCGGCTTCGCGGTCGGATCGAGATGGGCGACGATCTGATGGCCGAACAGATCGAAGTCGATCCACTGTGCGGAGGAGCGCCCCTCCGGGCAGCCGAGCAGCCCGCCGTAGAAGGCGCGCGCGGCGGCGAGGTCGTGGACCGGGAAGGCGAGATGGAAGGGGCGTGGCATGGGGTCCGGCTTAGCGCCGTGCTGGTTTGCGGACAATGTTCGGCCGTTTTCGATTTCACGCAAAGGCGCGAAGGCCCGAAGAAGGAGGTTCGCGCGGAGCCGCAGAGGGGGTGCACCCGCCGCGACAGCGACCGGAACTTCAAACGCGGCATAAGGATGCCGGGCCAGCAGCGGTGCGATCGCTCTCTGCGCCTCAGGAAGAATTCACGCCTTCGCGTCTTCGCGTACAATCAACAAGCCGAAGCTTACCCTTCGGCGAGTTGCTCCCCCCGGTGCCAGCGGCACAGATTGGCGCGCGCCTCCTGCACGAATGCCGAACGGCGCAGCACACCCAGCAGTGTATCGGCGACCCAGCGGCCGGGATTGCGCAGGGGCCGCCGGAACTGGATCAGCAGCACGATGCGAGTATGGGCGCTGTCGTTCCACACCTCGTGATCATAGGTGTCGTCGAACACCAAGGTCTCGCCCTCCGCCCAGCGTACCGTGCGGCGGCCGATCCGCATCCGCACATCGCCATCGCGCGGCACCACCAGCCCCAGATGACAGGTGATCAGCCCCTTCGTGACGCCGCGATGCGCCGGGATGTGAGTGCCGGGCGCGAGGATCGAGAACATCGCGCTGTTGAGGCCGGGTACCTGTTCCATCAATCGGGAGGTATGGGGGCAGCGGGCAAGATTTTCGTCAACGCGGTAGCCATAGCCCCACAGGAACAGGCTTCGCCATTTGCCGATCGGTGCGATCGCGCGGTGATCGGGCGAAATTGCGGCGAGCGAAGGTGCCCCGGGTTGCGCCGTGATCGCCGCCAGTGCCTCGTCGCGAATCGCTTCCCAATCGGCGCGCAGTGCAGCGGTCCAGGGAAAGGCGCGCATGTCGAGCACCGGCGCGTTGGGGACCAGTGAGGATGCCGCGATCAGCCGATCGAAGGTGCCGCGCAAATGCTTGCCCCAGCGCAGCAGCAGCGGCCGGGGGCGCCGCGCGCGCCCCGAATCGGAAAGGACGGCCCTGTCGGCCGGCGGCCCGATCGGCGCCTCGCTGGTGGCAAATTCCACGCGCTTCTTCCCCGCAACTCTGGCGCCGTGCCCGTTTTCGGTGCTGCGGCGCAACAATTTCGCCTTCGGGTCTAGGCCGTCACTTGGGTCTAAAACATGGCGGGTCCATGGATTCTTGTGGCGTACATCCGGCAGAAAGGTTGCCGGTGGCATGGCGCGCCACTCGCCTCTAGAAAGGGCTTCATGCTGTCTTTCCTGCGCACGCCGCGCTTCGCCCTGCTTCTCCTCGCGCTTGCTGCGCCCACATTGCCTGCTCCGGTGCTGGCGCAGGGCCGCCCCGAAGGCGTTCAGACCGCCGACGATCCGTGGCTCTACAAGGGCAGCGACCTCGTCCATGACGATAAGTGGAAGTTCGGACGGCTCTCCAACGGCGTGCGCTATGCGGTACGCAAGAACGGCGTGCCGCCGGGGCAGATCTCGATTCGGGTGCACATCAATGCGGGATCGCTGATGGAGCGCGATTCGGAACGCGGCTTCGCCCATCTGCTCGAACATCTCAGCTTCCGCGGCTCGGCCTATGTGTCCGATGGCGATTCGAAGCGCATCTGGCAGCGGCTGGGCGTCACCTTCGGGTCGGACAGCAATGCCTCGACCACGTTCATCAGCACCACCTACAAGCTCGATCTGCCCAATGCGACGCCGCAAGGGCTGGACGAAAGCTTCAAGATTCTTTCCGGCATGATGGCCGCACCGGCGATCACCCAGACTTCGCTCGATGCCGAGCGTCCGGTGGTGCTGGCCGAGGGGCGCGAGCAGCCGGCACCGCAAAAGCGCATGCAGGATGCGCTCTATCAGCTGATCTTCGCGGGCCAGCCCATCGAGAATCGCGAGCCGATCGGCACGGTGGAGGCGCTGAACGCCGCGACGCCCGCCAGCGTGCAGGAATTCCACGATCGCTGGTACCGCCCGGAACGCGCCACGGTGATTGCGATCGGCGATGTCGATCCGGCGGTGCTGGAAGCGATGATCGCCAAGCATTTCTCCAGCTGGCAGGGCAAGGGCGAAGCGCCCAAGACGCCCGATTTCGGCAAGCCCGAGGCCGATCACCCGATCGCTGCCAGCATCGTCGAACCGGCGCTGCAGCCGATTGCGCTGATGGCGATCGTGCGGCCCTGGACGGTGCTCGCCGATACGGTGATCTTCAACCAGAAGCGCATGATCGACATGGTGGCGATCCGCATCCTCAACCGGCGCCTCGAATCGCGCGCGCGTTCGGGCGCGTCGTTCATCGCTGCGGGTGCCGATCTCGACGATATCGCGCGGTCGGCCAACGTCACCACGCTCACCGTGCTGCCCAATGGCGACGACTGGCAGAGCGCGCTGCGCGATGTGCGCGCCACCGCCGCCGAACTGATGGCGGCGCCGCCCACCCAGGCCGAAATCGATCGCGAGCTCGGCGAAATCGATGCCTCGATGCGCAATCGCATCTCCACCGCGCCGGTCGAATCGGGCGTATCGATCGCGGACGATCTCGTCCAGGCGGTGGACATCAACGAAACCGTGACCACGCCCGAGGGATCGTACGCGATCTTCAAGGGCGCGATCGCCAAGCGCATGTTCACGCCCGCCACGGTGCAGGCCTCGGCCCGCAAGGTGTTCGAAGGCACCGCGACGCGCGCGCTGGTCAACACCCATGCGCCCGATCCGGATGTGATCGGCAAGGTCACATCGGCGCTGCAGGCGGATGTCAAGGCTGCGGCGATGAAGCGCCGGGCGCTCAACGTACGCTTCGATCAGCTGCCCCGCATCGGCGCGCCCGGCAAGGTCGTGCAGCGCGAGCGGCTCGATCCCGATCTGGCGATCGACCAGGTCACCTATGCCAATGGCGTCAAGCTGCTGATGCGCGAGGACACGTCGGAAACCGGCAAGGTCTGGGTCAATATCCGCTTCGGGCGCGGCCTGCGGGCGCTGCCGGGCGATCGTCGTGTCCCGGGCTGGGCCGGCACCACGGCGCTGATGGCCAGCGGCATCGGCAAGTTCGGCCAGGAGGAGCTCGACGCGTTGACGGGCAACCGCCAGATCGGCCTGGGCTTCGATATCGAGGAAGACGCCTTCGTCTTCCAGGCGCAGACCAACAAGCAGGACCTGGCCGATCAGCTTCGCCTGTTCGCCACCAAGCTGGCCGCCCCGGGCTGGGATCCCAACCCGATCACCCGCGCCAAGGCGGCGACGCTCGCATCCTATGCCGGCCTGTCCGCCTCGCCGGATGCGGTGCTCAGCCGCGATCTCGACTCGCTGCTGCACGACGGCGATCCGCGCTGGGGCGTGCCCAGCCGCGAGGAAGTGGCCGCGCTTACGCCCGAAGCGTTCCGCAAGCTGTGGGAGCCGCTGCTGCAGACCGGCCCGATCGAAGTGTCGATCTTCGGCGACATGAGCGCCGAGGAGACGGTGAAGGCAGTGGCGCAGAGCTTCGGCGCGCTCAAGCCGCGCGCGGCGGGGGCGGACAGCGGCGCAGCGGTGCGGTTCCCCGCGCATGTCGCCACGCCGGTGGTGCGCACGCACACCGGCGCCGTCGATCAGGCGGCGGCGGTGATCGCCTGGCCCACCGGCGGCGGCAGCGAGAAGATCGCCGAAAGCCGCAAGCTGGAAGTGCTCGCCGCGGTCTTCCGCGATCGCCTGATCGATCAGCTCCGCAGCCAGGCCGGCGTCAGCTATTCCCCCAATGTGATGAACGACTGGCCGGTAGGCCTGCCGGGCGGCGGCAAGATCGCCGCGCTGGGCATGGTGCCGCCGGACAAGACCGCCTTCTTCTTCAAGCTCGCTCGCGACATCGCGGCGGACCTGGTGGCCAAGCCGGTCGAGGCGGACGAACTGAACCGCGCGCTCACCCCGCTCAAGCAGCAGCTGCTGCGCATGTCGAGCGGCAACATGTTCTGGATGAACCTGGTCGAAGGCGGCACCCAGGATCCGGCGCGGATCGCCGGCATGCGCACCCTTGCGCGCGATTATGCGCTCACCACGCCCGGCGAGCTGCAGGCACTGGCGGCCGCCTATCTGCGCCCCGACAAGGATTGGACGATGGTGGTGCTGCCGGAGAAGGCGGCGAAGTAATCGGATCCTCCCCGTTTCGGGGAGGATCGATCAATACAGCTTGTCGAGCTGTTCGCCGTACACCGCCTTCAGCACGTGGCGGCGAATCTTCATGCTCGGCGTCAGCTGCTCGTTCTCGATGGTGAAGGCTTCGTCGGCCAGGATGAACTTGCGCACCCGTTCGATGACCGAAAGATCGCGGTTCACCCGCTCCACCGCCGCGCCGATCGTCGCCTTGAAGTCGGCGTCGCGGGAAAGATTGCGGAACTTGCAGGGCGTCGCGGTCTTGGCGCAGAATTCCTGCACCCATTCCGGATCGGGCACGATCACCGCGGTCATGTACGGCCGCTTGTCGCCATAGATCATCGCCTGCAGGATTTCGGGCTGCAGCGTCAGCATGCCCTCCACCTTCTGCGGCGAGACATTGTCGCCCTTGTCGTTGACGATGATGTCCTTCTTGCGATCCGTGATCTTGATCCGGCCGGCGTCGTCGATCACGCCGATATCGCCGGTGTGCAGCCAGCCGTCCTTCAGCACGCGCTCGGTTTCGGCTTCGTTGCGCCAATAGCCATGCATCACCAGCTCGCCGCGCACCAGGATCTCGCCATCCTCGGCGATTCGCACCTCCACGCCTTCCATCGGGGGGCCGACCGTGTCCATCTTCAGGCCGGCCTTGGGGCGGTTGCAGGAGATCACGGGCGCCGCTTCGGTCTGGCCATAGCCCTGCAGGAAAGTGAGCCCGAGCGATTCGAAGAAGATGCCCACCTCCGGATTGAGCGGCGCGCCGCCCGAAACCAGCGCCTTGATCCGCCCGCCGAACCGCTTGGCCAGCTTCGGCCGCAGCGTAGCATTCAGCAGCAGGTTCATCGGCAGGTCGCGCAGGCCGGAGGTGCCCGCCGCCTTGCGCCCGCCGATCGCCACGGCCTTTTCGAGCAGATACGCAGGGAAGCTGCCCTGCTTCTCCACCTGCTTGGTGATGCGCGTGCGCAGCACTTCGAACAGGCGGGGGACGACGACCATGATCGTCGGGCGCACTTCCTCGATGTTCGAGGCGAGCTTCTCCAGCCCTTCGGCATAATAGATCTGGCCGCCCAGCGCGATCGGGAAGAACTGGCCGCCGGTATGCTCATAGGCGTGGGAGAGCGGGAGGAACGACAGGAACACCTCGTCCGCCCAGCCGAAATCCTCCGAGATGATCGCGGTGCAGCCTTCGCAATTGTGCAGGATCGCGCCGTGATGCTGCATCACCCCGCGTGGCGATCCCCCGGTGCCGCTGGTGTAGATGATGCAGGCCAGGTCGCTGCGATGGAACTGCGCCGCAGCCGCGGCGGCGGCCGGATCGGCGGGATGGGCGGCGATCAGCCCGCGCCAGTCGTGCAGTTCCAGGCTGCCATGCTGGGCCAGCCGAACATCGTCGATGCCGATCACGATCCGCCCGGTGGAGGACCGCAGCACCGCCGGCAGCAGCGTCTTCGCCAGCCGGTCGTTGGAAACGATCACCGCGCAGGCGCCGCTATTTTCCAGGATGTGCTGATGATCGCGCTCGGTATTGGTGGTGTAGGTCGGCACCGTCACGCAACCCGCGGCCATGATCGCCAGGTCGCTGATGCAGAATTCGGGCCGGTTCTCCGAAACCAGCATCACCCGATCGCCGCGCCTCAGCCCCACCGCCTTCAGCCCGGCGGCAAGGCTCGCCACCTGCTGCGCCGCTTCGGCCCAACTCGTCGGGTGCCACTTCCCGCCGGCCTTGTGCCACAGGAACGGGGCATCGCCCTTCTCGCGCGCCCGGGCGAAGAACATCGCCACCAGATTGTCGAAATGTTCGAGCTTGCGCATACCATCTCCCCCTGCAGGCGCCCCGTTTTTGTCTATCGCGCGTCCTGCGTCATTCCGAAGGGCGGTTGGGCTTCACTCCCACCCGCTGAATAACGGCTACCGTGCCGTCCTGATCCATTGCCACGCCTTCGCTGCGCGGATCGGCGGCGCCCACCCAGCGGCCGGCGACCCGCTCGATCGCATTGGCCTTCAGACCCAGCGGAGCGGGGCGGACATCTTCGCCCAGCGCGCGCAGCGCCGGCAGCATGGCATCCAGCTGCGTACCCTGCTCGGCGATCGCCGTCTTGCCGGGCGCATAGAGCAGGCCCAGGCCGATCGCGTCCTGGGCGGAAAGCTTCCAGTCGACCACGCCGATGATGGCCTTGGCCACCTGCGCGATGATCGTCGATCCGCCCGCCGCGCCCACCGCCAGCCGCACCTTGCCGTCCGGGCCGAACACGATGGTCGGCGCCATCGAACTGCGCGGCCGCTTGCCCCCCTGGACGCGATTGGCGGCGAGGAAGCCGTCTTTCTCCGGCACGATATCGAAATCGGTGAGCTGGTTGTTCAGGATCGTGCCGTCCACCGCCAGCCCGGATCCGAACGGCCCTTCCACGGTCGTCGTCACCTGCACGACGTTGCCCGCCGCATCGCTCACGGCAAGATCGGTGGTGCCGGCGACTTCCTGCGCCTTGGCCCGCACGCGCTTCGGCGCGCCGCGCGGGGTGCCGGCGGCAATGCTCGCCATCGTCTTCGCCGGATCGATCAGCGCCGAGCGGCTGGCGATATAGCGGCGGTCGAGCAGCCCTTTCAGCGGCACCTGCACGAAGTCCGGATCGCCCAGATACAGGTCGCGATCGGCATAGGCGAGGCGCGAGCTTTCGGCGAACAGGTGCCAGGCGGTGGGCGAGTCCTTGCCCAGCGTGCCGAGGTCGAAGCGCTCGAGCTGCGCCAGGATCATCAGCACCGCTGCCCCGCCGGAAGAAGGCGGCCCCATCGAACAGACCCGATAGCCGCGATAGCGCGCGCACAGCGCCGGCCGTTCCTTGGCGTCATAGGCGGCAAGATCGCCGATCGTCATCTTCGAAGGGTTGCGCGCCGCGCCGTTCACCGTCGCGACCAGCTTCGCCGCCTGCGGCCCGACATAGAAGCTGTCCGGGCCGTGGCGGGCGATGCGGTCGAGCAGCGCCGCCTGTTCGGGGTTGCGCACGCGGCTGCCCACCGGCAGCGGCTTGCCGTCCGCGCCGAAGAACAGCGCGCGATACGCCGGGTCGACATGGCCGGTGAACTGGGTGAGCGAATTGTTGAAGCGCGGGGTAACGTCGAACCCGTCGCGCGCCAGGCGGATCGCCGGCGCGAACAGTTTCGCCCAGGGCAGCCGGCCCGACTTGCGATGCGCCACCGCCATCGCCCGCAGCGCGCCCGGCACGCCGACGCTGCGCCCGCCTGGCACCGCCGCAAACCGGCCGAGCGGCTTGCCGGCGGCGTCGTAGAACCAGTGATCGTCGGCAGCCATCGGCGCGGTCTCACGGCCGTCCACCGTCGTCGTCGCCTTGGTCTTGGCGTCGTACAGCACCAGGAAGCTGCCGCCGCCGATGCCCGAGCTTTGCGGCTCCACCACGTTCAGCGCCAGCATCGTCGCGATCGCGGCATCGGTGGCGGTGCCGCCCTGGCGCAGGATTTCCACGCCCGCCGATGCGGCCCGCGGATCGGCCGCGCTCACCATTCCCTGCGCCTGGGCCACCACGGGAGCGAGCAGCAGGGCGAACAGGGCGGACAGCAGCGCGACAATCGTCTTCATGGCACCATGGGGTAGCGCGCTTTCCCCGCGTGGCAAGGTGCTAGCGGCGCGCCAGGCCATGCGCGATGTCCCGCGCTAGGCCGGGGCCGCGATAGACCAGCGCCGAATAGACCTGCACCAGCACCGCTCCGGCATCGATCCGGCGGCGCGCCTCGTCCGGCCCGTCGATGCCCCCGGCGGAAATCAGCGGGAGCTGCCCGCCCGATGCTTCGCGTGCCTCCACCAGCTTGGCGCGGGCAAGCTCGGCGAGCGGCTTGCCCGAAAGGCCGCCGGTTTCGCCGGCATGGGGCGACCGCAGCGGCGGGCGGGAAATCGTGGTATTGGAAACGATCAGCGCATCGATCTTGTGGTCCATCGCTGCCCGCACCGCGCCGTCCAGGCCCGCCCGATCCAGGTCGGGCGCGATCTTCAGGAACAACGGCGTGCTGCCCCGCGCCGCATGGGCGGCCGCCAGCAGTTCGTCGAGCGCGGGGCGCGACTGCAGGTCGCGCAGGCCGGGGGTGTTGGGCGAACTGACGTTGATGGTGATGTAATCGGCATGCGGGGCCGCCTTGGAGACGCCCAGCGCATAATCGGCGACGCGATCGGCCGAGTCCTTGTTTGCGCCGACATTGATGCCCAGCACGCCGGCGCGCCGCCTCAGCCGGGCGATCCGGGCCAGCGCTGCATCGATGCCGCCATTGTTGAACCCCATGCGGTTGATCACCGCCTCGTCTTCCACCAGCCGGAACAGGCGGGGGCGGGGATTGCCGGGCTGGGGGCGCGGCGTCAGCGTGCCCACCTCGACGGCGCCGAAGCCGAGCGCGAACAGGCCGGGGATGGCTTCGGCATCCTTGTCCAGGCCTGCCGCCAGCCCGATGCGGTTGGGAAAGGTGAGTCCCGCCAGCGTCACCGGATCGGCCGCCGCCGGGCCCTTGCTGAACGGCGTTCCGGCCGCGCCCCACGCGGCAAGACCGCGAATCGCTGCCCGATGGGCGCGCTCCGCATCGAGCGATAGGACGGCCGAATGAAGAAAATTTCGCATCATGCCCCTCATGCATCGCAATGCAAACGTCGTCAAAAGCGGGAATGTCGATTCCGTACAATACCGGCGTCTGAAAACGGTTTAGAGCCGTTTCTGCGACCCGAGGGGTTCCGCTTAACGGGGGGAACCCTTTCCTTTAGGCCCGGTCGGCTTGCCGACCGGGCCACTTTTCCGTTGCGCTTTGCGCGCCGCCATGCTCCTTGAGTGCGACGAACCGAAGCACAGGGGACGCAGGCATCCTATGCATGGCGCCGCGGAGGGGGGTCGAACGTCGGTCGCGGAACGCGCGCCTTCGCCCATCAATCGGCCATTCAGTATCCGTTTTCAGCCGTCCTCGGGGCGGCTGCTGCCGCATATCGAAAGCTTTTATCTCTACAAGAATTCCGCGCCCGAAATCACCGGGGTGGAGCGGGTCGATCTCGGCCAATGGCGGTTCATGCTGGAAGGCGCGGGTACCGTCACCTTCCCCGACGGGCGTGAAGAACAGACGATGCCGGTGGTCATCAACGGGCCCGGCACCGCGCATTGGACCTATCGAATTCGCGGGCCCTTTCACTGTTTCGGCATTTCGCTGCGCGGCATCGGCTGGCGGGCGCTGGTCGGCCTGCCGGCCGATCGGGTGGCGGATACGCTGGTCGATGCGGAAACCATCTACGGCCAGGACATCCTCGACCTTCATGCGCGGCTCCGCGAGATGGAAACGCTGGAGGAAATGGTCGCTGCGATCGAGCCGCTGCTGATACGCCGGCTGGACGCGACCCGGCGGGTGCCGCGCCCGCATGTCGCATTCCTGCGCATCGTGCGGGAATGGGCTGCCGCCGGCGATCCGACGATCGAGGCGCTCTATGCCGCGATGGCGGCGGAAACCGGCATGGGCCAGCGCCAGGTGCAGCGGCTGTGCAAGGAATATTTCGCCGGACCGCCCAATCATCTACGCCGCAAGTTCCGCGCGATCGGCGCCGCGATGCGCATCTATCAGGGTGCCTCGCTCGATGAGGTGATGGGCCCCTTCGCCGATCAGTCGCACCTGATCAACGAGATCAAGCATTTCACCGGCCAGACGCCGGGGTCGCTTCGCGATGGCATCGATCCGGTGCTGGCGGTGACGCTCGAGAACGAAAAGTTCCATTTTCTCCCCGATGTGATCCCCGAGACAGTTGACCTCGACGGTCGCTGAGCCCACATGCCCAATCGGATCAACTTTGTCCGATTGGGAGTCGATGCGTCTTTCCAGCCTAGCCGATTATGCCGTGGTGATGCTGGCCGCTGCCGCGCGCCACTGCGGCGCGTCGTGCCGGCTGAACGCGACGCTGCTCGCGGGCGAGACCGGCCTGCCGCTGCCGACCGTGCAGAAACTGGTGAGCAAGCTCTCCGCTGCCGGCCTGATCGAAAGCGCGCGCGGTACCGGTGGCGGCTTCCGCCTTGCCAGGCCGCCCGCGGCGATCAGTCTCGCCGAGATCGTCGAGGCGATTGAAGGTCCGATCGCGCTGACCGTCTGCGTCGATTCGGCCCGGCATGACTGCGCCGTCGAGGGCGCCTGCCGGGTGAAGCCGCATTGGGGCGTGGTGAGCGACGCGGTGCGCTCGGCGCTCGCCCAGGTCAGCCTCGCCAGCCTTTCCAATCCTCCCGCGCTTGCGGGCGTGTCCGCGCCGGGGCATGGGCACGCGCCTTCGCTTCCCGACCTTTCTTCTTCTCCTTCTCCGGTGCTCGCCGGGGAAAGCCAGGTATCTTTCTGATGGCCACCAAGAATGCCGAGGCGCTCGCCGCCGCGAACAAGAAGTATGAATGGGGCTTCGCCTCGGACGTCGAACAGGAGTTCGCGCCCAAGGGGCTGAGCGAGGATACCGTCCGCTATATCTCCGCCAAGAAGAGCGAGCCCGAATGGATGCTCGACTGGCGGCTCAAGGCGTTCCGCCTGTGGCAGACGCTGGAGGCGCCGGACTGGGCCAAGCTCAACGTGCCGCCGATCGACTATCAGGACGCGTATTATTACGCCGAGCCGAAGCAGAAGAAGACGATCGCCAGCCTCGACGAGCTCGATCCGGAAATCCGCCGGACCTATGAGAAGCTGGGCATCCCGATCGAGGAGCAGAAGGTGCTCGCCGGCGTCGAGGGCGCGCGCAAGGTCGCGGTCGACGCGGTGTTCGACTCGGTGTCGGTCGCCACCACCTTCCGTGCCGAGCTCAAGGCCGCGGGCGTCATCTTCCTGTCGATCAGCGAGGCGATCCGCGAATATCCCGAGCTGGTCCAGAAGTGGCTGGGCAAGGTGGGGCCGCAGCGCGACAATTATTTCGCCACGCTCAACAGCGCGGTCTTCTCCGACGGCACCTTCGTCTATGTGCCGGAGGGCGTGCGCTGCCCGATGGAGCTTTCCACCTATTTCCGCATCAACGCCGAGAATACCGGCCAGTTCGAGCGCACGCTGATCGTCGCCGACAAGGGCGCGTACGTCTCCTATCTCGAAGGCTGCACCGCGCCGATGCGCGACGAGAACCAGCTGCACGCCGCGGTGGTGGAGCTGGTCGCGCTCGACGATGCCGAGATCAAATATTCGACCGTCCAGAACTGGTATCCGGGTGACGAGAACGGCAAGGGCGGCATCTACAATTTCGTCACCAAGCGCGCGCTCTGCCAGGGCCGCAACTCGAAGGTGAGCTGGACCCAGGTCGAGACCGGCTCGGCGATCACCTGGAAATATCCGAGCTGCGTGCTGGCGGGGGAGAACAGCGTCGGCGAATTCTATTCGGTGGCGGTGACCAACAACCGCCAGCAGGCCGATACCGGCACCAAGATGATCCATCTCGGCAAGGGCAGCCGCTCGACCATCGTGTCGAAGGGCATTTCGGCCGGGCGCAGCGACAACACCTATCGCGGGCTGGTCCGCGTCGCCGCAAGCGCAGAGAATGTCCGCAACTTCACCCAGTGCGACTCGCTGCTGCTCGGCGATCAGTGCGGTGCGCACACCGTGCCGTATATCGAGGTGAAGAACCCCAGCGCCCAGATCGAGCATGAGGCGACCACCAGCAAGATCAGCGACGACCAGCTGTTCTACGCGCTCCAGCGCGGGCTGGACCAGGAAGCGGCGGTGGCGCTGATCGTCAACGGCTTCGCCCGCGAAGTGCTGCAGCAGCTGCCGATGGAGTTCGCGGTCGAGGCGCAGAAGCTGCTCGGCATCTCGCTCGAAGGCTCGGTCGGATGAGTCGGCCCGCTGCCTCCGCTCAGCCTGCGCTCATCTCGGCTGATGTATCGAATACGCAGGGCCGCGTTCCGGGCCCGCAGGAGTATCATGCATGTTGAACGCCCTTCTCGCCGCAGCCTTCGCCCTCCAGAGCGGCGTCGCGATCGACAGCGCGGCGCAGTTCGGCGCGGCGACCAACCATGCCCGCTGCATCGTCCGCGCAATCGGCGTGGCGCCGGCGGATGCGGGCGCGCGCTCGGCAAAGGTCGCCGGCGCGATCAAGCAGTGCCGCGACTTCCTGAATTCGGACTTCCAGGCCGGCCGCCTGTTGCTCGACGACCGACCCTATCAGCCGAGCGCCTGGCGCAAGCTGACCCCGGTGCTGGACAAGCTGGAGGCCGACATCAAGGCCAGCGTCACCGCGCCCAAGCAGTACAAGATCATGTGGAAGCTGCCCGATGGCTCGCTGGTCGACGCCTATGACGCGGGCACTCCGCCCAAGACCCTCTCTCTCGTGACCGTGGCGATCTGAACCCCATGCTGAACATCCAGAACCTGCACGCCGAAATCGACGGCAAGGAAATCCTCAAGGGCCTGACCCTGTCGCTGAACGCGGGCGAAGTGCACGCGATCATGGGGCCGAACGGCGCCGGCAAGTCGACGCTGGGCTATGTCCTTGGCGGCCGTGGCGGCTATGAGGCGACCAGCGGCAGCGTCACCTTCGACGGGCAGGATCTGCTGGAGCTGGAACCGCACGAGCGCGCCGCCGCCGGCCTGTTCCTCGGCTTCCAATATCCGGTCGAGATCCCAGGCGTCTCCAACGTCCAGTTTTTGCGTGAGGCGGCCAATGCCCAGCGCCGCCACCGCGGCGAGGCCCCGCTCTCGGGTGCCGAATTCCTCAAGCTGGCGCGCGCCCAGGCGGCGGCGCTCGGCATGGATGCCGAGATGCTCAAGCGGCCGGTGAATGTCGGCTTTTCGGGCGGCGAGAAGAAGCGCAACGAGATGGTGCAGATGGGCATCCTCAACCCCAAGCTCGCCATCCTCGACGAGACCGACAGCGGCCTCGACATCGACGCGCTGAAGGCGGTGGGCGAGGGCATCAACCGCATCATGCGCGCGCCCGACAAGGCGGTGCTGCTGATCACCCATTATCAGCGCCTGCTCGATTATGTGAAGCCGGACTTCGTCCATGTGCTGGCCGATGGCCGCATCGTCCGCTCGGGCGGGCCGGAACTGGCGCACGAACTCGAGCGCGAAGGCTATGGAGCGCTGGCGGCGTGACCGTGCTCGATCTTCCCACGAAGAAGGCGGAGGCGTGGCGCTGGTCCGACATGGACACGCTGCGCGCTGCGGCCGAGAGCCCGCAGGCACCAGCAGGCATCGACCCGACGGATCTGTTCCTCGACATCGAGGGTCCGCGGCTGTGCTTCGTCGACGGCGTGTTCGAGCCTGCGCATAGCCGTCCGGGGCCGGTGGAAGTCACCCGCCAGATCGCCGCGACCGACCATCCGCTCGGCAGCCTGGCGATCGGCGAGGGCTGGGCGCTGCACCTCGGTCCCGAGCATGCCGCGACCTGCATCCAGATCGTCCATCTCGGCACCGGCGGCGAGAATCACGTGCCTGCGCGCATCCTGCTCGCCGACGATGCCGTGGCGAGCGTGGTCGAGACCTTTGCCGGTACCGGCTGGGCGAACCGGCTGACCGCGATCGCGCTCGGCAAGGGCGCGCGGCTGATGCGCTCGGTGCGGCTGGTGCAGACCGGCGGCTTCGTCTCGATCCGCGACGAGGCGGAGATCGGCGAGGCGGCGAGCCTGGTGTCGATCTTCCTCGGTGCGGGCGGCATGGGCAGCCGGATCGACGGCGCGCTGACGCTGACCGGCAAGGGCGCGTTCGCCGAGATGGGCGGCGCGCTGCTCACCAGCGGCACGCAGCGGCAGGAAGCCGCGGTGGCCGTGCGCCACGAGCAGATCGAAGGCACGTCGCGCCAGATCTGGCGCGCGGTCGCGGCCGACCAGTCGGTGGCGAGCCTCGCCGCGCGGGTGGAAGTCGCACGCGGCGCGCAGCAGACGGATGGCGAACAGTCGCTGCGCGGGCTGCTGCTCCAGCGTACCGCGACGGTGAACCTCAAGCCCGAACTCGAAATCTTCGCGGACGACGTGAAGTGCGCGCATGGCGCGACGGTCGGCGAACTCGATCGCAACGCGCTCTTCTATCTGCAGAGCCGGGGCATCGAAGACGCGCAGGCCAAGGCGCTGCTGACCCACGCCTTTGTCGCGGACGCGCTGGCGCGGATCGGTGAGGAGCCGGTGCGCGAGGCGTTCGCGGCGGATGCGGCGGCTTGGCTGGAAACCTCCCTCTCCCAGCGGGAGAGGGAAGGGGCCCGCTCGGCGGAGCCGAGTGGGAAGGGTGAGGGCGACCAATGAGCGCTCACCCTCACCCTTCCGCGGCTGCGCCGCTCCCTCCCTCTCCCAATGGGAGAGGGAATGCAGCACCCCTCGACGTGCTCGCCGACTTCCCTGCGATCCCGGCCGGCTGGGCTTATCTCGACACCGCCGCCACCTCGCAAAAGCCTCGCCCGGTGCTCGATGCGATCGCGCGCGGCTATGGCGAGACCTATGCCACCGTGCATCGCGGCGTGTACCAGCGTTCGGCCGACATGACGCTCGCCTTCGAGGCGGCGCGCGCCCGAGTGGCGAAATTCATCGGCGGCAAGCCGGAGGAAGTGGTGTTCGTCCGCGGCGCGACCGAGGGGATCAACCTCGTCGCCCATTGCTACGCCGCCACCCAGCTCAAGGCCGGCGACCGCATCCTCCTCTCCGCGCTCGAGCATCATTCGAACATCGTGCCGTGGCAGATGGTCGCCGAGAAGATCGGCGCGCAGATCGACGTGGTGCCGCTTACCGCCGATCACCGCATCGACCTCGACGCGATGGCAGCGATGCTGACCGATCGGCACAAGCTGGTCGCGCTCGCGCATGTTTCCAACGTCCTCGGTTCGGTCCTCGATGTCCGCCGCGCTTCGCAACTGGCGCACGGCGTCGGCGCCAGGATCCTGGTCGACGGCTGCCAGGCGGTCGCCAGGCTCCCGGTCAACGTCGCCGAGCTCGGCTGCGACTTTTACGTCTTCTCCGGCCACAAGCTTTACGGCCCGACCGGCATCGGCGTGCTTTGGGGCCGTTACGACCTGCTCGACGCGATGCCGCCTTATCAGGGCGGCGGATCGATGATCGACCGGGTCACCTTCGCCAAGACGACCTACGCGCCGCCGCCGGGCCGGTTCGAGGCGGGCACCCCGCATATCGTCGGCGTGGTCGGGCTGCATGCGGCGATCGACTATGTCGACGGCATCGGGCTGGACCGCATCCACGCCCACGAAACCGCGTTGGTGAACGAGGCGCGCGCCGCGCTGTCCGCGATCAACAGCGTGCGGCTTTTCGGGCCGGAAGACAGTGCGGGCATCGTCAGCTTCGCGGTGGAGGGCGTGCACCCGCACGACGTCGCGACGATCCTCGACGAGGGCAATGTCGCGATCCGCGCCGGGCATCACTGCGCCCAGCCGCTGATGGAGTTGCTGGAGGTCCCCGCCACCGCGCGGGCGAGCTTCGGCGTGTATAACGGGCCGGCGGATGTCGCCGCGCTCGTGCGAGGAATCGAACGGGTGACGAGGATCTTCGGATGAACGAAGAACGCAAGATCATGGTGGAAGAGGTGGACGCGGTCGAGGCGCCGCCCAAGGCGCGCGTCGATGATGCCGTGGAGCCCGCCGCCGAGCGCAAGCGCGACTATCTCTCCGGCTTCCTCTCGCAGAAGCCCGTCGAACCGGGTGCCGGCGAACCGGGCGGGCCGCTGTACGAAGCGGTGATCGATGCGCTCAAGGAGATTTACGATCCGGAAATCCCGGTCAATCTCTACGATCTCGGGCTGATCTACGGCGTCGATATCACCGCCAACGGCCATGCCGCGATCACCATGACGCTGACCACGCCGCATTGCCCGGTGGCCGAATCGATGCCGGGCGAGGTCGAGCTCCGCGTGAGCGCGGTGCCGGGGATCGCGACCGCCGACGTCAACCTCGTCTGGGATCCGCCCTGGGATCCGCAGAAGATGAGCGACGAGGCGAAGCTGGAACTGGGGATGTTGTGATTTCTAGCCCCCTCCCGCGTGCGGGAGGGGGTTGGGGGTGGGCCCCCGGCACCCAATATCCGGAGCGCTCGCGGAGAGCGGGCGCCCACCCCTCGGTCCCCTCCCGCACGCGGAAGGGGAAGAAGGCGAAAGACAGACGATGACCACCGCGACCACTTCCCGCCAGCGCCCCGCCGCGCTGCTCCTCACCCCCGCCGCCGAGGCGCGCATTGCCGCGCTGATGGCGAAGGCGCCGGAAGGCACGGTCGGCGTCAAGCTCTCCACCCCGCGCCGCGGCTGTTCGGGGCTGGCCTATTCGGTCGATTATGTCAGCGAAGCCAAGCCGCTCGACGAGAAGATCGAGACGCCCGGCGGCACCTTCTTCATCGACGGCGCCTCGGTGCTCTATCTGATCGGCTCGACCATGGATTGGGTGGAGGACGATTTCACCGCCGGCTTCGTGTTCACCAATCCCAATGCCAAGGGCACCTGCGGCTGCGGCGAGAGTTTCATGGTCTGACGACGCGGCTGCGTATGTGTCACGACCCTAAACTTCCTAAACTTAACACCACCGCAAACGCCCCAGGATCCTAAACTTAAGCCTGCCTGCAAATGCGCAGGAGCCTAAACTTCCTAAACTTAAGCCACACCGCGGCCGGCGCACAGAACGTCGCCGGTCGGCTGAAACGAGAGGAAAAACAATGCCCTATCCTCAGCCCTGGCATGCCGATGCCGAACGCTATGATGGCCGGATGCCGTATCGCCGCTGCGGCGTCAGCGGGCTCGATCTGCCGGCGATCAGCCTCGGGCTCTGGCAGAATTTCGGCGGCGAGGACGTATTCGAAAATGGCCGCGCCATGCTGCGCCGTGCCTTCGACTGCGGCGTGACGCACTTCGATCTCGCGAACAATTACGGCCCGCCCTACGGCTCGGCCGAGGAGAATTTCGGCCGCGTGCTGGCGACCGACTTCGCGAGCCACCGTGACGAGCTGATCATCTCGAGCAAGGCGGGCTGGGACATGTGGCCGGGGCCCTATGGGGACGTCGGCGGCAGCAAGAAATATCTGATCGCCTCGTGCGACCAGAGCCTCAAGCGGATGGGGCTCGACTATGTCGACATCTTCTACTCGCACCGCGTCGACCCCAAGACGCCGCTGGAAGAGACGATGGGCGCGCTCGCCCAGATCCACCGCCAGGGCAAGGCGCTATACGTGGGCATCTCCAGCTATTCGCCCGAGCTCACCCGCAAGGCCGCCGCGATCCTCGCCGACTACAAAGTGCCGCTCCTTATCCACCAGCCGAGCTATTCGATGCTCAACCGCTGGGTCGAGGAGAGCCTGCTCGATACGCTCGAGGATCTCGGCACCGGTTGCATCGCCTTTTCGCCGCTGGCGCAGGGAATGCTGACGCGCAAATACCTGAACGGCGTTCCGGAGGATGCGCGCGCGGCAAAGGGCGGCTCGCTGAACACCGCGCTGCTCTCGGACGAGAACATCGCTCGCATCCGAGCGCTTAACGCCATTGCAGAGAAGCGCGGCCAGACGCTCGCGCAGATGGCGATCGCCTGGGTGCTGCGCGATCCCCGTGTGACTTCGGCGCTGGTCGGCGCGCGGACGGTGCAGCAGCTCGACGACTCGCTCGATGCGGTGAAGAACCTCGGCTTCACCGCCGAGGAACTGGCCGAAATCGATACTCATGCAACCGAAGGCGCGATCGATCTTTGGAAAGTATCGTCCACGCTTGAGGAACTGCCGCAACGATGAGCGTCGCCTTCCGTCGCGAGAGCGATGAAGAACACAAGGAACCGAAGTTCGAGCTGCCGCTGCCGGCCGGCCCCAATCTGGTCACCGCGGCGGGGCCGGCGCTGATCGCGGGCAAGGTCGTGGCGCTGGAGGCCGCGATCGAAGCCGAGGGCGACGCGGAGGCCAGGGAAGGGCTGAAGCGCGAACTGCGCTACTGGAACACCCGCGCCGCCACCGCGCAGGTCGCGCCGGCTATCGAAGACGGCGTTGCGGGTATCGGGGCGCGGGTGCGGATCAAGCTGAATGGACGCGAGCGGGTTATCGAAATCGTCGGGCATGACGAGGCCGATCCCAGCGCGGACCGGCTGGCCTTCCAGGCTCCGCTCGCGCACGCGCTGCTCGGCGCGGAGGAAGGGGAGCGGATCGATTTCGGCGGGAAGTCGGAAGCGATAGAAGTATTGGCGGTGGAGGCCATGTAGCAGCCGGAGGGCGTTCCTCCCTCTCGCCGTGTGGGAGAGGGAGGAAGCGCCGAAGGCGCGGAAGGGTGAAGGGGATTGTTCCCCTTCAGATCACCCCTCGAGCTTGGCCAGATCGAAGGCGATCACATCCTGCCGCTGCGTGCCGAGACCGGCGATGCCGAGCTCCATCACGTCGCCGGGCTTGAGGAAGATCTTCTCCGGCTTCTGGCCCTCGCCCACGCCCGGGGGCGTGCCAGTGATCAGCAGGTCGCCGGGGTGGAGCGTGATGAAGCGGCTCATATACGCGATGCATTCCGCCACCGGGAAGATCATCGTCGACGTGTTGCCGGTCTGCATGCGCTTGCCGTTGAGGTCCAGATACATGTCCAGCGCCTGGCAGTCGGCGATCTCGTCCGCCGTGACCAGCCACGGGCCTACCGGACCGAAGGTGTCGCAGCCCTTGCCCTTGTCCCACTGGCTACCCAATTCCTTCTGGAAGGCGCGCTCGGAAACGTCGTTGGCGAGGACATAGCCGGCGACATGATCCAGCGCATCGGCTTGGTCGACATAGCGGCAGGTCTTGCCGATAATCACGCCCAGCTCGACTTCCCAGTCGCTCTTTTCGGAGCCCTTGGGGATCATCACGGGATCATTCGGGCCAGTCAGGCACGAGATCGCCTTGGTGAAGAAGATCGGCTCGGGCGGCGGCTCGAGGCCGGCTTCGCGGGCGTGGTCGGCATAGTTGAGGCCGATGGCCAGGAACTTGCCGATGCCGGCGACCGGTACGCCCAGGCGTGGATTGCCCTCGACGATGGGCAGGGTAGTGGGGTCAACGGCGCGAATTCGTTCGATCACGTCGACGGTAAGGTCGGGCACCAGCCCGGACAGATCACGGATACGGCCGTCCGAATCCAGCAGGCCGGGCTTTTCGGCACCGCGCGGACCGTAGCGAAGCAACTTCATGCAAGCGTCCTCAATTGGGGATGAAAGACGATTGCGCGATAGCGCCAAATTGCAGACTTGCCAAAGCGCGATTTGCGACGGCGTCTCAAAATATGAGACTGCACATCATAAACCGCGTTGGAGAGGGTTCAGCCCACCCGGCGCAGGTGCTTCCCGCCATATCGCTGCCCGAGATAGGCAGTGAGGCGCTGGAGATAGTTGCGTGCGTTGCTCGCCTTGTCCGGGCAGCAGGGCAGCGGGTTCTTGCTGATCCCGGCGGCACGTCGCTCGACCTTCTGGCACAGCAGTTCGATATCCTGGCGCGAAAGCAGGTTCTTCTCCCGCATCACGCACAACAGGCTTTCGAGGATGATCAGGCTCTCGTCACCCGCCTCCACTGGGGGCAGTTGAGCCATTTGTGAGTCGTTCTGCGACACCGCACCTCTCCTTCACTATTGGATCCAGAGAGTATGCGGATTTTCGCAGGTAGCAAGAGCTCAGTCGAGCCCGCCGCCTAAGGTTCTATACAGCGTTACCAGATTGCTCGCGCGGTTCAGACGAGTCGTGACGAGTTGCTGTTCTGCGGCATAAGCAGTGCGCTGCGAATCCAAGGCGGTCAGGAAGGAATCGACGCCGGCACGATAGCGTGCGTCCGAAAGGCGGGCGGCGACTTCGGCGGCTTGAGCCCGTGCCGCCTGCGCCCGAACCTGCTCGTCGATCGTCCCGCGTTGCGCCAGTGCATCGGCCACTTCGCGAAACGCCGTCTGGATCGTCTTGCGATAAGTGGCGACCGCGCCTTCGCGCGCGGCCTTGTAGTAATCGAGATTCGCCTCGTTCTTCCCGAAGTTGAAGATGTTCAGCGAAGCGGTGGGGGATACCGTGTAGGTATCCGTGCCCGATCCGAACAGCTTGCCGATCGTCGACGCAATCGATCCAACCGTGGCGGTGAGCGACAGGCTGGGGAAGAAGGCGGCGCGCGCTGCGCCGATATTGGCGTTCTGGGCAATCAACTGATGCTCGGCTTGCAGCACGTCCGGCCTGCGCAGCAGCACCTCGGACGGGACGTTGCCGGGCAGTGCGTCGATCGTGGCTCGGGCTTCGCCCAGTGTTTCGGGCAGCAGAGTCTCCGGTACCGGCGCGCCGGTGAGCAGCTGAAGGGCGTTCACGTCCTGCGCGATGCGCGTCTTCGCCGTCGCAACGTCGTTGCGTGCTGATTCATAGTTCGTCTCGGCCTGGCGCGATTCGAGTTCGGACGCGGTGCCAATGCGGAACTGCGCGCGCGTTAGCTCCAGCGACTGTTCGAACGCCTTGAGCGTGCGTTCGGCGATCACCAACTGCTCGCGATCCGAAGCGAGGGTGAGCCAGGCGCTGGCGATTTCACCAATTAACGTGACGCGGGTGGCCCGTTGCGCTTCGCTGCTGGCGAAATACTGTTCCTGCGCAGCGCGGCTGAGGTTGCGCACCCGGCCGAACAGATCGAGCTCGAACGAGGTTATCCCTGCGGAGACGCTGAAATTTTGAATGTCCTGCACGCCGCCGCTGCCCAGCGCGCCGCCGGCACTGGCCGCGAACTGCGCGGTGTTGGTGTAGGTGCCCGTGCCGCTCACGCCGAGCGCGGGGAACAGGTCCGCACGCTGGGCGCGGTACTGTGCCCGTGCCTGCAGCACGTTGGCGGCGGCGAGGCGCAGGTCCTGGTTGTTGTCGAGGCCCAGCTGGATCACCTGGCGCAGACGCTCGTCGAGGAAGAAGTCGCGCCAGCCGATCTTGCTGACGTCCGGCGCGTCGGTGGCGGCGACCGGGTAGACGCCGCCTTGGGGGAGAGCCGCCGGTACCGCAGGCTCGGGCCGGCTGTACTTGGGGGCGAGGTTGCAGGCTGAAAGTGCGGTGCTCGCGGCCAAGGCGAGGAGCAGGGGGAAGCGGTTGGTCACGGCCGTCAGGCTCCCTGGGGCGCCGGAGCGCCGCCGTCATGGGTGGTTGCGGGGGGCATCTCGTCCTTCGGGCGGCGGCGATCAAACATGCGGCGCACCACGACGAAGAACATCGGCACCAGGAAGATGGCGAGCACCGTGGCGGAGAGCATGCCACCCACGACCGAGCGTCCGATGGCGTTCTGGCCACCTGCGCCTGCGCCCGTGGAGATTGCCAGCGGCAGCACGCCGAAGATGAACGCCAGGCTGGTCATCAAAATGGGGCGAAGACGCAGCTTGGCAGCCTCGACCGCGGCGTCGAAGGCACTCATGCCTTCCCGCATCCGTTCCTCGGCGAACTCGACGATCAGGATCGCGTTTTTCGCCGAGACGCCGATCGTGGTGATCAGGCCGACCTGCAGGTAAATGTCATTGTTGAGGCCCGTCAGCCACGCAGCTAGCAGCGCGCCGATCACGCCGAGCGGCACCACCAGGATGACCGAGATCGGCACCGACCAGCTTTCGTAAAGCGCCGCGAGGCAGAGGAACACGATCAGCAGCGACAGCGCGTAGAGTGCGGGCGCCTGGCCGCCGGAGAGGCGCTCCTCGTACGAAAGGCCAGTCCATTCGAGCTGGGTGCCTGGCGGAAGCTTGGCATGAATTGCCTCCATCGCCGCCATTGCATCACCAGTCGACACGCCTGGGGCAGGCGAGCCGAGGATTTCCATCGCCGGCAGGCCGTTATAGCGAGTCAGCTGCACCGGCGCCTGTTCCCAGCTGAGCGTGGAGAAGGCGGTGAACGGCGTCATCGTGCCCGAAGGGCCGCGTACGAACAGGTTCGCGATATCCTCCGGCGCCAAACGATACGGGGCGTCCGCTTGGACATAGACGCGTTTGACGCGGCCGCGATCGACGAAGTCGTTGACATAGGCTCCGCCCCAGGCGGCGGCGATGGTATTGTTGACCGACGACAGCTCCAGGCCAAGCGCTTTTGCCTTGTCCTGATCGACGTCCACCTTGAGCTGCGGCGCGTCTTCCAGCGAATTCGGGCGCACGCCGACCAGGCGCTTGTCCTGCATCGCCATACCCAGCATCATGTTGCGAGCCTGCAACAGGCGCTCATGACCGATGCCGCCAGTATCGACGAGCTGCAGATCGAAGCCTGTCGCATTGCCGAGTTCCTGCACCGCCGGCGGAGTGACCGCGAAGATCAGGCCGTCGCGATACTGCGAGAAGGCGCCCATGGCCCGGCCGACCATCGACTGCGCCGAATTGGCGGCGCCCGAACGGTCCGCCCAGTCCTTCAGCGGGATGAACACCAGGCCGCTGTTCTGGCCGGAGCCGGCGAAGCTGAAGCCGTTGATGGTGAACACGCCCTGGACGTTGCCGCCTTCCTGCTTCAGGAAGTGGTCGCGGACGAGTTCCAGGCCTTTTTCGGTTCGCGTCGAAGTGGCGCCGGCTGGACCCTGTACCAGCGCGATGGCAATGCCTTGATCTTCCTCGGGCAGGAAGCCCGACGGCAGCCGCAGGAACAGGAAGGCCATGCCGCCGATGATCAGCAGGTAGACCAGACCCGAGCGCTTCCAGCTGCGGGCGGTGCTGCGCACGCCCCTTTCGTAGCGGCGCTGGCCATTGTCGAACTTCTCGTTGAACCAGCGGAAGAAGCGCGCGAGCGGCCCTTTGCCTTCACCCTTGCTTGGATCGTGCGGCTTGAGGATGGTGGCGCAGAGCGCGGGAGTAAGCACCAGCGCGACGAAGACCGAGAGCACCATAGCCGAGACAATGGTGATGGAAAACTGGCGATAAATCACGCCCGTGGAGCCGCCGAAGAACGCCATCGGCAGGAACACTGCCGACAGCACCAGGGCGACGCCGACCAGCGCGCTGGTAATCTCGTCCATCGACTTGCGGGCCGCGTCGATCGGGCTGAGATGCTCGGTGGTGATCAGGCGTTCGACATTTTCGACGACGACGATCGCATCGTCGACGAGCAGACCGATCGCCAGCACCATGCCGAACAGGGTGAGCGTGTTGATCGAGTAGCCGGCGATCGCCATCACCGCGAAGGTGCCGAGCAGTACGACCGGCACGGCGATCGTCGGGATAAGCGTCGCGCGGAAGTTCTGCAGGAAGAGGAACATCACCAGGAAGACAAGCACCACCGCTTCGATCAGCGTGTGCACAACCTGCTCGACCGAAAGGCGGACGAACGGCGTGGTGTCGTACGGATAGATGACCTTGATGTCGGCGGGGAAGGTCTTAGCGATCTCGTTGACGCGCGCCTTGACCAGATCCACCGTGCTCAGCGCATTCGCGCCGGGCGCGAGCTTGATGCCGAGACCGGCGCCAGGCTTGCCGTTCCACTTCGAATCGAAGCCGTAGTTTTCGGCACCCATCTCCACCCGGGCAACGTCACCCAAGCGCACAACCGAGCCGTCGCTGCCGCTCTTCAGGCGAACCTGGGCGAACTGGTCCGGCGTCGTCAGGCGCGATTGCACAGAGACGGTGGCGTTGAGCATCTGCTCCTTGGGTGCGGGCTGCGCGCCCAACTGACCGGCAGAGACCTGCGCATTCTGCGCGCGAATCGCTGTGGTCACGTCGTCCACGGTCAGGGCGTATTTGGTGAGCTTCACCGGATCGACCCAGACGCGCATCGCATATTGCGAGCCGAACACCTGCGTGTCGCCCACGCCGTTCACGCGGGACAGCGGATCCTGCAGCTTCGATACGGCGTAATCGGCAAGATCGGTGCCGCTGTGCGAGCCGTCTTCCGAATAGAGGCCGATCACCACCAGGAAGTTCTGGGTGGCCTTGGCGACCTGGATGCCCTGCTGCTGCACTTCCTGCGGCAGGAGCGGGGTGGCCGCCTGCAGCTTGTTCTGCACCTGCACCTGGGCGATGTCCGGATCGGTGCCCTGCTCGAAGGTCAGCGTGATCGTCACCGTGCCAGCAGACGACGAGGAGGACGAGAAGTAGCGAAGGTGGTCGATTCCCTTCATCTGCTGCTCGATGATCTGCGTCGTCGTGTTTTCCAGCGTCTTCGCATCCGCACCCGGATAGGTCGCGGTGATCGAGACGGCGGGCGGCGCGATGGCGGGGAACTGCGCGATCGGCAGGCTGCGGATCGCGAGGATGCCCGCCAGCATGATGATGATCGCGATGACCCACGCGAAGATGGGTCGATCGATGAAATAGCGCGACATGGGGCTTTACTTCCCTTGGGCGGGAGCGGCGGCGCCCGGCTGGCCCTGCGCGGGCTTGGCGTTCGGGTTCCAGGGCTGCGGCGTCACCGGCATGCCCGGCCGCAGCATCATGGCGCCTTCAACGATGACCTTGTCGCCCGGCTTGAGGCCGCTGGTGACGATCCAGGCGTCGCCGGCGGTCCGGCTGGTCTGGATCGGCCGCGGCTCGATTTTGTTTTCGGCGCCTACCACCAGCACGGTGGGGTTGCCACGCTCGTCACGGCTCACCGCGCGCTGTGGCACCAGCATCGCATTCTGCTGCGTGCCCTCGACGATGCGGGCGCGCACGAACATGCCCGGCAGCAACAGGCCGTTGGGGTTCGGGAACAGCGCGCGGATCACCTGGCTGCCCGTGGTCTCGTCGACCGTCACGTCGGCGAATCGTAGCGTGCCCTGCGGACCATAGTCGCTGCCGTCTTCCAGCTTCAGCGCAACCTTGGCGTTACCGTCGCGGGCGACCTGGCCAGCCATGATCTGCTGGCGCAGCTTGAGCAGGTCGGCGCTCGATTGCTGGATGTCGACATAGATGGGGTCGAGCCGCTGGATCGTCGTCAGCGCATTGGTTTGCGCGGCGGAGACCAGCGCACCCGTGGTGGAAACCGAACGCCCGATGCGGCCGCTGATCGGCGCTCTAATGGTGGTGCGAGCAAGATCGATTTCCGCCGTCCGCACTGCGGCCTGCTGCGAAGCGACGTCAGCGCGCGCCTGCGCGGCGCTGGCGACGGCGTTCTCATATTCCTGCTTCGAAATCGCGTTGATCTTGACCAGTTCGCCGTAGCGTCTGGCCAGCGCTTCCGTGGAAGCGATCGTCGCCTGGGCACGGGTCAGCGCGGCGCGGGCGCTGGCCACGGCGGCACGATAGGGGGCAGCATCGATCCGGTAGAGTGGCTGGCCCTGGCGCACCATGTCGCCTTCGGTGAACAGGCGGTCGAGGATGATGCCGTTGACCTGGGGGCGGACTTCCGAGCTCTCATAGGGGCTCAGCCGACCCGGAAGTTCACTGGTCAGCGGCACTGCCTGCTGCTGGACCGTGACATAGGATACCGGGGGTGGGCCTGCCTGACCGCCGGGGCCACCAGGCCCTCCGGCGCCCTGCTGCTGGGGCTGACTGCCACAAGCGGCGAGTGCAAGCGCGAGTGCCGGCGCGGTGTGACGGAAAAAAGTCATGCTAAGGCCTGCCGTTTGATATATGTGAGCGAACGTTCACTCACATTTTCCGCTACTGCGAAGTGAGTGACTCGGTCAAGATGGTTTTATAGGGGAGTCGAATGGCAGAAACTATGGAAGAAGGCGGTCTGGCTCCCCGCGAAAAGGCGTTGGTGCGACGCGAAAAAATCGTTTCGGCGGCTCGCAGGTTGTTCATTGCGAACGGTTTTCACGCGACGGGGGTGGCCCAAATCGCGAAAGAATCAGGCATTGCTGTCGGTCAAATTTACCGGGATTTCTCGTCGAAAGAGGCGATCGTCGCTGCAATTGTCGAAGTCGACTGCATTGAATTTCTCGCGCATGAAACCTTGCGCCGGGGCATCGACTCGGGCGATCTCGAGGCGGTGTGGACCTGGCTGGCCGATTTTCTGGACCATGAGCCCGACGAGTCTGATCCGTTGTTCGCCGAGATTTTCGCTGAGGCGGCCCGCAACGAACGGGTGGCGGCGATCTTCGAAAAGGTCCGCGAGGATGTTCGTGCGACGATGCTGGCGGCGCTGGAGGCACTTGCCCCCGGGGACGCATTTGCCGAGCGCCGATCCGGTCTCTCCGAACTGATTCTGGCGACGTCGCTGGGGCTGATGCAACACAGCTTCCTCAGCGATCCCAAGGATACGAAATGCGCGGCGGAACTGGCGACGAAGATGATCCGGATCGAGCTTGCCGCGATGCGGGCAGAAGGCGCAAAAGGATGAGTTTTCCCATTTTCTGGAGCGCGCGTTCGTAATGTGCAATAAAGCGGCATGAGCGAAGCCCTTTCGTCGCCGCGCATCGCGCTGTTCGTCACCTGCCTGGTCGATGCGATGCGGCCGCGGGTGGGCTTTGCGGCCCTGCGCGCCCTCGCCGATGCCGGGTGCGAGGTGGTGGTGCCGGAAGAGCAGACCTGTTGCGGGCAGCCGGCACTCAATTCGGGCGATCGCGCGACCGCAACCGACTTCGCCCGGCGCAACGTGGCGATGCTGGAATCGTACGAGGCGATCGTCGTCCCCTCCGGCAGCTGTGCGGGGACGATCCGTTGCCACTATCCCGAATTGCTCGCTGGCGACCCCGAATGGGCCGCGCGGGCCGAGGCGGTGGCGGCGAAGACATGGGAAATCCTCGCCTGGCTCGATGCGCGCGGCTGGCGGCCGGAGGGCGTGACGCTGCCCGCCACGGCGACCTATCATGACAGCTGCTCGGGCTTGCGTGAACTGGGCATCAAGGTGCAGCCGCGGCGGCTGCTCGGCGCGGTCGACGGGCTGGCGCTGGTGCCGCTCGCGGGCGAGGAGACCTGCTGCGGTTTCGGCGGCACCTTCTGCGTGAAATACCCGGCGATCTCCAACGCCATCGCCGACGAGAAGGCGGCGGCGGTGGAGGCGAGTGGCGCGGGGTTGCTGCTCGCGGGCGATCTCGGCTGCCTGATGAATATGGCGGGCAAGCTCCACCGGCGCGGATCCGAGGTGCGCGCCTTCCACACCATCGAGGTGCTGGCCGGCATGGCCGACGGCCCGGCGATCGGCGAAGCGCAATGAGCCGGGCGTTCGACGCGCGGGTCGATGCCGCGCTCGCCGACCGCCAGCTCAAGATCGCGGTCGAGCGCACCGCCGGCACCGCCGAGGCCAAGCGCGGCGCGGCGATCGACGCCTGGCCCAGCTTCGCCGCGGCGCGCGAGCGGGCGGCGGCGATCAAGGACCATGTGATCGCCAATCTCGGCAGCTACCTCGTCCAGTTCGAGGCGGCGGCAACCGCGGCGGGGGCGACAGTCCACTGGGCCGCCACTGCCGACGAGGCCTGCGCGATCGTGGTCGACCTTTGCCGCAAGGCCGGGGCGAAGAGCGTTGCCCGCTCCAAGTCGATGCTCGGCGAGGAGATCGGCCTGCCGCACGCGCTGGAGGCGGCGGGGATCGGCCGGGTCGAGACCGACCTTGCCGAACACATCATCCAGCTCGCCGGCGAGCGGCCCTCGCACATCATCTGGCCGGCGATGCACAAGACGCGCGAGCAGGTCTCGGCGCTGTTTCACGCCCGCCATCGCGAACCGCCTGTCGAGGAAAGCATCGTCGCGATGGCGGCGAGCGCGCGGCGGCAGTTGCGGGGCGAGATGCTGGGCGCCGATGTCGGCATTTCGGGCGCCAATTTCCTGATCGCGGATACCGGGCAGGTCTGCACCGTCACCAACGAGGGCAATGCCGAGCTCTCGCTGGTGCCGCCGCGCGTGCATATCGTCACCGCGGGGATCGAGAAGCTGGTCCCCTCGATGGACCATGCCGTGCATCTGCTGCGGCTGCTCGCCCGCTCGGCGACCGGCGCGGCGCTGACCCAGTACACCACCTTCTATGCCGGGCCGAAGCGGGCCGGGGACCGCGACGGGCCGGAAGAGATGCACATCGTACTGGTCGACAATGGCCGCAGCGCGATGCGCGACAATGGGCTGGGGGAGATGCTGCGCTGCATCCGCTGCGGCGCGTGCATGAACCACTGCGTGGTGTTCCGCCAGATCGGTGGCCATGCTTACGGCGGCACCTATCCTGGGCCGATGGGATCGGTGCTGACCCCCGCGCTCGACGGGCTGGCGGCGAGCCGCGATTTGCCCAACGCCTGCACGATGAACGGCAAGTGCCAGGAGGTGTGCCCGGTCGCGATTCCGCTACCCACGCTGCTGCGCGGCTGGCGCGAGAAGAGCTGGCGCGAGGGGCTGGAGCCGGTGACGCTGCGCTCAGGGTTGGGGCTCTGGGCCTGGGCGGCGCGGCGGCCGTGGCTGTATCGCGCAGGCGTGCGCTGGGCGATCCGGGCGATGCGGCTGGCCGGGCGCGGCTGGATCTCGCGGCTGCCCTTGGCCGGCGGCTGGACCGGCGGGCGCGACTTCCCCGCCCCCGCGGCGGAGAGCTTCATGGACCGCTATCGAAAGGGCGAACGATGAGCGCGCGCGACGCGATCCTGGCGCGGCTGGGGCCGGCGCGGGCGGCGGCGGATCTGGCTGCAGAGGCGGCGGCGCTGCTCGCGGGCGAGGAACGCGAGCGGCCGGCAGGGCCGGAGGATCTGGTGGCGCGCTTCCTGGCGCAGCTTGCGCTGCCGAGCGTGGCGGCGACGCATGCGCGGATCGGGTCGCTGGCAGAACTGCCGGGGGCTGTGGCGGGGTATCTGGCGGCCGAGGGTGCGGAACCGGCGCTGTGGCTGCCCCCCGATGCGCGGATGGACGGGCTGGACTGGTCGGGGCTCACCCGGCTGGCGGACTGTCCGATCGACGACGGCACGGTACTGGCGTTTGCGCGGGCCGGGGTGGCGGAGACGGGCTCGCTGGTGTTCGAGACGTCGCCGCAAGCGCCGATGCTCCCCAACTTCCTGGCGCTGCGCCACATCGTCGTGCTGGAGGTGGCCGGGTTAGTCCGCTGGCTGGAGGAGGCGGCACCGGGCGGCGCGGTGCCGCGCGCGCACTATTGGGTAACGGGCGTCAGCGGCACGACCGACATCGAAGGCACCTATGTCCGCGGCGCGCATGGCCCGCGGTTTCTGCATGTGGTGCTGGTGGGGTGATCGTCTTCTTAAGCCCCTCCTCGGAGGAGGGGCTTAGGATCGGCCATCAGCCGCTGACTTCCTGCTTCCAGCCGCGCTCGCTCAGATCCGGCTGATCATCGGCAAACTCCGGATTAAAGCCTGGCTGCCAAGGGAAGCGGCTCTCCCGATCGGGCCATACGATCTGGAGGCAGGGGAAGTCGTCCCCACCGTAAAACCATCGGCTGCGTCCGAGATATTCGGGGTAGAAGCGCGTCGCGACGGGAAAGGCATAGGCCGGCAGGTTCGCGAACGCGCGATCGGTCGACTCGCTGGTAGGCAGTCGGTTCCCAGCCTTCGCTGCTCGGAACAGGTCGGCGAACACATCCCGCACGATGTCCCGCTTCATGGAGAAAAGGATCAGTTCGGCGTGGCCGGTGGAATGCCACAAGCCGGTGGTGAACCGGAAGCCGGGGCCTTGCTCATCGGCCGGCACCGATGTGAAGGCCCAACCATATTGCCGCACCTTCTCGACGAAGTCCTGGTCTGACTCGTCGAGGGCTTCGAGCGGTGCATCAAGTGCGGTTCGCATGTGTGTTTGCTAGCGGGTTTGCCGGCGCAACGACATAGCAATTCCGCCACCCCATCCTCCCCTTTCAGGGGAGGGTCTTTTCAGTGCCTCAATGCCCCGCCGCCACCATCTTCACATCCTGCGCCGTCCCCCGCGCGCTCGCGCCGAAGGCGAGCACGACCAGGAACGCCGCCGCCGGCACCAGCAGCGCGAGGTTGATCCCCGCGAGGTCGGACAGATGCCCCATCGCCGCGGTTAGCACCGCGCCGCCGATGATCGCCATCACGATCAGCGAGGCGCCGATCTGCTTGAGCGGTCCCAGCCCGCCGATGCCGATCGCGAAGATCGTCGGGAACTGGATCGACATGAAGAAGCTCGCCGCGACCAGCGCATAGAGCCCGGTCGTCCCGCCGACGAACACCGCCGCGACGGTCAGCGCCGCCGAGAGCCCGGCGAACACCACCAGCAGCTGCGGCGCCGCGACCTTGCCGAGCATCGCCGCACCCACGAAGCGGCCGATGCCGAACAGCACCAGGCTGGCGAACAGATAGTCGGCCGCGCCCTGCTCGGTGAGGCCGGGCAGGTTCACCTGGGCGTAGCGGATCGTGTAGCTCCACAGCCCCACCTGCGCGCCGACATAGAAGAACTGCGCCACCACCGCGAAGACCAGCGTGCGGTCGCGCAGCACGGTGCCGAGCGCCTCGCCCGTCGGCACCGCGGGCGCGTCGCCGTCGCGGCGGTTGTCCGGGAAGGCGATCAGCGCGGCAGCGATCGCGAAGGCGAGGACGACGAGGCCGATCACCAGATAGGGCGTCTGCACCGAGGCGAGCTCGCCGCGCAGCGTCGCGGTCCGCTCGGCGGCGGACATCGCCGCCAGCGCCTTCTCGTCCTGCGCGAAGCTGGAGAGGATGAAATATTTCCCCACCAGCACGCCGAAGATCGTGCCGAGCGGGTTGGCGGCCTGCGCGAAGTTCAGCCGGCGGGCGGCGCCTTCGGGGCTGCCCAACTCGGCGATCAGCGGGCTGGCCGAGGTCTCGAGAAAGGCGAGGCCGCAGGCGATCACGAACAGCGCGGCCAGGAACCAGCGATATTCGCCGAAATGCGTCGCCGGATAGAAGAGCAGCGCGCCGATCGCGTAGAGGGTCAGGCCCGTCACGATCGCCGCCTTGTAGCCCCGCCGCCGCGCGAGCATCGCTGCCGGCGTCGCGAGCAGGAAATAGCCCATATAGAAGGCCTGCTGGACGAAGCTGGTCTCGAAATCGCTCAGCGTGAAGGCGCGGCGGAAATGCGCGATCAGGATGTCGTTGAGGTTGTTCGCCATTCCCCACAGGAAGAACAGCGAGACCGTCAGGATGATGGCGGGGGTGTAGCGTCCGGCCTTGCTGGCCATGAATCCTCTCCTTGGTGCGACGCCCCTGTTGGGGTCATTCGATGGCACGGTCCAGATGCGTGTAGCCGCCGTCGACGAACAGCCACTGGCCCGTGGTGTGGCTGGCCCGCGCGGAAAGCAGGAACAGCGCGGTATCGGCGATCTCTTCGGGCGTGGTGAAGCGGTGGCCGAAGGGCACCCGCCGCTCGATTTCCTCGCGCCGCGCTTCGGGGTTGTCGAAGCTCTTCAGCCATTCGGCATAGGCGGGGGTCTCGACCTCGGCCGGCACGATCGCATTGACGCGGATGCCGTCGCCGCGCAGCGCCACCGCCCATTCGCGGGTCAGCGCCAGCACCGCGCCCTTGGCGGCGGCATAGGCGCTGGTGTGCCCCTGGCCGGTGATCGAGGTCTTCGAGCCGATGTTGACGATCGCGCCTTGCGCCGCCTTGAGTTGCGGAAGTGCTGCCCGCGCCATGCCGAAATAATGGACGAGGTTGATGTCGAGCGAGGCGCGGAACTGCGCCGGGGTCGCCTCGAAGCCGAGATTGTCGTTGAGCCCGGCATTGTTGACCAGCCCGTCGATCCGCCCGAAGCGCGCGGCCACCGCGTCGACCGCAGCGACCACGGCATCGTCCTCGGCCAGCTCGCAGGGGTGGAACAGCCAGTCCTCGCCCAATTGCGCGACCAGCTCGGGCCGGGGCGGCTCGCGCGAGACGATGGCGGGGACCGCGCCTTCGCGCGCCAGCCCCGCGGCAATGGCCGCGCCGATTCCCGACGAGCCGCCGGTGACGATCACGACCCTGCCGGCGAGCCCCAGATTCATGCGCCGAACCGATACTGGACGAGCGTCTCGGGCTTCATCTCGATTGAATAGCCGGGACGCTGCGGCGGCATGTACGCCGCGTTCCTGATCACGCAGGGCTCCAGGAAATGTTCATGGAGATGATCCACATATTCGATGACCCTGCCGTCCATGGTGCCGGCAAAGCACAGATAGTCGATCATCGACAAGTGCTGGACGTATTCGCACAGCCCCACGCCGCCGGCATGCGGGCACACCGGCAGGTTGTAGCGCGCGGCGAGCAGCAGCACCGCCAGCGCCTCGTTCACGCCCCCGATGCGGCAGGCGTCGAGCTGGATCACGTCGACCGCGCCCACCGCCATGAACTGCTTGAACAGGATGCGGTTCTGGCACATCTCGCCGGTCGCGACCTGCACCTGGCCGATGCCGTCGCGGATCGCCTTGTGGCCGAGCACGTCGTCGGGGCTGGTCGGCTCCTCGATGAACCAGGGCTTGGCGAAGGCGAGCGCGTTGACCCAGTCGATCGCCTGGCCGACCTCCCACACCTGGTTGGCGTCGATCATCAGCTTGCGGTTCGGCCCCAGCACCTCGCGGGCGATGCGGACGCGGCGGATATCGTCCTCTAGGTCGCGGCCGACCTTGAGCTTGATATGGTCGAAGCCGGCATCGACCGCTTCCTGCGCGAGGCGGCGCAGCTTCTCGTCGGGATAGCCCAACCAACCGGCCGACGTGGTGTAGCAGGGATATCCGTTCGCCTCGAGCGTGGCGACGCGCTCCGCCTTGCCCGCCGCGCGCTCGGTAAGCAGGGCCAGCGCCTGCTCGGGCGTGATCGCATCGGTGAGGTAACGGAAATCGATCGCGCGGACGAGCTGCTCGGGCGTCATGTCCGCGACGAGCTTCCACACCGGCTTGCCCTCGGCCTTGGCCCAGAGGTCCCAGATCGCGTTGACCACCGCGCCGGTGGCGAGGTGCATCGCGCCCTTGTCCGGGCCGATCCAGCGGAGCTGGCTGTCGCCGGTCAGGTGCCGCCACATGCGCGCGGGCTCCTCGGCGATCCAGGCGAGGTCGAGGCCGATCACCAGGTGGCGCATCGCCTCGATCGCGGCGACGCAGATGTCGTTGCCGCGGCCGATGGTGAAGGTGAGGCCATGGCCTTCGAGTCCGGGCACGTCGGTTTCAAGGATGACATAGGCCGCCGAATAATCGGGGTCCGGGTTCATCGCGTCCGAGCCGTCGAGCGAGGCGCTGGTCGGGAAGCGCAGGTCGACGGTGCGCAGGCCGATGATGCGGGCGTTCATCGTCATCAGTTCACCCAGCCGCCGTCGATCACATGCACCGCGCCGGTGGTGAAGGCAGCCTCGTCACTGGCGAGATAGCAGACCAGCGCGGCGATTTCCTCCTCACGGCCGAGCCGGCCCATCGGCTGGCGGGCAACAAAGGCGGCATGCGCTTCCTCTACCGCGATGCCCTGCTGCGCAGCTTGTTCCGCAACGCGCTGGCGCAGGCTCGGGGTGTCGACGGTGCCCGGGCATACTGCGTTGCAGCGGATTCCCTTGGCGACGAAATCCGCAGCGACCGATTTGGTAAGACCAATAACGGCCGCCTTTGATGCGCCATAGGCGTGGCGGTTGGGGATGCCCTTCACGCTCGACGCAATCGACGACATGTTGACGATCGCGCCGCCGCCCTTGGCCAGCATGCCGGGCAGGAAGGCGCGGATCATGCGGTGCATGGCGTGGACGTTGAGATCGAAGGACAGCATCCAGTCCTCGTCGCTGCCGTCGAGGATGGAGCCCGCTGCGACGAACCCGGCGATGTTGGCCAGAATGTCGACCGCGCCGACAGTTTCCGGCAGCGCAGCGATCGCCTGCGCGTCGAGCAGGTCGAGCACGACGGCTTCCACGCCATCCATCGTCGCCAGCGCAGCACCATCGCGATCAAGGGCGTAGACTCGCGCGCCTTCGTCGCGGAGCCGCAGCGCCGTTGCCCGGCCGATGCCATGCCCCGCGGCGGTTACGATCGCGGTCTTGTTCCGGAAACGCATTGCCTCCCCATCTCCTTCGAACGTTTTCATAGGTCAAAATGACTTTCATCTTCTTAGGCGTAAGCGGCCGTTCTTCGCAAGTGGCATGACAGGCCGCGTCGCTTTCGGTAGCGTTACCTTATGACCGACCATGCATCGACCGCACCCGCCGACAAATCCCCCAGTTATGCCGCGCCTGCGCTGGAAAAGGCGATTGACGTGATCGAGCTGCTGAGCAGCGAGCCGCAGGGACTGACGATCAGCGAAATTGCGCAGCGGCTGGGCCGGTCGATCAGCGAGCTGTTTCGAATCATCGTGGTGCTCGACCGGCGCGGCTGGCTGCACAAGGACGGCGGCAGTGATCGCTACCGCGTCACCTATCGTGTGCTGGAGATCGCCCATCGTGCGACCCCGGCGCAGGAGCTGACTCATGTCGCCACGCCGCTGATGCACAGCCTGGCCGCGGCGACGGTGCAGTCCTGCCATCTGGTGGTGGTGAACGGCACCCGCGGGCTAATCGTGGCGCGGCAGGAAAGCCCAGGCCAGACCGGCTTCGCAGTGCGGCTGGGCACCGAGATCGACCTGCTTACCAGCTGCTCGGGCCATGTGCTGCTGGCGGCGATGGAGCCGGAACGCCGTGCCACACTGTATCCGAAGGGGCTGCCCAAGGGGCTTGCCGCGCGCCTTGAGGTGGTGCGCGCGCAAGGGCACGAATCGATCCCTAGCGCCCGGATGGCAGGCGTATCCGACATGAGCTGCCCGGTCTTCGGGTTCGACGGCCATGTCGTGGCGGCGCTGACCATCCCATTTCTCGCCGCGATCGACGACGCGCCGCACGTCTCGCACGACGAGGCGCTGGAGCGTCTGAAGGCAACCGCGACCGCGATTTCCACGGCGCTGGGCTGGTTTGATCGGGTCGAGGCGCCGGTGGTGCCCAGCCTCTCCGTTGCCACGCCGGTCCGGCGGCGGCGGGCGGTGCGCGTCCAGCCGGCGTAACGCCAGCGGGTGCCACCGGCCCGTGCTTCCCGAAAGCTTGCGCCAGGCGACGGCACCGGGCAGTGCTGCTCGCATGATCGACGGCCTCACGATCGCCAGCCATCCGCTCGTCCAGCATAAGCTGGCGGTTCTGCGGAATCGCGAAACCTCCACCGCCCGGTTCCGCACCGAATTACGGGCGATTGCTGCGCTGATCGGGTACGAGGCGACGCGCCATCTGCCGCTGGCTGCAATGTCGATCGAAACGCCGATCACAGCGATGGCTGCCCCAATGCTGGCGGGGCCGCCGCCGGTGATCGTGCCGATCCTGCGGGCGGGCCTGGCGATGGCGGAGGGCGTGTTGGATCTGTTGCCCGAAGCGGCAGTGGCGCATCTCGGGCTGTACCGCGATCCGGCGACGCTGGAAGCGATTGAATATTACTTCAAGGCACCGGAGGATCTGGCCGATCGGCTGGTGCTGCTCGTCGATCCGATGCTGGCGACCGGCCACAGCGCAATTGCAGCGCTTGATCGGCTGAAGGGCGTCGGCGCGCGGTCCCTAAACTTTCTCTGTTTGCTAGCCGCCGCGCCCGGCGTGGCGGCGGTGCGTGCGGCACACCCGGACGTGCCAATCTGGGCGGCGGGCTTAGACCCGGCGCTGAACGACCATGGCTATATCGTGCCCGGTCTCGGCGACGCGGGCGATCGCAGCTTCGGAACGCTCGCCGCCGGTTGAACCGGCGATTCGATCGAAGTTCGCGGGTCGGCGAGGCCCCCTGCGGGATTTTTTTGCTCCGTGTGGCGGCCAGGCTGCCGGGTTTCCTGCCGTTACGGCATGCAGGACGCGCAACGTTGCGCTTTGGTGCTTGCCCTCCCGCGATACCGCCTGTCCGCTCCGTCATCAGCCATGCTGCCATTGCGGAACTTTGATGGTTCGGTATGGTTTCCGTCAGGAAAGGCTTTTCAGGTAAACGTACCGATAGCCGTTCCTTGCCACACTTTTCTGTGGCGAGAGTTGTTGCTGGTGGAATAATAAGTATGCTGATCAGCTTGATTGCTGCGATGGTCGCGTCGCAGATGGGAGAGGGTGTCGAAGGCCGCTGGAAAACGGAGACGCGCAATGCGATCGTCGAGATCCAGCGTTGCGGCCCCTCGATTTGCGGTAGAATTCTCACCTCGGATGCGTTGCGCGCGAACCCCGGCCTGCGCGATGCGAAGAACCCCAAGCCGCCGTTGCGAACCCGCCCGCTGCGCGGGTTGCTGATCCTCGAAGGGTTTCAGCCGGCTGCCGATGGCTGGCGCGGCGGGCGCATTTACAATGCCGAAGACGGCAAGACCTATAGCGGCGAGATCCGCCTGGCCGGCCGCGATCAGCTGAAGCTGCGCGGCTGCGTCTTCAAACCGTTCTGCCGAACCCAGACCTGGACCCGGGTGCGCTGAGGCGCGCGTCTCCCGGCCTCTGACATTTTCGAGGGACATCATGTTGTACACGCGTACCCTGTTTGCCGCCGGCACTGGGCTGACGGCCCTGTGCGGCTTTACGGGCCTGGCCCACGCCCAGGCTTTTTATCTTCAGGAACAGTCCGCGCGCGCCGCCGGCCGTGCATTTTCGGGCGAGGCCGCCGATACGGGCGCCGCGTCGCTTTGGTGGAATCCGGCTGCGATCGCCGATGCGGCGGAGAGCGAGGTGGTGCTCAACGCCTCGCTCATCCTCCCGCGCGGCCAAGTGGTCGATACCGGCACCCGCATCGCGCGGCCGGGCCAGCCCGCCACCGCGGTGGGCGGCGACCCGATCTCGCGAAACCCGATCAACAACGGCGTGCTGCCGTCCGGTGCCATCGCGGTGCCGGTGGCGCGCGGGGTGGCGTTGGGCCTCGCAGTCACGTCGCCATACAGCTTCACCACCGATTATCCGGCGAACAGCTGGGCGCGGTACAGCGCGGACAAAACGCGGCTGCGCACGATCGACATCCAGCCGTCTGTCGCGGTGTCGGTAACCGATTGGCTGCGTGTGGGCGCCGGTGCGAATGTCGAATACACCGATGCTAGCCTCAGCAACGCGCTTCCCAACGTGCTTGCCACGCTGCCGGACGGCCGCCAGGAACTGAAGGGCGACGGCTGGGATGTGGGCTGGACCGCGGGCTTCCAGATGCACAACGATAGGGTGACGGTCGGCTACAGCTACAAATCCGCCATCCGTCACAAGCTGAAGGGCGATCTGGTGGTCAGCGGACTGGTAGGGCCGCTTGCACCGGGGAACAGCACGCTTTCCGGCGTCGAGGCCGATTTCTACACACCCGCGCAGCACATCGTCGGCCTGCGCTATCGTGCGAATGACGCGATTACATTGAATGCGCAGCTGGTGCATTTCGGCTGGGACAAGTTCGATGCCATCCGGCTTGGCGCGCCGCTTAACGCCGCGATTCCCGAGCAATATCGCGAAAGCTGGAGCTATGCCGCCGGCGTGGATTATGCCGTGTCACCGGCTCTTACGCTGCGCGGCGGCGTGCAGCGCGCTACCACGCCGACCCAGAATGGTCGGCGCGACGCCCGCGTGCCCGATGCGAACCGATGGAACTTCGCGCTCGGCGGCTCCTATGCGCTCACGTCGCGGATCACGCTGGATGCCGCGGCCAATTATGTCGACTTCGCCAATGCAACCATCGATCGCCCGACGGTGGATGCCGGCTCGACGATATTGACCTCCGGTGAGGTGCGCAATGCGCGGGCGCTGGTCTTCTCGCTGGGCGGACGTATGCGGTTCTGACGGATGCGGGCGGGCCGTGGAACCGGCTCGCCGGCATGGCGATTATCAGGGGGGTACGGCGTCGGCGATGCGGCGGGCGCATGCGCCTGCGCGCTGGCGGAGGCTGGCGCGTCTCCCCTATAGGTCGGCCATGGTTCGCGTATCCTCACTCCTTGTACTTCTGGCGGCGCTGGTATTGGCCGCCGTCCCCGCACGTGCCCAGCAGAACGGCTTCGATCTGGCCGGGCCGGTGCTGGCGTTGACCGTGACGCGCGGCGACGTTGAGCTTCCGATCGGTGCCGTGCCGTCGCTGTTGCCCGGCGATCGCCTCCGCGTGGAAGCAGATTTCCCCGAGCATCAATCGGCGCGGTACCTGATGATCGTCGTGTTCCTGCGCGGCGCGACGAATCCCCCGCCAAAGGATTGGTTCTACGCGGCCGAAACCTGGCGCAAGAAGAAGAACCGGCTGGATCTGAAGGTGCCCGATGGCGCAGAGCAGGCGGTGGTGCTGCTCGCACCGGAGACGGGCGGCGGGTTCGATTCGGTACGCGACGCGGTACGGGGGCGGCCGGGCGTGTTCGTGCGCGCCGCGCAGGATCTGCACCAGGCATCACTTGATCGGGCACGGCTGGATGCGTTTGTCACCGCGATCGGGCGCATCGGCGAAGCGACGCCCCAGCGGCTGGCGGAAGCTGCGCCCGTGCTGGCCAATGCGCTGCGCATCAAGCTGAAGGCCGAATGCCTTTCGCGCCCGCGCGGGCTGCAGGCGGCCTGCCTGACGCAGGATCGCGACAATCTGGTGCTCCAGGCACAGCGCGGAAGCACCCTGGCTGAAACGCTGACCGGCACGCCTGTGGACCTCGCTTATCGAATCGCGGCGACTCCCGAGGGCGGCGGGGGCTATTTCAGCCCCTATATCGGCTTGGCCCGTGATCTGGCGCGGCTGTTCGGCGCATTTCGCAGCCCCCAATATCAGTATCTGCCGGCGCTATCGCTGGCCCGGTCGGCACAGATGCAGTTGCTGCTCAATGCGGCGCCATCTTTCCAGAGCCCACGATCGGTGCTGGTCGCCGCTTTGCCGCCGATCGGGCCGGCAAGCCGCCCCTTGTGGCGCGCCGCCGGGCCGGCGCCGGTGTGCCTGGGCAAGCCCGATCTGGCGCTGCCGCTGGACGATGCGCCGCTGCTCTACGCCACCGACTACGCACGGGACCTCGCGGTGCAGCTGACCGGCCCCGACGGCAAGGCGCGGAGCTTGCCAGTGCTGGCGGACGTCGAGAAAGGTGGTGTGCGCTTGGCCGGTGGCGTGCCCGAAGATCTCGGCGCCGTCTCCAACGCGGTGCTGCAGGGCCGCTGGGGCTTCGATGGGTTCACCGGGCCTCGGCTCCCCGTCCAGCGCGATGCTGCCGGCGCGTGGCATGCCGAGCCCGATGCGGGCGTGGTGGTCGGTCGCGACCATCCCCTCGTCCTGCGCGGCGGCGCGGCTTTTTGCGTGTCGCAGCTGGTGCTGCGGGATGCGAAGGGCGTCACCCGGCCATTGACCTTCAAGATCACCGGGCAGGACGAAATCTCCACCACGCTGCCGCTGGGTGACGCGCGGCCCGGCAAGATGGGGATTACCATCGCCCGCTTCGGCACCGCCGCGCCGGAGACGCTGGAGCTCGCCGCCCGGCTCGAGGCGAGTCGAATCGACCGCTTCGTGCTGCATGCCGGGGATCGCGAGGGCGTGCTGGAAGGCGCGCGTCTCGATCAGGTAGCCGGGCTTGACTTGGGCGGCGTCCGCTTCGCGCCCGGGGCACTTTCGCGAGGGGAGAAAGGCGATCGGCTCGTGCTCGCCGCCGACGCGGAACCGCTGACGGGGCCGGGTGAAGCTACGATTCGCCTGCAGGACGGCCGAACGGTGCGCCTGGCGGTGAAGATTGCCGAACCGCGTCCGGCGGCCGCGCTGCTCAGCCGGGCTGCATCGGGCGCTGCCGCGCCGGGCGCGCTGCCGCTCACGCTGCCCGATGGCCTGTTACCGGCCGATGCCACGATCGCCTTCTCGTTCAAGATCGCGCGCGGCAGCCTGGCGCGCAGCGACCATGTGGAAATTGCGACCATGTCCGGCGGCGCTACCGGTCGGCTCGGCTTTGCCGACGGCGCGTTGCAGCGCGTCGCGGGGGACGTGATCGTCGCCCGGTTTGATCCGCGCGCCCTGCTCGGTCCGGGCGTAGCGGGGCAGCTACGCTTCCGGCTGGTGCAGGATGGCGTGGCGGGCAATTGGCAGCCGCTGGCGACGCTGGTGCGTTTGCCGGTGCTGACCGGCGTTACCTGCACGGAGCTATGCGACCTGCATGGGCGCGACCTGTTCCTCTTGTCTGCCGTCAGCACCACCGCCGACTTTGCCAAGGCCACTTCCGTTCCGCTAGGCTTTGTTGGGGACTCGCTTCGCCTGCCGCGGCTCGCGGGCAAGATGCTATTCGTGCGGCTGCACGATTCCGGCGATGCCGTTGTCGGTGTCACGCTAGGGGAGGCAGAGTCGCCGGCCCGTCAGGCGGGCGGTGAATGAAGGGGAAATGGTGCTGCCGGCGAGGATTGAACTCGCGACCTCAGCCTTACCAAGGATGCGCTCTACCACTGAGCTACGGCAGCACTGTTTCCGATGCCCGCTGGCCAGCGCCAATCGGGAGGCGCCTATGTGCAGCGCGGGTGCCGATTGTCAACCCGCATCGTGCCGGTTTATCGCAATTGCCATGAAGGATGTGGAAAAGCAGGCCCGGCTGGCCGAAAAGCTGCGCGAAAACCTGCGCCGGCGAAAGGCGCAGGCGCGCGAGGCGAAGGCCGAAGCCGGTGCCCAGGGACCGGGCGACCGCCACGAATCAAGCGATTAGCTCGATCCACCCCTGCGAGGGGGATCGAACCACCTCACCCGATCGGCGCGCACTTGGCTTCGAGCCAGGCGCGCTCCTCGCCCTCCAGCTGCGGGCCGACGATCGCCAGCACCTGGGCGTGATAGGCGTTCAGCCATGCGCGCTCCTCGGGGCTGAGCAGTTCCGGCAGGATGAGGCTGCGCTCTATCGGAGCAAAGGTGAGTGTCTCGAACGCGAGCATCGGCTTGTCGCCGCCGGGGATCGTCCGCTCGATGATGTGGACGAGGTTCTCGATGCGGATCCCGTATTCGCCCGCCTTGTAGTAGCCCGGCTCGTTCGAGAGGAACATGCCAGCGCGTAAGGGCTCCAGCGCCTGCCCGCCCGGATAGGAGGGCGGCGCGATGCGCTGCGGCCCCTCGTGCACCGAGAGATAGGCGCCGACGCCGTGGCCGGTGCCGTGGGCGAAATCGAGCCCAGCTTCCCAGAGCGGGCGGCGGGCGAAACCGTCGATCTGTGCGCCGGTGGTGCCGTCCGGGAAGATGGCGGTGGCGATGGCGATATGGCCCTTCAGCACGCGGGTGAAGCGGTCCTTCATCTCGTGGCTCGCCGCGCCCACCGGCATCACCCTGGTCACGTCGGTGGTGCCATCGCCATATTGGCCGCCCGAATCGATCAGGAACAGCTGGCCGGGTTCGATCGGAAGGCTCGATTTTTCGGTGACCTTGTAGTGCGGGATCGCGCCGTTCGGGCCGGTGGCCGAGATGGTATCGAAGGAAAGGTCCTTCAGCATACCGGTCGCCTCGCGGAAGTCGCGCAGCTTTTCGGCCACTGACAGTTCGGTGAGCCCGCCTTGCGGCGCGGTTTCCTCGAACCACTTCAGGAAGCGGCTGAGCGCGGCGCCGTCGCGGGCCTGCGCCGCCTTGTGGCCCGCCACTTCCGCGGAATTCTTGATCGCCTTGGCGAGGATCACCGGATCGCGCTGCGCGACGACGGTGGCGCCGCCGGCCTCCAGCGCATCGAAGATCGCCGCCACGGCGCTGCCCGGATCGGCGACGACTCGCTTGCCGGCGAGCCCGCCCAGCGCGGGGGCGAAGGCGGCGCGATCGTGGATGCGCACCGCGTTGCCGAGATGCTGGCGCACCGCATCGGTGACCTTGTCCGGCGCGACAAAGAGGTCGGCGGTGCCGTCGGCGTGCACCAGTGTGTAGGCGAGCGCGACCGGCGTGTGGGCAACGTCGCCGCCGCGAACGTTGAAGGTCCATGCGATCGAATCGAGCGCGGCGATCACCACGGCATCGGCCTTGCGGGCCTGGAGCCAGTCGGCGATCTCGGCACGCTTGGCGGCGGAGGATCTGCCGGCCAGCGCCTCGTCGAGCACCGCCAATGGCGCGTCCGAAGGACGGGGCTGATCGGCCCAGACGGCATCGATGGGGTTACGGCCGACGGCAACGAGCGTCGCTCCTTTCTCGGCCAGCGCCTTGCGCGCTTCCTCAACCCAGGCTCGGGTGTGCAGCCACGGATCATAGCCAATGCGGCCGCCATCCGGCGCGTGCTCCGCCAGCCAGTCGGCGACGCTCGTCGCAGGCACGCCGACATAGTGCCAATGCTCGTGCGAAACCTGCTGGCGGACCTGCAGCGTATAGCGCCCATCGGTGAAGATCGCCGCTTCCTGTGGCAGCACCACGGCGGTGCCCGCCGAGCCTTGGAAGCCGGTGAGCCAGGCGAGGCGCTGGGCGTAGGCGCCGACATATTCGGACATGTGCTCGTCGGTGAGCGGCACGACAAAGCCGTCGAGCGCGTCGCGGGAAAGCTGTTCCCGCAGGGCGTTCAGACGATCGGCATAGCTGGACATGAATGAACTTCCTGCATCGTGTCGGCGGCGCCGGGCGCCGCGATCATGGCCGGTTTCTGGCCGATGCAGGGACGTTTGGAAAGGGGCGGGACTGCGCCCGCCCCCAAGGTAGATCAGCGACGGACGCGCACATAGGTGCAGCGGTTCTTCGCAGTGATCGACCGATCGATGGCCCGGCCGCCGAGCGCACCGGCAACACCGCCCGCGGCGGCACCCAGAAGGCCGCCGCCGACCACCGACGGACCCGCCAGGGCACCGGCGACGCCGCCCGCGATCAGGCCGGCTTCGCCCTTCGACTTGCGACACTTTTTCACATAGCGATAGTTGCGACTCGACTTCGACTTGCCTTCGTAGCGCTGCTGGGCATTCGCTGCCGTGATCGGCATGGCGACCGGCATTACCAGGGCAAAGGCGGCGAGCGCGGCGATTGTCTTACGCATATTCGGACCCCATCTTTGGTTCGTGTTCGATGCGTATCAATGTGCCATGCCGCATTTCGGTTGCATGAACCCGCAACAACGATTGGGCGGGCGGTGAGAACCGGCAGCGTCCGGCTCCGTGGTGCGGCCGCGGCGATTGCGGTCGAGGCGCTGCTCGCCGCCCTTCTGTTGGCGGGCCTAGGCGTGCAGCAGGGCACGCGCGACGGCGCGGGTGCCAGCCTGCTCAGCTTCGACGTCCCGCCACCCCCGCAGCCGCCTGCGCCCGAGCCCGCTAAACGTCGTGCGGCCCCCAAAGAGGAGGGAGCGGCGGCACCGCCCAACCGAGTCTCCCGGGCCACCGAGATCGTCGCTCCGCCGCCGCCGATTGTGCTGCAACCGCCGCCGCTGGTGACGGCACCGAAGCCCGCCACCGCGAGCGACTCTTCCTCGGGCGCCGCACCCGTGGCGGGCCCGGGGACTGGTGCGGGTGGCGAGGGCGCCGGCACAGGTAGCGGGGGCAGTGGCGATGGGCCTGGCGGCGGGGGCGGAGAGCCGCTCCGCTGGATTGGCGGGCGGATCACCGATGCCGATTATCCGCGTCGGGCACTGAATGCCGGTTTCAGCGGCACGGTGGGGCTGCGCTTCGTCGTGGGTGTGAACGGACGCGTTTCGAGCTGCACCGTCACGCGCAGCAGCGGCAATCGAGACTTGGACGAAACCACCTGCAAGCTGATCCAGAAACGCTTCCGCTACGTGCCGAGCAAGGATGCAGCCGGCCGCCCCTATTCCGATACGGTGACCGGCGAACATCGCTGGGATCTCTACGAGCGGGAAGACGCCGGGCAATAGCGGCGAAGCTTGCCCTTTGTCTCCCGCCCTCCCGCTGGGCGGATTATCGAATAGGGCCGAACGTCATCGTCATCCCCGGCTTCGCGGGAAGGACGATCATCTTGTACGCCCTGTTATCCCTTCGCCCACCACGCGACTCGCCACCCGCCGGGCACAGGATTGGCGGTCGTCGATTACCCCTTCGCCAGCGCGTCGATCGCCGCGGCCATCTGCAGGTCGCGCGTAGAAAGCCCGCCCGCATCATGGGTGGTCAGCAGCACGTCCACGCGGTTCCACACGTTGGACCATTCGGGATGGTGATCGGCCTTTTCCGCGATCAGCGCCACCCGGGTCATGAAGGCGAAGGCCTCGCCGAAATCGGCGAACAGGAAGCGGCGGGTGATCGCGTCGCGGGCGGGATCATAGGTCCAGGCCGGCAGGGCGGCGAGCGATTCCTCGCGAAGTCCGTCGGTCAATCGCGCTACCATAGATGCCTCCTTGCTCCCGCTCCGCGCATCCGCCTATGCCTTGGAGCATGCCGGAGCAAGCACCAACCCTCGCCCCCGATGCGGCGCTGATCGAGCGGCTCGCCCGCGCCGCGCTGGCGCGCATCCCGGAGCCATTCCAGTCGCACTTGGCGGACGTGGTGCTGCTGGTGGAGGAGTTCGCCGACGAAGATACGCTCGATGCGCTCGACATCGACGACCCTTTCGCGCTGAGCGGCCTCTATCACGGCCGGCCGATCGGCGAGAAATCGGCATTCGACTCGGGCGCATTGCCCGATCGTATCCACCTCTATCGCCGCCCGATCCTCGACGAGTGGGTCGAAACCGGCGAATCGCTCGAGCGGCTGGTCCACCATGTCGTGATCCACGAAGTCGGACATCATTTCGGCCTTTCCGACGAAGACATGCACGCGCTGGAAGACGCCGACGATTGAGCAGCAGCCTGGCCTTTGAGAACGTCACCTGCCTGCGCGGCGGGCGGATCCTCTTCGAAGGGCTCGGCTTTGTGCTGGCTGCCGGGGAGGCTGGGCTGGTGCAGGGGCCGAACGGCGTCGGCAAATCGAGCCTGATCCGCATCGCCGCGGGCCTATTGGCCCCGCTGGGCGGCCGCGTGAGGGGGGACGGCGCCCGGGCATTGCTCAGCGAAAGCGCGGCGCTCGATGCGGAACGCAGCCTGGCCGCAGCGCTCGGCTTCTGGGCGGGGCTGGACCAGCGGACGGCCGCGGTAGGCGCGGCGCTAGATGCGGTGGGATTGGCGGACATCGCCGATGTGCCAGTGCGGCTGCTCTCCACCGGACAGCGGCGGCGGGCTGCGTTCGCGCGGGTGCTGGCCAGCGGCGCGCCGGTGTGGCTGCTCGACGAGCCCGCCAATGGCCTCGACACCGCGTCTATCGGGATGCTGGAGGCGCGGATCGCCGCGCACCGGGCGGACGGCGGCATCGTGCTGGTCGCTACGCATCAGCCGATCGGACTTCCCGGCGCGCGGGAGATACGGCTGTGATCGCGCTGGTCTGGCGCGAATTGCGGCGCGCGTGGAGCAGCGGCGGGCTGGTGCTGCCGATCGCCTTCTTCCTGCTGGTCGCGATCCTGTTCCCCTTTGCGATCGGGCCGGACGGGCGGCTGCTCGCGCGGATCGGTGGCGGCGTGATCTGGGCGGCGGCGCTGCTCGCCGCCTTGCTCCCGGTCGAGCGGCTGGTGACGCCCGATGCCGAGAGCGGCGTGCTCGATCAGTTGGTGGCGCGGGGCTATTCCGATGCCAGCATCGCGGCAGCCAAGATGCTCGGCCATTGGCTCGGCTTCGGCCCGGCGCTGCTGGCGGCGACCTGCCTTGCGGCCGCATTGTTGCACGTATCGGGCGCCGCGTTGGGCACGATCCTGCTCGGACTGGCGATCGGAACGCCGGGGCTGGCGGGGCTGGGTGTGGCGACGGCGGCGCTGGTGGCGGGGCTGCGCGGCGCAGGCGCGCTGGCCGGGCTGGTGATGCTGCCCTTCGCGGTGCCGCTGCTGATCTTCGGTGCCGGCGCCACCGGCGGCGAACCCGGCGCGATCAAGCTGCTCGCGGCGATCAGCTTGTTGCTGGTGGCGGGCTGCCCTTGGGTCGCCGGCGCGGCGATGCGGATGGGGCGGGGCTAGCCGGCTTCTCCCTCCCCCCGAAGAAAGGGGGAGGGAGAAGGGTGCCTCAGTTGCCTTCCGGCCCCTGATAGTTGGTCAGCTCGTCGCCCAGGATGGTGACGACGTGCAGCACGTTGGTGGAACCGGGCGTCTTGAACGGTACGCCGGCGCAGACGATCACTCGGTCGCCCGCCTTGGCGATGCCGTGGCGCAGCGCCATGCGCTTGGCCTTGGCGACCATTTCCTCGAACGAATCGACGTCGCGGGTGTTCACCGCATGCGTGCCCCACAACAGGCCCAGACGGCGTGCGGTGTCGCGCTCCGGGGTGAGCACCAGGATCGGCACCGAAGGCCGCTCGCGGGCGATGCGCCGGGCGGTCGAGCCCGAGCTGGTGAAGCAGATGATCGCCGCCGCCGAAACCGTGCTGGCGATGTTCTTCGCCGCTTCGGCGAGCGCGTCGGCGGTTGTCGGATCGGGCTTGGTGACGGTGAAGTGGACGCGGTCGCCATGCGCCGGATCGCGCTCCACCGCGTCGGCGATCGAGTTCATCATCGACACCGATTCGACCGGCCACTTGCCCGCCGCGCTCTCGGCCGAAAGCATGATCGCGTCGGCGCCGTCATAGACGGCGGTCGCCACGTCGGACACTTCCGCGCGCGTGGGCGAGGGGCTCTCGATCATCGATTCGAGCATCTGCGTGGCGACGATTACTGGCCGGCCCAGCCGACGGGCGGTCTCGACGATGCGCTTCTGCAATGGCGGCACCGACTGCGGCGGCAGCTCGACGCCCAGGTCGCCGCGGGCGACCATCACGCCGTCGCACTGCTCCATGATCTCGTCCAGACGCGCGATCGCGCTCGGCTTCTCGATCTTGGCGAGCAGTGCTGCCTTGCCGCCGATCAGGCGGCGGGCCTCCATCAGGTCCTCGGGACGCTGCACGAAGCTCAGCGCGATCCAGTCGGCGCCCTGCTCGACGGCGAAGCTCAGGTCGCTCCGGTCCTTGTCGGTGAGCGCGGCGAGCGGCAGCACCATGTCGGGCACGTTCAGGCCCTTGTTGTTGGAAAGCGGGCCGCCGACCTCGACGATCGTCGTCAGCCGATCGTGCGCCACGTCGGTCACGCGCAGCACCAGCTTGCCATCGTCGAGCAGCAGGCGCGCATCGGGGTGCGCCGCTTCAAAGATTTCCCGGTGCGGCAGCTCGACGCGGGTGGCGTCGCCCGGGGCGGGATTGCGATCGAGCGTGAATTCATGCCCAGTGACAAGCATCACCTTGCCCTCGGCGAACTTGCCGACGCGCAGCTTCGGGCCTTGGAGATCGGCCAGAATCGTCGTCGGGCGGCCGGTGGTCTTCTCCATCGCGCGGATGGCTTCGAACAGCGGGATCTTCGAGGCCTGATCGCCATGGCTCATGTTGATGCGAAACGCATCGGCGCCGGCGCGGAACAGGCGCTCGATCATTTCGGGGGAGGCGCTGGCCGGTCCCAAGGTTGCCAGAACGCGCACCTTGCGCGAGCGGGGGGAGATCGCCTGTGTCATCGTTGTCTTCCTCGGCTTGTGCGTGCCCGCCTCTAGCCCCAAATGCGTTAACATCAACTCCGGAGGTGCCGAATGGATGAACTTGATCGCCTGGACGACGCAACAGCGGCCCAAGCGTTCCGCCGGCTGGTGCGCCATCTGCGGCACCGGCATGACGCCCAGAACATTGATCTGATGGGGCTTTCGGGCTTTTGCCGGAACTGCCTGGGCGACTGGATCCACGAAGCGGACCCCGGCATCGCCAAGGCCGATGCGCGTCGAATCGTCTACGGCATGGAGCAGTCCGACTGGAAGGCGAAGTACCAGAGCGAGGCCACGCCCGAGCAGCTGGCGCGCATGGAAGAAAGCCTGAAGAAGAACGAAGGCCGCGAGGACGCGCTGGACGAGGCGCTTGACGAGAGCTTCCCGGCCAGTGATCCTCCCAGCATGACTGACCCCCACGCCTGAGCCGGGGGCGCTTCAGGGGGATTGAGAGGATGAAGAAGCTGTTTCTGGCCGCGCTTGCGTGCACCGCGGCCTGTCCGGCACTCGCGCAGACATCCGTCGGCGTCACCTATGTCCAGGCGGGGCGGCTGCTCGATCGGCCGGGCCAGGCCCCGCGCGGAAACAGCACCCTCATCCTGCGTGACGGCAAGGTCGCCGAAGTGCGAGATGGTTTCGTCGCGCCGGAAGCCGGGGCGACCTTGATCGACCTGCGCGACAAGTTCGTGCTCCCTGGCCTGATCGACCTCCATGTCCACCTCTTCTCCGAGGGCGATCCGCTGAAGGAGCGGATGAATGCGCTCACCGAGGATGAGGCCGACGAATTCGTCATCGGCATCGAGGATGCGCGGCGCGACCTGGAGGCGGGCTTCACGACGGTTCGTGACCTGGGCAGCAACCCGCGCGCGATCCGGGCGCTGCGCGACGCGGTGGAGCGGGGCGCAGTCGCCGGGCCGCGAATCGTCAATGCCGGGCGCATGGTCTCGGTCTCCGGTGGGCATGGCGACGGCACCAACGGGCTGGCCGAGGAATATGCCGAGGCGGTGGCGCACCGGCAGATTAACACTTGCGACGGCCCCGATGATTGCCGCCGCGCGGTGCGCCAGCAGATCGGTCTTGGCGCGCAGGTGATCAAGTTCGCGGCCACCGGCGGCGTACTCTCCAACGTCGCCGGCGGCCTCGGCAAGCAGATGTCCGACGAAGAAATGAAGGCAATCGTCGATACGGCGCATGCCTTCGGCCGCCGAGTCGCGGTCCACGCCCATGCGGCGGAGGGCGTGCGCGGAGCAGTGGAGGCGGGGGCCGACACGATCGAGCATGGCAGCTTCCTCGACGACGCGACAATCGCGGCGATGAAGGCGCGCGGCACCTGGCTGGTGCCGACGATGATCGCGCCGGTCACCGCGCTCGCCAATGCCCGCGCCGGCAAGTTGCCGCCTGCCACCATCCCCAAGGCTGAAGCGGCGGCGGCGGCCGCGGCGGCTAGCCATGCCAAGGCGATCAAGGCCGGCGTCAAGGTCGCGTTCGGCACCGATACCGGCGTGTCGCGGCATGGCGAGAATGCCAGGGAATTCGCGCTGCTGGTCCGGGCGGGGCTTACGCCGGCGTCGGCGATTCGCGCGGCGACGCTGGATGCCGCCGATGCACTCGGCCGCAAGGACCAGCTCGGCTCGCTCGAGCCCGGCAAGGCGGCGGACCTGATCGCCGTTGCGGGCGATCCGCTGCAGGACGTAACCGTGCTGGAGCGCATCGACACGGTGGTCCGCGGCGGCGTGGTGCACAAGCTGGGCGGCAAGCGGCAGGTCTTCCCGCAGGACTAGAGCGTGATGGCATGGTTGCGACACGCCGTGACGGAGCCGATTTTGGCTTGTGGCTAGGAGCGAGGAGGGGCGGGGCTTTGCCCCCGTGACCGACGAGGGACGACGCCACGGGCCAAAATCGGCCCGCCGCTTCGCGGTTGCCCTGCGCCGCCCGCCGGACGTCGTCGCACCGCTTGCACGGGCCACCAGCCCGCGCTGCGCGATGCTCCTAGCCGACGAACGGCGCAGGGCAATCACGGCGTGTCGAAACCATGTCATCACGCTCTAAGGTTGAGCGGAAGCTCCGGCTGGCGTACAGGGCCCGCCTGATTCCGTATCCTTGTCGGACGATCCGGCCGGCGCGACCCTCGCGCGGCGCGTTCGTCCGATCCCATGCTTCAGGAGCTAGAACACCCATGTCCGACAATATTTCCGCCGAGCAGCTCCGCCTCCTGATCGAGCGTGTCGAGCGTCTCGAAGAGGAGAAGAAGGGCATCGCCGACGACATCAAGGACGTCTATGCCGAAGCCAAGTCGACCGGCTTCGACGTGAAGACGATGCGCACCATCGTTCGCCTGCGGAAGATGGAAAAGCATCACCGCGAAGAGGCTGAGATGCTGCTCGAAACCTACAAGCAGGCGCTGGGCATCTAAGCCCGCCTTGTTGGCGCTCGCCGGGCATCCGCGCTAAGGCGAGCGCTTCCACTTCTTCCAAACCGCAGGCAGTTCGGGTTCACCATGGCAGGCCATTCCAAATTCAAGAACATCATGCACCGCAAGGGCGCGCAGGATAAGAAGCGCTCGGCGATGTTCTCCAAGCTCAGCCGCGAAATCACCGTCGCGGCCAAGTCGGGCCTGCCCGATCCGGACATGAACCCGCGCCTGCGCGCGGCGATCAACGCCGCCAAGGCGCAGTCGATGCCCAAGGACAATATTCAGCGCGCGCTGGATAAGGCCAGCAAGGGCGAGGGCGAGAATTACGAAGAGATCCGCTACGAGGGCTTCGGCCCGGCAGGCGTCTCGCTGATCATCGAGGCGCTGACCGACAACCGCAACCGCACCGCGACCAATGTGCGCACTGCGGTGTCGAAGAACGGCGGCAACCTCGGCACGGCCGGTTCGGTGAGCCACGGCTTCGATCGCATGGGCCTGATCACCTATCCAGCGAGCGCGGGCGACGCCGAGAAGGTGTTCGAGGCCGCGTTGGAAGCGGGCGCCGAGGATGTCAGCAGCAGCGAGGACGGCCACGAGATCTGGACCGCGCAGGGGGACCTGCATGAAGTCGCCAAGGCACTGGAGCCGGTACTCGGCGAGTCCGAAGGCGCCAAGCTCGCCTGGCGGCCGCAGACCATGGTGACGGTGGGCGCGGACGATGCGGCGACGCTGTTCAAGCTGATCGATGCGCTGGACGACGACGACGACGTCCAGACGGTCTGGGGGAATTACGAAGTTCCTGACGACGTCATGGAGAAGCTGGGTTGATCTTCAACCTAAGCCCCTCCCCTTCAGGGGAGGGGTTGGGGTGGGGCATGGCCGAGTAGCCAGATGCCCCACTCGTGGTGCATCCTGCCCAGGAGGGTACGGAGATGATCACCGAAGCCGGGCTACTGGCCCGCGCTCGCGAAATGCGGCGTAATCCAACCGAGCTCGAGAAGCACTTGTGGCGGCATCTTTCCAATGCGCAGCTCGGGCATAAATTCCGCCGACAGCAGGTGGTCTTTCCATGCATCTGCGACTTCTTCTGCCCGGCCAAAGGTCTGGTGGTTGAAGTCGACGGCGACACGCATGACCCCGCATATGACGAGCGCCGGGATGCGTTTCTCCTGAGCCAAGGATTTCTTGCCCTGCATTTCTCCAATCACGACGTCTTCGACAATATGGACGGTGTTCTGGCGGCGATTGTCCAGGCACTCAAAACTCGTCCGGGTCGCTGGTCTGCCAGTCCCCACCCCAACCCCTCCCCTGAAGGGGAGGGGTTGGGCTCGTGATCATTCTCGGTCTCGATCCCGGCCTCGGCACCACTGGCTGGGGGCTTATCCGCGCTGAGGGGAACCGGATCAGCCATCTCGCGCACGGCAAGCTCGTCACCGACACCAAGGCCACTCTGCCCCGGCGTCTCGCCCATCTCGATGCGATGCTTGCCGCGCTGATCACCGATCACGCGCCCGAGGCGGCGGCGGTCGAGGAAGTGTTCGTGAATTCCAACGCCCAATCGACCCTCAAGCTCGGGCAGGCGCGCGGGGTGGTGCTGTGCGCCGCGGCGCGGGTGGGGATCGATATCGGCGAGTATAAGCCGAGCACGGTCAAGAAATCCGTCGTCGGCGTCGGCAATGCCGACAAGGAGCAGGTCCATGCGATGGTCTCGCGGCTGCTGCCGGGGGTGAAGATCGTCGGCGCCGATGCCGCCGACGCGCTCGCGGTGGCGATCTGCCATGCGCACCATCTGGCGAGTGCACGGTTCGGAGTGCGGTAGGGCCTCCGTGTTCTCAGTTGTCATCCCGGCGAAAGCCGGGATCCAGACGCCATTCGCTATCAGCAAGAGCGGCAACGTGGGCCCCATTGGATCCCGCCTTACGTCGGGATGACGGCTGGAGCGAAGTGTGTCCACCGCGCAAACAAAAAGGCCGGAGCGTCGCCGCCCCGGCCTCCTTGAACCCATCCGCAATCGGATCAGTACACCCGCTTCTTCGGCTTGATATAGTCGATTTCGTCGGTCAGCGTGTATTCGTGAACCGGGCGGTAGTCGATGTCGGTCTTGCCGCCCTTGCCGCCCCAACCGTCGAATGTCGCGATGGTGTGCTTCATCCAGGTCGCGTCATCACGCTCGGGGAAGTCCTCGTGCATGTGGGCGCCGCGGCTTTCCTTGCGGTTGATCGCGCTGCGGATCGTCACCATCGCCTGGCCGAGCAGGTTGTCCAGCTCGAGCGTCTCGACGAGGTCGGTGTTCCAGATCAGCGAGCGATCGCTGACATGGACGTCCTGGAAGCCGGCATAGACCTGCTCCATATGCGCGACGCCCTCGGCCATCAGCTCCTCGGTGCGGAACACGGCGCAGTGGCGCTGCATCGTCTTCTGCATGTCGGCGCGGATCTGCGAGGTGCGGGTGCCGCCATTCGCGTTGCGGAAATGGTCGAGCCGGCCCAGCGCCATTTCTTCCGAGCCCTTTGGCAGCGGGTGATGCGCGGTGTTCGGCTTGATGATGTCGACGATCCGCTTGCCGGTCGCGCGGCCGAACACGACAAGGTCGATCAGCGAATTGGAGCCGAGGCGGTTGGCGCCGTGCACCGAAACGCAGGCCGCTTCGCCGACAGCAAACAGGCCGGGGACCACCGCATCCGGATTGCCGTCCTTCAGATGGACGACTTCGCCGTGATAGTTGGTCGGGATGCCGCCCATATTATAGTGGACGGTCGGGACCACCGGCAGCGGCTGGCGGGTGAGGTCGACGCCGGCGAAGACCTTGCCGGTCTCGGTGATGCCGGGCAGGCGCTCTGCCAGGATCTTCGGGTCGATATGGTTCAGGTGAAGGAAGATATGGTCCTTCTCCTTGCCCACGCCGCGGCCCTCGCGGATCTCCATCGCCATCGAGCGCGACACGACGTCGCGGCTGGCGAGATCCTTGGCGGACGGCGCATAGCGCTCCATGAAGCGCTCACCCTCGGAGTTGGTGAGATAGCCGCCTTCGCCGCGCGCACCCTCGGTGATCAGCACGCCCGCGCCGTAGATGCCGGTCGGATGGAACTGGACGAACTCCATGTCCTGCAGCGGCAGGCCGGCGCGGAGAACCATCGCGTTGCCGTCGCCGGTGCAGGTGTGCGCCGAGGTGGCCGACTGGTAGACGCGGCCATAGCCGCCGGTCGCCAGCACCACCGCATGGCTGCGGAAGCGGTGGATCGAGCCGTCGTCCATGCACAGCGCGATCACGCCGCGGCACTCGCCATTCTCCATGATCAGGTCGAGCGCGAAATATTCTATGAAGAAGTCCGCGTCGTACTTCAGGCTCTGCTGGTACAGCGTGTGCAGCATCGCATGGCCGGTACGATCCGCCGCGGCGCAGGTGCGCTGCGCGGGCGGGCCTTCGCCCATGTTCTGCATCATGCCGCCGAACGGGCGCTGGTAGATCTTGCCTTCGTCGGTGCGGCTGAACGGCATGCCGGCATGTTCGAGCTCGTACACCGCGGCCGGAGCCTCGCGCGTCAGATACTCGATCGCGTCCTGGTCGCCGAGCCAGTCGGAGCCCTTGACGGTGTCGTACATGTGCCAGGTCCAGTGGTCCGGACCCATATTGCCCAGGCTGGCCGCGATGCCGCCCTGCGCCGCGACGGTGTGGCTGCGGGTGGGGAACACCTTGGTGATGCAGGCGGTTTTCAGGCCGGCCTGCGCCACTTCCATCGTCGCGCGGAGGCCCGAGCCGCCCGCGCCGACAACGACGGCGTCATAGATATGGTCGATGATCTTGTAGGCGGCGGGCATCAGGCAGCCACTCCGGTGGAGGTGAAGGCAATCTTCAGGATGGCGAAGATCGCGAGCACGCGAACGGTGATCGTGAAATATTCGAGCAGGACGATCAGCACGAAGCGCGTCTCGTTGTGCTGATAGTCCTCGATCACGACCTGCAGGCCGTGACGGAAGTGGAAGGTGACGCTGAGCACCAGGAGGATCAGCGGCACGGCGACCAGCGGCTGTGCGATCCAGCCGGCGACGGTCGCGTAATCATAGGCCGGCAGCAGGGCGATCGAGACGATCAGCCATAGCACCAGCAGCAGGTTCGATCCGGCGGAAACCTTGTGCTTCCACCATTCGCTCGCGCCTTCATGCGCAGAGCCGAGGCCGCGGACGCGACCGAGCCGGGTTCCGTTACCCATGGGCCTTCTCCAGAAGCACGACCCAGAAGATCGCAGTGGCGACGATGCTGAACGCGAAGGTGCTGAGCGCGCTGCGCTTGTTGGCGCGCAGCTCGAAATTCGCGCCGGCGTCGAGGAACAGGTGTCGGGTGCCCGAGGCCATGTGCTGGAGGAAGGACAGGCTCAGGCCGATCCCTACCACATAGCCCAGGATGTTTAGCTGGCCATTCTGCAGCGTGAACACGTTCTGGAACGTCGCATAGGCATCTGGGCCATAGGCCAGCGCGACCAGCCACCAGACGAACAGGCCGGTGCCCACGGTCGCCATGCCGGAGCCGGTGGCGCGGTGGAGGATCGAGACCGCCATATGCGGTCCCCATTTGTAGATGCCGAGATGCGGCGACAGCGGTCGTGCCGTGTTGCGGACGTTGGCCAACGATAAATCCTTTCGGTCGACGCGGGCTTCCTTAATCCCGCAGGACGAGGATGCAAGACGGATTGCCCTTAGGTTCAGCCGGGCGGTGGACGCAAGATATTGTCGTGCGGCGATAGCAGCTGCGCTCCTAACCGCCCCTTAACCACTGAACCGGCATAGCTTCGGGCTAACGCGGCCGAAGCCCGGCCGCCGACCGGGGATGAGAATTAGGTGAGCGATTCGATATCCACCCATCCGTTTGCCGCGGCGGGCACGATGAGCGCGCGGATCGAAATGGCGGCGCGGTTGCACGTGTTCGATTTTGACGGGTCGTTGCTTCAATCGAGTCGCGTCTGCTGGGAAGTGCTGGAGCCGGAGATCGAGGCGGTGTCCGCTGCCTATTGGCACCAATGGGTGCGCTGCTTCCCCGAGGAGCGCGACTGGGCGCCAGCGGATGCCGCGAAGATGATCGATGTCGGCGTGGTGTTCCTGCGCAACCGCTTCCTCGACACCCAAGGCAAGACCTGGATCGAATCGATCGAGCGATCGGTCGCCGCCGCTTATGAGGCGGGCGTGCAGCCGATGGCGCTGCTGTCGATGATCAGCGCGAGCGATCGGGCTGCGTTGGAAGTGCTGCTCCGCCGGGTCGGCGGCACCGATCCGCGCCTGCCGTCGCTGCTCGACACGCTGATGCGCCTGTCTGCGCTGGAGGCGGATATCACCGTCGAGATCTACAACATGTTCCGCGAGCACAGCGCTCAGGTCGCGCGCGACCGGCTGGCGAGCGAGTTCCGCGATTCGATCGGCGCGACGGTCGAGCGTGCCACCCGCGAGGGCGACGAGTTGCGCGGCCAGGCGGCGCACACCTCGGCGTCGGCACGCGGCATGCTCGGCAAGGCCAGCGAAGTCGCCGCCGCCGCCGAGCAGTCGGCGGTGGCGATGCGCGAGGCGGCGATGACCGCGGCCGGGCTGATCCGTGCGATCGAGGATGCGCGCACCGAAGTCGAAGCCGCCGCCGCGATCGCCACGCGCGCGTCGTGCCAGGCGAGCGAAGCGGTGGGGATGAGCGAGATGCTGTCCGATCACGCCAAGTCGATCGAATCGATCCTGGGCCTCATTCGCGACATTGCCGGGCAGACCAACCTGCTCGCGCTCAACGCGACCATTGAGGCCGCCCGCGCCGGCGATGCCGGCCGCGGCTTCGCCGTCGTCGCGCAGGAAGTGAAGAGCCTCGCCAACCAGACTGCCCGCGCCACCGACGATATCGCCGCCAAGATCGCCGCCATTCAGTCGGCGACGCGCTCGACGGTGGATACCAGCGCCTCGATCCGCACCACGGTGTCGGAAGTGCAGGAAAGCGCCAACCGCATTCGCAGCGCGATGGAGGTGCAGGCGCAGACGGTCACGGCGATCACCGCCGCGGTCGACGAAACCGCGCTCGCGGCCGATTCGATGTCCGCCACGATCAGCGCGATTCGCGAGGATACCGAAGCCGTCGCGTCCGAAATCGACCGGGTCGGTCAGGGATTTGCGGCGCTCGACGCCCAGCTCGGCGCGCTGAAGGGCCGCGCTGGCGATTTCGTTGCCAAGGTCGCGGCTTGAGGGGACAGTCCATGTTGGCCATGCTGGAATTCGAAGCGCGCAGCGGTCCGCGATCGCCCGAGGAATGGCTCGCCGATTATGACTGGGACGGTACGATGCGCGCCGCCTGTGCCGACATCGCTGTCCTGCTCGCCGACGGGGATGCGCACCAGGAGATCGCCCGCGGCTGCCAGGTCCGGCTGCGGACGACCCCGCTGGGCGCCCGGCTGCTCGACGCCTTTGGGCAGGAGGCGCATGCCGAAGGCGCTGCGACTTATAGCCGCGTCAAGTTCGAGCAGGCGTTCGGCGACGCCTGGTCGCGAATGATGTGCGACTATGCGGCGGAAACCAATCGGCTCGGCGTGCCCTTGTCGATCGTGATTGCCCAGTTCGCCCATGGTCATTCGCTCACCATCGAGGTGCTGCGCCGGAAGCTGGAAACGGAGCCGGAGCGCCTGGCACGCCTGTGCGATGCGATACAGCGCCTCGCCATGGCCGAGGTGGACCTGATGGCGACGCATCTCGACGCCCTCCACGCCGAAGCCTTGCACGACGAACGGCGGGTGCGATCGGATCAGTTCCGCGCCAGCATCGCCGAATCGATCGAAGGCGCGACGATGCTCGGGAACCGCATTCGCGTACAGGCGCAGGGCGCGTCGGGTGCGGCGCGCGGCATGCTCGGCAAGACGAGCGAAGTCGCCGCAGCCGCCGAGCAGTCGGCCGTGGCGATGCGCGAAGCGGCCATGACCGCGGCCGGCCTCATCCGCGCGATCGAGGATGCACGCACCGAAGTCGAAGCCGCAGCCGCGATCGCCACGCGCGCGTCGGGTCAGGCGAGCGACGCGGTGGGGATGAGCGAGACGCTGTCCGATCACGCCAAGTCTATCGAATCGATCCTCGGCCTCATCCGCGACATCGCGGGGCAGACCAACCTGCTCGCGCTTAACGCCACCATTGAGGCCGCGCGTGCCGGCGATGCCGGCCGCGGCTTCGCTGTCGTCGCGCAGGAAGTGAAGAGCCTCGCGAACCAGACTGCCCGCGCCACCGACGATATCGCCGCCAAGATCGCAGCGATCCAGTCCGCCACCCGATCGACCGTGGACACCAACGCCTCGATCCGCACCACCGTCGCCGAAGTGCAGGAAAGCGCCGATCGAATCCGCCGTGCCATGGAAGTCCAGGCACAGACCGTCACCGCGATCACCGCCGCGGTCGACGAAACCGCGCTGGCAGCGGATTCAATGTCGGCGACGATCGGCGCGATCCGCGAGGATACCAAGAACGTCACCGACGATATCGATCGGCTGCAGCACGACGTTACCGAGGTCGACGATCGTCTGAATCAGCTCCGCGCTGCGGCGGATAGCTTCTCGGCGGCGGCGGAGGCAGCATGACCGCCTCCGCCCAGGGGATCAGGCCAAGGCGCGGCGATAAAAGGCGAGGGTGATCGCCATCGACTGAAGGAACAGCGCCGGATCGTAGCGCGGCCCCTCGTCGCGCAGGAAGGCGTGCTGCGCGTTCAGCTCGTGCCATTCATAGGCGATGCCATGCGCCTCCAGCCCCGCGCGGATCGCCTCCCGCCCGGCAAAGGGGATGTGCGGATCCTGCCGGCCCCAGACGAACAGCATTTCGGCCTTGAGATCGGCCATGCGGGCGAGGCTGTCATCGGCCTTGCCTTCGCCCAGCGTACCCGAATGGATGTCGGTAGGATAGAAGCACGCCGCCGCCGACACGCGCGGGTCGAGCGCGGCGCGGTAGGCGAGGTGCCCGCCCAGGCACACCCCGAAACTGCCCAGCCTGCCGTTGCACGCCGGATGCGCGGCGAGCGCGGTGAGCGTGGCGGCGGCATCGGCGTCGAACGCGGCGACGGGCTTGGTGAACTTCAGCGCATTGCCGCGATCGGTGCCGGCCGGGTCATAGGCAAGCACGGTGCCGGCGGGCTCATATTCGTGATAGACCTCGGGCACGGCGACGACATGGCCATTCCCCGCCAGCATCGCCGCCAGCCGCCGGATGGGTGCTGTGACCTGGTAGATCTCGGAATAGAGGACGATGCCGGGGAAGGTGCCTTCCACCGCCGGGCGGAACCAGTGAATCCGCATCGCGCCGCTGCCGGGGACGGGGACGTCCGTGGTTTCGTCGCTGCGCAGGATCATCGCGGGCTCCCTGGGGTGCCGGAGGAGGGGCACCGATCGGCGCTGCCGTAGCGTGTGTGGTGGCCGAGGGGAAAGGGCTGGCCGGCGAATTCTGGTGGTTAGCGGTCATTCGGCCTTTTCTGGCGTAGCACTCTTAAGCAGTGGAGTTTCGCCGCTCAGGTCCGCCCAACCGGAGTATTTGTGCCACTTATTCTGCTCTCGCCGTTGCCATGAGCAGGACATCTGGGTGTCTACCATTCCGACACAGCCAATAGCTGCGACGTTACGCCTTTCAACACTGCGGCCTTCGAATTTGGATACTGCCGCAGCCCAAACGTCGGGACCCATCCACACCCGCAGAAGCTCATCGTCTTGACCGATTGCGGACGCCCAGAGGAACAATACGGCCAACATATCCGATCCTTTGTCGATAATCTGTGATTATACTCGCCCGCGCATTATGAGCGCAATATCGGACAGCTGTGGAGTATGGGCGCAAGCCCAACGTCCTCTATTGGGGCGAGAGCCGCCGGTCCATGACGGCATTTTAACGCCGCTGCTCCATGGTGACGCGCCCCCGCGCCCGCGCTAGGGCTGCGCCCATGACTACCCATATCCTCCTCACCGGCAGCAGCCGGGGCATCGGTGCGGCGACGGCGGCGCTGCTTGGGCAGGACGCGCGCGTGACGCTCGTCGGCCAGGGCACGCGCAGCGGCATTCCCGCCGACTTCACCGATCCCGCCGCCCCGCAGGCGCTCTGGCAGAAGGCGCTCGACGCGCTCGACGGCCGGATCGACGTGCTGATCAACAATGCCGGCATCTTCGAGGCCAATCCGCTCGATGCCGATCACGACGATTGGGTCGGGGGCTGGGAGCGCACGATGCGCGTCAACCTTACCGCCTCGGCCGAATTGTGCCGGCTCGCGGTGCGCCACTGGCAGGCGCGGGGCAGCGGCGGCCGGATCGTCAATGTCGCCAGCCGCGCCGCCTATCGCGGCGACAGCCCGGCGCACTGGCATTATGCCGCCTCCAAGGCGGGCATGGTCGGCATGACCAAGTCGATCGCGCGCGGCTATGCGGGCGAGGGCATCCTTGCCTTCGCGATCTGCCCCGGCTTCACCATGACCGGCATGGCCGAGGACTATCTGGCGAGCCGCGGCGGCGACAAGCTGCTGGCCGACATCCCGCTCGGCCGCGTGGCGAGTCCGGAGGAGATCGCCGCCATCGCCAGATTCTGCGCGCTCGATGCGCCCCCCTCGATGACCGGTGCGGTCCTCGACGCCAATGGAGCCAGCTATGTCCGCTGAGATCGATAGCTGGAAGGTCAGTCTGCCCTGCACCCGCGCCGAGGCCGAGGCGATCGACGCGGGCACGATCGAGATCGACGCGGTGCTGATGACCACCGAGACGGTGGAGGACGATGTCGAGCATTGGCGGCTCGACGCCTATCTGGAGCAGGAGCCCGATGCGGCAATGCTCGCGGCGCTCAAGGCGCTGGTGCCGAGCGCGGGCGATGTCGAGCCCGAGGTCGAGGCGCTGACCGCGCAGGACTGGGTGACGCTGAGCCAGGAAGGGCTGGAGCCGATCCGCGAGGGCAGGTTCGTCGTGCATACCAGCGCGCATCCGCTTGCGGCGCCGGCGGGAGGGCGCGCCTTTCTGATCGACGCCGGACGGGCGTTCGGCACCGGCCATCATGCGACCACCTCGGGTTGTCTGGCGATGCTCGACGGGCTGGCGGCGAAGCGCTTCGCCAACATCATCGATATCGGCACGGGCACCGGCCTGCTGGCCTTTGCCGGCGCGCATCTCTGGCCCGATGCGGCGGTCATGGCGACCGACATTGATCCCGCCGCCGTCGAGGTGACGCGCGAGAATGCGGCCGCCAACGGCATTGCCGGCGTGGCGCTAGTGGTGGCGGACGGCGCCTTGTCCGACGCGATCACGGCGCGCGCACCATATGATCTGGTGATTGCCAACATTCTTGCCGGGCCGCTGGTATCGATGGCGCCCGAACTGGCAGCGATCGCGGCGCCGAACGCCACGATCGTGCTTGCCGGCCTGTTGGAGACGCAGCGCAGACAGGTGGTGGCGGCGTTCGAGGCGTGCGGCTGCACGCTGGAGGCCATGGATCGCCGCGGGGACTGGACGATCCTGCGGCTGGTGGCGGGCGCCGTGCGCTATGTCCCCTCCGCGCCGCCCGACCCCAAGGGCCGCGACGGCTGGGCGCTGGACATCTGACCCCGTTCCTCAGGCCTTGCGGTGCGCATAGGCCTGGGTGCCGTGGGTAATCACCCGATCGCCGGGTAGGATCGCGGCGATCGGGATGTCCGGCTGGGGCAGGATCTCGGCGTAGAGCGGCGCGAAGTCGGTCTCCACCGTCTGGCGGAGCAGGTCCTCAAAGCTCGGGATGACGAAATAGTTCTGCTGGAAATCGTCGATGCGATAGTCGGTCCGCATCACGCGCTTCATGTCGAATCCGATGCGATTGGGGCTGTCGCTGTCGAGCGCGAACATGCTTTCCGCCGAGCTGGAAACGATGCCGGAGCCGTAGATGCGCAGCCCGTCGGCCTCCTCGACCAGGCCGAATTCCACCGTGTACCAGTAGAGCCGCCCGAGCTGCTTGAGCGCTCCCAGCTCCAGCGCGCGCATGCCCCCGCGGCCATAGGCTTCCAGATAATCGGCGAACACCGGATCCGCGAGCATGGGGACATGACCGAAGACATCATGAAAGACGTCCGGCTCGCGAATATAATCCAGCTGCTCAGGCGGGCGGATGAAATTGCCGGCGACGAACCGGCGGTTTGCCATGTGATCGAAGAAGACGTCGTCCGGCACCAGCCCGGGGACAGCGACGACGCGCCAGCCGGTCAGGCGCATCAGCCGATCCGACAGCTCTTCGAAATCTGGGATGCCGGAATCTGACAGCCGCAGCGCCTCCAGACCTTTCAAATACGCCGAGGAGGCACGCCCGGGCAGCAGCTTTGCCTGGCGGGCGAACAGCGTGTCCCAGGTCGCATGTTCCTCCGCCGTATAAGAATTCCAGCCCTGCGGAATCGTCCAATCCGGTGCGGCCCCTTCGGGTGGGTGGTCCAGCACGTGTGTTTCCTTGTCCATGGCACGGGCATAGCATTGCGCTGATTGCGGTGAAATGCCGGGGAATATCTTGCTGCGCCGGAGTGCGACGGGGTCCATTCCGCACATCGCGATCGCAACGGTTCGCCGCATTTGCGCCCTTTTCGCATTACGCTTTCGGAACAAACGCCGCACTGGTCGATTGCCGACACCGAAAAAGCAGCCGCTTTTCCGAATGTACCAACGACAGGGCGATAGATGATGAAGAACAAGATGCTCGTGCTGAGCGCCGCCGCGGGTTTGATCGCGCTTTCTGCTTGCAACACCAGCCCGCGCGAGCAGGCCGCCGACAACATCGAGGCGAATGCCGAGAACGTTGCTGAGCGCTATGATGCGGCGGCGGATAACGCCACCACCGACGCTGCGGAGAGCGCGATGGAAAATCAGGCCGCAGCGGTCCGCGCCGAGGGCGACGCCAAGGCCGAAGACATGCGCAAGCACGACGCGGATACCAATCTGCACAACGGCATGTAACGCAAGGCGCGTTCGATATCAGGCTAGGCTGTTCCCACGCAGGCAGCCGGGCCTGGAGGGGTGCTCGCACGACGCGAGCGCCCCTTTTTAATGCGCGTTGCACTAGCAGCCGGGAGGATCCGGCATTGTGTCGCTTATCCCTGGCAGCGATCCGGGTGTTCGCGGCACTCCTTGTCCCGCTTGCGCCGCTCGCGCCCTTCGCGCTCTTCCTTCTCCCGCATCTTACGGCCGTAATTGCGGTCGGACTCGTCCTGGCTGGTCGTTGCCCAGTCCGCGGCCTGGGCGCCGGCCTTCACCGGCAGGGTGACGATGTTCGCGGCGGTCTTCACCACGCATCCCCCGGCGAGCAGCGGTAGCGCGAGCAGGACGGGAAGGATACGCATGATCGAAAGCCTTATCTGCCGTTGGTCATAAGGAAGTTATCCCGAGCGGCCACGCCGATGGAAGGAAAATCGGTGAAGAAGCCGTCGATCCCTGCCACCAGAAACGCGGCGATCTCGTCGGCGAGCCGACCGTGCCCGGCAGGATCGGTGCCGACGCGATAACTCGGCATCAGGAACAGGTTCTCGGCGCGGAAGGTCCAGGGGTGGAGTTTCAGCCCCGCTGCATGCGCATCGGCGACCAGGGTGGAGGCGGTGCCGTCGGGATCGAGGATCTGGCCCAGCTCGGGACCGATGCCGGTCGCATATGCTGCGATCGCCTGCAGGCCTGCCGGCGTCGCCATCTCCTTATAGCTGGCGACGGCATGGTCGGCCGGGCCCTGGCTTCCGGCCATCAGCTGGATCAGGGGCACCTTCGTCATCGTCTTGAGCTGCTTGAGGTTGTTCACCTCGAACGACTGGATGAACACCGGCGCATCCGCCCGGTCCCAGCCGGCTGCCTTCAGCGCCGCCACCAGCCGTGCCTCCAGCGGCAGGCCGATCGATGCGAAATAGCTGGGGTGCTTGGTTTCGGGATAGATGCCGATCGTGCGGTGAAGCCGCGCCGCTTCCCGCTTCGCCAGGGCGATCACTTCGTCCAGGGTCGGGATGGTCGCCTGGCCGTCATAAGAAGTATTGCCCGGGCGGATCTTGGGCAGCCGTTCCTTCGCGCGCAGCGTCTTCAGTTCGGCGAGCGTGAAATCCTCGGTGAACCAGCCGGTGATTGTCTGGCCGTCGATCGTCTTGGTGGTCTTGCGCGCGGCGAATTCGGGATGCGCCGCCACGTCCGTCGTATCGGTGATGGCGTTCTCGTGGCGGGCGACGAGCACGCCGTCCTTGGTAGGCACAAGATCAGGCTCGATGAAATCGGCGCCCTGGTCAATTGCGCGCTGATAGGCCAGCAGCGTGTGTTCGGGCCGCTCGCCGCTGGCGCCGCGATGGCCGATCACGATGATGCGAGGCACTGGCTTGTCCATCGGCATCTCCTGCCCGAATGCGAAGGCGGGCGCCATCAGTGCCATCGCCAATAGCAGCAGTCTCGTCACGAAACTCTCCTTCGGCTAGGCGGTTAGGCAGCGGATGTGACGGGAGCGAGACAAGTGGCCGACAACGATAGCGTCCTGGCAGCTGCCGAAGCCTGGCGTGGGGCGCCGATGGCGCTTGCGACGGTGGTGACGACCTGGGGATCGGCCCCCCGCCCGCGCGGCAGCCATCTGCTCGTGCACGCCGACGGCCGGTTCGAAGGCTCGGTGTCTGGCGGCTGTGTCGAAACCGACATCCTGCAGACCGCCGCTGAGGTGATTGCCGGCGCTCCGGCGGTGGTGAAGGACTATGGCGTCGCCGATGCGGCTGCCTGGGAAGTGGGGCTCCCGTGCGGCGGGCAGATCGCGGTGCTGGTGCAGCCAGTGTCGATCAAGGGCTTCCCGCCCGAGTTGTTCGATGCGATCCGAGAGGCCCGTGCTGAAGGGCGGTCGCTGGACGTGGGAACCGACCTCGTGACCGGCCGCAGCGCGATCGGCGCCGGTGGTTTCGTCAACCGCTACGATCCGCCGCGCCGCCTGCTGATCGTCGGCGCGGTGCAGATCGCACAGGGACTGGCCGGGCTCGCCCGCGAGCTCGGCATCGCGACGACGGTGATCGATCCGCGCGGACGCTTCCTGACCGAGGAGCGCTTCCCGGGCGTGGCGCTCGACGATCGCTGGCCAGATGAGGCGGTGACGGCGCTGAAGCCCGATCCGGCTACGGCGGTGGTTACGCTGAGCCATGATCCTAAGATCGACGATGCCGCGCTTCTCGCCGCGCTGGCGCACCCGACCGGCTATGTCGCCGCGCTCGGTTCTCGGCGCAGTCACGCGGCACGGCTGGAACGTCTGGCCACGGCGGGCGTCTCGCCTGAGGACCTAGCGCGGGTCGAGGGGCCGGCGGGACTTCCGATCGGGGCGATCGGTCCTTCGGAGATCGCCCTGTCCATCGCAGCCTCTATGGTGAAGACCTTCCATGCTCACGCCTGAGAATACGGCTCTCGTCCTCCTCGCGGCAGGGCGTTCGGAACGGTTTGCGGATGGCGACAAGCTTACCGAGCTCTATCTGGGCCAGCCGCTCGCCTTCCATGTGGTGACCGCGCTCGAAAAGATGCCGTTCCGCGCGCGGATTGCGGTGGTTTCGTGCACTGCGCTCGACTTCGCTGCGCGGGGATTCGAAGTGGTGGAGAATCCCGATCCTGCGCAGGGCCAGGCGCGTTCGGTGCGCCACGGCGTCGAGGCGGCGGAAGCCGCCGGGGTCGAGGCGGTGCTGATCGCCTTGGCCGACATGCCACGGCTTACCGTCGCGCATTGCTATCGCCTGTTCGACGCCTCCGAAGGCGCCGCGACGCTGGTTGCCTCTAGCGATGGCGTGCGGCCGATGCCGCCGGCCCTGTTCGGTCGCGATCATTTCGCCGCATTGCGCGGCCTGGAAGGCGATGCGGGCGCGCGGACGCTGATCCTGCGGGGCCACCACGTCATTACCCAGCCCGACGAGCTGGTGGACATCGACACGCGCGAAGACCTGGCCGCGCTGCGGGACCGCGAAGCGGCGGCGGCTATTCGTGCCGCAAGGCGTCGATCGGATTGAGCGCCGCGGCGCGCCGGGCCGGGAAGAAGCCGAAAACGATCCCGATCAGCGCCGAAATCCCGAAGCTGAGCAGGTTGATCGAGAGATCGAACTCGAACGGCAGCTTGGCGAGCGTCGCCAGCCCCCAGGAGGCGAAAAACGCCAGCGCCACGCCCATCAGGCCACCCAGGCAGGAAAGCGCGACCGCTTCAACCAGGAATTGCAGCAGCACTTCCTTGCCCAGCGCGCCGATCGCCAGACGAATGCCGATCTCGCGGGTACGTTCGGTCACGGAAACGAGCATGATGTTCATGATGCCGATGCCCCCCACCAACAGGCTGACGGCCGCGATAGCGGCGACGAACAGCGTCATCTGTTGCATCTGGTTCTGAACCGTCGAGGCGAATTCGGCACTGTCGAAGATATCGAAATTGTCGGGCTGGCCGGGAGTGATGTGGCGGCGTTCGCGCAGCAGGCCGATCAACGACTTCTTGACCACGGCGGTGTCATAGCCCGGCGCCACCGCCACTTGGATCGCCAGCACGTTCTGGTTGCCGACGAAGCGGCGCTGCACCGTCTTCAGCGGCAGCACGACCGTGGAGTTGGGGTCGCTGAACCCGGCATTGTCGCGCTTCTTGAGCACGCCGATCACTTCGCAGCTGACCGTACCCAGGCGGAAGCGTTCGCCGACGGGATCTTCATTCGCGAACAGGTTGGTGCGGATGGTGTCGCCGATTACACAGACGGACTTACCGGCGCTCTGTTCGGCATCCGTGAAACGGCGGCCCCCGGCAAATTCCAGATTCTGGGCGTTGAAATAGTCGTTGCTGGTGCCGGTGACCGATGCCTGCCAGTTCTGCGCATTTCGCACTGCCAGCGCTGAGGAGGATGCCTGGGGCGCGACCGCGCTGACGCCGCTCACCTGTTGGCGGATCGCCAGCACGTCGGCATTTTCGAAGCTGGGCGGGGCATTGCCGCCGCCGCGACGCCCGCCGCTTGGGAAAACGGTAAGCGTGTTGCTCCCGAGCGAACTGATCGAATCTTGCACTGAAGCGGAGACGCCGTTGCCCAGCGTGACCATGGTGATGACAGCGGCGACACCGATGATGATGCCCAGCGTCGTGAGGAACGAACGCAGCAGGTGCCGACGGATTTCGCGGAGCGAGAGGAGGAGGGTGGTGAACAGCATGGCTCAGGCCCCGATCGCAGACGGAGCGTTGGTTTCCGTTCGCTCCACCAGCCCGTCCTTGAAATGCACGATCGTTTTGGCGAATGCGGCCATGTCCGGCTCGTGCGTCACCATCAGCACGGTGATGCCCAGCTCCGCGTTCAATTGCTGCAGAAGGCGCATGATTTCCACCGACCGTTCGCTGTCGAGATTACCGGTCGGCTCGTCCGCGAGCAGCACGTCGGGCTTGGTGACGATCGCGCGGGCGATCGCGACGCGTTGCTGCTGGCCGCCCGACAGCTCCGACGGCGTGTGATCGGCCCAGCGATCGAGCCCGACCTGTTCGAGCGCCGCCATCGCGGCTTCGCGCCGCGCCCTGCGGTGCTCGCCGCGGTAGAGCAGCGGCAGCTCGACATTCTCCAGCGCGGTGGTGCGGGCCAGCAGGTTGAAGCCCTGGAACACGAAGCCGAGATAGCGGCGGCGCAGATAGGCGCGCTGATCGCGATCCAGCTCTTCCACATGCACGCCGCGGAACAGATAGCTGCCCCCGGTCGGCACATCGAGGCAGCCCAGGATGTTCATCGTCGTCGACTTCCCCGATCCCGAGGCGCCCATCACCGCCAGGAACGCACCGGGTTCGATCGCGAGATCGACGCCCTTCAGCGCTTGGAATGCGGTCGGCCCCTCGCCGAACGTCTTGGTGATGCCCTCAAGCTGGATCAGCGGATCGGCCATGTCAGTTCTGGTCACCCTTGGCGGGGGCGGCCGGGCCGTTGGCCTGCACGCCGACGATAACCTTCATGCCCGGCTTGAGTTGGGTGCTGGTCACCGCGGTCCGGCTGCCGTCGCTGGGCCCGGTGACGACCTCGACCTTCTGGGGCTTGCCGTCCTTCCCGACAACGTAGACGGTCTGCTTGCTGCCGCGGCCGATCGCCTTTTGCTGATCGCGCTGGCGCGGACCAAACTGGATGCCCGCGCCACCGGACTTCGTATCGGTCTCTTCTGGCGTGAAGCGCAAGGCGCCGTTGGGGATCAGCAGGGCATTGTCCAGCCGCTCGACCCCGATGGTCGCAGTCGCTGTCATGCCCGGGCGCAACGTCATGTCCGGATTGGCGACCGACAGGATCGCCGCATAGGAAACGACCTGGTTGGCAGTGGTGGTGGTGGTCGACGCGCTGGTCGACGCGGTAGACGCGGTGAGGTTCGAGCCCAGGTCGACCCGGGTGATCTGCGCGGGGAAGGTGCGGCCGGGGAAGGCGTCCACCGTGAAGCTGGCGGGCAGCCCGACCTTGACGGAGCCGACATCGGCTTCGTCGATCGCGACTTCCAGCTTCATGTGCGTCAGGTCCTGGGCGATCACGAACATGTTCGGCGTGCTGAACTGTGCTGCGACAGTTTGGCCGGCATCGACCTGGCGGGCGAGCACCACACCGTTCACCGGCGAGCGGATGATGGAGCGGGTGCGCTGGGTTTGGTTCGAGGAAAGCGAGGCCTGTGCGGAGACCACGTTCGCCTCGGCCGAGCGGAGGTTGGCGCGTGCGCGGGCGACGGCGGCGCGGGCGGTATCGAGTTCGGCCTGAGCCGGCACCTTGCCGCCCGAAAGCCGGCTGACCTCTTCCATGCGGCGGAGCTGCGCGGTCGATTCGTCGAGCGTCGCGCGGCTTTGTGCCACTGCGGCCTGATTGGCGGAGAGTGTTGCTCGGCTCTGGGTGATTGCGTCGTCCAGGCGCGCGGGGTCGATGATGGCGATCGGCTGGCCCTCGCTCACCCGGTCGTTGACGTCGACCAGCACCTCCAGAACGAGGCCCGAAATCTCGGAACCAACCGTCACCTGCCGGATCGGCGCCAGGCGACCCGTGGCGGAGACGCTGACGGCCAGCGCGCCGTTCTCAGCCGGCACTGTGATGTAGGAGGGTGGCGGCTTGGGCGCGAAGCAGCGCGAGACGAGCAGTCCCAGCACCACCACGACCAGCGCGATCACGATCCAGCGCAGGTTGCGCCGCCACCAGGGGCGCCGCTTCGTGCCCAGAAAGGCGTTGAGGTCCTGAGGTTCACTGGCCATCGGTGGCGCTGCCTGTCGTTGGAGGAAGGGGCGGGATCGGCGCGGCTTCGTCCCAGCCGCCGCCCAGCGCGACATAAAGCTGGATCAGCGCTGTCGCCTGTTCGGACTCGGCCTGGGAAAGCCCGTTCTTGGCCGAAAGCAGCGCGCTTTCGGACTGATTGAGCGTGGTGAAATCGGTGAGGCCCGAGCGATACTGGAAACGGGCGAGCAGCGCCTGGTTGGTCGCCGCCTCCAGCGCCGTGCGGAACTCGGCCTCGCGCGTGCGAGCAGCCTGGAGCGCAACGATTGCGTTCTCGATCTCCTCCAGCGCTTTCAGCACGCTTGCCTTATAGGCATAGAAGGCGCCATCCGCGCCGGCGCGGGCCGAGCGAAGCTGGCTGCGCAGCCGGCCCGAATCGAACAGCGTCTGCGCAACGTTGGCGAAGGCGCGGCCGGTGATGATGTCGAACAGCGAGCCGATCCGGCTGCTGCCCATGTTGATGCTGCCGCCCAGTGTAAGGCTAGGATAGAGCTGCGCGCGCGCCACACCGATCTGCGCGGCGGCGGCGGCGAGGCTGCGTTCGCTCGCCCGCACGTCCGGGCGCTGGCGGAGCGCATCGGCGGGAATGCCGGTATCGACGTTTAGCGGGCCGCGCGGGATCGGCTTGGGAGCTTCCAGCGCGCCGCGCAGCGCGCCGGGCGCCTGCCCGGTTAGTACACCGAGCCGCGCGACATACGAGGCATAGTTGCTTTCCAGCTGCGGGATGGTCGCCGCGGTCTGGGCGCGCTGCGACCGTGCCGTTTCGGCGTCGAGCGAGGAAACGAGGCCGGCTTGGACCCGCCAGCGGGCGATGCTGAGATTTTCGTCCTGAATGGAAAGGCTCTCGCGCGCATTGGCGAGCTGGGCCTGCGCCTGCCGGGCGAGCACATAATTGCGCGCGGTTTCCGATTCGACAGAGAGCAGCACCGCCGCGCGGTTGAACACCGTGGATTCGTACGTCGCCTGCGCGTTGCGCACGCCCGCTCTGACGCCGCCGAACAGATCCACCTGATAGCTGGCATCGAGTCCGAGCGAGAAATTGCTGCTGCCGCCCTGCGAGAAGGAGGCGATGGTGCCGTCCGGCAGGCGTGTGGTGGTGCTGCCGCCCCGCAAAGGCTCGTTGCGCGAATAGCCGGCCGAGCCGCTCACTGTCGGCAGCAGTGCCGACCGCGACTGGACCAGCGACTCGCGTGCCTGGCGCAGCCGAATCACGGCTTGGGCGATATCGAGATTGGCGGACTGCGCCTGGCCGATCAGTTGGCCAAGCATCGGATCGTCGAACCGGTCCCACCAGCGAGACAGGTCCTCGCGCGCCTTTTGCTGCACGTCGACGGAGAACTGATCGGGTATGCCGAGTTCGGCGGCAGTCTGTTGCGGACGGGCGGAGCCGATAGAACAAGCTGCCAGCGGCAGCGCCGCACAGAGCAACAGAGCAATCGCAGGTCGTGCCATAGCGTTTTATATGGCTGATACGCTTTTACCGATCCACTAAAAAAACATGTGTCTCCGTAACGATCTTGCGGCGGCAGGTGCCTTGCCTAGCCACCCCTTGCGATCCTAGATGCCCCGCGACCAGGAGGGGTCTAGATGAGCGAAAATCTGTATCCGGTGCCGGAAAGCTGGGCGAAGACTGCCCGCATCGATGCCGCAGCGTATGAACGTCTCCATGCCCAGTCGCTGTCCGACCCTGACGGGTTCTGGCTCGAACAGGCCAAGAGGCTCGACTGGATCGTGCCGCCCGCAACTGCCGGCGACTGGTCGTTCGAACAGGCCGATTTCGGTATCCGCTGGTTCGCCGACGGCAAGCTCAACGTCGCTGCCAATTGCCTCGATCGCCATCTGGCGAGCCGCGGCAGCGAGACCGCGATCCTGTGGGAGCCGGACGATCCCAAGGAGGAAGCGCGCCGGATCACTTATCTGGAGCTCTTCGAAGAGGTCTGCCGGTTCGCCAATGTGCTGAAGGCGGAAGGCGTGCGGAAGGGGGACCGGGTCACCGTCTACATGCCGATGATCCCCGAGGCGGCGGTGGCGCTGCTCGCCTGCGCGCGGATCGGCGCGATTCATTCGGTGGTGTTCGGCGGCTTTTCGCCGGAGGCACTGGCGGGCCGCATCGTCGATTGCGACAGCCGCATCGTCATCACCGCCGACGAAGGCCGGCGCGGTGGCAAGCGAGTGCCGTTGAAGGCCAATGTCGACGCGGCGCAACGCCACGCACCCGTCCTCGAGAAGGTGATCGTCGTGCAGGCGACCGGCGGCGACGTGGCGATGCAGTCCGGCCGCGACCTCTGGTATCACGAGGCGGCGGCGAAGGTTTCGGCCGACTGTCCGGCCGAGCCGATGGATGCCGAGGATCCGCTGTTCATCCTCTACACCTCGGGATCGACCGGCAAGCCCAAGGGCGTGCTGCATTCGAGCGGCGGCTATCTGCTCTGGGCGGCGTACACGCACGACGTGGTTTTTGATTACCGACCAGGCCAGATTTACTGGTGTGCGGCGGACATCGGCTGGGTCACCGGGCACAGCTATATCGTCTATGGCCCGCTGGCGAACGGAGGCACCACGCTGATGTTCGAAGGCGTGCCCACCTGGCCCGACGCAGGCCGCATGTGGCAGGTGGTCGACCGCCACCAGGTCGAAATTCTCTACACCGCGCCCACTGCGTTGCGTGCGCTGATGAAAGAGGGAGACAGCTACGTCACCTCGACCAGTCGCAAATCGCTGAAGCTGCTCGGCTCGGTCGGCGAACCGATCAATCCGGAGGCGTGGCGCTGGTATCACGACGTGGTGGGCGAGGGGCGCTGCCCGATCGTGGACACCTGGTGGCAGACCGAAACCGGCGGCCACATGATCACCCCGCTGCCGGGTGCCACTGCGCTCAAGCCGGGTTCGGCGTCGATGCCGTTCTTCGGCATTGAACCGCAGCTGGTCGATGGCGACGGCACGCTGCTGGAGGGCGCGACCGAGGGCAATCTGGTCATCGCGCGCAGCTGGCCGGGGCAGATGCGCACCGTCTGGGGCGATCACGAGCGCTTCTTCCAGACCTATTTCACCACCTATCGCGGCAAATATTTCACCGGCGATGGCTGCCGCCGCGATGCCGACGGCTATTACTGGATCACCGGCCGGGTGGACGACGTGATCAACGTCTCGGGCCATCGCATGGGCACCGCCGAGGTAGAGAGTGCGCTGGTGTTGCACGACAAGGTGGCGGAAGCTGCCGTCGTCGGCATGCCGCATGACATCAAGGGCCAGGGCATCTATGCCTATGTGACCTTGAACGCCGGGGTGGAGGCGAGCGAAGCGCTGCGCAAGGAATTGCGCGATTGGGTGCGCGGCGAAATCGGCCCGATTGCAACGCCCGACGCGATCCAGTTCGCGCCGGGCCTGCCCAAGACGCGCTCGGGCAAGATCATGCGCCGCATCCTGCGCAAGATTGCCGAGGGCGATGTGAGCAGCCTTGGCGATACCTCGACACTGGCGGATCCTGCGGTCGTGGACGATTTGGTGGCCAATCGCGTCTCCTGAGGCCGTGTGTCTCAGGAAAGAGCGGGTGCGGGGGGCAGCGATGCCCCTCCGTACAGTATCGCTTGTAACAAAATCCCGTTGCGACCGGCCGAACCCCCCGTTACACTCGCCTAATACACATCGAGATGGGGGTTCTTAACACGATGAAATCCGGTCGTTCTTTGTTGCTCGCGAGCGTCGCCGCGCTGCTCCTCTCCGCACCCGCGCTCGCCCAGACGGGCAAGCCGCATTATGGCAGCTTCGGCGTTGACCTGACGGCCCAGAAGCCTGGCGTGAAGCCCGGCGACGATTTCTGGACCTATGCCAATGGCGGTTGGGCGGAGCGCACGCAGATCGCGGCCGATCGGACCTCGGCGGGGCCGTTCGTCGATCTCGCCATCGCGGCCGAGACCAATGTGCGCACGCTGCTCGACGAGATGGCCAAGAACCCTGCGACCTATGGCGCAAGCGGCAAGCAGATCGGCGACTTCTACGCCAGCTGGATGGACGAGGCGGGGATCGAGGCGCGCGGTGCCGCGCCGCTGAAGCCCTATCTCGATCGCATCGCCGGCGTGCAGGACAAGAGCGCGCTGCAGGTGCTGTTCGCCAGCACTGGGTATGCCAGCCCTGTCGATATCGACATCATGCCGGGCCTCGCCGATCCTACGCGCTATACTGCCGCGGTCGGCCAGGGCGGACTGGGCATGCCGCGCGACTATTTCCTGAATCCGGGCGAAAAGTTCGACGCGTTCCGCAAGGCCTATCGTGCCTATGTGCAGCAGATCCAGGAGCTCGCCGGGATTCCGGACGCCAGCGCCAAGGCCGACGCCATCGTCGCGCTGGAGACGGCGATGGCCAAGGTTCAATGGTCGCCCGAGCAGAGCCGCGACATCGCCGCGCTGAACGACCCGCAGACGATCGCCGGCCTGAAGGCCAAGGCGCCCGAATTCGATTGGGCGCTGATGCTGAAGACCGCGGGGCTCGATAGCTCGCCGCAGATCCTGATGGCGCAGAACACGGCGCTGATCGCGCTGGGCAAGATCTTCGCAGAAACACCGCTGCAGACCTGGAAGGACTATGTCGCCTATCGCTTCGTCAGCGATCACGCGACCTTCCTGCCTAAGGCGTTCGATCAGGCGCGCTTCGACTTCTATTCGAAGACGCTTTCGGGTGTGCCGATGCAGCGCGAGCGTTGGAAGCGCGGCGTGCAGCTGGTGAACGGCGCGCTCGGCGAGGCGGTCGGCAAGGCCTATGTCGCCAAATATTATCCGCCGGCCGCGGAGAAGCAGATGGCCGAGCTGATCGAAAATCTGCGGGAAGCCTATCAGGAGCGGATCACCGCTTCGACGTGGATGGACGACGCCACGCGCAAGGCTGCCTTGGCCAAGCTCGCTGCCTTCGAGCCGCGGATCGGGCACCCGGACAAGTACATCGACTATGCGTCGCTGGAGGTGGTGCGGGGCGATCTGCTCGGCAACGTCATGCGCTCGGGCGAGTTCGAGCATCAGCTGGCCCTGTCGCGCTTCCCTAAGCCGGTCGATCGCAGCCTGTGGGCGATGACGCCGCAGACGGTGAACGCCTATTACAACCCGCTCTCGAATCAGATCACTTTCCCGGCGGCGATTCTGCAGCCGCCCTTCTTCGATCCCAATGCCGATCCGGCGGTGAATTACGGGGCCATCGGCGCGGTGATCGGCCATGAAATGGGCCATGGCTTCGACGATCAGGGTTCGCAGTTCGGCCCCACCGGCAAGTTTGAGAATTGGTGGACGCCCGCGGCAAAGACCGCGTTCGGCACGCGCACCGGCGCGCTGGCGGAGCAGTATAGCAGCTACGAACCGGTGCCGGGGACGAAGATCAACGGCAAGCTCACGCTCGGCGAGAATATCGGCGATCTCGGCGGCGTCGAGGCGGCCTATTCGGCGTATCAGAAGTACCAGGCCAAGCACGGCAAGGCCAAGGCGGTGGACGGCCTGAGCGGCGACCAGCGCTTCTTCCTTGCGTACGCCCAGGCCTGGCGGGTGAAGGTGCGCGAGGATGCACAGCGCCAGCAGCTGCTCACCGATCCGCACTCGCCGGCAACGGCGCGGGTGAACGGGATCGTCCGCAACGTCGACGCCTGGTACCAGGCGTTCAAGATCCAGCCGGGCGACAAGCTGTACCTGCCGCCAGAGAAGCGCGTGCATATCTGGTAAGCGAAGCGCTTATTTGGTGGACGGCCCGGTGGAAACGCCGGGCCGTTTTGCGTTCTAGGGTGCGGCAACGATCGCCAGTTGCATGATGTGCAACCAGGCGCGGCCGGCTTTGCAGTTGCGGAATCGTCGTCACAAAACCAGATGCGCCGCCCACGCTGCATTGCAGCATACGCCATTCCGAGGACCGCGATGTTTTCCCTGATTGCCCTGTATTTCGCTCATCGTCGGCTCGCCGCTCAGGCTCAGCATCCGAAGATCGACACGCGCGGCCCTGCCGTTGCCGCCAATGAACAGCATGTCATGCCGCTGCCGCTGGCAGCCTAACCGGATCGTCCGCCCTCACCCCCTCGGGCGGACGTCAGGGGCGCCGCCCTCCCCCAATCCTGTTGCGGCGCCCCGTCCCTTTCAGTTGCGCTCGTTCTGCGTGCGGGTGCCCGGTGCGGCGGGTTCCGCCAACGTCGCCTCACCGGCGAGCGCATGGCCGGCTTCGTCCCTGCCGATCGTGTCCAGGTGCATTAGCTTGGCGATCCACCAGCTGACCGGCACCGCGATGACCCCGACGACGATGATGTACCAGCCGATCGACCAATAGACTTCGAGCACGCGTTCCGGGCCGGCCCCTTCGCCGCCCGTCGCCTGCGCGATACGCGCGGCGAGGAAATTGCCCGCCGCGGTCGAGAGGAACCAGGTACCCATCATCAGCCCGACCATCGATCCAGTGGAAAGACGCGTCATGCTCGACAGGCCGACCGGCGAGAAGCACAGCTCCGCGGTCGAGTGCAGAAGATAGAGCAGGATCACGAACAGCATCGGCGTCATCGCGCCATCCTGCCCGGCCCCCAACACCAGCACGACGAAGCCGAGCCCAACCTGGATCAGGCCGAGCGCGAACTTCAGCGGGGCACTTGGCTCCAGCCCGCGCTTGCCGAGCTGCACCCAGAGGATGCCGAACAGCGGCGCCAGCGTAATGATCCAGAAGCTGTTGACCGATTGGAACCAGGAGGCGGGCATTTCCCAGCCGAACAGGTGGCGATCGACTCGCTGGTCGGTAAACACGTTCAGCGACGAGCCCGCCTGTTCGAACAGCGCCCAGAATAGCGGGCACAAGGCGATCAGGTACAGTGCGCCGAAGATGCGCATCCGCTCAACCTTGGGCAGCGTGAAAAGCGCCCTGTAGAAGATGTAGAGGAAGGTGATGCCGAAGGTGGCGAGCAACAGCGTGCCCACCAGGCCCTCGTCGCGGATGAGCAGCCAGGACACCCCCACCGCGGCTACCGAGGCGAGGTAGATCAGCCATTCGCGCGAAAGGCCCACCCGCGTCGGCGCGCGCAGCAGTGCGGGGTCGGCCGGTGCGCCCGCGTCGTGCAGATCGCGGCGGAACAGCACGAACACGACCAGGCCTAGCAGCATGCCGATGCCGGCCGCGCCGAACCCCCAGGACCAGCCGATCCGCTCCCCGAGATAGCCGACCAGGAGTGGCCCGGTGAACGCGCCCAGGTTGATTCCCATGTAGAAGATCGAAAATGCGCCGTCCCTCCGAGGATCGTCGCGCCGATACAGCTGCCCGACGAGCACCGAGATGTTCGCCTTCAGAAAGCCTGTGCCGACGATGATACAGGCCAGGCCTGCATAGAAGCCCTGCAGATAGCCCCCCTGCTCGCCCGGCGGCCCTTCCACCAGTGCGATCAGCAGGTGGCCGATCGCGATGAACACGCCACCCGCCAGAACCGCCTTGCGCGCGCCCAGATAGCGATCCGCCAGATAGCCGCCGAGCACCGGGGTGATGTACACCATCGAGGTGTAGGCGCCGTACACTGCATAGGCCGGGTTCTCGGCGAAGAGGAAATGCTTGGTCAGATAGAAGACCAGGATCGCGCGCATGCCGTAGTAGGAGAAACGCTCCCACATCTCGGCAAAGAACAGCATGAACAGGCCGCGGGGATGGCCCAGAATCGTTTTCGCCGTAGCGGGGGCACCCCCGCCGGTCGCAATTGTCGCCATGCGCCCGAAACTTCCTTTATTGCCTTGCGGGATCCAGCCCGCCAAAGCCGGCCAGACTAGCGATCCATGCGCGGCTGTGAAGAGCGGTTGTTGCCGTTGAGACCAGTTGGTAGGGCGACGCAATGACCTTCAACGATCGTTCTACGCCGCTGTCGCTCCTCCAGACTCGCCGGTCGGGAAAGCCGCGCGACCTGGCGGCGCCTGGTCCCAGCCCCGAACAGCTCGACCAGATGGTGGCGATTGCCGCGCGCACACCCGATCATGGCAAGCTGGCCCCCTGGCGGTTCGTGATCGTGCCCGATGCGGCGCGACCTGCGCTGGCGCTGAAGTTGGTCGAGATCCTGCGCGCAGAGAACCCGGCAGCAACGCCGCGCGACGAGGAAGCCGCCGCCCAGTTCGCCACCCAGGCGCCGGCGCTGGTGGTGGTGCTGTCCGCGCCGGTGCAGCCGCACAAGATTCCGCTCTGGGAGCAGGAGCTTTCCGCCGGCGCTGCGTGCATGAACCTGTTGCATGCGGCGCACGCGATGGGCTTTGCTGGCGGCTGGCTGACCGGCTGGCCGGCCTATTCGAACGGCGTGCGCGACCTGTTCGGCGGAGAGGGGCAGCGCATCGCCGGCTTCGTCTTCCTCGGAACGCCATCGCGGCCGCTGGAAGAGCGTCCGCGCGGTGACCTGTCGCAAATCGTGCACCGGTGGAATCCCTGACTATGGACTCGCGGGGCTCCTGCTGTATTATACCAGCATGACAGCCCTGGAGCACGAAGACAGCCCGGTCTACCTCAAGCTGCGGGCGACCATTGCCGCCGCGATCCTGCGAGGACAGTTCCGCGCCGGTGATCAGCTTCCCTCGGTCCGGGCGCTTGCCGCAGAGCATGGCGCCAACCCGCTGACGGTGGCTAAGGCCTATCAGAGCTTCCAGAACGACGGCTATGTCGAGGTGCGCCGCGGCGTCGGCATGTTCGTGTTGCCGGGCGCGGTCGAGCGGCTGCGGCTGGCGGAGCGCGAGCGCTTCCTGGCCGGCTATTGGCCGCGGGTTCGGGATCATATCGCGCTGCTCGGCCTCGATGTCCGCGAGCTGCTGGATGGCAGCCACGAGATCGCCTGAGCCGATGGCCGATACCAAGCCCGGGTGGAAGCGGACGCTCGGCGGTTGGGCCGTCACGCTCGGCGTCTTCTTCCTTTTCCAGAGCGCGGTGGCGCGGCCCTATTACATTCCCTCGGGTTCGATGATGCCGACGCTGCGCACCGGTGATCGACTGGTCGCGAGCAAGTTTCCCTATGGATTTTCGCAAGCCTCGCTGATGATCCATGGCAAGGACATCGCCGCGACGCGTCTGTTCGGCGGCATCCCGGCACGCGGCGATATCGTCATCGTCGTTCGTCGCGGGGACGGGGAGGACTTGATCAAGCGCGTGATCGGCCTCCCGGGCGACACGCTGGAAGTGCGGCATGGCCGGTTGATCCTGAACGGCAAGCCCGTGCCGCGCGTGGGCAGGGGCACTGCGATGATCCCAGTCGACGCGGCGGTGCCGTGCGACGAGGGGCCGATTGCCGCCTTTCGTAGGCCAGGGCCGGATGGCAAGCTCTATTGCCAGCCGCCCCTCTATCGCGAAACGCTGCCGGGCGGCGCCAGTTATGACGTGATCGATCTTGGCGATACGGTGCTGCCGAACGGCTATGTCAGCCCTGGGGACAAGTATGGCCCGGTCACTATTCCTGCGGATCATGTCTTCCTGATGGGCGATAATCGCGATCAGTCGGCCGACAGCCGCTTCGCGTCCGAAGACAAGGGACTGGGCGGCCCGGTGCCGCTTGAGACCATTGCCGGACGCGCCGAATTCGTGACGCTCAGCTATGACGGGGAGGGCGCCTGGCTCAATCCGCTCAGCTATGTCACCGCAATCCGCTGGGGCCGGACCGGCTCGACGCTGCGGCCGGCGCAATGATGCAACTGCAGGGCGACTATGCGCGCGACGGGTACGCGCTCGTGCGAGGCTTGTGTACGCCCGAGATGTGCAATGCGTTGCTGCAACAGGTGCAGGCGGATGTGCTCTCGCAAGGCGCGGTCCGGCGGCTGATGCGGCACCCCAATCTCCTGCAGCGGGAAGCAGTGGAAGTGTATGGATTTCACTACCCTCCGCTGCTCGCTTTCCTCTGGGGGTTGACGCCCAGCATCGCCACCGCGCTCGGAATGGACCTGCTGCCGAGCTACAGCTATTTCCGCATCTATCGCGAAGGCGATGTTTGCCGTGTCCATAGCGATCGCTATGCCTGCGAAGTCAGCCTATCGTTGACGCTGGACTATAGCGATGGCGTTCCCTGGCCGCTTGAAATGGCGGATATGCCGACCGAACCCTCCGCGCTGGTGGAAAGCGGGTTTGGCGATCAGCCCCACCGGTCGATCGCGATGGAGCCGGGGGATGGCGTCCTCTATCAAGGCGTTTATCGCCGACATGGGCGGATTACGCCCAATCCTAACGCCTGGTCAGCCCATCTTTTCTGCCATTGGGTTCAGCGAAACGGTGCCTATGCGGAACATGCCTTTGATGGAAAGGCATCTGTGACGCGACCAGTGAATTTCCGGCTGGAAGACGCGTAGCCCCTAGGGCGCACCCAGTAGAACGAAGCCGCGATCAAGCCTGAGCCGCCTCCGCGGCCAGGAAGGCACGGACCCCTCCCCGGTGCGGGGAAGGGCCGGCCACCGATCAGGCGCGGGTGCCGGTGATCGGGAAGCTGCCAAAGGCGCCGGCGGTAACCGTGCCGTCCAGGCTGTCGCCGCTGACAGTGGCTTCGCAGGTCAGCGTCATCGGCATAGGCACCGAGATGTTGAGCGACCAACTGAGCGTGTCGCCGCTCACCTTTCCGTCGGTGATTTCCGCCTGGCCCATGGCGCCGTTGAAGTTGCCGGTGAAGCTGTCGCCATTGCTATGGACCGTAAGTACCGCCTGCTGGTCGCCCAGCGGCGACTTGGTCACGGTGTTCCAGCTGCCATCCACATTCGCCATTTTGGGTCTCTCCTGCTCATTGGTCCGTCGGCGGGGTCGTTCCCGCCAGCGATGCCGCGGTGACCACCTCGACAGGCAGGCCGAGGCTGTCAAGTTGCGGGCGCACCTTCGCGGCATCGCCCACCACGACCCAAACGAAGCGATCGACATTCAGTGCCCCGCGTGCCGCAGCGTCAAGCTGGGCGGCGGTGAGCGCGCGATATTTTTGTGCGATCGTATCGTAGTAATTGTCGGGCCGCTGCCGCAGGTCGTTCTGCTGCATCGCCGACAGCACCGCGCCTGCCGTTTCGAATCGGCCGGCCAGTTCGCGCGTGGCGCCGTTCACCTCGCGGGTGAGCTCGGCCGACGTGACGCCCTTGCTGGTCAGGAAATCGCGCACCTGCTCGCGAATCGCCCGGATCGAATCGCCGGTCTTGTCCGCCTGCACCGGCGCGTTGACGGTGTAGGGCACGGCATGTTCGAGCCAGTTGAACCCACCGCCTGCGCCATAGCTCCAATGCTTCGTTTCGCGCAGATCCATGTTGATGCGCGAAAGAAAGCCGCCGCCCAGCACCTGGTTGGCGGTCATCGCGACGAGAAGATCGCCGGTCGGGTCAAGCGGCGTCATCTGTCCGGCATAGATTGTCGACTGCGGTGAACTTGGACGGTCGACCAGCACGATGCGCGGCGTGGACTGTTGCGGGGGGGTGCCAAAGGCCTTGCTTCCGGCGGCGCCTTCGCCCCGCCAGTCGCCGAAGCGCGCCTCGAGCGCCGCCTTCACCGCTGCGATCGGCAAATCGCTGACCACGAACAGCTTGGCCTTGTCCGGCCGTATCCAGGCGCGATGGAACGCCACAAGATCGTCGCGGGTCAACTTGGCTACCGCTGCCGGATCACCTCCGCCGTTCCCCAGCTTCGCATAGGGGTTGCTGGCGCCATAGAGCAGCCCCGGCAACGCGCGCGCGGCAAGGCTGCCCGGCTCGCTCAGTTCGAACTGGATCCCGGTCAGCGTCGTTGCCCGCACGCGCTCGACTTCCCCGGGGGCGAAGGCCGGGTGTCGCACGACGTCCGCGAACAGATCGACGCCGCCGCCCAGATTGGCGCTCGGGACGCTCAGGCTCAGATAGGTGCGATCCGCCGAACTGCCTGCACCGATATTGGCACCCAGCCGCTCCTTGGCCTCCGCAAGCGCGATCGAATCGCGGCTGGTGGTGCCCTCGTTCAGCAGCGAGAGCGTGAGATTCTGGGTGCCGGCCTTGCCGTCTGGATCGGCAGTGATCCCGGCGTCGAAGCTCATCGCGACCTGAGTCACGGGCACCGCGGTCTGCTGCGCGTAGATCAGCTCAATGCCATTGGCGAGGCGGGTGCGCTCCACCTTGGGAAAGTGGATGTCGCGCACGGCACCAACGTCGGGCAGCGGCCCGCGATCGCCCTTGGCGACGGGCGCCTCTGCCGCCGGCTTGGGTGCTGCGACCGCCTGGGCCTCGGCATAATCCTCCCGTTTGCCCGGATCGACGCGGATGGTGAGCGAGGGGCGGGTGAGCCATTTGGCGGCGGCCGCCTTCGCCTTGGCCGGCGTCATCGTCGCCACGTCCTCCAGCTGCTTGCGGAAGAAACCGGGGTCGTTGGAATAGAGCGCGCCTTCGGCCAGCGCGGACGCTTGCGCGCGCACCGATTCGAGGCCGCGAATAGTCTGGGTGACGCTGGTGGTGGCGACACGCTGCACTTCGTCCGCCGTCGGCCCCGTGGCGATCAGCTCTGCCAGGATCTCGTCCAGCCGCTTGTTGACCAGCGCGGGATCGACGCCGGGTTTCACCACCGCCTGGATCTGGAAGATGCCGACCTGCGCCATGGCATCGGACCCGGCGGAGACGCTCACCGCCAGCTTTTCCTTCCGCACGAGCGCATTGTCCAAGCGCGAACTGGCAAGGCCGCCCAGCACGCTGCCGAACACGTCGAGCGCCGCCGAATCGGGATCGTTGAGCCCGGGCACGGCCCAGCTGCGCACCAGTACCGTCGTCGGCACCGCATCCTTCAGCGTCACGGTCTTCGATGCGGTGAAGCTGGGGATCGAAACCTTGGGGAGCTCGCTTTCCGGGCCCTTGGGGATCGCCCCAAAATACTTCTCGACCAGCGGCTTCGCTTCTGCGGCGTCGATGTCGCCGGCCAGCACCAGCACGGCGTTGTTCGGGCCATAATGGGTGCGGAACCAGCCCTTCACATCCTCGATGCTGGCCTTGTCGAGATCTGCCATCGATCCGATCGGCGTGTGGCCATAGGGCGTGCCGGCGAACAGCGTCTCGAACAGTGCATATTGCACCAGTCCGAAGGGGCGGTTGTCCCCTTGGCGCTTCTCGTTCTGAACAACGCCGCGCTGCTCATCGAGCACGGCTTGCGTGATTGCCGGGGTCAGCCACCCCATCCGGTCGCTTTCCAGGAACAATGCACGTTCGAGTGCCGGCTTGGGCACGGTCTCGAAATAGTTGGTGCGATCGAAGCTGGTCGTGCCGTTCAGGTCGGTCGCGCCGACCTGCTTGAGCGGTTCGAAGAAATCGCCGGGCGCGTTCTGCGATCCGTTGAACATCAGATGTTCGAACAGATGGGCGAAGCCGGTTTTGCCGGCTGGCTCGTGCTTCGATCCGACGTCGTACCACACCGAAACCGCCACCACCGGCGCCTTGCGATCGGTGTGGACGATCACGCGCAGGCCATTGGCGAGGGTGAATTCGCTGTAGGGAAGCTTCACCTGTTCCACCAGCGCCGCGACGGGCGCGGGGCGGGTGGCAGTGACGGGTGCTTGCTGGGCACTGCCGGGCAGAACAGGAACGGCGAGCGCGATCAGTGCCGCGCTGCAGAACAATCGGAACGACTTCATGAACTCGCTATCCCCGCGTGATGATGCCGGGAGCATAGCCGCGTGCAGGCCGGCTGCAAGTATCGCCAGCGCGCGGAAGTCAGCGATCGAATGCCGTCTCTGTATGCGATGCCGTGCGGAAGCGAAAGGCCATGCTGTGCCGATAGGTTTCCCCCGCCTCGATCCGGGCGGAAGGGAAGCCGGGCTGGTTCGGGCTGTCCGGAAATTTCTGCGGCTCGAGACACAAGCCACCCCGTAGTGGATAGGTGCCGCCGGTGGTGCCCGGCGCGCCATCGGCCAGGTAGTTGCCGGAGTAGAATTGAACTCCGGGTTCGGTCGAATGCACGTCGAGTACGCGTCCCGTGTGCGGATCGAACAGCGTGGCGATGCGCCGTTCGAAGCCGGCGGGGCCGTCCAGCACGAAGTTGTGATCGAATCCCGTGCCGAGCGCGAGCTGCGCATCGGCCGCATCGATGTCGCGCCCGATCGGCTTGGGCGTGCGGAAATCGAAGGGCGTGCCTTCCACTGGGGCAAGCGCGCCGGTGGGGATCAGTTCGTTATCGACCGGCGTGATCGCGCTCGCCGGGATCTGCAGCACATGTTCCAGGATCGTAGCGCTGCTGCCTTCGCCCGCCAGGTTGAAATAGGCATGCTGGGTGAGGTTGACGATCGTCGCGCGATCGGTGGTGGCGGTGAACCGCACCGCCAGGCCATCCTCCTCTAGCACATATTCCACCCGCGCCGTGAGGTCGCCGGGAAAGCCGTTCCAGCCATGCGGCGTATCGAGCCGGAAGGTGACGGCAGTGTCGCTGCGCGACTCCACCGTCCAGAGTTGCTGGTCGAAGCCGGCAGGCCCCGAATGGAGGCTGTTGTCGCCTTCGTTGGTGGTCAGCTGAAACGTTTCGCCGTCCAGCGCGAAGCGGCCGCCGGCGATGCGATTGGCATAGCGGCCGGCCACCGCGCCATAATAGCGCGGCGGCTGGCGGCGGTAATCTTCGAGGTCGGCATAGCCGAGCACGACATTGTCCGGCCGCCCGTGCCGATCGGGCACTTCCAGCCGGTGCAACGTCGCACCCAGGTTCAGAAACTGCGCGCGAAACGCTCCGCGCGCGATTTCGACGACCTCGATGCCGCTCATTGGCCCGGACAGACCGAATTGGCGGGATCGGAGACGATCCGCGCTTCGGCCAGCGAGAGGGTGAAGGGCCCGCTCGCCTGCAGCACGATAGGCGCATTCACCTTGGTCACATCGACTCCGTTCTTCTGATAGCATTTCAGCAGCACGTTGACCGTTTGCCAACCGGTCTTGCCGGTGAACAGCCCGGTCGCGTCGATCGTTCCCGTGTTCGTACCGCCTTCCATCGACAGCCGGACCGGACCCGTCGGTGCCGCATCGACGCGATAGACGAGGCGCAGCGACAGGTCGCCGTTGGTCTCGCGGCTGAGATCGAGGTCGCCGCCGCCGATGCGCAGCGTCGCAGGGCCTGCCGGCCAGGTCAGCTGCTGCGCACCTTCCTGGGTGGCCGGCCCGTCGACGGTCTTGCGAGTGACGCCGCTATCGGTCGCGAAGGAGAAGGGTGCCGGCGTCACGCCCTTGGCAAAGAAGGTGCCGGTGTTGCCCAGCGCGGCATCGACGCCCGAGACTTCGCTCAGCGTGCCGACGGTGCCGGGCTTGGCATAACGCAGGCCATAGCCGAACGCGAACAGCGGATCATAGCCGGCGGCGCCGCGATTGAGCGTGAACTGGCCGGCCGTCTTGGGCCAGCTGAACGAAAGCGTGCCGGTGAAGTCGCGGCGCGGCTTGCCGGCCTTGTCGCCGATCAGCACATCGGCCACGCCCGCGCCCTCGCTGCCTGGCAGCCAGGCCGCGACGAACGCGTCCGACGCGTTGAGCTCCGGGTTCACCCAGAGCGGCCTGCCGGAGAGGAACACCGAGACGACCGGCACGCCCGCCGCCTTCAGCTTCTTGAGCAGCGCCAGCGCCTGCTTGTCGCCCGGCTGGAACTCCAGCGTGCGCACATCGCCGCGCATTTCGGCATAGGGCTCCTCGCCGAACACGACGATCGCCACGTCGGGCTTTTTGGTGAAGCTGCCATCGGCGGAAAGCGTGGCCGTGCCGCCGCCGGCCTTCACCGCCGCCTGGATGCCGGCGAAGATCGTCTCGCCATTGGGGAACATCGCGTTCGGATTGCCGTCGCCCTGCCAGCTGAGCGTCCAGCCGCCCGATTGCTGCGCCATGGAGTCGGCGCCCGAACCCGCGACCAGCACGTTCGCGCTCGCCTTTAGCGGAAGCACGCCATTGTTCTTCAGCAGGACCAGCGATTTGGCGACCGCTTCGCGGGCGATAGCGCGATGTTCGGGTGCGCCGATGATCTCGGCCTTGCTCTCATAAGGGCGGGCCGCCTCGAACAGGCCCATCTGCATCTTCACGCGCAGGATGCGGCGTACCGCGTCGTCGATCCGTGCCATCGGGATCGTGCCGGCCTTGGCATGGGCCAGCGTCGATTCGTACAGGCCCTTCCAGCTGTCCGGCGCCATCGCCATGTCGAGCCCGGCGTTGAACGTCGCGGCGCAATCGGTGGCGGTGCAGCCCGGAATTTGCGCATGGCCGTTCCAGTCGCCGACGACGAAGCCGTCAAAGCCCATCTTGCCCTTCAGCACATCGGTGAGCAGCGACTTGTTGCCGTGCATCTTGGCGCCGTTCCAGCTGCTGAACGATGCCATGACGGTCATCGTGCCCGCGTTGATCGCGCCCGGATAACCGGCATTGTGAATGCGGATCAGCTCCTCTTCGGAAACCCGGGTATCGCCCTGGTCCTGCCCGCCGAAGGTGCCGCCGTCGCCGAGGAAATGCTTGGCCGAGGCCGCGACATAGCCTTTCTGGATGCGGTCCTTGGTGCCCGGCGCGCCCTGCAGGCCGCGGATCATCGCGCCGGCATAGCTGCGCACCACCTCCGGATCTTCCGAATAGCCTTCATAGGCGCGCCCCCAGCGGTCGTCCTGCGGCACCGCCAGCGTCGGTCCGAAGGCCCAGTCGATGCCCGCAGAGGCGGTTTCCGCCGCGGTTGCGCGGCCGATCTTTTCCATCAGCGCCGGATCGCGCATCGCGCCGAGGCCAACATTGTGCGGGAATAGCGTGGCGCCGACGATGTTGTTGTTGCCATGCACCGCGTCGATGCCGAACATGATCGGGATTGCGGCATGGTTGCCCTTGCGGGCGAGCGCCGCCTTCTGGAACGCCTGCGCCGTCGCCAGCCACGGCCCGCGGGGGCTACGATCAGGCGCGCCGATGGGCGGCGAGCTGCCGCCCGCGAGGATGGAGCCGAGCGGATAGGTGGCGAGATCGGCCGGCGTGATGCTGCCGATGTCGGCCTGGATCATCTGGCCAACCTTCTCCTCCAGCGTCATCTTCGCCAGCAGATCCGTGATCGACTTCTCCGTGGCAGGATCGATCAGCCCCGGCGTCTTCGCCGCGGGCCATTTTTCCGGATGTGCAGTGGACGACAGCGTTGTCGGCGCCTGCTGCGCAACGGCGGGTGCGGCGGCAAGGATCGTGGTGGCTAACAGCAGCTTCAGGCCCGCAGGCATTTTCTCTCTCCCCAACAGGTTCTTTGGTAGCGATACCGCAGGATCAGTGCCCAAGTCCATGCGTCAGCCAGCGGGCGGCGGCATCGGGGCTCTGCTTGTCGGCGTCGCGATCGACCATGTAATTGGCTTCGCGCATCTTTTCGACTGAAATCGCACCGATCAGCGGGCGCAGGGCGGCCTGGAAGCGGGCGTCGTCAGCGCGCTTCGGCGCAAGCAGCAGGATTGCGTCATAGCCGGGGATGGCGCCTTTTGGATCCTGCAGCACGGCAAGATGCTGCGCAGCGATGCGACCGTCGGAGGAAAAGGCCGGGATCACGTCCGCCGCGCCGCTGGCGAGCGCGCGATACATGAAAGTGGGCTGATAGGGATTCGCCGCGGCGAAACGCAGGCCATAGGCGCGCTGCACGGCCTTCCATTCGGAGCGCTCCAGAAACTCCACGTCGGTGGCGAGCTTCAGCGACGGCGCGACCGCGGCTAGGTCGGCGATGCTCGCGATGCCGCGGCGCCGGGCATCGTCGCCGCGCATGACGAAGGCATAGGCATTCTCGAAGCCCAGCGATCCGAGCAGCGTGACCTTGTTCGTACGTCGCGCCCATTCGGCCACGCCGCGGACGAGCTCGGCGCGGTGTGGTACATCGGTACGGCCCATCTGGTTGGTCCAGATCGTACCCGAATAGTCGACATAGACGTCGATCGCATCGCTCGCGAGCGCCGCATAGGCGACGCCGGAGCCCAGCCCTTCGCGATAGCGCACCTGGTACCCCGCCGACTTCAGCCGCGCGCCGATCAGCCGGGCTAGGATATATTGTTCCGAAAACCCTTTGGCGCCGATCGTCACCACGCTCCGCTGCGCGGGCCAGGCGGGCGCCAAGGCGGCGAGCGCGCCCGCGGCGAGCAGGCCTAGGCTCAACCACACAAAGGCCCGCCGCCTGCGGGAAATTCCCCATTCGGCAAGGCCGAGCAGTGCGTCGACGGTCAGGGCCAGCGCGGCGGCGGAAAGGCAGCCGGCAAGCACCAGCGCCCAGTTCTGCGTCTGCAGCCCGGCAAAGATCAGGTCGCCCAGGCTCGGCTGGCCCACCGTAGTCGAAAGCGTCGCCGCCCCGATCGTCCACACGGCGGCGGTGCGGATGCCGGCCATCACCATCGGCGCGACCAGCGGCGCTTCGACCAGGCGCAGTTTCTGCCAAGCCGTCATGCCGACCCCGTCCGCTGCCTCGCGCACGGCGGGGTCGAGCGTCGTGAGACCGGTGATCGCGTTGCGCAGGATCGGCAGCAACGCATAGAGGGTGAGCGCGAGCAGCGACGGCAGGAAGCCCAGCGCCGGAATGCCCCCGCCCAGCAGCGCCGAAAGCCATAGCAGCAGCGGATAGAACAGCGCCAGCAGCGCCAGGCTGGGAATGGTCTGCACGAGGCTCGCCAACCCCAGCGCGACCCGGGCGATCCCCCGATGCCGGGCGGACGCCACCGCGAGCGGCAGGCTGATCGCGATTCCCAGCAGCAGCGCGGCAAAGGCCAGCAGCAAATGCTGCGCAAGCAGTTCGGGCACGCGGGCGAAGGCGCCGCTCATCGCGCCAGTGCCGCGAGACGCTGCGCTTGGTCGCGCGGCACCGCCACCAGCGCGTCTGCCGTCGCCCCGCCCTTGCCGGCGAGCAGGTCGCGCGGCGTCGCGTCGCCGACGATGCGGCCCGCGTCCATCACCAGGATACGGTCGGCGAGCAGCAGCGCTTCGGCCATGTCGTGGGTGACCAGCAGAGTGGTCAGCGCCATTTGCGCGTGTAGCGCACGGATCGCCGCGCCCAGGGCATCGCGCGTCACCGGATCCAGCGCGCCGAACGGTTCGTCCATCAGCAACAATTTCGGTCCGGTGGCCAATGCGCGGGCGACGCCGACGCGCTGGCGCTGCCCGCCGGACAGCGCGTCGGGCATCCGCGCGATCATCGCCTCCGGCAGGTCCACCAGCCGCATCAGCTCGGCCACGCGTGCGTCCGGCGCCCCACCGCCGGCAAGCCGCAGCCCGATCGCAACATTCTCCCCCACGGTCAGGTGCGGGAACAGTCCGACATTCTGGAAGACATAGCCGATCCGCCGCCGCAGCAGGTGCGCGGGCCCAGCATCCACCGGCGCGCCGTCGATCAGAACGCGCCCCTCGCTTGGATCGATCAGGCGGTTCACCATCTTGAGCAGGGTGGACTTGCCCGATCCGGACGCTCCTACCAGTGCTACGAAGCTGCCGCCCGCGATCTCCAGCGAAACGGAATCCACGGCCCGCACGGAATTTGCGTAGCTCTTGCCGACACCTTCGAACGTCACGCTGCGCAATTGCTCTGGCATTGTCGTCTGTTGTGCGGAATGTTGCGGCAAAGGTCAAAGACCGGCGTGCATAAAGGGGGAGGCGATGGCGGAGCGTGCGATCTTCATCACTGGCGGTGCTTCGGGCATCGGGCAGGCGGTGGCGGTGCTGTTCGCCGCGCGCGGCTGGCGGATCGGGATCGCCGATGTGAACGTTGCCGGCCTGGAGGCCACGCGCGCCATGCTGCCGGCGGACAGGGTCACGACGCATCCTTTCGACGTGCGCGACCGCGATGGCTGGACTGCGGCGCTCGCGGACTTCGCCGATGCCAGCGGCGGGCGATTGGACGTGCTGTTCAACAATGCCGGGATCGGAACCAGCGGCCCGTTCGCCAGCGCCGATCCCCGCGCGCTCGAACATTGTAATGCCGTCAACTTCATGGGCGTGGTGCACGGCGCCCATGTCGGCTTCCCGCTTCTGGCCGCCACGCCGGACTCGGCGATGCTGATCACCAGCTCTGCCGCGGGGATTTACGGCACCGCAGGGGCTGCGATCTATTCGGCGACCAAGTTCGCCGTGCGCGGCCTGGCCGAGGCGCTGGACGGCGAATGGGCCGCGGCCGGCGTGAAGGTGCGCACTCTGATGCCGGCCTTTATCGACACGCCGCTGCTCGACCAGCCGGCGGGGGGCTCCAACCAGCTGATCCGCGAAAGCGTGCAACGCTCCGGGCTGGAGATCTCGCCCGTGTCCGATGTGGCGGAAGCGGCGTGGCAGGCGGTGCACGGGCCGGTGCTGCATACCCGCGTCGGCAGCACGGCGCGCAAGCTGTGGTTCGCCGCGCGGTGGATGCCGGGCGCGCTACGCAAGCAGGCGCAGCGGAGCCGACTGGGCCGGCGATGAACTTGCGTTCTACGCATCACTCCTAATTGGGCATGCGCCTGTGAGGGCCCATCCGATCGCATAGTCCAAGCAGGAGCGATCGATGTCCAAGACGATGAAAGCTGCCGTAGTTCGCGAATTCGGCAAGCCGTTGGTGATCGAGGAAGTGCCGGTGCCGGAGGTTGGCCCCGGCCAGATTCTTGTCCGCATTGCCGCCAGCGGGGTTTGCCACACCGATCTTCACGCCGCCGAGGGCGATTGGCCGGTCAAACCCAAGCCGCCCTTCATCCCGGGCCATGAAGGCGTTGGCCATGTCGCGGCGGTTGGGGCTGGCGTGACCCATGTGAAGGAAGGTGATCGGGTGGGCGTGCCCTGGCTCTACACCGCGTGCGGACACTGCATGCACTGCCTGGGCGGTTGGGAGACGCTGTGCGAGAGCCAGCAGAACACCGGCTATTCGGTGAATGGCGGCTTTGCCGATTATGTGCTGGCCGACCCCAACTATGTCGGCATCCTGCCCGACAAGGTAGGCTTCGTGGAGATCGCACCGGTGCTGTGCGCGGGCGTGACGGTCTACAAGGGGCTCAAGGTCACCGATACCAAGCCCGGCGACTGGGTCGCCATCTCCGGGATCGGCGGGCTGGGGCACATGGCGGTGCAATATGCCAAGGCGATGGGGCTCAACGTCATCGCGGTTGATATCGACGACGAGAAGCTGGCGCTGGCGCGGAAGCTGGGCGCCGAGCTGACGGTCAACGCCCGCCACGAGGATCCGGCGGCGTTCGTTAAGAAGGCGGTCGGCGGCGCGCGGGGCGTGCTGGTGACGGCGGTGTCGACCAAGGCGTTCCAGCAGGCGCTGGGCATGGTGGGGCGCGGCGGCACCGTGTCGCTCAACGGCCTGCCGCCGGGGGATTTCCCGCTGTCGATCTTCGACACGGTGCTCAACGGCATCACCGTGCGCGGCTCGATCGTGGGCACCCGGCTGGACCTGCAGGAGGCGCTCGATTTCGCCGGGCAGGGCAAGGTCCATGCGACCGTGGCGACCGAGAAACTTGAGAACGTCAACGGCGTGTTCGATCGGATGCGTAAGGGCGAGATCGAGGGCCGGATCGTGCTCGACATGGCCTGAAGCGCCATCGACAGGGGCGGCGGCGGTTCCTAAGCTGCCGCCCATGCAGGACAATCTCACGGCCGAGCGGCCGAGCTTCGTCACCCATCTCGAATGCTCGATGACGGGCGAGACCTATGCGGCGGACCAGCTGCATGGGCTCTCGCGCGTCGGGCGGCCGCTGCTGGTGCGCTATGATCTGGCGGGGGTGGGCGCGGCGCTGACCCGCGACGCACTGGAGGCGCGGCCGACCGATCTGTGGCGTTGGCGCGAGCTGCTACCGGTGCGGCGGGCGGAGAACATCGTCTCGCTGGGCGAGATCGAGACCCCGCTGATCGATATCCCAAAATCCGGCGGGCCGGGCGCGATCGTGAAGGACGAGGGCCGGCTGCCGACTGGCTCGTTCAAGGCGCGTGGCCTCGTGATGGCGGTGAGCATGGCGCGCGAGCTGGGCGTCACCCGCATCGCCATGCCGACCAACGGCAATGCCGGCGCGGCGCTCGCCGCCTATGCCGCGCGCTGCGGCATCGAGACGGTGATCCTCTGCCCCGAGGAGACGCCGGAGGTGAATGTTCGCGAGATCGCCGCGCAGGGCGCGCGGGTCTACCGGGTCAACGGCCAGATCGACGAATGCGGCGCGATCGTCGGGCGGGGGGCGGTCGAGGGGCGCTGGTTCGACTTCTCGACGCTGAAGGAGCCCTACCGGATCGAGGGCAAGAAGACGATGGGGCTGGAGCTCGCCGCGCAGTGCGGCTGGGAGCTGCCCGACGCGATCTTCTATCCCACCGGCGGCGGCACCGGCCTGATCGGTATGTGGAAGGCGTTCGACGAGCTGGAGCGGCTCGGTTGGATCGGCGCGAAGCGCCCGCGCATGTACGCGGTGCAGGCCTCGGGCTGCGCGCCGATCGTCCGCGCGTTCGAGGCGGGCGAGGAGCATGCCGAGCGCTGGGAGAATGCCGCAACAGTCGCGGCGGGCATCCGCGTGCCGCGCGCGGTGGGCGACTTCCTGATCCTGCGCGCGGTGCGCGAGTCCGGCGGGCGCGCGCTGGCGGTGGGCGATCCGGCAATCCTCCAGGCGGTGGACGAGTGCGCCCGCAAGGACGGCCTGCTGCTCTGCCCCGAGGGTGGGGCGACGCTGGCGGCGTACCGGCAGGCGATGCGGGACGGGCTGGTCGACCCGGAGGAGCGGACAGTGCTGTTCAACTGCGCGACGGGGCTGAAATACCCGATGCCCGAGGCCGGGACGTGGCTGGACAAGGATGCGGTGGGGGATCTGGGGGCGTTGTGAGGGGATGAAGCCCTTTTGCTTGAAGGGCGTGTAGTGTCATGGCAGCGTGCACAGGTGTCCGAACGCTATTAGTCTCCGTCAGACTTCTTGAAGGGCATTATCGCGGAAGAGGTGGCGCTCGCCGACGGACCCCTTGCGCAGGCCAACCTCAATCTCCTCATCGAACTCACGCGGGATGCGGATCGCGCGAATCGCGACTGGGCCACCATGCTCCTGAGCCAGGAGGGAGGCGATACGCCTGCGGTGCGCGCGGTTCTTCTTGTTGCTGCGAGAGACGAAGACGAAGTCGTCCGAGCGGAGGCCGCGCTGGGGCTGGCAAGCCGCGATCCCGGACTGGCATTGCCGTGCGTGCAGGAAGCCCTGCGCGGGAACACCATTACCCCACCCATGCTGGAGGCGGCCGCGCTTTGCGCGCATCCCTCGCTGATCGAGGATCTGCGCGTCTGGGCGGAACCGTCCGACAACGCGTTCGCGGACAAGCTTGCCGCCGACGCATTGGCGGCCTGCCTGCGCGCTGAGCCGAGAGCGAATCGCTGACCTCCCCCTCCGTCAGGCCTGCGGCCTGCCACCTCCCCCTGGCGGGTGAGGATTGATCCGCCTTGCTCATCCTCCCCCGACAGGGGGAGGTGCCGCCGTAGGCGGCGGAGGGGGAGGTAGGCGAGCGGTTTGCAGAGTGGCCCTCCGCTCGATCGCGATCGTGAGGATTTGGCGCACCACGCCTTCGGTGTGGTTCAGAACGTCCGTTGCCGTGTAGCGGAGGATGCGCACGCCTTGTGCTTTCAACCATGCGTCGCGGGCGGCGTCGCGCTCCGGGCGGTGGCCGCGGGCATGGGCTTCGCCATCCACTTCGATCGCGAGATGGGCTGGGGCGCAGTAGAAGTCCAGCACGTACGGACCGGCCGGGTGCTGCTTGCGGAAGCGCAAACCCGCTTCGTTTTGGCGCAGCGCGAGCCAAAGGGCGATTTCCGGAGGGGGCATTTCTTTGCGCAGGCGTTTGGCGTTGCGGCGGGGATTATCGGGACCTCCCAGGCGCATCGCTTCCCTCCCCCTCCGCCGCCTGCGGCGGCACCTCCCCCTGGCGGGTGAGGATTATTCCACCAAGCCCCTCAAGCCGCGAAGGCCTCCGCCTCCACCGCATACAGCACCGCCGCCTTCGCCATCGCCGCCGCGCGCAGACCGAGCGCTTCCGGCACGATCTGCTCGACATAGAAGCGCGCCGCTGCCTGCTTCATCTGGAAGAAGCCGGGCTCGCCGTCGCCCTGTGCCGCCAAGCGCCCGCTCTTCTCCATCAGCCAGCCGCACACCGCCACCGACAGCATGGTCAGGAACGGATAGCTCGCCGCCAGCCGGTCGTCGGCATCGCTGCCCAGCAGGTTGCGGCCGACCTCCTCGCAGGCGTCGATCAGCGAACGCAGTCCCGCGTCCCGTGCCTCGGCGCGCATGTCTGCCAGCAGGCCGAGCAGCGTCGCGCCATTGTCCATGCTCAGCTTGCGGCCGACCAGGTCCGCGGCCTGGATGCCGTTGGTGCCTTCGTAGATCGGGGTGATGCGCGCGTCGCGGAAATGCTGGGCGGCACCGGTCTCCTCGATATAGCCCATGCCGCCATGGACCTGTACGCCCAGGCTCGCGACCTCGTTGCCGATGTCGGTCGCATGCGCCTTGGCGAGCGGGGTGAGCAGCTCGACGCGCTTGTCCGCCTCGGCATCGCCGCTGCGGCCGCGATCCAGCTGGCCGAAGGCGTAATAGACCAGCGCGCGCGCCGCCTGCGTCTGCGCCTTCATCCGCAGCAGCATGCGGCGGACATCGGGGTGCTCGATGATCGCGGTGGGGGCGCCGCCCCGGTAGCCCTGCACCCGCTCGCGGGCATAGGCGACCGCGCGCTGGGTGGCGCGCTCGGCAACCTGGACGCCCTGCAGGCCGACATTGAGGCGGGCATTGTTCATCATCGTGAACATCGCGCGGATGCCGCCCAGTTCGGGGCCGATCAGCTCGCCGATGCAGTCGTCATGGTCGCCGAAGCTCAGCACGCAGGTGGGCGAGGCGTGGAGGCCCATCTTGTGCTCGATCGAGACGACCTTGATATCGTTGAAATCGCCCGGCGTCCCGTCCTCCTTGAGCCGGAACTTGGGCACCAGGAACAGCGACAGGCCCTTGGTACCCGCCGGCGCGCCCGGCGTGCGGGCCAGTACCAGATGCACGATATTGTCGGCCATGTCGTGATCGCCGAACGAGATGTAGATTTTGGTGCCCTTGATCTTCCACTTGCCGTCGCCCGCGGGCTCGGCCTTGGTCTTCACCGCGCCGACGTCCGAACCCGCCTGCGGCTCGGTGAGGTTCATCGTGCCGGTCCATTCGCCGGTCGCCAGCTTGGGCAGATACAGCGCCTGCTGCTCGGCCGAGCCGTGATGGTGGAGCGCTTCGACCGCGCCGACGGTCAGCACCGGGCATAGGCAGAAGCCCATGTTGGCGGTGCCCAGCGTCTCCAGCACCGCCACCGACAGGCTGACCGGCAGGCCCTGGCCGCCATGCTCGGTCGGCGAGCCGATCGTGCCCCAGCCGCCCTCGACATAGGCGCGATAGGCGGCGGCGAAGCCTTCGGGCATTCTCACGCCGTGTTCGGTCCAGCGCGCGCCTTCGGTATCGCCCAGCCGTTCAAGCGGCGCCCATTCGCCCGCGGCGAACTGGCCGGCGCCGTCGAGCACGGCGTCGAGCAGGTCGGGCGTGGCCTCTTCGCTGATCTCGGACAGGCGGACGATATGGTCGAGCACGAAACGCTGCTCGGCGGTGGCGGGGGTGAACATCAGGCCTCTCTCTTGTGATCTTGTTGCAGCCAATATAGCGCCTTGCGGGTGACCCCAGCAAATCCGCGCATCTTACCCTACGGCGAGGCCGCGCTCGGCGAAGCGGCGGCGCTGATTCGGCGCGGCGCCTGCGTCGCGGTGCCTACCGAAACCGTCTACGGGCTCGCCGCCGACGCGACCGATTCGGATGCCGTCGCGGGCATTTACGCGGCCAAGGGGCGGCCCTCGTTCAATCCGCTGATCGTGCATGTCGCGGATATGGCAATGGCCGAGACGATCGCCCGCTTCGACGACCATGCCCGCGCGCTGGCCACGCGCTTCTGGCCGGGGCCGCTGACGATGGTGCTGCCGCTGGCGAATGGCTCGCCGATCGCCAGTCTCGTTACCGCCGGCCTGCCCACCGTGGCGCTGCGCATGCCGGATCACCGCGCGATGCAGGGGCTGATCCAGGCGAGCGGCCGGCCGCTCGCCGCGCCCTCGGCCAATGCCAGCGGCGGCATCAGCCCGACGCGTGCCGCCCATGTCGCCGCGAGCCTGGCGGGACGCATCCTTTTGGTGATCGACGATGGCGCGACGCGGGCGGGGATCGAGTCGACCATCGTCGAACCCGCGACGCAGCGAATCCTGCGGCCCGGGCCGGTGACGGCCGAGGAACTGCCCGGCTATCGCACCGGCACCACGCCCGGCGCAGTGACGGCGCCGGGGCAACTCGCCAGCCATTACGCGCCGGCCAAGCCGTTGCGGCTCGATGCGCGGGTGGCAGCGGCGGGAGAGTGGCTGATTGGGTTCGGCCCGATCGCCGGCGATGACAGCCTTTCTGCCACCGGCGATCTGCGCGAGGCCGCTGCGCGCCTGTTCGATGCGCTGCATCGTGCCGATGCGTCCACCCGTTCCAGCATCGCCATCGCGCCGATCCCGGAGCAGGGCCTTGGCCAAGCCATCCGCGATCGCCTCGCGCGCGCCGCGCATCCACGCGGCTGAATCCGCCGCACCGCCGCGTCAAAGCAAATAACAGCCTTGCCAGCCAGGCTAGTTACAGATTGTTGCAATTAATTTCTGCCGGCACTGGTGACGTGTCCACGACATTACAACGATGCGTGCAGGTTATAGGTCGATAGCCAGTAATTCGCACGATGGTGAGCGCCTCAAAAACGTCGTTCACGTGAGAATCGAGGTTGTTGCGGTCTCAATTCGGGTAATCGGTATACGATCTCTTCTTTACACCCGCCCACAAACTTTTACCGTTGTACGGCCGCACAGCCCGCGAAAGACAGACGGGCGAGACGGTGACTGGCGGATGTTCGAATTATTTGAGCCGCGGTACGATTTCTCGGCTGCGGTTCCATGTTCGATTGTCTGCTGAGGATGCGCGGAACCCGGACAATATAGGCGGCTTGCTTGCACCTGTGTTGTTCGCAATCAGCGGCTGGTCTTGCGACCAGCCGCGGTCTCGAACGCCCCCCGTGGAGAGGGCGCGGCCTTACGCTGCCGTGCCCTCTTTCACCTTGTTGGCGAAGCTCTTGCGCAGCTTGCGGAGCTTGGGCGGAATCACGGCGAGGCAATAGGGATTGCGCTGGCCTTCGCCTTCCCAATATTCCTGATGATAGTCTTCGGCAGGCCACCATTGGCCGAGCGGCTCGATCGCGGTGACGATCGGCTGCGGCCAATCCGGGCGGGCACGCTCCAGCGCGTCCAGCGCCTCGCGCTCCTGCTCTGCCGAATGCGGGAAGATCGCCGAGCGATATTGGGTCCCCACATCGTTGCCCTGGCGATTGAGCTGCGTCGGATCATGCGTGGCGAGGAAGATGTCGAGCAGCTGGCCATAGCTGACCACGTCGTTGTCGAAGGTCACCCGGATCGCTTCGGCATGGCCCGTCGTGCCGCTGCACACTTCCTTGTAGGTGGGGCTTTCCTTGGTGCCGCCGATATAGCCGCTCTCGACCGCCTGCACGCCGATCACATCCTTGAAAACTGCTTCGGTGCACCAGAAGCATCCTCCTGCGAGGGTAGCCGTTTCGATCGTCATTACGAGGAACTCCTTGCTTGTCGCTCAAAGATAGGGTGGAGGTAGGGGCGGACAAAGGGGGGACCATCATGCGCGACGGAACGGTGTTGGTTACGGGTGGTGCGGGCTATATCGGCAGCCATGCGGTGCTGGCGCTGCTGGATGCCGGCTGGTCGGTTGTCGTGATCGACAATCTGGTGACCGGCTTCGACTGGGCGGTGGACTCGCGCGCCAAGCTCGTCGTGGCCAATATCGACGATGCCGAAGCGGTGCGATCGGCGATCCGCGCGCACGGCGTCACGGCGGTGATGCACTTTGCCGGATCGGTGGTGGTGCCGGAATCGGTGACGGACCCGCTCAAATATTATCGCAACACCCCCGCCGCCAGCCGGTCGCTGATCGAAAGCGTCGTGGCGGAAGGCGTCCGCCACTTCATCTTCTCGTCGACCGCCGCCACCTATGGCATCCCGGAAAAGGTGCCGATCCGCGAAGACAGCCCGAAGGCGCCGATCAATCCATATGGCATGTCGAAGCTGATGACCGAGATCATGCTGAAGGACGTCGCGGCGGCGCATCCGATGAACTATTGCGCTTTGCGCTACTTCAACGTCGCCGGCGCGGATCCGCAGGGGCGCAGCGGACAATCGACCATCGGGGCGACGCATCTGATCAAGATTGCCGTGGAAGCGGCCACCGGCAAGCGCAGCCATGTCGGCGTTTACGGCACCGATTTCGCGACCGCCGACGGCACCGGCGTGCGCGACTATATCCATGTCAGCGATCTTGCCGCCGCCCATGTCGATGCGCTCGATCTGCTGATCGCGCGGCCGCAGGAAAGCCACACGATGAACTGCGGCTATGGCCGGGGATTCTCGGTGCTGGAGGTGCTGGACGCTGTTGATCGCGTGACCAACATGACGATCGAACGCAAGTTGGAGGGCCGCCGCGCCGGCGATCCCGATGCATTGGTGGCAGATAACAGCGCGATCCTCGCCGCCCTGCCATGGCGCCCCAAGTATGACGACCTGAACGGCATCGTTCGCGACGCGCTGGCATGGGAGCGCAAGCTCGCCGAACGCGGGCGTTAGGATCCGGCGTCCGGCCGGGATAGGTTGGCCTCGCTTCGAAAAGGGGAAAGCAGATGCTTCAACTGGTCTCGATCGCTGCGCTCGCCGTCTTTGCAGTTTCCGACGGCGTTACTGTACCGAAGGCGCCCGCGGCAAAAGCGCGATGCGAAAATGCCAAGTTACAGGTCGTGGGCAAGGATGCGGAGCGTGAAACATCGGCTCGTGCCACGCCGCTCGCGGAACAGCCTTTGGCGGATCGTTCCTTGGCAGTGATTCGCGATGCGCGCTGCGACCGTCCGGTGAAGGTGGAAACCCAGGTCGGCCAGCAACAGCGCTGAACCGCGCGTCGCCCCTCCCGATCGGAAGGGGCGACGACCGCTTCAGATGTCCTGCACCAGCCGGCCGTACAATTCCGGCCGGCGATCGCGGAAGAAGCCGAACGCGGCGCGGTGGCGCTTCACCCGATCGAGATCGAGCGTCGCGGTGATCACGCCTTCCTCGGTGCGATCCAGCTCGGCGAGGATGTCGCCGCGCTCGTCGGTGATGAAGCTGGTGCCGTAGAAGGTCTGGCCATGCTCGGTGCCGACGCGGTTGGCGGCGATCACCGGCACGACGTTGGAAACCGCATGGCCCACCATCGCACGACGCCACAGCCGCGCGGTGTCGAGGCTGTCGTCATGCGGCTCGCTGCCGATCGCGGTGGGGTAGAAGAGCAGCTCGGCGCCCATCAACATCATCGCGCGCGCGGTTTCCGGGTACCATTGGTCCCAGCACACCCCCACGCCCAGCTTGGCACCGGGGCCGTCCCACACCTTGAACCCCGTGTTGCCGGGGCGGAAATAGAACTTCTCCTCATAGCCGGGCCCATCGGGAATGTGGCTCTTGCGATAGACGCCCGAGACCTTGCCGTCCGGGCCGATCATCGCGAGGCTGTTATAATGGTGCGGCCCATCGGCCTCGAAGAAGCTGGTGGGGATGTGGATCGAAAGCTCGGCGGCGAGCGCCTGCATCGCCAGTACAGCCTTGTGCTCGGTCACCGGCTTGGCGTTGGCGAACAGGCCCTCGTCCTCGACCCGGCAGAAATACTCGCCCTCGAACAACTCGGGCGGCAGCACGACCTGTGCGCCGCGGCCGGCCGCCTCGCGGACCAGCTCGGTCACGCGGGCGATGTTCGCGTCGATATCGTTCGAGAAGGCGAGCTGCAGCGCGCCGACGGTGATCTCGGTCATCCGGGTCCTCAGAGCTTGGGGATCTGTTGGCTGATGCAGTGGAAGCTGCCGCCGCCGGTCAAGATATGATCTGCGCGCTGGCCTACAATGACACGGTCCGGGAAAATGCCCCGCAGCGTCTCGATCGCCGCCCCGTCGTTGGGCTGGCCGTAGAGCGGCACCACCACCGCGGCGTTGCCGATGTAGAAGTTCATGTAGCTGGCCGGGATCACCTCGCCATCCTCGTCGAGCACCGCGCCGGGGGAGGGCATCCGCACCACCTCGACGCCGAACGCCTCGGCGCGGGCGACCGCATCGGCGTAGATCGCCGCATTGGGATCGTCCTCGGCCGGGGTGGGGATCAGCAGCCGGTTGGGGCCGATAAAGCGGGCGAGATTGTCGACATGGCCGTCGGTATGGTCGTTGGCGAGGCCGTTGCCCAGCCACAGCACGCGGGTGTAGCCCAGGTCCGCCGCAAGCTTGGCTTCGATGGCCGCCCGGTCGAGGTCTGGGTTGCGGTTGGGGTTGAGCAGGCACTGCTCGGTGGTGACGCACAGGCCGGTGCCGTCGCCGTCGATCGCGCCGCCTTCGAGCACCCAGCCATGCTTGACGGCCGTAAGCTGCCGGCGGGCGGCGAGGCGGGCGCCGATCGTGTCGTCGCCTTCCAGGTCGTACTTGCCGCCCCAGCCGTTGAAGCCGAAATCCTGCGCGACATTGTCGCCGGTGACGATGCCGGCGGTGTCGCGCAGCCAGATGTCGCCGAACAGCTCGGTCACGACCTCGGCGGCATCGCCGGCCATGGCGCGGGCCGCCTCGGCGGCGGCCGCATCGGCGGCGACCAGGATAACGCGCTCGCCGCGGCCTTCGGCATGGACCGCGTGGGCAAAGGCGATCACTTCTTCGCGGGCGGGCTCCAGGTCTTCGACCCAGAGGTCAGCGTGGCTGGGAAAGCCGATCCAGACCGCATCGTGCGGCGCCCATTCGGGGGGAGGGGTACGAGTCATGGCGCGGCCTTTAGCCGCGTACGGTTACAGGGGAAAGGCCGACGGATGCCCGGCCGCTTCCCACAAGCCGTCATCCCGGCGAAAGCCGGGATCCATTCGCCTCTCGGTATCGGCAGGTGCCGTGACGGAAACCCCAATGGATCCCGGCTTTCGCCGGGATGACGACGGAAGGGGCGCTGGACCGTGTTACTGCCCCGCCCGCGCCTTGTCGCGGATGGCGCGGAATTCGGCGTCCTTGAACCAGTTGGGCCAGTTGCTGCCCTCGGCCAGTGCGCGGCCGAGGCCGTAATAGATCCGCAGGTCGGACAGCGCGCCGTCCCACTTCCAGTTCGGGTTATATTCGTCCTGGGGCTTGTGGTAGCGCTTGTCGGTATAATCTTCCGCAGCCTTGGCGCCGGCCGCCTTGCCGCCCACCACCAGATCGTCGCCGCTCTCGCCATACAGCATCGGCACGCCCAGCTTGGCGAAGCTGAAATGGTCGGATCGGTAATAGCCGCCCTTTTCCGGCGTGGGTTCGATGCCGATCACTCGGTCTTCTGCGGCGACCAGCGGCTTCACCAGTTCTTCCAGCTCGGACTTGCCGGCACCGATCAGCACGAAATCCTTCGCCTTGCCGACGATGTTGAGCCCGTCCATGTTCACGCCGCCGACCGTCTTGGCGAGCGGATACACCGGGTGCTCGGCATAATATTGCGAGCCGATCAGCCCCTGTTCCTCGGCGGTCACCGCCAGGAACACCATGCTGCGCTTGGCCGGGCCCGCCTTGGCATTGGCCTCGGCGAGCGCGACCAGCCCGGCGGTGCCGGTGGCGTTGTCGACCGCGCCGTTGCAGATATCGTCGCCGTCTACCGGCTTGCAGCGGCCGAGATGGTCCCAATGCGCCGAGAACAGCACCACTTCATCCGGCCGCTCGCTGCCAGGCAGGATGCCGACCACGTTCTTCGAGGCTTGGCGCTTGATGCCGACGCCGAAGCTGGCGGAAGCCTTCACACCCAGCGGCACCGCCTTGAAGCCTTTGCGCTTCGCCGCCTCGATCAGCGCGGCATAGTCCTTGCCGGCGCTGGCGAAGAGCGCCTTGGCCGCATCCTGCTGGATCCAGCCGATCAGCTGCGACTGGTCGGCATGGTCGCCGGGCGTGTCCTGCTCGAGCTTGGGGCCGCCCCAGCTGCTCTCGACCACCCCCCAGCCATAGGCGGCCGGCTCGGTATCGTGGATGATGATCGCGCCCGCCGCACCCTGGCGGGCGGCTTCCTCATACTTGTAGGTCCAGCGGCCATAATAGGTCATCGCCCGGCCGCCGAAGGGGCCGTCCAGCGTCATGGTCTGCCAGTCGGGATCGTTGATCAGGATGACGACGGTCTTCCCCTTCACGTCGAGCCCGGCATAGTCGTTCCACCCGCGCTCGGGCGCGTTGATGCCATAGCCGACGAACACGACCTCGCTGTCCTTCAGGTCGATCTTCGGGGTGACGCGATAGGTGGAGAACACCGCCTCGCTGCCATAGGCGAGCGACACCGGCGTCTTGCCGCCGGTAAAGGCGAGCTTGCTGGGGCTCTGCACGCTGAGTTCGACCAGCGGCACGTCCTGCACCCATTGCCCCTTGTTGCCGGGCTTGAGCCCCGCCTTCTGAAAGCGCTCGATCAGATAGGCGATGGTCTTTTCCTCGCCCGCGCTGGTCGGCTTGCGCCCCTCGAACGCGTCGGAGGAGAGCGTCTGCGTGACGGTCTTGAGCGTGTCGACCGAAATGGCGGGAGCGGTCTGCGCCTGGGCGGCGGTGGACGAAAGCAGGGCAAGGGCAAGCAACGAAAAGCGCATCGAATTCCTCCTGGTGCGCCCGTTTTGCGGTGTCGTGCCCGTCCACACAACGAAAAAGGGCGGCCCCGAAGGACCGCCCCATTTCTCGTTCCCGAAGGGAGCCGAATTAGCGCGAGTAGAACTCGACGACCAGGTTCGGTTCCATCTTCACCGGGTACGGCACTTCGTCGAGCGTCGGCACGCGGGTGAAGGTGACCTTCGCCGCGCCGTCCGGAGCGACATAGTCGGGGATGTCGCGCTCGGCGAGGCTCTGCGCTTCCATGACCAGCGCCATTTCCTGCGCCTTGCTGCTCAGGCTGATTTCCTGGCCCGGCTTGATGCGGCGCGAGCCGATGTTGCACTTCTCGCCGTCAACGCGGACATGGCCGTGGTTGACCAGCTGGCGGGCCGCGAAGATCGTCGGCGCGAACTTGGCGCGGTAAACGATCATGTCGAGGCGCTGCTCGAGCAGGCCGATCAGGTTCTGACCGGTGTCGCCCTTCATGCGCGACGCGTCTTCGTACGAGCGCTTGAACTGCTTCTCGGTGATGTCGCCGTAATAGCCCTTGAGCTTCTGCTTGGCGCGCAGCTGGATGCCGAAGTCCGACATCTTGCCCTTGCGGCGCTGGCCGTGCTGGCCCGGGCCGTATTCGCGCTTGTTCACCGGGGACTTCGGACGACCCCAGATGTTTTCGCCCATGCGGCGATCGAGCTTATGCTTGGCGCTGGAGCGCTTCGACATGTAAAATCCTTAGATCAATTGCGTTGACGTTGACCCGGACGGCACGCCGCCCTGATCGCGATCCCGGTTTCGCCTGTGCTTCTCTGATGGGAAAAGCGCAGGGCCACCGCTTCACCGGGGGTGCGGGGCCAATTGCGAAGCGGCGCGCGTAGCGGGACGCGCTGGACGAGTCAAGCTGCTCACTCCACCCGATGGCGCTTGCGACCCTCTAGTGCGGAAAGCACGCCGCGCAGTGTGCGCAGTTCCTGGCTCGACCAGCGCGGCTTGGTCAGCAGCGTGCGCAGCGTCCGCTTGGTCGAGGGCACCCGGTCGGGCGGGAAATAATAGCCCGAGTCCTCCAGCATCGCATCGAGCTGCCCGATCATCCCGTCCAGCTCCTCCTGCGGGGCGGGGGGATCGAGGTCGACCGCGGGCGGGCTTTCCAACCCGACATGCTTCGACCATTCATAGGCGACCAGGATCACCGCCTGGGCGAGATTCAGCGACCCGAACTCGGGGTTGATCGGCACGGTGATGATGGTGCGGGCGAGCGCTACATCGTCGGTCTCCAGCCCCGAGCGCTCGGGCCCGAACAGGATCGCGCTGCGCGTGGGCGCGCCGTGGATCTCGCGCGCGGCGACCTCGGGGGTCACCACCGGCTTGGTCACGCCGCGCTTGCGCACCGTGGTGGCATAGACATGGGTGCAATCGGCCACCGCATCGGCGACGCTCTCGAACACCTGCGCCTTTTCGAGCACGATATCCGCGCCGCTCGCCGCGGGACCTGCCGAGGGGTTGGGCCAGCCGTCACGCGGGGACACCAGCCGCATCTCGGTCAGCCCGAAGTTGAGCATGGCGCGCGCGGCCTTGCCGATATTCTCGCCCAGCTGCGGGCGGACGAGCACGATGACGGGGGAATTCAACTTTTGCCGACCTCGCTGACGTTACCGGCGAATTCCTCGAAATCCTTCGCCTCGCGGAAATCCTTATACACGCTGGCGAAGCGGATATAGGCTACCGAATCGAGGCCCTTGAGCGCCTCCATCACCAGCTCGCCGATGCGCTGGGAAGGGATTTCGCTCTCGCCCGTCGTTTCCAGCTGCCGCTGGATGCCGGAGACCAACCGCTCGATCTGGGCGGGCTGGATCGGGCGCTTGCGGCACGCTGTGGAGACCGAGCGCATCAGCTTGTCGCGCTCGAATGGCTCGCGCCGGTCTCCGCTCTTCACCACGGTAAGTTCGCGCAGCTGGATGCGCTCGAAGGTGGTGAAGCGCGCACCGCACGCCTCGCACTGCCGCCGCCTGCGGATGGCCGCCCCGTCGTCGGTGGGGCGGCTATCCTTTACCTGGCTGGCCTCATTGGAACAGAATGGGCAGCGCACTTAGCCGCCATAGATCGGGAAGCGTTCGCACAGCGCGCGGACGCGGGCCTTCACATCGGCCTCGACCGCGGCGTCGCCCGCCTCGCCCTTGTTCCGCAGGCCGTCGAGCACGTCGGCGACCATGTTGCCGATCTCGCGGAACTCGGCCGGGCCGAAACCGCGCGTGGTGCCCGCGGGCGAGCCGACGCGGATGCCGCTGGTCTTCATCGGCGGCAGCGGATCGTTGGGGATGCCGTTCTTGTTGCAGGTGATCGCCGCGCGCTCCAGCGCCTCGTCGGCGTCCTTGCCGGTGACGCCGAGCGGGGTGAGATCGACCAGCGCCAGATGCGTGTCGGTGCCGCCCGAGACGAGGTTCGCGCCGCGCTCCTTGAGCGTCGCCGCCAGCACCTTGGCGTTCTCGACCACCGCCGCGGCATAGCTCTTGAACTCGGGACGCAGCGCCTCGCCGAACGCGACCGCCTTGGCGGCGATCACGTGCATCAGCGGGCCGCCCTGCAGCCCCGGGAACACCGCCGAGTTGATCTTCTTCGCGATCGCCTCGTCATTGGTCAGGATCATGCCGCCACGGGGCCCACGCAGCGTCTTGTGCGTGGTGGTGGTGACGACATGGGCGTGGCCGAACGGGGTCGGGTGGACGCCGCCGGCGACCAGGCCGGCGAAGTGCGCCATGTCGACCATGAACATCGCGCCGACTTCGTCCGCAATCGCGCGGAAGCGGGCGAAGTCGATGTGGCGCGGATAGGCCGAGCCGCCCGTGATGATCAGCTTCGGCTTGTGCTCGCGGGCAAGCGCGGCGACCTGGTCATAGTCGATCAGGTGATCGTCGGGGCGGACGCCGTACTGGACCGCGTTGAACCACTTGCCGCTCATCGCTGCGCGGGCGCCGTGCGTCAGGTGGCCGCCGGCATCGAGGCTGAGGCCGAGGATGGTGTCGCCCGGCTTGGTCAGCGCGAGCATCACCGCGCCGTTCGCCTGCGCGCCCGAATGCGGCTGGACGTTGGCGAAGTCGCAGCCGAACAGCTGCTTGGCGCGATCGATCGCCAGCTGCTCGACCTCGTCGGACGGGTGGCAGCCCTGATAATAGCGCTTGCCGGGATAGCCCTCGGCGTATTTGTTGGTGAAGACCGAGCCCTGCGCCTCGAGCACCGCCTTGGAGACGATGTTCTCGCTGGCGATCAGCTCGATCTGATACTGCTCGCGCGCCATCTCGTGCTCGACGCCGGCGAATACCGCCGGATCAACCTCGGAAAGCGTCTTGGTAAAGAAGCCATCCGGCTGAAGGCCTGCCGTAACGGGGTTGGTGCTCATGCGGGGCTCCTTTCGGGGTTGCTCAGCTTTTCGACGCGACGCTGGTGGCGATCGCCGAGGAAAGCCGTTTCGAGAAAACTGGTAATGCAGGCCTTGGCCATCTCGATGCCGATCAGCCGCGCGCCGAGCGCGATGACATTGGCATCGTTGTGCTGCCGCGCAAGGCTGGCGGACAACGGCTCGGAGACGAGAGCGCAGCGGGCGGCCGGGTTGCGGTTGACCGCGATCGAAATGCCGATGCCCGATCCGCACAGCGCCACGCCGAACGTCGCGTCGCCACTCTCGATCGCCTTGCCCAGGCGATAGCCGTAGTCGGGATAGTCGACGCTATCCGGACCATTGGTGCCCAGATCGAGCACGTCATGTCCGGCTTCACGCAACCATTCGGCGACTTCTGCCTTCATTACGTAGGCGGCGTGATCCGATGCGAGGGCGATGCGATGTGGCATGGCGCGCTCCCTACGCGCGTGCGCGCCCGCTGGCTAGACACCCAGGAGACCATATGCTCAAGACGTTATCCATTCTGCTGCCCGCGCTCGCCCTCGGCCTCGCAGCCTGTTCGCCCAACACCGAGGACCGCGTGGACAATTCGCTCGATCGCGCCGGCGATTCGCTCGCCAATGCGGCCGATCGCTTTGGCGACAAGATCGAAAAGGGGATCGATCGTGCGGGCAACTCGATGCGCCGGGGCGCTGATCAGGCAAGCGATGGATTAGCAAACGGAGTCGATCAGGTGGAACGGGCAAGCGATAATGCGACCGATTGAGGAAGGGCTAGTCCGATATGGCCAGCCAGCCGCGTCGCCGCACCTCCGGCAAATAGGTTACGCTGACCGGCACCTGGCTTCCATCGCATAGCAGCAAGCGCCAGCGCCGCCCTTTTCGCTCGGCGCCCGCAACCGCCCCAGCCGCCACCCACATGCCGCGATGCACTCTGGTGCCGTCCAGCATGGCAATTTCCTGAAGCGCATCGCCGAATTTGTAATGGACGAGGGCGCTGCTCTTCCGGGAGTAGACACGACAATAGTGGTCCTGCGCCTGAACGGCGAGGAGTGCCTCCGGGGCGACGCGTGCGCGGGCGAGGAGGCCGGCCGCGATATCGGCGCCCGGCGCACGAGCAATGGCGGCGGCAGGGGCAACGCCGCCGGCGCCGGCACTTCGTGCAACGGCTTTGTCTTGCGAGTTTCGTGCGGCAGGTGTTTGCAGCACGCGCGCCGTTACAAAGCATGTTGCCAGCGCAATCAGTCCGATCACCGCCGCCTGGGCCCACACAACGCCCGGAACCGCCGCTATGGTGATGCCCACCACTGCAGCACTCCAGCGGATTTCAGCCGGGAGCGGGAGGTTTAGTAGGATTACGCCAACACTGGCGACTCGCAGCCAATCCCGCGGCTTTCGAACGAAGAGCGCGAAAAGCATCTGCCATTTGAGCGCGTTCCACCCCATGAGAAGCAGCCAGAAGCTGATGCGCTTGGGTAGCGGCAGTGTGCTGGTGCCGAAACCTCCGGTCACGATCATCAGCCCGGCAGCGCATGTGCAGGCGATCCATAGGAGCGGGAAGCCCGGCAGCGACGTCCCTGTCCATTTCACGAAGCTTGCTGCGCACTTCGCGAAATCGCGCTTGTCGCGGGGCCCTGCACGTCGAAGCAAACGGGAAAGGGGCGCTGCCATCTCGCTAGATTGTCACCGCCCGCGACCCGGAACAACCAGAGAGGTTCAACACCGATGCGCCCTTCTTTTTCTTTTGCTTTTGCCTTGTTCGGATCGCTGATGCTTGCACCTACCGCATGGGGGCAGGCTGCCGACTCCGCCGCGATCGCTGCGCAGCAGGCGGCAGTAAAAAAGCTTGATTGGATGCGCGGCCTCTGGCGCGGAAAGGCGGAGACGTTGACGCCGGACGGTCCTATCGAGATGACGCAGACCGAGCGGATCGGGACCATCCTTGATGGCACCTTGCTCGTGATCGAAGGCAAGGCCTACGGCACTGACGGCAGCGTGCCGTTCCACGCCTTTGGAGTAGTATCTTACAATCAAGCATCAGGGAAATACGTGCTGGCGAGCCATGCGCAGGGCCGCTCCGGTTCCTTTCCCTTATCGCTGACGGATACTGGCTTTACGTGGGAAGTGCCTGCAGGACCGAACGCGTTGGCGCGTTACACCGCTACGTTCGCTGGCGGAGTCTACGTCGAAGTTGGCGACTATGTGACTGAGGGGCAGCCCCCGCGTCGCTTTTTCACGATGACGCTCAAGCGGGTCGGCGATACTGACTGGCCTGCCGCGGGAGGACTGTCGAAGGATTGATTTCCCGGAGGCGCTGTCACAAGGCTGCAAAGCTTTTGTCACAGGGGAGTGGCGCCGGTGCGGTGAACCGCCAGCCGCCGGCGCTGGGCCTCCGGGAGTCATCACGAATGCCATCTATCGCCAAGGCACCGAAGAATGGTGCGGTTCGGGGTGCGGTGCACCGCCACGAGCATCTCTCGAAGGAAGGCATCCTCGAACGCGCCTTCACTTTCGCGTTTCGCGGCCTGGTCTATGCGCAGATCTGGGAAGATCCTGTGATCGACATGGAAGCCCTGCAGATCACGCCGGACAGCCACATCGTCACGATCGCATCCGGCGGGTGCAACGTCTTCTCCTACCTGACGGCGAACCCGGCGAAGATCACGGCAGTGGACCTGAACCCCGCGCACATCGCGCTCAACAAGCTCAAGCAGCAGGCGGCGCTGCGGCTGCCGGACTATGAATCGTTCCATCGCTTCTTCGGCCTCGCGAACCGGCCAGAGAATATCGATGCCTACAAGACGTATTTGCGTGGGAGCCTCGACGATACCTCGCGCGCCTATTGGGAAGGCCGCGCGCCCAACGGCGTACGTCGGATCAACGGCTTCAAGACCGGCTTTTATCGCCAAGGGCTGCTCGGCCGGCTGATCGGCTTCGTCCACTGGCTGGCGCATCGCTACGGCATCGATCCCAAGGAAATCCTCGCGGCGAAGACCGTCGAGGAGCAGCGTCATATCTTCGAGACGCGCTTCGCGCCGTTCTTCGACAAGAAGCTGCTGCGCTGGATGGTCGACCAGCCCGCGGCGCTGTTCGGCTTCGGTATCCCGCCGGCGCAGTACGATCTGCTCAAGGTGGACGACCAGGAAGGCATCACCGGCGCGCTGCGCAGCCGCCTGCGCAAGCTCGCCTGCGATTTCGACCTCAAGGACAATTTCTACGCCTGGCAGGCGTTTGGCCGCGGCTATGGCGAGCATGAGGGCGCGCCGCTGCCGCCCTATCTCGAGCGCAAGAATTACGAGCTGGTCCGCGAGCGCGCCGACCGCGTCGAGATCCGCCACACCAACTATGCCGATTATCTCGAGTCGATGCCGGCGCAGTCGCTCGATCGCTACATCCTGCTCGACGCGCAGGACTGGATGACCGACGAGCAGCTGACCCGCATCTGGACCGAGATCACCCGCACCGCCAAGCCCGGCGCGCGCGTGCTGTATCGCACGGCGGCGGTGCCGGACGTCGTGCGCGGCCATATCCCCGACGCGCTGATGAACCAGTGGGAATATGAGGACCAGGCCAAGCTCGACGACTGGACCCGCCGCGATCGCTCGTCGGTCTACGGCGCGACCCATGTCTGGACGCTGAAGCCGCACGCATGAGCGGGCACGCCGGGGCGGCCGATCAGAAGGGGCTGATGGATGCGACCTATGCGCTCCATCGCCACTTCTACGATCTTACGCGCAAATTCTATCTGCTTGGCCGCGACCGGCTGATCCGCGAGCTGGCGCCGCCGCCGGGCGGCACGGTGCTAGAGGTCGGCTGCGGCACCGCGCGCAACCTGATCGTCGCCGCCAAGCGCTGGCCCAACGCGCGCTTCCACGGCTTCGATATCAGCGAAGCGATGCTGGATACCGCGCGCAAATCGGTGGCCAAGCACGGGCTCTCGGACAAGATCACGCTGGCGCAGGGCGATGCCGGTGCGTTCGATGTGGGCGCGCTGTTCGGGCTTGGCCAAGTCGACCGCGTGTTCATGAGCTATACGCTGTCGATGATCCCGCCCTGGAAGGAAGCGATCGCGCTGGGTGCCAGGGCACTCGCGCCGGGCGGCAGCCTGCACATCGTCGATTTCGGCCAGTACGAACGGCTGCCGGGCTTCGCCAAGCGCTTCCACTTCAAGGAGCTCAACGCCTTCCACGTCTATCCCCGCGCCGATCTGCGCGCGGTGGTGGAAGGCATCGCCGCCGAGCAGGGGCTGACGGCATCGTTCCGCTCCTCGCTGCGCGGCTATACCTGGAGCGCGGGGCTCACGCGACCGGCCTGAGCGCTATCGCCTCGGAAGTGCCTCCCGTGCTACAGTGCGCGGCATGAACCAGCAGGTCCGCCTCGCATCCAAAAGGGAGTGGGCGTCGCCGTTCACGGCGGACGATTTCCTGCACATGCTCGAACTGGGGGCGTTCGAGGGCATGCGAGCCGAACTGGTCCGGGGGGGAATCGAAAAGATGATGCCGGCCGACTGGTCGCATGGCGAACTCAATGCGCGCCTGGTCGGATTGCTCTTCCCGTTGGTACGGGCGGCTGGGGCAAAAGTAGGTACCGACGTCGTCATCCATATCGACGCGCATACGGTACGCGGGTTCGACATTGCGATCTTGAGACCCGGCGCGGTGCCGCAAAAGGCATTGCGAGGGGAGGACGTGCTGTTCGCCATCGAAGTCGCGGAGACGACGCAGAAGCGCGACCTCGGCGAGAAGCGCGACGACTATGGAAGGGCGGGTATTCCGGCCTACTGGGTGGTCGACATTGTCGCCCAGGTCACGCACTGCTTCGGGTTGGACGCAAGCGGCAGCGCCTATGGCGAGGCCATGATCGTGCCGTTCGGCGAACCGATGGACGTGCCCGGCCTCGGCGGCCGAATCACCCTCGACTGACGGCGCTTACGCCGCCAGACGCAGTTCCAGCCGTCCCCAAATCTCGACCAGCGCATCCACCAGCTCGCGCATCATCGCCTCGTCGTGCGAGGGGCCCGGCGTGAAGCGCAGGCGCTCGGTGCCGCGCGGCACGGTGGGGTAGTTGATCGGCTGGACGTACACGCCGTATTCGGCGAGCAACACGTCGCTGATCTTCTTGGCCTTCACCGGATCGCCCACCATCAGCGGCACGATGTGCGTCGTGGAGGGCAGCACCGGTAGCCCGGCGTCATTCATCAGCTGCTTGAGCATCGCGGCGGCGGCCTGCTGGCCTTCGCGCTCGACGCTGGAGCTCTTCAGGTGCCGCACGCTCGCCAGCGCGCCGGCAACCAGCACCGGCGACAGCGAGGTGGTGAAGATGAAGCCGGGCGCATAGCTGCGGATCACGTCGATGATCACCTGATCGGCCGCGATATAGCCGCCCATCACGCCGAACGCCTTGCCCAGCGTGCCTTCGATGATCGTCAGCCGATCGGCGAGCCCCTCGCGGTCCGAGATGCCGCCGCCGCGTGGGCCGTACATGCCGACGGCATGGACCTCGTCGAGATAGGTCAGCGCGTTGTACTTGTCCGCCAGGTCGCAGATCTCGGCGATCGGCGCGATGTCGGCGTCCATCGAATAGACGCTCTCGAAAGCGATCAGCTTCGGCACCGAGGGATCGTCGGCGGCGAGCAGTTCCTCGAGATGCGCGACGTCGTTGTGGCGCCATACCCGCTTCTCGCAGCCCGAATTGCGGATACCCGCGATCATCGAGGCGTGGTTGAGCTCGTCCGAATAGATGATGCAGCCCGGCATCACCTTTGCCAGCGTCGACAGCGTCGCCTCGTTCGAGACATAGCCCGAGGTGAACAGCAGCGCGTTTTCCTTGCCGTGCAGATCGGCCAGCTCGCGCTCGAGATCGATGTGGTAGTGCGTGTTGCCGCCGATGTTGCGGGTGCCGCCGGAGCCGGCGCCGACATCGTGCAGCGCTTCTTCCATCGCGGCGATCACCTTGGGGTGCTGCCCCATCGCCAGATAATCGTTCGAGCACCACACCGTGATCGGCTTCGGCCCGTTATGCCCGGCGAAGCAGCGCGCATTCGGGAACATGCCCTTGTTGCGCAGGATGTCGATGAAGACCCGGTAGCGCCCCTCCGCATGGAGGCGATCGATGGCCTGGGTGAAGACCCGCGTATAATCAATGGCGGGTGCGGGGGCGTCTTGGCGCTGCATGGTTCTCTCCTCTACGCCCTCTTTTTCCGCAATTCCAGCACGTGAACCCCCGTAGTGTCTACCCGCGCGAAAACCGCTGCTATTGCGTTGGGGCATGCGCGTTCATGTCCGGAAATATGCGGCGGACGCAATGAATTTCCAGCTTCCGCGCGGCTGAAAAGCTCGCTCAGTCTGATCGAGTTTAAGCGCATTTGGCGCGATCTTGCAGATGCGCTGTGGTATAGATGCGGTGTCGCGCGCGACTCCGGGTGCGATGTGGCAGCTCGACAACATGGCTGCCGTGCCTGCGGTTCTGGACAAGGGGCGCCGACGATGACGAGCGATGCCGAGTATTTCGCGATCCGTGCTCGGAAAGAACGCGATCTTGCCGCGCGGTCCGGCCATGGCCCCGTTCGTCGCGTCCATGAAGAACTCGCCGAACGCTATTCGGCCATGGCCCGTTCGCCGGGGAACGTCACCGCGGGCGATCGCCTGGCCTAAGGCGCTTACAGCGTTTCGATTCGACTTAGGCCATAGTCGGCGAGTCGGCGTGCTAGCCGCTGGTCGCCAGCATCGCGCGACGTGAATACCGCAAGGCCGGGAAAGGACTGGTCCGGCCAGGACTGCCCTTCGGTAAGATACGCCACACGCCGCGCGATGCCGGGACCGCCATCGATGAAGGTCATGCCCGCCGGCGCCCCGGCCCGCATCTCGGCTTCGAGAAGCGGAAAGTGCGTGCACGCGTTGACGATCACGTCGATGCGTTCGCCGCCGGGCTGGCGAAACAGGCCCTCCAGCTCGCGAGCGACCGCATCGGGCGCGATCGTCTCCCCTGCCAGCTTGGCCTCTGCCAGTTCGACCAGCGCGGCCGATCCATGGCGCAGCACGGTGCAATCGGCCGCGAAGCGAGCCGCAAGATCGTCGACATATGGTTGCCGCACCGTCGCTGCGGTGCCCAGCACGCCGATGGCGCGTGTGCGACTGATCGCTGCCGCCGGCTTTATCGCCGGCACGGTGCCGACGATCGGCAGGTCCAGCGCAGCGCGGACGTGCTGAAGCGCGATGGTAGAGGCGGTGTTGCACGCGATGACGATCAGGCGCGGATCATAGCGTTCGGCCAGCCGGCCGAGCAGCGCCGGCACGCGGGCGGCAATCTCCGTCTCGCTTTTGGTGCCATAAGGGAATCCGGCCGAGTCTGCCACATAGACCAGCGGGGCCATTGGCAGCAGCGCGGCGGTTGGTGCCAGCACGGATAGGCCGCCCACGCCGGAGTCGAAGAACAGGATGGGACGGCGATCGGGCATGGCAAACGCCATGGCCGAGGCCGCGCACCCCCGTCAACGCTGGGCAGGCGCGCGATGTGGGGCTCGGCCATATCTGCACGCTGATGCAGATCATTGCATCTGCCATGGGGAAACGGCTACTCCCGGGCTGCTGAAGGGGGAAGACTTGCCTACCGAAATTCCATGGCTGGCTCCGGTCGGGGCATTGTTGCTCGGTTATCTGCTCGGATCGATCCCGTTCGGCGTGCTGCTGACCCGGGCGGCCGGCGCCGGCGACCTGCGCACGATCGGGTCGGGCAATATCGGCGCTACCAACGTGCTGCGCACCGGCCGCAAGGGGCTGGCGGCGGCGACGTTGCTGCTCGATCTCGGCAAGGGTGCGGCGGCGGTGCTGCTGGTCGATGCGCTGTTGCCGGGCATGTCCGCGCTGGCTGCCGCGGCCGTCTTCCTCGGCCATTGCTACCCGGTCTGGCTCAAGTTTCGCGGCGGAAAGGGCGTTGCGACGCTGATGGGGCTGGTGCTGGCGCTCTACTGGCCGTCCGGCCTGGTTTATGCCGCGGTATGGCTGGGGCTGCTGGCCGTGGTCCGCATCTCCTCCGTTGCCGGCATGTCGGCGGCGATCAGTGCGCCGGTCAGCACCGCCTTTTTCGGGCGGATCGATTTGGTGCTGCTGTTGCTGGCGCTGGCGCTGATCGTATTGTGGAAGCACCGCGACAATATCGATCGGCTGCTCAGCGGCTCAGAACCCCGGGTCGGCAGCAAGCGTGGCTGATCGGCGGGAGCCGCGGCTGCGGCTGTTGCGCTCCGCCAATGTCGGCCCCGTCACCTATGTTCAACTGATTGCCCGGTTCGGCTCGGCCGAAGCGGCGCTGGAAGCGCTGCCGATGCTCGCCGCGCGCGGCGGGGGCAGGGCGCCGGCGATCGCGGATCCGGCCGACGTGCGGCGCGAGATCGCTGCCGTCGAGCGCCTGGGCGCACGCTATCTGTTCCTCGATGATCCCGAGTATCCGGCCCTGCTCGGCGCGCTGGACAATGCGCCCCCGGCGCTGATCGTCCGCGGCGACACGGGGCTGCTGGAGCGGCCCTGCGTCGCCATGGTGGGCGCGCGGAACGCCTCCGCCGCCGCGTGCCGATTTGCGCGCCAGCTGGCGATCGGGCTGGTGGAGCGCGGTGCCACGGTCGTTTCCGGCCTGGCGCGCGGGATCGACACGGCGGCGCATCAGGGTGCGCTTGCCGGCGGTACGGTCGGCGTGATTGCCAGCGGCATCGATATCGTGTTCCCGCCCGAAAATGCCGAACTGCAGGCACGAGTCGCCGAACAGGCGCTGCTCGTCACCGAACAGCCCCCGGGCACCCAGCCGCTGGCGCGCTTCTTTCCCGCGCGCAACCGCATCATCGCCGGGCTGTCGCTGGGCACTGTGGTGGTCGAAGCGGCGCCGCGCTCGGGCAGCCTGATCACCGCCCGCATCGCGGTCGACGCCGGTCGCGAGGTGATGGCTGTGCCGGGATCACCGCTCGATCCTCGCGCGCAGGGCTGCAACCTGCTGATCCGCGAGGGGGCGACCCTCGTCCAGTCGGCCGACGATATCTGGGAGGCGATCCGGCCGATCGATCCACGCGCGGTGCGCGCGCCGCTGGATCGCTATTGCGGCCCCGCGCCCGAAGATGCCGGCGACGCCGATCGCACGCGCATCGCAGCGCTGCTCGGCCCCGTGCCGGTGTCCGTCGACGAACTGATCCGCCAGGCCGGCTGCGTGCCCGCCGTGGTGCAGACCGTGCTGCTGGAACTGGAGCTTGCCGGGCGGTTGGATCGGCATGCCGGCGGCAGAGTTTCGCTGCGCTGATCGTCCCAAGCGGCGCAACCCTGCGAAACCTGCGGGTTGTTGCAGAAATGCAACGCAGTTCCGGCTTTCTTCGACGAGGTTTGGAAACCTTTCGCAGCTGGCGGGTTTGGGCGGTGGCAAAGCCCCTCCAATCTCAAGGGATGTACACGTATGCGTTCAGTGTTTCTCGTCGCAGCAGCGGCGCTCAGCCTCTCCGCCACCGCCGCCCAGGCTCAGGAGACCAGCTCGACCAACGGCACCAGCTTCCGCGGCATCCGCATCGAAGCCAATGCCGGCGGTGATCGGTTCCAGTCTCAGGGCAACAACAACAACAAGTTCGGCTACGGTGGCACGATCGGCTTCGACGGCCAGCTCGGCGATCGCATCGTGATCGGTGCGGAAGGCAGCTACTGGCGCGCCAACAACTGGAACGAAAACTGCTCAGCTGGCGTTCAGGGCGGCTCGGTTTGCCACAAGTCGTTTGAAGAATATGGCGCGGCCGTTCGTGCAGGTGTACTTGCAACGCCGCAGATCCTGATCTTCGCTAAGGGTGGGTACGTCGTCAACGAACAGCGTAAGCGATTTGATGCGCCTGCGGGTCAAACCTCGTTTTACGATAGCTTCAACACCGCCGGTTATCAGGTCGGCGGCGGCGTCGAATATTCGCTGACTGGCGAGGAAAGCCGCATGCCGGTCTACGCCAACGTCCAGTATGTGTATTCGCAGTACAACGATCACACCGCCCGCCAGCGCGTGATGGCCGGCGTCGGGCTGCGCTTCAAGTAAGCGTAGCGCAGCCGAACAAAGGGCCGGGCGCGGCAATCGCTGCGCCCGGCCCTTTGGCGTGCGCGGGACTGGCAAGTCGCCTCATACGTCCTACATGCCGCCGGCAACGCTTCCCCGAGGAGACACCCGCATGGCCGACGCCCCCGATCCCGCGAACAACCTTCCCGCCGGCTATGTCCCGCCCCAGGTGTGGGAATGGGCGCCGGGCAATGGCGGCCAATTCGCCAACATCAACCGGCCGGTCTCGGGCGCAACGCACGACAAGGAATTGCCGGTTGGGCGCCACCCGATCCAGCTCTACTCGCTCGGCACCCCGAACGGGCAGAAGGTGACGATCCTGCTCGAGGAACTGCTCGCCGCCGGCTATGCGGGCGCCGAATATGACGCGTGGCTGATCAACATCGGCCAGGGCGATCAGTTCGGCAGCGGCTTCGTGGCGATCAACCCGAATTCGAAGATCCCGGCGATGGTCGATCATTCGCTCAGCCCGGCGCTGCCGATTTTCGAGAGCGGCGCGATGATGATCCACCTCGCGGAGAAGTTCGGCGTCTTCCTGCCCACCGACACCGCCCAGCGCGCGCAGACGCTCAGCTGGCTGATGTGGCAAATGGGCTCGGCGCCGTTCCTGGGCGGCGGCTTCGGCCATTTCTTCGCCTATGCGCCGATCAAGATCCAGTATGCGATCGATCGCTATGCGATGGAGGCCAAGCGCCAGCTCCACGTACTCGACACCCATCTGGCGACCAATCGCTACATGGTGGGAGAGGACTATACGATCGCCGATATGGCGATCTTCCCTTGGTACGGCGCGGTGGTGCGCGGCGAAACCTATGTCGGGGCGGACGTGTTCCTGAACGCGCAGGAATATCCGAACCTGCTGCGCTGGGCGTCCGAGATTGCCGGGCGCGAGCCCGTACAGCGCGGCCGCTTGGTCAATCGCGGCACCGGCCCCGAGGACCAGCGCGTCCCCGAACGCCATGACGCCAAGGACATCGACGTGGTGCTGGAGCGGATGCGGGCCAGCGCCTGAACCGGAAGACGCCCGGTATCGGCTGTGCTTGACGCGGCGCCGTACCGGTCGTCATCCTCGCACGCGTACACGTAGGGATCGATCGAACACTTCATGCAGCTTGTCATCGTCGAATCGCCCGCCAAGGCGAAAACCATCGAGAAGTATCTCGGCAAGGACTATCGCGTCCTCGCCAGCTATGGCCATGTCCGCGATCTGCCGGCCCGCGACGGATCGGTGAATCCCGACGAATCGTTTGCGATGGAGTGGGAAACCTATGCTGACAAGTCGAAGCAGCTGAAGGCGATCGCCGACGAGGCGAAGAAGGCGGACCGCCTGATCCTCGCGACCGACCCTGATCGCGAAGGCGAGGCGATCAGCTGGCATGTCCGCGAGGTGCTCAAGAACAAGAAGGCGCTCCCCAAGGAGGTCGAGCGCGTCACCTTCAACGCGATTACCAAGCCCGCGATCCTCGAGGCGATGCAGCGCCCGCGCGAGCTGGATACCGACCTGATCGACGCGTACCGCGCCCGCCGCGCGCTCGACTATCTCGTCGGCTTCACGCTTTCGCCGGTGCTGTGGCGCAAGCTGCCCGGCGCCAAGTCGGCGGGCCGCGTCCAGTCGGTCGCGCTGCGACTGATCGTGGGGCGCGAGCGCGAGATCGAAAGCTTCGTCGCGCAGGAATATTGGTCGGTCATCGCCGAGATGGAATCGGACGGCACGCCGTTCCAGGCGCGTCTCGTCAAGTGGAAGGGCGAGAAGCTCGACCGCCTGTCGATCGGCGACCAGGGCAGCGCCGAGGCCGCGAAGAAGGCGGTCGAGGAAGGGCGCTTCACAGTGGTCTCGGTCGAGACCAAGCCGGCGATGCGCAACCCGCCGCCGCCCTTCACCACCTCGACGCTGCAGCAGGAAGCCGCGCGCAAGCTCGGCTTCTCGGCCAGCCACACGATGCGGATCGCGCAGGCGCTCTACGAGGACGGCGCGATCACCTATATGCGTACCGACGGCGTCCAGATGGACCCCTCGGCCATCCAGGCGGCGCGCAAGGCAGTCGCCGATCGCTATGACGGCAGCTACGTGCCGGACAAGCCGCGCCAGTACCAGACCAAGGCGAAGAACGCCCAGGAAGCCCACGAAGCGATCCGCCCGACGGACTTCAGCAAGGACCGCGCCGGATCGGGCGACCATGCCAAGCTGTACGACCTGATCTGGAAGCGCGCGCTCGCGAGCCAGATGGCCTCGGCGCGCATGGAGCGCACCACCGTCGATCTGGCGGACGGCACCGGCCAGCACGGGCTGCGCGCCACCGGCCAGGTGGTGCTCTTCCCCGGCTATCTCGCGCTTTACGAAGAGGGCAAGGACGACGAGGGCGACGAGGACAGCCGCCGCCTGCCGCGCATGTCCGAAGGCGCGTCGCCCGCGAAGAAGGCGGTCAACGCCGAGCAGCATTTCACCCAGCCGCCGCCGCGCTTCTCCGAAGCCTCGCTGGTCAAGCGGCTCGAGGAGCTCGGGATCGGCCGGCCGTCGACCTATGCCTCGATCATCCAGGTGCTCAAGGACCGCGCCTATGTGCGCGTCGAGAAGAACCGCTTCTTCGCCGAGGAGAGCGGCCGCCTGCTGACCGCGTTCCTCGAACGCTTCTTCGAGAAATACGTCTCGTTCGACTTCACCGCCGATCTGGAGGAAGAGCTGGACGACGTCTCCGGCGGCCGTGCGGCGTGGCAGGCGGTGCTGGAGGCCTTCTGGCGCGACTTCAAGCCGCGCACCACCGAGGTGATGGAGCAGAAGCCCTCCGACATCACCGCGGCGCTCGACCAGTTCCTCGAGCCCTATCTGTTCCCCGCCAAGGCGGACGGCAGCGACCCGCGGCTCTGCCCGAATTGCGGCGTCGGCAAGCTGGCGCTGCGCGGCGGCCGGTTCGGCGCGTTCGTCGCCTGCTCCAACTATCCCGAGTGCAAGTACACCCGCCGCTTCGGCCAGCCGGGCGGCGAGGGCTCTGAGGACACCGGGCCGGAAGTGCTGGGCCAGGACCCCGAGACGGGGCTCAATGTCGAGCGCAAGTCGGGGCGGTTCGGGCCGTATATCCAGCTCGGCGAGGGCAAGGATGCGGCGCGCGCCTCGATCCCGAAGGACATCGATCTCGACCTCGACTGGGCGCTCAAGCTGCTCAAGCTGCCGCGCACCATCGGCAACCACCCGGAGACGGGCAATCCGATCACCGCCTCGATCGGCCGCTATGGGCCGTATCTGGCGCATGACGGGAAATATGCCCGGCTCCAGTCGACCGCCGAGGTGTTCGAGACCGGCATGAACGCGGCGGTGGTCAAGCTCGCCGAGGCGGCGGCGGGCGGCGGCAGGCCTGCGCGCGGGGCGGCACGCGAGCCGCTCAAGGTGTTCGGCAAGCATCCGCGTACCGATGCCGAGATCAAGCTGATGGAAGGCCGCTATGGCCCCTATCTCACCGATGGCGAGACCAACGCGACGCTGCCCAAGACGATCGACAAGGATGCGCTGACGCTGGAGGAGGCCGCCCAGCTGATTGATGCCAAGGCAGCGGCGGGCCCAGCAAAGGGCAAGAAGAAGCCGGCCAAGAAGGGGCCGGTCAAGAAGGCCGCGGCGAAAAAGGCACCGGCGAAGAAGAAGGCGGCCGGCTGAGGATAGGGCTCAGGCTGCGCGGCTCTCCAGGCCGCGCAGCCAGGCGCGTGCTGCCTTTTGCGCGGTGATGATTTCGCGCGCGGTCATGTCCTCCGCGATCTCGGCGCGGCAGGCCTGGGCGGCGGTGCTGCCGGTCATCGCCGCGATGTTGAACCATTTGTGTGCCTCGACCAGGTCGATCGTCACGCCTTCGGCTCCGCTGGAATAAACGACGCCCAGGTCGAAACACGCATCGGCACTGCCGCGGGCGGCATCGTTCAAGCGGCTCTCTATCAGAAAGCGCGCAGTCTTGTGGCTGTTGGCCATCTGGCAAATCCCTGTTCAACGCTTCGTTGCACAAGGTTTGCGTCCGAACGGACAACAAAAGGTTAAACGGCTTAACCGTATTAATTCATAGGACGGGGATGTTGTCGATCAGCCGGGTGCCGCCGATACGTGCAGCAGCAAGCAGACGCATCGGTTTTCCTTCCAGCGGCGCGCCCAGCGACTCGGCGTCGGCGAGCGTGACATAGTCGACCTCGAACCCGGCTGCCGTCAGCGTGTCGCGTGCCTGCGCCAGCGCTGCTTCCGGATCGCCGCCCTCGGCAATGGCCTTGGCAGCGGCGCCGAGCGCGCGGGGCAAGGCCACGGCGCGCGCGCGATCTTCAGGCATCAGATAGGCGTTGCGCGAGGAGAGGGCGAGGCCGTCATCCTCGCGCTGGGTGGGCACGCCCAGGATTTCGATGCCCATGTCCAGGTCCGCCACCAGCCGGCGAATCACCTGCAGCTGCTGCCAGTCCTTCTCGCCGAACAGCGCCACGTCGGGCCGCACTTGGTGGAACAGCTTGGTGACGACGGTAGCGACTCCGTCGAAATGGCCCGGCCGATGGGCACCGTCGAGAAGGTCGCTGATACCCGACACCCGCACGCTGGTCGCAAAGCCTTCCGGGTACATCGCTTCGGCGCTCGGCATCCACAGCAGGTCGACCCCGGCGTTGGTGAGCATCCGCGAATCGGCCTGCTCGCGACGCGGATACTTCGCCAGGTCCTCGTTCGGTCCGAACTGGATCGGATTGACGAAGATCGAGACGATCACGCGGGTGCCGGCACGCTTGGCGGCTTCCACCAGCGCCATATGCCCGTCATGCAGCGCGCCCATGGTGGGAACGAAGGCCAGCCGGGCGCCTTCGCTGCGGAAGGCGTCCAGCGCCTTGCGAAGATCGTCGATCTGGCGAACGGTTTGCACGCTTTGGCACTTTCGATATGGATGGAAGCGCGGCCTTCTATGGGGGGGAGGCGGCGCGATCAAGTGAAGGAATGCCTGCTTTGAATCAGCCAGCCAAACGCCTGCACGTGCTGGTATTTGCCAACGAGAAGGGCGGAACCGGCAAATCCACCACCGCCGTCCATGCGGCGATCGCGCTGGCATCCAAGGGCGCGCGCGTCGCCTGTTTCGATTTGGATCATCGCCAGCGCACGATGGGTCGATATCTCGACAATCGGCGGACGACGATTCGCCGCACCGGTCGCGAACTGCCCATGCCGGTCTACGAAACCCATGACGGCGAGAGCATGGACTATTTCACCGAAACGCTCGATCGCCTGGGGGAGGGCGCCGACTTCCTGGTGATCGACACGCCGGGCCGCGACGACAAGTTCGCCCGCATCTCGGTCACCAATGCCGATACGCTCGTCACGCCGATGAACGACAGCTTCGTCGATTTCGACCTGATCGGCCAGGTCGATCCGGATACCTTCCGCGTCACCCGTCCCAGCTTCTATTCGGAAATGATCTGGGAATCGCGCAAGCGCCGCGCCAAGGCCGATGGCGAGACGATCGACTGGGTCGTCCTGCGCAACCGCATGCAGCACATCGAGGCGCGCAACATGCGGCGCGTGTCGGAGGCGATCGATCAGCTTTCCAAGCGCGTCGGCTTTCGCGTGATTTCAGGGCTCTCGGAGCGCGTGATCTATCGCGAGCTGTTTCCGCAGGGGCTCACGATGCTCGATTCGCGCGAATTCGGCGAAATGGGCCTCAGCCACGTCGCGGCGCGGCAGGAACTGCGCGAGATGATGGCGGGCCTCGCCCTGCCGGACGTCGCCGCGCCGCTGTTCGCCTGATGGTCAAGGTCGTCCTTGCCGCCTTGCTGCTCTACCTTGCGTGGCGCTGGCTGCAGCCCAAGAAAAAGACGCTGGCCGCGCCGATGCCGCGGCTGGGCGAGGGCGAGGCGCGGGCGATCCTCGGCATCGACGCGGCGGCCGGGCCGGACGAGATTCGCGCCGCGCACCGCCGGCTGGTTGCGGCAGTGCATCCGGATCGCGGCGGCTCGACCGAACTGACGCGCCGGATCAATCTTGCCCGCGATACGTTGCTGCGCAACTGATCTGCGTCCCGAAACCGTAACAGTTTGCTCGCAACGATGGTGCGGTGCAAAATAGGGACGATCCGGCACCTGTCGCGGCTTGCAACTTTCCTAGCAGTCGATGATTAGGCGCGCATCTTTTCTTTCGGGAGGGCATGAATGACGCATCGTTTCGACCCCACGTCGCTGCGTGAATATGATATCCGTGGCATTGTCGGAAAGACGCTGGGTCCGGACGACGCCCGCGCGATCGGCCGCGGCTTCGCCACGCTGCTGCGCCGCGCCGGCGGGCGCCGGGTGGCAGTGGGCCGTGATGGCCGCATCTCCTCGCCGATGCTGGAAGAAGCGCTGATCGAAGGCCTCACCAAGTCGGGCTGCGACGTGGTGCGCACCGGCATGGGCCCCACGCCGATGCTATATTATGCCGAGGCAACGCTGGAGGTGGATGGCGGCATCCAGATTACCGGCAGCCACAATCCCGGCAACTATAACGGCTTCAAGATGGTGTTCCAGCACCGCTCGTTCTTCGGCCAGGATATCCAGACGCTGGGCAAGATGGCGGCGGAGGGCGATTGGGACGAAGGCGACGGCACCGAAACCGTCACGGATGCCGACATCGAGGACCTGTATGTCGGCCGCCTGATCGCCGGCTATGCGGGTGGTTCGTTCAAGATCGGCTGGGACGCCGGCAACGGCGCCGCCGGCCCGGTGATCGAAAAGCTCGTCAAGCTGTTGCCGGGTGAGCACCACACGCTGTTCACCGATGTGGACGGTAACTTCCCCAATCATCATCCCGATCCTACCGAGGAAAAGAACCTCGCCGATCTGAAGAAGCTCGTCGCCGAGAAGAATCTCGATTTCGGACTTGCGTTCGACGGCGACGGCGATCGCCTGGGCGCGATCGACGGCCAGGGCCGGGTGGTCTGGGGCGACCAGCTCCTCTCCATCCTCGCCGAGCCGGTGCTGCGGGTCGATCCCGGCGCCACGATCATCGCCGACGTGAAGGCCAGCCAGGCGCTGTATGACCGGATTGCGGAACTGGGCGGCAAGCCGGTGATGTGGAAGACCGGTCACAGCCTGATCAAGACCAAGATGAAGGAAACCGGCGCCCCGCTCGCGGGCGAGATGAGCGGCCACATCTTCTTCGCGCAGGACTATTACGGCTTCGACGACGCGCAGTACGCCGCCGTTCGGCTGATCCAGGCCGTGCATGTGATCGGCAAGTCGCTCACCCAGCTGAAGAACGAGATGCCGGCGATGGTCAACACGCCGGAGATGCGCTTCCAGGTCGATGAGAGCCGCAAGTTCCCGGTGATCGACGAAGTGCTCGATCGGTTGGAAGCGGACGGCGCAGAGGTGGATCGCACCGATGGCGCGCGCGTCAACACCCCCGATGGCTGGTGGCTGCTCCGCGCGTCCAACACCCAGGACGTGCTGGTCGCCCGCGCCGAAGCGAAGAGCGAGGAAGGTCTGGAACGCCTGATGGCGCAGATCGACGACCAGCTCGGCAAGAGCGGCATCGTCCGCGGCGAACAGGCCGCCCACTGATCGCGCGGCCGCCCGCTTCCGTCGTTCGGGAGCGGGCGGCTGGCGCTTTCGGCTGGCATTTCGGGCCGAAACCCCCCACATCGCGGGCATGGCATCGCCACCCCCCTCGATCATTCGCGTCATCGATCTGGAAACGACCGGCGACAAGCCGCCCACCCATGCGGTGTGCGAAATCGGCTGGCAGGACGTCGCGCTCGGGCCCGATGGCCGGTGGGAGCTGCAGGGTGAAGGCGGCAGTCGCCTGGTCAATCCCGGGCGCGGCATTCCCCCGCTCACCATGGCGATCCATCACATCCGCGATGAGGATGTGGCGGAAGCGCCCTATTGGCACGACGTCGCCCGGCCGATCCTCGATCCCTGGCCGCGCCGCGTAGCACTTGCCGCGCATCGCGCCACCTTCGAGGAACAGTTCTGCACGCCCGCGCTCACCCGCGGCGCCGACTGGATCTGCACCTGGAAATGCGCGCTGCGGCTCTGGCCGGATTGTCCCGGCTTCTCCAACCAGATGCTGCGTTACTGGCGCCGGCCTGAGGGGCTGGAGCATGAACGCGGCCTGCCCGCGCACCGCGCCTTTCCCGACGCCTATGTCACCGCATTCCACCTGCGCGACATGCTCAACGAAGCGAGCGTGGCGCAGCTGATCGAATGGTCCAGTCAGCCGGGGCTGCTGCCGCGCGTCCGCTACGGCCCCGATCGCGGCAAGGAATGGAACGAGATCTCGGAGGATTCGCTGGAAGGCTTCCTCACCGATCGCGACGAGGATGTACGCTTCACCGCCGAGACCGAGCTGGCCCGCCGCCGCGGCGGTGCCCCGGTGGGGCGCGGGAGCTCGACCCAGCGGCTGCTGTTTTAAGCCATCCAGATCCTCTCCGGAACGGGGGGGGCCATGCGCAGGCGGGGGTGGAGGGGGATCTCCGCGGGTCAGTCCGATGTCGAGGCACTCACCACCGCCTTCGGCGACGGTCCCCGTCCGAGTGCCGGGAGGATCGGGAACGCGTTTTCACCTACCAAAGGTTAACCCCTTTGGGGTTCCGCTACGACACCGCCTCCGCTAGGAGGCCAATCCATGACCAGCAGCGTCCAAGCCCCTGTCGGCCGCCTCGACGGCTGCGAGCATCGCTTTGCGCTACAGGTCTATTTCGAAGACACCGATCTTACCGGCGTGGTCTATCACGCCAATTATCTGCGCTATATGGAGCGCGCGCGATCGGACATGCTGGAATGCGCTGGCATCGATCAGCGTGCGGTGTTCGAAGCGGGCGGGGGCGCCTATGCCGTCGCCGGTCTCGATATCCGCTATCGTGCGCCCGCGAAACTCGGCGATCGGCTGGTCGTTGTCAGCCGGGTAACCCGCCTGCGCGCCGCCGCCGTCGATATTCAGCAACGAGTCATGCGGAACGAAACTATACTCGCGGAAGCGTCCGTGGCGGTGGCATTCGTCGCCCCCGGCGGTCGTCCGCGGCGGCAGCCCGCCGAATGGCTGGCTGCGTTCGAACCGCTCGTGTGGAAGGAGAAGTAAGCGTCCATGCCGCCTGTCACAACCGGTGCCGTCCTGTCGCCGATCCACCTGTTTCTGGAAGCCGATATCGTCGTCAAGCTGGTGATGGTCGGCCTGCTGCTGGCCAGCCTGTGGACCTGGGCGATCATCATCGGCTTCGCGCTCAAGGCCGGCGGCGTTCGCAAGGAAATGCAGCGCTTCGAGACCGAGTATCGCGAGGCGGATGATTTCGACGAGTTCCATCGCCGTGCCGCCGGCCGCGATCAGCCGATCGCGCGCGTGTTCGCCGCCGGCGTCAGCGAATGGCGCCGCTCGACCGCGGGCAAGACGATCGACCGCGAAGGCACGCGCGAGCGCCTCGCCACTGCGATGGGTGCCACGGTCGCGATGGAGATCGATCGGCTGGCGGATCGGCTGAACTTCCTCGCCACGGTCGGTTCGGTCGCTCCCTTTGTCGGCCTGTTCGGCACCGTCTGGGGTATCATGCGCGCCTTTACAGGCATCGCCGCGGCGCAGAGCTCGTCGCTCGCCGTCGTCGCGCCCGGCATCGCGGAAGCGCTGTTCGCCACGGCGATCGGCCTGTTCGCTGCCATTCCGGCGGTGATCGCATACAATCGCTACAGCCATGTGGTGAACCGCATCGAGGCGCGGCTCAACCGCTTTGCCGACGGCTTCCACGCGACGCTCAGCCGCCGCCTGGAGATGGAGGGCTGAGCCTATGGGCATGCACCTTCCCTCCAATAAGGGCCGCGGGCGCCGCGCGCCGATGGCGGACATCAACGTAACGCCGCTCGTCGACGTGATGCTGGTGCTGCTGATCATCTTCATGGTCACCGCGCCGCTGCTCACCGCCGGCGTCCAGGTGAACCTCCCGGAAAGCCGCGCCAAGGCGCTCGACCAGGAACAGAAGCCGGTCCAGATCTCGATCGACGACAAGGGCCAGGTATTTCTCGATACCGATGCGGTGAGCGATGCCGAACTCCCCGCCAGGCTCGCGGCGATCGCGGCGAAGAAGGGGCCGGACGGCAAGCCGGCGGCCATCTATCTGCGCGGCGACACCGCGCTCGGCTATGGCAAGGTGATGCGGGTGATGGGCGAGCTCAACCAGGCCGGCCTCAACCGCGTGTCGCTGCTCACCGATCCGAGCGATCCGCGCTGACGTGAGCGAGGCCATGGACCGTAGCGAGCGGACCGGGCTCGGCCTTTCCATCGTGGCCCATGCCGCGGTGTTCGCCGCCTTGACGCTCAGCTTTCTGAAGCCGCCGCCGCAGGAACCGCCCAAGACGATTCCGATCGAGATTTCGCTGGCCGATACGGTGGGGCTGGAAAGCACCGCGCCAGTGGTGAGTCAGGAGGAATTGGCGGCAAAGAAGTCGCCCGTGGAAGCGCCGGTCGAGCCGGAAAGCGCGCCCGCGCCGGCGCCTGATCCGCAGCCCTTGCCCAAGCCGCAGCCGGCGCCGCCCAAGCCTGCGCCCGAACCCCAGCCGCAGCCCAAGCCTGCCCCCGCCAAGCCGCAGCCCAAGCCGGCGGAAAAGCCGCAGCCGCAAAAGCCGAGCAAGCCCTCGCCGGCCGCCAAGCCGCAGCCGCAAAAGCCCAGCACCGCGCCCGCGCAGAGCGCTGCGACCGGCAACGCGCGTCGTCCGGTCAAGCCGACCGGCAATCTCGACGGGCTCGATTTCGGCCGATCGAACAACAAGACCAACAGCAAGGCGACGAACAATCCGGCCAGCAAGGCCTCGGCCCAGGATGTGGCGAGCTTTCGCGGCGTGATCGCCCGGCAGATCCAGCCCTGCGCCAACCGTCAGGTCACGCCCGGGCCGGGTGCCGAGCGCATTCGCGTGCTGCTGCGCGTGAACTTCAATCCCGATGGCTCGCTGGCCGGCGATCCGGACATTACCGGCGTGCAGGGGAACGATGCGACCAATGGTCGGTATGTGGAGCGGGTGAAGGATCTGGCGATCGCCACCTTCAAGGGCTGCACGCCGATTCGTGGGCTGCCCGCCAATCTCTATGCCGTGCCGAGCGGCTGGAAGACCCTGGCGTTCAGCTACAAGCTGCCTGGATGAGGATGAACCGATGAAATTCCCGACACTGGCCCTCGCGACGCTGTGCCTGGCGGGCACGGCCCATGCGCAGACCGATCCCGCGCCGCCGATCGCCAACAGCCCGCAGGCGGCCGCTCAGGATGCCGCTGCCCAGGCGCAGCAGGCCCAGCCGGTGATTGATATCGTCGGCGGCATTTCCGCGCCGATGCCGATCGCCATTCCGGCGATGCCCACCTCCGCCGTAGTCGATACGCCGGCCGGCTCCACCGACGTGCTCGGGCAGAAGCTGGCAGAGGTCATCACCAACGATCTGCGCGGATCGGGCCTGTTCACGCCGGTTCCGCCGGCGCAGCTGCGTACGGTGAGCTTCCCGGAAGTCACCGCCCCCGCCTATGATTACTGGGGCGGAACCGGTGCCCAGTCGCTGGTGCAGGGCTATGTCCGCGCCAATTCGAACGGCACGCTGACGGTCGGCTGCTATCTCTACGACGTGCTCGCCAAGGTGGAGCTGGTGCGTCAGGGCTTCGTTGTATCGCCGGCCGATTGGCGCCGCGCCGGCCACAAATGCGCCGATTCGATCTACTCGCGCCTTACCGGCGAGGGTCCCTATTTCGACACCCAGGTCGTCTATATCGCCGAATCCGGCCCCAAGAATCGCCGCCGCAAGCAGCTGGCAATCATGGACCAGGATGGCGCCAATCACCGCTTCCTCACCAACGGCCAGTCGATCACGCTCACGCCTCGCCTGTCGCCCAAGCTCAATGCGATCCTGTACATGAGCTTCGAGCGCGATCGGCCCTCGATCCATGTCTATGATCTCAATTCGCGCCAGGATCGTACGCTCGTCTCCAATGTCGCGCTCAACTTCGCGCCGCACTGGTCGCCGGACGCGCGCTGGGTGCTTTTCTCGATGGCGATCGGCGGCAATACCGACATCTATCGCGTTCCGGCCAGCGGCGGCACGCCGGAGCGGCTGACCACCTCGCCGGGCATCGATACCGGCGGCAGCTACTCGCCCGACGGCTCGAAGATAGTGTTCGAAAGCGATCGCGGTGGCACCCAGCAGCTCTATGTGATGAACGCAAACGGCTCCAACCAGCACCGCATCAGCTTCGGCGGCGGCCGCTATGCGGCACCGGCATGGAGCCCGCGCGGCGATCAGATCGCCTTCACGCGCATGGGCGGCGGCGCGTTCCGCATCGGCGTGATGACCCCCTCGGGCGGGGGCGAGCAGTTGCTCACCAACAGCTGGGGCGATGAAGGTCCGAGCTGGGCCCCCAACGGCCGCGTCATCATCTTCTTCCGGTCCGCCCAGGGATCGGGTCGTCCAGACTTGTGGACGGTGGACCTTACCGGCCGCGCGACACGAAAAGTGCCGACTCCGCTCGACGGCTCGGATCCGAACTGGGGTGCCGTGCGTCCGTGACATTCAGTAGAAACTTTTGCGTAACGAAAGCGCGTCATGCGCGAACACCAGTGACAAGGAGGATATTATGACCAAGCTCGTCCCCAGCCTGATGCTCGGCGTGGCGCTCGTCGCCACCGCAGCCTGCTCGAAGAAGCCGCCGAAGGAACTCCCGCCCGCGCCGACCGAGACGCCGGTCGCCAGCCAGCCCTATGGCAACGGCGAAACCACGCAGACCTCCTCGATGTCGGAGCAGTTCCGCCGCGAAGTCACCAGCGACACGATCCACTTCGGTCTCGATCAGTCGGATATCGATCAGGAATCGCGCGCGGTGCTGGACAGCCAGGCCAAGTGGCTGGTGGCGCACCCGAACGTGCGCATCACGCTGGAAGGCCATTGCGACGAGCGCGGCACGCGCGAATATAACCTCGCACTGGGCGATCGCCGGGCCAATGCGGCGAAGAACTATCTCGCGGCGCAGGGCGTCTCGGCCGATCGCATCACCACGATCAGCTACGGCAAGGAACGCCCGGTCGCGATGGGCTCGGACGAAGCGAGCTGGGCGCAGAACCGCCGCGCGGTAACGCTCGTCCTCAACTAAGCGCAGTCGGCTCAACGCTGGAAATCAGGCCGCCGGGGCAGGGCTCCGGCGGCCTTTTTCGTGCCCGCCGATTCCGCTTGCCCGTCGCCTTACCTTGATATAAATATGATATCATAATTCAGGAGGGAAAAATGACGGACCTACGCAGTGCCGCACCTGCCTTGCAGCAGAGCCGGGAAACGGGGGCGCACACGGCCAGCGGCTATGGCATGCTGCTGGTCGAGGCGATTGTGCTGGCCGCGGGCGGGCTGGCCTTCACGCAGATCGATCGTGTGCCGAACTGGATGATCCTCGTGTGGCTCGCGCTCGCCGCGCTGGTGTTCCTGTTCGTGCTCTGCGGCTTCTACCTGCTCCAGCCCAACCAGGCGGCGGCGATCCTGCTGTTCGGCGATTATCGCGGCACCGATCGCACCACCGGCCTGCGCTGGTCCTGGCCGTGGCTGATCAAGAAGACGGTGTCGGTGCGCGCGAACAACATCATCTCGGACAAGATCAAGGTGAACGATCTGCGCGGTAACCCGATCGAGATGGCGGCGCAGGTGGTGTGGCGCGTCACCGATACGGCGCAGGCGCTGTTCGACGTCGATGACTACAAGGCCTTTGTGAACGTCCAGATCGAAGCGGCGGTGCGCACCATCGGCTCGCGCTATCCCTATGACGATTTCGAGCATCAGGAAGTCACGCTGCGCGGCAATCACGATCAAGTCGGCGGCGAATTGCGCACCGAACTGATCGCGCGGCTGGCGGTGGCGGGCATCACCGTCGACGAATGCGGCTTCACCCATCTGGCCTATGCGCAGGAAATCGCCGGCGCGATGCTGCGGCGTCAGCAGGCACAGGCGGTGGTCGCCGCCCGCAAGGCGCTGGTCGAAGGCGCGGTCGGCATGGTCGAAATGGCGCTGGAGCAGCTTTCCGCCAAGAACGTGGTCGACCTCGACGACGAACGCCGCGCCGCCATGGTGTCGAACCTGATGGTCGTGCTGTGCGGCGAGCGGGATACCCAGCCCGTAGTCAATGCAGGTTCCCTCTATCAGTAAGGCGTCGTCGTGAGCGGACCCCCGCAGAAAAAGGCCTTTCCCCTCCGCCTCGATCCCGCACTATACGCGGCGATCGAGCGGAGTGCGGCGAGCGACCTGCGCAGCGTGAACGCGCAGGTCGAATGCCTGCTGCGCGAGGCGCTGGCACGGCGCGGGGTGAAGCTTGCCGATCCGGTGCGGCCCAAGCGCGGCCGCCCGGCAAAGGCGCAAGGAGATGGGGAATGACCGAAGATCAGCTGCGTACCAACTACTGGTTCCGGCCCAGGCTGTTGGGAATCGTCTCCGTGCCGGTGACGTGGCAGGGATGGACGGCGGTGCTGGTCTATCTCGTGCTCGCCGCCTGGATTGTGCTGCGCGCGGTGCAGGGCAGCGCGGCGCAGGTTTGGCTGCTGGCACCACTCACCATCTTCGCCTGGCTGTTCTGCTTCTGGCACACCGATGGCGGGTGGCGCTGCCGCGAATGAGTGTCGCGTTCAGCCGAGCGCTTCGTCCAGCAGCCGGGCCAGGCGCAGGCCGCCACGCACCACCTGCTGGCGCGCCACCGGCACCAGCTTCTCGATCGCTGCCTCGCTGAGCTGCGCCGGCCGCGCCGCGGCGGTGCACATGTCGGCACCGGCGGCGGCGGGATAGGCGTAGTCGCGCGCGACTTCCCAATTCTCGCGGCTCCAGTCTTCCACATTGCCGGTCCACAGCGCAGCGCGCTCGGCGGCGCTGTACTGCCGCACCGGCGAAGGCGGGGTGGAGATCGCCCGCTCGGCCAGATAGCCATCCCACACTGCGTGCAGGTTCAGCCGCTTGCTGGTGAACAGGCCATAATTGGTCTTCACCTGGTTGCCGCCCAGATCGTGATGGTCGCCCGCGTGCAGCGGCTGGTGGAGATCGCCGACGAAGTGGACCAGGAAGGCCAGCGCCTGCACCCGCTCGCGCAGCGGCACGCTGCGATCCTTCAGCAGCTTCACGTCGCGCTCGATCTGCGCCGACACGCAATTGCCGTCGCGGCACGGCGGCTTCAGGTCGAACGGCGCGCACACGTCGATATTCTGGTAGTGCCAGGAATAGGCATAGCTGAAGCGCGGCCCCAGCGTCTTGATGCAATCCGCCCACACGCTCGCTTCTTCGATCGTCCGTGCCGGGCAGGTCGGCGTCTCGAGCAGCCCTTGCCGTGCAAGCAGCGCATCGATCCGCGCGCGCACCTGTGGCGTCACGTTGCGATAGGCGATCGCCGCCACCGTCTGGTGGCCATATTCCCAATAGGCGGCGGCGGGGGTGGCGGCGCCCAGGCCGATCAGCGTGGCGAGCAGAAGCAGGATGCGACTCATGCCGCCCGCCCTAGGCGCGCGGCGCGCCGGCATCAATCGGTCAGCGGTACGTCAGCGGTCCGTATCGCCGAAGATCGCGACCAGTTTCTCGCCGCCGTCCGCGACGCGGCCGCGGTACATGCCCGGCGTGGTGAAGCACCAGTCCAGCTCGCCGCCGGGGGCAGCCAGGATCACGCCGCCCACGCCGCCCATCGCCTTCACATCGGCCATCACCACCTCGGCGGCCTGCCGCGCGGTTTCGCCGCGAAAGCGCATCCGTGCGCAAATCTCGTGCCCCACGCCTTCGCGGATGAAGAACTCGCCCGATCCTGTCGCCGAAACCGCGCAGGCGCGATCATCGGCATAGGTGCCCGCGCCGATCAGCGGCGAATCGCCCACCCGGCCCCAGCGCTTGCCGGTTAGGCCGCCGGTGGAGGTCGCCGCAGCGACATGGCCGTGCATGTCCATCGCCACCGCGCCTACCGTGCCGTACTTCATGTCGACGTCGAAGCCGCCGCGCGCCGTGTCGGCCTTCATCCAATCGAGCTGCTGCCGCCGCTCGGCCGTACCGAACCAGCTATTGTCGACCTGTTCCAGCGCCTGTTCGCGGGCGAACTGGTCGGCGCCGGCGCCGGCCAGCAGTACGTGCGGGCTGCCTTCCATCACCGCGCGGGCCAGCGCCACCGGGTGGCGGGTGGTCGTCGATCCGGCGACCGCCCCCGCCGCACGATCGAAACCGTCCATGATCGCCGCATCCAGCGTATGGCCGCCTTCCCAGGTGAACACCGATCCGTGCCCGGCGTTGAAGTGCGGATCGTCTTCCAGCACCTGCACCGCCGCCTGCACCGCATCGACCGCGGATCCGCCGGCTGCCAGCACGGCGGCACCTGCATCCAGCGCGGCATGCAGCCCGGCCTCGGCGCCGGTCACCTGCTCCGGGGGCAGCGTGTCGCGCATCATGCTGCCCGCGCCGCCGTGAATGGCAAGAGTCCATCGGGGGGTGGCGGGGGTCGACATGGAAAGGCTCCGGCTAGGGTGGTGCCGCTCCCCCTAGCAGATCGCGGCGGCCCTGCCAGTGTCGCGCCGGGTCCGCAGCCGCAGTGCGGCGCCGGCCAGCCCCATGCCCCCGATCAGCAGCGCCCATTGGCCCGGCTCCGGGGCCGCTGAAAGCGTGCCGCTGGTGAAGGCGAAGTTGATCGTGCCGCTCAGGTCGCCGCCGTTGGTGCCGCCGTAATTGGTGAAGAAGTCATAGCGCCCGGTGCCGATGAGCGGCGTCAGCGAGTCGTTGAGCGCCGCCATGTTGAACACCAGCCGGAACGAAGCGGTGCTGTTGATGCCGTACAGATTCGGGCTGGCGTATAGCGAGCCCTGGCCGGCGGTCACGCCGAAGCTGGCGGTATCGAAAAAGTCGAGGTCGGAGTCGCTCGCCTGTCCGGAAAAGGCGAAGCTGGGCAGCGTCGCGCTGTACATCACATCGGTAAAGCCGTTGCTCAGATCGATGCGGAACGTGCCCGAGATGTCTTGTCCGTTGAAATCATAGATAATGTAGGGGTCGCTGACCGGCATGTCGAAGATCTCGGAAGTCGTCACCGTGCCGCTGAACGTGCCGGTATAGACTTGTGCCTGGGCAACGGTCGCCCCGGCCAGGCAAGCTGCTAGCGCAACGCTGCGTATCGCGAACCCAATCGTCATCGGTCATCCCCTCTTTGTTATGACCGATAGTTAACAGAATTTAACCATCGCCGGAACGGTGGAATCCCGGATAGCGACGTCCCGCGCGCGTCTGCCCTAGGCGGCGGGGGACTCACGGGCTATATGGCGGGCCATGTCCGTACGACCCTGGCGCGATATCGTCCGGCGGCCCAGCCGTCAGATCATGGTGGGCAACGTGCCCGTTGGCGGCGATGCGCCGGTGACGGTGCAGACGATGACCAACACCGCGACGTCCGACGTGAAGGCGACGATCGACCAGATCCGCCGCTGCGAGGAAGCCGGCGCGGACATCATCCGCGTTTCCTGCCCCGACGTCGAGAGCACAGCCGCGCTCAAGCAGATTGTCCGCGCCGCGCGCGTGCCGATCGTCGCCGACATCCATTTCCATTATAAGCGTGCGCTCGAGGCCGCCGATGCCGGCGCTGCCTGCCTCCGCATCAACCCCGGCAATATCGGCTCTGCCGACCGCGTGAACGAAGTCGTCAACGCCGCCAAGGCCAACGGTGCCGCGATCCGCATCGGCGTCAACGCCGGCAGCCTCGAGAAGGACCTGCTCGAGAAATATGGCGAGCCCTGCCCCGAAGCGCTGGTCGAATCCGCGCTCGACCATATCAAGCTGCTCCAGGATCGCGACTTTCACGAATTCAAGGTGGCGGTGAAGGCGAGCGACGTGTTCCTCGCCGTCGCCGCCTATCAGCAGCTGGCCGATGCGGTCGATTGCCCGCTGCACCTCGGCATCACCGAGGCGGGCGGCTTTGTCGGCGGTACGGTCAAGTCGGCGATCGGCATCGGCTCGCTGCTCTGGTTCGGCATCGGCGACACGATCCGCGTCAGCCTCTCGGCCGAGCCCGAGGAGGAAATCCGCGTCGGGTTCGAGATCCTAAAGTCGCTGGGCATCCGCAACCGGGGCGTCCGCGTCGTCTCCTGCCCCAGCTGCGCGCGCCAGGGCTTCGACGTGATCCGCACCGTCCAGGCGCTGGAGGAACGGCTCCAGCACATCCGAACGCCGCTGTCGCTCTCGGTGCTCGGCTGCGTCGTCAACGGCCCCGGCGAGGCGCGCGAGACCGATATCGGCCTCACTGGCGGCGGCAATGGCAAGCACATGGTCTATCTGTCGGGCCTGACCGATCACACGGTCGAGGATGCCGACATGCTCGATCACATCGTCAAGCTGGTCGAAGCCAAGGCCGCCGAAATCGAAGCCGCGAGCGCAGCCCCGGCGGAAGCGGCGGAATAGCCTCCACCCAGGCGGGGGGGGG
>NZ_ALBQ01000022.1 GCF_000282895.1 Sphingomonas sp. ATCC 31555
GATCGGCTTGCCGGGGCCGCCATCGGCATCACGGTTGGAGACGGTGCCCGATCCAATGATCGTGCCCGCGCCCAGCGCGCGCGTCTTCGCTGCATGGGCGATCAGCGTGCCGAAATCGAAGGTCATGTCCTCGCCCGCGTCGACGCGGCCAAAGGGCTTGCCGTTCAGGTCTACCATCAGCCTGCGGTGGAGCTTGCCGTCCTGCCACCAGTCGCCCAGCGCATCCGGGGTCACGAACACCGGCGAGAAGGCGCTGGCCGGCTTGGACTGGAAGAAGCCGAAGCCCTTGGCGAGCTCGCCTGGGATCAGGTTGCGCAGCGACACATCGTTGGTCAGGCCCACCAGCCGCACCGCCGCCAGCCCCTCTTCGCGGCTGGCGCCCAGCGGCACGTCGCCGGTGACGACCACCACTTCGGCCTCCAGGTCGCAGCCCCAGCTCTCGTCCTTGAGCGGGATCACGTCGCGCGGCCCCAGGAATCCGTCCGATCCGCCCTGGTACATCAGCGGATCCTGCCAGAAGCTCTCGGGCAGTTCGGCCCCGCGCGCCTGCCGCACGAGCGCGACATGGTTCACATAGGCAGAGCCGTCCGCCCACTGGTACGCCCGCGGCAAGGGCGCCGCCGCCTGGCGCTCGTGGAAGCGCATCATCGGGATCGCTTCATGCTCTAGATCGGTGGCGAGGTTGCGCAGGTCGCCCTCTACCCGGTCCCAATCGTCCAGTGCGGCCTGCAGCGTCGGGGCAATGTGGCTGGCATCGGCGCACCAGGCTAGATCGTTCGAGACGACGACGAGTTTGCCGTCGCGACCCTGTTTGAGGCTGGCTAGTTTCATTTGACACCATCTCCTTCGCGTCACGCCATAAAGCAACAGGGGCGGGGCGGGAACCTTTGCCGCATCTACGTATTTTGCCCAGCCGAGTTGACTTCGCGCGGGGCCATGATCATCGCATTGCACATGGCCTCCCCGCTCCGTTTCCTAGACCATGGCGGTGAAATGGCCGAGCGCATTCGCGCGTTCGACTGGTCAACGCATCCCTTTGGTCCGCCGGAAACCTGGCCCGAGCCGCTGCGGGTGATGGTGGACATGGCGCTTGCGTCGAGCTTTCCCACCGCCATCTATTGGGGTCCGGAGCTTCGCCTGCTCTACAACGATGCCTGGGCGCATATTCCCGAAGAGCGGCACCCCGGGGCACTGGGCAGGCCAGGGGCCGAAGTATGGTCCGACATCTGGCACGTTGTGGGGCCGCAGATGGAGCAGGTGCTCGCCACGGGGCGCGGCTTGGCTAGCTTCGATCAGCAGCTGATGATGGTTCGCAACGGCGTGCCGCGTGAAACCTGGTGGAATTACAGCTTAACGCCGATCCGCGATGGCGAGGGGCGGGTCTTGGGCATTCTCAACCAGGGCAGCGAAACCACACGGGCGGTTCTGGCGGAACGCGAGCAGCGTGCCGAGGTCGAGCGGCTGCGCGACTATTTCCAGCAGGCGCCCGGTGCCGTGGCGCTACTGGACGGGCCGGAGCACGTCTTCACCATCGCCAATTCGGCCTATCTGGAACTGGTTGGGCGAGAGGACGTGATCGGCCAGCGCGTGGCCGAAGCTCTGCCGGAGGTGGTGGAGCAAGGCTTTGTCGACCTACTGGATCAGGTGTATCGCACCGGCGAACCCTATCGGGCGCTGGGGCAGAGCGTGCTGCTCCGCCGATATGCGGAAATCGATCCCGAACGGCGCGTCGTCGATTTCGTGTATCAGCCGATCAAGAATGCGGTTGGCCGCACCACCGGGATTTTCGTGGCGGTCAGCGACGTCACCGAGCGTGCACTCACCCAGGATGCGCTTCGGCTGAGCGAGGAGCGCCTGCAACTCGCGCTCGATGCCTCGATCGGGATCGGCACCTGGGAATGGAGCATCGAAACCGGCCGGATCACCGGCGATGCGCGATTCGCCAAGCTGTTCGGGATCGAACCCGAGCGCGTGGCAGCGGGCGGTGCGTTCGAATCGGTGCTCGCCTTCGTCCACCCGGACGATCGGACGTTGTTGCTTGCCGGCGTGCAACAGGCGCTTTCCGCCCGCGTGCCGCTCCTCGTGGAATTTCGGGTGGTGCGCGGCGATGGCGAGGTGCGCTGGCTGCTGACGCAAGGGAGCTGCATCTTCGACGAAGAGGGGCGCCCGGCACGGTTCCCGGGCGTCAGCTTCGATATCACCAATCGCAAGCAGGCCGAAGAAGCGGCGCAGGAAGCGGCCGAGGAACTGCGCGGCGTCACCGAGGCCCAGTCTTTCCTGCACGGACTGGCGGAGCGGCAGCGGGCGCTCGACACGCCCGACGCCATCATGGAAATGACCGCGGCCGAACTCGGCACCAAGCTCGGGCTGGCGCGCGTCGGATTTTACCGCGTTGCCGGCGAAACCATCCATCTCGGCCCCTGCTGGACGGCCGGCACTTTGCCGAAGCTGACTGGACAATGGGCACTGGAAGCCGTGGCGCCCCTGATCGAGCGCTACCGCAAGGGTCGCACCATAACGTTCAGCGACAGCGGCGCCGAGTTTCCGCAGAGCGAACTCAGCCGAATTTCTCCCTCGGCGATCGGCGTTCCGTTGCTGCGCGGCGGGCAATGGGTCGCGACCTTCTATGCCAATGCCGAAGGCCCCCGCGCCTGGCAGGCAGAGGAAGTCGCATTTGTCGAAACCGTCGTGGAAACCACCTGGGATTCGGTGGAGCGTGCCGATGCGGTGCTGGCGCTGCGCGAAAGCGAAGCGAAGTTCCGCGCCATCGCGAATTCGATCGACCACATGGTCTGGTCGGCCGATGCCGAGGGCTTGGTCGATTATTATAACGACCGCTGGTACGATTATACCGGCGTGCCGATCGGCAGCACCGATGGCACAGCCTGGGGCCAGGTTCTTCATCCGGACGATCAGGCCCGCGCTGCGGCGGTATGGGAGCATTGCGTCCAAACCGGCGATCTGTACCGCATCGAATATCGCATGCGGCACCATAGCGGCGCCTATCGCTGGGCGCTGGGTCGCGCGCAGCCGCTGCGCGACGAAGGCGGCCGCATCGTTCGCTGGTTCGGCACCAGCACCGACATTCAGGACATTGTCGACGCGCGCGAAGTCCTCGCCCGATCGCGCGAGGAGCTGGAAGCCGCAGTGCGCGAACGCACCGAACGGCTGATGGCGGCAGAGGCGCAGCTCCGCCAGGCGCAGAAGATGGAGGCGGTGGGCCAGCTGACCGGTGGCATCGCGCATGATTTCAACAATATGCTGGCGGTGGTGATCGGTGCGCTCGATCTGCTGGAGCGGCGGGTGGCGCAGGGCCGATCGGATATCGAACGCTATCTGGTCGCCGCTCGCGACGGCGCCACGCGTGCGGCGGCGCTAACCCAGCGGTTGCTTGCCTTTTCGCGCCAGCAACCGCTCGCGCCCACGGCGCTGGACGTGAACGACATGCTGAGCGGGATGATCGAGCTCCTGGTCCGCACGCTCGGCGAAGGCGTGGTCATCGAGACGCGGCTGGCGCACCAGCTCTCGCCGGTGGTGGCCGATCGCAACCAGCTGGAAAATGTCGTGCTCAATCTTGCGGTCAACGGCCGGGATGCCATGCCGGACGGCGGCACGCTGATGATCGAGACGCGGCAGGTGACGCTGGCGGGTGACGCGGCGGAGCAGCACGATGTCGCGCCTGGCGACTATGTGGAGATCCTGATCGGCGATACCGGCACCGGGATGCCGCGCGCGGTGGCGGCGCGCGCCTTCGATCCGTTCTTCACCACCAAGGGGCTTGGCAAGGGCACCGGCCTGGGCCTGAGCCAGGTATTCGGCTTCGTCCGTCAGTCGGGCGGGCATGTGACGATCGAAAGCGAACAGGGCGCCGGCACGGAGGTGCGCGTGCTGCTGCCCGCACGCCCGGAGGCGGTTCCCGCGCCGGTGGAGGCGCGGGAGGTACGCGAATTGCCGCGCGGCCGCGCCGAAGAAATCATCCTGGTTGTCGAGGACGAGGATCGCGTGCGCAGCTTCTCGGTCGAGGCGCTGCGCGACCTTGGCTACGGCGTCGTCTTCGCCCGCGACGGAATCGAGGCGTTGCGGCTGCTCGAGCGCGGTCATGCGATATCGCTGCTGTTCAGCGACGTGGTGATGCCGGAGATGAGCGGCCGCGAACTCGCGGCGCGGGTGCGGCAGCGCAAGCCCGGCGTGAAGGTGCTGCTGACAAGTGGGTATGCGCCGGACGAGCCGATCGGTGTTACGGAGGAAGATATTCTTCCCAAGCCGTTCGACGTTGCCGCGCTGGCCGTGGCGATTCGTACCGCGCTGGACGGCTGAAGCCAGGAAAGGCTTGACCTTGCGGCTGCGTTTCGTCATTCGCGCCGCGGCTTCGGGCGACGCGTCCGATGGACCAGCCCGGCTGCCGAGTCCTGTCGAAGGGCGGCCAGGGTCCGCCCGGCAGGCGGAGGACGTGTATTCATGGCAAATGTGGCAGTGATCGGCGCTCAGTGGGGCGACGAAGGCAAAGGTAAGATCGTCGACTGGCTTGCCGAGCGCGCCGATGTGGTGGTTCGCTTCCAGGGCGGGCACAATGCCGGCCACACGCTGGTGATCGGCGAAAAGGTCTACAAGCTCTCGCTGCTTCCCTCGGGCATCGTTCGCGGCACCCCGAGCGTGATCGGCAATGGCGTGGTGCTCGATCCCTGGGCATTGAAGGCCGAGGTGGAGAAGCTGCGCGAGCAGGGCGTCGACGTGACCCCGGACACGCTCAAGATCGCCGATACCTGCCCGCTGATCCTGCCGTTCCACCGGGATCTCGATGCGCTGCGCGAGGATGCCAGCGGCGCCGGCAAGATCGGCACTACGCGCCGCGGCATCGGCCCGGCCTATGAGGACAAGGTCGGCCGCCGCGCGATCCGTGTGTGCGACCTCGCCAATCTCGATTCGATCGGGCCGCAGCTCGATCGCCTCGCGGCGCACCATGATGCGCTGCGCGCCGGCTTCGGCCAGCCGCCGATCGACCGGCAGGCGCTGGTCGAGGAGCTGCGCGGTATCGCCGGCTTCGTGTTGCCGTTCGTGCAGCCGGTGTGGAAGATGCTTAACGAGGCGCGGTCGCGTGGCCGTCGCATCCTGTTCGAGGGTGCGCAGGGCGTGCTGCTCGACATCGATCACGGCACCTATCCGTTCGTCACCTCGTCCAACACCGTGTCGGGCACCGCGGCCAGCGGCAGCGGCATGGGGCCGGGTGCCGTGGGCTTCGTGCTCGGCATCGCCAAGGCCTACACCACCCGCGTCGGATCGGGCCCATTCCCGACCGAGCTGGACAATGAAGTGGGCGAGCGGCTCGGTACGCGTGGCCATGAATTCGGCACTGTTACCGGCCGCAAGCGCCGCTGCGGCTGGCTCGATGCGGTGCTGCTACGCCAGTCGGTCGCGGTCTCCGGCATCACCGGCATCGCGCTGACCAAGCTCGACGTGCTTGACGGTTTCGAGGAGATCCAGGTCTGCACCGGATACCGCCTGAACGGCGAGGTGCTCGACTATTATCCTGCCAGCGCGCCTGACCAAGCGGCGGTGGAGCCCATCTACGAAACGATGGAAGGCTGGTCCGAATCGACCGCTGGTGCACGGAGCTGGGCGGAACTGCCTGCTCAGGCGATCAAGTATATTCGTCGGATCGAAGAACTGATCCAGTGCCCGGTAGCGCTGGTATCCACCAGCCCCGAGCGCGAAGACACGATCCTGGTACGGGATCCCTTCGCCGACTGAAACGGGAGCGCCCGGCCCTCCGCTTGGGAGGACCGGGCGCTCACATCGCGCACTCGCGCATTAACGATGGCGGTTGTGCTTCGGCGCCTCAGGTTCAGTCGAAGACTCTGGCGTCGTCGTGCTATCGGTCGTCGTGGACGAGTCCGGACTCGACGGCCGCGTCGTGGTCGAGCTGGAATCCGACGGCCAGGTCGTCGTGCCGCTCGAAGGCGATTCCGGCGGCGTATTGGGCGACGGGCTGGTGTTTGGCGTTGTCGGCGTGGTGGTCGTCTGGCCAGGGCCTGTCTGGCCCGGCGTGGTGCTCTGGTCCATCGTCTGGCCTGGGGCCGTCTGACCTGGCGCAGTGTCCTGCGCAAATGCGGCCGGGGCTGCGATCAGGGTGGCGGCAGCGAGAATCGTCTTGATATACATTACTCGGCATCCTTCTGTTGATCATGCCAACGGAAGAGAAACCATCGAATGCGGCAGAAGTCCCACCAACTGATTTCGATTAGCCGATAAAAGCGAACGGATCAGGGGCGAGTCGAGTGCAAGATCAGCCGACCTGTGCCCGGTGCAACAATTTCTGATCCGCAAGCACCAGCGCCACCATTGCTTCGACGACCGGCACTCCACGAATACCTACGCAGGGGTCGTGGCGGCCCTTGGTGCGAATCTCACTTGCCTCGCCCTCGCGGGTCACCGTCTCGACTGGGATCAGGATCGAACTGGTCGGCTTGAACGCGACGCGCATCCGCACCGGCTGGCCGGTGGCGATGCCGCCTGCAATTCCGCCGGCATGGTTGGCGAGGAAGTCGACGCCGCCATCGGCACCGGGCCGCATCGCATCCGCATTCTCTTCGCCGCGCAGGCCTGCCGCCGCGAAGCCATCGCCGATCTCGAAGCCCTTCACGGCATTGATCGACATGCAGGCCGCCGCCAGTTCGCTGTCGAGCTTGGCATAGAGCGGGGCACCCCAGCCGGCGGGCACGCCGGTAGCTTCGCACGCGACCACGGCGCCGAGCGAGGAGCCGTCCTTGCGTGCCGCGTCTACCAGCCCTTCCCAGCGCTGGGCCGCCTCCGGATCGGGGCAGAAGAACGGGTTGTTGCCGATCTCGGCGGCATCGAACTTCGCATAATCGATCGCGTCGCCGCCAATCGCCTCGACCCAGGCCGTGATCGTTACTTCCGGGATCACCAGCCGTGCGACCGCACCGGCGGCGACCCGCGCCGCGGTCTCGCGCGCCGAGGAACGGCCGCCCCCGCGATAGTCGCGGAAGCCGTATTTCTGGTCATAGGCGTAATCGGCATGCCCGGGGCGATAGGCCTTGGCGACCTCCGAATAGTCCTTCGAGCGCTGGTCGACATTGTCGATGTGCAGCGCGATCGGCGTGCCGGTGGTGCGCCCCTCGAAAACGCCGGAGAGGATTCGGACCTGGTCCGGCTCCTGGCGCTGGGTGGTGAAGCGCGACTGGCCGGGGCGGCGGCGGTCGAGGAAAGGCTGGATGTCGCTCTCGCTCAAGCTCAGCCCCGGCGGGCAGCCATCCACCACGGCGCCGAGCGCGGGCCCATGGCTCTCGCCCCAAGTGGTGAAGCGGAATACGCGACCGAAGCTGTTGAACGACATCGGCGCACGCCCTCCGTCTGGGTTGAAACCGCGGGCCGTTTCGCAGGTGTCGCGCGCGGCTGCAACCCGTTCAGACGATCTCGAACAACCCCGCCGCGCCCATGCCACCCGCCGTGCACATCGAGACGACCACGTAGCGCACCCCGCGCCGCCGCCCTTCGATCAGCGCATGGCCTACCAGCCGGCTGCCGGTCATGCCGAACGGATGGCCGATCGCGATCGCGCCGCCGCTGACGTTGAGCTTCTCCGGATCGATGCCCAGCGTGTCGCGGCAATAGAGGCACTGGCTGGCGAACGCCTCGTTGATCTCCCACAGGCCGATATCCTCGACCTTCAGGCCGGCGCGGGCGAGCAGCTTGGGCACGGCGAAGACGGGGCCGATGCCCATCTCCTCGGGTTCGCAGCCCGCGACCTGGAAGCCGCGATAGATGCCGAGGATCGGGCGGCCTTCCGCCTCGGCGGTCTTGCGATCCATCAGAATCTGCGCGGCGGCGCCGTCGGAGAGCTGGCTGGCATTGCCGGCGGTGACGTGGCGGCCGTCCGCGATAAAGGCGCCGTCCTTCCATACCGGCTTGAGGGTGGCGAGCACCTCGGCTGTGGTGCCCGGCCGGATGCCTTCGTCCTGGGTTACCGTCACGGTCTCGCTGCCGGTGCGATTGCCCGCCTTGTCGAGCAGCGCCTTGGTGACGGTGATCGGCGCGATTTCCTCCTTGAAAGCGCCACGGGCGAGCGCGTCGGCGGCGCGCTGCTGACTCGTCGCGGCGAATGCGTCCTGTGCCTCGCGGCTGATCCCATAGCGTTCGGCGACAATCTCTGCCGTCTCGATCATCGGGATGTACGCCGCGGGCACCTGGTCCGTGACCGAGCGGTTCGCATAACGCGGCGCGCTGGCCATGGTCAGGCTGATCGACTCCATCCCGCCGGCCAGCGCCACGTCGATCTCGTCGGTCATGATCGAGCGGGCGGCGAGGGCGATGGCGGTGAGGCCCGATCCGCATTTCCGGTCGAGGCTGAACGCCGGCACGGTGTGCGGGATACCCGCGGCAAACAGCGCCATCCGCGCCATGTTCGCGCCCTGCGTGCCCCATTGGTTACCTATGCCGTAGAACACATCGTCGATTCGCGCGGGGTCGATCCCGGCGCGTTCCACCGCCGCGTTCATCACATGCGCGGCGAGCACCGGCGCTTCGGTATCGTTGAAATAGCCTCGACCCGCCTTGCCGATACCGGTGCGGGCGGTGGAGACGATCGCGGCTTCGCGCATGGCACCCTCTCGCAATTTCGAGTTCCGGGTACGCTTCCGCTATTGCGTGGCGGAATGCAACCGGTTCAGTCGTGGAACTGGGGCGCGCGCTTCTGCATATTGGCCGTCACCGCTTCGATCTGGTTGGGCGAGCGCATCAGCGCCGCCTGCTCCACACTCTCCGCCATCAGCACGGCGGCAGAGTCGCCCTCGTAGTTGGCGAGCCGCTTGGCGGCGCGGATCGCATCCGGATTGCGGCCGGCGATGGCGCGGGCGAGGGTGAGCGCCTCCGCGTGCGGATCCTCCGCCAGATGCGTGACGAAGCCGAGCACCTGCGCCTCCGCCGCGTCGAATTCGCGGGCGGTGTAGGTCAGTTCGCGCAGCACGTCGTCGCGCACCGTGCCGCGCCAGAGTACGAAGCCCGCCATGTCCGGTACGATGCCCCATTTCAGCTCCATCACCGACAGCCGCGTATTGGGCGCGGCAATCCGCACGTCGGCGCCGCTGGCGATCTGCAGCCCGCCGCCGAACGCCACGCCATGCACCGCCGCGATCACCGGCACGGGCAGTGTCCGCCAGCCCCAGGCGACCTGCTGGAAGCTGTTGGCCAGGCCGTGGGTTCGCGCCGTGAGATCGGTGCCCGCGCCGGCGCTGGCCATGCTCGCCATGTCGAGCCCGGCGCAAAAGGCGCGGCCTTCGCCCGACAGCACCACTGCACGCAGGCCTTGCGTTTCACCTAGCGTATCGATCGCGCGCAGGATCGCATCGAACATCGCCGGGTCGAGCGCGTTCATCTTGTCGGGCCGGGCGAGCCGCACATCGGCCACGCCCTCCTTGATGGTCCAGGTCACGCGCTCGCTCATTACGGCATCCTCTCGTGGTTTCGCGCAAATGTGCGGCGAAGCATTTGCGCGGGCAAGATGGTGTGGCTAGAAAAGCCGGTATGTCCCAGCCCAGCGATCCCGCGGCGGTGCCCCGGTTCGATCCGCGCATGTTTTTTGCGCTCCGCTTTCCCAACCATGGCAGCCGCCTGGGGGTCGCCTATCGCGACCATGGCGACGACTGGTCGGAGCTGCAGCTGCCCTGGCGCGAGGATCTGGTGGGGCAGGAGGAGACGGGGGTGCTCGCCTCGGGTCCGATCCTCGCGCTGATGGACATGGCGAGCAGCGTCGCGGTGTGGCTGAAGGTCGGCAAGTTCCTGCCGCACGCCACGCTGGACCTGCGCATAGACTATCTGCGCCCGGCGCGCACGGACCAGACGGTGATCGGGCGGTGCGAATGCTATCGGCTCACCCGTTCGATCGCGTTCGTGCGCGGGCAGGCGCATGACGGGGATCCCGAGGACCCGCTGGCGCATGTCGCCGGCACCTTCATGGCATCGGAGGGCTATTGGTGAAGCTGCCTCCTTATGCCGAGCTGCTGGGGCTCACGGTCGAGCCGGGTGCGGATGCGCCGGTGCTGGTGATGCCCTTTTCCGGCGACGTGGTCGGACGGCCGGGGTTCCTGCATGGCGGCGCGATCGGCGGCTTGCTCGAGATGGCGGCGGTCGGTGCGCTGCTCCAGGCGCTGGAGTCCGAGGGCGGGGCGAAGGTGAAGCCCGTCAACGTCACCGTCGACTATATGCGCGGCGGGCGCGAGAAGGAAACGCGCGCCAAGGGCACGGTCACGCGGCTGGGCAATCGCGTCGCGAACGTCAGCGCGGTCGCGTGGCAGGATGAAGAAGACCGGCCCATCGCCTCGGCGCGGATGAACTTCCTGATCGCCAGGTAATGTAAATCCTCCCCGAGTTTTGCCCGGGGAGGAATTTCACAGCCTCATTTCTTCGGGCTGATCCGCAGCAGCCAGCCGCCGGCGCCGCGGGCGCCGTCCTCCAGCAGCCATAGCGCGCCATCCGGGCCCTGCGCGACATCGCGAATACGGGTGCCCATGTCCCATTGATCGGCCTTGCGGGCAGTGGTGCCATCAAGGGCGATGCGGATCAGCGCCTGGCCCGACATCGCGCCCATCAGCAGCGATCCCTTCCACTGCGGAAACTCGCTGCCGGTATAATAAAGCATCCCGGCCGGCGAGATTGAGGGCACCCAGTGGAGCTTGGGCATTTCATAGCCGTCGCCCGCCTTGGGCTTGGGAATTGGCGTGTTATTGTAATTCTCGCCGAACGAGACGTTCGGCCAGCCATAGTTGCGGCCCTTGACGATCAGGTTGAGCTCGTCGCCACCCTGCGGACCCATTTCGTGTTCCCACAGGTTTCCGGCCGCGTCGAAGGCCATGCCATAGGGATTGCGATGGCCGCTCGTCCAGATGGCGGCCGGCGCCGGATTCGGCCCGTCGAACGCGAAGGGACGGGCATTGGCGGTTTTGGCGGCTTCGGTGTCGCGCGGAGGATCGAACACCTGCACGGTCGTGGCGCCGGTCTTGCCGGCCTCCGGATTGTCCGGCGCCGGTTTGCCGTCGAGCGTCAGGTGCAGGATCTTGCCGATCGCCTGGTTCGGGTCTTGCGCGGGCGTGAAGCGCTGGCGCTCGCCCGAGGCGAGGAACAGCGATTTGCCGTCGGGGGCGAAGGCGATCACCGCGCCGAACTGGCCGCCCTGGCCATCCGCACCGGTACGGAACAGCACCTCTACATTGTCGAGTCTCGCCGCCATGGCGCGGCCACGAGTGAGGCGGGCGCGGGCGAGCGCCAGCGCGCTACCATTCGCGCGCGGCTCCGAATAGGTGAAGTAAATCGCGTTGCTGTTCGCGAAATCAGGTGCGGGCGCCACGTCGAGCAGGCCGCCCTGGCCGCCACCAGCAACCTTGGGCACACCGGTCACTTCCTGCGTAGCCTGGCCCGCCTGCCACAGTTGAAGATGACCGGCCTTTTCGGTGACCAGCGCGGCGCCGTCCGGCAGGAAGGCGATCGCAAAGGGTTCGTTGAAATCGGCGACGCGGGTGGCGATGAACGGCGCCCCGGCCGGCAGCGGTGTCGGCGTGCCGCTGGGCACGGGTGCCGGCGTAGGCGTGGCGCTAGCCTGCTGCGCGTTGGAACCCGGAGAAGAACAGGCGGCGGCGAAAAGTGCGGGGATCAGCAGCAGCGAACGTGGCATCATCGAATCTCCAGCGGTGGCTTGCCTGCAAAGGCAGCCGGTCTTGCAACGCGTTGCAACAGCTTTCGTACTGGAAAAGATGCATGCCAACTGCGCGCCCCCTTGCTCCCCAGGGCACGATTGCGTATATCGCTGCCTGCTTTCTCGGACATCGTCAAACATGATCGAGGTCGGAGCCGCCAGGCTCCGGCGCCGAAGCTGCTTGAATGCCCATTGGAGATGCGTGTGGCGAATCTCGCCGAACTGGCCGGAATGATCGAAGCGGAAGCGCAGGCGCTGGGCTTTGCCCTGGTGCGCGTGAAGATGTTCGGCGGCCAGAGCGATCCCACGCTGCAGATCATGGCCGAGCGCCCGGATACGCGCCAGCTGACGATCGACGATTGCGCCGATCTGTCGCGCCGCGTCTCGGACTTGCTCGATAGGCTAGAAGCCGAGGGCCGCGACCCGATCGACCATGCCTATCGGCTGGAAGTAAGCTCGCCCGGCATCGATCGGCCGCTCACCCGGCTGCAGGATTTTGAAGATTGGAAGGGCCACGAAGCCCGGATCACGCTCGCCGAGAAGATGGATGGGCGCAAGCAGTTCAAGGGCGATCTCGCCGGCATCGATACGCACGCCGCCAGCATCACCATCGTCACGCAGGACGGCGCCGAACATGTGCTGCCCTTCGCGGCGATCGAAGACGCCAAGCTGACGATGACCGATCGCCTGATCGCCGCCACCGCGCCGCTCTCCGCCGAGGGCGCAGACAAGATTATCGAAGTAGAAGGATAAGCCCGGATGGCCACCGCCATTTCTGCCAACAAGGCCGAGCTCATCGCGATCGCTGATTCGGTTGCGAAGGAAAAGCTGATCGACAAGGCCATCGTCATCGAGGCGATGGAGGATGCGATCCAGCGTGCGGCGAAGAACCGCTACGGCGTGGAAAACGACATTCGTGCGAAGCTCGACCCGGTTTCGGGCGACCTCCGCCTGTGGCGCGTCGTCGAAGTGGTCGAGCAGGTCGACGACTATTTCAAGCAGGTCGACCTGAAGGGTGCGCAGAAGCTGCAGAAGGGCGCGAAGGTCGGTGACTTCATCGTCGATCCGCTGCCCCCGATCGAATTCGGCCGCATCCAGGCGCAGGCTTCCAAGCAGATCATATTCCAGAAGGTCCGCGACGCCGAGCGCGAGCGCCAGTTCGACGAGTTCAAGGACCGGGTGAACGAAATCATCACCGGCGTGGTGAAGCGGGTCGAGTTCGGCCATGTCGTCGTCGATCTGGGCCGCGCCGAAGGCGTGATCCGCCGCGACCAGCAGATCCCGCGCGAAGTGGTGCGCGTCGGCGATCGCGTGCGTTCGGTGATCCTCAACGTCCGCCGCGAAAATCGCGGTCCGCAGATCTTCCTGAGCCGGGCGCACCCCGAATTCATGAAGAAGCTGTTCGCGCAGGAAGTACCTGAAATCTACGACGGCATCATCGAGATCAAGGCCGCCGCCCGCGATCCGGGCAGCCGCGCAAAGATCGGCGTGATCAGCCATGACGGCTCGATCGATCCGGTCGGCGCCTGCGTTGGCATGAAGGGCAGCCGCGTGCAGGCCGTCGTGCAGGAAATGCAGGGCGAGAAGATCGACATCATCCCCTGGTCGCCGGACACGGCCACTTTCGTCGTCAACGCGCTGCAGCCCGCGAATGTCAGCCGCGTCGTGATCGACGAGGAAGAGGATCGCATCGAAGTCGTCGTCCCCGACGATCAGCTGAGTCTCGCCATCGGCCGTCGCGGCCAGAATGTGCGTCTCGCCAGCCAGCTGACCGGCAAGGCGATCGACATCCTCACCGAGGCGGATGCGAGCGAGAAGCGCCAGAAGGAATTCGTCGAGCGTTCGGAGATGTTCCAGAACGAGCTCGACGTCGACGAGACGCTGGCCCAGCTGTTGGTCGCCGAAGGCTTCGGCGCGCTGGAAGAGGTCGCCTATGTCGAGATCGAGGAGCTCGCGACGATCGAGGGGTTCGACGAGGATCTCGCGCAGGAACTGCAGAACCGCGCCCAGGAAGCGCTGGAGCGCCGCGAGGAAGCCAATCGCGAGGAGCGCCGTGCGCTTGGCGTGGAGGACGACCTCACGACCATGCCTTATCTGACCGAAGCGATGCTGGTCACGCTCGGCAAGGCGGGCATCAAGACGCTCGACGACCTCGCCGATCTGGCGACCGACGAACTGGTAGAGAAGAAGCGTGCCGAACCGCGCCGCCGCGGCGAAGATGCACCGCGCAAGGAAGCCAAGGGCGGCATCCTGGCCGAATATGGCCTGAGCGACGAGCAGGGCAACGAGATCATCATGGCCGCGCGCGCCCATTGGTTCACCGACGAGGAACCTGCTCCGGCAGGCGAGGAGGACGCAATTGCGGACTCCGAGCAATGATACGCGCCGACTGACATCATCGTCATGGGCCATCGACTCCTCCCATAGCGGGAGGGGCCGATGACCGACGCAATTCGCACCTGCATCCTGTCGCGCGAGGGATCGCCGCGGGATGGGCTGATCCGACTCGTGCTTTCGCCCGAGGGCGAAGTGCTGCCCGATATTCGCGCCAAGGCCCCCGGTCGTGGCGCGTGGATCTCCGTCGACAAGGCGGGGCTCGCGGCATCGCGCGACAAGGGCAAGCTGCGCGGCGCGCTTTCGCGCAGCTTCCGTACCGGCGAGATCCGCATCCCCGACGATCTTGAAGACCGGATCGCCACCCAGCTGCAGCGCGCCGCGCTCGACCGGCTGGGGCTGGAGGCGAAGGCCGGTTATGTGGTGATCGGCACCGAGCGAATCGAAAAGGCCGCGCGCAGCGGGCGGCTGCACCTGCTGCTTCATGCCGCCGATGCCGGCGATGACGGCGCCCGGCGGCTTGCCCAGGCGTGGCGGGTTGGCTCGGATCGGGAAGGTTCTGCCCTCAAGGGCTTAACATTGCCTGTCTCGCGCACCATATTGTCCTTGGCGCTAGGCCGCGAAAATGTGGTACACGCCGGACTCATCGACGCCCGGGCGGCGCAACGGACGAGCGAAGCGCTCGATCGCTGGCTGCACTTTATCGGACCCGAACCTGCTTCCGTGTCTTGCGAAACCGAATCGCAAGGCGCATCGGCATTTCCGTCCGCCGTGCCATTGACGACGAACATTACTGAGGAACTTGAGTAGCCGCATGAGCGACACCGAAAACGACAAGCCGAAACTGGGCATGCGCGCGCCGCTGGGTCTGAAGCGCACGGTGGAAACCGGCAAGGTGAAGCAGAGCTTCAGCCATGGCCGTTCCAACACCGTGGTCGTGGAGGTCAAGCGTCGCCGTGTCCTCGGCCCGCAGGGTGCGCCGCAGGACGAAGCGACGCCGGCGCCTGCGCCCGCGCCCGCTGATGCTCCGGCTGCTCAGGCCCCCCGCGCACCCGCGCCCCAGGCACCGCGTCCGGCGTCCCCGCCGCCGCGCAAGCCGATGGACAATCTGTCGCCGCAGGAGCGCCAGGCCAAGCTGCTGCGCGAGGCCGAAGAACAGCGCATGCAGGCGCTGGAGGAAGGCCGTCGCCGTGACGAGCGTCTTCGCGCCGAGGCCCAGGCCGAAGAACGTCGCCGCGTAGAGGCACGTGCCGCGGCAGAAGCCGAAGCAGCTGCGGCGCCCGAGCCGGCCCCGGCTCCCGCGCCCACACCTGAACCGAAGCCCGAGGTTGTTGCCGAGGCGCCGGCTCCGGCGCCGGCTGCGGCTCCCGCACCCGCCCCCACGCCTGAGCCCGCCGCACCGCAGGCCGCTACCCCGCAGCCGGTGGCGCCCAAGCCCGCCCAGCCGCAGGCCGCCGCGCCCAAGCCGGCTGCGCCGGCGCAGCCGCCGCGCCGTCCGGTGCCGCAGGGCCCGATCACGCTGCAGCTCGATGCGTCGCTCCCTGCGCCCCGTCGTTTCACGCCCGTGCAGCGGCCGGAAATTCCCAAGCCGCAGCCCAAGCCCGAGCCGCAGCAGGCAGCGCCCGCCGCGGCCCCGCAGGCGCAGCAGCAACCCGCGCAGAACCAGGCGCAGCAGCGGCCCGCGCCGGG
>NZ_ALBQ01000023.1 GCF_000282895.1 Sphingomonas sp. ATCC 31555
AGTTCCTGCGGATATGATCCAGATTGATCGGAAAACGCTCTAGCTTGAGGCAAGAGCCGCGACGTAATGCCAATAAATACCGGCTTTCGCCGGAATGACGGACCCATGGCGACTCCAAGCAATCGAAACGAGAGCGCTCCACCCTACCCCCGTGTGACGAACCGCTCGTAATCGCGCGGCGCCATGCGGACTTCGTACACCGCCTGCTCGTCCTCAATATGCTGTCCGATCACGTCGCCATGCTGGTGCAGCCACGCGGCCGCGGCACCGTCGGCGGGATCGAGCCGAAGCGTGTAGCGGCGGTGCCCCTCGGTCAGTCGCCCAGCGACCGCCTCGACCAGCGCATCGACACCCTCCCCGTTCAGCGCCGAGATCACCCGCACCTCGTCAGTCCGGCGCGCAGCCATCGCCAGCGCCTCCTCGCGCTGCTCCTCATCGAGCAGGTCGAGCTTGTTCCACGCTTCGAAGCGCGGGGTCTGCTCGGACACGCCGATTTCCTGGAGCACCTTCTCAACGTCGGCGCGCTGCGCCTCTGTGTCCGGATGTGCGATATCGCGGACGTGGATCAGCAGGTCTGCCGAGACAACCTCTTCCAGCGTCGCCTTGAACGCGGCGACCAGCTGGGTCGGAAGCTCGGAGACGAAACCCACGGTGTCCGACAGGATCGCCTTGTCGATGCCCGGCAGCGATATCTGGCGCAGCGTCGGGTCCAGGGTGGCGAACAGCAGGTTCTCGGCCATCACCTCGGCGCCGGTCAGCCGATTGAACAAGGTCGACTTGCCGGCATTGGTATAGCCAACCAGCGCCACCACCGGCCAAGGCGCGCGCTGGCGTCGGTCGCGGTGAAGGGTGCGGGTGCGGCTGACCTGGTCGAGCTCACGCCGCAGCCGCGCCATGCGGTCGCGGATCAGTCGGCGGTCGGCCTCGATCTGGGTCTCGCCCGGCCCGCCGAGGAAGCCGAAGCCGCCGCGCTGGCGCTCAAGGTGGGTCCAGCTGCGCACCAGCCGGCCCGCCTGGTAATCGAGGTGGGCGAGTTCGACCTGCAGCCGGCCTTCGGCGGTACGGGCGCGCTCGCCGAAGATTTCCAGGATAAGCCCGGTGCGATCGATCACCTTGCAGCCGAGCGCCGTCTCGAGGTTGCGCTGCTGCACCGGCGTCAGCGCCGCATCGAACACCGCAAGCTGGAGCTCGCCGTCGCGCACCGTCTCGGCCAGGGCTTCCACCTGGCCCGAGCCGATCAGCGTACCCGGCTTGGGCTGACGCAGCCGAACGGCGACCCGCTCGACCACGTCGACGCCGATCGCCGCGGCGAGGCCGGCCGTTTCTTCCAGCCGCGCCTCGGCGTCGCGCGAGCTTCCGCCCATGTCCGGATAGACGACGAGCGCGCGTGCGCCCCGCGCGAATTCGTCGGGGTCGCGCTCGAAACCAGTGCTCATGCCGACGTCAATCGTCGTCGCCGCTATTGGTTTCCTCGGCGAGGTTCAGCGGATGCGCGGGCTGGATGGTGGAAACGGCATGTTTGTAGACCAGCTGGGCCATGCCCTCGCGCTGGAGCAGCATGCAGAACAGGTCGAACGCGGCGATCTGCCCTTGCAGCATCACGCCGTTCACCAGGAACATCGTGACGTTTTCCTGCGCCTTGCGCACGGCGTTGAGGAAGATTTCCTGCAACACCGGGTTCTTGTGCTGATACTCGCCCGCGGCCGTGAGCAGCGCGGCCAGGTCCATCGGGCCGGACGGCATGATCGTCGAGATCGCGTGCTTGTAGATCAGCTGCGACTGGCCGTCGCGACGGAGCAGCACCGAAAAATTGTCAAACCAGGTAACGATCCCCTGGAGCTTGACGCCCTTGACGAGGAACATCGTAACCGGCGTCTTCGACCGGCGCAGTGAGTTGAGGAACAGGTCCTGAAGCGAAGTCTGCTTCTCTGCCATATGGTTGGCTCCATTTATTCTTGGCGGGATTTGTCCCGCGGTGCGCCGTTCCCGGCGTCAGGGTCGGCGCCACCCTGGCGCCGGGCTGTAATCTAAGGCGTTCGTCGCACGGCGTCCATAGGGGTGCACTCACTCCTCGCGCGCATCGGTGATGCCGAGCAGCTTGAGCTTTCGGTGCAGCGCCGAGCGCTCCATGCCGATGAAGCTGGCAGTGCGAGAGATATTGCCGGAAAACCGCCGGATCTGAACGCGCAGATATTCCCGCTCGAAGCTCTCACGTGCTTCCTTCAGCGGTGCACCCATGATCGCGCTAGACGCCATGCCGCCGGTCGTTTCGCCCGGTCGGCCAAGCACTTCAGGAGGAAGCAGATCGATGTCGATCCGGCCGATCCGGTCACCCGGCGCCAGGATCACCGTTCGTTCCACCACGTTCCGAAGCTGGCGGACATTGCCCGGCCAGTCATAGCTCTGCAGGGCCACCATTGCGTCGGCGGCGATCTCAGGCGTGGGTACGCGCCGCTCGGCGGCGTAATGCGCGACATAATGCTCCACCAACGCCGGTATGTCCTCGCGGCGATCGGTCAGCGGCGGGATTGGCACGGGCACGACGTTCAGTCGATAATACAGATCTTCGCGAAACCGGCCGGCGCCGATTTCCGACATCAAGTCGCGTGCCGTGGCGGAGACCACGCGGACGTCGACCTTGACGATCCGGGTTCCGCCGACGCGGCTGAAACTCTGGTCGGTTAGCACGCGCAGGATGCGAGCTTGCGTAGCCACCGGCATGTCGGCGATCTCATCGAGGAACAAGGTGCCGCCATGGGCCTGTTCGAGCAGGCCGGGCCGGACAAGATCCCCCGCCTCCTCCACCCCGAACAATTCCTCGTCAACGCGGTCGGGAGTCATGCGTGCCGCGCTCACGATTACGAAGGGCGCATCGGCGCGCTGGCTCCACCCGTGCAGCAGGCGGGCGGCCACTTCCTTGCCCACGCCCGCACCACCGGTGATGAGCACGCGGCTGCCGGTAGAAGCGACGCGTTTAAGCGTCGCACGCACCGCGTTGATCGCGCTGGAGGCGCCGTGAAGATCGGTGCCCCGCCCCGCCACCGCGCGTAGCGACGCCACCTCGCGCCGCAGCCGCTCCGTCTCGGTCGCGCGTGCAACCATCAACAGCAGCCGTTCGGCCTCGAAAGGCTTTTCGATGAAGTCGGCCGCACCCCGCCGGATCGCTGCCACGGCTGTATCCAGATTGCCATGGCCGGAGATCACCAGCACCGGGATCGAAGGGTCGCGCCGCTTGATCTCGTCCAGCAGTTCCAGCCCGTCGAGCCGCGAGCCTTGCAGCCACACGTCGAGCAGCACCAGACTAGGCCGCCGCTCGGCGATGGCCTCGAGTGCGGAGTCGCTGTCGGCGGCGTTGCGAGTGGCGTAGCCCTCGTCCTCCAACACGCCGGCTACCAACTCGCGAATGTCGCGTTCGTCGTCTACGACGAGAATATCCAGGCTCATATTCTGCTTCCGGTTCGGGTGAGCATCGCCGGACGCGAATCCTTCGCATCCTCTGGCGCTTCGGTGAGTGCGACGCCAGCAAGCATCGCGGTATCGAAACACAAGCTGACCAGGGTGCCGCCGCCGGGGCGATCGGCGAAGGCGATCGTGCCGCAATGTTCCTCAACGATCTTCTTGACGATGGCGAGGCCCAGGCCAGTGCCGCGGCTGCGCGTCGTCATATATGGCTCGACGATCCGATCCCGTTCGACCGGCAGGCCCACGCCGTTATCGGCAAGGGTGAGGACAAGCTTGCCATCGGCTTCGGGATGGATGACGAGATGCACTTCGCCCTGCGGCAGATCTGCTCCGGCGCCCGCCGCGTCGTTGCGCGCGTCAATCGCCTCCACCGCATTCTTGACGATATTAGTAAGGGCTTGGCCTATTTGCCGACGATCGCACACAAGCGAAGGCGCCGGATCAGGCGCGTCCAGCGTGAAGCGCATTGCGGGATGCGCCACCTCGTGCAGGAACATCGATTGTCGCGCGATATCGAGCAGCGATTCCCGTCGGAACATCGGCTTCGGCATGCGCGCGAAGGAGGAGAATTCGTCGACCATGCGGCGGAGATCGCCAACCTGGCGGATAATCGTTTCAGTCAACCGTGCGAACACGCCGTCGCTGCTGTCCACCTGCTTGCCATAGCGGCGCTGCAGGCGCTCCGCCGCAAGCTGGATCGGGGTGAGCGGGTTCTTGATCTCGTGCGCGATGCGGCGGGCAACGTCTGCCCAGGCCGCCCGGCGCTGATCGTTCAACTGCTGGGTGATGTCGTCGAAGGTGAGCACCTGCCCGCCTTCGTCGGATGTGACCTTCACCGCCAGCGTCCGGGCCTCGCCCCCGCTCGCGATCTGCACGATGCCCTCGCGTTCGCCGCCGCCGAGCATGGTTTCAAGCTCGGGCGCGAGCGCCGCCAGGGGCTGACCCACCGGATCTTCTGCCTTATGCCGCAGTAGCGCATTGGCCGACGCGTTGATCAGACGCACCCGATGGTCGCCGCCGATTGCAATGACGCCAGCCGATACGCCGGACATCACCGCTTCAATCAACGCGCGGCGGCTGTCGAGCTGGGCATTCGCCGTCACAAGCGCATTGGTCTGTGCGCTCAGACGCTCGGTCATGCTGTTGAACGCGATGCCCAGCGTGGCGACCTCGTCGATACGCTCCGGCGGCGGAACGCGCGCGGTCAGATCGCCGTCTGCCACCTGCCCCGCTGCCTTGACGAGTTGATCAATGGGCCGAACCAACCGATCCGCAACCGCGAGCGCAATCCAGGTCGCGATTCCGACGATCAGCAGCGCGACACCGAACAGCACCGCGTTGAATTGCAGCTGAAGCGCACGCGACCGCGCGATCAGCGCATTATACTCGCTCCTGATGCGATCGGCTGCGACGTTCTGCCGGTTGAGAAACTCGACGTTGGTCGGCGTCGCAACGTACAGGAAGAGATTGGCCGAGCGATCGATCGGTGTAACGACCCATAGCATTTCAGAGTCGAAGTTCGTCGCGCTCTCGCCGTTTTTCATCACCTTCAGCACGTTACGCGACACCCTGCGCGCGAAAACCGGCGCGGATGGTGCTTCAAGGGAATAAATCACGTCGACCTTGTCGCCATCCACGACACGAAATAGCACCGATTGTGACAACCCGCGGTACACGATCTGCCGCAGATACCAATCCTGGAACAGGGGAGACTGCGGCGTGATTTTGGGCCAGCTTTCGATAAGATCGTTGACCATGGTCCGCGCCTCTAGCGTCCATCGACTGGCGACCAGCGTTTTTCCCTCTTCGGAAATCGCCGACGCCGTATCGAGTGCGGCGCGGGCCCGTTGAGATCCCCAGAGCTGGATGCCCGACTGGAACATGATCGAGGCTGCGATAACCGTGAGGACGATCGGCGCACTGGCCATGAGGGTGAACACCGCCACCAACCGGACGTGCAACCGTCCTCCGCCGGCGAGCGCAGAGCGTGCAGTGCGATTGATCGCGATGCGGCGCCCGATCAGTACGATCAGCGCGACATAGGGCAGCAGGTTGACGAGCAGCAGCGTTGCGGCGACGCCCGGACTGAACAGCTGTTGCTTGGAATTTTCCTTAACGAACCAGTAGGTTACAACAGGTGTAGCGAGCGCCAAAGCCAGAACGAGAAACTCGACAAGCCGAACCCATCGGCCGGACCGGGACCAATCCTCATGCGTGTCGAGATTCGTTGGATCTACCGCGTCCATTGCGTCCTTGATACACGCCGATTGTGGCAAAAAGAACACATAAAATCACATGATGTAGCGCGCCCGCATCGATCGCTGGCAGGGGAGCCTCAGTTTCTCAGGCTCCATCCTGCGTTTTTGCGCCCGATCCCAGACCCAACGTGTCCATGCGTTTCCGCAACGTGTTGCGATTGATCCCCAGCGCTCTGGCTGCCCGCAACTGATTGTTGTGATGTCGTGCCAGCATCGTCTCGATCAGCGGCCGTTCCACTTCCCCGATGATTCGGTCGTAAAGGGTGCCGTCGTCGATTGCATGAGGCTCCTCGATGGCAATACGCTCCAGCCGCGCTCGGATCGCCGCTTCGATGCCCGCATCGCGCGCGCTCGGTGCAGCACTGGCCCCTTCGCCCAGAGCCCGACGCAGGGCAGCCGCATCGATCCACTCGTCCCGGGAAAGCGCGGCGAGACGGCGCATGAGGTTTTCAAGCTCACGGACATTGCCCGGCCACTCTAGCGTCTCCAGCAGGGCGACGGCATCCTTGTCGAGCTGCTTGCGTGGCAGCCCGTCCTCGGCGGCACGTTCGAGGAAATGACGTGCTAGCAGCGGGATGTCCTGGCGCCGATCGCGCAGCGCCGGCAGGCTGATTGGCACCACGTTCAGCCGATAGAACAGGTCCTCTCGGAACTGGCCGATCTGCACCAGCTGGGCTAGGTCCTTGTTGGTTGCGGCGACGATCCGCACATCCGCTCGGATGGTTCGTGCGCCGCCGACTGTAGTGAACTCGCCAGATTGCAGCACGCGCAACAGTCGCGTCTGAGCATCCATCGGCATGTCGCCGATCTCGTCGAGGAAAAGCGTGCCGCCAGCCGCCTGCTCAAACTTGCCCGCGACGCGCGCCTGTGCCCCCGTGAAGGCACCGCGCTCATGGCCGAACAGCTCCGCCTCGATCAGTTCGCGCGGGATCGCAGCCATGTTCAGCGCGACAAAGGGCGCGCGTCGACGCGGACCCAGGTCGTGGATGGCCTTGGCCACCAGCTCCTTGCCCGTGCCCGACTCCCCGCTGATGAGCACGGTCAGATCGTTGGAGACGACGCGAGCGATGACCCGATACACCTCCTGCATCGCCGGCGATCGGCCGATCAGCGAGGGGCCGCCATCCTGCTCCACGTCTGGCAGGTCGGCGGGCCGACGGCGCCCACGCGCGATCGCGCTCTGCACCGCCTGGGTCAACACGTCGAGGTCGAAGGGTTTGGGGAGATAATCGAACGCGCCCACCTCTGTCGCGCGGACTGCCGTTGCCAGCGTGTTCTGGGCAGAAAAGACGATTACCGGCAGCGAAGGATGCGCTGCCATAAGCCCTGATACGACGTCCAGCCCATTGCCGTCCGGCAACACGACGTCCGTCACCAGTACATCGGGAATGCCGGTGCCAAGCGCCCGCCGCAGTTCGGCAACGCTAGCTGCGGTCGCGACGCGATGCCCTTCGCGCTTCAGCGCTGCGGCGACAACGGTACGGATCGCCGTATCGTCATCGACGACCAAAACCGAGCCAGGCATCATGCCTTGGCTCGCGGCAAAAGGATGCGGAACACCGTGACCTCCGGTTCGCGTTCGCGGGCATATTGCACGATGCCGCCCATGTCCCGCACCAGTTTTTCGACGAGCGGTAGGCCCAGCCCCTTGCCTTCCGGCTTTCCGGAGACGAACGGCTCAAACAGATGCTCGGCGATATCGGCCGGGGCACCGGGGCCGTTATCCATCACGCAGATTTCGATGGGCAGCGGCCGCCGCGGCTGGCCCGGCCCGACACTTACCGACATCCCATGGCGGAAGGCCGTCGAAAGAATGATCCGCGGCTGGGCGAGATCCGCAAGTGCCTCGGCGGCGTTCTTCAGGAGGTTGAGCAGCACTTGGAGAAAGGCGTCGCGATCGACCAGCACCGGCGGCAAGGAGGGATCGAACCATTCCTCGATCACCATGCCGCGCGCGAAGCCCGCCAACGCGACGCGACGGGCGTGGTCGAGCAGCGGATAAATGTTGGTCGGCACCAGATCGAGCGGGCGTGTGTCGGTGAAATCCTGCATTCGATCGATCAGCGCGGCTATGCGATCAACCTCGGTGGTGATCAGACGGGTGAGTTCGCCATTGCTCTCCGGATCGCCGCCGCTCTGCAGGAGTTGCGCGGCGCCTCGAATGCCCGAAAGCGGATTTTTGATCTCGTGCCCCAGCATCGCCGCCGCCCCGATCGCCGCGCGGGCCCCGGCGGTGCGGTCCAAACCATGCCCCATCTTACGGGCCTGCGGAGCGTGGTGGAGCGTCACGATGCGCCAGCCCGGATGATCGGGCACCTGCGTCTCGAGGAAATCGACGCGAAGGCGGGTGCCACGCACCGCCTCGATCTCTGCATCGAACGCGGCGAAGCCCCGCCCGTCTCGCCGCTCGGCATAATCCTCCGGCGGCAACAGGACCGCGTCATAGGGCTGGCCGACCATGCTGGTTTCGCTGTGATTCAGCAGCACCTCGCATGCGGGATTGGCATGGGCGATGCGACCGTCGGGGTCGAGCACCAGTACCGCCACGGGCAACGCGCCGAACAGCTCGGCGAAGCCCGGCCCTTCGACGGTTTGCGGGCGGAACCGCTTCAGGCCGCCGCGCGGGAAAGCCACGGCTCGTAGAATTCGGCCAGCATGTCGAGGACGCGCACCGCATCAGGCACCTGGTTTACCTTGTTGCGGAACTCGGCTGAACCCGGCAGCCCCTTGGTGTACCAGCCCAGATGCTTGCGCATCATGTTCACGCCAACCTCGCTGCCATAATGTGCAAGAGTTTCGACGTAATGCTCGGTAATGACGCGATATTGCTCTTCAATGGGTGGCTCGGGCCGTTCACCCTTGCCCGTCAGGGCGTCCATCACCTGTCGCAGGATCCAGGGCTTGCCATACGCGCCACGGCCGATCATCACGCCGTCCGCGCCGGATTGAGCCAGCGCCTCGCGCGCATCGCCCACCGAGCAGATGTCACCATTGACGATAACCGGGATCGACACCGCATCCTTCACGCGGCGCACGAAGCTCCAATCGGCGCTCCCGCGGTACATCTGATTGCGGGTACGGCCATGGACCGTCACCAGCTTGGCGCCGAGATCCTGCGCGATACGCGCGAGTTCCGGGGCATTCAAACTATCATGGTCCCAGCCCATCCGCATCTTGACCGTCACAGGCGTACGCACCGCGTCAACACAGGCACGAATGATCGCGCCGGCATGATCCAGGTCGCGCATCAGCGCCGAGCCAGCGTCGCCATTGGTCACCTTGCGAACCGGGCAGCCCATGTTGATGTCAATGATCGCGGCGCCGCGATCTTCGTTCAGCTTGGCCGCCTCTGCCATCTCGTGCGGCGTGCAGCCTACGAGTTGCATGGAAACCGGCTCTTCGATGGGATCCCACGCGGCCTTCTGCACCGATTGCCGAGTCTCTCGGATTGCAGCGGCGCTGGCGATCATCTCGGTGACATTGAGGCCCGAACCGAAGCGCCGCACCGCGCGGCGAAACGGCAGGTCCGTCACGCCGGTCATCGGCGCGAGCAGCACCGGGGCTTCGACCCGCACGGGGCCGATCTGGATGGGGGCGAGTTCGCTCATCAATTCTGCCTGAAAATCAGGCAGGCGATGTAGCGATCTCCGGTGACAAGAGCAAGGCAGGCCTACCCCCGAACCTCAAACTTCGCTAGGCGGCGCGGATGACCGAGTTCAGGACCGCCGCGATCCTCGTCGCCGCCGGCAGCGGCACCCGCGCCGGGGGCAGCGTGCCCAAGCAATATGCGCAACTTGGTGGGCGGCCACTGATTGCCTATGCTCATCAGGCGCTCGCCACCCATCCGAAGATCGATGCCGTGCTGACCGTGATCGGCGCAGGCCAGGAGGCGCTGCTAGGGGCTGCCCTGGGGACAACCCCTTTCGTAACGGGCGGGGCGACGCGGCGCGAGTCGGTAGCGGCGGGGCTGGAGGCTCTGATCGCCGGCGCGTTCACCCATGTGCTCATTCACGACGCCGCTCGCCCGTTCCTGGCGGCGCGCGTCATTGACGATCTGCTCACTAGCTTGGGCAACACGCTGGGCGCGGCTCCTGCCCTGCCCGTAGCCGACACGCTGGTGCGCGGTGACGGCGATCGGATCGGCGAAACTGTTGCCCGCGATAATCTCTATCGCATACAAACGCCTCAGGCGTTCGACTTCCCTGCCATTCTGGAGGCGCACCGCCGCTGGCCAGCCGATCGCGAGGCAACCGACGATGTGCAGATGCTGCGTGCCATCGGTGGGCACGTCGCGCTCGTTCATGGAGACCCAATGCTCGAGAAAATCACGCACCCAGCCGACTTTGCGGCGGCGGAGGCACGACTTGCGTCGGCCATGCGCGTGCGCACCGCCACCGGCTACGACGTTCACCGCCTTGTCCAGGGCGAGGCGTTGTGGCTGGGTGGCGTGCGCATTCCGCATAGCCATGGGCTTTCCGGCCATAGCGACGCTGATGTCGCACTGCATGCGATCACCGATGCCCTGCTTGGAACAATCGGCGCGGGCGATATCGGCATGCACTTCCCGCCCAGTGATCCGCAATGGCGCGGCGCGGCATCGGCCAGGTTTCTGGAGCATGCCGCCACTCTCGTCGCGACGAGGGGCGGCATCGTCGATTTTATAGACCTCACTCTCATCTGCGAGGCACCCAAGATCGGTCCGCACCGGGACGCGATCCGCGCCTCGATCGCGGCGATCCTTGGTCTTGATCCAGAACAAGTGAGCGTGAAGGCGACCACCACCGAAAAGCTGGGCTTCACCGGACGCGGCGAGGGCATGGCCGCGCAGGCGATCGCAACCATCCGCATGCCCGGCACGAACTGACTCGTAACGTCGATCATCCAGTGGCAAGGGGCTGCCGTTATGGACACGATTCTTCCTCCCGAGCTCGTTGACGCCGCGCGCAAAGTGCTCGATGCGAACCGCGCCGCCGGCCGTCGCGTTGCCGTTGCGGAAAGCTGCACCGGCGGCCTCGTTTCCGCGGCGTTGACCGAACTGCCAGGGTCGTCCGACGTTTTCGAAGCCGGCTTCGTCACCTATTCTAACGATGCCAAGATGGACCTGCTGAAAGTGAGCCTGGACGTGCTCGAAACCTTCGGCGCAGTTTCGATCGCCGTCGCCTGGAGCATGGCGCAGGGCGTGCTGGAACGCACCAATGCCGACGTCGCCGTGGCGATCACCGGTATCGCCGGTCCGAACGGCGCTACTGAGAACAAGCCGGTCGGCACCGTCGTGTTCGCCCAGGCGATCCGCGGCGCAGATCCCAAGCACGTCGTCGCCGATGCCCGTCATTTCGAGGATAATGGCCGCGGCGGCATCCGCCTTCAGGCGGCGTTGTGCGCGCTTGACCTGTTGCTGCCGTCTCTCGAAGTGCCGGTCGAGGAACCCGACGCCCCATAAAGCTTCGCTGCGCGCTCCTCGAAGGCACCGATCATCTTCCGAAGCGCGCGGTCGAACACCTGGCCTGCCAGCATCTCGAACACTCGGTTCTTGAACGCGAAGTCGACGCAGAAATCGACATAGCAGCCGCCCTGCCCGTCCGGCCGAAACTTCCAGTCGTTCGACAGGTGCTTGAGCGGCCCATCCACATATTCGACATGGATAGTCTCCGCCCGTGCCTTGGAAACGCGCGACGTGAAGGTCTCGCGCAGCCCCTTGAAGCCGACGATCATGTCGGCCACGACCTGAGTGTCGCTCGACGAACGAACACGCATCGCGCTCACCCAGGGCAGAAACTCGGGATAGCGCGCTACATCCGCCACCAAGTCGAACATCTGTTCCGGCGTGTAGGGAAGGTGCCGGGTCTCGCTATGCTTGGGCATCAGGCCTTGGCACTCGCCTTTGCAAGCTTGGCCTCACGGGCGGCCCGCATCTCGGCGAAATCCTCGCCGGCATGGTAACTGGAGCGCGTGAGCGGCGAGGAAGCGACCTGCAGGAAGCCCTTGGCACGAGCGATAGCGCCATAGGCCTGAAAGGCCTGCGGAGTCACGAACTCCTCGACCTTCGCATGCTTCGGCGTCGGTTGGAGATACTGGCCCATGGTCAGAAAATCGATATCGGCCGAGCGCATGTCGTCCATCACTTGGTGGACCTCCAGGCGCTGCTCGCCCAGGCCCAGCATGATGCCCGACTTGGTGAAGATCGACGGGTCGAGCCGCTTCACCGTCTCCAGCAGCCGCAGCGACGCATAGTAGCGCGCGCCCGGGCGGATCATCGGATAGAGCCGCGGGACCGTCTCGAGATTGTGGTTGTACACGTCCGGCCGCGCGGCGACGATCGCCTCGACGGCGGCTTCGTGCTTATTGCGAAAATCGGGCGTGAGGATTTCGATCGTAGTAGCCGGGCTGGCGCTGCGGATCGCCTCGATCACCTTGACGAACTGGCTGGCGCCGCCGTCGGGCAGGTCGTCGCGATCCACCGAGGTGATCACGATATGCTCCAGGCCCATCTGCACCGCCGCCTCGGCGACGTGCTGGGGCTCCAGCGGATCGACCTTGCGCGGCATGCCGGTCTTGACGTTGCAGAAGCGGCAGGCTCGCGTGCAGACGTCGCCCAAGATCATCACCGTCGCGTGCTTTTTGGTCCAGCACTCGCCGATGTTCGGGCAGGCGGCTTCCTCACACACGGTGGTCAGATTTTTCGAGCGCATCAGCGCACGGGTCTTGGCGAAACCTTCGGACGTGGGCGCCTTGACGCGAATCCAGTCGGGCTTGCGGATGCGTTCGGGCCGCGCCAGCGGAGTCTGCTCGTTCATGGGGGGCAGATAGAGCGCCCGAGCATGTTTCGCCAGCCCCGGAAATTGCGCAGAGCGCGTATTGGGAGCAGAAACGGGTCCGGAACGTTGTCGGGGTCGACAGCTTTACAGGAACGATAGGCGAAACACATGGCTGGATTCGAGGCACTGCTCAGCGGGTATCACCGCTTTCGGACTGACGGCTGGAGCGCTCAGCGTGAGCGTTGGGCTGAGCTTTCTGCAGGCCAGAGCCCGAAAGTAATGGTAATCGCCTGCTCCGACAGTCGAGTCGATCCGGCGCAAATATTCGACACGTCTCCGGGCGAGATTTTTGTGGTGCGCAACGTGGCCAATTTGGTGCCCCCCTTCGAAACCGGTGGAGGCCGGCACGGCGTTTCAGCGGCGCTGGAATTTGCGGTGACACAGCTAGAAGTGCCCGAAATCGTGGTGATGGGTCATGGTGCCTGTGGCGGCGCCCATGCGGCACTTACCGAGCGCTTCGCCGATGCAGATCATGGCGAGGGCGGCTTTATCGCTCACTGGGTCGATATGCTGGACGAAGCGCGGGAGAAGGTCCGCGCGGAATATGGTCAAGGCCCGGAGGCCGTTCGCGCGATGGAGCATGAAACCGTGCGGGTGTCGCTCCGCAATCTGCGAACGTTCCCGTTTGTCAGCGAGCGAGAGGCTGCGGGCAAGCTGACGATCCATGGCGCCTATTTCGCAATCGCTGATGGCCTGTTACACGTGATGGGCGACGACGGCACCTTCGCGGCGGCGTGAGCTTCCAAACTCCTCCCCGATCCGGGGAGGAACTAAGGCTCAGAACTTACCCAGCGTTTCGGTCGCCACCTTCACCACCTGCGGGTCGAGCTCCGGCGGCACCATCGGCACGTGCTTTTCGAGCTGCTCGGCAATCGCGGTCAGCGCCGCAATCCGCGCGGTCTTCTTGTTGTTCCCGTCGATCACTGTCCATCGTGCGTGCGGCGTGTCCGTCTCGCGAAACATCGCGTGCATCGCGTCGAGATAGTCGGCCCGGCGCGCGCGATTGCGGAAATCGTCCATCCCGATCTTCCACCGCTTCCAAGGATGGGTCAGACGGTCGCGAAGGCGCTTGTCCTGGGTCTTTTGCGTGACGTGCAGGAATATCTTGATCAACGTGGCGCCGTTATTGACCTGTTGCGCTTCGAAATCGTTGATCTCGGCATAGCTGCGGCGCCACTCCGCCTCGCTCGCATAGCCTTCGACCCGTTCGACCAGAACGCGGCCGTACCAAGTGCGATCGAACACCGCGATATTGTGCTGTGCCGGCAGCCGCTGCCAAAATCTCCAGAGGAAATGGTGCGACAGCTCCTCCTGCGTAGGCGCAGAAATCGGCCAGACCTCATAGTAGCGCGGGTCCCATTCGGCGGTGAGGCGCTTGATCACCCCGCCCTTCCCCGCCGCGTCCCAGCCCTCGAACGCAACGATCGCGCGGCGCTTGTGGATGATGTGGGCGGTCTGGATGTGGCTCAGCCGCTTCTGGAGCTTGGCGAGTTCGGCTTCGTAATCGCCGTCGAAATCGTCGCCGGCCTCATAGTCGGAAAGATCGATCGTCATGGGAGCCCATAACGCGGCGGAGCGATCAAGGCTGCATCGACGCGATGGGCGAGCGGGCGCCCGGCTTCAAAATCGGCGATGCTGGCCAGCGTCGTCTCGGCGATCGCCGACAGCGCCTCTTCGGTGAGGAAGGCCTGGTGGCCGGTGACCAGCACGTTGGGGAAGGTGAGCAGCCGCTGGAACTTGTCATCGGCGATGATCTCGTTCGACAGGTCCTCGAAAAACAGGTCGGCCTCCTGCTCGTACACGTCGAGTGCGACGGCGCGGACCTTGCGCGCCTTGAGCCCGTCGATCAGCGCGCCGGTATCGATCAGCGCCCCGCGGCTGGTGTTGACGATCACCAGCCCGTCCCGCGCCTCGGTGATCACCTGCGCGTTGATCAGCCGGTGGGTATCGGGCGTGAGCGGACAGTGTAGCGTGACGATCTCGGCGGTACGCAGCAGCTCGTCGCGCGGCACGTAGCGAACGCCCATCGCCTCCAGCTCGGGATCGGTGTGGAGATCGCTCGCCAGCACGGTGCAGCCGAAGCCTGCCCGCAGCGCCCGCGCGACCAGCGCGCCGATTTTGCCGGTGCCGACCACGCCGACGGTGCGCCCATGCAGGTTGCGCCCGATAAGCCCGTCGAGCGCGAAATTGTTTTCCCGGACGCGCGACCAGGCCCGGGGGATCTGCCGGTCAACCGCCAGCAGCAGCCCGACGGTGAACTCCGCCACCGCATGCGGCGAATAGGCGGGCACCCGCACCACCGTGATGCCCAACCGCTCCGCCGCCGCAAGATCTACATTGTTGAAGCCCGCGCAGCGCAGGGCCACCAGCCGGACGCCGACCTTCGCCAGGGCTTCCAGAACGCTCGCATCCACGCCGTCATTGACGAAGACGCAGACCGCCGCGTGCCCCGCCGCCAGTGTGGCGGTCAGCGCATCAAGGCGGGGTTCGAGAAAGGTCAGGTCATGGCCGAAACGTGCGTTCGCCTCGACGAGGAAGCGGCGGTCATAGGCCTTGGTGTTGAACACCGCGACGCGCATGACCGCCGGCCTCCGCTCAATTGGCCTTGGGGCCGTCGACGCCCGGCGCCAGCCGGATGTGCAGTTCCTTCAGCTGCTTGTCGCTCACCGCGGACGGCGCGTGCATCATCAGGTCCTCGGCTTTCTGCGTCATCGGGAAGGCGATCACCTCGCGGATGTTCGGCTCGTCGGCGAGCAGCATCACGATGCGGTCTACACCCGGGGCCGAGCCGCCGTGCGGTGGGGCTCCGAACTTGAACGCGTTGATCATGCCCGCGAAGTTCGTGTCGACATCGGCCTGCGTATAGCCCGCGATCTCGAACGCCTTGTACATGATCTCCGGCTTGTGGTTCCGGATCGCGCCCGAGGACAGCTCGATGCCGTTGCAGACGATGTCGTACTGATAGGCGAGGATGTCGAGCGGATCCTTGGTTTCCAGCGCCTCCAGCTCGCCCTGCGGCATCGAGAAGGGGTTGTGGCTGAAATCGACCTTCTTGGCGTCCTCGTCATATTCGAACATTGGGAAGTCGACGATCCAGCAGAACTCGAAGCGCTTCTTGTCGATCAGCTCGAGCTGCTCGGCGGCCCGGGTGCGGGCGAGCCCGGCGAGCTTGGCGGCCTGCGCTTCCTTGCCCGCGGCGAAGAAGATGCCGTCGTTCGGACCCAGGCCCATCGCCTCGGCAATCGCCTTCATGCCGTCCTGGCCATGGTTGTTGGCGATCGGGCCGCCGAACACGCCGTCCTTCTGCGTCGCATAGCCGAGGCCGGGGAAGCCTTCCGACTGCGCCCAGCTGTTCATGTCGTCGAAGAACTTGCGGCTCTTCTCGTGGGTGCCGGGTGCCGGGATCGCGCGGACGACGTCGCCGCCCTCGACGATCGAGGCGAAGCGGCCGAAGCCCGAGCCCTTGAAGAAGTCCGACACGTCGGTGATCACCAGCGGGTTGCGCAGGTCCGGCTTGTCGTTGCCGTATTTGAGCATCGATTCGCGATACGGGATGCGCTTGAACGGCAGCGCGCTGACGCTGCGGCCCATGCCCTCCCAGTCGGCGAATTCCTCGAACACGCCGTGCAGCACCGGCTCGATCGCGGCGAACACGTCATCCTGGGTGACGAAGCTCATCTCGAAGTCGAGCTGGTAGAATTCGCCCGGCGAACGATCGGCGCGGGCGTCCTCGTCCCGGAAGCAGGGCGCGATCTGGAAATAGCGGTCGAAACCGGCGACCATCAGCAGCTGCTTGAACATCTGCGGCGCCTGCGGGAGCGCGTAGAACTTGCCCGGATGGACGCGGCTGGGGACGAGATAGTCGCGCGCGCCTTCGGGGCTCGACGCGGTGAGGATCGGCGTCTGGAACTCGGTGAAGCCCTGGTCGATCATCCGGCGGCGGAGCGACGCGATCACGTTCGAGCGCAGCAGGATGTTCTTGTGGACCTTCTCGCGGCGCAGATCGAGATAGCGGTTCCGCAGGCGGATCTCTTCCGGATACTCCTGCTCGCCGAACACCGGCATCGGCAGGTCGGCTGCGGCCGACTGGACGGTCACTTCCGCCGCGCGGACTTCGATCTCGCCGGTCGGCAGGTTCGGGTTCACCACGCTGGCATCGCGCGCAACGACCGTGCCGGTGACGGTGATCACCGATTCGGAGCGCAGCGACTCGATCGCCTCGAACGCCGGGCCGCTGGCGTCGGTGACGATCTGGGTGATGCCGTAATGGTCGCGCAGGTCGACGAAGACCAGGTCGCCATGGTCGCGCTTGCGGTGCACCCAGCCCGACAGGCGGACGGTTTGCCCCACGTCCGCGGAGCGGAGCTGGGCGCAGGTGTGCGTGCGATAGGCGTGCATGATGCGGTTCTTCTCACCTTGGCGTCTTCCCGCCACGCTTGGCGGTGCCGGAACGGGCCGGCGCGACGATATTGAAACACTATGACCGCGCGCATTCCGGTCACACCCCACTTTTGTCAACCCGAAGACCGGTATATGGGCGTCAGATGCACATTCATGGTCTGATCGAAGACAGCGTCACCCTCGCCGATCTCTGCAAACGCCTCGCGAAGTCCGACTTCATCACGGTCGACACCGAGTTCATGCGCGAAAACAGCTATTGGCCCGAGCTCTGCCTGATCCAGGTGGCGAACGACAAGGAGGCCGCGGCGATCGATCCCAAGGCCCCGGACCTCGACATGGGGCCGCTGCTCGACCTGCTGACCGACAATGAGGACGTGCTCAAGGTGTTCCACGCCGGCGGCCAGGACATCGAAATCGTCTACAACCTCACCGGGAAGACGCCGCACCCGATGTTCGACACCCAGGTCGCCGCGATGGCGCTCGGCCAGGGCGAGCAGATCGGCTACTCCAACCTCGTCGACACCTATCTCGGCATCGTCGTCGACAAGGGCGCCCGCTTCACCGACTGGGCGCGCCGCCCGCTCGACAAGCGCCAGATCGACTATGCCATCGCCGACGTGACGCACCTCTCCAAGATCTTCCCCAAGATGCTGGAAAAGCTGCGCAAGTCCGGTCGCGGCGTGTGGCTGGACCAGGAGATGGAACGGATCTCCGACCCCGAAAACTATCGCAACGATCCCGACCAGGTGTGGCAACGCGTCCGCATCAACAGCCGCAAGCCCGAGGTGCTCGGCCGTCTCAAGGCGCTGGCCCGCTGGCGCGAGTTGGAGGCGCAAGGCAAGGACCTGCCGCGCGGCCGCATCGTCAAGGACGAGACGCTGGCCGATATCGCCGCCAACCCGCCGCGCAAGCAGGCCGATCTTGCCAAGGTGCGCGGCCTCTCCGCCGCTTGGGCAGGCAACGACATCGGCGGGCGGATGATGGCCGCGATTGCCGAGTCTAAGCCCCTGCCGGCCAGCGAAATGCCCGGCCGCGAGGAGCGCAAGCCTGCACTTGGCAAGGACGGTGCGCTGGTCGCCGATCTTCTGAAGCTGCTGCTCAAGATTCGTGCCAAGGAGGTCAATGTCGCTCCCCGGCTTCTCGCCCGTTCGGAGGATCTGGAAGCGCTCGCCGCAGGGGTTCGCAAGGATCTGCCGATCCTGGAGGGATGGCGCTACGAACAGTTCGGCCGCGACGCACTCGCGCTGGTTGAAGGTCAGCTGGCGTTTGCGGTGCGCAACGGCAAGCTCAAGATGAGCCGGACGGAGGAGCCCGCATGATCCGTACCCTCGCCCTTCTCGCTCTTGGCGCCGCTACGGTCGGCTGTGCGCCCAAAAAGGTCGAACCCCTGCCGCCCGGCGTGGAATGCGATGCCAATCGCGTGCTGTACCTGAAGGGCAAACCGCGCGCGGCAATCGATGCCGGCGAAGCGCTGCGCCATTCGGGAGCCAAGGTAATCCGCTGGATCGAACCGGGTTCGGCTGTGACGATGGACTTCCGCGTCGATCGGTTGAACCTGCATGTCGACAAAGTCGGTACGGTGACCGACGCGCGCTGCGGCTGAAGCGGGTTCAGCCCCGCTTCACCAGCGTTACCTGGAGCACGTCGATGCCGCCGCCGCGAAAACCACCTTCGCAATACATCAGGTAATAGCGCCATAGCCGCACGAAGCGATCGTCGAACTGCGCCGGCAATAGGCCGGCCGAAGCCGCCGCATCGAAACTCTCGCGCCAGCGGCGCAGCGTTTCGGCATAATCCAGTCCGAAGCGATGGACATCGCGCCACTCCAGGCCCTTCGCTTCGGCCAACGCCCGAAACTCGCTCTCGCGCAGCAGCATGCCGCCTGGAAAGACATAGGTCTGAATAAAATCGACGTTGCGCGCATAACCCTCGTAGAGCGCGTCGTCGAAGGTAATGACCTGCAGCGCAGCGCGGCCGCCCGGCCTCAGCGCACGCGCGATCGCCGCAGCATAGTCGGGCCAATATTCCCGCCCCACCGCCTCCGCCATTTCGATACTCGCCACGGCGTCATACTGCCCGGCGACGTCGCGATAATCGGTAAGGCTGAAGCGCGCGCCTTCCATGCCGGCAGTGCGGGCCTCGGCCCAGGCCTTTTGCTCGGTCGACAGTGTGATGCCGTGCACCTTCCGTCCCTGCCGCAGCGCCCGCTCGGCGAACGAACCCCAGCCGCAGCCGATTTCGAGGATCGTGTCGCCCGGCGCGGTCGCAGTGCGGTCGAGGATTGCCTGCAGCTTGGTATCCTGCGCCGCCTCCAGCGCTTCGTCGGCATCGGCAAAGATCGCGCTTGAGTAGCTCATCCCCGGATCGAGCCAGCGCGTATAGAAGTCGTTCCCGAGGTCGTAATGGAACGCGATGTTCTTGCGCGATCCATCACGATGGTTGCGCCGCATCCAGTGCATCGCCCGGCGCGGTAGTAGCGAAAGCCCACGCGAGCGGGACCTGGCCGCCAGACCGGCGCGATTGCGGCTGAACAGCGCGAACAACTGCACCGGATCCGGGCTCGACCACTCGCCCTTCTCCCACGCCTCGTACCAGCCTGAAGAGCCACCCGTCGCCAGCCGTACCAACGCCCGCCAGCTGTGTAGCGTCACCACCGCTGCCGGACCCGCGGCACTGCCGCCCAGCAGCCGCGCCTGCCCGTCGGGCGTGAACACCTCCAGACTGCCCTCGGCGATGCCGCGGTCCAGTCGATCGAGTTGGCGATGAAAGAAAGGGCCAAAAAGAGCTAGCGGCCCGTAGCCGCGCGACGCGACTCGTTCCCGATGCTGCACCGGAGCGTTCATGCCGCGTTACATGCACGCTTGAACGTGCGGAGCAAGCCCTCAGCGGATTGCGCGCCCCGCGGCCAGTGCCCGTTCGCGAGCATCGGGATGGCTGATCCGCTTACGAGGATAGCCGGGCGGGCGACAGCCCGCCGCCTCCGGATCGTGGATCGCCGCATCTGGCAGCTTGGCAAGCTCGGGTACCCATTTGCGGATATAGCCCGCAGCATCGAATTTTTCGGACTGGGCGAGCGGCGCCATCACCCGGCTCCATTGGCTGGAATCGATGCCCGAGCCGGAGATCCATTGCCAATTCACCGCGTTGTTGCCGTAATCGGCATCGACCAGCGTGTCCCAGAACCAGCGCTCGCCCTCGCGCCAGTCGATCAGCAGATGCTTGATCAGGAAGCTTGCGGCGATCATCCGAACCCGATTGTGCATCCAGCCGCTCGTCCAGAGCTGGCGCATGCCGGCGTCGACGATGGGATAGCCGGTCTGCCCCCGCTGCCAGGCGCGTAGATCGGCGTGCGCCTCCGCGCCGCTCCGCCAATCTAAGGCATCGAAGGACGGGCGGCCGTTCTTGGCGGCATAATCCGGATATTGGCAGATCAGGTTCTGGGCGAAGTCGCGCCAGCCCAGCTCACGCAGATATTCCTCCACCTGTCCGCCCGTATTCTCCAGCGCGTGCCACACCTGCGTCGGCGAAACCTCACCGAAGTGGAGATGGGGGGAAAGGCGCGAGCTCCCCTCGATGGAGGGCAGGTTACGGGTATCGTCATAGCGCGCGGCATGCCGGCGGAAGTGTTGGAGACGTTTGCGCGCTCCCGCTTCACCGGGTTCCCACTCCTCCCGGAGTCCGGTCGCCCAGTCAGGCGCGGTGGGAAGCAAGCGCCAATCCTCGAGTCGATCGCTTCCCGGCCATTTTCCGGGTGCCGGTATCCGATGTGGTACGTGCAACGGCTCGGCCGGCGGCAGGCGTTCGCGCAGCGCCCGCCAGAATGGCGTGAAGATCTTGTAGGGCTTGCCCGCACCCGTGGTGACCGCACCCGGCGGAAGCAGATAGTTGCCATCATGGCAACAGAGCGTCAGCCGCTTGGCGACGGCCCGCTCGGCATTGCGCCACCATGGCTCGTAATGCCGGATGCAATGGACGGTGGTCGCGCCGGTCTCCTCGGCAAGGCGGCCAAGTTGCTCGTCGCTGCTGCCTCGGCGGAGGATCAGCCGCGAGCCTTTCTCGCGTAGCGAATTGTCCAATGAGACCAGGCTATGGTGCAGCCACCAGCGCGAGGCCCCGCCCATTGCGCGATGCTTCGCACTTTCATCGTCTAGCACATAAACCGGGATTACTGGGCCTGCCTCTATCGCGGCGACGAGCGCGGGCTGATCGGCAAGACGGAGATCGCGGCGGAACCATAGAAGAACGGGTGCGGTCATGCGCCCACAAACGCGCAAGGCGGACGGGTGGCGACCTGTCCGCTGGAACAGGGGGCGACGGACCTTATCCGCCCGCGCGGGCGTTACGCTGCCGTCATCAATCGAGGGTTTCCCATGGCATTTCAATCGGCGGCGATGGTCGTCAACACCAAATCCCGCCATGGCCGTGACTGGTTCGATCGTGCCTGCGCCCGTTTTCACGATCAGGACATGCCTGTCGACGCGCATGCGGTGGACGACCCCAGCCAGCTGGAGGCGACGCTCGACGCAGCGCTTGCGAAGAACCCGGAAATGGTGATCCTCGGCGGTGGCGACGGCACGATCAGCGGTCTTGTTGATCGCCTGGTCGGCAAGGGCGTGACGCTGGGCGTTTTGCCGCTGGGCACCGCCAACAGCTTCGCCCGCTCGCTGGGTATCCCGCTCGACGTTGATGGCGCCGTCGACGCGATCCTTGCCGGACAGCCGAAGCGGATCGATCTCGGCATGGTCGATGACGATTATTTCGCCAGCACCGCCGCGATCGGGCTTTCGCCGCAGATCGCGGAAACCGTGCCGCACAACGCCAAGCGCTGGTTTGGCCGCATGGGCTATCTCAGCTGGGCAGCGATCCAGTTTCTGAAGTTCAAGCCCTTCACCGTCATCGTCGGCGAAGGCAAGGAGGCGGAGCGGATGCGCGCGGTGGAGGTAAGAATCTCCAACGGCCCATTCCATGGCGGCACCGAACTGGTTGACGAGGCCGGCGTGGCCTCCGGCGAGATCGTCGTCCAGGTCGTCAAAGGCCACGTAAAGTCGCGTCTGGTGCGCAACTGGGCAGCCTCTGTTCTGCGGCTGGATGCCCGCAAGGAGGATACGATCACCTTCCGCGGCAAGGCGCTTCGGGTGGCGACCGAGCCGGTGCTGCCGATTTCGATCGACGGCGAGGTGCTCGCCAAGACACCGGTGACGGCGAAGGTGGCGCCGGCGGTCATTGATGTGATGGTGCCCGTGGCAGTGGGAGCGAAGTAGCTAAATACGAGCCACCCTCACTCCCATCGCCGGCGCGATGCCCCCTCTCATGTCGAAAAGGAAGAGGCCTGCCGCCAAAGGCGGTGGGAAAGGTGAGGGTGGCCGATGGCCCTACCCCAGCCGCGCCAACGCCGCCGACAGCCGCTCGGCCTCGGCCGCCTTTTCGGCATGATCCGCCCGCGCCTTCTCGACCGCCTCGGGCTTGGCCCGCTCGACGAAGCTGGGGTTGCCAAGCCGGCCTGCGAGGCTGTCGCGCTCCTTCTCGGCGGCGGAGATTGCCTTGGTCAGTCGGGCGCGCTCGGCGTCCAGATCCACCACATCGCCGAGCGGCAGTACGAACGTCGCCTCGTCGAGAACGACCTGAAGCGCGCCGCCCGCAGGCGCATCGCCTTGAGCCTGATCGACGCGGGCCAGCCGCGCCAACGCCGCCTCTTGTCCGATCAAACGCGCCGCCGTGTCGGCGGAGGCGTCCCGGACGTGCAGCGCCAGCCGCGCGCCCGGTGGCACGTTGAGCTCGGTCCGCGCCGCACGGATCTCGCTCACCAACCGGATCAGCCAGTCTATCTCCTGCGCCGCGGACGGATCGAGCGCCCGCGCATCCGCCATCGGCCACTTGGCCACGATCAGGTCATGCTCGCGTGGGCCCATCTTCGACCACAGCTCTTCGGTGATGAAGGGCATGAACGGGTGGAGCATGACGAGGATCTGGTCGAGCGCCCAGCCTGCGACCGCGCGGGTCTCCTCCGCGTCCGCCGCGGCAACGCCCTCGCCCTGCAGCACCGGCTTGATGAGCTCGAGATACCAGTCACAGAAGCGGCTCCAGACGAACTGGTAGATGCTGTTCGCCGCCTCGTCGAAGCGCAGGTCGGCCAGCGCCAGATCCAGCGCCTGCACCGTCGCGATGGTTTCCGCGATGATCCAGCGGTTTACCGCCAGTTCCGCAGTCGGCGCCTCAAGATGCTTGCTGGCGGAAATGCCGTTCGCTTGGCAGAAGCGCGCAGCATTCCACAGCTTGGTCGCGAAGTTGCGATAGCCCTCGAGCCGCTTCTCATCCATCTTAATGTCGCGGCCCTGGCTCTCCATCGCCGCCATGAAGAAGCGCAGCGCATCGGCGCCGTACTTGTCGATCATCCCCAGCGGGTCGACCGTGTTGCCCTTGGACTTGGACATCTTCTGGCCGTCCGCCGCACGGACAAGACCGTGGAGATATAAGGTCTTGAACGGCACCTCTTTCATGAAGTGCAAGCCCTGCATCATCATCCTCGCATCCCAGAAGAACAGGATGTCGAAGCCGGAAATCAGCACGTCGTTCGAGTAGCGGCCGCCGAGCGTCGGGTCGCTGTTCTCCGGCCAGCCGAGCGTCGCGAACGGCCACAGCGCCGAGGAGAACCAGGTATCGAGCACGTCCGGATCACGAGTAAGCGCAACGCCCTCGCCGGCCTGCGCCTGCGCCTCTTCCTCGGTCTCGGCGACATAGGCCTTGCCGTCGGCATCGAACCAGGCCGGGATGCGATGCCCCCACCAGAGCTGGCGGCTGACGCACCAGGGCTGGATGTTCTCCATCCAGTTGAAATAGGTCTTTTCCCAGCTCTTCGGCACGATCTTCGTCGCGCCCGAGCGGACCGCCTCGATCGCCGGCTTGGCGAGCGTCGCGGCGTCGACATACCATTGGTCGGTCAGCCACGGCTCGATCACCTGGCCCGATCGGTCGCCATATGGGGTCTGGATCGTGCGCGGTTCGGCGTCGTGCTCGACGCCTTCCTTGTCGACAAAGGGCACGAGGAAGCCCTCGTCCTTCAGCCGCGCGACGATCGCCTTGCGCGCCTCGAAGCGATCGAGCCCGATCAGCTCGGCGGGAACCAGCCCATCCTGCGTCTGGCAGATCGCCGCCTTGGCATCGAGCATGTTGAGCATCTCGCCGGCCTTGATCCCGGCGCGGACACCCACTTCGAAGTCGTTGAAATCATGGCCCGGCGTGATCTTCACCGCGCCCGAACCGAGTTCCGGATCGGCATGCTCGTCGCCGACGATCGGGATCAGGCGGCCGGTGATCGGCAGCTTGACCTGCTTGCCGATCAGGGCCTTGTAGCGCGCGTCCTCGGGATGCACGGCGACGGCCATGTCGGCGAGCATCGTCTCGGGCCGCGTCGTCGCGACCTGGATGAAGCCCGATCCGTCCGCCAGCGGATAGCGCAGGTGCCAGAAATTGCCGCGGACTTCCTTGGTCTCGACCTCGAGGTCCGAGATCGCGGTGCCAAGGCCCGGATCCCAGTTCACCAGCCGCTTGTCGCGATAGAGCAGCCCCTGGCGGTGCAGTTCGACGAACACCTTGAGGACGGCCTTGGAGAAGCCCTCGTCCATGGTGAAGCGCTCGTTCGCCCAGTCCATCGAACAGCCGAGACGGCGCAGCTGGCGGGTGATCTGGCCGCCGCTCTCCGCCTTCCACTTCCACACCTTGTCGACGAACGCCTCGCGGGTGAAGTCGGTACGCTTCTGCCCCGCAGCGTTGAGCTGGCGCTCGACCACCATCTGCGTGGCGATGCCGGCATGGTCGGTGCCGACCACCCAGCGCGCGTCCTTGCCCTTCAGCCGCGCGTGGCGGACGAGGATGTCCTGCAGCGTGTTGTCGAGCGCGTGGCCGATATGCAGGCTGCCCGTCACATTGGGCGGCGGGTTGACGATCGTCCAGGGCTCGGCGCCAGTGCGCTCGGGGCGGAACAAGCCTTCGTCTTCCCAATGGGTGTACCAGCGGGATTCGATGTCGGCGGGGTCGAAGGTCTTGGGGAGTTCGGTCATGATGACAGAGGCTTTAGCGTCGCCCCTGCCCTGCGCACAACCCTAAGCGACGGTGCTCAGCTCAGGCTGCTGAGCACCTTGTCGACCCGGTCCAGAGTGAAGGGCTTGGAAAGCACTGGCCGGTCCCGATGCGGAACGGCGATGCTGTCGTCCGCACCGCCAGTTGCGAGCACGAAGGGAATGCCGAGTTCGGCAAGCTTGTCCGCAATGGGCCAGCTTTGTTCGCCGCCGCGCAGGTTTACATCAAGGATCGCCGCATCGATGCCGCCGGCACCGATCCGGTCCAGCGCCTCTGCGACGTTGTCGGCGGTTCCTGCCGGCACGCGATCGAGTGCGTCGAGGAAATCCTCCAACATCATGGCGATCAAAGGCTCGTCTTCGACGATCAGAATGTTACGCGGACCCTGCATATTACCCCCTTCGCAGGAAAACTGTTGCATGCCAAGCACTTATTCTGGCGCTACGATGTCCCGCACCGCCTCTGCAAGTTGCTGTACCGAAAAGGGTTTCGGGAGAAAGGCAACATTGTCGAGATCGATCGATCGTCGCAATTGTTCCTCTGCATATCCCGACATGAACAGAATGGGCAGGTCCGGCCAGCGCTCCCGAACCTTGCGGGCCATGCTGGGCCCGTCCATCACCGGCATCACCACGTCGGAAAGCAACAGATCAGGCTTCTCCATCGACGCGATCGTTTCGAGCGCCACTTCGCCATTTTCGGCCGTTACCACCGTATAGCCCTGGCGGGTTAGCGCGCGTTCGGCGATCGCCCGCACCATGTCTTCGTCCTCCACCACCAGGATCGTGCCGGAACCCCACAGGTCGGCGGGCCGCTCCTTGACGACGGGCAGCTTCGCCACCGCCGCTTCCGGTGTTGCGTGGACTGGCAAGTAAATGGTGAACTGCGCCCCGCCCAGCGGCGTGTTCTCCGCGAAGATATAGCCGCCGGACTGTTTGATGATGCCGTACACCGTCGAAAGCCCCAGACCCGTTCCCTTGCCGACTTCCTTGGTTGTGAAGAACGGCTCCCAGATCTTCGGCAGGATCTCCGGCGGAATGCCCGTGCCGGTATCGGAGATACGCAGGGCGGTATAGTCGCCTACCGGCAGGACATCGTCGTCCATGCGCCGCACATCGGCCGACGAGACCGACAGCGTCTCGATCGTCAGCGATCCGCCACCGCTGGGATTCTTGCTCAGCATCGAATCGCGGGCGTTGACGGCCAAGTTGACGACAACTTGTTCCAGCTGACCAGGATCTGCACGCACCGGCCCCAGGTTGCGGCCGTGTTTGACGTCCAGCGTAACGGTTTCGCCGAGCAGGCGCTTGAGCAGATTCGAGACTTCCGAAATGATGTCCGGCAGTTGCAGCACCTGGGGCCGCAGCGTCTGCTGTCGCGAAAATGCGAGCAGCTGCCGCGTCAGGCTGGCGGCCCGATTCGAATTGGCGCGAATCTGCTGAATATCGTCATAGTCGCTATCGCCGGGCGAGTGCCGCATTAGCATCAGGTCACAATGCCCGATAATGGCCGTGAGGATATTATTGAAGTCATGAGCCACGCCACCGGCGAGCTGGCCGACAGCCTGCATCTTCGTCGCCTGCGCCACCTGGCGCTTCAGCTTGCCTTCCTCGCCCATATCCCGCAGGCTGAGTAGCACCGCTGCGTCCCCTAGCCCCCGCGCGCCGGCGATTGTAATGGCAACGGGATCTTCCGCAGTGTCCTTCAGCCGAACCGTAATCTCCAGCGACTTGGGGGCGCCTCCGGCAAAACGCCGCACTGCGTCGGCGAGTGCGGCCTTATCCTCCCGAATGACGAGGTCGCCGGGGTAGAGCGGCGGGGTACCGCCCTGCACGCGGGCAGAACGCATGAAAGCTTCGTTCATGGTTACGAACCGACCATCGCGATCGACGAGTGCGAGCCCCGTCGGCAAAAGGGCGATCAGCGAACGGACGTCTGTGGAGCTGCTGCCGCCAGCCCCGCCCATCGCTAGGGGCTCTTCGTCGAGCAGAGCCACCAGCAGCGGCGCGTCTTCTCCCTCAAGAAACGGAATCTGAAGGAGCCGCAGCGGCGTCGCTTCCCGCCCCTCGCGTTCGAACCAAATCTGCCCCCGCACATCGGTGCTGAGCAGCTGCGCGAAATCCAGACCCTCGGCCACAGCGTCCGCATCGCCAAGCGCCCGCTGCCGAAACACGCGATTGGCCGAGCGAACTTGGCCGTCTGGTGCGACCAGCACCACCATCACCCCTGCCCCCCCCAAACGGTCGCCGGTGGGGCCAGCAATCAGCCCCTGGATCTGGACGGCCAAGTCGAGGGCGTTAACGCCGATGAACCGCCAAACAAGCGAGTCGTCGCCCACCCGCGCCACCCGCACGGCCACTCTTGCCCCAAAGATGTGAACGTCGTCGCATCGTGCCTCGCCGTCCCGCCAGGCGGCGCGGGCGCAGGCACCCAGCGCCTGCGCACCAGCCTCGCCAATGGGTAGGCTGGGCGGCGTCGGCCAACCGCCGAACAGCGCCTCGTATCGTGGGTTGGCGCAGACCAACCTTCCACTGCGATCCGTGACCGCCAGCGCATCGTCGCTGGCCGAGGCGAGCGCATGGGCGATCGCCCAATCGGTGTGACGCTCGACATGAAGCGGGGAGCGAAACAGCCGAGCCACGCCGACCAACACACCGGTTGCCAACAACGCGGCCGCCACGAAGCCGATCGCGATCGTCCGATCGCCGATCGTCAGAAGGATCAACCCGCCCGTCGCAATGCCAGTGAAAACCGCTACCGCGAGCGGCAGCAGCAGCGAAGGCTTCGGAATTTCGACAGCTGGCAGACCGGCCATCCGCCACCGATGTGCCGTTGTGGGGCGACCGTCAAGCGCGCAAACGACTTCCCGCGCGCGAAGGCGCGCGGGAAGCTGCCGACTTACCAGATCCGGACCCGCTTTTCGGGCGCGAGGAACAGCTTGTCGGTATTGCCGGGCTTAAAGGCGCCGTACCAAGGATCGAGGTTGCGCACGACCCAGGCGCGCTGTTCAGACGGAGAGTGCGGATCGGTGAGCAACCGCTGCCGAAGGTTGGCCTCGCGATAGTTGCGACGCCAAACCTGGGCCCATCCGAGGTAGAAGCGCTGATCGCCCGTCGTACCGCCGATCACCGGCGCCGGCTTGCCGCCCAGCGACTTGACATAGGCATCGTGCGCTACCGACAGGCCAGCCAGATCCGCGGTGTTTTCGCCGAGCGTAAGGCGACCATTCACGTGCATGCCGGGCAGCGGCATATAGGCATCATATTGCGCCGCCAGAGCGTCCGTCCGTGCCTTGAACGCTGCCACGTCGGCCGGCGTCCACCAGTCGGTCAGCCGCCCTTCTTTGTTATACTTTGCGCCCTGGTCGTCGAAATGGTGGCTCAGTTCATGGCCGATGACCGCGCCGATGCCCCCATAGTTCACCGCCGGATCGGCATTGGGATCGAAGAAAGGCGGCTGCAAGATGGCGGCGGGAAACACGATTTCGACCATGCCGAAATTGGCATAGGCGTTCACTTCCATCGGCGTCATGCCCCATTCCCAGCGCTGCAGCGGCTTGCCTAGGTGGCTGACATTCTCATCATGCTGCCACTGGTTTGCCCGCAGCGCATTGCCGAACGCATCGCCAGCCACGATCCGCAGCTCGGAATAATCCCGCCAGCGATCGGGATAGCCGATCTTCGGGGTGAAGGCGGCCAGCTTCTCATGCGCTTTCACCTTGGTCTCGGGCGCCATCCAGTCGAGCTGGTCGATCCGCGCATCCATCGCGGCGATCACGTTCTTCACGAGCGTGTCCGCGGCCGCCTTGGTCGCAGGCGGGAAGTAGCGCGCGACATAGAGTTTGCTGACTTCATCCGACAGCGCATTGGTGGTGAAATCGACTGCGCGCTTCCAGCGCACTTCCTGCTCCGGCGTGCCGGAAAGGATCGTCCCGTTGAACGCGAAAACCTCCTTGTCGACCGCGCTCGGCAGCACATCCGAAAAGGCGGACAGCGAACGCACGATCAGTTGATCGCGTAGCACCCCGATGGGAGTGGCCTGGATCAGCTTTGCGATGCCGGCAACGGCGCTCGGTTGAGCGACGATCACGCTATCCACCGGCGCGCCAACGCCCTTGAAATAGGTGGAGAAGTCGAAGCCGGGAGCTTCTTGGGCAAGCTGCGCCAGCGCCCGCTTGTTATAGGTCTTGTTGGCGTCACGGCTGTCCGCTCGCGTCCAGCTGACCCGCGCCACTTCGGTCTCGAACGCAACGATCGCGGCAGCACGCGACGCCGCGTTCGGCTCGCCGGCCAGCGTCAGCAACTTGGTAAGGTGCTGGACATAGGCCGCGCGCGTCTCCGCGAGCTTGGCGTCGGACGACAGATAATAGTCCCGATCCGGCATGCCGAGTCCGCTCTGATACATGCTGAGCGCGTAGACTTCGGGCTCCTTGTCATCCTGCCCGACATAGGTGGCGAAGGGAACCTGCACACCGCTGCGCGAGGCCTGTGCATACAGCGCAGGAAGAGCCGAAGACGATTGCACTGCCTTGATCTGCTCGATCCACGACCTAATGGGGGCCAGCCCCTTCGCTTCGATGCTCGCGGTATCGAGATAGGTGCCATAAGCGATGCCGATTTTTGATTTCGGGTCGCGTTTCGCTTCTTCGAGGATGCCTTGGGTGCGTTGCCGCGACAGATCGGCCAGCACATTGAACGCGCCATAATTGGATTTGTCGGCAGGGATTGGCGTGTTCTTCGCCCAGTTGCCATTGGCATAGGCGTAGAAATCATCGCCAGGCTGCACCGACCGATCCATGCCGCCGGTGTCGAAACCATAGGTACCGATAGCCGGCTTTTCCGCCTTCGCGGGTGATGTCGTCTGCGGTTCGCTGCTCTGTCCCTGCGCGGCGGCGGCGAGCAAAACGGGAGCGGCAAGAACGGTGGTGGCAAGGAGGAGAGTGAGACGCATCCTGGAACCTCGTGCGAAAGAATATTTCACTGTATGAGTTGATCAATACGCACCGTCAATGGCCTGAGGCGGGCACCGGTTGCCCGCTGCGCTTGCTGGAAATGCAACCCAGAGGCGAAAGATAATAAGATACTCCCACCGATCGCCTCCGATATGAATGCAACTCTCCGGGTTCATTGCACGAAGTGCCGCGACAGATATTTGAATTATCTCATATCCCCGAACCCTTCGCATGCGCAAAAAAAAGTTATCTTGTGTAAACCAGCAACATTGGATGAGTTTAATTCTTCATAAATATGCTCTGCACGTTGCATACTCTGCTTGCATCCCATGAAAAACGAGAAAGAGAGGATATCATGCCGGCACAATATGATCTTACACAGACTGCCTTTATGTTCTCTTTCTTCGTCAATGCCGCCTCCGCGGTGCAGGGGACATCGGCACAACTAGCGCAGTTTCTCGATAAAGTGCTCGGCACTGGCGGCACATGGAGCGCAGGGAAGAATAGCTACACGATCAACGGCCTGATCCAGCAGCAAGGGTCCCAGCTGATCGGGAGTGACTGGCAGATCGGCTGGGGCCCTGCGATATTCCGCCCGTCGACGAGCGGCTATCCGGACAATGCGATGGCCGTCCTCTACAGCCCATCGCAGGACACCTATGTCGTCGCGATCGCCGGGACAGATCCGAACAGCCCCTATGACTGGCTGTTCGAAGATCTGAAGGTCGGCCCAAACGCGATGGTCAACTTTCCCATCACCAACTTCTCCGCGGCGCCGACGGGCGGCGCGGCCAATGCCGGCACCGCGCAGATTACGCTGGGGACCGCGCTGGGCGTGTATAATCTGCTGCAAAACATGATCGACCAGGATGGCAACACCGCATCGCTTGTCAGCTATCTGAGCGGCTTGGTGCCGGTCAAATCCACCGCCAAGATTATCTTCGTCGGCCACAGCCTGGGCGGAGCGCTCTCAGCCACGCTGCCCCTTCAGCTGCTGTCGATGATCAAAAACTGGGGATGGACCGCAAAAGGCGGCGGCGTCTATGCGATGCCGACTGCTGGCCCTACTCCGGGCAACGCTGCTTTCGCCGCGATGTGGAACAAGCAGTTCCCGGCAACGCCGGTGCAGAATACTGCCAGCGGCAATCAGGTGACGTCGCTGAACGTGCCGATCGCGAACAGCCGCGACGTGGTGCCGCATGCCTGGACCAACATCTACGCCAAGACCCAAGTCCCACAAAGCCCTGTGTATTTCTACGACTATCAGGAAAAGCTGTTCCAAGGCACCACCACGCTCCAGACGCTGACGGTGACGCTGGCAAACGTGCCGAACTCGCTCAACAAGCTCGCCACCGAAATCTATGCGGTGGCGACCAAGGCCAGCACGAACGGGGCTGGAGCGGGTGCCGCGACGCTTGGCGCGCTTACCTGGCTGAGCGACACGTCTCCGATTACCTATTGGAACGGAACCGCGTTCGCGACCTACACGCTCCCAACAGGCAATGTCACGACGCTGGACGCGTTCAAGCAAGTGCTCGGCACGATTCACGTCTGGCAGTATTTTCCTTTTTTTGGGATCACGACGAGCACGCTGCCCTACCCTATCGTCACGACTGCCAAGGCGCTCGCGTCCCAGGAAACAGCCTAAACCCGGCGCGCGGGAACGCCGTCAGCCTGTTTGGCGGCTTCCCGCGCCACCCGCCGGCGGCGCCATTTCCCGGCGATCCAAAGTCGCCAGAGAAGCGCACTGGCAAAATAGCCAAGCATCGCTAGCGCCACGGCGATCGTCACAAGGCCGGTGGCGGTCGCGGGCCCTGCATCGTGCAGAAGCCAGTCGATCCATCCGGGTGCGGCCGCCGCCATGTCCTTGGCGCCGCCCGGCCCCAGCATCCAGCTTCCGAGCCAGTAAGCCGCGACCCACAAGGGCGGCGTGGTGAAGGGGTTGGTGAAGAACGTGGTCGCCGCCGCTGCCGGAATATTTGCGCGAAGCGGCAGGGCAAGCACCGCCGATGCGGGGATTTGCCCCATAGGGACCAAGATGCCGGTCAGCATCCCCAACGCGACGCCTCGCGGCACCGAACGGCGCGTGAACCGCCACAAGGCCGAGTGCATAACCCGGCTCGCCACCGGACGCAGCCAGCGATTATTCTCGATCGAATCGCGGCTCGGCATCGCCTTGTCCACGACACGGCGCAAGCGGCGGCGCGACATGTCAGCCGCGGTCCCGGAGGAGGCGCGATTGCTCGCGTTTCCAGTCGCGCTCCTTGATCGTCTCGCGCTTGTCATGCGTCTTCTTGCCCTTCGCCAGCGCCAGCTCCACCTTCGCCCGGCCCTTGCCGTTGAAGTAGACCGAAAGCGGCACGAGCGTCATGCCCTCGCGCGCTACGGCCCCATGCAGCTTGTTTATCTCGCGTGCATTGAGGAGCAATTTACGCGGGCGCTTAGGCTCGTGATTGAAGCGGTTGCCGTGGCTGAATTCGGGGATGTTGGCGTTCACCAGCCATACCGCTTCGTTCTTGATCTCGGCATAGGCTTCCGCGATCGAACCCTCACCGGAACGCAGCGATTTCACCTCGGTCCCGGTTAACACCAGGCCGGCTTCGTAGGTCTGCTCGATGAAGTAATCGAAACGCGCGCGCCGGTTCTCGGCGACGGTCTTCACTTTCTCGAAGGGTGTGGGACGCGGACGGGCCATAAGGCCGTGCGATGTAGGGGCGCCGAGGCCGGAGCGCCAGCCGTTTGTTGGCGCCCCGATCCGATCGTCAGCCCAGCCCGGCGAATTCCAGCGCCGCATCCACGGCCGTGCGGCTCGCCTCCCCGGCTTCGGTCATCGGCAGGCGCAGTTCCTGCGGGAAGCCCGGGCGCACCCGGCCCATGGCATATTTCACAGGCCCCGGAGACGCATCGGTGAACATCGCGATGTGCAGCGGATAAAGGCGATCGTGTAGTTCCAGCGCCTTGGCGGTGTCCCCCGCCGCCCAGGCAGCCTGGAATGCCGCGCACAGCTTGGGCGCGACATTGGCGGTGACGGATACGCACCCCGTTCCGCCCATTGCGTTGAAGGCGAGCGCGGTTTCGTCATTGCCCGAAAGCTGCACGAAGCCCGCACCGCAGCCGGCCCGCTGCTCGGACACGCGGCTGAGATTGCCCGTTGCGTCCTTCACGCCTACAAACCGCTCCGGATACGCCTCGACGATCCGCGCCATGGTGGCGGGCTGGATATCGGTGACGGTGCGGCCCGGCACATTGTACAGCACGATCGGCAGATCCGTCGCTTCCGCTACGGCGGCGAAGTGGCGGAAAATGCCCTCCTGGCTGGGGCGATTGTAATAAGGCGGCACCATCAGCGCTGCATCGGCGCCAGCATCGGCCGCAGCGTGAACATTCTCAATCGCGACCCGGGTGTCGTTCGAACCCGCGCCAGCCAGGATCTTCACCCGGCCTTTAGCCTGATCGGCGCAGACCCGCACGATGTGAAAATGCTCGTCCTTGGGCATGGTCGCCGCTTCGCCGGTCGTGCCGCACGGTACCAAAGCGGCGGAACCCTCGGTGATCTGCCATTCGACGAGCGCGCGGAAATCCTCCTCCGCAAACGCGCCGTTTCGGAACGGCGTCACCAGCGCAGGGATCGATCCTGAAAACATCGCGCGAAATCATCCTCTTTTTCTATCGAAACAGGGTGGCAGATACGGTGCGATGTCCTATCATGTCCAGCATGGTCGGCACGGTAATCAAAGGCGCGTTGTTGTTCGCCGGGATTTCGGGACTGGCCGCCTCCTCGCAGGTGTCGCCTGCGATGCTGGCGGCGCTGACAGGCGGGCTCATGCCCGAGGCTCAGGCCCAATATGATCCGGTGGGTACGGCGCTGGTAGAATGGCAGCGGCTGCAACAGTCGGATAATTTCCCGTTCTCGGACTATGCCAATTTCCTGCTGGCGCATCCCGGATGGCCCGGCGAAAAGGGGCGCCGCGCCGCCGCCGAGACGATCTTGGACAGCGGAGCGAGTACGCCCGATCTCGCCGTCCGGTTCTTCACCCGGTTGCCGCCGATCACGCCGGCCGGCAGGCTGCGCTATGCCGAAGCACTCGCCGCCACCGGCCGCCGCGCCGAAGCCGAGGACCAGGCCCGCCGAGCGTGGCGCGCGGGGATCCTGCGCGTGAGCGACGAGAGCCGCCTGCTGGCAGGCTTCGGCGCGGCACTGCGCCCCACCGATCACGATGCCCGCGAAGATATGCTGCTGTGGCAGGGGTCGACGAGCATCGCCACCCGGCAGTTGCCCTATACTTCCCCCGATCGGCGCGCGGTGTTCGAGGCGCGTATCGCCTTTCGGACCAACAGCGCCGACGTCGCGACCAAGACGGCGCTTGTCGACTCTCGCGGACAGAGCGATCCCGGCTATATCGCAGACCGTGCCCGCTGGCTGCGCGAGACCGGCCAGTCGCCCGCGATGCGCGCCTATCTCGCCCAGCCCCGGCGCATGTCCGGCTATCCCGGCGATGCCGAGAAGTTCTACGAGGTGCTGCTGTCGGCCGCGCGCGGAGCGGCGATGGACGGGCAATATGACCTTGCCTTTCGCATAGCCTCGCAAGTGGACGATGCGCTGCCCCGCGGCACCGACGTCAGCGACCTGTCGCTGGGCGTGCGCGACGATTATACCAGCCTGACCTGGCTTGCCGGCACCTTGGCACTCTACAATCTGGGCCGTGCCAGTGACGCGATCGGCATGTTCGATCGCTATGGCCGCGGATCGAAGACGCCGCAGACTCAGTCCAAAGGCATGTACTGGGCTGGTCGTGCGGCGGAAGCGACGGGCAATCAGGCGCTGGCGAAGTCGTTCTACGCGCGCGCCGCCGGCTTCCCCGATCTCTTTTATGGCCAGCTCGCCGTCGAACGCATGGGCCAGGCGCTGCGCGGCCCACGCGACCTGAGCGGCAAGACCGCCACGCCCGCCGCTCGGGAGGCCTTTTATCGACGCGAGATCGTCCGCGCGGCCCAATTGCTGGGGGCGATGGGCAACCGAACCGATCAAAGCCTGTTCCTCCGCAAGATCGCCGAGGATGCGACGACCGAAGACGATCATCTGCTTGCGGCCGATCTCAGCCGCACGCTGGGACGACCCGATCTGGGCGTGATGGTCGGCCGCAGTGCCCTTCAGAACGGCCTCTCAGACTATAGCGCTGCCGGCTATCCTTCCGTGAAAGTGCCGGAGGGGCAGCGCGACTATTGGACGATCATCCACGCCATTGCCCGCCAGGAAAGCCAGTTTAATCGCGACGCCGTGAGCCGAGCCGGCGCGCGCGGCTTGATGCAGTTAATGCCGGGCACCGCGCGCGAAACGGCAGGCAAGCTCGGCCTGGGCTATGATGCCGGTGCGCTCAACGCCGATACTGACTACAACATCCAGCTCGGCTCCAGCTATTTCCAGCGGATGCTTCGCTATTACGGCGGCAGCTATCCGCTCGCGGTGGCAGCCTATAATGCTGGACCCGGCAATGTGAACAAGTGGATCGCCGCCTATGGCGACCCGCGGCTGCCCGGCGGCGACGTGGTGCGGTGGATCGAGGAGATCCCGATCTTCGAGACGAAGAACTATGTCCAACGCGTGCTCGAAAATGCCGTGGTCTACGATCTGATGCACCCCTCCTATGCACGGAGCCAGGGCGTCGCCAATCTCAGCTGGTATCTGGGCAAGAACCGCCCGGGCTGATAGCGCGGGCGGCGATGAACGATCGCCCGAACTACATCACGCCTGCAGGCTATGCGGCACTCAAGGCCGAATATGACCAGCTCTTCGGAGAGGAACGCCCGAAGCTCGTCGACACCATCGCCTGGGCAGCAGGCAATGGCGATCGTTCGGAGAATGGCGACTATATCTATGGCCGCAAGCGTCTGCGGGAGATCGATCGGCGGCTGGGCTTTCTGGCGAAGCGCATGAAGGCGGCCAAGGTCGTCGATCCCAGCCGCCAGGAAGATCGTAGCGGCGTGTTCTTCGGCGCCTGTGTGACGATCGCCGACGAAGACGACCATCACCGCACCCTTACCCTGGTCGGCGATGACGAGGCCGATGCCGGCAAGGGCTTGATCGGGTGGAATGCTCCCCTCGCCCGCGCGCTGCGCGGTGCCCGCATCGGCGATCTGCGCCGCGTGCAACTGCCGGCAGGCGAACGCGAATATGAAGTGATCGCCATCACCTACCCATGACGCGCCGGGGGCTGCCGTAGTTGCGGCGGACCGTGCGTACGCCCCGCTTCCGATTTGTCCCGGACTGCTACAGATGGAGCGAGCCCCGATCGCCGGGTGCGTGTAAAGGGAGCGTATGGCGCAGCAGCGAATTCTTGTTTCGGGACGGGTACAGGGGGTCGGCTATCGCGACTGGGTGGTGCGGACCGCACAGCGCAGCGGGTTGACCGGATGGGTCCGCAATCTGAAGGACGGTCGCGTCGAGATCCTCGCTGCCGGGGAAGAGGCCGCGCTGAGCCTGTTGCTGGAAACGTGCCGCGAAGGACCGCCGCTTGCGCGCGTCGAGCATGTCGACAGCGAGGTGGTGCCCGAAGAAAAGCAGCACAAGGGCTTCACCAAACGCTTCACCGCCTGATCGGGAACGGGAGCGGCTGACGACCGGTTGATGGCGCAGGAGAACGCCAATGGAAAATCCCCGCACTGAAACCGCCCGCGATCATGACGATCGTGATCTCCTTGAAAATGCGACCGAAGCGCCATCCTTCTCCGGCGCTAGCGGCGGCAATCTCGGGCGTGACGTCGCCAGCAATGCCGAGCTGGACTCAGTAGATGCGCCGAACGGCAGCCAGCGCGTGCGCAAGCAGGACGCGATCGACCATGATCAGAGCCGGCCACGCGATCGCCCCCGCGACTGATCCACAAAAAAGGGCCTCTTCGCACCAGCGAAGAGGCCCTTTTCGTTAGGCGAGGCGGCTGAAGCGGCTCAGCGCGTCAGCTTCTTGTAGGCCAGCGCGGTGGGACGATCGGCGGCGTCGCCCAGACGGCGGCGCTTGTCTTCCTCATAGGCTTCGAAATTGCCCTCGAACCATTCGACATGGCTGTTGCCCTCGAAGGCGAGGATGTGGGTGGCGAGACGATCGAGGAAGAAGCGATCGTGGCTGATCACCACGGCGCAGCCCGCGAAATTCTCGATCGCCTCTTCCAGCGCACCCAGCGTTTCCACGTCGAGGTCGTTGGTCGGTTCGTCGAGCAGCAGCACGTTGCCGCCGCGCTTCAGCATCTTGGCGATATTGACGCGGTTGCGCTCACCGCCCGACAGCTTGCCGACGTTCTTCTGCTGATCCTGGCCCTTGAAGTTGAACGCGCCGACATAGGCACGCGTCGACTGGTCGTGGCCGTTGATTTTCATATAGTCGAGCCCGTCAGAGATTTCCTCCCAGACGTTCTTGCTGTCGTCGAGGTGATCGCGGCTCTGGTCGACATAGCCGAGGCGCACGGTCGAGCCGATCTCGATATCGCCCGAGTCGGGGGTTTCCTGGCCGGTGATGATCTTGAACAGCGTCGACTTGCCGGCGCCGTTCGGCCCGATCACGCCGACGATGCCGCCCGGCGGCAGCATGAACGAGAGGTTCTCGAACAGCAGCTTGTCGCCGTACGCCTTGGAGATGTTCTTGGCCTCGATCACCTTGCCGCCCAGGCGCTCGGGCACCTGAATGACGATCTGGGCCTTGCCCGGCGTGCGGTTTTCCTGGCTGGCGACCAGTTGCTCGAACTTGGCGATACGCGCCTTCGACTTGGTCTGGCGGGCTTTGGCGCCCTGCCGGATCCATTCGAGCTCGTCCTTGATCGCCTTCTGGCGGCCGGTGGCCTCGCGGTCTTCCTGCTCGAGGCGCTTGGCCTTCTTCTCGAGATAGGTCGAGTAGTTGCCTTCGTACGGGAAATACTTGCCGCGATCGATCTCGAGGATCCAGTCCACGACATTGTCGAGGAAGTAGCGATCGTGGGTGATCATCAGCACCGCGCCAGCATATTCCTTGAGGTGGTTCTCCAGCCAGTTGACGCTTTCGGCGTCGAGGTGGTTGGTCGGCTCGTCAAGCAGCAGGATCGACGGCTTCTGGATCAGCAGGCGGGTCAGCGCGATGCGGCGCTTTTCACCGCCCGACAGATTCTCGACCGGCCAGTCCGACGGCGGGCAGCGCAGCGCTTCCATCGCGACTTCGAGCTGGTTGTCGAGCGTCCAGCCGTCGACCGCGTCGATCTTGGCCTGGAGATCGCCCATCTCCTCCATCAGCGCGTCGAAATCGGTGTCGTCCTTGGGATCGCCCATCTCGGCCGAAATGGCGTTGAAACGATCGACCATGTCCGCCACTTCGCGCGCGCCGTCCTTGACGTTCTCGAGCACGTTCTTGCTGGGATCGAGCTGCGGCTCCTGCGGCAGATAGCCGACGGTGATGTTCTCGCCCGGCCATGCCTCGCCGGCGAAATCCTTGTCGATGCCCGCCATGATCTTCATGAGCGTCGACTTACCCGCGCCGTTCGGACCGACGATGCCGATCTTGGCGCCCTGATAGAATTGCAGGTTGATGTTGTTGAGCACCGGCTTGGGGGCGCCGGGGAAGGTTTTGGTCATGTCCTTCATGACGAAGGCGTATTGCGCTGCCACGGTGGCGTATCTCCGTTGCGAGAATTCTGGATGCTGGAAAGACCCGGGGCATGTAGCGATCCGACGGAGCGTTGGCAACGCGACGCGATGGTCGCGGGGCGGCGCTGCAATCCCATTGCAATCGGCCTCGCGCTGGTTAGCATCTGCAGCATGACCAATCGCTTGCTGCTCGCGGCCGCTGCCGCGCTCGCCCTGCCCCTCCCCGCCTTGGCCCAGACCGCCGCCCAGGTGGCGAGCGTGCGCAATGCTGCGATGAAGGACGACATTGCCTGGGATGTTGTCGAAGGCCTTACCACCGAAGTCGGCCAGCGCCTCGCCGCCACGGAAGCAGAAGCGCGCGCCCGAACGTGGGCCCTGCAGAAGCTCACCGCGCTAGGCTTCAAGAACGTGCACGTCGAGACGTACCGTATGCCGGTGTGGGTGCGAGGCGTGGAAACGGCGGAAGTCCTCGGCGCTTCGGCCCAGAAGCTGGCGATCACGGCGCTCGGCTATTCCGGTTCCACCGGCGCTCAGCCGCTTGAGGCCGAAGTCGTCTATTTCGCTTCGGTCGCCGATCTCCAGGCGGCGCCGGCGGGCAGCCTGAAGGGCAAGATCGCCTTTATCGATCATGCGATGGTGCCAACCCAGGACGGCTCGCAATACGGCTATTATGGCGCGGTCCGTCGCGCCGGGCCCAGCATCGCGGCAAGCAAGGGGGCGGCGGCCGTGCTGATCCGATCGATCGGCACCGACCACCACCGCAATCCGCACACCGGCGTCACCACGTGGGGCAAGGACGTCCCGCCGATCGGGGCCGCCGCGCTTTCGCTGCCGGATGCCGAGCAGCTCGTGCGGCTGGTCAAGCGCGGCCCGGTGAGGCTGCGCCTGTCGGTCACGCCGCAGTTCAAGGGCGAGGCGGAGTCGGGCAACGTCATCGCCGACATTCCCGGCAGCGATCCCGCGGCCGGTATCATCGTCGTCGGCGGCCATCTCGACAGCTGGGATCTCGGAACCGGCGCGATCGACGACGGCGCAGGCGTGGCGATCACCACGGCCGCCGCGCTCCACGCCGCCAAGCTCGGCCAGCCCCGCCGCACGATTCGCGTCGTCTGGTTTGGCGCGGAGGAAGTCGGCGGGTTCGGCGGCGAAGCTTACGCCAAGGCGCATGCTGGCGAACGGCACGTGCTGGCGATGGAGTCCGACTTCGGCGCGGATCGCGTGTGGAAGTTTGAGACGAACCTTCCCGAGAGCGCCAAGGGTATCGCCGACCGGCTCGAAACCGCGCTTTATCCGATCGGCATCGAGCGCGGGCGCGACACTGCCCATGGCGGCACGGATGTGGAACCGATCCTGCGCAGCGGTGTCGGCACGATCGGCATGACACAATCGGGAACCCGATATTTCGACCTGCACCACACACCTGACGACACGCTCGACAAGATCGACCCGGAGCAGCTGCGTCAGAATGTTGCAGCGTGGGCTGCAATGCTCGCCATCGCTGCCAACGCACCCGAGGACATCGGTCCGGTTAAAGCGGGCCACTGATCGCCGCGCCAAAATGGGGCGAGATCATGGCCAAGCCGCGATGGCCGAACACATTTTCAATTGACGGGCCGGGTGGCCCGGCCCATGCATCGGGCTTGGCGCTCGATCGGGTCGCCTGCGAAATGAATTGAGTAGAATGGGAGCACCCCGATGACCAAGCTTCGCCTGATGGCAGCGGCAGTCGCGCTCATGCCGCTGGCGGCGTGCGGCGGCGGCGAGAGCAATGTGGCGGACAGCTCGAATTATTCGCCCGAAGCCAACGCGATGATCTATCAGGATGGGTCGGACAATGCCGCCAATGCGGAGGCAGAGGCGATGATTGGCAATGCCAGCAACAGCACGGGCGCTGACGCTATGGGTGGAAATAGCAACTGACGCAGCGTTAGCGCGCAGGGTACTCGGAGAAGGGCGCGTTCTCCCCGGAGGACGCGCCCTTTCTCGTACCGCCACGCCAACTGGGGAACCTAATAGCCCGCTTCGATCGCCATGCGGACGGCGTCTGCCGCCGTGCGGACGCCCAGCGCCCGGAACATCGCGGCGCGGTGCATCTTGATGGTCCGCTCTGTCAGGCCAAGGTCATAGGCAATCTGCTTGTTCAGCTTGCCGGCGGCCATGGCGATCAGCACGGCGCGCTGGCGTGGGGACAAGGCGTCGATCTTGTCCCGTGCCACCGTGGCGCGATGCGCCGTTCCCTCGGCGGGGCTCTCGACCTCCATTTGCGAGCCGAGGAAATATTCCAGTTCGCCATCCTCGCCGAAGATCGGCGCCACTAGCACGGCGTTGCGAAACGGCGTGCCGTTCTTCTTGTAGTTCAGGATCTCGACCATCACCGGCCGCTTTTCCCGAACGCCGGCGCTCAGCGCATCGCTAAGCCAGGGTTCAGTCTTGTCGCCTGAGAGGAAGCGGCAGTTCCTGCCGATGATTTCTTCGCGACGATAGCCGGTCAACGCAATGAACGCGTCGTTGCAGTCGATGATGGGATTGTCCGGCAGCTTCGGGTCGCTCAGCACTGCAGCCACAGCACTGCCTGCGATCATATCCGTAAGGGGCATCGTTCGGCCTTCTGCATCGTAACGGTAGCGCGCAATCGCATACCCTTTTGTCCATGTTCCGGGTTTCTGCCCGGTTCCTCATCAGGAGGATGCTTGATGCCGGCTCCCCAGATCATTGCCGGTGTAACGAAAGGTAGGCCCAATGAACTTCTTCTGCAATGATATAGAAGGGGTCGACCTGGATCAAAGCGCCGAATTGGTGCCGGACGAAGTGCAGGAAGCGGTTCGAACGCTCCTGCGCTGGGTGGGTGAAGACCCTGATCGCGAAGGCTTGCGCGATACGCCCTTACGCTATGCGAAGGCGTGGCAGGAATATTGCCAGGGATATGAAGAAGATCCGGGTATGCACCTTGCCCGCACCTTCGAAGAGGTGGCGGGCTATGACGAAATCGTGCTACTGAAGGACATCCCGTTTCATTCGCATTGCGAACATCATCTTGCGCCGATCACCGGCAAGGCATCGATCGCCTATCTTCCCACGAACAGAGTCGTCGGGATTTCCAAGCTCGCACGGGTTCTGCACGGCTATGCCCGCAGGTTGCAGATCCAGGAACGCCTGACGGCCGAAGTGGCGCAGGCGATCTGGGACCATCTCCAGCCGAGCGGCGTGGCGGTGGTGATCGAGGCGCAACATGGCTGCATGACCGGCCGCGGCGTGAAGACGCCCGGCGTCGGCATGGTCACAAGCCGCCTGCTCGGATGCTTTCTGGAAGACAAGAGCAGCCGTGCCGAGCTGTTCTCCCTCATGGGTTATTGAGCGGCTGCCGCGATGAACATCGTTATCCTTGGCGCCGGAATTGCGGGACTCGCAGCCGCCGACTCTTTGCACGCGGCGGGCCATCAGGTAACACTGTTCGACAAAGGGCGTGGTCCGGGCGGGCGCATGTCCACCCGTCGGGTGGAGTTGGGGGCAGAGAAGCTTCAGTTCGATCATGGCGCCCAGTACTTCACCGTGCGCGATGAACGGTTCCGACGCCAGGTAAATGCCTGGCAGGCGAGCGGCGTCGCCAGCCCCTGGCGCGCCGCCGGAGAAGATGCGTGGGTCGGGACGCCGGCCATGAACGCGCCGGTGCGTCACATGGCTGCGGCGCACGCGGTTCATTTCGGACATCACGCCATGGCACTGACGCGGAGCGCACAAGGATGGCGTCTTCGCCTGCAAGAAGGTGAACACGGCCCCTATGATGCGGCGATCGTCGCTCTACCCGCCGAGCAGGCGGCCGCCTTTCTGGGAGCGCATGATCTGCAGATGGCGGGCTATGCAATGGCGGCGCGCTCCCAGCCCTGCTGGACGACGATGATCGCCTTCGAGGGGCGTCTCCCCCTTGCTGCCGATTGCATCCGCCAACAGGGCATTATCGGTTGGGCAGCCAGGGACGGGGCGAAACCGGGGCGCGATGGTGGAGAGACCTGGGTCGTGCAAGCACATGGATCCTGGTCTGCCCAGCACTTGGAGGATTCCGCCGAAGCAGTGGGTACTGCCTTGCTCGACGCCCTGCTCTCCCGGGCCGAGCGGCCCGCACCTGCGGTTCGCTATATCGCCAGCCATCGCTGGCGCTTCGCGATGACGCCGGGTGCCGATATGGGCGCTTTGTGGAACGAACAGCTGCGGCTGGGCGCGTGCGGAGATTGGTTGCAGGGTCCGCGCGTTGAATTTGCCTGGCTGTCGGGCCATCGGCTCGGAGCGTTGATCGGCGCTGCCGCAGCCGCTGCCTGACCTCGGCCGAAACGCGCGGTAGCGAAGGAGTACCGGCTCGGTGTCGGAAGCGGAGCTGCTCACGGTCTGGTACGATGGCGGATGCCCGCTTTGTGTGCGCGAGATCGCGGCAATGCGTCGGCTGGACCGGCGTGGCCGCCTCTGCTTCGTGGACGTCGGTGACGAGTCCGTCGCCTGCCCGATCAATCGCGGCGATCTGCTCGCCCGCTTCCATGTCAGCGACGCGCACGGACGCTTCTTCCATGGAGCGGCCGCCTTCGCTGCGATGTGGCGGGCAATCCCGCTGTTTCGGCCGCTGGGCCTCGCTGCGCAAGCCCCCGGCATGACCTGGCTGCTCGAACGGTTCTATCGCGCCTTTCTGCGCGTTCGGCCAAGGTTGCAGCGCCTGCTGCGGGAAAGGGAGCGACATGGCCGATGATCGATCGAGCGAGGGCCGCGCACGTGCCGTCCCCAAGGGCAGGCTTTCGCGGCTGAGCGTGATGGGGCGGCTTGCCGGCAGTGTCGCCGGCAATGTGCTGACGGAAGGCGCCAAGCGCCTCGCATCTGGCCAACGCCCGCATCTACGCGACCTCGTGCTCACCCCCGGCAACGCCGCCCGGGCCGCCGAGCAGCTGGCGCAGCTGCGCGGCGCAGCGATGAAGCTGGGCCAGATGATCTCGCTCGACGCGGGAGACGTGCTGCCGGACGAGCTCACCCAAATCCTCGCTCGTCTGCGCGATCGCGCGCACCATATGCCGCCTGCCCAGCTGCAACAGGTGCTGGCCCGCGAATGGGGCGCCGATTGGCGGCGGCGCTTTGCGCTTTTCGAGGCCCAGCCGATTGCCGCTGCCTCAATCGGCCAGGTGCACCGCGCCCGGCTGCCGGATGGCCGGATGTTGGCGATCAAGGTGCAATATCCGGGCGTCCGACAGAGCATCGACGCCGACGTCGACAATGTCGCAACGCTCCTCCGTCTCTCTGGACTGCTGCCCAAGGGGCTCGAGATCGCCCCTCTGCTCGGCGAGGCCAAGCGCCAGCTCCATGACGAGGCCGATTATGCGCGCGAGGCTGCGATGATGACTCGCTATGCCGATCATCTGTCGGGCGACGATCGCTACCTAGTCCCTCGGCCAGTTACCGAGCTTTCCACCGGCAACGTTCTGGCGATGGACTATATCGCTGCGCGCCCGATCGAAACGCTGGAAAACGCGCCGCAGGACGCGCGCGACCGCGTAACGGAAGCACTGATCGATCTGGTTCTGCAGGAATTGTTCGACTTTGCCTTCATCCAGACCGATCCGAATTTCGCCAATTATCGATACCAGCCGGAAAGCGGGAGGCTGGTACTTCTGGATTTCGGCGCCGCGATACCCGTTTCACTCAACCTTGCTGAGGGTTATCGAGACCTCCTGAGAGCAGGAATGAACAGCGACAGCGCAGGCGTGCGGACCGCGGCACTTGCCTTGGGCTTCTTCAGCCCGGCGGCGTTGGAGCGCCATCCGCAGGTGATCAATCGCATGATTGAGCTAATCCTCCAGCAGACCGATCGCGCCGAGACGTTCGATTTCGCCGATCGGAACTTTCTCCAGGCTGTGCGAGGCGAAGGCATGACGATGGTCGAGGACCGCGCCGTCTGGCACATTCCGCCGGCGGAAACGCTTTTCGTGCAGCGCAAGATCAGTGGCATGGCGCTGCTCGCGGCACGTCTGAAGGCGCGAGTTCAACTGCGCGCGCTCGTGCAGAAACGGGTCGATCTTCAATAAGGAAGACGCTCGCCGTCCCAGGCGAACAGGCCGCCCGAATCTTCCGGACGAAGCGCGTCCAGCACCTTCCGCAAATGCCGCGCGCTGGTTTCGGGCGAAAACAGCCGCGCGACGGGCACGCCGCGCTGAAAGGGGGCGGACAGGCCGGTGTCAACCGTCCCGGGATGCAGCGCCGCGACGATAGCTTGCGGATGGGTGCGGCGGAGTTCGATCGCGAAATTAGCGATCAGCATGTTGAGCGCCGCCTTTGACGCCCTGTAGCTATGCCAGCCCCCCAATCGGTTGTCCGCGATCGAGCCCACGCGCGCAGACAGGGCGGCGAACACCGCGCGTCGGTCCCGCGCCAGCAGCGGTAGAAAGTGGCGTGCTATGACCGCCGGTCCGATGGCGTTCACCTGGAACAGCTCGGCCATCGCGGCTCCGTCAATGGCGCGGAAACTCTTCTCCGGCGCTGGTCCGCCCGCCCGATGCAACATGCCCGTGGCGACGAATACCAGATCGACCGCGCCTTCTTTGCCGATCTGCGTCGCCGCCGCGGCGATACTGCCCGCATCGCGCAGGTCGAACCGGAATGGCTGGACAGGCCCTCCAGCGGTACCGCCCCGGCGGCTGCCAGCATAGACGCGCTCGATTGCCGGATCGGTGGCAAGCTGCGCCACCAACGCCGCGCCGATCCCGCCTGATGCTCCGAGCACCGCCGCACGCAGACCCATGATGCTTCTCCCTAGCTGCCCTGTCCTCTCGGCTTCACACCGATTTTAGGCAATCTGTCCCGGCGGCCGTTTGCAGCCATTCGCCGGCACAACTCATCCCGTCTGGCATGCGAGCTGGAGGCAATGCCCTTTTTGCGCCCGAAATGTCTGTCTAGGACAAACGTCATGCGCGCTTTGTTGTTTGCCGTCCCCTTGTTGCTCGCTAATGCTGATGATCCGACGATCCCGTCGGCAATCAAGGCGATGCTCGATGCGGCAATGAGCACGGGCAACGAAGCCGATGTCTCGGTGATCGTCAAATATGCCCGCGTGGCGGATCCGGCGAGCGCACCGCTCGTAGCCCGCATCGCCAACGAATGGCGGGGCAAGCGCCGCGAAGTCGCTCAGCAGGCGCTGCGTGAGGCCACGTTCCTCGATCTCGTCAAGGGTCATGTCGAACTCGGCGGCTATGTGACCACCGGCAATTCCCAAAATATCGGGGTCACCGCTGTCGCCGAGGTCAAGCGCGAAGGGATCGAATGGCGCCACAAGGTGCGCGCGCAAGCCGATTACCAGGAAAGCTTGGGCTTCACCACGCGCGAACGCTATGTCTTCGCCTATGAGCCAAATTGGAAGTTCGACAGCCGCGCCTATCTGTACGGCGCGGCGCAGTATGAAAGCGATCGCTTCTCCGGCTTCAGCGATCGTGTGTCGATCTCGAGCGGCGCCGGCTATTCGGCGGTGAAGACTTCCGCGATCAAACTCGATGTCGAACTCGGCCCCGCCTATCGTTACACGCGGTTCATCGGCGCGCCGACGGAAAATAACATCGCCGCGCGCGGGTCACTCGATTTCGCATGGCGGCTGTCGCGCGGCATGTCGGTTACCCAGACGGCATCGGCCTATCTGGAAAAGGACAACAGCACCGTCTCTACCAAATCGGCGCTGCTCGCGCGGCTGATCGGGCCACTTTCCGCGCAGTTCAGCTACACCGTCCAATATGAAAGCGCACCACCGCTTGGGCGGCTGAGTACCGACACGACAAGTCGGGCGGCGCTCGTCGTCGACTTCTGATTGCGGGATACCGGGGGGGTGTTCAGCCCCCCGCTTCCGGGCTACCACCGACGCCATGCATGAGCTTTCCGCAACCGAACGGGCGGCCATTGAGAGGGCGCAGGCAGCTCCGATGCTCGCCAGAACCGAGGCATGGGCCGCCATTAACAGCGGCACCCGCAATCTTCCCGGGCTCAAGGCCATGGCCGCCGCGCTGGCGGATGCCTTTTCCGCGCTGCCCGGCGCGCTGGCGCTGTTGCCAGCCGACCCGGTGGACACCGTGAACGCCGACGGCAGCGTGCAGTCGCTTGACCATGGCGACCATCTTCAGCTGGTCGTGCGTCCAGAGGCCCCGGTGCAACTGCTGTTCACCGGCCACATGGATACCGTGTTTGGCATCGACCACCCCTTCCAGCACGGCCGTTGGCAGGCCGACGGCACCCTCAACGCTCCCGGCGCCGCCGACATGAAGGGTGGCCTCTCGCTGCTGCTCGCGGCCCTGGAAAGCATCGAGCGGAGCCCGCCCGCCGCCCGGCTGGGCTACACCGTTGTCATCAATTCGGACGAGGAAACCGGCTCGCTTTCTTCGCGACGCCTGATCGCCGAAGCCGCGCGTGGCAAAGTCGCGGCTCTCACTTACGAGCCGGCTTTGCCCGACGGCACGTTGGCCGGCGCGCGCGGCGGCACGGGTAACTTCTCGCTCGTCGTGCGCGGGCGCAGCGCCCATGCAGGCCGCAATCCGGAGGACGGCCGCAACGCGATCGTCGCCGCCGCGGCGCTCGCATTGCACCTCTCGGAGGCGGGTAGGCCCGGTCTCGCGGTCAATCCTGCCCGGATCGACGGCGGCGGGCCGAACAATGTGGTGCCTGATCTCGCAATCCTGCGCGTCAATTTCCGTCCCGGCGACGCGTCTGCGATCGCCCGCGCACACGCCGCGCTGGACGACGCGATCGCCGCCGTCACCGCTGCGCACGGTGTTACGATCCAACTGCATGGCAGCTTCAACCGGCCGCCGAAGCCGATCGATGCAGGCGCGGACCGGCTGTTTGCCTTGGTCCGACAGGCGGGTGCCGATCTTGGGATCCCGGTGGCGTGGAAGACCACCGGCGGCGTCTGCGATGGCAACAACATCGCCGCCTGCGGCGTGCCGGTGGTGGATACCATGGGAGTGCGCGGCGGCGCGATCCACTCGGGCGACGAATTTCTGATCCCCGAAAGCCTGGCGGAGCGCGCCGCGCTGTCCGCCCTCACGATCCTGCGTCTTGTTGAACGGGGCCATCCATGACCTTTCGCATTCGCGTCGCCCGCGATGAAGATCTTCAACATTTGTATGAAATGGCAAAGCTAACTGGCGGTGGTTTCACAAATTTACCACCTGACAAGCCCGCCCTGCGCGCCAAGCTCGAACGCAGCCATGCGGCACTGGCGCGCGCCGACGATACCGATGCCGACGATCTGTTCGTGCTCATTCTCGAGAATGTCGAGACAAGCGAGGTGCGGGGCACCTGCCAGATCTTCACCCGCGTGGGCCAGCATTGGCCGTTCTACAGCTATCGCATCGGCACCGTCACCAAGCACAGCCAGGAACTGAAGCGTACCTTCCGCGCGGAAATCCTCAGCCTAGTCAACGATCTGGAGGGCTGCACCGAAGTGGGCGGGCTGTTCCTGCACCCTGGCGAGCGCGCCGGCGGGCTGGGGCTGCTACTCGCCCGCAGCCGCTACCTGTTCATCGCCCAACACCGCGCGCGTTTCGCCGATCGCATCCTCGCCGAGTTGCGCGGCGTGATCGACGAGGCGGGCGGTTCGCCCTTCTGGGACGGTGTGGCCGGCCGCTTCTTCGGAATGAATTTCCAGCAGGCAGACGAATTCAACGCGACGCACGGCAACCAGTTCATCGCCGACCTGATGCCCAAACACCCCGTCTACACGGCGATGCTACCGGAAAGCGCACGATCGGTGATCGGCCTGCCGCACCCCTCGGGTCGTGCCGCGATGAGAATGCTTGAAAATGAGGGGTTTGCTTTCGAGAACTATGTCGACATCTTCGATGGCGGCCCCACTATGACGGCGCGCACCGATCAGGTGAGGACCATCCGAGACGCCCGCCGCGCTACCATCGTCGCGCTCGGTTCCGATGGCGAACCGGCGCTGGCAGCGACGGGTCGGCTGGCCGACTTTCACGCCGCGCTGGCGCAGGTGCGCGAAGTCGAGGGCGGGGTGACGATCGATGCTACCGCCGCGGGCGCGCTCGCCGTCGGGCCTGGCGACAGCATCTTGTGGATCGAGCGCTGATGATCACCGAAATCAACTTCGACGGCATTGTCGGTCCCAGTCACAATTATGCGGGGCTCAGCCCGGGCAACCTCGCCGCCACCAGCAATCGCGGGCAGATCTCGCATCCCCGTGCCGCCGCGCTGCAGGGCATCGCCAAGATGCGGAAAAACCTGGCGCTAGGGTTGCCACAAGGAATCCTGCTGCCGCATGCCCGTCCCGACCATCGCTGGCTCGCCCAGCTCGGCCTCACCTATTCGCACGCGCCGCCGCACAGCCAGGCACAGGCGCTGTCAGCCTCGCCGATGTGGGCAGCCAATGCAGCCACCGTCTCGCCGGCGCCAGACACGGCGGACGGGCGCTGCCATCTGACGGTCGCCAACCTTGCCACGCTGCCCCATCGTAGCCACGAATGGCCCGAGACGTTGGCCCAGCTTCGCCTCGCCTTCGCCGCGCCCGTCTTCGCCGTCCACCCACCCGTGCCGCCGCCCTTCGGCGACGAGGGGGCGGCCAATCACATGCGGCTCGCCCCGCGGCACGATGCGCCAGGTGTAGAGGTCTTCGTCTATGGGATCGCCGGCGGCCCCTTCCCTGCCCGGCAGCATCCCGATGCCAGCGCGGCAATCGCACGACGCCATCTTCTCGATCCCGAACGCACCCTGTTCGTACAGCAGTCGGAAGAAGCGATTGCGGCGGGAGCCTTTCACAACGATGTGGTTGCCGTCGCAAATGGCCGGGTGCTGTTCGCGCACGAAAGGGCCTTTGCCGACAAGGATCGCTTCTACACGCGGCTCCGCACCATCCTGCCGGAGGTGGAAATCGTTGAGGTGCCGGAGGCCGCCGTCAGCCTGGCAGATGCGATCCGCTCCTATCTGTTCAACGCCCAGCTGGTGTCGCTGCCCGGCGGCGCCACGGCGCTGATCGTGCCGAGCGAAGCAAGGGATACGCCTAGCGTCTGGACCTGGTTGCAGGCGCATGTCGCCGGCAATGGCCCGATCCGCCAGATCGAGGTGGTCGACGTCCGCGAATCCATGGCCAATGGCGGCGGCCCGGCCTGTCTGCGACTACGAGTGGTGGCCGATCCTGCGGCGATCGACCCCCGCTTTCTGGTCGATTCCGCTCGCCTCGATCGGATCGCAGCGATTGTCGAGGGCTATTGGCCGGAGGCGATCGATCCCACCTTGCTTGCCCAGCCTGCGCTGATTGCGCAAATCGAAGCGGCGCGACGGGCGCTGCTGGAAGCGCTGGAAATTGTCGATTTAAGGGACAGTTGATCCGCGCGTGCGGCGTTGCCGGTTGCGTGCCGTCTTTGGTACCCCACCGGGCATGTTGCACCGTATAGGCCGCCTATTCATCATCAAATCGAAGTTCGAGGCGTTCCTCGTCATCTTCGGCTTGGCGAACGGCGCGGTCGAGCGCGGAACTCATTATTTGGCGGCTTATCCCGGCGCTGCGGGCAAGCTCCTGTTCGGAGCCTGCGCACTCGCCGTGATGATGGCCGGCGGCCATATTCTCGACAGCCTGGAGCACAGCGCCTGATCGGCGCCAGAAACACAAACCCCCGCCGAGCGATGCTCTGGCGGGGGTAATGGCGCGCCCGGAACGATTCGAACGTCCGACCCTCAGATTCGTAGTCTGATGCTCTATCCAGCTGAGCTACGGGCGCGTGGTGGAGGCGTGCCTTTATCGACGGTCCGCACGGAGTGCAACCCCGTTGCGCCAAGTTTTCCACGGGCATATGGCAGGGCCATGCGATCGCTTTCCCTTCTCGCGGCATCCGCGGTGTTCCTTGCCGGCTGCGGACAGTCCGGCACCCGCTACCCCTCGCTGCTGCCGCGGACGTCGGAAAATGCCGGCTTCATCGAACCCGAACGTCCGGTGCCCGTAGCCGGTGCCGATGCGGAGCTCGATTCGCAGGTCGCCGCGCTGGTGAACACGATCGAGACTGCGGATCGCGACTTCGCCGCTGCCGCGCGGGATGCGGAGACCAAGGTTGCACGCGCCAAGGGTTCCGCTTCCGGATCCTCTGCCTGGCTTGATGCGCAGGCGGCGCTGAGCGCACTCGACAGCCTGCATGCCAGGGCGAGCGTGGCGCTGGCGGATCTGGACAAGCTCGCGATCGATCGGGGCGCAGCCGGGATGGTGCCCTATCCGGCGTTGAATGCGGCAATCGCACGCGCTGGGGAACGAGTGGCGGCGCAGGAGGCGCAGGCGCAGGCATTGGAAGCCGCAATCAACGGCGGCTAATCACTCTCCTCCTCGCGATTGAACATCCGCATTGCGCGCACAAGCGAGGCATAATCGTCACTCCAGCCTGTACGATCTGCCGGCACCGGCAGCGGCCGCCATTCGGGATTTCGCCCACGCAGCGCTGCCAGCATCTCCGGATTGCGGCTGAGCGCGATCCAATCGGATATAGCACCCTCCTCCTCGCGTTCCAGCGCGCTGGGCGAATGGACCATCCGCAGCCCCTGCCAGCCGCTGGCCGATGCCGACGCCGCCACGATCGGCGCAAGGACCAGGAAGCGGTTAGAAATATGAACGAGCAATATCCCGTTCCGCGCCACCACTCGCCCGTAGCCGGCAAAGGCCTCGCGCGTCAGCAGGTGCATCGGAACGGCATCGGACGAGAAGGCGTCGAGTACCAGGAGGTCCAGGCTCGCCGGCACACTCTGCGCCAGCCGCAGCCGGGCGTCCCCGATGATGACCGGAGCATCCGGAGTACAGCCGCGCAGGAAGGAGAACCAGCCCGAATCCCGCGCGATGCGGACGACCGTCGGGTCGATTTCGAAAAAACGCCAGTCCTGACCGGGCCGTGCATAACAGGCGAGCGTGCCGGTGCCGAGGCCGACCACGCCGATCCGCGCCTGATCACCGAACAGCAGGGGTGCCGCTTCCAAGGCAGCGCCGACGCCGGACCCGGGCTGGTAATAGGTCGTGGGGTGGAGTGCGCCTGCCCCCTTCAGCTGGATGCCGTGCAGCGTCGTGCCATGCGCCAGCCGGCGCGCATCCTGCGCATCGCCCACGGTGTAAACGCCGAAATAGCTGCGCGTGCGATTGCCTCGAAGGGTGGTGTCGATCGCGCTATAGCCACCGAAAAGGAACAGCCCTGCCGCCAGCGCGATCAGATAGGGTCGCCGCGATCCCACCGCCGCGAGGCCTAGCGCGGCGATCAGTGCGAAGGCCGTCTGCTCCTGCAGCGTTCCCCAGGGTCCGGGCCGCAGCCCCCACAGCACAAGCAGCAGCACGGCCAGGGAGAAGGCGAGCAGGAATGATCGCTGGTGCCGCCCGCGCCATAAGTCCACCAGCGGGCCGATCAAAGGCTGCTGCGGCACCAGCGCAGCCGCCGCCAGAATCAGCAGTGGATATTCATAGGTCCAGTCGAACAGCAGCGGGGCGAGCAGCCCCGCGAAGACGCCGCCCAGCATCCCGCCAAATGCCATGGCGAGGTAAAAGCCCGTCAGCCGATCCGGTGCGGGCCGCAGAGCATAGAGGCGTGCGTGGCAGGCCACCGACACGGCCAGCAGCAGGAGCAAGCCGATGAGCGCGTTCAAATACGCCAGGTTGTGATTGCCGGCGATCAGCGTCGCCCCGAACATCAGCAGCAGCACCGGCATCAGTTTGCCGGAGAGTTCCTTGATCAGCGGAGAGTCGCGGAAAGCAACGGTGAAGCTCAAAAGGTACACGCCCAGCGGCAGCACCCACAGCAAGGGCACCGCCACGATGTCGGTGGTAAGGAAGGTCGTGGTCGCGAGCATCAGGCCGGATGGAACGAGCGCGAGCAGGATCCATCGCGCGCACAGGCCCAATGCGGGCTTCGGGCTGACATGCCTTCCCGCGGATTCGCCGCCGCCGCGCGGCAGTTGCAGAGCGCACAGCCCGACGAGCAGCACCAGTACGCCATATCCGCCGCTCCACAACAGCCGCTGGTCGCCCACGCTCAGGAACGGCTCGACCAGCAAGGGATAGGCGAGCAAACCGACGAAGCTGCCGATGTTGGACGCGGCGTACAGGGCATAGGGGTCTCGCCCATGGGTGGAGAGACTGAACCAGCGCTGGAGCAGCGGTGCCTGCGCCGACACAGCAAGGAACAGCGGTCCGATCGAGGCGACCAGCAGCCAGGGTACCCACAGGGCCGGCTCGGCATCGGCCGGAAGCGTGAATGACGCCAGCCCGATCGGGAGCCAGGCCATGGCCGCTACCAGTAGCGCCAGGTGCACGCCCGCCTGCGTGCGCGGCGACAGGCGGCGGAGCAGATGCGCATAGCCATAGCCGCCCAGCAGGAGGCCCTGATAAACGAGCATCGCCGAGTTCCACACCGCAGGCGCCCCGCCCAGCCGCGGCAGTGCCATGCGTGCGATCAGCGGCTGCACCAGGAACAGCAGGAACGAACTCGTCAGGATCGTGACGACGAATGCGAACGGCACCAGCCGTCCGCTGGCCCGACCGCGCATGTCACTGGTAGCGCCGCTCACGGGCGCCGGATCTGATAGCCGACGCTTTCGCGCCAGGTGCTGCCGGTCGGGAAGCCGGGGTGATCGAATTCGGTGAACTGGGTCATCCCCAGCCGCGCCATCAGCTTGCGGCTGGCAAGATTGGACTGGGCGGTAATCGCGACAATGCGGGCAGCGTCCGTCTTCTGCCATCCCCATGTCAGGCCGGCGCGCGCCGCTTCCTGCGCAAAGCCCTGCCCCCAACAGCTGCGGACGAACATCCAGCCGATCTCGACCTCGCCTTCGATCGGCGTGCCGGGCGCGCCGGGCTTGAGCCCGCAAAATCCGGCTAGCAAGCCATCGTCCCGCCGCTCAGCCACCCAGAAGCCCAGGCCGCAACGATCGCGATAGCCCTGGTGCCTGGCGAGCGCGGCGCGGCTTTGCGCAGGCGTCTTTTCCGGGCCGAGATCGCGCATCACCAGCGGATCGCTCCACATGGCGTGGAGCGCGTCGAAATCGCGCGGGTCCGGTACGCGCAGCCGGAGCCGCGCCGTTTCGATCATGCGCCGAGCAGCCGGGCCGCCAGCGGGGCATGGTAGGTGAGAACCCCCGAGCATCCCGCGCGCTTGAAGGCCATCAGCGTTTCCAGGACCAGCGTGTCGCGGTCGCCAGCCCCCACTGCCGCCGCCGCCTCGATCATCGCATATTCACCGGATACCTGATATGCGAAAACGGGTACCTCGAACGCGTTCTTGACGCGGAGGATGATGTCCAGATACGGCAGGCCGGGCTTCACCATTACGCTGTCCGCTCCCTCGGCCAGATCCAGCGCCACTTCGCGCAGAGCCTCCTCGGCATTGGCTGGATCCATCTGGTAGGTCTTCTTGTCGCCCTTCAGCAGCCCGCGGCTGCCTACCGCGTCGCGGAACGGTCCGTAGAAGCCACTCGCATATTTGGCGGCGTAGGCCATGATCTGCACATTGCGATGTCCATTCGCCTCCAGCACATCGCGGATCTGGCCGACGCGGCCGTCCATCATATCGCTGGGGGCGACGATGTCCGCACCGGCGGCTGCCTGGACGAGCGCCTGCTCGGTCAGGACCGCCGATGTCTCGTCATTGAGGACATAGCCCGCCGCATCGACGATTCCGTCATGGCCGTGGCTGGTATAGGGGTCGAGCGCCACGTCAGTGAGCACGCCGATATCCGGCACCGCATCCTTGATCGCGCGAATGGCGCAGCACATCAGATTGTCGGGGTTCAACGCCTCCCGTCCGTCCTCCGTACGGAGGGCTGACGGGGTATTCGGAAACAACGCCAGGCAGGAAATGCCCAGCTCCCGCGCCTCCCGCGCCCTCTCCACGATCCCGTTCAGGCCCCAGCGCGATACGCCTGGCAAGGCGCCGATAGGCTCTTCTTCCGTCCCCTGCGTGACAAACAACGGCCAGATCAGGTCCGCGGGGGTGATCACCGTTTCGGCATGAAGTCGCCGGCTCCAGCCGGTAGCTCGGGTGCGGCGCAGGCGAAGCGCGGGATATTGGCTCATGTCGGGTCAGATGCGCTTTGCGCCATCGGGTTGCAAGCGCCCAACGCGGTTTCGCCGAGCGTGAGGATCGAGGTGACGTGTCGGCGCGCAACCTCCATCGCGTCCGTGCCATAGCCACCGCCCAGCGTGCTGGCGAAAGGGATGGACTTGCGGCGCAGCGTCTCCGCCACCCAGCGATCCCGGGCGACCAGCCCAGCTCCGCTCAGCGCCAGGCGCCCGAGGCGATCGTTGGCGAAGGGGTCGACGCCCGCTTGGTACAGCACGATGTCCGGATCGAAGCTGGTAAGAAGGGGAAGCAACGTGCGCTCCAGCGCTTCCAGATACGCCGCGTCTTCCGTGCCATCCGGCAGCCCGACATCAATCGTGGAACGCGCTTTGCGGACCGGGAAGTTCTTTTCGGCGTGGATCGAATAGGTGGCGATATCCGGGCGACCGGCAGTCAAAGCGGCGGTGCCGTCGCCCTGATGCACGTCGCAATCGACGATCAGCACCCGGCGGGCGCGCCCCTCATCGGCCAATCGTACCGCGGCAATTGCCAGATCGTTGAACACGCAGAAGCCGGCGCCCGTATCCGCCAGGGCATGGTGGCTGCCGCCCGCAGTGTTGGCAGCATAGCCGTTCTGCTGGGCGAGTTGCGCTGCGAGGAACGTCCCGCCTGGCACGCGTTCAGACCGACGCGCGACAGCAATGCTTACCGGGAAGCCGATCCGTCGCATCTTGTGCGCCGGCACGCGTGCCTCGCGCACTTCCGCCACATAGTCGGGGTCGTGCACCGCCTCGAGCCAGGGCTGCGGCATCACCTCGGGTTCGTGCCAGATGACGCGACCCGCTTCCGCCGCGAGCAGATCGCGTACCAAGCCGTTCTTGTTCCAAAGATAGGCGGACCCAGCGGGTGCGGGCGCTACATAGTCGGGATGATGGACGACGGGGATCACCCCGCAGATTTAGGGTGCGGACAACGACTGCGAAAGACGACCCTTTCGTCATGTCGTGCCACCCGATAGGGAAAGGACATGACCGATACTGCTTCGCTTCCCTATCGCCCTTGCGCGGGCGTGATGCTGCTCAATCGTGAAGGTCTGGTGTTCGTGGGCCAGCGCCTGGATTCGGTGGTGGAGGCCTGGCAAATGCCGCAGGGCGGGATTGATCCGGGGGAAGATGCGCTCGACGCCGCCTTCCGCGAACTTAGCGAGGAAACCGGCATCGCACGCTGTCACGCAGAGCTGATCGCGCAGTCGCCTGACGAGCTTTGCTACGATCTTCCGGACGATCTAGTTGGCAAGGTCTGGAAGGGAAAATGGCGTGGCCAGCGGCAGCGCTGGTTCCTATTTCGCTTCCTGGGCGAAGACAGCGACATCAACATTCAAACGACCGAACCGGAATTCCGCGCGTGGCGCTGGGTGGAGCCGACCGAGCTGCCGGAACTGATCGTCCCCTTCAAGCGTGCGCTATATGCCGAGATCCTGGAGCTGTTCGCGCCACATCTTCGCTAACCTGCTCACGCAGGAGCGCGCAGGCGCATGACAGCGAAGGACAGGCCTGTAACGGTTCCGAGCACAACGCCTGAGACGACGCCGCCGACCACACCGCGCGCGGCGATCTCCAGCGATCCCGGCGCGCTACTGCCCACCGACGCGGCAAGATAGATGCACGGCAGCGCCGCACCCCAGCCGATTGCGCTTGCGAGTATCCACCAGAACGAACTTCGCGCCGCCCGACGCAGCACCAGCGCCTGCGCGATGCCCAACAGAGCACCCAATGCAAGACCGAACATGGCAGACGTCACAGCCGTTTCGAAGGGGGTATGGACCGGCGGGACCAGGCCTTGCTGATCGGCGGGCAAGAACACCGCGTACCAGGCGGCGATCGCGAAAAGAGCGACGGAGACGAAAGTAGTGGCGACCACCCACTGCCGGGCGTGGAGCGCGGGAAACTGCCGCTTCAGCGCCCAGCTCTGCAAGTTCCCGAGGACGAGGCCGAACGCCAGTCCACCCGCGGCCTTGCCGACGAACAGCAGCCAGTCGCCCGCAAAGCCCGGATTGAATCGGTCGACGGTGACCCACCATAGGGCCGCCGAGGCAATGCCCAGCATTTCGCCTGCAGCGCAAGCTTCGATCCAGCGCGTAAATCCGTCCTCTTCCTGCACCGGATCAATCCCCTCCGACTTCCCCCACCATCGCCCTGCGCAACTGGAGGATTCGCCCCAAGTTGCGCAGATCATCGGCGAACGACAAGCCCAGATACACCGCCGGAGCAAGTGAGGCGCTGGAAGTTGCCGCTCCTAACCGGGACAACGATCGCCTTTTCTTTTTGATTCAGTATTTTATTCGAATTCCAGGATCGCCGAATCAACGGCGAGGCTGTCGCCAGGCGCGAAGTTTGCCGCCTTCACCACCCCGGCACGTTCGGCACGGAGGATGTTTTCCATTTTCATCGCTTCCACCACGGCCAGTGCCTGGCCGGCTTGGACGCTATCGCCCGGCTGAACGTGCAGCCGCGTCAGCAGGCCCGGCATTGGCGCCAGCAGGAAGCGGCTCATGTCCGGCGGTACCTTCTCGATCATGTGGTCGCGATATGGCGCGACATGCGTCGGCAGCACCTCTACCCGATGCGCGGCCCCGTGCGCCGTGAGTTTCCACCCGGTGCGGGTACGGTCCACGGCGGAAGCGAACTCGTTCCCGTCGATTCGCGCCACGAACTGCGGATCGCCTGCGATCCAGGTGCCAGAGATCTCCAACGGCGTCGCGTCGCTACCCAGATGCACTCGCGCTGCGCCGTCGGCATTCTCTACGGTAGCATCAAAGCGGTGATCGCCGATACGCACCGAGCGTGCGCGCGACGGCGAAGGCGGCTCGCCTAACTGGCCTGAGATGCTGGCCAGGCGAGAGGCCCGCACGAGATCGAGCACTACGGCCACGGCGGCGAGGCGCCGTACCAACGCCAAGTCGGCCGGGGCGCCGTGGAAGCCCTCAGGATACTCTTCGGCAATGAATCCCGTGGTGAGTTCGCCCGAGCGGAAGCGGGGATGCTGCATGATCGCCGACAGAAAATCGATATTGTGGCTGATGCCGTCGATCCGGAAACGATCGAGCGCCTGCACCTGCAGGTCCGCTGCCTCGTCGCGGGTGGGCGCCCAAGTGATCAGCTTGGCGATCATCGGATCGTAGAACATGCTGATTTCGGAGCCCTCGGTCACGCCGTCGTCGACGCGGACATAGCCCTGCCCCGCATTTTCTGCGGCCGGCGGCCGATACCGCACCAGACGCCCGGTGCTCGGCAGGAAGCCGCGATAGGGATCCTCGGCATAGACGCGGTTCTCGATCGCCCAGCCGTCGAGCTTCACCTCGTCCTGCGTGAAGGCGAGCTTTTCGCCAGCCGCGACGCGGATCATCTGCTCGACCAGATCGAGCCCGGTGATCGCCTCGGTCACCGGATGCTCGACCTGGAGGCGGGTATTCATCTCCAGGAAGTAGAAGCCCTGCCCCGTTTTGTCGGCGCCCGAGACAATCAGCTCGACAGTACCCGCGCTGTAATACCCCACAGCCCGCGCCAGCGCGACCGCCTGCTCGCCCATCGCCTTGCGCATCTCGGGGGTGACGAAGGGCGACGGCGCTTCCTCCACCACTTTCTGGTGGCGGCGCTGGATCGAGCATTCGCGCTCGTTGAGATAGACGATGTTGCCATGCTGGTCGCCCAGCACCTGGATCTCGATATGGCGCGGGCTCTCGATGAATTTCTCGATGAACACGCGGTCGTCGCCGAAGCTGGCCAGCCCTTCGCGCTTGGTCGCCTCGAAACCCTCGCGGACGTCCTGCTCGCTATAGGCCAGCCGCATCCCCTTGCCGCCGCCGCCGGCCGAGGCCTTCATCATCACCGGATAGCCGATCTCCCCGGCGATCCGCACCGCATGCTCGGTATCTTCGATCTCGCCGACGAAGCCGGGAACGACGTTCACGCCGGCCTGTTTGGCGAGCTTCTTCGACTCGATCTTGTCGCCCATCGCCGCGATCGCCCCCGGCGGCGGGCCGACAAAGGCGATGCCCGCCTCCGCACAGGCCTTGGCGAAGCTCTCGCGCTCGGAAAGGAAGCCATAGCCGGGGTGGATCGCATCGGCGCCGGTTTCCTTGGCGGCGAGCAGGATCAGGTCCGCGCGGAGATAGCTCTCCGCCGCCGGTGCCGGCCCGAGCCGCACCGCCTCGTCCGCCATCCGAACATGCGGCGCGCGGGCATCCGCATCCGAATAGACCGCGACCGTAGCGATGCCCATCTTCTTGGCCGTCCGCATCACCCGGCACGCGATTTCGCCACGGTTGGCGACGAGGATTTTTTTGAACATCAGGCTCTCTTTTGTTGGCGAAAATAGATCACCATCACGACGACCCACAAGATCAAGCCGAATGCGATCGAATAACGATCAGACAAGTCGCCGTGATTTCCGACCCAAAAGCCGACCGCGATTGCAACGGTAAGCAATACTGCGCGGAGAATGCCTTTAGAGCCTGCGGGCCGATGACCGCTCAAACCTCGACGCTTTAAGAATAGAACAGTAACCCAGCACGAAGCGGCGAAAAGCGCGCCCGTGAAGAGTAGAAGTACTATTCTCACCGAGGCTTCGCTCACTCCGCCGCCTCCAGCTCCACCTTGCACTCCGCGGCCATCGGCGTGATGCCGAGGCGGGCGAAAAGCGCGGCGTCCTTGTCGTCGCCGGCATTGCCTGCGGTCAGCAGCTTGTCGCCGGTGAAGATCGAATTAGCGCCCGCCAGGAAGCACAAAGCCTGGGTCGCGTCGCTCATGCTCTCGCGGCCCGCGGACAGCCGGACCATCGAGCGCGGCATGGTGATGCGCGCCACCGCCACCGTGCGGACGAACTCGATATCGTCGATCTTGGCGAGCGGCGTGTCGGCCAGCATGTCGCCGAGCACCGTGCCCTTCACCGGCACCAGCGCGTTGACCGGCACGCTGCCCGGATGCACCGGCAGGGTCGCCAGCGCGTGGATGAAGCCCACCCGGTCGCCGCGCGTCTCGCCCATGCCGACGATGCCGCCGCAGCACACGTTGATGCCCGCCTCGCGGACATGCTCCAGCGTCTCCAGCCGCTCCTCGAAGCTGCGGGTGGTGATCACCTCGCCATAGCGTTCGGGCGAGGTATCGATATTGTGGTTGTAATAATCGAGCCCGGCATCGGCGAGCGTCTTGGCCTGACCGTCGGTTAGCATGCCCAGCGTCATGCAGGTTTCCATGCCCATCGCGCGGACGCCCTTCACCATCTCGACAATGGCGGGCATGTCGCGATCCTTGGGGTTGCGCCAGGCCGCACCCATGCAGAAGCGGGTCGAGCCATGGTCCTTGGCCTGTGCCGCCGCCTGCAGCACCGCGCGCGGATCCATCAGCTTGGTAGCCTTGAGGCCGGTATCGGCATGGGCCGACTGGCTGCAATAGCCGCAATCCTCGGGGCAGCCGCCGGTCTTGATCGATAGCAGGGTCGAGCGCTGGACCTGGTTCGCCGGGTGGTTGGCACGGTGGACTTCGGCCGCGCGGAACACGAGTTCGGTAAACGGCAGGTCGAACAGCTGGGCGATCTCGTCGCGGGTCCAGTCGGTACGCACGGGGGTGGTTTCGAGGGTCAAGCAAGCAACTCCGGTGAACGGTTACGTCGCTCGGCATAGCGGGTGAGAGCCTCGACGTAAAAGGGCGCAGCGCGGCGTTCGTGTTCGCCGCTGCTGATCCCCGCGACGGACTGGGCGACGCGCGCGACGGCACCGTCGCTCAGGCGGTCGAGCGGCTCGACATGGATGCCGATGGTGAATAGCAGCGCCCCGCTTTGGGGCAGGCGGCGCAAGGTCTGGCGCTCGCAGCGAACGAACAGGGTAGCGCCGGCGTTGTCGGCGGTCACATGGGCGAAGCGGACCTGGGGCGCGTCCCGTGGAAGGTAGCGCCAAGCGTCGCTCGCCACGACGAACCAGTTGGTGCGGCCGAAGATAGGGCCTGGCTGGAGGGTTGCGAAGAAATAGTCGACGCCCGAGGCGAGTTGCTCGGCATAGCCATGGATGGGGGCGTGGATCGGGGTGAGCGCATGGCCCAGCTTTTCGGCGAGGTGCCAGTCGGTGGGGAACGCCAGCGCGGCGGCGGTGAGGCGGTACTGGCCGGACGCGTCCGGGGTGAGGATGCACAGGTCTTCCCACACGTCGCCGGCGGCGGTGCGGAGTGTGTCAGACATGGAAACGGCCCGTCCTTCAAAGCCGTCATCCCGGCGGAAGCCGGGATCCATTGCTCTCTCCGGATCGGCTCCTGCGTCAGACGTTGAAGCGAATGGATCCCAGCTTTCGCCGGGATGACGGCTTTGGGCATCGCGGCGGTGTTCGAGCAACGCCGCGATCTCTTCCACCGCCGCCTCCGCCCCCGGCAGCACCTGCACGCAGTCGGGCTCGGCCGCGAACACGGCCGCACGGGCCGCCAGATCCGCCTCGGGCGTCAGCCACTCGGCTTCGGGCACCCGCACCAGCCCCATGCGCAGCGCCCCTCCGCCCCGCGCGCGCGGTATCAGCGCCTCGACGGAGAAGCCCAGGCTCATTCGGCGGCAGCCTCGAGCGGCGGCATGTTGTGGCCGAGCAGGCGCAGCACGTCCGCCGCGCATTCGACGACGTTCGAACCGGGCCCATAGATGCCCTGCACACCCGCCGCGCGCAGCATCTCGTAATCCTGCGGCGGGATCACCCCGCCAGCGATCACCTTGATGTCGCTGCGCCCGGCTTCGCGCAGGCCGCGGATCAGCTCGGGGATCAGCGTCTTGTGCCCGGCCGCGAGGCTGGACGCGCCGACCACGTCGACGCCGCTGTCGAGCGCCAGCACCACGGTCTCCTCGGGCGTCTGGAACAACGGTCCACTGACCACCTCGAACCCCATGTCGGAAAAAGCAGAGGCGATGACATTGGCGCCGCGATCATGCCCGTCCTGCCCCATCTTCGCGACGAGCAGGCGCGGCTTGCGGCCTAGGCGGCGCTCGACCGCCTCGACACCGCGCACCACCTCGGCCCAGCGATTGTTCTCAGCGTAAGGCGCGGCATAGACTCCCTTCACCGGGGTCGGCTGGGTGGCATAGCGGCCGAAGACGTCTTCCATCGCTGCGCTGATCTCACCCAGCGTTGCCCGCGCCCGCGCCGCGACAACGGCGAGTTCGAGCAGGTTGCCACCTGCCTTCGCACCCTCGCGCAGCGCATCGAGCGCCGCCTGGCACGCCGCTCCGTCGCGCGCGGCCTTCACCCGCTGGATCCGCGCGATCTGCGCCTCGCGCACCGCGGCGTTGTCGACTTCCAGCGTTTCCAGCAAATCCTCGTTCGGCAGCCGATACTTGTTGACCCCGACGATCACGTCCTCGCCACGATCGACCCGCGCCTGGCGAGCCGCCGCGGCTTCCTCGATCATCGCCTTGGGCCAGCCGGCGGCGACCGCCTTGGCCATGCCGCCCTCGGCCTCGACCCGTTCGATGATCTCCCAGGCCTTGTCGACCAGGCTCTGGGTCAGGCTCTCGACATAATAGCTGCCGCCCAGCGGATCGACGACCTTGGTCATCCCCGTCTCCTCCTGCAGCACGATCTGCGTGTTGCGGGCGATCCGGGCGGAGAAATCGGTCGGCAGTGCGATAGCCTCGTCGAGCGCGTTGGTGTGAAGGCTCTGGGTGCCACCGAGCATCGCCGCCATCGCCTCGATCGTGGTGCGGATGACGTTGTTGTACGGGTCCTGCTCGGTGAGCGAAACGCCGCTCGTCTGGCAGTGGGTACGCAGCATCTTCGAGCGCTCGTCCTGCGCACCCAGCTGCGTCATCACCCGGTGCCATAGAACCCGCGCGGCTCGCAGCTTGGCCACTTCCATAAAGAAGTTCATACCAATTGCGAAGAAGAAGCTCAGACGGCCTGCAAACTTGTCGATATCGAGACCGGAGGCGACGCCGTACTTCACATATTCCATGCCGTCGGCGATGGTGAAGGCGAGCTCCTGCACCTGAGTCGCGCCAGCTTCCTGCATATGGTAGCCGGAGATAGAAATGCTGTTGAATTTCGGCATCTTCGCGCTAGTGTATGCGAAAATGTCTGAAATGATCCGCATGCTCGGTTCGGGCGGGTAGATATAGGTGTTCCGAACCATGAACTCCTTGAGGATGTCGTTCTGGATCGTGCCTTCCAGCTTCTCCTGCGAAACCCCCTGCTCCTCGCCCGCGACGATGAAGAAGGCCAGCACCGGGATCACCGCGCCGTTCATCGTCATCGAGACGGACATCTGGTCGAGCGGAATGCCGTCGAACAGGATCTTCATGTCCTCGATCGTATCGATCGCGACGCCTGCCTTGCCGACGTCGCCCACCACGCGCGGGTGATCGCTGTCATAGCCGCGATGGGTGGCCAGATCGAACGCGACTGACAGGCCCTTCTGCCCGGCGGCAAGGTTTCGGCGGTAGAAGGCATTCGACTCCTCTGCGGTCGAGAAGCCGGCATATTGCCGAATGGTCCAGGGGCGCCCGGCGTACATGGAAGCACGTACACCGCGCGTGAAGGGAGCAAAGCCGGGCAGACCCGGATCAACACCGACCACATCATCCTGTGTGTACAAAGGCTTGACCGAAATACCTTCCGGCGTTTTCCAAGCGAGATCCTTGCCCTTCACCTCCTTTGAGGCGGCGCCGGACCATTGATCGAGCGTGGGCTTGGTCACCTCAATGCTCCCCACGCGGCATTTCCATGATCTCGGTCAGGATGCCGCCCATGTCCTTGGGGTGAATGAAGAAGATTGGCGTGCCATGTGCGCCGATGCGTGGCGCGCCAAGCACCTTGCAACCCTTCGCTTCGAACCAGGCCTTGGCCTCGTGTATGTCGGGCACTTCGTAACAGAGGTGGTGCTGGCCGCCCGCCGGGTTCTTGGCGAGAAAGCCATGGATCGGAGAGGCCTCGCCCAGCGGCTCGATCAGCTCGATCTGGCTGTTGGGCGTGTCGACGAAGCACACCTTCACCCCCTGCGCGGGCAGGTCAAAGGGTTCGCGGATCACTTCCGCGCCCATCACGTCGCGGTAGAAGGCGATCGAGGCTTCGATCGACGGCGTCGCAACGCCGACATGGTTGAGACGGCCGAGCTTCATCATGGTCCTCGATCAGCGCCGCATCACAGCGGAATGTTGTCGTGCTTCTTCCACGGGTTCTCGAGCTGCTTGTTCCGCAGCTTGCGCAACCCCAGCGCGATCCGGCGGCGCGTAGAATGCGGCATGATCACCTCATCCACGAACCCTTTGCTCGCGGCAACGAAGGGGTTGGCGAAGCGCGCTTCATATTCCGCGGTGCGCTCGGCGATTTCCTCGGGCGTCTTGCCCCGGAAAATGATCTCCACCGCGCCCTTGGCGCCCATCACCGCGATCTCCGCGGTGGGCCAGGCATAGTTAAGGTCGCCGCGCAGATGCTTCGACGCCATGACGTCATAGGCGCCGCCATAGGCCTTGCGGGTGATCACCGTGATCTTGGGCACCGTCGCCTCGGCATAGGCAAAGAGCAGCTTGGCGCCGTGCTTGATGATGCCCGAATGCTCCTGCCCGACACCGGGCAGAAAGCCCGGCACGTCGACGAAGGTGACGATCGGGATCTCGAAAGCATCGCAGAAGCGCACGAATCGCGCGGCCTTCTTCGACGCGTTGATGTCGAGACAGCCGGCCAGCACCATCGGCTGGTTCGCCACCACGCCCACCGTACGCCCCTCGATCCGGCCGAAGCCGATCAGGATGTTGCCGGCATGGGCGGGCTGCAGCTCGAAGAACTCGCCTTCGTCCAGCGTCTTCCGGATCAGCTCGTGCATGTCATAGGGCTGATTGGCGCTCGGCGGGATGATCGTGTCGAGGCTCTCATCGATCCGATCCCAGGGATCGTCGCAAGGCCGCTCGGGCGGCGCCTCGCGATTCGAGGCCGGCAGGAAGTCCACGAAGTCGCGGGCTGCGAGCAGCACCTCGATATCGTTCTCGAAAGCCACGTCAGCGACCCCCGACTTCGTGGTATGCGTCACCGCTCCACCCAGTTCCTCCTGCGTGACGATCTCGTTGGTAACGGTCTTCACTACATCCGGGCCGGTGACGAACATGTAGGACGAATCTTTCACCATGAAGATGAAGTCCGTCATGGCGGGGCTGTAGACCGCGCCGCCGGCGCAGGGCCCCATGATCAGGCTGAGCTGGGGCACCACGCCCGAGGCCAGCACGTTGCGCTGGAACACTTCGGCATAGCCGCCGAGCGATGCTACGCCTTCCTGAATGCGCGCGCCGCCGCTGTCGTTGAGGCCGATCACGGGTGCACCGACCTTCATCGCCATGTCCATGATCTTGCAGATCTTCTGCGCGTGTCGCTCGGAAAGCGAACCGCCGAACACGGTGAAATCCTGGCTAAACACGAAGACGAGGCGGCCGTTGATCGTGCCGGAACCGGTGACCACGCCGTCGCCGGGGATCACCTGATCCTGCATCCCGAAATCGGTGCAGTTGTGCTCGACATACATGTCGAGCTCCTCGAAGCTGCCCTGATCGAGCAGTACTTCCAGGCGCTCCCGAGCCGTCAGCTTTCCCTTGGCATGCTGTGCGTCGATCCGCTTCTGGCCGCCGCCCAGACGGGCGGCGGCGCGACGGCGTTCCAGTTCCTCGATCGTCGACGACATCGGCATTCTCTCCGTGAAGGCGGCTTGTGCACCGGGCCATGCCGGCTTCGCAAATGCAATGTTGCAAAGTTGCGGGGCGGCGGTTTGCAGATTATGCGGCCCCATGGCCAGCCAGCTCCCACCTTTGCCCCGCCGCCGCCTGTTCGAGGGCTTTCGCTTGCGCGACCTGCGGCGTCGTCTGAACATCCCGCAGGCGAGCATGGCCCAACGGCTGGGCATCTCCGTCTCCTATCTCTCGCAGATCGAGAACAACGACCGGCCGATCACGGACGGGGTTCTGTTGGCGCTCGCCCGCGAATTCCCGGTCGACGCCGCCGAGATCAACGGCGAAGGCGGCACGGCCGCACTGCTCCGCGCAATCGACGCCGCGACGGATAGCAGCGTGGTCGCCGACAGGATCGACGAGGCCGATGTCCGCCGCGGCATTGAGCAGCAGCCCCTGCTCGCCCGGCGAATGGTCGCGCTGCACGACGCCTATCGCCGCAGCCAGGAGCAGCTGCGTGTGCTCGACGACCGGTTCGATACCGGCTCGGGCGACGCGGCACCGCTGCCCTGGGAAGAGGTGCGCGACTGGTTTCAGGCCGAGGGCAATTATATCGACGCGGTCGACCGCTCGGCGGAATTGCTGGCCGACGCGCTCGCGCTCGACGACGACAATGTCGTGCGCGCCTTCGAGGACCGGCTGCGGCTGTGGCACGGCGTGCGCGTGATCGGCGCGCAGGGCGACGGCAGCGAGCTCAGCCGCTTCGACGAGGGTGCGCGCACGCTGGCGCTCAACCATGCGCTTCCGCCGGAAAGCCGCGCCTTCCTGCTCGCGCATCGGCTGGTCCGCTACGAGTTCGCCAACGAGATGCGGCTGGTGATCGATCGCGCGGGACTCGCCTCGGCTGCCGCGCGCGAACTCCTCAGCGTCGGTCTCGCCAACTATGCCGCGGGAGCGTTGCTGATGCCCTATGGCCGCTTTCGCGCGGCGGCCTATGAAGTGCGCCACGACATCGATCGCCTTCGCCAGCGCTTCGCGGTGAGCTTCGAGCAGGCCTGCCACCGGCTCTCGACGCTGCAGCGGCCCGGCGCGCAGGGGCTGCCGGTGTTCTTCTGCCGGGTCGACATGGCGGGCAACATCACCAAGCGACACTCGGCCACGCGGCTGCAGTTCGCCGCGCTCGGCGGCGCGTGCCCCTTGTGGATCGTCCATGAGGCGGTGGCGATCCCGGACCGCATCCTGGTCCAGCTCGCCGAGATGCCCGACGGCACCCGCTATGTCTCGATGGCCAAGGGGCTGGTCAAGCCCTCGGGCAGCTTCACCCGCCCGCCCCGCCGCTACGCAGTAGCGTTGGGGTGCGAGGAGGCGCATGCGGCGGACTTCGTCTATGCCGACGCGTTGCGCACCGGCGGCGCGGCCACGCCGATCGGCGCCTCGTGCCGCATCTGCCCGCGCCTCGATTGCGACCAGCGCGCCTTCCCGCCCGCCGGATCGGTGATCGAGATCGACCCCGACCACCGGCGCGCCGTGCCCTACGGCTTCCGCTAACGCTTGCGGCTGCCGGCCGCTTCATGGCACACCCAAAGCTCAAAAATAGAATTTTGGAGAGGTGCCATGGCAACCGCGCTCGCCCCTACGCCCCAGGTCAGCGACGCCGAGTGGGAGGCGCGCCAGCAGCTCGCCGCCTGTTACCGCGTGTTCGACATGCTCGGCTGGTCCGAGATGATCTACAACCACATCACGGTGAAGCTGCCGGACCAGGAAGGCGCCTTCCTGATCAATCCCTTTGGGCTGCATTTCAGCGAGGTGCAGGCCTCCAACCTCGTCAAGATCGACATCGACGGCAACAAGCTCGACGACTCGCCCTATCCGGTGAACCGAGCCGGCTTCGTCCAGCATTCCCTTTTTCATCGCCACCTGCCCGACGCGCACTGCATCATGCACAGCCACACCACCGCCGGGATGGCGGTCGCCTCACTGGAGGGCGGACTGCGGCCGATCAATTTCTACGCCTGCAACTTCATCGGCCAGATCGCCTACCATGATTTCGAAGGCGTCACCGTCCGCGACGAGGAAGGCGCGCGGCTGCTGGCGCATCTCGGCGACAAGCGCGTGATGCTGCTGCGCAACCACGGCATCCTCGCCATGGGCCGCACGCTGCCCGAGGCGTTCGTCAAGCATTGGGCGCTACAGCGCGCCTGCGAGATCCAGGTCGCGACGATGAGCATGGGGCAACCGATTGAGATCCCGCCCGAGGTCGTCGCCGTTCACCAGCGCGACGTTCATATGGCGCAGGTGCCAGGCGGCCCAGGTGCCGCGGACTTCGCGGCGATGGTGCGGCTGGTGGATCGCATCGATCGCAGCTGGCGGGACTAGCCGAAGCGGAAGCCGCTCACCGCCCAGCCAAGGACATGGTCGCGATAGTCGCAGGCGGCAGGCCCCTCGCCGCCTGCGCCGAGGGCGACCATCAGCGGCAGGAGATGCTCCTCGCGCGGATGGGCGAATGCGGCATAGGGCAGGTCACGCCAGGCGACGATCCGGGCCTCGCGGCGAGCGGGATCGGGATTGGTGGCGGCCGCGACCAGCGCCTCGTCCCACGCATCGGCGTAGGGCGTCGCCTGCGGGCCGCGGACACGCAGATTGTGGAAGCTCATGCCCGAGCCGACGATCAGCACCCCCTCGTCGCGCAACGGCGCCAGCGCCTTGCCGATCGCGACATGCGCAGCGGGATCGAGATCCGCCCGCAGCGACACTTGCACGAGCGGGACGTCGGCATCCGGCACCACGACCTTCATCGGGATGAAGACGCCATGGTCCCAGCCACGGTCGCGCTCGACCCCGGTGGGGAAGCCGGCACCTTCGAGCAGCGTCTTGGCCCGTAGCGCCAGCTCCGGCGCGCCGGGGGCATCCCAGCGCAGGTGGTAGGTGTGCTCGGGGAAGCCGTAATAGTCGAACAGCAGCGGCTGGCCGTCCCCGGCATGCACGGTGACGTTGCGTTCCTCCCAATGCCCGGAAACGAGCAGGATCGCCCGAGGCCGCTCGGGCAGGCTGGCGATCAGGCCGGCGAGATAGGCCTGCATGGGCTGCCACATCGGATCGGGCGGGCCACCGGCGGGGTCCATGAAAAAGCACGGGCCCCCGCCATGGGGGATGAAAAGGGCGGGTAAGGTCATTTGCCGAATGTCGCTTCCGCCGCACCGGCCGACAATGCCGGTTTCGGAAACCCGCCGTTTCCCGCTAGGGTCGGGCCATGACTCGGTTCACCGTCAACAACCAGCCGGTCCAGTACGACATGGATCCGCAGACGCCTTTGCTCTGGGCCTTGCGCGACGCGTCCAACCTCACCGGCACCAAATATGGCTGCGGCACCGGCGATTGCGGCGCCTGCACCGTCGACATCGACGGCGCCGCCCGCCTCGCCTGCCGCGAGACCATCGGCGCGATCGAAGGGACGTTTGTCACCACTATCGAGGGCCTCTCGCCGGATCGTAGCCATCCGGTGCAGCAGGCCTTCCTCGCGGCGAACCTGATGCAATGCGGCTATTGCATTCCCGGCATGGTCATGGCTGCTGCGATTCTGGTCCGCGCCAATCGCGACCCGTCCGAGGAAGACATTCGCCAGGGCATCCCCAATATCTGTCGATGCGGCATCTATCCACGCCTCATCGACGCGATTCAAGAAGCGGCACGGATCGCTCGGGGAGATGCCGCCGCAGCGGCGTGAATCTTTCAATCTGCTAACGGAGCAATTCAGGACCGGCTCAGCGACAGCGGCCTATTACGACAACATGGGCGCGGCATCTGACCGCTGCCACCGGAGATCGTTCGATGAAGAGGATGCTGTTGGCGGCTGTCGCAGCCGCAACTGCGCTGGTTCCAGTCGCCGCGTTCGCGCAGGAACAGGGACAGCGGCCGGGCGGGCGTCCGCAAGGCGGTTGGAGCCGGCCCGACGCTCCGCGTGGCGATAGCGCGCGCTGGGGCGGTTCGCGGCCGCAGCTGCGCGATCAGGAGCGTGGCGATCGGCAGCGTCCGCAGGCGCAGCGCGATTGGCAGCGCCCGCAGGCGCCGCAGCAGGCGCAGGATCGCGGCGACTGGCGTCGGCCGGAAGGCCAGCCTCGTGCATTTACCGGATCGTCTCGTCCCGACGTCCAGCAACCGCAGGGCCGCCCGGCACCCGTACAGCTACAGCAGCGCGACTGGCGCAGCGGATCGCGGCCGGATTGGCAGAACCGCGGTGATTTGAACCGCGATCAGAACTGGCGCGACCGGCGTAGCGACAGCCCGTCTCGCGCAGATTGGAACAGTGTCCGCAACGCCAGCCGCGGCGACGGCGATCGGCGCTGGAACGACGGGAGTGGTTGGGATCGCGGTGAGCGGTGGCGTGGCAATCGCGGCATCTGGAACAACAGCTGGCGTAACGACCGCCGCTATGATTGGCGATCCTTTCGCAACTATAATCGGGGCCTGTATCGCCTGCCGCGATACTATCCGCCGGCGCGGTGGGGAAGCGGATATCGCCGCTTCTCGATTGGCTATCGGATCGATCGGTTCCTGTTCGCGCAGCAATATTGGATCAGCGACCCCTATGCCTATCGGCTGCCGGACGTCTGGGGCCCATACCGCTGGGTTCGCTACTATGACGACGCCCTGCTCGTCGACGTTGATACCGGCCAGGTGGTCGATGTGATCTACGGCATCTTCTGGTAAGCCGTTTCAAGCCCTGCACGCACCTGGGCCGGCAGCGATGCCGGCCCTTTCGTGGTCGTAGCCCAGCCTTGCAATCGCGCGTCCGCGCGGCAAATAGAGGGCCGGTGAGCAAGACGAACGGCAACAGCAAGGGATCGGCGTCCCCCGAACGGGCACGGATCGGCCGGGAGGTCGCGGCGCGGCTGGAGGCGAACCCGAATGTGCGCCGGGCCAAAGTCGATCTGGCGCAGGTCTACACCTATCCTGGCTTTCTCAGCGACGGGGATTGCGATACGCTGATCTCGCTGATCGACAGCAATTCGCGGCCATCGACTCTGCTCGCCACCACCCAGGATCCGGAATATCGCACCAGCGACAGCTCAGACCTGTATCGCTGGGCCCCGGAAGTGCAGGCGATCGACGATCGCATCGCCCACCTGCTCGGCATTCCACCCGAAAACGCGGAGACGATGCAAGGCCAGCGCTATGCGCTCAACCAGCAGTTTCGCGCGCACTGCGACTATTTCCACGAAACCAGCAGCTATTGGGACACGATCGTCGAGACCGGCGGCCAGCGCACCTGGACGGCAATGGCCTATCTCAACGATGTGGAGGAAGGCGGCGCCACTTGGTTCCCGCGCGCCGGCATCCGCTTCAAGCCCAAGCGCGGCCTGCTGGTGATGTGGAACAATATGACGGCGGATGGCAGCCCCAATTATGACACGCTGCACGAAGGCATGCGGGTGGTGGAGGGCACCAAATACATTATTACTAAATGGTTTCGCGAGGCGGCCTGGGTACGTGCGGCGATCCCGACCTATCGGTCGGGCGTGGTTGACGCCGACGAGGATTGATGCTGGTCAGGCTGCGCTCAGCCCAGACGATCGCCGCTCCGTGCATGCAGCACGTCCGGCGATCCGCATCGCCACCGCCGCTGCCGAGGCGCTGAACCTCGGCGTCAATAACCTCCCGCTCCATTCTGCAATCGGCTGGTTCGAGCGGAAGCGACCGCAGTGCTGCTCACCATGCTACATCTGGGCCTGCCAAGTATCAATCTTGGACCCACCCTGTCGCAGTTCCTCACCCCCGAATTACTGAGCGTGCTCGTCGACAGGGTCGATATCCGCCCGACTAGCGAGGCGCGCGCCGACCTGAAGCATATGCTGGCGGCTGCCTGAGGCGATGCGGCCCCGCTCGGTGCGGGACGGGCCCGCACCCCTCGACAAGTCCCGTCCCACCGGCCACATCGGGTGCATGTCCCCTGCCCTCAACGTCCATCGCTCGATCCTGGGCCAGCCCTGGCGCTGGCGGGGTCTCGCCGCCGACGCGCGCGACCCGAACTTTGCTCCCGACGATCTCGTCACCCAGCTCCTGCTGACTCGCGGCGTCGACCGCGCCGACCTGGAGCGACACCGCGCACCCAGTATCCGCGCGTTTATGCCGGACCCGTCTATCTTCCGCGACATGGATCGCGCCGCCCAGCGCCTCGCCGATGCGGTGACAGCAGGTGAGCAGGTGGCGATCTTCGGCGATTACGACGTAGACGGAGCGACCTCCGCAGCGCTGCTGATCCTGCTGCTGCGCGATCTTGGGCTGGAAGCGACGCCCTATATTCCGGATCGACTGATGGAAGGCTATGGCCCCTCGGGCGAGGCGCTGGTGCGGCTGAAGCAGCAGGGCCACGGGCTGATCGTTACCGTCGATTGCGGCGCGCAAGCTTTCGAAGCGCTGGCGATGGCACGTGACGTCGGTGCCGACGTCATCGTCGTAGATCATCACAAATGCGCGAGTGAGCTGCCTGTCGCGTATGCGCTGGTGAACCCCAATCGGCTCGATGAGGCGGAGGGGGCGGAACACGGCCATCTCGCAGCGGTCGGCGTCGCCTTCCTGCTTGGCGCCGCGCTGGTGCGGACGTTGCGTGCGCGCGGCTTTTTCGGGAGCCGGCCCGAGCCGCGCCTGCTCGACCTGCTCGATATCGTCGCGCTGGGCACCGTGGCGGACGTCGCGCAGCTCAAGAGCCTCAATCGCGCCTTTGTGGCACAGGGGCTGAAGGTGATGGCGCAGCGGCGTAACATCGGCCTGACGGCGCTGATCGAGGCCTCGCGCCTCACCCGCGCGCCGACCTGTACGGACCTAGGCTTCGCGCTGGGGCCGCGGATCAATGCCGGTGGCCGAGTCGGCAAGTCGGACCTAGGGGTGCGGCTGCTCACCACGCGCGATCCCGCCCAGGCACGCGCGATCGCGGCCGAGTTGGACCTGCTCAATGAAGAACGTCGCGCTATCGAGGCGGAGGTGCAAGCGGCGGCAGAAACGCTTTGCCTGAGGGGGGCCGATCGAATGGTCGCGCTGGTTGCCGGCGATGGCTGGCATCCCGGCGTGATCGGCATCGTCGCCGGCCGACTGAAAGAGAAGCTCGGCCGGCCGGCCTTGGTGATCGCGGTCGGCGAGGACGGCATCGGCAAGGGATCGGGCCGGTCGATTCCGGGCGTGGATCTGGGCGCGGCGGTGCTGGCCGCGAAGGACGCCGGTCTGCTGATCGCGGGGGGCGGCCACGCAATGGCGTGCGGCGTTACCGTCGCCGCCGATGGCATTGACGCGCTGGCAGCTTTCCTTGAAGCGCGGCTTGCGGAGCGAATTGCCGCCGCGCGCGGTGAACGGGCACTGCTGCTGGACGTGGTGCTGAGCCCCGCCGGCGTGAACCCCGCACTCGTCGAAGCGATGGATGCGGGCGGCCCCTATGGCATGGGCTGGCCGGCACCGCGAATTGCGGCAGGGCCGGTGCGCGTGCTCAAGGCCGATGTGGTCGGCACGGGCGGGCACGTCCGCGTGATTGTCTCCGGGCAGGACGGTCAGAGCCTGAAGGCTGTCGCCTTTCGCCAAGCCGATTCGGAACTGGGCCAGGCACTGCTGTCGGCGCCGTCGCACCGCCGCCTGTGGCTGGCCGGCCGCGCGCGGGTAGACACCTGGGGCAGCAGGCCGGCGGCAGAACTGCACATCGAAGATGCAGCTTGGGCGGAATGAGTGCTTGACGGCTGCGAAATCGCCCCCTATTCGGCCGCTCCACGCCACGCAGTTGGCCCCTTCGTCTAGCGGTTAGGACGCGGCCCTTTCACGGCTGAAACACGGGTTCGATTCCCGTAGGGGTCACCACTCTCCGAGCATTTGCGGAGAGCGGCGATACACGACATCGATGGGGTCCTCGCTGGGTGCGAATCAGTGTGCATGCGCGCGCCTCCCCACGCCCGGATCGGCTTATCGGAGCGGGTCCATATCCGCATAATTGAGGGGGGTGGCCGGCCGCGCTGCCCGGCTCACTCTGCACTGGCAGCGCGAGCGCCCCGCCGACTGGCACCGCGCTGTCGATAATGAAGCGTCCCCGTGCGAATGGTGCGGCCCCACACATCCTGGGCAAAACAGCCCCGAGATTAGAGCGTTTTCCGATCAATCTGGATCATATCCGCAGGAACT
>NZ_ALBQ01000024.1 GCF_000282895.1 Sphingomonas sp. ATCC 31555
GCCGCCCGCCCGCCGAGCCGATGCTCGCGCAGGCGCTTGACGTCGCAAAGAACGCCGACACGATCGTTGCCGTACTCGGCCTGTCGCCCGATCTCGAGGGCGAGGCGCTCAGCGTATCCATCCCCGGCTTTGTGGGTGGCGACCGTACGGACATCGCCTTGCCCCGGCCGCAGCTCGACCTGCTCAAGGCGCTCCGCAAGACCGGCAAGCCGCTGGTACTCGTGCTCACCAGCGGCAGCGCGGTCGCGGTGGACCCGACGCTGGCCGATGCGATCCTCGAGGCCTGGTATCCGGGTGAGGAAGGTGGCACCGCGCTCGCGGAGACGCTGGCCGGCAAGAACAACCCCTCCGGCCGCCTGCCACTCACCTTCTACGCCTCGGTCGACGATCTGCCCGCGTTTGTGGATTACGGCATGAAGGAGCGTACCTATCGTTACTTCACCGGCAAGCCGCTCTGGAGCTTTGGCCACGGCCTTAGCTACACGCGCTTTGCCTATGACAACGTGGCGGTGAAAGCCGCCGGTATGGGCCAGCCTGTGCAGGTCACCGCGAAGCTCACCAACGCAGGCAGCCGCGCGGGGGAGGAAGTCACGCAGATCTATGTCGTGACGCCAGATGCCGGTAAGCAGGGCGGGTTCACCACCCCGGTCCTGCAACGCCAGCTCGCCGGCTTCCATCGTGTGGCGCTCGCGTCGGGCAAGTCAACGAGCCTTTCGTTCGCCCTCGATCCGCGCAGCATCAGCAGCGTGGCCCGGGACGGCACCCGCCGGGTGCTGCCGGGCGCCTATCGCTTGTGGATCGGCGGCGGTCAGCCCGGCGACGGCCCCGGCCAGTGGGCAGACTTCACTCTAACCGGCGAAGCACAGGAACTTCCGAAATGATCGACCGCCGTACCCTGATCGGCTCCGGCCTGGCGCTCGCCGCCACCCCCGCTTTCACCCGACCCGCACCCGTCTTCGTCAGCAAGCGCCCCGCGCCTGCTGACCGCCGCTTCGTCAGCAAAGCCGTGGAACGCGAGATCCTGCGCGTCTCCAAGCAGATCGCCGATCCCAAGCTGCGCTGGATGTTCGTGAACTGTTACCCCAATACGCTCGACACCACGGTAAAGATGGGCACGGTCGACGGAAAGCCAGACGCTTTCGTCATCACGGGCGATATAGATGCGCTGTGGCTGCGCGACAGCTCAGCCCAGGTGCGGCCTTATCTGCATCTGGCGAGGGAAGATGCCGATCTCCGCCGCCTTTATCATGGCCTGATTGCGCGGCAGGCGCGGTGTATCCTGCTCGATCCCTACGCCAACGCATTTCTTGAAGATCCAAGCGCCCGGACCAAGCTCGGCTGGGCGCTCCACGACAGGACGGAGATGAAGCCGGGGGTCGCCGAGCGGAAATGGGAGATCGACAGCCTCTGCTATCCGATCCGCCTGGCGCACGATTACTGGAGGGCCACCGGCGACACCACGCCGTTCGATGCGCGATGGGCGGACTCCGCCCGCACGATCGTTCGCACTTTCCGCGAGCAGCAGCGGAAATCCGGCCCCGGCCCCTATCGATTCCAACGCGGCAGCGAACGCCCGACCGAAACGCTGATGCTCGATGGCTATGGCGCGCCCACCCGTTCAGTGGGCCTGATCCATTCGGGCTTTCGCCCGTCCGACGATGCCTGCGTCTACCCTTTCCTGATCCCCGCCAATCACTTTGCCGTCGCCACATTGCGCGAACTGGCGGTGCTGGCGATGGCGGCACGGCAGGACGCGGCACTGGCAAGCGACGCTACCGCGCTGGCCGACGAGGTCGCCGCAGCGCTTCGCGACTATGGCACGATGCGCCTACGCGATGGCCGCGAAGTCATCGCGTATGAGGTCGACGGCTTCGGCAACACCTTGTTCATGGACGACGCCAACGTTCCTTCGCTTTCCAGCCTCGCATATCTGCGCTGCTTCGATCGCGCCGACCCTTTGTGGCAGCGTACCGCCGCCGCGGCGTGGAGCGAGGCCAACCCCTATTGGTCGCGCGGGAAGGCTGTCGAAGGTATTGGCGGACCGCATGTCGGTCTGGGCCAAGTCTGGCCCATGTCGTTAATCATGCGCGGCTTCAACCAAGATCACGATGTGCAAACCGTTCGCAATATCCTGCGAATGCTTAGCAATAGCGACGCCAACACCGGCTTCATCCATGAAGCGATGGACCAGGACGATCCATCCAAATTCACCCGTGATTGGTTTGCCTGGGCCAACGGCCTGTTCGGCGAACTGATCGTCCACCTCGCATCCGTGCAACCCAAGCTTCTTCAGGAAACGCTGTAATGCTCTCCCGCCGCCGCCTGCTTGCCACCAGCGCCATTGGCCTCGCCGCTTCGGCCGCTGCCCCGCGCCTTGCCTTCGGCCAGTCGCCGCGCCGAACCGCGCCCAATCTTTTCATCGGTACCGACGGCACCGGCCACACCTATCCGGGCGCCAGCTTGCCTTTCGGCATGGTCCAGCTGAGCCCCGATACCGGCGTAGAGCGCTGGGAGACCTGCTCGGGCTATTATCACAGCGACGGCTCGATCCTCGGTTTCTCGCATACCCATTTGTCGGGTACCGGCATCGGCGACATGCTCGATCTGCTGGTCGTACCGGGTCGGGGGCAGGTTGTTCTGCAGCCCGGCACGCGCGAAAAGCCCGAAACGGGCTATCGTCAGCGCTATACCGATGAGCGCGCGGAGCCAGGCTATTACCATGTCGCGCTGAACAACGGCGTGAAGGCGGAACTCACCGTCACCGAACGCACCGGCTGGCATCGTTACACCTTTCCCGCTGGCCCAGGTCATGTGCTGCTGGACCTTTCGCACTTGATCCTCGACAACTCGGACAGCCCGCCGCTGATCCGCGATGCGGTGATCGAAATCGAGCAGGATGGCACGATCACCGGTCGGAGACACGTCTTCCGCTGGGCCAAGGGCCGCAAGATCTTCTTCGCGCTTCAGCTGTCGCGCCAGCCCGATCGGATCACGCTCTATGCCGATGACGACGCCGAACAGCCCGCTGGCAGCCGCAAGGTCACCGGGCAGAGACTCAAGGCGGTTCTGCATTATTCGGACGCGGGAAATGCGCCAATTCTCGTGCGTTGCGGCATTTCCGGCGTTGATGTCGCCGGCGCCCGCAAGAACCTTGTCACCGAAGCGCGACATTGGGACTTCGATGTTGTTCGCCGCGAAGCCACCGCCCGGTGGCAACCGGCGCTCGACGCGGTTCGCGTCGAAGGCGGAACGCAGGATCAGCGGACCATCCTCGCCACCTCGCTCTACCATGCGCAGCTCGCTCCGACGCTGTTCTCAGACGTCGACGGCCGCTATCTCGGCATGGACGGGCAGATCCACACGGTGCCGAAGGGCGGCGCAGCCTACAGTACCTACTCGCTGTGGGACACCTATCGCGCACTCCACCCGCTGCTCACCCTGATCGATGCGGATCGCACCAAGTCACTTGTCGATGACATAATCCGCCAGACCGCGCAGTCACCCTACGGCCCCTTGGTCTGGCCGCTGCAAGGTAAAGAAACTGGCACGATGATCGGCTGGCACGGCGTCGTGCCGCTCGCCGAGGCGCAGGCTAAGGGCATCAAGGCCGATTATGCCGCCGCCTGGCCGGCGATCCGACGGCGCAGCTTCGATTTCACTGCCAAGGATCTCGATAACAGCAAGGGTCGCGATCTCTACGACCGGATGGGCTATGTTCCGGCGGACAAATGGTTTGAGAGCGTCAGCCGTACCCAGGAATATGCCTATGACGATTGGGCATCGTCGCATCTCGCGGCAGCGATCGGCGAAAAGGCCGACGCTGATCGACTGCGAAAACGCGCGGCCAATTGGCGCAATGTGATCGACGGCAGCATCGGGTTCGCCCGCCCGCGCTTCAGCGACGGCAGCTGGTGGACACCCTATGATCCGATCCAGCTCGGCCACATGCCCAAGCCCTGGTGGCGCGACTATACCGAGGCCAATGGCTGGCAGGCGACGTTCCTCAACCAGCATGACGTCTATGGATTGATCCAGCACATGGGCGGCGACGCGAAGTTTGAGGCGAAGCTTGACGCGCTGTTCACCGCGCCGTCGACGCTGCCCGCCAATGCCCCGCCCGACATTTCGGGATTGGTGGGGCAATATGCCCATGGCAACGAACCCGACCAGCACGCGCCCTATCTCTATGCCTATACCGGCGCGCCGTGGAAGACGCAGGCAATGGTTCGCCGGCTGTGCACGGAGATGTACAAGAACGATCCAGACGGCATCATCGGCAATGACGATTGCGGCCAGATGAGCGCTTGGTTCGTCTTCTCGTCGCTCGGCTTCTATCCAGTCGATCCGGTGGAGGCAGTGTACGTCTTCGGCTCGCCCCTGTTCGAGCGTGCCGAACTGAAGGTGGGCGCCGGCAAGCGGCTGGTGGTGGAGGCGCCGGGCAATCGGGCGGACACACCCTATGTCACGGCCATTCACTGGAACGGCAAGCCATGGCGAAAGAGCTGGATCGCACACGCCGATCTGGTGAAGGGTGGCACCCTGCGTTTCACCATGTCGGATAAGCCCAACCCTGCCTTCGGCCGCGCGCTTGCCGATCGACCGCCGTCGAACGGCCGCACGCCAGGCTGATGCTACTCGCCGCTGCGCTTCTGACGACGGCGCCCTGCGTCGCCGCCGGTACTGGCGGCAAGGTGGCGGCCGATCTGCTGCGCACGCGGCTGGCCGAGCAGCAGGCCCCCTGTGCGCAGGTGCTGCTCGCGCCGCTACCGTCGGTGGAGGCCGCCCTACCTGCAAACAGGCGCGCGATGTGGCGCAAGGCGGCGCCACGGGCGCTGCCCCGCGAGGGCTTTGCGGTCCGCCGGATCGGCGACACGCTGGTCATCACTGCGCGGGGCACGCGCGGGCTGGTCTATGGCGCTGGATGGTATCTGCGCACCGGCGCACGGCCCCAGCGCTATCAGAGCGCCCCCGCCCGGCAGGTGCGGCTCACGCAGATCGGCTATCGCGCCAAAAATAACAGCTACGATGCCTGGACCCTGGCGATGTTCCGGCGCCGAATCGAGGATTTTGCGCTGTGGGGTGCCAGCGGCGTGCAGGTAATCGCGCCGATTTCGGACGATGACGCCACCAGCCCGCTGTTTCCTGCGCCCCCGCTGGAAACCCTGCGCGGCATCGGCGAGATAGCGCACCGGCTCGGTATCGATTTCGCGCTCTATTATCCGAACCTGCACGACTATGCGACGCACGCCGAGCGTGCAGAGGAGGTCGCGCGATTCCGCACGCTGCTGAACCAGCTGCCGATCGTGGATGCGCTTTACATTCCCGGCGGCGACCCCGGCCATGCCGCACCTGCCAACCTGTTTCCGCTGGTTGCGGAGCAAGCGGCAGCACTGCGGGCGCGCAACCCGGCGGCAAGCGTGTGGATATCCACCCAAGGCTTCGACGCGGCGGGGCTGGATGCTTTTTATGCGCAACTCGCCCGCCGCCCAGGCTGGCTGACTGGCATTTTCGCCGGCCCCCAAACACGGGACCCGGTGGCCGTCCAGCGCCGCCACCTGCCCCACGGCTACCAGCTGCTGCTCTATCCGGATATCGCCCACACCATGCACGCGCAGGTGCCGGTCGATCGCTGGAGCCCAGCCTTCGCGCTGACCCAGGGCCGCGAGCCGATCAACCCGCGCCCACAAGCGATGGCGGCGCTGTTCCGGCATCTCGATCCGGGCAGCAGCGGCTTCGTCACCTATTCCGAGGGGGTAAACGACGATGTGAACCAGTTTCACTGGTTCCGTCTGGGCTGGGACCCACAGGTGACGCCCACGGCCTTCGCCGCCGACTATGGCCGAGCCTTTATCGGCGATCCGGCTGCGGCTCGGGCGATCTTGGCACTCGAACGCAACTGGGAAGGCGATCCGGCGGCCAACGCCACCATCGATGCCACGCTGGCGCTTATCGACAGGCTTAAGCCTGCCAGCTGGGCGGATTGGCGCATGGACGCGCTCCACTACCGCGCGGTGTATGACGCAATCGTTCGCCACCGCCTGATCGCCGCACGTGCCCGTGAGACGGCCGCACTGTCCGCTGTGGATGGCGCGACAGCCCGCGCTCGGCTGGCAGAGCCCGATCCCGCGCCGGTGCAGGCGCTGCGCGCCCGCCTGTTCGCACTGGCGGATCGGCTATGGCAGGGTGCTAGGCTGCAGCTCAGCGTAAAGCGGTACGGCGCATCCAATATCGAGCGCGGCGCCAATCTCGATCGCGTCGATGTCGACCTGAACGATCGCGTCTGGATCGAGCGGCAACTCGCCACCCGCACGCCCACGCAGCTGGCCGATCATGCCCGCACGCGCGAAGGTGCGCTGTACGACGATCTTGGCGATCCGTGGAACGCGCCGCACCTGGTGCGCGGCAGCAGCCCAGCAGCCGATCCGCTGCGCTTCCAAGGCGCGATCGAAGGCATTGCCGATCGTACCCCCAACCAGGGATGGCGCATGTCCTGGATCAGCTATGCCGAGAGCCTGTACGATGCACCGTTGCGGCTGCGCTATACAGGGCTCGATCGCAAGCGGCGCTACCGTCTTGTCGCCACCTATGCAGGCGAGGACTATTGGCTGCCGATGCGCCTTGTCGCCAATGGCAGCATTGAACTCCATCCGCCGCTGGATCGTGCGACCAACCCGATGACGGTGGAATTGGCCATTCCACATGCCGCAACACGCGGCGGCACCCTCGATCTTGCCTGGACGCGCCCCCCCGGCATGGGCGGCAGCGGCCGTGGCCATCAGGTCGCCGAGACCTGGCTCATCCCCGAACCTCTCGCCGGAGAACGCAAATGACCGATCTATCCCGACGTGCACTCGTCGTCGCCGGACTCGCCACCCCGGCGCTTGCCCGGGCCACCACGGCTGCCACCCGCACGCCCGCACCCAAGCCGTTCGGCGCCACCCCCAGCCCGCGACAGTGGAAGTGGCACCAGCGCGAGCAATATGCCTTCATTCATTTCTCGGTGAACACCTTCACCGACAAGGAGTGGGGCTATGGCGATGAAAGCCCCAAGACCTTCAATCCTACCGACTTCAGCGCGGATCAAATCGTTGCCGCTGCCAAGGCGGGTGGGCTGAAAGGCCTGATCCTGGTGTGCAAGCATCATGACGGCTTCTGCCTGTGGCCAACCAAGCTTACCGAGCATTGCATCCGCAACAGCCCTTACAAGAACGGCCAGGGCGATATCGTCCGCGAAATGTCCGATGCGTGCGCGCGCGCCGGTTTGCCGTTCGGCGTCTATCTTTCGCCTTGGGACCGCAACCATCCCGACTATGGCCGTCCTGGCTACATCACCTATTATCGTGCCCAGTTGACTGAGCTCTGCACCCAATATGGCAAGCTCTTCGAAGTGTGGTTCGACGGCGCCAATGGCGGCGACGGCTATTATGGCGGCGCACGCGAGACGCGGAAGATCGACGCACCGGCCTATTACAACTGGCCCTCGATCGTGGCGCTGGTCCACAAGCTGCAGCCCGATGCCTGCACCTTCGATCCGCTGGGTGCCGACATCCGGTGGGTGGGCAATGAGGATGGCGTGGCAGGTGACCCCTGCTGGCCCACCATGCCTAACCATCCCTATGTTCAGCGCGAAGGCAACTCGGGGGTGCGCGGCGGCGCACTATGGTGGCCGGCAGAAACCGACGTGTCGATCCGCCCCGGCTGGTTCTTCCATGCGGACGAAGATTCGCGCGTCAAGAGCCCTGAACGACTCATTCAGATGTATGATGAATCCGTTGGTCGTGGGACCAATCTAAACCTCAACCTGCCGCCGGATCGGCGGGGTCGCATTCCCGACCAGGACGTGAAGATCCTGAAGAGCTATGGCGATGCGATCCGCGCAACCTTTGCGCGCGATCTGGCCCAGGGTGCCATCGCTCAGGCCAGCGCTGTGCGCGGCCCAGGTTTCGAGGCCGCGCGCGTGCTAGACGGCAATCGTGAGACCTATTGGTCGACGCCGGACGGTGCCACCACGCCCACGCTGACGCTGGACCTGAAACCGGGGACGCGCTTTGACGTAATCCGCCTGCGCGAATATCTGCCGCTGGGCGTGCGGGTGACGCGCTTTGCCGTCGACGCGGAAATCAACGGGAAATGGCAGCAGATCGCCGAGAAGGAGTGCATCTCGGCCCAACGGGTAATCCGCTTGCCCCAGCCGATCGCGCCCCGGCGGGTGCGCCTTCGCATACTGGAAGCGCCAGTGTGTCCGGCAATCAGCGAATTCTCGCTGTTCCACGCGGTACCGCCGGTGCCTGTTGCGCCGATCGTTTCCTCCGACCCAACCGTAATCGACACCCGTGCGTGGAAGATCGTATCGCCCGGCGCACCCGGAGCCGAAAAGCTGCTTGATCGCGATCCCGGCAGCATCTGGACGACTCCTGCACCCAAAGCTGGCGCACCGGTGGAAGTGACGATTGATCTCGGCACCACCACTGCGCTCGCCGGCTTCAGCCTCACTCCGTCACGCCACGTGATGACCGACGCTGCGCCGCCCAAGCGCTACGAAGCGGAAACCAGCGCAGATGGAATCGATTGGGCCGCCGCCGCCGCAGGCGAGTTCAGCAACATCGCCTATGCTCTATCCACCCAACGCATCCCGCTCGAGAACGTTAAGCCGGTGCGATATCTGCGGCTGCGATTCACCGAAACCGCCGTGCCGGAGCCGAAACTGGCCATAGCGGAGATCGGTGGCTTCATTGCTCCACGCTGAGTCGCGCTGATCTCCAGCTTACGTAATCGCGCCGGATTGGTCCCACCGATCCGGCGCGTTGCGTTTGAGCAACAATCGCCAGGAAACGATCCTAAAACGAGACCACCTGCTGCCATATATAAAACCAGTTTCCCTATTTGGTATTGTATACCGCCAAGACCTGTGACAACATCTCTTCCAAGCGGCGACAGAGATATGACGGTCCGCTTTCACGAGGGAGAACGGCGCGAGCGCGCCGAGTGGGGATGCAGCGATGGCGATGGGTCGACGCGAAGCGATGAAATTGGGGCTGGTCGGTGCGGCCGCCGTGCCAGCAGGATCTGCCTTTGCACGTGCTGAAGCGCCGCGAGCGCTGATCGTTTCCACCTGGGACTTTGGCGCGGCCGCTAACGCCGCCGCCTATGCTCAGTGGAAGAAGAGCGGTTCGCTGCTCGACGCGGTGGAAGCAGGCGCCTGGGTGCCGGAAGCCGACGCGGAGAACCATTCTGTCGGCCTGGGCGGCTATCCGGACCGCGACGGGCATGTCACGCTGGATGCGATCATCATGGACGATCGCGGCAATGTCGGCGCGGTCGCTGCGTTGGAGGACATCCTCCACCCAATTTCCGTCGCGCGCCGCGTGATGGAAAAGACACCGCATACCTTCCTCGTTGGTGAAGGCGCGCGCCAGTTCGCGCTCGATCAAGGCTTTTCCCAAACGCGCCTGCTGACGCCCGAGGCGGAGGCGGCCTGGCGCGAGTGGCTGAAGACCGCGAAGTACAAGCCTGTAGCCAACATTGAAAATCAGCGCGGTTCTGCGCTGGACCACGACACGATCGGCATCGTTGCCTGTGACGCCACTGGCCGGCTGGCGGGTGCCTGCACCACGTCCGGCATGGCGTTCAAGCTGCGCGGCCGGCTCGGCGACTCGCCCCAGGCCGGTTGCGGCTTGATGGTGGAGCCGGACGTCGGCGCCGCAACGGCAACCGGCGTGGGCGAAGAAGTCACCCGAATTGCGGGATCCGCCCGTGTGGTCTCGTCGATGCGCGCCGGCATGCATCCGATGGCCGCTTGCCGCGAAGCCGTTCTTCATATCGCGAAGCTGCGCGGCGACGCCGTGAAGGATGCACAGGTCGCCTTTCTTGCGATCGACCGCCACGGGCGGGTCGGTGCCTATGCGCTGCAGCCAGGCTTCACCTACGCCGTGACCGATCTTGGAGGGGCAACCAGGGTCGTCGCAGCAGAAAGCCTGCTGAAGCCCGTCAAAAACTGATTTTTCGGGGAGTGAGAGGGAGAATCTATGATGAAGACGATGCAAACGTTTCGAGGGTCTACAGCGCTCATCGCGTTGGCAGTTACCACGCTCTATGCGGCGCCCGCTGCCGCGCAAAGTGCTGCTCCCGCTGCGAGCGATGACAGCGAAATCGTCGTTACCGGCATCCGCAAGAGCATCCAGGACTCGATCCGCGCCAAGCGCGAAGCCAATTCCATCGTCGACGTGATCAGCGCCGAAGACGTCGGTAAATTCCCCGATAATAACGTCGCGGACTCGCTGGCACGACTGCCCGGCGTCACCGTGGACCGTCAGTTCGGTGAGGGCGAACAGCTCTCCATTGCCGGCGTGGAACCCGCGCTCAACCGCCTGACCATCGATGGCCACTCGATCGCCTCGGCCGATTGGGGCGGCAACCCGACCGACCGTTCGAGCCGCACCTTCAACTATTCGCTGCTGTCGCCCGCAATCATCAGCCAGGCGATCGTCTACAAGACGCCGGAAGCACGGCTGCAGGAAGGCGCAATCGGTGCCAGCGTTGATGTCGTCACGCGCAAGCCTCTGGATCTGAAGCCGCATACGCTCACTTTCACCGGCGGCTACGAATATAATGATCGCGGCAAGGTGGGCAGCGCACGCGGCGCCGGGCTCTATAGCTGGCACAATGATGCGGGTACGATCGGCATCCTCCTCGGTGCGAATTACGACAAGGAACAGGTCAGCCGCGCTGGTGTTGCATCCTATTGGTACCGGACGGGTGCCGCGCTTCTCGAAAACGCGCCAACCACAGCGACCGTGAACGGCAAGGCAATCTCAGCGCTGACCGCAGCGGAGCGCACCGCGTTCAGCAATGCGCGCTATGCATCGTTCCTTGCACGCGAATATTTCCGCCAGGAGCGTGAACGCATCGGCTTTAACGGCGCAATTCAGATCAAGCCAGTCGACAACCTGACCGTTACCGGCACGGCAATGATCATCCGCGGCAACTATGACAATGTTTCGAACTCCATGTATACTTACGGATTCGAAGGCTCGCGCATGACCGCGGCAACTTATGTTCCCGGGACAGACGGCAGCCCTGGTGTAGTCAATTCGGCAACCTTCTCGGGCATCACCAGCGGCACCGGCTCCACGGGGCAACTCGACACGCTCTATCGCCGGACGCGGGTCAAGAATGACTCCTACGCCATGTTGATCGACTGGAAGCCCGGCGAATGGGAAGTCACCGGCAATCTCGGCTATACGCGCGCATCAGGCGGCAAGAATCCCGAGTATCTGCTCGATTTCCGTACCCAGCAGGGGTTTACGGCCGGCGCCAACGGCCGCGATACCATCGTGAACTGGCAAAGTGCGGCGAGCGACGGTTCGAAGTGGCTGAGTAATTTCACGGCAAATGGCGGTGAGACCATCCGCGCGCCCGACGGCCGCACCTTCTTCGGCCGCCAAATCGGTGGAATTCCGACGCAGTCGGGCTTCACGCTCGACAAGGAGGCCTTCGGCGAGTTCAACGTCAAGCGCGCGGTGAACTGGGGTCCGGTGACGGAATTGCTGTTTGGCGCCCGCTACGCTGACCATACCAACAGCAACACCACGTACAGTAACGCCATCTACACCAATCAGAACTTCACGGTCGCGGACCTGAACCCCACGCTACGGGATGGCAGCCTGTGGTCTGGCTTGGGCACGTCGGGCAATGGCGTCCCTTATGTCGGCCTTGATCGTGACGCGATCATCGCCGCCCTGAAGAAGTACGGCAACTTCTCGATCGATCGTGGCCTGTCCCAGGGCGATTACTGGCTGGTCAAGGAACGGATCGCCGCTGGCTATGTTCAGGCGAACTTCGAGTTCGGCAAGTTCCGCGGCAACCTGGGCGGCCGTTTCGTAAGCACCCGGGATCAATCGAACTTCTACGTCCAGAGCGGCGGCACCTTCGCCCTCACGCGCGTGACGACTGACGACAACCGCTTCCTGCCGGCGTTCAACCTTATCTATCAGGCGGGCGAGGACGTCGTTATCCGCGGCTCGGCTGCCAAGGTCATCGCCCGGCCGCGGTACAGCGACCTTGCCGGCTCAATCTCGCTCGACGATACGACGCGTTCCGGCAGCGGCGGCAATCCGGACCTGAAGCCTTATGCGGCAACCAATTTTGGCTTCTCGACCGAATGGTATTTCGCTCCCGGCAGTTTCCTGGCGGGTGAGATCTTCTATCGCGACATCTCCAACTATGTCGGCAACGAAGTGGATGACGGCCCCGACGGCCAGGGCGTGCCCTTCACCAACACCGTGACCGGTCAGACACTTCGCTACTCGATCAGCCGTCCCATCAACGGCGGCAAGGCCTCGGTCACGGGGTTCTCAATCTCGGGCAACACGAACCTGATCTGGGGCTTCGGCATCCAGGCGAACTACACCTTCGCGGACGCCGATACCCAGGCATCGACAGGCCTGCCGTATCTGTCGCGCGACACCGTGACCATCTCGCCCTACTTCGAAAAGGGACCGTTCCAGGCACGCGTCAGCTACAACCGGCGTTCGAAGTACTTCTACCGCTTCGGCCGCCAGCAGTCCCAGGACTATACCGACGCATATCGTCAGGTGGACGCGCAGATCTCGTACGCTGTCAACGAAATGATCTCGCTGACGGCGTCGGCATCCAACCTGCTGGACGAAACCTATTACCAGTACAGCTCAACACCGGACGCGCCGACCTCGATCTACAAGAACGGCCGCGTCTTCGCGATTACGGCGACCGTCCGCATGTAACCGTCATCGATACTGCACGTTTCTGCACCTACTGCGCCTGCCCGGTCCCCTGGGCAGGCGCTTTTTGCTTAGAGCGTTTTCCGATCAATCTGGATCATATCCGCAGGAACT
>NZ_ALBQ01000025.1 GCF_000282895.1 Sphingomonas sp. ATCC 31555
GCACCGCGCGGCGCGCCGGCCGCGCCCGATGCGCCGGCGGCCCCAGCCGGGCCGGCAATGCCCGCCCCGCCCGCGCCACCCGCCCCTCCGGCGGCAGAGGGGCATCGCCAGGTCTATCGCATCAGCGAGACCAGGGACGGCAAGCAGATCAAGAAGATCATCTATGTTCAGCGCGACGGCCAGCGGCGGGAAGTCAACCTTCCCGACATGGCAGAGCTGCGGATGCGCATCCCCGAGATCCGCGACGGCAAGTGCGGCAAGGGCGATGGCTCCACCGTCGAGCACCGCACCGAAGGCACCAAGAAAGTCACCATCATCTGCAGCGACCGCATCGCTTCCATGACGGTGCATGCGCAGAAAATGGCATCGCTGAACAAGGATATGGCGATGCACAGCGCGCTGATGAGCCTGCAGCATGCCCGCCGCACCATCGAAGCGCAGCAGAATCTGAGCGATGCGCAACGGGCCGAGGCGCTGTCGGAGATCGACCAGGCGCTCGCCGAACTGCGGGACAACGCCAAGGACAGCAGCGACGACTGACACGCGTAGCGCGTCGCCGCATTTTTGCCCCGCGGCGACGTTCTCGGCGGGGCCGGCCCACCTCCTTCGGGGCCGGTCCCGCTCCGATTGCCTTGCCCTTCGGCGTGGAATGCCCAAATGCGGGGCATGACCGAAACCGCGCCCACCGGCCTCGCGATCGCGCTCGAACCGCTGGTGACGCGGGTGCTCGCCGGCAATCCCTCGCCCTATACCAGCACCGGCACCCAGACCTATCTGGTCGGCACCGCCGATGTGGCGGTGATCGATCCCGGCCCCGACGATGCCGACCATCTCTCCGCGCTGCTGGCGGCGGTGGACGGGCGGCCGGTGCGGGCGATCCTGTGCACCCACACGCACCGTGATCACAGCCCGGCCGCGCCTGCGCTGAAGGCCGCGACGGGGGCGCCGATCATCGGATGCGCGCCCCTGGCGCTGGACGATGGCGGGCCGCGCGCCGATGCCGCGTTCGACACCGGCTATGCGCCCGACCGCGTGCTGGCCGATGGCGAGCAGCTGTCCGGCAAGGGCTGGACGCTGACCGCGGTGGCGACGCCGGGGCATACATCGAACCATCTCTGTTTCGCGCTGGAGGAAAGCGGCGCGCTGTTCACCGGCGATCATGTGATGGGCTGGTCGACGACGGTGGTCGCGCCGCCGGACGGCAACATGGCCGCCTATATGGCCAGCCTGGATCGGCTGATGGGGCGTGCGCAGGACCGCGTTTACTATCCGGCGCATGGCGATCCAATCGAGAACCCGCACCGTTTCGTACGCGGCCTTGCCGGACATCGCAGGCAGCGCGAGGGCCAGATCCTTCGGCTGCTGGCGCAGGGGATCGGCGATGTGCCGGACATGGTGGAGCGGATGTATGTCGGCCTGGATCCGCGGCTCCACGGCGCGGCGGGCCGTTCGGTGCTTGCGCACCTGCTCGATCTGGAAACGCGCGGGCGCGTCGTCTCGATCGGAGATGTCTGGGGCCTTGCGGCGTAGCGGCGCAAGATCGCCTCGCCGAAACCGGTAGTCCTTTTCTTAAAATCGAGCTAGACTGACGCCATCAACTTCCCGGGGGGGATGAGATGGGCACGATTGCACAAAGCGCGCCGCGGTTTGTCGGCGAAGCACGTCAGGCGTTTGTTCTTGCCGTCGCGATGACGGCGACGATTGTCTTGGGATTCAGTGCGGCGATCGCGATGGGCTTTTCCAGCTTCAGCGCGCCACCGATCGTGCATCTTCATGCGATCGTTTTCATGGGGTGGGTGGCGTTTTACCTTCTTCAATCGTCCACCGCCTTGCTGGGATCGAACGGACTGCATCGGCGGCTGGGCTGGATCGCGCCGTTCTGGCTCGTGTCGATGATCGTGCTGGGTACCGCCGTCACCGTGCGAATGGTGCGGGCGGGGCGAGTGCCGCCGATGTTCCAGCCGCAGCATTTCCTGGCCTTCGATCCGATGGCGATCCTGGGTTCGGCGCTGCTGGTGCTGCTGGCGGTGCGCAACCGCAAGCGCACCGATTGGCACTGGCGGCTGCAGACCTGCGGCATGGCGTTGCTGACCGGACCGGGCTGGGGGCGGCTGATCGGCATCCCACCGCTGATTCCGTGGGCCTATCACGTGGTGTTCGCGGCGACGCTGCTCTTCCCGCTGGCGGGTGCGATCTGGGACGCGCGGCGCAGCGGGCGGGTGCATCCTGCCTGGCTGCTCGGCGTGGGTGTGATGCTGGGCGTGGAGCTGGTGATCGATTGCGTCACCTGGTCGCCGATCGGCTCTGCCTTGTATGCGGCGGCGACGGCGGGCTCGCCAGGTGCCAGCGTGGCGCCGCTCGCCTTTCCGCCGCTGGGCTGAGCCGCATCGCATCGGCTTGGTTGGCAAGCCGGGGGCTGCGCGCCTACATCGGCGGGGATGAACGATCCCCAGTCTCCCGAGCGGTTCAACGAGGAAAAGGCGACGTACGCGGTGCGCGGCGCCGAGGCACCCGACATCGAGGCGGGTGTCGCCGCGATCCGTAACGTGCTGAGCACGCTGCCCATTCGTCCGGGGGTCTATCGCATGCAGGATGCGCGCGGCGACGTGCTCTATGTCGGCAAGGCCCGCGCGCTGAAGAACCGAGTGACTAATTATACGCAGGTCAACCGGCTGTCGAAGCGGCTGCAGCGCATGGTGGCGCAAACGCGATCGATGACGATCGTCACAACCAACAACGAGGCCGAGGCGCTGCTGCTCGAGGCGCAGTTGATCAAGCGCTACCGGCCACCCTACAACGTCCTCCTGCGCGACGATAAATCGTTCCCGTTCATCCTGCTGCGGCAGGATCACGACTTTGCGCGCGTCCAGCTCCATCGCGGTGCGCGACGGTTCAAAGGTGACTATTTCGGGCCGTTCGCCGGCGCCGGCCAGGTGCGCAAGACGCTGAACGCGCTGCAGAAGCTGTTCCTGCTGCGCAGCTGCACCGACGGCTTTTTCGCCAGCCGCGACCGGCCGTGCCTGCTCTACCAGATCCGCCGCTGCTCGGCGCCCTGCGTCGGCCGGATCGACGAGGCGGGCTATGCCGAACTCGTCAGCGACGCGCGCGACTTCCTGCAGGGCAAGTCGACCAAGGTTCAGGCTAAGCTGGGCGAGCAGATGCAGGCGGCGGCAGAGAATCTCGACTTCGAACTGGCGGCGATCCTGCGCGATCGGCTGAAGGCGCTCACCTTCATTCAGGGCAGCCAGGCGATCAACGCCGAGGGTGTGGGAGATGCCGACATCTTCGCGCTGGCGTGTAAGTCCGGGGTGATCGGCATCGAAGCGTTCTTCATCCGCGGCGGCCAGAATTGGGGCCATCGCAGCTTTTTCCCGACGCATACCCAAGAGGTGCCCGAGGACGAGGTGCTCGCCGCCTTCCTGATGCAGTTCTACGAGGAAGTGCCCCCCGCACGGAACGTCTTCGTCGACCGCGACCTGCCCGAGGCCGAACTGCTGGCCGAGGCGATGGGCGAGCGCGCCGGGCACAAGGTCGCGCTTTCCATGCCCCAGCGCGGTGCACGGCGGCGGCTGCTCGACCAGGCCAAGCGCAATGCCGAGGAAGCGTTGGACCGCCGGTTGGCCGAAAGCACGACCCAGGCGCGGCTGCTCCGCGAAATGGCCGACCTGTTCGACCTGCCCGAGCCGCCCAACCGCATCGAGGTCTACGACAACAGCCATATCCAAGGCACCAATGCGGTGGGCGCGATGATCGTCGCGGGGCCCGAGGGCTTCCGCAAGAGCCAGTATCGCAAGTTCAACATCAAGCGCCCCGAGACGATCGCCGGCGACGATTACGGGATGATGCGCGAGGTGCTCAGCCGCCGCTTCGCCCGCGCGCAGGATGAGGACCCCGATCGCAGCCAGGGCGACTGGCCGGACCTGGTGCTGCTCGACGGCGGCCGCGGCCAGCTCAATGCCGCCAAGGCGGTGCTCGAGGATTTGGGCATCGAGGATGTCTGCATGGTAGGCGTCGCCAAGGGGCCGCACCATGGCCGCGACGGGCGCGAGGTGTTTCACCTGATGGACGGCAGCGAGCGGATGCTGCCGGTCAACGCGCCGCTCTTGTTCTACCTCCAGCGGCTGCGCGACGAGGTCCACCGCTTCGTCATCGGCGCGCATCGCGACAAGCGCGCGAAGGCGATCGGCGCGAGCCCGCTCGACGAAGTGCCCGGCATCGGCCCGGCGCGGAAGAAGGCGCTGCTGATGCATTTCGGCACGGCGCGGGCGGTGCGCAACGCGAGCCTGGTGGATCTGCAGAAGGCGCCTGGTGTATCCGCTGCGGTGGCGCAGCAGGTGTACGACTTCTACCACTCGCGCTAGCCCGGCCGCCGTTGAATTTCGATTGAGCCGGCGTAACGACTTGCTACTCTTGCGGCGGAGTTGTGGGGGAATTGCATGTTGCGGCGTTGTGCGTGGGTGGTTGCCGGGGTTGTTGCAGCGGGAGAGGCGCAGGCGGGGGACAAGGTTCTGTACCAGGCGGCGCCCGCATGGGTGGCGCCCGCGCCGGCCATCGACGCCGCGAAGCTGGGCGACAATGCGCCGGTGATGCAGGTGTTCGACCAGCAGCATCGGCTGGAGGGCGGCCAGGTCTGGACCTATCTGGAAACCGCCATGCGCATGGCGTCGCCGCAGATGCTGACCCAGGCCGGCACGCTGCCGCTGCAGTGGGATCCCAGCAAGGGTGACCTGATCATCCACAAGATGCAGATCCTTCGCGGCGGCGAGCGGATCGACCTGCTGACCAAGGGCGCGCGCTTCACGGTGCTGCAGCGGGAACAGAAGCTGGAGCAGTTCGCACTCGACGGCACGCTGACCGCGACGGTGGCGCTGGAGGGACTGCGCGTCGGCGACGTGGTGGACGTGGCGTTTTCGATCACCCGCAAGGATCCGACGCTGGCAGGGCAGATGGTGACCATCGCCCAGCTCCTGCCGCCGCCGGCCAAGCTGGGGTTCGGCCGGACACGGCTGCTGTGGAAGGACGACGTGCCGCTGCAGTGGCGCAGCTACGCCGCCGGCGCGGTGGCGAGCGGCGCGGGGGCGGCCCCCGTTGCGCCGACGACCCTGCCCGGCGGGTACCGCGAGCTCGTCTTCGCGCTGCCGACCGCCAAGCCGCCCGAAGTGCCCGAGGACGCGCCGCCGCGGTTCAAGCCGATGCCGCTGCTGGAAGCGAGCACCTATGCCGATTGGGCAGCGGTGTCCAAGGGCATGGCTCGCTATTACGTCACCGAGGGCGCGATCGCCCCCGGCAGCCCGCTGGCCGGCGAAGTCGCCCGGATCGTCGCGGCGAGCGGCGATGCCCGGGTGCGAGCAGCGATGGCGCTGCAGCTGGTGCAGGACCAGGTGCGCTACCTGTTCCGCGGCATGGACACCGGCAACTACGTGCCGCAGAAGCCGGCGGACACCTGGTCGCTGCGCTATGGCGACTGCAAGGCCAAGACGCTGCTGCTGCTCGCCATGCTGCGCCAGATGGGCATCCAGGCCGAGCCGGCGGTGGTGAGCGTGCAGATGAGCGACCTGGTCCAGGCACGCCTGCCTTCGCCGGCGGCGTTCGACCATGTCATCGTCCGCGCCACCATCGACGGCAAGACGCTGTGGCTGGACGGCACCCAGGGCGGCAGCCGGCTGGCCGACCTGGACGACGTGCCGCCCTTCGTCACCGCCCTGCCGCTGCGGCCAGAGGGGGCGACGCTGGAGCCGATGGCGCTCCGCCCGCCGGCACGCCCGGCACAGGACATCGCCGTCACGCTGGACAACACGGCCGGCATCGACTTCCCGGCCCGCTTTACCTTCCGCGCCACCTATTCGGGCAGCCTGGCCGAGCAGCTGCGCGGCGTGCGCGGGCAGATCGACGGCGAGAAGCTGAAGGAGCTCGTCACCCCGCAGATCAACAGCGTGCTCGGCGCCAACAGCAGCTTCGACCGGGCGCTGGAGGAGGACGCCAAGGCCGGCACGGTGACGATCACCGCCAGCGGCATCACCTATCCCGACTGGGGCCTGGACCGCGGCCGCCAGCGCCTGCCGCTCGACTGGACCAGCACCAACCTCGACTTCTCCCCCAACCGCGCCCGGGCGGCATGGAAGGCGATCCCCGTCGCCCGCGGCGGCTTCGCCGACGTGCGGGTGGTGAAGCGCATCCGCCTGCCCGACAACGGCAAGGGCTATGCCGTCGAGGGCCTGCAGACGCTGCCCGCCACGCTCGCCAACCTCCGCCTCGGCCGCAGCGCCGCGCTGGCCGACGGCGTGCTGACGCTCGACGATCGCCGCACCGCCGGGGTGGACGAAGTGCCCGCCGACCGGATCGCCGCCGTCCGCGCCGAAGTGGCGCGGGTGAAGGCCAACCCGCTCAAGCTCGTCGCGCCGCCCGACCAGCCGCCGCGCTGGCAGGCGGTGCAGGCCGCCCGCGCCGCCAACCGGCTGGCGCCGATCCTGGCCGATTACGCCAAGGCCATCGCCGCCGACCCCGACGATGCCGATTCCTACACCAACCGCGCCTGGTTCCTGGAGCGGATCTACGACTATGCCGGCGCGCTCGCCGATCTGGACAAGGCGATCGAACTGGCGCCCTCCGCCGATCTGCTCGCCCGCCGCGCCGGCGCCTTCCGCCGGCTGGGCCAGGACGACAAGGCGCTCGCCGATGCTGACGCCGCGCTGGCGCTGGACCCCAACCAGTCCCAGGCCATCGCCCTGGTCGCCAAGCTGAAGGCCCGGCAAGGCGCGCTGGACGAGGGCCGCGCGCTGATCGACGAGCGGATCGCCCAGGGCGGCGACGAAAAGCCCGGCTGGCAGACGACGCTGGCCGACCTGCTGGACGACAGCGGCAAGGTCGACGCGGCGCTGGCCGTGCTCGACGAAGCCATCGTCGCCGCGCCCGGCAACGCGGAACTGCTCAACGAGCGCTGCTGGATCCGCGGCACCCGCAACGTCGCGCTGGAAGCGGCGCTGAAGGATTGCACCAAGGGCATCGAACTGACCCAGGACAATGCCGGCATCCTGGACAGCCGGGCCATGGTGTATTTCCGCATGAACCGCTTCGCCGACGCGCTGACCGACCTGGACGCCGCGCTGCTCGCCAGCCCCGAACAGTCGAGCAGCCTGTATCTGCGCGGCGTGATCGGCAAGCGGATGAAATCCGCCACCGCCGACCTGTATCTTTCCGCCGCGCGCACCATCGATCCGCTGATCGCCGATCAGTTCAACCGCTACGGCATCAAGCCCTAAACGACACGACCAACGACCAAGCCGATGTCGCTACCTGTCCCCCCGGCCGCGCACCGGGGCGACGCCTTGCGTGCCCACCCTCCCGGAGCAGCGACGCCGCGGCCCGAGGCCGGGAGCGAATCGCGTTTAGCGGCGCTGGAGCGTCGCGGATGGTTGTGAAGTCGTGGACAATATCGCCGGAATTGTGCTGCCAAGTTTAGGAAGTTTAGGTCCGCGACGGTTTTTCGCGGCTTTGTGCGGGGGGATTGCCGGTTCTGTTGCGCCTCCTGTGTGTGGTCGTGTAAAGTTGTTTACAAATGCTGCTTCCAACGCCAGAAGTGGAACATAGCAGGAACAAGCGCTGTAGGAAAGCGGGGGAATGCTCCCCGGAAGGGGGAGGGGGCCGCGCCGCGCCAGCGGCAGTGCGGGCGTGGGTTGGATCGGGACCACCGCGCCTGCGGCACGGCCCCTCCACCACTCGCTGCGCGAATGGTCCCCCTCCCCCAGCGAAGCTGGGGGAGGAATGTAGAAGGAGCGCGACATACGCCATGGCCGAACGCAAACTCTTTGCAGGGCACGCCATCCGGCGGCTGCGCTTCCAGCTGGGGGTGAGCCAGGCGGCGATGGCGGGGGCGCTGGAGATTTCGCCCAGCTATCTCAACCTGGTCGAGCGCAACCAGCGGCCGATCTCCGCCGCGCTGATGCTCAAGCTGGCCGAGACCTATGACTTCGATCCCCGCCGCCTCGCCGCGGCCGAGCCCGGCGGCGGCGCCGAGGCGCTGCGGCGGCGGCTGGCCGACCCGCTGTTCGCCGATCTCGCCATCGATCGCCACCAGCTCGAGGAATGGCTGGCCGGCGCGCCCGACGGCGCCGAGGCCTTTGCCCGCGCCTATGACCGGATGGGCGGCGGCAGCGCCATGCCCGCCCCCGGCGCCGCGCAGGATCCCGGCCCCCAGGTCCGCCGCGCGATCGAGCGCTGGCGCAACCATTTCGCCGATCTCGACGCCGCCGGCGAGGCGCTGGCCGACGAACTGCGCATGGCCGGCGAGCCATACGGCGCGATGGCCGAGCGGCTGCGGGTGAAACATCAACTGGCGGTGCGCATCCTGCCCGCCGAGGTGATGGTCGATACGCTCAAGCGGCTCGACCTCCATGCGCGCCAATTGCAGCTATCCGAGGCGCTCGATCCAAGTGCCCGCGCCTTTGCGCTGGCCGAGCAGCTGGCGGTGGAGGCGCGCGACGAGATCGAGGCGCTGGTCCGCGGCGCCGAGCTCGACCGGGTGGCCGCGCGGCTGTTCCGCCGCCACCTCACCGCCTATTTCGCCGCCGCGGTGACGATGCCCTATGCCCGCTTCCTGCGCGCGTGCGAGGCGAGCGGCTATGACCTGGAGCTGCTCCAGCGGCGCTTCGGCGCGAGCGCCGCGCAGGTGGCGCACCGGCTGACGACGCTGCAGCGGGTGGGCGCGCGGGGCCTGAGCTTCTTCCTGATGCGGTTCGATCGCGCGGGGCAGGTCTCGAAACGCTATGCCGGCGCCAGCGGATCGGCGCTGGTCGAGGCGGCGGTGCCGTGCCCCTTGTGGAACGCCTATGACGCCTTTGCGCGGACCGACGAGACGGCGGTGCAGCTCGTCGAGCTGGAGGACGGCGCGCGCGCCTTCACCATCGCGCGCTGCGTGCATCCGCATGGCGGCGCTCCCGGCGGGGTGCGCCCGCGCTTCGTGATCGCGCTGGGCCTGCCGGCGGCGGAGGCGGGCACGCTGGCGGCGGCGCGCGGGGTGGACCTGGCCGGCCGCGCCGCGCCGATCGGTCTGGGGTGCCGGGCGTGTACGCGGCTGGCCTGCCCGCAGCGATCGGCGGCGCCTGCCGGGCGGGCAGCGGCGGGGAACGAGCGGGAGCGCGGGGTTACGGCATTTGGGTTTGCGGGGGATTAATTGTCGCTATCCTCTCGTAGAATCGACATGAAGCTGTCGAAATCGTGTGCAAGTCTGATGGTTGTTCTCTCCCAGATGCCCGGGGAAATGTCGCGAAAGTCATCGTGATACATGAGCCCGACAGGCGGGTTCGTACTGGATTTGTCTGGCCGGTAATCGAAGAATACGGAGTCACCATTGCCGCAATAGCCAAATATGATGATGTCGTCGGGCGTGGCTTCATCGGGAGGCTGATAGTAAGCGATGGTTTTTGACCCTGGGTAAGTTTGTGAATCGAAGCCATAAAAGGATATGTCGAGGTCGTTCGGTTTCCCATTCGCCTCCACAAAATCAAAAATATTTTTATGCGGTTGAAGCCAGTTATATCGGGCAATGAGGCTTTTATAGCTTTCTGGGAGGCATATTCCGAATTGACGCTCGAATGCGTCCAATGACGACCGTGGGACGGCGCCGTGGCTCCTGAAAACGTCGTTGTCGGTGATCATGATCCGCTCCCCGTGATGCTGCCCTTGACAGTTTTGTCAGACAGATCCTTAAAATCGTGTAGCGTTCGGTCCGCGCCAACATCGCTGCCCGAGGCTGCGGCGGCCCCGACCGGACGCGCGGCGGCGGGGAGCGAGTGGGAGCGCAGGGTGACCGTGTTTGGGTTCGCGGGGGGATTGAGGGGAGGTATGGCGTCTGATTCCTCGGTTAGCTGGACCATCAACAAGGATGTGCGACGCAGATGGGATCAAGGCTGATGCAGGTTGCCTATCTATTCTCCTCGCCGACTATCAACTCTTTGTAGAGTGGTAGGCATGTGAACCCTGTTAAGCCGTTCAAGGATCTGGTTATGGCAATGAAGTCCACGATCTGAGCGGCGACGACACTATCCTTCATTAAAAATAGATCGTCTCGAATGATGTCATTTTCAGCTACATCCGCGCGATTTCTGATTCTTTCATGACCATATTTTACTTCGAATTTTTCGAGTGAAGTGTACAGCGTGTACGATTTTATTGGGTGGGGCTGGTGCATCTTCCGTTGATGCTCAACTTCGGAACGTGCGCGATATTCCTGCCACAGCGCTTTATCGTGAACGATGACCTTCATATTGTTTTTGCAGGCAATCTGATGTTCTTCAGCTAAATTTCTGATTGGCGACGATCCATGCGCCAGCAAGGTTATCAGTAATATGGGGGATGCCACCTTACTCATATTGCGAGATCATGCTTGAAGGTTCTTTGGGGCATCGACGATTTTCCGGGATTGAGTGGTAGCTTTCCCACTTTCGAAGGGTCGCGCTCAAGGCTTCACGTGGCGCATTTGGATTTCACACATTGACTCCCATGAAATCAAAATGCACACTTCCCCGCAGGAGTCCAAACCCATGTCCACTGCCGTTGCGCGCATTCTCGGGGATCTGAAGACCTATGGCGGTCTGCAGGGGAAGGACATTGCCAATATCGTCGATGTCTCCACCGCCACCGTTTCGCGCTGGCTGCGCGGGGGTGGGACGCCGGGGCTGCATACCCAGACGGTGATTGCCGACCTTCGCTATGTCGTGGATCGGCTGTCGGACTTTTATTCGGCCGAGGAAGCGCGGCTGTGGTTGCATGCGCGACATCCGCTGCTCGGCAATGCGCGCGCGATCGACCTGATCAACGCCGATCGTACCGAGGAGGTGCTGGCGGTGATCGAACGGCTCGACGCCGGCGCGTTCCTGTAAGGACTGCCGCATGACCGAGCGCGTGGCGCGCGATCTGGCGTTGCTTGATCTGCTGGATGCGCATGACGGCGTCGCGTTCGAGGGTGAGGTGTGGCGGATCGTGCGAGCGGAGCGCGATGTGTTGCAAGGCTATGCCGCCGGCGCGCGCTGGGATCCGGGGACGTTCGATGTGCTCTATGCATCGCTGGCGCGTGACGGCGCGCTGGCGGAGATTCATTTCCATCTGAGCCGGCAGCCGGTGTTTCCCTCCAAGATGCGATCGGTGTTGCACCGGGTGGCGGTGCAGACGCAGCGGACCTTGCGGATCGCCGATCTGGCGGCGCTGGAGGCGCTGGGGATCTCGCGCGAGAGTTATCCGACGTTGTCCTATGCGCGGTGTCAGGAGATTGGCGACGCGGCGCAGTTTTTGGGCTTTGACGGGATATTGGCGCCGAGTGCGCGGTGGGACTGCCACAATTTGGTGCTGTTTTCGGACCGGATTGCGGCGGATGCGTTGCGGGTGGTGGACAGCGAGGCGCTGGATTGGGGGGCTTGGCGGGAGCGGGTTCGACGGTAGGGGGGGCGTCTGTCACCCTCACCCTCCCATCGCTGGCGCGATGGGCCCCTCCCTCTCCCAAGGGGAGAGGGGTTAAGGTCCGGCGAAGCCGCGGAAGGGTGAGGGAGTTTAGGCTTCCACCCCCAACTGCCAAAGCACGAACGCCATCTCGTCGGCATATTCGCGCAAACTCTCCCACCGCCCGGACTTGCCGCCATGGCCGGCGCCCATATTGGTCTTGAGCAGCAGGATATTGTCGTCGGTCTTGGTCGCGCGCAGGCGGGCGGCCCATTTGGCGGGCTCCCAATAGGTCACGCGCGGGTCGTTGAGGCCGCCCGAGATCAGCATCGGCGGATAGGCTTGCGCCTTCACATTGTCGTACGGGCTGTAGCTGCGGATCAGCTCGAACGCCGCCTTGTCCTCGATCGGGTTGCCCCATTCGGGCCACTCGCCGGGGGTGAGCGGTAGGCTTTCGTCGAGCATGGTGTTGAGCACGTCGACGAAGGGCACGTCGGCGATCACGGCGCCCCATAGCGCGGGATCGGAATTGACCACCGCGCCCATCAGTTCGCCGCCCGCCGATCGGCCGGCGATGGCGATCTGGCCCGGCGCGGTATAGCCGAGGGAGATCAGCCCCTTGGCCACGTCGACGAGATCATTGAACGTGTTGGTGCGCTTTTCCAGCTTGCCCTCGTGATACCAGTGCTGGCCGAGATCGTCGCCGCCGCGGATATGGGCGATGGCGAAGGCCATGCCGCGATCGAGGAACGACACGCGGCTGGTCGAGAAGCCCGGCGGGATGGCGTGGCCATAGGCGCCGTACGCATAGAGATAGAGCTTGCCGGTGCCGTCGCGCGGGAAGTCAACGGGCATAACGATCGAGACGGGGACGGCGGTGCCGTCGCGCGCGGTGATGGTCAGGCGCTCGGTGCGATACTTGGCTTTGTCATAGCCGCTGGGGATTTCCTGAACCTTGAGCGTCTCCAGGGCGCCGGTGGCGACGTCGTAATCCTGGACGGTGCCGGGGGTGACCATCGATTCATAGCCGAGCCGCAGCTTGGTGACGGCGTATTCGGGGTTGTCGCCCAGGCCCGCGACATAGCTCGCCTCGGGGAATTGCAGGCGCGTCGGGGGCACGCTCGCGTCGTAGCGGTGCAGCTCGATCTGGTCGAGCCCGTCCTCGCGGCCCTCGACCACGAAGAAATCGGCGAAACAGGCCACCCCGGTCATGTAGAAATGGCGCGAGGGGGCGATGCGCTCGGTCCATTCGCCGGGCGCCGCGATCGGCGCGGTGACGAGGCGCCAGTTGGTGTCGGTATCGTTGGTGTGGATGAACAGCGTGTCGCCGTGCGTGTCGACGTCGTACTCGCGGCCGGTCTTGCGTGGGGCGACGAGGATCGCCTGCCCCAGCGGATCGTGCGCGGGGAGGAGACGGATCTCGCTGGTCTCATGGTCGCTGGTGGTGAGCAGGATCCACTTGCGGTCGCTGCTCGTCTCGACGCCGACCGAGAAGCCGAGTTCCTCCTCGTGATAGACGACCACGTCCTGCGCCGGATCGGTGCCGAGGCGGTGGAGCTTGATCGTGCGGGTGCGCCAATGCTCGTCGGTGAGGCCGTAGAGCAGCGCGTCGCCGCCGGAGGTGAAGACGAGATTGCCGATCGAGCCTTCGATCGCGACATTGCCCCAGCGGCCGGCGGCGCCGGGGATGGTCTCGTCCGGCGTCGTGCCGGTGCCCAGGTCCTTGAAGCGGATGGTGTAGCGTTCGGAGCCGTTGTCGTCGGTCGAATAGGCCATCAGCGTGCCGTCCTCGCTGATGCTCACTGCGCCGACGCGGAAATATTCCTTGCCCGCGGCGAGCGCGGGTTCGTCGAGGATCAGCTCGTCGGGGCCGCCGGCGACGGGCTTGCGCCACCAGCGCGGATATTCGCCGCCGGTTTCGTAATCGGTCCAGTAGAGCCAGTCGCCGTCCTTCTGGGGGACGGTGGATTCGTCTTCCTTGATGCGGCCGCGCATCTCCTGGAACAGCGTTTCGGAGAGCGCCTTGTGGGGGGCCATGATCGCGTCGAAATAGGCATTCTCGGCCTCGAGATAGGCGAGCACGTCCTTGTCCTGCACGTCGGGATAGCCGGGGTCGCGCAGCCAGGCCCAGGGATCTTCGATGGTGATGCCGTGGTGGGTGACGCTGTGCGGCCGAGTGGCGGCGACGGGGGGCTTGGGATGTTCGCTCATCGCATCGTTGTAGGAAGCCGCGGGCGTTTCGTCATCCCTTGCGCCGCGGCTGCGCGACCAGGCGGGTGGGGCGGTGGCAGAGGTGGCAGAAGGCGAAATCGAACAGCGTGGTCAGCTGCCAGCGCTGATCGGACCGGTTCCATTCGGCCCAGGCGTCGCGCGTCACTTCCGCCCCGCCGCAATGTTCGCAGACATAGTCGACCGGCGGCGCACCGGCAGGGCGGCCATCGGAAGCGGGCGGGGCGGGTTGGCGGGACACGCCGCGCGGCATAGCCCATCGCTGCTCCGTTCCGGCGCGAGATGCCTCCGAAATGGAGACGATCAGGCGGCGCGGGCCTGCGCGGCCATGGCGCGGCACATGCGATCGAGCGCATCGGCGACGAGCCGGGCGGCGTCGGGATCGAGGCCGGGATCGGCGGCGATGGCACGATCCATCGCGTGCGCCCATTGCGCGGCGGTTTCGGACGTGACGGGCAGGGCGCGGTGGAACGACATGATGCACATGCCCGGCCGGCTGGTGAACCAGTCGCGCGGACCGCCGCTCCAGGCGATCAGGAACCGGGCGAGCGACTGGCGGACGGGACCGAAATCGTCGCCGTGCATCGCCTTCAGCGCGGCATAGGCGGAATCGGTTTCGACCAGATCATAGAAGCGATCGACGATCGCGCAGAGCGCTTCGGCGCCGCCGAGGCGATCATAGGGGGTGGGAGAAACCGACATGCCGCCCCTGCTAGCGGCAAGGGCGGCATGCGGCGTTGATCCAGGTCAACCGGGGCGCCAGGCACCCCGGCATGCCCGATCAGAAGTGAGCGATCACACCCGCCATCGGGCGGAAGCTCTTCGCGTCGTTGAACGTGTTCATCTCGACACGCAGGCGGACGCCGCTGTTGCCGGTGATGCCGCCCAGGCCGATATCCTTCGGGCCGACTTCGACGCCCAGACCATAGGTCATCGCGTGATAATCGCGGCTGTCATTGCCGAGACGATCGAAATTGACCCACTGATAGCCGACCTTGCCGTAGATCAGGCCGCTTTCACCGGCGCGCAGGCCGACGCGACCGGCAGCGCCATATTCCCAATCGATGTCGCCATCGATGCCCTTGGCGACATTGCCTTCGGCGCCGACGAACACCGGGCCGAGCGGCACGTTCACGCCGACCACGCCCTGCACCAGCGAGCCATCATAGCGATAGCCGTTCGGCTGCACCGGAATGCCGGCATTTTCCTGGCGATCGAAGCGTTCCCAGCCGCCGAGGATACCGACATACGGCTCGATGCCGAACGCACGGGTGCCGTCGGGCGCGGTGGTGGTGCCGCTATCGGCCTGTGCGGACGTGGTGGTGGCGGTGCCGGCCGAACCTGCGCCATAGGTGCTGTCCTGCGCGAAAGCGGGGACGGCGAGGGGCAGCGCGGCACTGAGTGCCGCGACGGCGATGATGTTACGCATTGGGAGAACCTCGTACGCTATTAAACCGAATATCCCTGCACCTGGCCGAGCGTCAGCGGCGGGCGGGGATGTCGGGTCCAATGCCGGGCTGGTGGCGAAGGTTGCGTCGCGGCAAACCTTTTCACCTACCTGTTGCAGTGCGGCAACGGTTTCTGTCGCTGCGATGAACGCGGGTGGCGGTTCAGCCCTTGGGCTGGCCTTCGGCCGGAACCGGGGTGAGTTCGTACAGGTCGACGCTGCCCGGACGCTCGCCCGGAACCGCCAGCCGCCAACGGAACGGACCGAAGCGTTCGACCAGCCCGACCACGTCGCGCGCCCCCGCGCTGCCATAGCCGATATCGTTCGCGCCCGCCTTGCGCTGGCGAGCGCCCAGGAACACCGCGCGCTTGCCATCGGGGAAGACATAGCCCGCGACGATATCGGTGCCGGTCTGCTTGGCGAGGCCGAGCGGCGCGTCTTCCGCCGCTTCGCCGGCGGGCGAAATGAAGCAGAAGCCGCTGGGCGTCGGCTGGACGAGCGCACCGCCGCGTGCGGACGGACGCAGGCGCAGCGTGCGGCAGCGATAGGAACCGGGCGGCAGCGCCGGGTGCGGCTGGCCTGCCTCCGGATCGAGGACCGCGCCGGTCTTCACCCGGATCGGCGCGCGCAGGCCGGTGTAGAGCCGGCGCCAATCGCCCGGCAGCGCTTCCAGCCGCGGGATGTCGCTATCGGCGATGCGGGTGCGCCACAGCGGCGGGGCAGGCGGCACGTCGACATGAGGGACGACAAGGGTGACCGCCGGGCTGGCAGGCTGGCAGGCAGCGAGCACGGGCAAGGCAAGCATCGCAACGGCGAGCCGGTACATGTTTGATTTCCCCTGATGAAACCGCAGCGCCGCGCGGCGCTTGTCGAGCGAGCACGGTCGTTGAAGAGTCTTAACGAAAAGTAAACGCTGCGGCAAACCGTCCCCCATCCGCGATGAGCGTGGCATTGCCCCTTGGAACCGAGCGAGCAAGCGGCCATTACCGGGGGGATGGTACAGGTGGGAGTAGGTTGATGACGGGACGGATTCTGGCGGCGGGAGGGCTGGCGATGCTGGCGCTTACCGGGTGCGTCACCAAGGCGCAGAACGAGCGCTACATGGCGGGCCAACACCGCGCCCAGGCCGAGCTGCGCGATGCCGGCGGCAAGATCGTCGGCACCGCGGTTGCCGAGGAAATCGACGGATCGATCCGCGTGCTGGTGGACGTGCGCGGCGTGGCGCCGGGGCCGCACGGCGTACATGTGCACACCGTCGGCAAGTGCACCGCCCCCGATTTCACCAGCGCAGGCGGCCATTGGAACGCCACCGCCAAGCAGCATGGCAAGGAAAACCCGATGGGGCCGCACAGCGGCGACATGCCCAACCTGAAGGTGGACGAGAAGGGCAGCGGCAATGGCCGCTTCATGCTGGAAGGCGGCACCTTCGCCGGCCTGCTGGACGAGGATGGCGCATCGCTGGTCGTCCATGCGGGCGAGGATGATTACAAGACCGATCCGTCCGGCAACAGCGGCGGGCGGATCGCCTGCGGCGTATTCCAGGCGATGTGAGCGGCTGGGGAGAGGGTAGCGCCTCTCCCGCTCCCCGTGGGAGGCGGTGCAAGACCTCCCCGTCCTTCCCGCGGCGGGAACCAATCGACTGCGCGCGGATGACGATGCAGGTCCGCCCTGGGCGCTCGCCGTTGCCCGCCCTGGGCAAGCCCGAACGCTGCTACAGCGCCTCGCCGGCGGCGCTGGCCCGGGCGAGCTTCGAGCTCTCGGCGGCGGGCAGCAGGCGATAGGCCGCGAAGATCGCCGCGAGCGCGAGCGGCACGCTGGCGAACAGCGACAGCACGCCGGTGCCGAGATCGCCGGTGAGCGTTGAGATCCGGCCCGCCAGATAGGGGCCGAGCGCCAGCCCGATCAGCGTGGTGCCGATGAAGAAGGCGGCGGTAGCGGTGCCGCGCATGCGAGGCAGCACCAGATCCTGGGTGGTCGCCGCCGCCGCGCCGAGCGCACCGCAGATCAGGAACTGCGCCAGCGGCAGCATGGCATAGGCCATGGTGGGCGTGCGCGCGGTGAAGGCCAGCGCCATCGGCAGCAGCGGTGCGAGGCAGCCGAACAGGATGACATGCAACCGCCCGACGGGGCTGCGCGTGCGCAGATGATCCGCGACGCGGCCGGCAAGGGTGACGCCGAGGAACCCGGCGAGCGCCGCCGGCGCGCCGATCCAGAAGCCGACTTCGCCCAGCTGTTCGGGCGGGATGGCGAAGCTGCGCCGCACGAAACTGGGGGCGAAGGCGGCCATCGCATAGGCGAGGAAGGTGTTGAGGCCATAGGCCAGCACCACGCAGAGAAAGGCCGGCGTGCCGAGGATCAGCGCATAGGTGGGCGGATCGCGCCGCTTGAGCGCCACTCCCCAGCTATAAACGGCATAGACGCCGATGCCGATCGCGATCCACTGGGCAGGGGGTTCGCCCAGCGCGACGAGCAGCGCGACCAGCCCGGCGACCAGCGCCAGCACCGCGAGGTTGCGGGCGAGCGCGCGGGACCCCAGCCGCGCCGCGCCGATCAGCGTGAAGGGCGGGACGATCGTGACCAGCTCTTCGAAAAACGCCCGGAAGGGCGCGGGATGGGCGGGGGTGGAGATGCCTTCGGACAGGCCGCGCGGCGGCTCGCGCAGGGTGAAGGTCCAGGCGGCGGCGAGCAGCCCCGGCAAGCCGACCGCAAGGAACGCCGCCTGCCATCCCACCAGCCCCAGCGGCCCGCCGCCGGGATAGGCGAGGTTCCAGCGCTGGACAATCGTGGCGCCGATGAGCAGCGAACAGCCGCCGCCGAGATAGATGCCGGAAGAGTAGAGCGCGAGCGCAGTGGCGCGCAACCGCCGGGGAAACCAATCGGAGATCAGCGAATAGGCGGCTGGGCCGGCGCTGGCTTCGCCGATACCGACACCGATGCGGGCGAGCGCGAGCGTGAGCCCGCTGCGAGCAAAGCCGGACAGCGCCGTCATGCTGGACCAGAGCGCGAGCCCCGCAGTCATCAGCCGCACCCGATGCCAGTTGTCCGCCAGGCGGCCGAGCGGGATGCCGAACAGCGCGTAGAAGACGCCGAAGGCGGTGCCGTAGAGAAAGCCGATATCCTGATCGCTGAGACCGAGGTCGCGCTTGATATCGTCCGCGAGGATCGCGACGATCTGGCGATCGACGAAATTCAGGATGTAGACCAGCAGCAGCAGGGACAGCACATACCAGGCATAGGGACGCGCCTGGACCGAATCCGGTGCGGAGTTATTGCCGGCCATACCCTCTCCTTCGGCGCATGCTCGCCATTGCCGATCAGGCTAGCAGAGCGTACCCATTTTACGAAAGGATCATTTTCCCGATGCGCAAACCGGCATTCCTGTTCGTCTGCCTGGGCAATATCTGTCGCTCGCCGCTGGCCGAGGCGGCGTTTCGCGCGGCGGCCGAGGCGGCGGGAGTGGACGCGATCGCCGATTCGGCGGGCACCGGCGACTGGCATGTCGGCAACCCGCCGGACCGGCGATCGATCGCGGTGGCGGCGCGGCACGGCATCGACATTGGCAGCCTGCGTGCCCGGCAGGTGACGCGCGCCGATTTCGAGCGGTTCGACCATATCCTGGCGCTGGACCCGCAGAACCTGGCCGATCTGCGCCGCATCGCGCCGGCCGGCGGCGGCGCCGCACGGCTGCGGCTGCTGCTCGACGTGGTGCCGGGGTGGCAGGGACGGGCGGTGGACGACCCCTATTATGGCGGACCCGACGGGTTCGACCGAACCTGGGACGAAGTGCGCACCGCGGCGGACATGCTGGTGCGCGAACTCGTTGAACGCCGCTGAAGGCAACATCCAAGGAGAGGCAGACATGGCATTTACCGGACGCGAACTACGCTCGACCCTGACCGAGGACGGCACGCTGCGACTGTCGCTGGAGCAGGTGACGCATGGCGAGCCTGCTGCGGATTCGGTGGTGGTGCGCGTGGAGGCGGCGCCGATCAACCCGAGCGACCTTGGCCTGCTGCTAGGGCCGGCGCAGGTCGACACGCTGCGCGAAGAAGGCACCGCCGAGGCCCCCGTGCTGGTGTTCGAGGTGCCGAAGGGCCGGCTGGGCAGCATGAAGGCGCGGCTGGGCCAATCGCTGGCGGTGGGCAACGAGGGCGCCGGCACCGTCGTCGCGGCAGGAGCCGATGCGCAGGGCCTGCTCGGCAAGCGCGTGGGCATGGCGGGCGGCGCGATGTTCGCCGATTTTCGCACGCTGAAGGCGCGCGAGGTGACGCCGCTGCCCGAAGGCGCGAGCGCAGCCGACGGCGCGGCGCTGTTCGTCAATCCGATGACCGCGCTGGGCTTTGTCGAGACCGCCAGGCGCGAGGGGCACAAGGCGATCGTGCACACCGCCGCTGCCTCCAACCTTGGGCAGATGCTGCAGAAGCTGTGCCTGGCGGATGGCATCCCGCTGGTGAACATCGTGCGATCCGAGGAGCAGGCGGCGATCCTGCGCGGCATCGGCGCCACCCATGTGCTGAACAGCAAGGACGAGGATTTCCGCGCGCGGCTGACCGATGCGGTGGCGGAAACCGGTGCGACAATCGCGTTCGATGCGATCGGCGGCGGCACGCTGGGCAGCGATATCCTGCAGGCGATGGAAGCGGCGGCGGTGCGCGCGATGGCGGAATATAGCCGCTACGGATCGGACCAGTTCAAGCAGCTCTATATCTATGGCGCGCTGGACCTGGCGCCGACCACGCTCAACCGGCTGGCGTTCGGCTTCCAGTGGAGCGTTTCGGGCTGGCTGCTGATGCCGTTCCTGCAGCGCGCCGGCGGCGAGACGGTGGGTGCGATGCGCCGCCGTGTGCTGGCCGAACTGACCACGACCTTCGCGAGTCGCTATACGCGCACGATCGGCCTGGCCGAGGCGCTGAAGCCGGAGGTGCTGCGTGCCTATGAGCGCAAGGCGACGGGCGAGAAGTTCTTGATCGATCCCGGAAAAGGCTGATCGGGGGCAGGCGGCGCGTGTCAAGAGCACCTGCACAAAGGTACGTATTGTTTCCGTCATGTGTCGATCGCGCCGTTTTGCGAAAAACTCGCCTACAATGCGTGAGAGAGGGTCAGGCGAGGCACACTGCCGCGCGATAGAGCCTCGCAGCGGATCGCAAGGCAAGGAAGCGCACCATGTTCCAATCATTCGAAGTGAAGCTACCCATTCGGCAGAAGATGAAGGTGGCGTTTGCTTGGATGATCGGCCTGATGGTGCTGCTGACGGTGAGCGCCGTCGTGCTGCCGACGATGGCCCTGCTGGCGGTGGCCGCCGCGGTGATCGGCTTTGCTTTCTACCTCGCGGTCAATTTCCGCCGCGCGGTGTGCGACCCCTATGTGGCGACGGTCGTGCGGATGGAAGGGCTGGCGGCGGGCGATCTCGCCTCGCCGATCGCGCATACCGATTATGAGGATTGCGTGGGCCGCATCTCGCGCGGGATGCTGATCTTCCGCGACGCCGCCGTGGCGCAGAAGGAAGCCGCCGAGCAGCAGGCCGATGTGGTGCGCGTGCTCGGCGCGTCGCTGCAGCGGCTGGCGGCGGGCGACCTGACCGCCGACGTGACCGTCGACTTCCCGGGCGCCAATGCCCAGCTCAAGACCAATTTCAACGAAGCGCTGGCGGCGCTGCGCGACCTGGTGCGTTCGGTGTCGATGTCGGCCGAGACGATCAGCACCGGCGCGGCGGAGATCGCCAGCGCCTCCGAAGACCTTTCGCGCCGCACCGAAAGCGCGGCGGCAAGCCTGGAAGAAACCGTCGCGTCGATCGGCGAGATGGACCAGCGGCTGCGCTCGACCGCGTCCAGCGCGACCGAGACGGTGGCGCGCGCCGACGGCGCAATCGGATCGGTGGAGGCCGGGCGCAGCGTGGCGGACCAGGCGGTGTCGGCGATGAGCCGCGTCTCCGAAAGCGCCAAGGGCATCGACGACGTGATCGAAGGCCTCGACAAGATCGCCTTCCAGACTCGCGTTCTGGCGATGAACGCCGCCGTGGAGGCGGGCCGTGCAGGTGAGGCGGGCCGCGGCTTTGCGGTGGTCGCCGATCTCGTCTCCGCCCTGGCGATGCGCGCCGAGGAAGAAGCCGGCCGCGCCCGCGAGCAGCTGACCGCCACCCAGACCGACGTGACCGCCGCGGTGGGCATGGTGCAGCGCGTCGACGAGGCCTTTGCCGCGATCGCGGGCGATGTGCGCGAGGTGCACGACCTGCTCGGCAGCATGGCAACGGCCAACCAGGCCCAGGCCTCGTCGGTCGGCGAGATCAGCACCGCAATGACGGTGATGGATCAGGCGACCCAGCAGAACGCCGCGATGGTGGAGCAGACCTCTGCCGCCGCACGCAACCTCAGCACCGAAGTGGAAGCGCTGAAGCGCCAGGCCCAGGCCTTCACCGTCGACGCAGGCGGCAACGGCGCGCGGACCAACCTGCCGCTGAAGCGGCCGACGATCGGGCGCCCGGCAGCGGCACCCCGCACTCGCACCGCCGCACCGGCCGCAGCCGCGGCGATGACGGCATCGGCCGAAGGCGACTGGGCGTCGTTCTGACGGCGCCCGCCCCCGCTAGCCTTCCAGCCCGGCATGGGCCTGGAGGCGCTGGCGGGTCGACAGCAACGTGCCGACCGGCCGCGCCGGCGGCGCGAACATGCCGAGCCCGAGCCGCTGGCCGGGCAGGTTGACGTACACCGCCTCGATCCCCCGCGCGCCATAGGCTTCGTGCCAGAAGCCGGCGCCCTGGGGATCCTTCAGGAAATCGCGCCACCAGAGGCTGTGCGGTGCGGTGCGGGTGAAGGCCTCCAGGCTGGGAAGGTCGCGCCAATATTGGCGGAAGCCGATATGGTTCCAGCCGAACAGCATCCCATCCTCCGCCAGCAGCCCGTCCGGCGGATCCTTGCGCAGCGCCGCCAGGCCGCGCCCGATCCGCAGCATCGCCGGTATCGCGCGCAGGCGGCGCAGCTTGAACCCCAGAATCACGACGATCAGATCGGGATAGGCGGCGAGGTCGACGGTCTCGCGGGATGGTGCGGCTTGCATGACGACTCTCCGTGTTTACAATGTACACTCGTTCTAGCGATGTGTACGGTGTAAACAAGATGGAAAATGCGGCGACGGAGGGCAGATTGCGGCCGCGTCTGATCGAGGCGGCGATGGCGCTGCTCGATCAGGCCGGGACCGAAGGCGTGACGCTGCGTGCGCTGGCCAAGGCGACCGGCGTCTCCGCAATGGCGCCCTATCGCCACTTTGCCGACAAGGCGGCGCTGCTCGGCGCGGTTGCCGAGGCAGGCTTCGCGCTGCTGGCCGAAGCGCTGGCGCAGGCCGATCGGGCCGAGAGCCCGCGCGCTGCGCTGCTCGCCCAGGGCCTTGCCTATTTCCACTTCGCGCAAGGGCGGCCGGCGCTGTTTCGCCTGATGTTCGGCGGAGGGGCGGGATGCGACACGCCGCCGCCGCAAGGCTATGGCGAGGCGTTCCAGATCCTTTCCCGTCGCGTCGCCACGCTGGCTGCGGGCGATCCGGCGAGCGCGACCATGGCCGCCTGGGGCACGGTGCACGGGCTGACGACGCTGGCGCTGGACGGCAAGCTGCCCGCCGCCGACGCGCCCATCGCGGCGGCGCTGGGGTTGCTGGTGAACGGAATTGCCGCCGATCAACCGCGCAGCGGATAACGCCCGATCGCCTCGTACACCGATCCCTCGCCGCCGAGATGGCTTTCGTACAAGAGGAAGTTGTCGACCGTGAAAGGCGGGCTGGCGAGCCCGGCATGATCGTGGAGGAAGCGATCGTTTGCGCCCGGCACTGCCTTCATCCGCGCCAGCGTGACATGCGGCAAATAAGCGCGGCGTTCGGGCTCCAGCCCCAGGCGGACCAGCGCCTGATCGATCTTCTGGTGGAGCTGCGCGACCTGTTCGTGCGGGCGCAGCCCGGCCCAGAGCGCATTGGGGCGGCCGCGGGAGTCGAACTCGCCGACGCCTGCGATCGCCAGCTCGAACGGCGGGAAGCGGACATTGTCGAGCGCGATGGCGACCTCTTCGGCGAGGGCGCGATCGACCTCGCCGATGTAGCGCAGCGTGCAGTGCAACTGCTCGTCGCTCTGCCAACGCGCGCCGACCACGCCGCCGGCCAGAGCAAGCAATTGCGCGCGAATCGCGGGGGGCGGGCGGAAGCCGACGAACAGACGATGCATGGCAATGGTCCCAGTTGAAGGCGGTGGCGCGCCGTCCGACGCCGCAAATATCGAGTCTGCGCCCTGTGTCGAAAGGTTGCTACACCCGGTTTTGCTTGAAATACGCGCATAGCAGGACGATATTCCAGCCATCCGGCGTTATGCCGGGCAAAGGAGTTTTTTCGAATGGCTAACTGGTCTGATCCCCGCACGAGCGAGTCGCCCTTCGCGACGGCTGGTGCACGCGCCGCGGCGCATGACGCGGGGCTCCGGTCGTACATGCTGTCGGTCTACAACTACATGCTGTCCGGCGTGCTGCTGACCGGCATCGTGGCCCTTGCGTTCGGCAAGGTCGCTTCGCTGCAGGCGCTGCTGTTCCAGGTAGTGGAAACCAGCCGCGGTCTGTCGCTGCAGCCGACGATGCTCGGCTGGGTGGCGATGCTGTCGCCGCTGGCGATCGTGTTCGCGATGAGCTTCGGCCAGAGCCGCATGTCCGAAGGCACGCTGAAGGCGCTGTTCTTCGCCTATGCCGGCCTGCTGGGTGCGTCGCTCTCGACGATCTTCACCACCTATACCGACATGTCGATCGCGCAGGTGTTCTTCGGCACCGCGGCCGGCTTCGCGGCGCTGAGCGTCTATGGCTACACGACCAAGAAGGATCTGTCGGGCTTCGGCACGTTCCTGATCATCGGCCTGGTCGGTCTGATCGTCGCGTCGATCGTCAACTTCTTCCTGGAGTCGGGCACGATGAGCCTGGTGATCAGCGCCGTGGGCGTGCTGATCTTCGCCGGCCTGACCGCCTATGACACGCAGAAGATCAAGAGCATCTACACCTATGTCGCCGGCACGCCGGAGCAGGGCAAGGTCGCGATCATGGGAGCGCTGAAGCTCTATCTCGACTTCATCAACATGTTCCTGTTCCTGCTTCGCCTGTTCGGCAGCTCGCGCGACTGACCCTCGCGCCAGGGAAATGCAGCAAGGGCCCGGCGGAGCGATCCGCCGGGCCCTTTCTTTTCGGGCAGCGCGTACGGGAATGGGAACGGGACTCCGGCACCGGCCGTTCTAGACAGCCAACGCTCAGGAGAGTGCATGATGACCAACAACCCGCTGGACCCTGCGATGGACCGGATGTCGGTTGCCCCCGATCCGCAGGCGGACGAAGACGGCAAGGGCGCCGTTCATTCGGCCGATGCGGGCACCGATCTTTCGATCGCAGAACGCCTCGCCCGCGATCCGCAGAGCCGCGACGCCCGGCTCGATCGCGCGCTCGACGAATCGATGGACGCATCGGATCCGCCCGCTTCGACGCAGCCGATCCACAACAATCAGGTACCGGAAAGCTCGGGCTATAATGCCGAAGCCGAACGGAACCGCGCAGAGGACAAGACGGTCGGCAAGGGCGTGATCGACAAGGCATTGTCGAAGCTGGGTCTCGACTGAGCAGCCACGCGCGCCCTGGCCCGCCCCCCGACCTGGGGCGCGCGTGAAGCTCATATCGATGCCGCGGTGATCGCCGCCGAACCTGGAATCGCCGTCGCGGTGCACATCGCGGCGGCGATTTCCGTGTTGGTGGCCGGAGATGCCGTAGCGGTTCAGGCCGGCGGCGCGTCGCGATCGGAGCCGGTCAGCGCACCGAGCAGATCAAGGCTGCGCAACGGCTTTTCGAGGAAGATGGCGTAGCCGCCCTGCCGCGCGGCGTCCTCCAGCCCGGTATGCGGATGGCCGGTCATCAGCACGGCATGGCCCTCCCATCCGGTTGCGCGCATCGCCTGGAGGAGGCCGATGCCGTCGCCATCGGGCAGCCGATAATCGGCGAGCAGATATCCCGTCTCCGCGCCGCTCGGATCGGCCAGCGCGGATGCCGCCGTGCGATGGGCGCGGACGCTATAGCCGTGCCCGTGCAGCAGCAATTGTGTCGCGCGACGCACGCCATCATCGTCTTCGACGAGCAATACGCTGGGGCGTTCGGAAGGCAGCGGGCGGACCATGATCGACCGCGCGTGCCACGCCGACGCAGGGCTGTCGTTACGCAATGTTCCTAGGACGCGAGGGTGGATGCCCGCAGCTCCACCTCAGGTGAGGGGGGCGCCCATGCTCCCTCTCCGCTCATAGGGAGGGGAAGGCAGTCGCGAAGCGCCGGAAGGTGATGGGCGATGTCCAGCACGCCGGCCCCGCCGCAGTGCCGGCGGCGCGGCGTGCCTCAGAGCGACTGGTCGAGCTTGGCGGCGAAGGCGAGGCGCAGTGCTTCCGACAGGCTGCGCGCGCCCAGCTTGCTCATCGCATTGGCGCGGTGGACCTCCACCGTGCGCGGCGAGATGCCGAGATCATAGGCGATCGTCTTGTTCGGATGGCCGCGCACCAGCCCGCGCAGCACATCCTGTTCGCGCGGGGAAAGCTGACCGATCCGCCGGGCGGCTTCGTGCTGCGATGCCAGCGCTTCATCGCCGCGACCGAGTTGTTCGAAGCCGCGATCCAGCGCCTCGATCAGCGCTTCGCGTTCGAACGGCTTTTCGAGAAAGTCGACCGCGCCGCCCTTCATCGCCGCCACCGCCGTGCCGACATCGCCATGCCCGGTCAGCACGATCACCGGCAGCTTGACGCCGCGGCTGGCAAGTTCGGCCTGCACTTCGATGCCGTCCATTTCGGGCATCCGCACGTCGAGCAGGATGCAGCCCGGCTTTGCGTCCGCCACCCGCTCCAGAAAGGCGACGCCGGAAGGATAGGTGTCGACGGCGAAGCCGGAGGTGCGCAGCATGAAGCTGGTCGAGCGGCGGACCGACTCCTCGTCATCGACCAGATGGATGTACTTCTGTTCCGTCATGCCTGTTCCTCGTGCGCCGACAGCAGCGTGAAGTTGAAGATCGTGCCGCCCTCCGGGCGGGGCTCTGCCCAGATCCGGCCGCCATGCGCCTCCACGATCGTGCGGCAGATCGACAGGCCCAGGCCCATGCCCTGTTCCTTGGTGCTGCTGAACGCCTGGAACAGCCGCGGCGCGAGTTCCGGCGCGATGCCGGGCCCGGTATCCGCCACCCAGATGCGCACCAGGTTGCGCGGCGCCGTTTCGGACCCGATCGTCACTTCCCGCACCGTGCTGGCGGCCATCGCCTCCACCGCGTTGCGGATCAGGTTGACCAGCACCTGCTGGATCTGCACGCGATCGCACAGCACCGCGGTGGCGTGTGGATCGAGCGCGTAGAAGGCGCGCACGCCCAGTTCGCGCGATCCGCTGAGCGCCAGGCGGCTTGCCTCGTCGATCAGCCGGGGCAGATCGGCCAGACCCATATCCGCCTCGCCGCGCGAGACGAAGGCGCGCAGGCGGCGGACGATGTCGCCGGCGCGCAACGCCTCCTTCACCGATTCCTCCATCGCCTCGCGAATCATTTCCTGATCCTCGGGATCCTCGCTGTCCTGCTCCATCAGGTTGCGGCCGGCGCTCAGATAATTGGCGATGGCGGTGAGCGGCTGGTTGAGCTCGTGCGCCAGCGTGGAGGCCATGGTGCCCATCGCCGAGAGGCGCGAGACGTGGATCAGCTCGGACTGCAGTTCCTTCAGTCGCAGCTCGGCGCGCTGCTCGTCGGTCAGATCGCGGATGAAGCCGGTGAAGATGCGGTGCCCGTCGCTGCTCGCTTCGCCGACCTGCAGCTCCATCGGAAAATCGGTGCCGTCGCGCCGCTGGCCGACAACGATGCGCCCGATGCCGATCACCCGGCGCTCGCCGGTCGTCATGTAGCGGGCGAGATAGCTGTCGTGCAGCTGCGCATCCGGTGAGGGCATCAGCATCCGCACGTTGCGGCCGACCACATCTTCCTCGCGCCAGCCGAACAGCCGCTCCGCCGCGGCGCTGAACGACAGGACCCGGCCCTGATCGTCGATCACCACCATCGCCGAGGGCACGGTGGCGAGAATCGAGCGCAGGTGCAGTGCGCTGCCCGCCAGCGCGGTTTCGGAGGCCTTGCTGTCGGTGATGTCGCGAAACACCTCCGCATAGCCGCGCAAGCTGCCGTCCGAATCGACCAGCGCGGTCAGCTGGACTTCGGCGAGATATTCGCTGCCGTCGCGCCGCACCCGCCAGCCTTCCTCGATCAATCGGCCTTCGACGCGGACGCGGGCCAGATCGCGCGCCGGGCGCCCGGCTTCGACATCGGCGGCGGGATAATGCAGGCCCAGCGAAGCACCGAGCAGATCGGCGGGCGTCCAGCCGTCCTGCAGCTCGGCACCGCGGCTCCAGCTGGCGATCCGGCCATCCGGATCGAGCAGGAAGACGCCGCGATCGCTCGAGGCTTCCAGTAACAGCGCCGTTGCCGCAGGATCATGACTGGGGCGTTGGGTCATAAACTCCGACGATTACACGATAATGGCGCCATGATGGGCGCTTGCTGCGGATGTCGCAAGCCAGGTTTGACAAAGATCAACGTAATTGTTCGACAACGGCGCCACGCTCTCCCTCTTGCAGATGGAGGCGGATATGCTCGACGTCATCGGTAGCAACTATCTCTTCATGGTATTCGCGGCGATGGGGGTGTTCGCGCTCGCACTCGCCTTTGTCAGCCTCAGCGAATATCTGCACCGCACCGACCAGTGACCGCGTGAAAACCTTTGCGCGCACCGGCATCGGGGGGCTTCCCGAAGGGCGCGCGGCACGCTAGCGCGATGGCATGACTTCGAACCTGTCGATCGCCGGCCTGGAACTGGGCGGCACCAAATGCGTCGCCACGCTGGGCAGCGGACCTGAAGATGTCCGCGAACGCCACGTCATCCCCACCACCGATCCGGTGACAACGCTGGCCGCGATCGAGGCGGTGCTGGATGGCTGGACGTTCGACGCGATCGGCATTGCCAGCTTCGGCCCGATCGAGCTGAATCCGGCGCGGCCGAACTTCGGCTCGATCGTCGCGACGACCAAGCCGGGCTGGAACGACACCGATCTCACCAAGCGGCTCGCCGCACGCTATGCCAAGCCGCTGGCGATCCAGACCGACGTGAACGGCGCGGCACTGGCGGAAGCGCGCTGGGGTGCCTCGGCAGGGCTCTCCACGCACGCCTATATCACCATCGGCACCGGCGTGGGCGTGGGGCTGGTGGCCAATGGCCGTCCGATCATGGGCTATGCGCATGGCGAGGCAGGACACATGCGATCGGCCCGCGCGCCGGGCGACAGCTTCGCCGGCTGGTGCCCCTATCATGGCGATTGCGCCGAGGGTCTGCTTTCCGGCCCGGCGCTGGCGGCGCGCTTCGGCCGGCCGGGGCAGGACGTCGCCGACGACGCGCCCGAATGGGACTATTTCGCGCATGACCTGGCGGCGCTGCTCCACAATCTGGTGGTGAGCCTGGCACCCGAGCGGATCGCGATCGGCGGCGGGGTGATGACCAAGCGGCCGCAGTTGTTCGGCGCGGTGCGCGAAAAGCTGGCCGGCATGATCAACGGCTATGGCGCGCTGGCCGGCTATTGCGCCGAGCTCGACACGCGCGTCGGCCCGCCGGGGCTGGGCGACATGGCCGGGCCGCTCGGCGCGATCGCGATGGGGCTCGAAGCGCTCGATCGCTGAAACCGGTGTTTGGGGGTTGCGTCCGAGGCCCAAGCGGCATACAGGGCGCACCCTCGGTCGGGGCGTAGCGCAGCCTGGTAGCGCATCACACTGGGGGTGTGGGGGTCGCAGGTTCGAATCCTGTCGCCCCGACCAAGCCACACCCAAGAAATCCTGAAATTGTCGGATCGTTGCGCGGACGCGGCCTTAGGGGAATGCCCCCTTTGCAGGCCCGCACCCGCCACCCATATGCGGGCCATGAGCGACAAGAATACCGCGTGGCACGGCACGACGATCCTCTCCGTGCGGAAATCCGGAAAAGTGGTGATTGCAGGCGACGGCCAGGTTTCGGCCGGCAACACCGTGATGAAGCCCAATGCCCGCAAGGTCCGCCCCTTGGGCGACGGCAAGGTGATCGCGGGCTTTGCCGGCGCCACCGCCGACGCCTTCACCCTGTTCGAGCGGCTCGAGGCCAAGCTGGAGCGGCACCACGGCCAGCTGCTGCGCGCGGCGGTGGAGCTCGCCAAGGACTGGCGGACGGACAAGTATCTCCGCAACCTGGAGGCGATGCTGCTCGTCGCCGACAAGGACGTGACGCTGGTGATCACCGGCAATGGCGACGTGCTCGAGCCCGAAGCGCACGAGCATGGCATCGTCGCTTCGATCGGCTCAGGCGGCAATTTCGCGCTCTCCGCGGCGCGGGCGCTGATCGAATATGAACCCGACGCCGAGGTGGTCGCGCGCAAGGCGATGGCGATTGCGGGCGAGCTGTGCGTCTACACCAACGATCGGCTGACCGTGGAGACGCTGGAAAGCGTCGCCTGACTTCTTCTCCCCTTCCGCATGCGGGAGGGGTCGGGGGGGGG
>NZ_ALBQ01000026.1 GCF_000282895.1 Sphingomonas sp. ATCC 31555
TTGGGAATCCCTCACCGATTCAGTGCGGTCAAAATCCGCTCTAGTACAATTGAAAATCGCGCCGTTCTCCTGCCGAGGAGTGCGGCGTTTACTGTTTGTCCCCTTTTGGGTATGCTGCAATGCGGTACGTCAAACGCCCCATGGCGGTTCGCCCGGTTTACCCAAAGTCTGCGATTCCAGAGACGCCCGACAAGGCGGCCAGGGATATGACAAGAAAAGGGGGCTAGGGTGGCACGATCCATTTCACGCGCGGCACTATTGGGAGCAACTGTTCTCGCCAGCATCGGCGCCGGCGGCGCGGCGGCGCAGACCGACCCAGCGGCGGCAACCGCGATCCAGGACGAGCAGGCGGGGGGCAGCGCGAACGAGATCGTCGTCACCGGCAGCCGCCGCAGCGTGACGTTGCAGGATGCTCCGATCAACATCAGTGCCGTTTCAGAGGAAACGATCAGCCGTCTGCGCATTGATGACGTGCGCGGCCTAGCCGCTTTTACGCCGGGCCTCACCATCGTCGATACTGGACCGGCGAGCACCGGTAACATCATCCTGCGCGGTATAGAATCCGGCGACACCAGCGCCTCCGGCGCAAACGGCAACGATGCCGTCGGCGTCTATCTCGGCGAAGTGCCGCTCTATCTCGACTTCAAGCTGATTGATATCGCCCGCGTCGAAACGTTGCTAGGGCCGCAGGGTACGCTCTATGGTCTCGGTACGCTGGCGGGTGCAGTGCGCTACATCCCCAATCGCCCGGACAGCACCCGCTTTTCGGTAGACCTGCATGGTCGCGGCTATGTCCAGTCGTACAGCAGCGATTTTGGCCGCATCGGGGACGTGACGGTCAATGTTCCGATCGTCAGCGATCACATCGCCCTTCGATCGGTGGTCGGCTATTACGACAATCCCGGCTTCATCGATTACAACTACATCCTGCAGCGGCCCGGCGTCTCCAACCCGCAGCCGGTGCGCGGCACCACGGCTGCCCAAGCTTCGCTCGGTACCAAACAGGACTATGCCAACAACTTCAAGCGGCAGGACGACGTCAACTTTGAGCAGACCTTCACTACACGCAACACGCTGCTCCTGGAATATAATCCCAACATCAAAGCCTATCTTACCTATGCGCATCAGGAAACTGAGAGCGGCGGTCGGCAGGCGAATGGGGCCGGTGTGTTGGGCACAGGGAGGTATGAGGGGCCGTGGCGCTATCTTGAGCCGTTTAACCGCAACGCGGATCTGTTCTCGGCCGAACTGAACATCAACCTGTTCAACGTAGCGCAGCTTGTCAGTACTACTGCCTATACGGAGCAGAAAATCGTCAACGTCGACGACAACACCGATCTGCTGCTCGATCTCGATTATGGCTATGAAGCCTTTCCGACCTTCTCGTCCTTCGCGAACAACCATCGCAAATACGAGCAGTTCAACCAGGAAGTCCGGCTCGTCTCGTCGCACGGCGGCCCGGTCAACTGGGTGATCGGCGGCTTCTACAACCGGCTGAAATATGCCGCCGATCGCCAGGAATACACCCCCGGCTTCGCGGCCTTCGCCGGTGTGAACCGGCCCGACGATCTGGAATACATCTCCTTCGTCAACACCCGCACCGTCGAAAAGGCGGTTTATGGCGAAGCGACGCTGCACATCACGCCCGCATGGCAGGTCACCGGCGGCCTGCGCTACTTCCGCTACGACGCCTTCGCAACGGGCGGCACCGATACGCCGCTGTTCGGCGGCGGCCTGACGCGCACGCCCTATCCGCTGATCCAGTTTGCACCCAGCCGGGTGCGATCGGGCAATACCGGCGACGACGGGTTCGTTTGGAAGGCCAATAGCTCGTATCGGTTCAGCCCGGATCTGCTCGCCTACGCCACCTACAGCACCGGCTATCGGATCGGCGGCGTGAACCGAGTGGCGCCTTGCGTCGTGCCGCTTCCGCCCGGCCAGAATGTCTGCGCTCTGCCGAACGAGCTGGTCTATGGGCCGGACAAGACAGACAATATGGAAATCGGTCTGCGTGCTTCGGTGTTCGACAAGCGACTGCAGTTCACGCTCGATGCGTTCCGGGTGAAGTGGAGCCAGGTGCAGGTGCCCAGCCAGACGGTCAATGGCGCGGTAGGCATCACCACCAACGCCGGTGCCGCAGTATCGCAGGGCGTCGAATTCTCCGGATCGTTCAAGATCGTGCCGGATCTGGTTCTGCAGGCGACCTATTCCTACACCGACGCCCATCTAACCGAGGATTTCCCCGATCTGGTGGTCAGCCAGGGCGTCCGTTACGACGCACTGGCGGGCGATCGTCTGCCCGGATCGACGCGGCATTCGGGAAGCGCGCAACTGACCTATACCAAGCCGGTGAGCGACGATGCGCGGATCGAAGCCAACTGGACCGCCACCTATACCGGCGACATTTACTCCCGGGTCGGCTTGCGTGGCTTTGGCGAGAAAATTCCCGATTATATGACGCATCGCGCATCGATTACCTATCGTGCGCCCAGCTTCGATATCGGCATCTTTGCCGACAATATCTTCAACAAATATGCCTATACTGCGGTCAGCAACGATCTGAGTTCGTTCAACCAGACGCGAACCGGCGTGGTAGAGCGCTATTATGCGCGATCTGTGCTCACGCCCCGCCGCGTAGGTATCGACTTCCGCTTCCACTACTGACGGGATGTCGCCGGGTCGCCGCGACAGCATCGCTGCGCGGCACCCGGCGCGTCTCACGGTTAATAGTCGACATAATAATCCTTCGGGAAGTAACTCCCCGAAAAAGCTTTTTTTGAGGTCCAGTCGAGCGGCGGATCGATCCAATAACCATCATCCGCTGGCAAACCGAGCGCCAACAGGCTCTCGGACGCGATATACATGCTACCGGCATTGGAATAGGCATCACCCAGCGTCGGCTGCGCGCGGGCGAAGCCGATCGTGAGATAGCCGTTCGAATCGAAGTTACTGGGGTGGGCGAAGATCGCTCGCTGCGCCGCCAACGTAGACGCGCGGACCTGTCCCGCAGGCAGGGACGGCGGCAGTCGATTGCGCCAGGCGAGCAGGCCTAGCGGCTGGAAAACCGCTGTCCGATAGGTAAGCGAGCGCCCGATCGGCGCGTAGCTCCCGTCCGGACCGATCAAACGCTCCAAGTGCTCGCCATAACGCTGCATTCGCCGCCAAGCCTGCGCGCGCAGATCCTCCGCCGGTGTGTTGGCAAGCCGCACGCCTGCCGCGGCCACGACGTCCAGCACCTGCACCAGCATCGGGTGAATTACATAGGATCCGTAATGGTCGAAATGGAAGCGGGGCCCATCGGCATACCAGCCGTCGCCGACATACCATTCGTTGATCTTGCGCACTGCCAGATCGACGCGCATCGGATCCCAGGCCTCACCGATCGAAAGCAGGAACGCCTCGTTTATGGCCGCGAACAGCAGCCAGTTCGTGTACGGCGGCGACACGCGGCGCAGACCCTTGATCTCCTCGACGATGCGGCCCTTAGTAGCGCTGTCGAGCGGTTCCCAAAGCTGCTTGGGCGCACGCAGCAGCGCTTGGGTGAAGAAGGCGGAATCGACCAGCGATTGCCCTTCGCTCCGCCACAGCAGATAGTCGGGGCTGTTCGGATCGACCGAATGGGCAAGGCTGGCCAGCGTCTGACGGCGCAAGTCTCTGCGCAGCATGCCTTCGGCGGTATTTTCGTCCGGCAGCGATAGCCAAGGTGCGATGCCCGAGATCAGTCGCCCGAATGCCTCCAGATAAGCGACCTTCGTATTGCGCCCGTCCCAACTGGGACTGAGCGCGGGCCGGAACGTCACCTGCAGTGTACCCCGTGACATCGGGCCGAGGATCGGCGCAGCCATTTTCGTCAACAGATCGAGCATGTAGCGGCGGTCCGCCGCACCTGAAGGTTCGGCTGCGCGGGCGCTGCCCGATGCAAGCGCGGCAGCCGTGCCGGCGCCAGCTGCTGCGGTAAGGAATTGGCGGCGTTCCATGCAATTTTCCAGGTGTCAGTTCAGCTGGGCACAGTGAAGTTAAGATTTTGGGAGGCAGCGTAGCGATCCCAGGCCTCGCGCGTGCGGAAGCCGCCTTCCCCGAGGCTCCAGGCCGAACCCGAATAATAAACGAAGGGCTGGCCCGGCTGGACCTTCACCAGGACGAGATAATTGTCGGCATCCTGTTTGATGTCGACGATGTTCACGGGATCGACGCGGATTGCCACCGCCATGCGGCCATGGTCCGCACTGTCGGGACCCCACCAGGAAAGCAGCCCGCGCGCGCGATCCACGGTCAGTTCGCCGCCATCGCCCGTCGTGCGTTTGCCGATGCCGATGCCCACGATAAGCGCACCCGGCCGATCCGAGTGGAGCGTTGAAACCATGCGCGTGAAATGCGTGCCAAGCGGAAGCGTGAAGCGGCGCTTCTCCCAAACCTTGCGGGCTATATCAATTGGCCAAGGATCATATGCCACGGTGAAATCGGCGATGTCCGGCCCATTTTTGATAATGCTATGGCTGCGATAGTTGCGCGACGTCCAGAGCTTGTTGTCGTGCCAGATACCCAGGCCACCAGCGCCCCGACTCGTGCCGACATGGTAGAAGTCCAGACCCTCGCCATGGTACCCGTGCTGATCGCCCGCGCGCAGCTGTCGGTCCATGTAGGGCCAGCGCACATTCTTGCCCCAACTATCGACGCCGGAGCTGGAGGGCGGCTCCGATGCTTCGAGTGCGCGGGAATAGATGCGGTGCGCCGTCTTGTCGTTTTCCCAAAGGAGATCGCCGTAGCGATAGTCGGCGACCGTCACCGCAACCCGCGGCGTCCGGTCGGGCGGAGGGGGGAGGGCGTTTACCACCGGCGGCAGGCGCTCGGGAGCCGGTTGCTCCTGCGCAAGGACCGGCCCGGCGAGAGCAAGGCTCAGGCCTGCAAGCAGCGCGCGTACGCTCATCTCATTCTCCCCCAAGCACAGGATCTCGCGAGGTGTGCGCAAGTGATCGCATAACTGTTCCTCCCCTGTCCTTGCATCCGCATCGACTAGCGAATGTGCCGGTGCTAGAGCAAACCTACGCATCGGAGATTGGTATGACAAGTGATGAAGAGGCTGTTGCTGTCGAAGCCTTGGCCGGCGCGGGAGAGACTGCACGCACGGGATCTCTGACCGACGAACTGTTCGCCAAGCTGGAAGCGCAGATCCGATCGGGCGAACTGCCATCCGGTGCCCGGTTGCCGTCACAAAAGGAAATTGCGCTGGCGGAGCGGGTCAGCCGCACGGTGGTCCGGGAGGCGGTGGCACGATTGACCGCTCATGGGCTTACCGTGTCCCGCCAGGGGGCGGGGGTGTTCGTCGCGGAAACCGCTGAATACCGCGCTTTCCAGATAACGCGGGATGAGGTTCAAGAACTCGCCGACGTCATAAAATTGCTTGAAATGCGAATGGCGGTGGAAACCGAAATGGCAGGCTTGGCGGCGGCGCGGCGCACGACCGCTGATATTGGCGCGATACAGGACGCGCTGGCTGAAATGGTCGCGGTCGCCAACGATCCGGCTGCGGCGGCAACCGCGGATGCGGCGTTCCACCTAGCGATCGCGCGTGCCACCCAGAACGAATATTACGCCCGCTTCGTGGAGTTCCTCGGCCTGCGTCTCGTTCCGTCGCGCACCCTCTATCTTGGCGACAAGCCCCGTGAGGCGCATCAATCCTATGCCGATAAGGTACTTAGCGAGCATCAGGCGATCGTCGATGCGATCATCCGCATGGACTCGGCGCGCGCGCGCGAGGCGGCTCGCCAACACATGCACGAAAGCCTGACGCGCCACTCCACGTTGAGCGCGAGCTTGCGCACGCGCGCATACGGCGCCGTTTGATCGACAAGCCGTCAGGCTATCATATAATCTCCCATTCTTCTGCAGCGCTGGCCAACGTGCCGGGGCGCGGTGCCCCACGATAACAAGCTCGTGTGGGTAAAAGCTGCGGTTGACCTTCGTAAGCGAAGTTATCATACAAGATGTGCACGCACGGCTAGATCGTGAACGTGAAGGGAGAGAAGGATGGGGAGACGAAATCTCGCGTCGGCGGTTTCTGCTGGCGCGCTTGCGTGCATGCTGGCCGCAGGGCCCTCCCATGCGCAGGAAGAAGCCCGTGCGGCCAATCCTGCACAGCCAGCGGCCGCGCAGGACGAAGCACAGGAAGTGTCGGCGGCGGAAGAAATCGTCGTCACCGGCTTCCGCAGCAGTCTGGCTCAGGCGGTTCAACTGAAGCGAAACGAGATCGCCTTTCGCGACTCGATCGTGGCCGAAGACATCGGCAAGTTCCCCGAAGCGAATGTCGCCGACTCGATGCAGCGCATTCCAGGCGTGATCCTATCGCGCGATGGTGGCTCCGGCACGAATGAAGGCCAGCGCGTGGAAATTCGTGGCCTGGGTGCCGACTTCGTCGTGACGACGCTGAACGGCGCGCCGGTTCGCACCACTTCGGCGGGCAGCGTCGGCAGCTCTAGCCGCGCCTTCAACTATGACGTGTTTCCGTCCGAACTGTTCGGCCGCGTGGACGTATACAAATCACCGCTCGCGCACCTGGAAGAGGGCGGCATCGGCGGCAATGTCGATCTGCAGACGCCGCGACCCTTTGACAGCGCAGGCCGGGTGATCCGCTATACGGCTCAATATAACTACAACTCCCAGTCCAAGGAATGGCGGCCCCGCGGCTCGCTAGTGCTCAGCGATACCTGGGGCAATTTCGGTGCGCTGTTCGGCGTTGCCTATGCCAAGACAGTGAACGAGCGTTCCGGCTTCCAGTCGACCGGAGGCTATAATTCCTCCGCGCTTGGGCGTCGGCCCTATTATTCGACGGCGGCAAATCCGGTGCCGCCAAACACGAGCGGCCCGTTCCAGTTCGAGCTAAATCTCAACAGCCCGTTGGCAAATTTCGGCAACCTCACCCGCAGCCAGGTTGAGAATGCCCTCCTTCCGCGATTCTACCGCGTGTATACGTCGAACACCGAACGCGAGCGCTTGGGTTTCGTCGGCTCACTCCAGTACAAGAGCAGCCGGTTTGAGGCGAGCTTCGACGGCATCTATTCGAAATTGACCGACCAGATGGACGAGTTCACCTTCGGCGTGCCGGTTCGCAGCACGCGAACGGCGCCGGGCACCACCGATCTGCCGGGCCGGGGCAGCAATTCCGGAATCATCCCGCTCGACGTTAAGATCGATCAGTACAACAACTTATACGGGCGGTTCGGCAACACCAGCCTGCTGACCGAAAGCTTCTTCCGCGACTTCGAAACCGAATTCAAATACGGCGTAGCGCGGGGCGTATACACCATCAGCGATTCTCTTATCGTCTCGGCGCAGGCAGCGATCAGCGAGAGCGATGCCTGGCAGTCCGGCAATCGCATTGTCTCCAATATCTATGGCGTAGAGACGACCTACGATCCGACCGTCGACGTCACCTATCCCACTATCAGCTCGCCGGTCGATTTCACCGATACAAGGCTATATCGCGATCCCTCGCTCGGCTTCGGCTTGCAGCGCGAGATCGACGAAGTGAAAAGCGTTCGCGGCGCCATCGACTGGACGGTGGCGGATAGCGGCGACAGCAGCATCGCATTCAAGCTGGGTGGAAGCTACGTCTCCAGCACCAAGGAACGTACCTCACAGGACGGCTCGGCGCTCGGCCGGGCGAGGGCGCTGCCCAACGGCGGCACCTTTGCATCCAACCCTACGGGCGTGTTCCAGAACATGGATCCGTTTCTTCAATACGGCACGCTCGCGAACGGGGGCAATTCCGGCTATCCTTCCAACTTCGCCACCTTCTCGCGCGCATTCGTCATGGATACGCTGGCAGCGAATGTCTCCAACCGCGCTGCCCCGCGCCAGCTGAACGCAACCTATCAGGCTGAAGAAACGGTAAAGTCCGCCTTTTTCGAAACGAGCTTCAAGCTGCCCATCGCCGGGCACGAATTGCGCGGCAATGCCGGCATCCGATATTCGGACACCCGCACGGACATCGACAACTATACCAATGCCGGCGGCACCTTCAGTCCCACCAACCGCAAGGGCGGATACGAGAACTTCCTGCCTTCGGTCAGTCTGGCGTTCGATTTGACCTCGAAACTCGTGTTGCGCGGCGCGATGGGCCAGACGCTGACGCGCGCGGCACTGAACGACATCGCCGGCAGCATCGTAGTGCCAAATGCCTTCAATGCGGCAGTCACCGTGGGTAATCCGAATTTGCGTCCGCAGATCGCCACGACCTATGACGCGGCACTCGAATGGTATTTCGCGCCGGGCGGGCTGCTGAGCGTCGGCGTGTTCAAGAAGGACATCGTCGATCGGCCGACCGCTGTCATAGAAGACATTCCCTTCGCGCAGGCTGGTCTAGACGCCAGCTTCTTCAGCTGCGCGGCTTTTGGCGGGCCGACCACGCCGTGCACGCTGGACCAGATCAACGCGCTTACAAACGGCAATCCGTTGATACGCCGCACGATCGTGCAGAATGCCGAGAGCCTGGAGCTGAAGGGCGTCGAGGTGGCCTATCAGCAGAACTTCACCTTCCTGCCTGAGCCGTTCGACGGATTGGGCCTGACGAGCAGCTTCACGGTGATCGATCAGAACCAGAAGGGCCTGGACTTCAATTTCGTCCTGACCAACGGCGACGTCATCCAGCTTCAGACGGTCCCCGACTACACCTACAGCATCACCGGCTTCTACGAGAAAGGGCCGTTCTCGCTCCGCGGATCCTACAATTACCGTGCGAAAACCGGCGGCGGACAGCGCAACAGCGGCAACAACGAAATCAACTATTTCGCACCGCAGGGCTATCTGGATGCCACCGTGTCGTACAAAATCAACGATCTTGTCGAGCTGCGCGTTGATGCCTTGAACATCACCAACGAGAATGCGTTCAACTATTTCGAGAACCCGCAACAACCCAACAATCGCGTGCACCGCGACAATTCTTTCTTCAACGGCACAACGATCGCTTTTGGCGTCCGCGGCCGGTTCTGAACGGTAGGGCGCGCTTCGGCACCGCCCAGCGCGCCTTTGCCCAAGCGTCGGCGTTCCTGCCGCTTGGGATATCGTCGCGGCCGATCAGGAGGCTGCGGCTGGATAGGCATGATCTGGAGACCGACGACATGAAGTATCTCGCCCTGGCATCGATCTTCCTTGCCGCTGCGCCTGGCGCCGTGCAGGCCCAGCGGCCGGCGGCAACGCGGCCGGCGTCCAGCGCGATCGAGGCAGCGGTGCGTCTCGCCGACTGGCAGCTCGGGCAGATGCAGGGCAACACCGTTTCGCGAATGACCGGCGAGACCCGCAATCCCCGTGCATGGGAGCAGGCCGCCTTCTGGATAGGCATGACGGCGCTCGCCGATGCCGGTGGGCCGCCGCGCATCCGCAAAGCCATTCTGGACATGGGGACGGCCAATCGCTGGCTCCCCGGCGACAACCCCTATTTTGCAGACGATCATGCCATTACCCAGGCGTACCTGTGGGCTGCGCGCAACGGCGCCGGCGAGGCTGCACGAATACCCGCACGGCGCACCTTCGATCGCGTAGTCAACCAGCCCGCTATCGCCTCGCTGGCATTCTACGTTCCTCCGGAAGGCTATGGCGCGGCGGAATGCCTGAAGCGCTGGTGCTGGTGCGATGCGCTGTTCATGGCGCCCGCCGCACTGGCGGAATTGTCGCTGCAAACTGGGGACCCCCGATACCGCGACTTCGCGATGGATGAATTCTGGGCGACGACCGACTTCCTCTACGATCCGGCCCAGCGGCTTTTCTATCGCGACAGTCGCTTCTTCGAGCGCCGCGACGCCGAGGGGCGAAAGGAGTTCTGGAGCCGCGGTAATGGATGGGTGTTCGCTGGCATGGCTCGTATCCTTCCGCTGCTCCCCAGGCACAATGCCGATCGGGTGCGGATGGAAGCGCTGTTCCAGCAGATGGCGAGCCGGCTCAAGGAACTGCAAAAGCCCGACGGGTATTGGTCGCCGTCGCTGCTCGCCCCGGAAGGATCGCCGCGGGAATCTAGCGGCACCGGCTTCTACACCTACGGCCTAGCCTGGGGGATCAACAACGGCCTGCTGCCGCGTGCCGAATATGAACCTGCCGTGCGCCGCGGGTGGGCGGCCTTGCAGCGCGCCCTCCAGCGCGACGGGCGGCTTGGCTATGTGCAGCAGGTGAGTGACCGGCCCGAGAAGGTCGAAGCGGGCGACACGCAATATTACGGCGTTGGTGCCTTCTTGCTCGCTGCCACCCAGATAGCGGCTCTCGACGAGAGCGTACGCTGAACACGGGCCAAGCGTGTTTGAAACCATTCAATTTGCAGATGATGACAGGCGCCACCAACCGTGCGCTGCGGATCGGCACCTAGAGCGGATTTCGACCGCACTGAATCGGTGAGGGATTCCCA